>CAWFBB010000015.1:0-105342 GCA_963813825.1 uncultured Alphaproteobacteria bacterium
CGAGAAACTCAGAACTCATTTTCCCAACAGTTTGTCGCGGACAAATTCAACGCGGCCAATTAAATTTGCGCGATTGTTCGATGCGTCACTTGTAGTCCATTCCTTAAATTCTTTGCTTTTAAGCCAATCGAGATTAGCAGGCACCAGATTTTGACTCTCATTAAGTGCTAGGCCAATACCAACAGCAATGGCCTCAAAACGAACCCGGCGGTACTTTTCGCCCCGGTCCAGTTTCTTAAAACCGTCAGGGAAATACGGGTGAACGAACGCAAGCATTCGTTTCCATTCCTCTCTCATTGGGTCCAGCAGGTTCGGATCGCTTTGAAGTTGCTCGTTCGTGTCCTGCACATAGGACAATAGGAAATTCTTTACGACTTTGCCTTCAGGGCCGAGGCCATACTTCTTATATCGGTTCAGAAACGCAAAAAACCGAGTGACAAGTTCTTCATATTCATAGCGCTTCTGAAGCCCGATCGAGATTGGAGCCAACGTGTGCAACAGTGGATCAGCCGCTAGTTCGGTGGTCAGATGTAGGAACGGCCCCGGCTCCATGCCCCGCCGAACCTCGACCGCCTCCAAGCCAACCGCACCCGTGTTAATGCGGTCGAACATATCGCGACGAACATCCTCAGTGACACTTTCGGTGAGCTCTATCAGTCGTAAAGTGGAGCGTCTAAAGCGCCGCCGCCTCGAAGGATGCAAATCGGCGAATTTGAATCTGTTGAGGCGACTGAGCCGTTCCAAATCATTCAATACAAGTTCACCTGTCAGGAACCGCGCAAGAGTTCGAATGCGCTGGACTCCATCGACTATTTCTAACCTTCCTGCGTTAGCAGGGTCTTCATGACCTGCTCCCCTTAAACGCCCTCGATTTTGGGTAGAGTCCGTTCCTTCAGGAGACGGACATGCGCAAGAGCAGATTTACCGAAGAGCAGATCATCAGGGTGCTGAAGGAGCACGCGGCTGGATTATCGGCTGGCGATGCGTGCCGGAAATACGGCATCAGCGATGCCACGTTCTACAAATGGCGATCGCGCTATGGCGGGATGGAGATCTCCGACGCCCGCAAGCTGAAGGCGCTGGAGGAAGAGAACCGCAGGCTGAAGAAGCTGCTGGCGGAGACGATGCTCGACGCATCGACGCTCAAGGAGATGCTCGGAAAAAACTTCTGACGCCCAGTTTGCGGAGACGTGCTGTGACCTGGGCTGTCCGAGAGAAGAGCTACTCGCAACGGCGGGCCTGCGGGCTGGTCGGCCTGCATCCGAAGACCTATCGCTATGCGTCAAAGAGGTCTGGCGATGAAGAGCTGCGCAAGCGGCTGCGGGAGCTGGCGTCGCAGCGACGTCGGTTCGGCTATCGGCGTCTTGGTCTGATGCTGAAGCGCCAGGGCATCAAGCTCAATCGCAAGAAGCTCTATCGGCTTTACAAGGAAGAGCGCCTGACCGTGCGCAAGCGCGGTGGCCGCAAGCGGGCCCTCGGCACCCGGGCGCCGATGGCAGTGCCGCAGGGTCGCAATCTGCGCTGGTCGCTCGACTTCGTGGCGGACACGCTGGTCAGCGGCCGGCGCTTCCGCATTCTCACGCTGGTCGATGACTTCACCCGGGAATGTCTCGGCCTGGTCGTGGACACGTCGCTCACTGGCCTGCGTGTCGCGCGTGAGCTTGATCGCATCGCTGAACTGCGGAGTTATCCAGGCATGATTGTCAGCGACAACGGCACCGAGCTCACCTCAAACGCCATCCTGGCCTGGCAACAGGAGCATGCCGTCGAATGGCACTACATCGCTCCCGGTAAACCGATGCAGAATGGCTTTGTGGAAAGCTTCAACGGTCGTCTGCGGGACGAGTGCCTCAACGAGCACCTGTTCAGCAATCTCAAGGACGCGCGCGAAATCATCGAAGAATGGAGGATCGACTATAACACCAACAGACCGCACACGAGCCTCGACGGGCTCACACCAACCGAGTTCGCAGCACGCCCCGATCCGGGGCATAACCGGAACAGACTCTACTTATGAATGGGGGCAAGTTGGGGAGCAGGTCATTCACTATCGCTTATATCCGCCACGAATAGGAACGGTATTGGCAAACCAATAAGCATCGACTCGATGAATCTCGACTGATTTTTTTCGGACCAAACGAGTTCGCGTTGATAATCCGGTACATATATTTCGTTCTTGTCTTCGTCTCGGCCGATCAAATACTTTTGCACCACAACTTCGGCGGGGTATTCGCGAACGATGTACCGGACATCGCGGATGTTTTTGTCAATTGCCGCTTCAGCCGAGTTGATCTCCCATGGCAGCCGAGTAGGCTTTTGGGAGGCGAACAGATGCCCGTCGTCGTCGTCCGAAAAAGGTCCGACATAAACGCTTCCGCCTTTCGTGGAGCCGCATTATATCGTCAATCAATGGTTGTGCTAGGGTGTCGCGATGACCGGAATAGACGTGCCGTCAGACCAGTTGAAACATGCTGTCGAAGTTCAACACCGCTGCACGGCTACACTTGTTCAATCCGTGCCCGTCAGCGAGTTATTCGGTGGCAAGGGCTGGTCTGGGAAGGCGTCGTCCACGTTTTCCAAATCCACGGCCATCCCAAGGCCAACAAAGCCTATGCCTGGTCATCGCCGATAGAGGGCAGCGATAAGCGGCGGTTCTTTGCGGTGCTGCATGTGCCGCCGGTTACGTCGCCTGCGGAAGCGGTAAGGGCGGCTATCGTGGCGGAAGCCAAATCCAAATGATGCGCGCGTATGCTGGAATTGCCCTTGCGGCGGTTTGCGTTGCCGGGTGCGGCAGAAAGATGGAGCGGGTAGAGCGGGATTTTGCTGAATGCAATCTCAGAGTTGCGGCGATTTTGCCAAGCAGAAATTGCCAATCCGAGTGACAACTTCAAAGAACTTATCGATTTCCTGCATGACCACGAAGGGCTACTTCACGGTGAGTTTTCCGCAAACGCCTGCTTCTCCCCGCCGCTCTGAAGAGTGTTACGTGCCGCCCAAGTGGTACAAGTGGTCAAATTAGGACACTACCAGCAAATCCCGTCGGTTGCGGCGCAACGCGGCGCTCCCTATTATGCGCCGCCCTCGGCCGAAAAACCGATCCGGCATCACACCAGAGCATTGGACACATGCTTCGCGGTATTCGCAACGCCTCCAACACCTGGCTCGGCCGCATCGTGATGGGTGCGGTCATGACGCTGCTCGCCGGCATCTTCGCGCTATGGGGTATCAACGACATTTTCAACGGCTTCGGCCGCTCGGCGCTTGCCACCATCGGCAAGACCGAAATCAGCTCCGATCAGTTCCGCCAGGCCTATCAAGACCGAGTTGATGCGTTGTCGCGGCAAATCGGCAAGCCGATCACGCCGGAACAGGCCAGCGCCTTCGGATTGCAGCGGCAGGTGCTCAGCGAGATGGTTGCGCAGGCAGGTCTCGACCAGCGCGCCACGCAGATGCGGCTCGGCCTCACCGACGCCGAAATCTCGCGCCGTATCACCAGCAATCCGGCATTCCAGACGCCGGACGGCAAATTCGACCGCGCCCGATTTCAGGATGCGCTGCTCAACGCCAATCTCACGGAACAGCGCTTCGTCGCCGATCAGCGCAGCACCACGGTGCGCCGCCAGATCATCAATTCGGTGTCTGGCGACATCCCGTCGCCGCGGGCCTGGCTCGACGCCGTCAATCAATTCCAGAACGAAGAACGCAGCATCGCTTACGTGGCGCTCGGTCCGGCACAGGCCGGCGACATTGCGCCGCCGACCGACGAACAGATCAGCAAATATTTCGACGACCGCAAAATCCTGTTCCGCGCGCCGGAATACCGCAAGATCGTGATCTGTCACGGCGACGCCAACCGAACTCGCCAAGACCGTGGAGGTCTCCGACGACGACGTAAAGCAGGTATTCGACAGCAACCGCAGCCGCTACATCACGCCGGAGAAGCGCCACATCGAGCAGATGGTGTTTCCGACCATGGCCGAAGCGCAGGCCGCCAGCGCGCGCCTCAAGAGCGGCACCACGTTTGCCGCGCTCGCCGCCGAACGCGGCATCAAGGAGCAGGATCTCGATCTCGGCACGGTGACGAAGTCGACGATCATCGATCCGGCCGTCGGCGATGCCGCCTTCTCGCTCAAGGAGGGTGAGGTCAGCGATCCGGTGCAGGGCCGCTTCGGCGCGGTCATCGTCACCGTGAGCAAGATCGTCCCTGAAGAGGCCAAGACCTTCGCCGACGTCGCGCCGCAAATCCGCAACGATCTCGCAATGGCGCGAACCCGCAACATGGTGCAGGACATCCACGACAAGATCGAGGATGACCGCGCCGGCGGCGCGTCGCTGGAAGAAGCGGCGCAAAAATTGAAGCTGCCTGTCGTCACCTATGACGCGGTCGACCGCTCCGGGCACGATCCCAGCGGCAAAGCCGCGATTCAGGGACCCAACGCCGGACAGATCGTCAACGCTGCATTCGCGACCGACGTCGGCGTCGACAACGATCCGCTCGAAGCGCAAAGCGGCTTCATCTGGTACGATGTCGCCGGCATCACGCCGGCGCACGACCGCAATCTCGACGAGGTGAAGAGCGAGGTCGAACAGCATTGGCGCGACGACGAGATCGCCTCGCGGCTGAAGGCCAAAGCCGCCGACATTCTCGATAAGCTCAAGGGCGGCACGCCGCTCGAGACGCTGGCGGCGGCCAACGATGTCAAGGTCGAGACGGCGACAGGGATCAAGCGCGGCCAGCCGACGCCGGCAATATCGGCGCGAATGACCGACGCCATTTTCCATACCGCGAAGGACGGCGTGAACAGCGCCGAGGGCGACAAGCCGACCGATTGGATCGTGTTCCGCGTGACCGACGACAAAATACCGCCCGTGGATCCGAATTCGGCCAATGCCAAGCAGATCGATCAAAAGCTCGTTCGCGATATCAGCGACGATGTGTTCGGTCAGTACATGGCGTCGCTCGAGGACGAACTCGGCACCAGCATCAATCAGGCGGCGCTGGCTCAGGCGCTCGGCAACGGCGCTCCGGATACCAATTGAATGCAGATCGAGCCCTCGGCGGAAGAGTTCGCCGCGCGCTATGACGCCGGCGACGCTCAGGTCGTATGGACGACGCTCGTCGCCGATCTGGAAACCCCCGTCTCCGCCTTCCTGAAGATCGCCAACGGCAAGCCAGCGAGCTTTCTTCTGGAGTCCGTCGAAGGCGGCGCGGTGCGCGGGCGTTATTCAATCATCGGGCTGGAGCCCGATATGATTTTCCGCGCCGACGGCAAACTGGCCGAGATAAACCGGAAGGCCCAGAGCGATCCAAAGGCATTCGCGCCGCTCGCCGCGCCGCCGCTCGAAGCGATGCGCGCCTTCATCGGCGAAAGCCGGATCGCGCTGCCGGACTCGCTGCCGCCGATGGCGGCCGGCGTGTTCGGCTATCTCGGCTACGACATGGTGCGGCAGATGGAGGAGTTCGCTCGCTGCGCCCGGCCCCGATCCGATCGGCATTGCGGATGCGATCCTGCTACGCCCGACGCTGGTGATCGCGTTCGACGCCGTCGAGGACACCATCACCGTCGTTTCTCCGGTGCGCGCGCAACCGCGCATATCGGCGAAATCGGCTCTGGCCCGCGCCACCGAACGCCTTTCCGCCGTGGTCGATGCCCTCGACAAGCCGCTCGACAAGGCGGCGGTGGACGCGGATCCGGGACCGCCCGACGTTGCGCCGCGATCGAACACCACGCCCGAAGACTTCAAGCGCATGGTGCTCGCCGCCAAGGAATACATCGCCGCGGGCGATATCTTTCAGGTCGTGCTGTCGCAGCGCTTCGAGGCGCCGTTCGCGCTGCCGCCGTTCGCGCTCTACCGTGCGCTGCGCCGGGTCAATCCATCGCCTTATTTGTTTTTCCTCGATTTCGGCGGTTTTGCCATCGCCGGATCGAGCCCCGAAATTTTGGTCAAGGCCGCCCGCGGCACCGTCACCATCCGCCCCATTGCCGGCACGCGCGGCCGCGGCGCGACTCCGCACGAAGACCAGGCGCTCGAAGCGGAACTCCTCGCCGATCCCAAGGAGCGCGCCGAGCATCTCATGCTGCTCGATCTCGGCAGGAACGACGTCGGCCGTGTCGCAGAGATCGGCACCGTCAAGGTCACCGATCAATTCTTCATCGAGCGCTACAGCCAGGTGATGCACATCGTCTCCAACGTCGAAGGCAAGTTGCGCAAGGGCAGCGACCGGCTCGACGCGCTGGCCGCGGGATTCCCGGCCGGCACGGTCTCCGGCGCGCCGAAGGTGCGCGCCATGCAGATCATCGACGAACTCGAGAAAGAGAAGCGCTCGCTCTATGCCGGCTGCGTCGGCTATTTTTCGGCCGGCGAGGAAATGGATACCTGCATCGTGCTGCGCACCGCGCTGATCAAGGACGGTACGATGTACGTCCAGGCCGGCGCCGGCATCGTCGCCGACAGCAATCCGGCATTCGAGCAACAGGAATGCATCAACAAGGCAAAAGCGCTGTTCCGCGCGGCGGAAGAAGCCAAGCGCTTCGCGTCCGCCGTGCGGCGCGGGCAGTAAAACCAAGGGGCATAGCCATGGACCAGCAAACCGACGCTTCCAACGACATCCTTTTCGACCTGCGTGACGGCATCGGCCGGGTGACGTTCAACCGGCCGCAGGCGCGCAATGCCTTCACCTTCGCGATGTACGAGCGGCTGGCGCAAATCTGCCAGCAGGCGAACAGCGACCGTTCGATCAAGGTCCTGGTGTTCACCGGCGCCGGCGACAAGGCATTTGCCTCGGGTACCGACATCAACCAGTTCCGCGCGTTCACGACGCCGCAGCATGCGCTCGACTATGAATCGCGCATCGACCGCGTCCTCACTCAGCTCGAACAATGCCGCGTACCCACGATCGCTGCGATTACCGGCGCCTGCACCGGCGGCGGCGCCGGCATCGCGGCGTGTTGCGATCTGCGCATCGGCACCAAGACGACGCGAATGGGCTTTCCGATCGCCCGTACGCTGGGCAATTGCCTGTCGATGTCCAATATCAGCCGGCTGACCGCCTTGATCGGGCCGGCGCGCGTCAAGGACATCATCTTCACCGCGCGGCTGGTCGGCGCCGAGGAAGCCGCCAGCGCCGGATTGCTCACCGAAGTCGTCGAGGATTTGCCGGCGTTGCAACACCGCACCGACGAGCTTGCGGTCCAGATCGCCGGCCACGCGCCGCTGACGCTCAACGCCACCAAACAGGCGTTGTCGCGCCTGCAGCGGCGTCTTACCCGCGAGGAAGGCGAGGACCTGATCCTGATGTGCTACATGAGCCAGCGATTTTCGCGAAGGCATGGAGGCATTTCTCAACAAGCGTCCGCCGCAATGGAAGGGCGAATAGGCGACGCGCGGCGCGCTTTGGGCCCCATTTAGCCGACCGGCCGAAACGAATTTGTAGCCGTCGCCCCAGCGCCGCACGAGGCCGGTCGAGGGCGCCGGAAAATGGCTGGCGCACATGATGGTGCGCTCCTCGCAGAAGCGGTCGAAGATTTTGCGCCGTGTCTGTCCGGCCTGCGGTGAATCGTAATCCGCCATCATGCCGAGATCGGGATATTTGCCCTGCAACGGCGAATGGATCATGTCGCCGGTGATGAAGGCGTCCTCGCCCGAGCGACCGACCAGGACCGAGAAGTGGTCGATGGTGTGGCCCGGCGTCGGAACGAGCCGGACCTGCTCGTTGAAGGCAAAATCGCTTTTCACAATCTGCTCGCGTTTGGCGGCGACGATCGGCAGCACCGAGTCGGTGATCCACGGCACGCTCGCGGGATTGTCCTTCTCGCGCTGCGTCCAGTGCGCAAGCTCGCGGTCGGCCATGATATATTTCGCCTTGGGAAAGGTCGGCACCCAGCGGCCGTTGTCGAGGCGGGTATTCCAGCCGACATGATCGCCGTGCAGATGCGTGCACATCACATAGTCGATGTCGTTTACCGTGAGGCCCGCAGCGCCCAGCCCCTTCTCGAAGCGGTCGCTGTTCATCATGTTCCAGAACGGCCGCGTCGGCCGCGACTTGTGATTGCCGACGCAGGAATCGATCAGGATGTTGTGGTGCGGCGTCTTGATCACAAAACCCTGGATACAGAGCACCAGATTGCCATTCGAAGGATCGATGAATTCCGGCTCGAGCCAGGAGCGGTTTTCGTCGAGCATTTCCTTGCTCAGAGTGGGGAAAAAGCCCTTCAGCTCGAAGAACGCGCCCTGCTGTTCGACAACCGGGTAAATCGTGATGTCGTTGAGCGTGATCGGCATTGTCATGGAGCGCCTCGCATTGGCCTGATGACTATTTAGAGCACGATCCGCACAGTGCGAAAAAGGGGGCGATGAGCCCCCTTCACTACGCCAGGCGCCAAGAAGCGTGGTCAAGAGCACCTAATTTCCCTCGGCACTACCAGCGGCCGCCCCATCGGGTACGATAACCCCAGCCTCCGCCGCCGACGAGGCGGAGAATGAGGAGAAACACGACCGCTCCGATAAAGGCATTGATGATGAGCGCAACCATGCCGACGCCGAGGTGAATTCCGAGCTGCGGCAACAACCAGTCGCCGATGAAGGCGCCGACCAATCCGACGAGCAAATCGCCGATCAACCCAAATCCACCGCCTCGCATGACCCGGCCGGCGAGCCAGCCGGCGACGATTCCCACGACAAGGATAACAAAAAGACTTTGGTTGGAAAGATACATGGCCGATCGCCTAATAGGGATGACGCAATCCAATCCTCTGTCGCCTAAATAGTTCCATTATGGGTGTAGACCTTCGCTACGCCGGGCCACGTGGATGACCAACCCCGAACTGTACGAGAGTTCTCGCTACAGAAACCGCGATTATTCGCCACCGTTCTCGTCGCTGTCCTGCCCCTCTTCGGTAAGCCGCTCCACCGATGCGACTTTCTCGCCTTCGGCGGTCGAGAACACGATGACGCCTTGGGTCGAGCGGCCGGCGATGCGGATGCCGTCGACCGGGCAGCGGATCAATTGGCCGCCGTCGGTGACCAGCATGATCTGGTCTGAATCCTCGACCGGGAATGACGCCACCAAGCGGCCGTTCTTCTCGGTGATCGCCATGGCGACGATACCTTTGCCGCCACGGCCGGTGGTGCGGTACTCGTAGGATGAGGTGCGCTTGCCAAAACCTTTTTCGGACACCGTCAACACGAACTGCTCGGCCTCCGACATAACGACATAGCGCTGCTCGCCGAGCTCGATCGCACCCTCGGCCTCCTCACCGTCGGTGGCGCCGTTCTCCTCGCCGTCCCCGTTGGTGCCGCGGCGCACCGCGCTGGCGCGCTTGAGATAGGCGGCGCGCTCCTCGGCGCTGGCCTCGACGTGGCGCAGGATCGACAGCGAGATCACCTTGTCGCCGTCACCGAGAGCGATGCCGCGTACGCCGATCGAGGTGCGGCCCTGGAACACGCGCACGTCGTCGACGGCAAAGCGGATGCACTGGCCGCCGGCGGCGGTGAGCAGCACGTCGTCATTCACCGTGCAGATCTGCACATCGACGATAGCGTCGCCCTCGTCGAGCTTCATGGCGATGATGCCGGAGCGTCGCACATCGGAAAAATCAGAGAGTTTGTTACGCCGAACCGTGCCGCGCGTGGTGGCGAACATCACGTCGAGCTTGTCCCAGGTCTGTTCGTCCTCGGGCAGTTGCATGATGGTGGTGATGCTTTCGCCCTGCTCCAGTGGAAGAATATTGATCAGCGCCTTGCCGCGCGCCTGCGGTGCGGCCTGCGGCAGCCGCCACACCTTCTCTTTGTAGACCTGGCCGCGCGATGAGAAGAACAAGAGCGGCGTGTGGGTCGAGGCGACGAACAGCCGGGTGACGAAATCCTCTTCGCGCGTCTGCATGCCGGCGCGGCCTTTGCCGCCGCGACGCTGTGCCCGATAGGTCGAGAGCGGCACGCGCTTGACGTAACCGGCGTGGGACACCGTGACGACCATATCCTCGCGCTGGATGAGGTCCTCGTCCTCCATCTCGCCTTCCTGATCGATGATCACGGTGCGGCGGGGCGTCGCGAACTCGCTCCTGATAGCGGCAAGCTCTTCCTTGACGATGGCCTGAATGCGGGCGCGCGAGCGCAAAATATCGAGATAATCGGCGATTTCCAGGGCGAGCTTGTCGAGCTCGGCCTTGATCTCGTCGCGGCCGAGCGCGGTCAGGCGCTGCAAGCGCAGATCGAGAATAGCCTTGGCCTGCTCGGCGGAGAGTTTCGTGGTGCCGGCTGGCGACACACTGTGGCGCGGATCGTCGATCAGCGTGACCATGGCGGCGACGTCCTTCGCCGCCCAGTCGCGCTCCATCAATTGCTCGCGCGCCTCGTTGGCGTCCTTGGCGGCGCGGATCAGCCTGATCATTTCGTCGATATTGGCCACCGCGATGGCGAGCCCAACCAGTACGTGAGCGCGATCGCGCGCCTTGCCGAGCAGATGTTTGGTGCGCCGGTAGATGACCTCCTCGCGGAACGCCAAAAACAGCGTCAGAAGGTCTTTGAGATTCATCACCAGCGGCCGGCCATTGTCGAGCGCGACCATGTTGGCGCCGAACGATGATTGCAGTGCGGTGAAACGGTAGAGCTGGTTGAGCACCACGTCGGGCACGGCGTCGCGCCGCATTTCGATCACGACACGGAAGCCGTCCCGGTCGGATTCGTCGCGCAGCGCGGAAATGCCTTCGAGCTTCTTGTCGCGCACCAGTTCACCGATGCGCTCGACGAGGTGCGCCTTGTTCACCTGATAGGGAATTTCCGAAATGATGATCGCCTGGCGTTCGCCGCGCAGCTCTTCGAATTCCACCTTGCCGCGCATGACGATGGAGCCGCGGCCGAGATGATAGGCGGAACGGATGCCCTGACGCCCGAGAATGATGCCGCCGGTCGGAAAATCCGGTCCTGGAACGATGGCAATCAAGTCCTCGATCGAGAGCGCGGGATTGTCGATCAAGGCCACGCAGGCGTCGATCACCTCACCGAGATTGTGCGGCGGGATATTGGTCGCCATGCCGACGGCGATGCCGCCGGCGCCATTGACCAGAAGATTGGGGAACCGCGCCGGCAGCGCCACCGGCTCGCGTTCGGTATTGTCGTAGTTTTCCTGGAAGTCGACGGTGTCCTTGTCGAGATCGTCGACCAGCGACTGCGCCACCTTCTCCAGCCGCACTTCGGTGTAGCGCATGGCCGCCGGCGCATCGCCGTCGACCGAGCCGAAATTGCCCTGGCCGTCGATCAGCGGCAGGCGCATGGAAAACTCCTGCGCCATGCGGACAAGTGCGTCGTAGATCGACTGGTCGCCGTGCGGATGATATTTACCGATGACGTCGCCGACGACGCGCGCCGATTTACGGTACGGCTTGTTCCACTCGTAGCCGTTTTCGTGCATCGAATAGAGAATGCGCCGGTGCACCGGCTTGAGCCCATCGCGTGCGTCAGGCAAAGCGCGCGCCACGATCACGCTCATGGCGTAATCGAGGTAGCTCTTCTTCATTTCCTCCGTGATCGACACGGGGCGAATATCGGACGGACCGCTGTCACTCGGCGGAGAACTGTCTTGATCTGACAAAAGCGAGAATCCTGTACGAATCGACTGCGATTTTCATAGCCGATTGGGCGTCACCGCGCCACCTTTATCGGCAGTCGATAGATAGGATTTTCCGTATTTATTTCAAGGCCTTATAGCGCCATTTGGACGGCCTTTGGCGGCCACACGGCGAAGCCAGCACGACCACGCCATATGAAGCGGGCACAATGGCGCAGCAACGGCTCGGAGACTTCGTCAGATGGTGTTCGATTTTGCGATTTCGGCGCTCATAACGCTGTTCGTCGTCGTCGACCCAGTGGCACTGTCGCCGACATTCCTTGTCGTCACCGACGGCATGCCGCGCCAATCCCGCCGCAGCGTTGCCGTACGCGCCAGCATGATCGCCGGTGGCATTCTTATCGGCGCGGCACTCATCGGCGATTGGCTGCTCCATACACTGGAAATCTCGCTATCGGCGTTTCGCATTGCCGGCGGCCTTTTGCTGTTCTCGATCGCCACGGAGATGGTGTTCGGCGTGCGCAGCCGCCATGAAGGCGAAGCCGCCGAGCAGGCGCTCGAAGAGCGGGTGCGCAACGTCGCCGCCTTTCCGCTCGCCATCCCGCTGCTCGCCGGCCCGGGCGCCATCACCGCGACCGTGCTGCTGGCGGGCCGCGCGGACGGCGATATCGTCCTGCACGCGATCTTGATTGCAGCGATCGCCGCGGTCGCGGCGGCGTCTCTGGTCAGCTTTCTTTGCGCCGAGTGGATCGGCTGGCTGCTTGGCATGACCGGGAATATCGTGCTGTCGCGGCTGCTCGGTGTGCTGCTCGCGGCACTCGCCGTGCAATATGTCGTCGACGGCATCCGCATCGTGCTGGCGGGTTAGGCGGAACCTTTCCTGCTGTTTGCCGTTGTCAGGCGATTTTCCTCTATTGTGACAACTGCATCGCGTTTAGACTGCCGGCATTGTTCATTCAGAAGCGGCACGCGCAGAATCACAAATCATGGCCGACGCCGCTCTGCCCAACGAAGTCGCCACCAAACTTGCGAAGGACAGCCACGCGCGCGGTACGACCGTCCGTTTGTTGCAAACACTGGCGGTCGCCGCGCTTTTGCTGCCGATATTGTTTTTCCTCTTTGCCAGTTGGCGGGCCTATCGCTCGACCCAGGCTTTGGCCGATGAGCGGATCGAGCGCTCCCTTGATGTAATGCAAGAACAGGCGCTCAAAGTCTTTCAGTCGATGAATCTCGCCATCGATACCATCGATGACCTCGTCGCCGGCAAAACCGAAACCGAAATAGCCATCGCCGAGCCGCAATTGCATCAGCGGCTGCGACAGATTCAGAGCGCGCTGCCAGAAGTGCAGTCCATCTGGATCTTCGGACCGACCGGGCACCCCCAAGTGATGACGCGGGAAACACCGGCATTAACGTATCAGGACTTCAGCGCCGAAGATTATTTCACCGTGCCGCGCGACGGTCCGCCGGGCATCTATATCGGCGGCGTCCATCAATCCGTGTCCGGCGGGCAGCCTTACTTCACATTCAACAAGGCACGCCATGAAGCCGACGGCAAATTCGCCGGCGTCATCGAGATGTCGCTGCTCGGAAGCGATTTCCGCAGATTTTATTCACGCCTCGTGAGCGGCGGCGGCCTGCAATTCGCAATGGTGCGTGAAGACGGCACGATGCTGGCGCGCTTTCCGCCCGCTGCCGGCGATGTGCAGCTTGGCGAACGCAGCGGATTTCACCGCAGCCTCGTCGCGGCGCCAGCGAACGGCTTTTACACTTCCGCCGGGGAAAACGACAACGTCGAGCGGCGCGTCGGGTACCGCCGCCTGCCCGGCTTTCCACTCTATGTGCTCGCCGGCATCGATACCGCCCAGATCAGAAACGACTGGATGAGCGGCATGGCGTCGTACCTCATCTTCGGCATACCGGCGACCGCGTTGCTATTCGGCGCCGTGCTTGTGGTGCTGCAAAGAACGCAGCGCCTCTACGCCGAACAGGATCGTCGCGAGGCCGCCGAGTCCGTGCTGCGGCAGACGCAAAGGCTGGATGCGATCGGCCATCTCACCGGCGGCGTAGCCCATGATTTCAACAATCTTCTCACCATCATCATCGGCAATCTCGACACCGCGTTGCGGCAATTGGAATCGTGGACCGACGGCGCGCAAGTCAAGCTGGAGCGGCGGCTGGAAAGCGCCATGCAAGGCGCGCAGCGGGCGGCCACGCTGACAAAACGGCTGTTGGCATTTTCCCGCCAGCAGCCGCTCAATCCCGCCGCGCTGGATGTCAATCGTCTCCTGCATGGCCTGTCCGATTTCCTCAGGCGGACGCTCGGCGAGGTTATTTTGCTCGAAATTGTCGGCGGTGGCGGCGTATGGCCGATCGAGGCGGATTCTGCCGAGCTTGAAACCGCCATCATCAATCTTGCCGTGAACGCGCGTGACGCGATGCCGAACGGCGGCAAGCTCACGGTCGAGGCCGGCAATACCTATCTCGATGAAGCGTATTGCCGGCAGAACGCCGATACGCGCCCCGGCCAATACGTGCAGATCGCGGTGACCGACACCGGCGTGGGAATGTCAAAGGCGATTATCGATCGCGCGTTCGAGCCGTTTTTCACCACCAAGGAGACCGGCCAGGGCACCGGTCTCGGACTCAGCCAGGTTTACGGTTTCGTCAAACAATCCGGCGGACACGTGAAAATCTACAGCGAACGGGCCGAGGGCACGACTGTCAAAATCTACCTGCCTCGCTTCATGGGAAAATATTCGCCGCGGGAGGAGGTCCAAAGCGAGCCGCGGCGTGGCAAGGCCGGCGAATGCATTCTCGTCGTCGAGGACGATGCCGAGGTGCGCGCGTATATCGTCGAGGCACTTGGGAGGCTCGGCTATGATGTGCTGGAGGCGCCCGGCGCCGACGAAGCGCTTCGCCTTCTCGATGCGCACAAAACCATCCGCCTCCTCCTCACCGATGTCGTCATGCCCGGCATGAACGGCCGCCAGCTTGCGGACACAGCGAGACAACGTCAGCCGGCCTTGAAGGTGGTGTTCATGACCGGATATTCGCGCAACGCCATCGTTCACCAGGGCCGACTCGATCCGGGCGTCGAATTGATTCAAAAGCCCATCGTCGCCGCCCACTTGGCGACTGCGATCCGGCAAGCGCTGGACGCTTGAGGCCCTGGACGCTTGATCGGCGGCCGCCGTAGGCAATATGCAATCGCCCAACGGCCGCCCTTAATCCCCGGTTAACCATACAAGCCCACGATTGACGGGGTTTAAGGACCCATCGCGCAGGACAGCATGCTATGGCCGTCTCGGGAATTTCGGCACCCAACATTCATGGCGCAAGTCAGCACGCGGCTCAGTCGCTGTCGCAGCACAAGCAGGGCGGCCGGCAGGCCTCGCTCACCGACATCGACGTGACCGGGTCGAGCGTGGCGTCGGCCCCGAGCGCAACCGGCAAAACCGGCAACAAGATCGACATCACCGCATAAAGGCTGCCACGCCATGAATGCAAAAGCGGCCCGATCGTTCGTGGTACGCGGCGCGCAGCCGGTCGATATCCCCGCACTGATGCGCCTCAAACGGCTTTTGGCCGAGAGCGAGAACTCGCTGCACGCGGTACGGGCAAATGAGTCGCATTGGCTGCGTGACGGCTTTGGTCCCGACGCGAGATTTTGCGCATTCGTCGCCGAATATTCTAACGCGCAACCCGGCATTTCTGCGGCTGGCAATTCAGTAGTCGGAATGGCGACATGCAGCAGCCGCGTCGTCACCGGCTGGCCCGGACCGTTGGTTCTCCTACAGGATCTTTTCGTCGAACCGGACTACCGCGCACTCGGCATTGCCACGGCGTTGATGGCGCGGATTGCAGCGTTTGCGCGCGAGATCGGCAGCCCAATCGTGGAACTGACGGTGCGTTCCGATAATAACGCGGCGTTGAACTTTTACCGCGACGCCGGCTGCATGCCGCTACCGCAATGCCTTACTTACGTCCTGGCTGGCACCGCGCTTAAGTCGTTGGCGGACCAACATGTGACGGCGCTCGCACTGGCCGGTTAAAGCCCGGCACGCGGCTGCGGTATAAGGCCGGGTGCTCAATTCAATCTAGGCTGCCAGATCATCAGCAGGAACAGCAGCGTCATGCCTGACAGGACCAGCACCGCGAGCGCAAGCCAGATCCGGAAAAACCGCTGATAATCCGCGCCCAATCGCACTCCGCCGAGCGCGGCCTGCCGCGCCATGCGTCGGATGCGGAATTCGACCCACAATGCACCAAGCCAGCCGACAACGACGGCGGCATAGACCGCAATCGAAACAACAATCCAGAATTCGTCGGTTGGCCGCAATCCGATCGCGGCGGCGAGCGGAAATCCGCTGATCGGCAATAATGCGATGGCAGCGGCGACGACGTACAATTCGAAGCGCACCACGAACTGCGCGATCAGCGCAATGACCGACGCGTTACGGGAGCGATGCGCGAACACCATGAATGCGGCAATACCGAGCCAGGCGCCGAGCATCACGGCGGCGAACAGCACGTGCACGAATTTGATGGCGAGGATGATGTCGATCATCGGAATAACTCATCATTGCGACGAGCACCGCGACGAAGCAATCCAGATATGCCTCGCCGTTCTGGATTGCTTCGCGCAGCTCGCAATGACGTAAAAACTCAGAACGGGATCTCGTCGTCCATGTCGCCGCCGCCCCCGCCGCCAGATCGGGCGCCGGCTGCCGCTGCGACCTTGCGCGTCGGTCCGGGCGAGCCGAAATCGCCGCCGGCGTCGTCACCGCCGAAGTCGCCGCCGCTCGTGCCACCGCTGCTGCCGCGCGAGTTCGAGCAAAGTCATCTCGCCACGGAACCCTTGCAGCACGACCTCCGTGGAATAACGATCCTGGCCGGACTGATCCTGCCATTTGCGCGTTTGCAGCGCGCCTTCGATGAAAACCTTCGAGCCTTTTTTCAGATATTGCTCGGCGATCTTGCACAAATTCTCATTGAAGATAACGACGCGATGCCATTCGGTCTTTTCCTTGCGCTCACCGGTGTTCTTGTCTTTCCACGATTCCGACGTGGCCAGACGAAGATTTGCGATCGGCCGGCCGTCCTGCGTGCGCCGGATTTCGGGATCGGCGCCGAGATTGCCGATCAAGATGACTTTGTTGACGCTTCCCGCCATGACTGTCTCCGATTTAAAAAAGGCCGCTCCCGTACGATCTGCTCAATGCGGGCCGCTTACGGCGAACCTAGTGCCGGTATTCCGTCCCTGCCAGCCTAGGATTGTCGCCATAGCCGCTTTCCACAATGCACTTTAGCCAGCGCCCGGAATGCCTCTTTTGTTCCTATTTTGTTCTTGACCTAAAGGCAAGAAAAAAGCCGATTTTCGGGAAAACTGTTCAGCCGTATTCCTCCGCCGCCTCAAGATGGCCGCGAACCTACGACTACATCCGGCACCGGGGCGGCCATCGAAACTGACCGACTGTTGTTTCCCTGCAACGCCTTTTTAGAGGTTAATTAGTTACTTATGGGCTAGGGAGCGGGGGATCAGAAGGGACGATTCGGTTGCGTGTCGGACCGAACAGGAGAATCCAATGAAGCGTGTACTGATTGCCGGAGCACTGGCGATTGCCGCCGCAACGCAGGCGTTCGCGGCCGATCTTCCGCCGCCCATGGCGCCGGCGCCGCGCGCGCCCGCAGCTTATGTGCCGGTATCGCCGGCCTATAACTGGAGCGGGTTCTATATCGGTGTGAACGGCGGCTATGGCTTCGGCCAGAGCAACTGGTCGTCGTTCCCAACCGGCAACTTCGATGTCAATGGCGGTCTGGCCGGCGGAACGGTTGGTGGCAATTATCAGATCGGCCAGCTCGTGCTTGGCGTGGAAGGCGACTTTGATTGGCAGGGCCTCAAGGGCTCGACGACCAACGTCGGCTGCTTCGGAGCCGGTGGTCCTTCTTGTAACACCCAGAGCGATTACCTCGGCACGGTTCGAGGCCGGGTCGGCTACGCATTTGACCGCATCATGGTCTACGCCACCGGCGGCGGCGCCGTAACCGACATCAAATCCTTTGCAGCCGGGTTTCCGACCACCAACAACTCCGAATGGGGCTGGACGGCCGGTGCCGGCATCGAAGCCGCGATCACCGACAACCTGACGGCCAAGGTCGAATACCTTTATGCCGACTTCCAGAACTCCGCATGTCCGGCGTCCAGTTGCGGTGGCTTTGCGACCAATGTCACTCTGAATGAGAACATTGTCCGGGCCGGCCTGAACTGGAAGTTCGGCGGCTTCTAAGCCGGCCTGTGAATATCCTCGCCGTTACGGGGAGGAGCCAAAACCAAGGCTAACTGCAACGCGCCGGATGATTCCGGCGCGTTGTTGTTTTTTTGCACTATCCAGGGGCTTACGGACCGACTGTACTGGGCGCCAAATCCCAGCCGTGGCTTGGGTCTAAGGGTGCTGTATGGGGCGTCTAAGGTCGGTTCTCCTGGTTTGTGTTGTCGCGGCCGCTGCTGCGCAGGCGGCCTTTGCCGCCGATATGCCCCTGCCTGGTCCGGCTCCGGCCTATGCTCCGCCTCCCCCGGCACTTTACGACTGGTCCGGCATCTATATCGGCGTCCATGTCGGGGCCGGTCTGCTCGAAGACAGCGTCACGACGACGACATCGACGGCGGCCGTCCCATTTCAAAATGCCGGTGTACAGACCAATCTCAGCCCCTTCGACGTCATTGGCGGCGCCCAGGCCGGCATCAATTTCCAGTTCAGTTCGATCGTGATTGGCGCCGAAGGCACGTGGACCGACTCCGGCATTTCCGGCACGCAGGCTACGTCAACCTTGCTCACGCCGCTGTTGGGCACTTCGGTAAAATCAACGGACGCCCCGGCTTGGTACGCCACTGCAACAGGCCGCATCGGCTACGCCGCTAACGATGTGCTGATTTACGCCAAAGGTGGCGCAGCCTGGATGAATGCCGATTACACCCAGACGGTTTTCACCCCCGCCGGTGTGGTATCGTCCCAACGCATCACCGACACCCGCCACGGCTACACCGTGGGCGGCGGGGTCGAATACGCCTTTACCGAAAATCTGTCGATCAAACTCGAATACGATTTCCTCAATTTCGGCACCCAGACCTACAGCTTCAACAACCTCAGCATTATACCCGGGGTGCCGGTTGGAGCGTTCCCGGTGTCGATCAAGTCGAGCACCAATATGTTCCTGTTCGGCGCGAATTACCGCTTCAACTGGGCTGGCCGCTAGGCCAAGTACTGAGTACCCGTTGCGGCGGCACAGCAAGGGCCGGCTCGATGCCGGCCCTTGTCATTGGTGGGTTCCGTCATCCTGAGGTGGCCGCCAACGGGTCCGGCCCGAAGTGGCCGGCCCGATGACAAGCTCCGCGGCCCTCGAAGGACGACGGCCCGGGCCGTGCATCCTTCGAGGCTCGCTGCGCTCGCACCTCAGGATGACGGTGAAAACAACTCTGCCGGTCTGGCAAAACCGCCGTGTTCTCACTACGTTCGGGCTGTAACCTCCCAACATCGGCTCGGCAATGAACGACCTGTTCGACAGCTCCGCGAAGGGTGCCAAAGATCGTCGCGACGATATCCGCCGCGCGCAGCGGCTTGATGCGCAAGACCGCCGCGTGATCGCGATCCGCGGCGCGCGCGAGCACAATCTCAAGGACATCGACCTCGACATTCCGCGCGACCAGCTGGTGGTGTTCACCGGCCTGTCCGGCTCCGGCAAATCCTCGCTCGCCTTCGACACCATCTATGCCGAGGGCCAGCGCCGCTATGTCGAGAGCCTGTCGGCCTATGCGCGGCAATTCCTGGAGATGATGCAGAAGCCGGACGTCGACCAGATCGACGGCCTGTCGCCGGCCATCTCCATCGAGCAGAAGACCACCTCGCGCAATCCGCGCTCCACGGTCGGCACCGTCACCGAGATCTACGATTATATGCGGCTGTTGTGGGCGCGCGTCGGCGTGCCCTACTCGCCCGCGACCGGGCTGCCGATCGAGAGCCAGACCGTATCGCAGATGGTCGACCGCATCCTGGCGCTGCCGGAAGGCACGCGGCTTTATCTGCTCGCGCCGGTGGTGCGCGGCCGCAAAGGCGAGTACCGCAAGGAACTCGCCGAGTTCATGAAGAAGGGCTACCAGCGCGTCAAAGTCGACGGCAAGTTCTACGAGATCGCCGAGGTGCCGGCGCTCGACAAGAAATTCACCCACGACATCGACGTCGTGGTCGACCGCGTCGTGGTGCGGCCGGACATCGCCTCGCGGCTGGCGGATTTGCTGGAGCAGGCGCTCAAGCTCGCCGAAGGGCTTGCGATTGCGGAGGTGGCGACGACTCTTCTGCCGTCTCCCCCTTGCAGGGGGAGGGTCAGGGCGGGGGGTCGAGAGGGTGCGCGAGAGCGGGGAAGCGCGACGGCCGTCCACCGTCTGCGCGCGCCGCGCGACCCCGACCCCTAACCCCTCCCCAAAGGGGGAGGGACATGCGAGCGCGAAAGCCAACCGGCAGCGCAACGAAACCGCCGAGCGCCTGGTGTTCTCGGAAAAATTCGCCTGCCCGGTGTCCGGTTTCACCATTCCGGAGATCGAGCCGCGGCTGTTCTCGTTCAACAATCCGTTCGGCGCCTGCCCGAAATGCGGCGGGCTTGGCGTCGAGCAGCACATCGACGCCGGCCTCGTCATTCCGGACGGCGAGCGCACGCTGCGCAAGGGCGCGATCTCGCCGTGGGCGAAATCGTCGTCGCCGTATTACGTGCAGACGCTGACCGCGCTCGGCAAGCACTACAAGTTCACGCTCGACACCAAGTGGAAGGACCTGCCGAAGAAGACGCAGGACGCCATCCTCTACGGCTCCGGCGACACCGATATCCGCTTCTCCTACGACGACGGCGCGCGCGCCTACGAGACCAAGCGGCCGTTCGAAGGCGTCATCACCAATCTCGAGCGGCGCTACAAGGAAACCGACAGCGACTGGGCCCGCGAGGAGATCGCGCGCTATTTCACCGACGTGCCGTGCGAGGCCTGCAAGGGTTTTCGGCTGAAGCCCGAAGCGCTGTGCGTGAAAATCGCCGGCAAGCACATCGGCGAAATCTCCGACCTGTCGGTCAAAGGCGCGGCGCAATGGTTCACTGAGCTGCCGGCGCAAGGCTGACTGCCAAGCACAACGAGATCGCCGGCCGCGTGCTCAAGGAAATCCGCGAGCGGCTGACATTCCTGGTCGATGTCGGGCTCGAATATCTGACGCTGGCCAGCGCATCGGGCACGCTGTCCGGCGGCGAGAGCCAGCGCATCCGGCTCGCCTCGCAGATCGGCTCGGGCCTCACCGGCGTGCTCTACGTGCTCGACGAGCCCTCGATCGGCCTGCACCAGCGCGACAATGCGCGGCTGCTTGAAACGCTCAAGCGGCTGCGCGATCTCGGCAACACCGTGATCGTGGTCGAGCACGACGAGGACGCCATCCGCACCGCCGACCACGTGCTCGACATCGGCCCCGGCGCCGGCATCCACGGCGGCCATGTCATCGCCCAGGGCCAGATCGACGATTTGATCGCGGCGCCGAAATCGCTCACCGGCAAATATCTGTCCGGCGAGCTTGCGGTCGAAGTGCCCGAACGCCGCGCCAAAAATCCGGCGCGCACCCTCAAGGTCGTCGGCGCCCGCGGCAACAACCTGAAAAACATCACCGCGGAAATCCCGCTCGGCCTGTTCACCGCCGTCACCGGCGTGTCCGGCGGCGGCAAGTCGACGCTGCTGGTCGATACGCTGTTCAAGGCGCTGGCGCGCCGTCTCAACGGCGCCAGCGAGGCCCCTGCCCCGCACGACCGCATCGACGGCATCGAGCACCTCGACAAGATCATCGACATCGACCAGTCGCCGATCGGCCGCACGCCGCGTTCCAATCCCGCGACCTATACGGGCGCGTTCACGCCGATCCGCGAATGGTTCGCCGGCCTGCCCGAGAGCAAGGCGCGCGGCTACGAGCCCGGCCGCTTCTCGTTCAACGTCAAGGGCGGCCGCTGCGAGGCCTGCCAGGGCGACGGCGTCATCAAGATCGAGATGCACTTTCTGCCCGACGTTTACGTCACCTGCGACGTCTGCAAGGGCAAGCGCTACAACCGCGAGACGCTGGAAGTTCTGTTCAAGGGCAAATCCATCGCCGACGTGCTCGACATGACGGTCGAGGAGGCGCTGGACTTCTTCAAGGCGGTGCCGCGGGTGCGCGACGTGCTGCAACTCTTGCACCGCGTCGGCCTCGACTACATCCATGTCGGCCAGCAGGCGACGACGCTGTCGGGCGGCGAGGCGCAGCGCGTCAAGCTCGCCAAGGAATTGTCGAAGCGCGCCACCGGCCGCACGCTCTACATTCTCGATGAGCCGACCACCGGCCTGCACTTCCACGACGTGGCAAAGCTGCTCGAAGTGCTGCACGAGCTGGTCGACACCGGCAACACCGTGGTCGTCATCGAGCACAATCTCGAAGTCATCAAGACCGCCGACTGGATCATCGACCTCGGCCCCGAAGGCGGCGACGGCGGCGGCGAAATCGTCGCGGCGGGAACGCCGGAAGATATCGTGCGCGAGAAGCGGAGTTATACCGGGGCGTTTTTGAAGCCGGTGCTGGCGCGGAGCGCGCCGGCGCGGGGGAAGAAGAAGCGGGTTGAGGCGGCGGAGTAGTTCACCACTTCTGAGCCATCTACTGCCCTAAGGTTGCCTAGCGTGATATTTGCAGCTGAGCGCACGTAGCCAACCGAAGCTACGGCCGCGGGGATAAACTCCATGGCGGACTATTACGATTCAAACGCATTGCTCGATCGGCTAACCGCTGGCGTGAAGCGCACACAACAGCGAGCAATATTTCTGATCGGATCGGCCTTAACTACACCAACAGAATCGTCCTTGCCGGGAGTTCCAGGAGTTGAAGGCGTAATCGACATCATTCGGCGGGAGTTCGACGGCTCTGATCAAACATCTGATTTAGATCGAGCACTTACCGAGCATGAAAATCGATATCAAGCAGCGTTTACTTATTTGCTGGGGCATCGCGGTCAACAAGCAGCAAATGAAGTGATTAAGCGAGCCGTTTGGAAGGCGCGCAAACCTGTAATCGCTTCCGAGAAGACAACGGTATTTTCACCCACCGCTGCTACTTCTGATGAGACCTGCAGGAGCCTGGACAGTGATTACGAAGGTTGGGTCCTTCCTCCCGGCATCACAGCGCTTGGTGGACTGTTGGCAGGTTATCCTGATCGTTTTGGCCGGTCTGTACTAACGACGAATTTTGATCCGCTTCTGGAGGTATCGATAAGCAAGTCCGGCGGACACTTCTTCAGAACTGTTCTGCATCGCGATGGCGACCTTACTCAAACAGAGGGCACCGGGTGTCACGTAATCCACTTGCATGGTTATTGGTATGACGCGGCACTCATCTGTTACAGGAAATCGGCAATTTTGCTGGAGAAGGATCAAGAATTAAATCATGTAGAGAACAAAGCGTTCGCGAGAAAATGGATCGGTGAATTGCTTATTTATAAAGGCGAGTTCTGTTTGGCAAAAACTTTCTTAGATGCATCCCGATCTAAATGGGAAATTATTTCCCCTCCACGAGTTGCGGAGATTGACCGCGTTCTTGGTTCCATTCGGGACAAGATAGCGGAATGTAAGCTATTGATTGGCGAAGACATCGAGAGATTTTGTATCGCGTGGATATTCGGGCGTGACACCGAGTTTGAAACGCTGAATGAAGAAAAATGACGCCTTTACAACCGACCAACGGCCGCTTGCTCTTTTTCTCGCGCGTCACTTTGACCAGCGCCTCGCCGTCGAGCGTCGCCCAGCGGCCGACCTTGCACACCCAGGTGAGCCGCGTCGCGAATTTTCCGGATCAAGTCCAGCGATGACGAAATGGTGTGAGTGTGATCGGCGCCGGATGGCAATGCGGAAGGGCCGTGGGTCCGCTTTCATCGCGACAAACTGACAAGTAGACTGGGCTCAGGGAGAAAAACGCCATGCCCCCGTCTGCTGCCGCGGCCGCTGCGTCAGCCGATCTCGACGCCATCGCCGCGGAGGTCTTCGCGACGCTCGGCGCCGGCCGGCAGATTGCGCCGTTCACATCGCGGCCGGCGGGGCTGCCGCTCGGCGAGTCCTATCGCGTCAGCGCCAAACTCAACGCGCTGCGCGAGCGGCGCGGCGAAAGGCGGCGCGGCCGCAAGATCGGCTTCACCAATCGCACCATCTGGGCGCAGTACGGCGTCTATGCGCCGATCTGGGGTCATGTCTACGACACGACCGTGCACGATCTCGCCGACACACCGGTCTTGCCGCTCGATGCGTTCGCCGAGCCGCGCATCGAGCCGGAAATCGTGTTCGGCCTTCGCGCCGCGCCGGCGCCGGACATGGACGAGGCCGCGCTGTTGTCGTGTCTCGATTGGGTCGCGCATGGTTTCGAGATCGTGCAGTCGATTTATCCGCAATGGACATTCGCGGCGCCCGACACGATCGCCTGCAACGGACTGCACGGTGCGCTTTTGATCGGGACGCGCCATGCGATCGCGCCGCGCGCCAAGGCGTGGCGGGATATGCTGCCGCACTTCGCCATCGATCTGTTCTGCAACGGCGACATGATCGATCGCGGCAGCGCCGCCAATGTGATGGAAGGGCCGGTGTCGGCGCTTCGTTATCTGGCCGCCCTCCTCGCTGGCGACACGGACAATCCTCCGCTCGCCGCCGGCGAGATCGTCACCACGGGCACGCTGACGCGCGCCATGCCGGTCAAAGCCGGCGAAACCTGGACGACGGCGCTGCGGGGCATTCCGCTCGACGGCATCGGTTTGCGCTTTACGTGAAGGACGGGTTCGCGGTCGGGAGACGATCAGTGAGGATTCAATGAAACTGATTTGGAGAATCGGCAGGTCTCAAGCCAGCAGTCGCCGCGCCGGTGTCACCGCCGCGCTCGGTATTCTGCTGGTGGGCGGCCTTCTGCTCGCCCGGCTTTCGCCGCTGGCGGCCGACGCGGGAGACAAGACCGGCTGGTCCGTATTGACCGATCCGCGCAAACGCGCGTTCCTGATTTTCGTGCCGGCCAACGGCGCCCCGCGGCTGCTCAACATCGCATGCCTGCGCGACGTCGATAGTCTCTCGGTCATTTCGGAAGGCGTTGCCGGCGCCCTGCCCTCCGGCGCGGCGATGCTGACAGTCAGCAACGGCAACGCCCGCTACGATATTGCAGGCCGCATCGCACCGGACCCGATCAGCAATCTGCCGACATTGACATTCACCGGCGATGTCGCCGAGGACGCCAAAACCCTGAGCGGCATCGCGGCCAAGCTGCTTCCGGTGCTCCAGGGATCCGGGCCGATCCTCTACGCCATCAGCGCCGGCAGCACGCCCCCCGACCTATCGAAAAACCCGACTTCGATCCCGGTCGCCGGGTTGGCCGCACCGCTGACAAAATTCAAGTCCATCTGCTTCGGGAAATGATGCTGCTGCCGTCAGGCGGCGGAGCCGAAGGGTCGTAAAAATGGGGAAACAGGCCGCAGCCATCCTTTATGTGCTGGCGATGGCCGCCGTCATCGTCGGTGTCGATGTCCTGTTCTTCAGAAACCAGTTCTGGCCAAGGCTGATGGCGAATGTCGGCATTGTCCTGGTGTTCGGCGCGTTCTACTTGAGATTTGTCGGGCTTCCGTGACCACAGCGCTCTACGCTTTCACGTCTCGATCTTGCTCAGCACGGCCTGCATCTGCTCCAGCACCTCGCGAGTCTTCTCCGCGTAGAACGCGTTCACCACATCGCTGATCGCCTGCACCTTCGGGTCGAGCGGGTTGATGCCCGCGGCCACGAGGCGAGCATGAAGCTCCTTGAGCACTTCGTCTTTCTCGAACATCTCGCCTCCGGTTTTTGGGCCGTTACGATATTACGACATTATATGGCGTGCGCCGGGCATCCACGTCTAAACCGTCATCCTGAGGTGCTCGGCGCGAAGCAGCGAGCCTCGAAGGATGCGCGGCCGAGGCGCCGGGGCCGTCGTCCTTCGAGGCTCGCTGCGCTCGCACCTCAGGATGACGGGGAACTAATGCTGCTCTCCCCGCTCCCTTACAACCGCATCATCGGCCGCTTGCCCTTTTCCTCGCGCGGCACTTTCACCAGCGCTTCGCCATCGAGCACCACCTGGCGCCCGACTTTGCACACGCAGGTCAGCCGCGCGCGGGATTTTTCCGGCATCAGTTCGGCCACGGTGACGATCACCGTGACGGTGTCGCCGATCTTCACCGGGGCGCGGAAATTGAGCGTCTGTGAAATGTAGATCGCGCCGGGTCCCGGCAGCCGCGTGCCGAGCACCGCCGAGATCAGGCTCGCGGTGTAGAGGCCGTGGGCGATGCGCCGGCCGAACGGCGTCCGCGCGGCAAAATGCTCGGACAGATGGATCGGATTGCGGTCACCGGTGAGCTGCGCGAAGCCGACCACGTCGGATGCGGCGATGGTCTTCTTCAGCCGCTCGGTCATGCCGACCTTGAGGTCGTCGAAGAACAGGCTGCGCAGCGGCGGCAGGCTGGACGGAAGCGGCATGGGGATGTTTTAGCATGTCTCGTCATTGCGAGCGCAGCGAAGCAATCCAGCGCTTAATGCACACCGCCCCTGGATCAAGGCGCCGGGGCCGTCGTCCTTCAAGGCTCGCCATAGCGCGTCGCAGACGCGCGTGAGCGCGCCAGTGGCTCGCTGCAAAACCACAGAAACCAGCGATTAGCAGGCACAACTTTGCTTTTCGCGAATCTTTTCCTGGAGTGAAACGTATTGGCCGTGCGCGGCGCAGCGAATCAAATCGCGTAACCGCGCGATTTATTTGAATAAATCAAAAACGCTTTGACAGCGTCTTTGTTATTTGAATAAAGGCACCCATCCCGCTCATCGTGAGGGACGTCAACCGGAGACGCGGACTGACGGAGCGGGTGCGGTTCCTGCGAGCGGAGTTCGTCACTCTTTGCTCGCAGGCGGCCTGGGCATCGTACCGTCCGGTGGCTTGACCGGACTGTGAGGTGCTCACTGCACTGGCGCCGGAGAGGGTCCTCCCGTTTGGATCCGGTGATTCCAGGAAGCGCGGCCCGGGCCGAGTTTGGGATGGAGAGTCCCTGGCGCATGACCGCGGAGGAGCGCCGGAAGGCGAGCGGTCCTCTTACAGGATCGCGGCCACGTCAGGGGCTTGGTTTTCCGGACGCGGCTACCTTGGACTTTGGTGCGCCGTTCGGCGCTCCGCCTCCCTCGTTAAGGGGGCAAAAGAAACGCCTCGCTTCCGTTTGAGGCAAAGCCATTACAACGCCTGACAACTGCACAGCGCAAGCGCGCTGCGAGAACGGGAAAGCGCGTCATTCGCTGTGGGACGCCGCCAGACATCGGTATAACTGTGCCAGGCGCCAGTCACGCGCGAATGATCCCGGCGGTACCCGGGTGCGGCTTTACGGCGGGTTCCGGCGCGCCGCGGGCCGGAACGAGGAAATAAGTAACGCGTTGAGGTGATTGGAGGACTTTCTTGCCAGGATCGAAACTTTCAACCGCCGAGCGGCGCGCGGCCCTGATTGCCACAGGGCTCCTGGATTCGCCCGCCGAAGCATCCTTCGATCGCGTCACCAGCCTGGTCAGCCGCATCCTCTCCGTTCCGGTCGCACTGGTGTCGCTGGTCGACATCGACCGGCAGTTCTTCAAGAGCAGCACCGGGCTGCCCGAACCCTGGGCCAGCAACCGGCAGACGCCGCTGAGCCATTCGTTCTGCCAGCACGTCGTCACCAGCGGCCAGCCGCTCGTGGTCGAGGACGCGCGCGATCATCCCGTGGTCGGTACCAATCACGCCGTCGGCGAGCTCGGCGTGCTCGCCTATCTCGGCGTGCCGCTGACGACGCCGCAGGGTCATGTGCTCGGTTCGCTGTGCGCCATCGACGCCAAAGTGCGGCCATGGAGCGACCAGGATGTGCGCACGATGCGCGATCTCGCCGAAATCGTCATGCGCGAAGTCGCCTTGCACCACGAGATCAAGCAGCGCGAATACGCCGAGCGGCAGCAGCACTTGCTGAACGCGGAGCTGCACCATCGCGTCAAGAATACGCTCACGGTGGTGCAAAGCCTGGTCGAGCTCTCGATCCGCCACACCCAAAGCCTCGATGCGTTCCGCGAAAGCATCACCGGCCGCATCGCCTCGCTGGCGAAGACGCACACGCTGCTGGTCGAGGGCGAGTGGCTGTCGGTATCGCTGCGTCCGATGATCGACGGCGAACTGGAAGCGCACGAGGCCGCCAACCGCATCTCCGCCAACGGCGAAGACGTGCTGTTGCCGTCGCGCAGCGCGGTCGCGATCGGCATGGCGGTGCACGAGCTGATCACCAACGCCGTCAAATACGGCGCGCTCTCGGTGCCCGAAGGTCACGTCACGATCAGGTGGACGACGGTGCCCAAGGCCGATGGCGACTGGCTGCTGCTCGACTGGTTCGAAGCCGACGGCCCGACGGTGCTGCCGCCAACCAACCGCGGCTTCGGCAGCGTGCTGCTCGACCGCGTGCTCAGCCCCGAACTCAACGGCAAGATCACCATGGACTTCGCGCCCGCGGGTTTGCGCGCGCGGATCGAGGCATTGTTGCCGAAGACGGTGGGCGGTATTTGAGTGAGTTGTTCGCTCACCAATGACGGCGCTGGCGACAAACGGAGACCGGCATGAAACCGATCAGTGGTCGCTGCCTGTGCGGCGGCATCACGTTCGAGATCGCCGGTCCGCTGCTCGGTCCGCTGAACTGCCACTGCTCGCAATGCCGCAAGCAGCATGGCGCCGCGTTTCGCAGCCGCGTTCGTGTCGCGGCCAACGATTTCCGCTGGCTCCAAGGCGAGCACCTGATCAAATATTACGAAAGCCCGCGCGGCTATCAGCGCGGCTTCTGTGGCGAGTGCGGCTCGCCGATCATCAACCGCGCCGGGCCGAACTGGAAACCGCCCGCCGAATTTCCCGTCACCGCGCCGCAATACGGCATCGCACTCGCGCTGCTCGACGATCCGCCAGTGCGGCCGGAGCTTCACTGTTTCGTCGCCAGTAAGGCACCGTGGTTCGAGATCACCGACGATCTGCCGCAATATGCAGAATACCCGCCGCCCGGTTGAGCCAGCGAAGGACTTGGATTGCCGCCCGATGACGACTACGTGCAAGCGTCCAACAATGGCGGGATACCAATCATGAGCGATGACGGCCTCATCACGGTCGCAAGCCGTTTCCCGGTGCGCGAAACCATGGATCGCCTGTTGGCGGCGCTGCCGGCGCGAAACATGACCGTGTTTGCTCGCATCGACCATGCCGCCGGCGCCGCGGCTGTTGGGCTGTCGTTGCGTCCGACCGAAGTGGTGATCTTCGGCAATCCCAAAGGCGGCACGGTGCTGATGCAGGACGATCAGCGTGTCGGCCTCGATCTGCCGCTCAAAGTTCTGGTGTGGGAAGGCGACGCCGGCAAAACGTTCGTTACCTATAGCGATCCCGCGTGCGACGGCGCGGCGGTATTTACATCGGCCATCCGGCCGCGATCGAGGCAATGATTGCGGTGCTCAAAGCAATCGTCGCGGCGGCGACGGCCTAGCATGCACTCAAGCGGCGACCGACAATCAGTTGTTGCCGCCGCGGTCGGTGTCGTTGGCGTTGGCGTCCTGGATCGCTTCGTCGTGATACCAACTGTTGCCGCCCGACACGAGCTTCACGCCGCGCGGCAATTGCACGTCCGCCGGGGCGGCAGAATTTCGGTCGTCGATGCGCAGCGCAAAACGGCCGCGCGGCGGGAAGGTGAAAATCTTGGCTGATCCTGCAATGGGGGTGGTCATTGGTCGGCTCCTTCGCCGTGCGCGCTGTTCAACAAACGCGCATCAAATGAGTTTCCTGATTCGGTCTTAATATAATCCTCTGCCGTTAAATTGCTCGGAATGCCTCACAGAATATCAGCGCATGGCTACAATATGTGCATCCGTGTTTTTGCTTATCCGAATTGCAGAAGTTCTGTAGCGAACCGTTGAGATTTCGCCGCGTGCACCGCACAAGACGCGAAAACGGTTTGATTGGCACAGGAAATGCTTGAAAGCGGCGGCGGCGGCGCCGCGGCTGCCTCAATTATCGCCGCGGCTCATTGTTGGGCACGCGTTCTGCGTGCTCGCCACATCAGTCAACAGAGAGACGCCAATGACAAAATACAAACTCGAATACATCTGGCTCGACGGTTACACGCCGGTGCCGAGCTTGCGCGGCAAGACGCAGCTCAAGGATTTCGACACGTTTCCGACGATCGACCAGCTGCCGCTGTGGGGCTTCGACGGTTCGTCGACCAACCAGGCCACCGGCTCGAACTCCGATTGCGTTCTAAAACCCGTCGCCGTGTATCCGGACAGCTCGCGTTTGAATGGCGTTCTGGTGATGTGCGAAGTCATGCTGCCGAACGGCCAGCCGCACGAGTCGAATAAGCGCGCCACCATCCTCGACGATCCCGGCGCCTGGTTCGGCTACGAGCAGGAATATTTCTTCTACAAGGACGGGCGGCCGCTCGGCTTCCCCGAGAGTGGCTATCCGGCGCCGCAAGGCCCCTACTATACCGGCGTCGGCTACAAGCACGTCGGCAGCATCGCCCGCAAAATGGTCGAGGAGCATCTCGACCTTTGCCTCACCGCTGGCATCAACCATGAAGGCATCAATGCCGAGGTGGCAAAGGGCCAGTGGGAATTCCAGATTTTCGGCAAGGGCTCCAAGACCGCGGCCGACCAGATGTGGATGGCCCGCTATCTGATGCTGCGGCTCACCGAGAAGTATGGCGTCGATATCGAGTTCCACTGCAAGCCGCTCGGCGACACCGACTGGAACGGCTCCGGCATGCACGCCAACTTCTCCACCAAGTTCATGCGCGAAGTCGGCGGCAAGGAGTATTTCGAGGCGTTGATGAAGGCATTCGAAGCGAACCGCGCCGATCACATCGCAGTCTATGGCCCGGACAACCACATGCGCCTGACCGGCAAGCACGAGACCGCCGCCATCACCGAGTTCACTTACGGTGTGGCCGACCGCGGCGCCTCGATCCGCGTGCCGCACAGCTTCATTAACAACGGCTACAAGGGCTATCTGGAAGACCGCCGCCCGAATTCGCAAGGCGACCCATACCAGATCGCTTCCCAGATCCTAAAGACGATCGCATCGGTCCCGACCAGCGGCCAGGTCAGCGCCGCCGCCTAACCGGAAGACGTTTGCACTTGCACCGTCAGCGCGTGAGAGTTCGAAAGGACCCTCACGCGCGAAGGCGGAGCGCACCCGGCGTCCGCCGCGCCGGCGGCGCTTGCTGCCGCAGCAAGGTTGGCATCGTCTTTCCTTCCATCTTCAGAAAGCCGATGCCGCGGGGGAGGTACTTGGCGTCCCTCCCCCGATCTCGCGTGCGATTTTTGGCAAGTCCTTGGCGCCGCACCGTTGCCACCGATCCGGCTGGGACGTGCTACTCTCCCCCGATGAAGTCGAAGACATCGAAGAAGCCATCCTCAAGCTGTCGCCCGAGGAATTGGCTAAATTCCGGCGCTGGTTCGCGGAATTCGAAACCGGCATGGCGCCGCCGAAAATCCCCGAGGCAGCGGCGGTAAAGCTCGGCCGCATCGCCGGACGAACCATGGCCGAGTTCCGCAAGCTCAAGCGTGAGCCGTAGCCGCGATGGCAACGCGGCAGCAGCGGCTGGACGCCTTCGCCCATGACGGCGAGCCGCCAAGCGGCGAGCCGCTCGAACTATTGTGCGAGGACCATGTTGGCACCTATGTGGTCCCGTTCCTCTGCCGATGGACCGACGCAGCGTGGCAGAGCGTCGAGACCGGCGAGCGCATAGAGGCCACCGTAATAGGCTGGCGGACTCGCGTCGCAATGAAGTATTAGTCGGCGCGGAAAACCGCTGCGAGGTCGGGGGATATGGGTAAGGGTCGATCCAAAGAGCCGGAATTCGTCGAACGCCAGACTGCGGCTCAAAACGCCAAGAAGGCGCTGCTGGAGCGGTTTCGCGCCAAGGCCGCGGACCCCGATGCGGCGGTGCGGCTGCAAGAGCGGGTGGTGGAAGCGGCCCAACGCGAGGCCGCAAGGAAAGTCCGCGAGGCGGAGAAGGCCGAACGCAAAGCTCGCGAAGCCGAAGCGGCGGCTGCGGCGAAGCGCGAGGCGGCCGCACAGGCCGAACGTGCCGCCGCCGAAAAAGCCGAACGCGAACACGCCGCCGAGGTCGAAGCGAAAGCCGCGCGCGACGCCCGCTATGCCGCCCGCAAGGCAAAATCGAAAAAAGGCAAACGCTGACCGGTTCGTCACGGTCGACGCATAGCTGTTAGGAAATACGCCAAATTCGGCGTGAAACCTGATTTTTAAGTAGCCGCGCCCCGCAACGCCGGAATAATCTTCTCCTCGATCTGGCAAACAGGAAAACGGGTTGAGGCCGCTGAAGTGACTGCGAAACGACCCGTCGTCGGCGTCATCGGCAGCGCCCATCTGGTCGAGGGCAAGTTCACCGCGCAGCGGGTCGGCGAGCGGCCGCTGCGGGCGGTGGCCGAGACCGCAGGCGCGCTGCCGCTGATTTTCGCCGGCGCGCCGGAACTCACCGACATCGGCACGCTGCTCGATACCGTCGACGGCATCCTGCTCACCGGCGGGCGCGCCAACGTCCACCCGAGCCATTTCGGCCATGAAGAACACCCGCGCTACGAGCCCTATGACCGTAATCGCGATACGATTGCGCTGGCAGTGATCGAGGCTTGCGTCGCGCGCGGCGTGCCGGTGTTCGGGATTTGCCGCGGCCTTCAGGAGATGAACGTCGCGTTCGGCGGCAGCCTACATCCCGAGATCCGCGAACTGCCGGGCCGTATGAATCACCGCATGCCGCGGCTGCCGAACGGCGAGCCGCATCCCGATATCGAGGTCATATTCGCCGACCGCCACGAAGTCAGCCTGACGCCGGGCGGCGTGTTCGCAAAGCTGCTCGGCGCCGAGACGATCCGCGTCAACTCGCTGCACGGCCAAGGCATCCTTGAACCGGGCAAACGCGTCGTCGTCGAAGGTATCGCCGAGGACGGTACCTACGAGGCCATTCGCATCGCCGACGCGCCGGGCTTTGCGCTCGGCGTACAGTGGCACGCCGAACACGAGGCCAACCGCAACCCGATAAATCGCAAGCTGTTCGAGGCGTTCGGCTCGGCACTCGCCGCCTACCGGCGGACGCGGTAAGTACCGGCAATGGCCGACACGATCCGCGACAACACCGCCCTCTCCCGCTTCGAGCTTGAAGACAGCGGCGTCACCGCGTTCATGATCTACAGGGTTGCCGGCGATGTTATCACGTTCCTGCACACCGAGACGCCGGTTGCAGCGCGCGGGCGCGGACTTGCTTCGCGGCTGGTGCAAGGCGCGCTCCGCCTTGCGCGGGCGCGCGGACTGAAGGTGGTGGCACGTTGCGCTTTCGTGCTTGCCTATTTGGCCAAGCATCCGGAATTCCGCGACGTGGTGGCGGCAGGCGCATAGCGCCAACCCGGTCACTTCGGCTCGGCGTTAAAGTCGTTATTATCGCTGCAGTGCCCTGCCCGCCAAAAATGAGATTATTTGATCTCTATTTTCTTTGACTCCAGCACACCGCACTTTGGGCACTTGAATATGCGATCTTCGTAGGCGGGATCATCGGCAGGCATAATTTGGACGATGACCATTGCGAGCCCGCAACTCTGGCATGGCGGGAAGGCGGCATTTCGGCCCATTTCGCCGATGAGTTTGTCAAACATATCGGACGCATCTTCCGCGCCAACTTGCCGAGCGGTTTCCATGGACCGCTCGGATTGTCGTTTGTCCTTTATCTTCGGCTTTCGCGTTTGTTCTTCGCCGGCTTTTTTCATAGGGCTTCTCAGTGTGAGCGGTGCGACAGGTCGGGCGCTTGCCGACGATGCCATCGAGCGTGCGATCTGCACGGGCCGGGTCATTGACGCCCGACCGATCCTTTTGAGTACTGGAAATCGAATTCAGCCAATATCGGTGAAGGTGCTTCTCGGCGCAATGCTTGCCTTTTAGCTCACCATCCGCTCGAAATCGCCGCAATGTGGCTGACCGCACCAGTTGGCCAGAGCATTGCTTCGAGATACTCTTCTCACCAAGCAAACCCTCACCAAACGAACAAAGAAAGAACGTGTGGTGCGGGGCCGAGCCTTGGGAACGAATTCCGGGCGGCGACCATTGAGTGGCGGATCAGTCAGTGGAGTAAAACGATGGCCCCGCGTGCGTACTGGAAGGGCTTCCTGAAATTGTCGCTGGTGTCCTGTCCCATTTCGCTATTTCCGGCGACGTCGGAGCGGGAAAAGATCAGCTTCCATCAGCTCAATAAAGATACCGGAAACCGGGTCAGGTATCGCAAGGTCGATGCGGAAACCGGCGACGAAGTCGAGCAGGCCGATATCGTCAAGGGCTACGAGGTCACGAAGGGCGAATACGTCGAGCTCGACCCTGAAGAGCTTGAGGCCGTTGCGCTCGAAAGCAAGCGCACCATTGAGATTGACAAGTTTGTCCCGAAGTCGGAGATCGACGAACTGTATATGCGCGATCCGTACTACATCGTTCCTGATGGGGAGGTGGGCCAGCAGGCATTCGCGGTGATTCGCGAAGCTATCCGCAAGGAAGGTATGGTCGCGATAGGCAAGGTTGTATTCACAAATCGCGAGCACGTCATCGCAATCGAGGCGCGCGACAAGGGAATGATGGGCATCACGCTGCGGTATCCGTATGAAGTCCGGCAACCGAAAGAGTATTTCGATGGTATCGAAGACGAGAAGGTCCCCAAGGATATGCTCGATCTCGCTCTTCACATCGTTGAGACAAAGAAGGGCACATTCGAGCCCGAAAAATTCCAAGATGAATATGAGGACGCGCTAAAGGAGTTGATCCGTAAGAAGCAGAAGGGCGAGACGATCGAACGGCCGAAAGAACCAGCCCGCTCGAACGTCATCAACCTCATGGATGCGCTTCGGCAGAGCGTTAAGGGTGACAAGGGCGGCGAACGGCGCAAGCCGGCGCGCACTGCCGGCCATCATCGGGCACCGAAAAAGGCTGGCCGATCAAGCGCCCGGCACAACCGAGCAAGCTAAATCGGCCCTCAGGGAATTGACGGACTGCGTATGGTCAATGTGGCGTGGCGGGGTGCTGCCGCGTACTGCAAAAAGAACCCCGCGCGAGCGGGGTTCTTCGAGTAGGTCCGGTCAATACCAAAGAGGTGTCTTGTAATAATCATAGACACGTCGGTCATTGGCTCGATCGCCCCATGCCCAGTCGGTTGAGCTGCTGTATCTGGGGGCACCTTTCAATTGATCCTCAGTCACAGCGACCCGGTAGCCGTCGAGGCGCGTATCGTATTTTAGCGTCGGCCAAGGCATCGGATAGTAGTCCTCGCCCATACCGAGAAAGCCTCCAAAAGAGATGACGGCATAAGCGACCTTGCCGCTCATCTTGTCGATCATGACGCGCTGAACAGAGCCGATTTTTTTGTCATCGGCACCATACACCGCGGTACCCTGCACCTTGTCGCTTCCAATCAGCGAGACAGTTTCGCTGCGATTGTCCACGTTAGTGGTAGCCGTAACCATGAGCATTCCTCCTGGGGGTTTACGTGCTAGAGGAACGCTCAGCGAAGAGCGCTTGTTCCTTGTTTCTCTCCAAGTTTTCCCAAGCTCGTCCGGAAAGCCCGTTTGAGGTGGCGCGACTACCTCATCAAGCGCGGTTTGTTCCCGCTAATTAGCTTTCTACATACTCCCGTAACTTTCTTACTTCGGCTCGATGCCGGCTTGCTTGATCACATCGGTCCAGCGAGCGAGATCGGTGGCGAGGACTTTGCTGAATTCGGCAGGCTCGCTGGCGACAGCTTTCATGCCCTGCTTGTCGAACAGGTCCACGATGTCGGGCGCGGCGACCGCTTTGGCGACTTCGTCGCGCAGCTTTTGCGCGATCGCTGGCGGTGTGTCCGGCGGCGCCAGGATGCCGAAATAGTTCGACACGTTGTATTCCTTGAACCCGGACTTCAACATAGTCGGCACCTGCGGCAACGCCGCGAGACGCTGCGCGCCGGTTACCGCGAGCCCGCTGACAGCGCCTGCCTTGACCTGCGGAATCTCGATTGGCGTGGCATCGAACATTGCATCGACCCGGCCGCCGAGCAGATCGCTGAGCGCCTCGGCGGCGCCTTTGTACGGCACGTTGACGATCGCGATGCCGGCGGCAAGCCGCAGCAGTTCAGCGTTAAGCGCGAGCGAGCCGGCACTGCCGCCGCCCGAGCCGAACGTGAGCTTGCCGGGATTCTTCCTGCCGTAAGCGACAAGGTCGGTGACATTGCGGAAGCCGAGCGCGATGCGGCCGGTCAGGATGAATGGCCCATCCGCCACTTCAGTCACCGGCGTCATCCGACGCACGTCGAACGGATAGTCCTTCTGCGCCGGCTGCGTGACGACGGTCGCGGTCGAGATCAGAAACAGCGTGCGGCCGTCGGGCGCGGCGCCGGTCAGTTCACGATAGGCCGGCTCGAACGCACCGCCCGGTTTGTTTTCCACATAGACGTTGGTGGCGAGGCTCGCGGACAGCCGCTGCGCAATCAGCCGCGCGGTGACATCGGTGCCGCCGCCAGGCGCCAGCCCGACAATGATGCGGATCGGCTTGCCGGAAAAATCCTGCGCCGCCGCGCGGAAATGCCCGCCTAAAGGCACCAGCGCGATCAGCGCGGCTGCCGCCGTCTGTTGCCAGTTCATCAAATTCCTCCCGATCACACCGCACTGCGGCGGTTTCCCGGCATCCTGCCGTGTTTCGACGTCGCTCGCAAAGTGCCGGAAGGCCCTTGCGTCGCGGGCGTCCGCTTGGCAGCATCACGGCGTTTCGTCGCGCTCCTGGCCGGGACCGTGATCGCTCACGAGGGCTGTGCAGACATGTTCAAACATCTTGCTTTGACGCTATTCGGTGCTCTGGTTTTTGCCGCCGCGGCCGCGCCTGCAAACGCGCAGGACGACATCGCGCAGAAGGCTCAGGTCTGCGCCGCTTGTCACGGCGAAAACGGTGTGCCGGCCGATCCAAAGACCACACCGATCATCTGGGGCCAGCAATCGAGCTATCTCTACAAGGAACTGCACGACTACCACAACGGCGACCGCAAGAGTCCGATCATGGCGCCGGTCGTGATGGATTTATCGCTCCCAGACCTGCGCAAGATCGCCGATTATTTTGCCGCCAAGAGCTGGCCGCCCGGGCATCCCGCGGCCTCCGCCGCGCCGGCGCCCGAAGGCATCGCCCAGTGCCGGGCATGCCACCAGCCGAATTTCGAAGGCGGCGAACCGGCGCCGCGGCTCGCGGGCTTGAGCTACGAATATCTCGTTGCTGCGATGCGCGCCTTCGCCGACGGGACGCGAACCAACAACCTCGACATGCCGGGCTTCATGAAAGCTCACACAGAGGGCGACCGCGACGCCATGGCGCGTTATATCGCCGGGCTATGACCTCGCGCGGCGATCATTTCCTGACGAAGCCGAGATAAGAGAACAAAAGGAACAGCGCGAGGTGAATGACCGCACGAATGCCATTCACACCCGGCGTCACGGAAAGCTGCGTGCCGACCAGCTGAACGGGCGTGCCAGCGATATATAGGTAGAACAGCACGCCGGTGCTGACGAAGAAGGCGCCGGACAGGAATTTGCAGACGTCTTTCCAGGTTAACGTCATGCTCGCTCCTGCCCCGCTCTGCGCGAGAGGCGGATATGCCGTTCAGGCCTTGATGTTCTGGCCGACGAACTTGACCATGCGTTCGAACATATCGCCGCTTTGCGTCAGGTCGGGCGAATGGCCGACGTGGCGCTCCATGGCAGTATATTCCAGCGCGATGTCGCCGCCGGCCTTCTTGTAGTTGGCGACGAAGCGTTGCGGTTCGTTGCCGGGGAAACCGGAGTCGGCGTCCTTGTAATCGTGCACGACGTCGCCGCGGCCCTGAAACCACACCGCCGGCGGTAGTTGCGCTTTCTCGCCGCGCTCCAGCGCCAGCATCGGATTACCTTCTTCCATGTTGGCTTCGCTTTTCCAGTACGAGTCGTGGCGCGGAATGATCGGCTTGCCCCATTCGTTGCCGGCCGCGACCGCGCGCTTGGCATGGCGGTAGCGCGACAGCGGATTGATCACCGGCCAGGACATCACGACGGCGCGCACCGTGGCGTCCTGTGCCGGCGTGCCGGCCGGCAGTGCGATGGCCGTATAACGCGGATCGTGCGGGCGCATGGCAACGAGCATGGCAAGATGGCCGCCGCTCGACTGGCCGGAAATACCGATCAGGTCGGGCCGCGTTTTCAGTTCGCGGGCGTGCGCCTTGGCCCAGCGCACGGCGTAATTGATGTCCTGCACGGAAGCCGGATACGGGTCGGTATTGCCGGAACGGAAATCGAGCGCGATGGAGACGATGCCGTGGGACGCCATGTATTTGTGACGCAACGCCTCGGTCAGGCGGTCGCTCTGGCACCAGGCGCCACCGTGGCACTCGACCAGCGCCGGGAACGGCCCCGGTCCGTGCGGTTTGAACACGCGGGCGAGCAGCGGCTTATCGCCGTGCCGCAGATACTCGACGTCCTCGACGTCGTATGCGGCGGACTTGGCGTCCAATACATCGGTTGTCATGGCGAACATCCTTTCTGCATTTCCACCCTGAGCAATTGTCGCGCAGCACGCAGGCGACGGCAAGGCGGGCCCGCGTCTGGGGTCACTGCGTTCCGAACGTCAAGCCGCCGCCTGCGGCAGGATGACGTCTCGTGTCATAGTCGCCAGCGCCAGCGCACCGATGGCCAGCAGAATGCCGGCGATCCACAGCGCCCAATCATAACTGCCGAGCCCGGACACGACATAGCCGGTAACGATCGGCGCAATGAGCCCGCACAGATTGCCGGCAAGGATGCAAAGTCCGATCGCCTTGCCGACGTCGCGGGCGCGATGCACGAGGTCGGTGACAAGCGACAGGTTGAGCGAGATCGCGGCGTTGATGCCCGAGAGCGACAGCGCGAACAACGCGAGGATCGTCGTGGTGTCGTTTGTAAACGGCACGAATGCCAGCGTCGCCGACAACAGCACGCAAAGTATCACCATGCCACGGCGGCCGCCGGCAAGCAGCGTATGGTTCTTGAGCAGCCGGTCGCTGACGAGGCCGAGCACAATGCTCACCGGCACCGCGATCGCCCACGGCACAGCGGTGTAAAGACCGGTCTTCATGATGGTCAGGTGTTTGGTATCCTGCAGATAGCTCGGCAGCCAGAACAGCAGCAGGTAGAGCGTATAAATACCGGCGGCCTGCGCGATCATGGTTCCCCACATCGACGGCGATCTCAGAAGTTCCGCGATGACCGCCGGGTTGCCATGGATGCCGACCTCGTCCGGCGTGCCGGCGGAACGCTCGCTGACGATCTTTTTGCGCTCGTCTTCGCTGAGCCAGCTCACCTTTTCGGGCCGGTCGAACCAGATCAGGTTGCAAGCGAGCCAAACGAAGCCGAGCGCGCCCAGAATGACGAAGGCGGAGCGCCAGCCCCACGCCGCGGTGATCGATGCCGTGATGATGGCGCCGATCGCCGGGCCGAGGAAGCTGCCGGCGCTCCAGAACGCATTAGCGACACCGCGCTCCTGCGCCGGCATCCATTCGCGCACGATGCGGCCGCACGAAGGAATCGAGGTCGCCTCGCCCGCACCCATGACCATACGGGCGACGATCAGCGTCGCAAAACTCCACACCCCGGCGGTCGCCATCATGGCCAGCGACCAAAATGTGATGCCGATGGCGTTGATGTTCCGCGCGGTGAAGCGGTCGAGCAGGATGCCGATTGGCAGCAGGAAGATGACGTAAGTCCACAGGAACGACGAGAACAGAAAACCCATCTGGACCGGCGACAGCGAGAATTCGCCGCGCACCGCCTGCGCCACAACGCCAAGCGCCGAGCGGTCCATATAATTGATGGTGACCAGCGCGAGGGTCAGGGCGTAAACCCAGCCACGCCGGAAATGCGCAGGCACGCTTGCAGCCGTCAGGCTTGTCATCGTTTCCTCCCCGTTTATACGGCGCCGCTTATGCCGCGGCGTCCGCTCGTATCGTCCATTCAGTTCTTCGGCGGTGGTGCCGCGGTCGGCCCCATCGTCCCGATGGCGCCGGCGCCACCGCGCGGATCGTTCCGGTTGGCCATGCAGTCCTTGATGAACTTCGTCCGCTGCGCCCCTGCGAGTTTCTGGTCGTTAGCGCCGAACTGGCATGTTGCCAACTTTTCTTTCGGCGTCACCGCAAACGACGGAGCACTGAACATCACGGTCAACAGACCGGCAGCAACTGCGAATCGAATCATGGCGAAGGTTCCTGGCTGCGAGGGCGCTATCTTAGCATTGATCGAAAGGCCAATGGAACGTTATGACATTATTGCGAAAGGAATCCGTGATTCATGTCTGAGCCAGCCTCCGTCCGGGTCTCAAGCGTGCTTGCAAGCGTTACGCCGGGCCTCACCGGCATGCACCAGATCGTCGTTGGCCCACAGCATACCGCGCCCTTTGTCGGCTCGGGCCGCATCCCGGTGCTGGCAACGCCGGTGATGATAAATGTCATCGAAGCGGCAGCGCTAGCGGCGGTCGAGCATCTGCTGCCGCTCGGCCATCAAAGCCTCGGCATAAGGCTCGATGTCAGCCACGTCGCGGCGACCCCGATCGGGCTCCGGGTCACGGCCACGGCCGAAGTGCTGCGCGTCGAAGGCCGCACCATCACGTTCCGCGTCGAAGCCCGTGACGATTTCGAGGTCATCGGCGGCGGCACGCACGAGCGCGTGGTGGTCAGTGTGGAACGCTTCGACGAGCGCGTGCAGCGCAAGATTCGCCGCGAGAGCTAGCTACCGTCAGCGCCGGCCCATGATCCAGCCGATGACGAATAGCACAACAGCTGCAACCGCGGCGGCGATGGCGTGGGTCGTATGAATGTGGTCTGAGCCAGCGATATAACCGGGCATAAAGGTCGGCAACGACCCGGCCGGCATCGTGTAATACATCACAGCCGCAATCACGCAGACAATGGCGAGCAGATAGGCGAGCATTTTCATGGAGATATCCTTGGGTGCAAAAGCCGGTCGACGCGAAGCGGTGCCTCGTTAGCATAGGAGCGCGTTCCTTGGCGAGAGCAGCGCGCGGCCGCCGCTTGTTTTCCCCAACGCGTGCGGCATGATCGGGGAAAAGCACAAGCAACTCGGGAGGAAGACATGATTGCGCGACAAGCGGCCGCAATAGCCTGCGCCGCCATAACCTCGCTTGCAGTAGTATCAGCCGCGCAGGCGCAAGCGCTCGACGACTACTACGGCAAAGCCAAAAGCGAGGGGGCGTTCTCATTTTATGTGGGCGGGCCGACGGCGCCCTGGGAGGCGCGAGCGAAGGTTTTCGAAGAGCGTTATCCGGGAGTGAAAATCACAATCGGCGGCGGCTTTTCGAACGTGCTCGACCAGAAGATCGATGCGCAACTCGCCGCCGGCAAGCTCGAAGTCGACGCCGCTATCCTGCAGACCGCCGCCGATTTCGTACGCTGGAAAAAAGAAGGCCGACTGGCGACGTTCAAGCCCGACGGTTTCGATAAGATGGATGCCGCTTTCAAGGATGCCGGCGGCGCCTACTGGGCAACGATGGTGAGCGTCGTGCCCTACATGTACAACACCGAGAAGGTCGCCGCCGCCGACATACCGAACGCGGCGAACGGATTTCCTTAAGCCGCAATTCCAGGGCAAGATCGTCACCGCCTATCCTGCGGACGACGATGTTACGCTGTGGGTCTTCTATCACATCGTGCAGAAATACGGCTGGAGCTACATGGATAAGTATATGGCGCAAAAGCCGAACTTCATCCAGGGCCATCTCGGCGAGCAGCGCAGCATCGGCTCCGGCCAAAATCTCGTAACGTTCGATTCGATCCTCGACATCACCGACGGACTCAAGCGTCAGGGCCAGCCGGTCGAGACACATATCCCGACGGGCGATGCCCTGCCGATCTGGCCACTGATGGGCACGATCTTTAAAGACGCGCCACATCCAAATGCGGCGAGGCTGTTCCTCTCCTGGCTGCTGGCGCCCGAGCAACAATCAAAGCTGCCGACATGGTCGCCGCGGAGCGACGTCCCGGCGCCTGCGGGCTTTAAACCGATCTTCTCGTACAAGGTAGCCAACGATTACGTTGCCTTCCTTACCGACCAAACCAAGGTCGCCGAACTCCGCAAGCGCTTCGAGGGTTATAGCGGCCCGATCGTCAATTCCGGCGGCGTGCGGTAACCGAGCGGCTGACATCCGAAACTCGCAAATCCATATCGGCTGCGCCGGGTGGGCGATTCGCAAAACGCGTGCATCGCTGTTCCCATCAACAGGCAGCCACCTCGCGCGTTATGCGCAGCAGTTCAATGCGGTGGAAATCAATTCATCGTTCTATCGCCCTCACCGACGCAGCACCTATGAGCGCTGGGCGGCGGCGGTGCCGGACGAGTTTGCATTTGCCGTCAAAGCCCCGAGGGCGATCACTCACGAATTGCGGCTGATGCAAACAGGTGCTGCGCTCGATGCTTTTCTTGCCGAGGTTTCAGGGCTTACCGAAAAGCTCGGGCCGCTACTCTTTCAATTACCGCCCATGCTCGCATTCGACCTACGCATGGCGCAGGCGTTTTTCACCGATCTGCGGGCGCGTTTCCAGGGCACGGTCGTGTGCGAGCCAAGGCACAAAGACTGGTTTACTCCAGTAGCCGACGATCTTCTGCAAGAGTTCTGCATTGCACGCGCGGCCGCCGATCCGAGTGTCGTGCCGGCAGCGGCCAATCCCGGCGGGTGGCGTAATCTCGACTATTTCCGGCTGCACGGATCGCCGCGCATGTATTACTCGGACTACGATGACGGAAGGCTCGGGGGTTTTGCGGCGCAACTGATCGCCACTGACGATCACGCGTGTTGGTGCATCTTCGATAATACCGCTGATGACGCCGCAATCAGCAACGCGCTCAAGCTCAAAAGGCTTGTCGGCGCCCAGCCATAAGCCCGGGCAATATCAATACGGCCGCACATTGCCATCGACCGTGGTGCGCAACATAAGCCGCCGTTCGGTCGAGGGAAAATCAGTGCGCGCATGCGACGAGCAACGGTTATCCCATAGCAGGAGATCGCCGACGCGCCAGACGTGCTCATAGACGAATTCGCGTTTCTCGGCGTGATCGTAAACAGTATTGAGAAGCAGATCGCTTTCGTCTTGCGGAGTGTCGAGGACCTTCACCGTCATCAGCCGGTTGACGTAAACGGCCTTTCTGCCGGTGTCCTCATGGGTGCGGAACACCGGATGTAGCTGCTCGGCGAACGCCTCTGTGCCGCGGCTGTCGCCACGGATCGTCGAGCCATAATTGTAGTGGTGCAATGCTTTCTTGCCCTCGAGCCGGCTGCGAATCGCCGGATCGAGCGTTTCATAAGCGGCATAACCGCTGGCAAACAGCGTATTGCCGCCGCCCGACGGGATCTCTACCGAATAGAGCAGCGTCGCCTTGCTCGGGATTTCGGCATGGATCATGTCGTGATGGAACATCATCTCGCCGTCCGGCAACGCCCCAATTGGCTCGCCATTCTCGCGGATGTTCGAAATCATCATGATGCCGGGCAGCAGTGAGGAATAACCCTTGGGAAAATATTTCGGCGGCCTTGAGATTTTGCCGAGATGGCCGAAGAAACCAGTGGCCCGGATCAAATCCTCCTGTCCGAGATTCTGCTCCGGGAAGATCAGTACCAGATGGTCAAGCCAAGCCTTGTAGATCGCTGCGATCGTTTCATCGCTTGGTTTTTGCCGCAGATCGAGGCCCCGGACTTCCGCACCGATGTGCTTGGTAAGTGGAACGACTTCGAAGGGTGCAGCGCCTGCCGAATATGTTCGGCTCGAGACAGACTCGTGCGTCGAAAGCGACATGAAGCGACCTCCCAAAGTTAGTATCTTAATCCGTTTTTCATTCATTCCGCCGCGATGGCCACGGCCGGCGGGGGCACAGCGTGCGCGATCTCGCCGCTCGCCAACGCCGCGAGGATACGGTCGACCAGCGCGCGCGCCGAATTGGCGCTCAGCTCGACAGCCACGCGATCGCGCCCGCCCTCGCCCTCATTGGTGAAGTCGATGGCCAGAACGTGGTCGAGCGTAGAGTAGTACGGATGGTCGAAGTAGACATTGGCGGTATCGATTTTCATCCAGCCCTTGCGGCCTTTGGCGCTGCCGACAAGAGCGGCTTTCTCGACAATGTAGGAGCACATAGCGGTCGCCTCCCTATTCCGCGGCGATGTTGCTGGCGGACGTCGCCAGATTGCGGTTGAAGAAGTCGAACACCTTGCGCCAGCCGTCCTGTGCCTGCTCGGGCCGATAAGCATCGCGCATAGTGTTGAAGAACGCATGGCCGGCGCCGTCGTAACGGTGGAATTCGTAGTTCTTGCCGAGCTTCTTGAGCACCGCTTCAGTGCGGTTGACCTGATCGGCAGTGGGATTGGCGTCGTCGTTACCGAAAATCCCGAGCAGCGGACAAGTCATTTTCTCGGTGAGATCGATCGGCGCTACCGGCCGCTTGGCGTTGAGGTCCTTCGGATTGTCGACGATGACGTTACCGCCCCAGCAATCGACCGCGGCGTCGATGCCGGACAGCGTGCAGGCGGCGAGATATGTGTGACGGCCGCCGGAGCAGAAGCCGATGACGCCGATCTTGCCAGTAACGTTCGGCTGCGCCCGCAAATAGGCCATCGCGGCGGCAACGTCGCCCATCACCTGGCCATCGGCGACACCGCCGGCGGCACGGATGCGCGCTCCCAGATCGTCGGGAGCCTCACCGGGATTGCCTTCGCGGAAATAAAGGTGCGGCGAGATCGCCGCGTAACCATGATGCGCGAACTTGCGCACGACCTCAGTGGTCCACTCGCACCAGCCTGGGATGTGATGAATGACGACCACGCCGGGGAATTTTGCCGACCGGGTCGGGCGCGCGTAATAGGCCTCACCCTGATCGCCATTGTGGCCGCGGAACGGCACGACGTCCGCTTGCAGACCCTGGTAAAAGCTCATGGTGCTCTCCCTGTTTTCTAGCCATTTGACCCACTGCCCTGATCGTAACATGGCACGTCCGCGATGGCAGCCGTACTGCGACACTCCGCTCAGTTCGGACAGCGATGCAAGACCGACTTGTAATTGCCCTCACGATCGACGAACTCGACCGTATGATCGGGCATTGGCGTGAAGCTGACGTCCCCCATCAGCGGACCGGCGGCGAAGTGGCATTCGATATGGATGTTCGTGGTGCTGCCGTCCTGCTTGAGATCGAGGATCGTGCAAACACCCACATTCGACACAATTTCCTTGGGCGAAATCTTGACCCGGACACCAACGGGATCGCTGCCATCGCCTTTGCAAGGCACATTCTGTGTGTAATTTCCGACCAGCGCGGAATCGTCCTGCGCAAACGCGATGCCGGTGACTATGGCAAGCGTAACGGCGGAGCGGGCAACGTTATGGAGAACCATCCTCAGCACGAAGGCACACAATAGAAATTGACGCTATCGGAAAGCCCCGAAAACTCCGACGCGATCCGCCCGATGATCTGCCGGCATACCCAATGTAGCGAATGTCCGTCGTCCGGCCAATCGGAATTAATGCATTCCGCGATGCGGCTGGCGGCAGTTGCCGCTAGTGATCCCGGAACCCCGTACTGATGACTTTCACGCGGGCGGCCGACCATTGTTTCGGCGATCCGATACCGCTCTGGTAGGCCGCCTGCACGCAGTCAACGTGACCGTTGTCGGTAAAGCGGCCGCTGCGGTTATCGAACAATAGCTGCCGGCAATTCGCGCCGTCGTAGGGAATGTAGAGGATCGAGCCGGTGTAGATTTCATCATCATGTGCCGCGGCTGTAACCGCGGGGCCGGTTGGCTCCGTGGCGGCCTTGATGAATGACTTAACCACGGCAGGCGCGTGCTCTCCGGCAACCACATAGTTGCCGGCGGCAAACAGGCCGGCCGCGAGCGCCGCCCCGATTGCAATGGCAACAACGGTCTGGCGCAAGCCGTCGCCGGTGCGCCCGTGACGCTTCGAAGGATGCGTAGGTCTGGCCATGAACTGCCCAAGCCAAATGCCAAAGCCCGAGTATCAGGCCCATCATAGGACCAGACGAGCTCAGTAAGCGCAGGTTCTCGGAGATCGGTTAAAAGATTGCTCACAAAGTAGCTGCAAACAAAAAGGGCGGCGCCAGCGGACGCCGCCCCTATGTTGTTACCGAGCGTTCAGTGCGCGGTTAAGCCTGAAGAATCTTCCTCGACCACCGGCTCGGCGACCTCGACCGGCTTGGCCGTCGCCTCTTCCCAGGTGATCGGCTCTGGCTTGCGCACCAGTGCGCGCGCCAGCACCTCGTCCATGCGTGAGACCGGAATGATATCGAGGCCACTCTTGATGCTGTCGTTGATCTCGACAAGATCCTTGGCGTTCTCTTCCGGAATGAGCACGGTTTTGATGCCGCCGCGATGTGCCGCCAGGAGCTTTTCCTTCAAGCCCCCGATCGGCAGCACGCGACCGCGCAGCGTAATTTCGCCGGTCATGGCGACGTCACGATGCACCGGAATGCCGGTCATCACCGACACGATCGCGGTGACCATGGCGACACCCGCCGACGGTCCATCCTTCGGCGTCGCACCTTCCGGCACGTGCACGTGGATGTCGCGCTTCTCGAACATCGGCGGCTCGATGCCGAAGGCGGCCGAACGCATGCGGACATAAGAGGCCGCAGCGGAGATCAACTCCTTCATCACATCGCGCAAATTGCCGGTGACGGTCATCTTGCCCTTGCCGGGCATCATGGCCAACTCGATGGTCAGCAACTCACCACCGACGTCGGTCCAGGCCAGGCCGGTGACGACACCGACCTGATCGACGTCCTCGACTTCGCCGTAGCGGAACTTGGGCACACCGAGATAGTCCGGCAGGTTCTTGTCGGTGATCTCGACCGATTGCGTCTTCTTGATCGTGAGCTCCTTCACCGCCTTGCGGATCAGCGTCGAAAGCTCGCGTTCCAGATTGCGCACGCCTGCTTCCCGCGTATAGCGGCGAATGAGCGTCAGCAATGCTCCGTCGTCGATCGACCACTCTTTGATCTCAAGGCCGTGCTTGACGACCGCGTGCGGGATGAGATGCTTGCGCGCGATCTCGACCTTCTCGTCCTCGGTGTAGCCGGCGATCCTGATGATCTCCATGCGGTCCATCAAGGGCGGCGGAATATTCAGCGTATTCGCCGTGGTGATGAACATCACGTTGGACAGATCGTAGTCGACCTCAAGATAGTGGTCGTTGAAGGCGTGGTTCTGCTCGGGGTCGAGAACCTCGAGTAGCGCCGAAGACGGATCGCCGCGGAAATCGGCGCCCATCTTGTCGACCTCGTCGAGCAGGAACAGCGGGTTCGAGGTCTTCGCTTTGCGCATCGACTGGATGACCTTGCCCGGCATCGAGCCGATATAGGTCCGCCGGTGACCGCGGATCTCCGCTTCGTCGCGCACGCCGCCGAGCGAAACGCGCACGAATTCGCGCCCCGTCGCCTTCGCGATCGACTTGCCGAGCGAGGTCTTGCCCACGCCGGGAGGTCCGACCAGGCACAGGATCGGCCCGGTCAGCTTATTGGCGCGCTGCTGCACCGCGAGGTACTCGACGATGCGTTCCTTGACCTTCTCGAGGCCGAAGTGATCGGCATCGAGAATTTGCTCGGCGAGCGTCAGATCCTTCTTGATCTTCGACTTCTTGTTCCACGGGATCGACAGCAGCCAGTCGAGATAATTGCGCACGACGGTAGCTTCCGCCGACATCGGCGACATCTGGCGCAGCTTCTTGATCTCGTGCTGCGCTTTCTCGCGCGCTTCCTTGGAGAGCTTGGTGCGCTTGATCTTCTCTTCGAGCTCGGCGACCTCGTCCTTGCCGTCTTCGTCGCCCAGTTCCTTCTGGATCGCCTTCATCTGCTCGTTGAGGTAGTACTCGCGCTGGGTCTTCTCCATCTGGCGCTTGACGCGCGTACGGATGCGCTTCTCGACCTGCAGGACCGAGATTTCGCTTTCCATCAGGCCAAGCACCTTCTCGAGGCGCTCGGTGATGGAAGGCGTCTCCAGGATGAGCTGCTTGTCGGGAATCTTCACCGCGAGATGCGAAGCTACCGTATCGGCAAGTTTGGCGTAGTCCTCGATCTGCTGGACCACGCCGATCACTTCCGGCGACACCTTCTTGTTGAGCTTCACATAGCCTTCAAACTCATTGATGACCGAGCGCGCCAGCGCTTCGGCCTCAACCTGATCGCCCGAAGCGTCCGCGAGCACGACAGCCTCGGCCTCGAAGTAGTCCTCGCGGTCGGTGTATTTGTTGACGCGCGCGCGCGCCGCACCCTCCACCAGCACCTTCACGGTACCGTCGGGCAGCTTGAGCAGTTGCAGCACACTCGCCAGCGTGCCGACGCTGAAAATAGAGTCCGTTGCCGGATCGTCATCGGACGCATTCTTCTGCGTCGCAAGCAGGATGAATGTATCTGAGCGCATCACCTCTTCGAGCGCCTTGATCGACTTTTCGCGGCCGACGAACAGCGGCACGATCATGTGCGGGAAGACAACGATGTCTCGCAGCGGCAAAACCGGATAAGCACGGGTTTCGCCGGCGGTCAGGAGTGGCTTTGGTTTGGCGGCACTTGTCATGGCCCCATTTCCTTATTGTTGTGCACCTTCGCCGCAACCCGCAGGATGCGCTGCCGCAACGAACTGCCATTAAGCCGGGAGATTTCGGTACCCCGAACGCGGATACAAAGCCCAACCCGGAGTAGTCCACACAGTACTTCGTACGACAATGTCATACGATCACTATAGGTGGCGACGCGACACGGGTGTGTCAAGAAAGCCTGGTTTTCCAAGCAAAACACTACATCGGGAAGACGCTGCGGCCGGCCGCGTGCCGAATCGAGGACACCGGGCGAGCCGGTTACCACTCACGCACTCGCGCCGCCGGCATCGCTCGCGCGATCGGAACGGTCGGCATAGATGTAAAGCGGCCGGGCGCTGCCCTCGACGACTTCGCGCGAGATCACCACTTCCTCCACGCCTTCGAGGCTCGGCAGGTCGAACATGGTGTCGAGCAGGATAGTCTCCATAATCGACCTCAACCCGCGTGCGCCGGTCTTGCGGTCGATAGCCTTGCGGGCGATCGCTGAAAGCGCTTCGTCGGCCAGCGTAAGATCCACCGTCTCCATCTCGAACATGCGCTGATACTGTTTGACCAGCGCGTTCTTCGGCTCGGTGAGGATGCGCTTGAGTGAAGGCTCGTCGAGATCCTCCAACGTCGCCACGACCGGGAGCCGGCCGACGAACTCAGGAATGAGGCCGTACTTCAACAAATCCTCGGGCTCGACCTCACGAAAAATCTCGCCCTGCTTGCGATCCTCCGGCGCCGAGACCTTGGCGCCGAACCCGATCGACGTGGAGCGACCGCGTGCTGAGATGATCTTTTCCAGACCCGAGAAGGCGCCGCCGCAGACGAACAGGATATTTGTGGTGTCGACCTGCAGGAATTCCTGCTGCGGATGCTTGCGACCGCCCTGCGGCGGGACGCTGGCAATGGTTCCCTCCATGATCTTCAGCAGCGCCTGCTGCACGCCCTCGCCCGACACGTCGCGCGTGATCGAGGGGTTGTCTGACTTGCGCGATATCTTGTCGATTTCGTCGATATAGACGATGCCACGCTGCGCCCGCTCGACGTTGTAGTCGGCCGATTGCAGGAGCTTCAGGATAATGTTCTCGACGTCCTCGCCGACATAGCCGGCTTCGGTGAGCGTCGTCGCATCCGCCATCGTGAACGGCACATCGAGGATGCGCGCCAGCGTCTGGGCGAGCAGCGTCTTGCCCGAGCCGGTTGGCCCGATCAAAAGGATATTCGACTTAGCCAGCTCGACGTCGCTGTGCTTGCTCTGATGATTGAGCCGCTTGTAGTGATTGTGGACCGCGACCGAGAGCACCTTCTTGGCGTGATCCTGGCCGATAACGTAGTCGTCCAGCACCTTGCGGATTTCGCGCGGGGTCGGAATACCGTCGCGCGACTTCACCAGCGAGGATTTGTTCTCCTCCCGGATGATGTCCATGCACAGTTCAACGCATTCGTCGCAAATGAAAACGGTCGGCCCGGCGATGAGCTTACGCACCTCGTGCTGGCTCTTTCCGCAGAAAGAGCAATACAGCGTATTCTTGGAGTCGCCGCCGCCAACCTTGCTCATTCCAGTCTCCGTCTTGCCTGCGAGGGCGCGACCTCACACCCTAAGTCTCGCCGCGCTAAAAAACCGTAGCGTGGACCCTTTCTGCGTCAGGCTGGTACGCAACAGTCACTACACCCTACGACGCAGCACAAGGTGCCATGCTAGCGGCGTGCCAACCAAGAATCCATTAACGATAACGCGAGTTTGGGCCAGTGTGTTTTCCGTATCACACTGCCACGAATGCCGTTTGACGTGCCCGAGGAACCGTTTAGGGCGGCCGAATCAGCCCATTTGATGGCGCCTAGCAATTTGCTAGCTCACCCCTTTAAGGATTGGTTCGGATTTCAGGCTCGGTTCCTCCGGCCGTTTCTCGATCACCTTGTCGATCAGGCCGAAGTCCTTCGCCATCTCCGACGTCAGGAACATATCGCGTTCAAGGGCATCTTCGATCTTCTTGAGCGGCTGCCCGGTATGGCGGACATAAATTTCATTGAGCCGGCGCTTGAGGTTCAGGATTTCCTGGGCGTGGAGCATGATGTCGGTCGCTTGGCCCTGGAACCCGCCCGAGGGCTGGTGCACCATGATGCGCGCGTTCGGCAGCGCGAAGCGCATGTCCTTGGCGCCCGCCGCGAGCAGTAGCGAGCCCATGGAGGCTGCCTGCCCGGTGCAAAGGGTCGAAACCTGCGGCCGGATGAACTGCATCGTGTCGTAGATCGCCAGGCCCGAGGTGACGATGCCGCCCGGCGAATTGATGTAAATGGAGACCTCTTTCTTCGGATTGTCTGCCTCAAGGAACAGGAGTTGGGCGACGACGAGGGAGGCCATGCCATCCTCGATCGGGCCGGTGATGAAGATAATCCGCTCCTTCAGAAGCCGCGAATAGATGTCGTAGGCCCGCTCCCCGCGGTTGGTCTGCTCAACCACCATGGGAACGAGGTACTGCATGTAAGTTTCTTTCGGGTCGCGCATTAGGTCACCTGCCAAAGGGGCTCCGCATAATGGGCCCGACGAATTCCTCAATGTGACTGAGTCGGGCTCGGTTTGTCGAAGCCCGGATGCATTTCCGATCCGAACCGCCTCGCATCGGCAATTCAGCTATCCTAGATATGCGCGCAAAACCTTCCGACAAGGCGCGAGTAGCGTCACTCCTCGTCGTCCTTGAACAGCTCTTCCCGCGATACCTGCTTGTCGGTGATCTCCGCAAGCTCGAGCAGGAAGTCGACGACCTTCTCCTCGAAGATTGGTGCCCGGATCGACGCAAGCGCATTAGGATTGTTACGGTAATACTCCCACACCTGCTGTTCCTGGCCCGGAAGCTGCCTAGCGCGCTCCACCACAGCCGCAGTGATTTGTTCGTCGGTGACCTTGATATTGTTCTTCTCGCCGATCTCCGCAATGACGAGGCCGAGCCGCACCCGCCGCTCGGCGATTGCGCGGTACTCAGCGCGCGCCCTTTCCTCGGTCGTGCCCTCGTCGGCGAAGGTGCGGTTTTGCGCCTTGAGATCGCCCTCAATCGAGCTCCAGACGCCGTTGAACTCCTGCTCGACCAGGGTCGGAGGCGGCTCGAATTTGTGGCGTTCGTCAAGCTGATCGAGCAGCACCCGCTTGAGCTTTTGCCGCGAAGCCGCGGCGTGCTCGCGCTGCAGGCGATCCTTGACGCCATCGCGCAGCTTGGCAAGCGATTCCAATCCAAGCGTCTTGGCGAAGTCGTCATCTAGCGTGACTACGCCAGGCACCTCGACTGCGCTTGCGGTGACGTTGAATGTCGCGTCCTTGCCGGCCAGAGCGGGCGACGTATAGGCGTCGGGAAATTTGACGTCGAAGGTACGGCTTTCGCCGGCCTTCATGCCGATAATTTTATCCTCAAAACCCGGGATGAATTGCGCCGAGCCGATGACGATCGGCACGCCCTCGCCGGAGCCGCCCTCGAACGGCTTGCCGTCGAGCATGCCCTGGAACGAAATCGTGACCTTGTCGCCTTTCTCGGCGCCCTCGACCTTGCCGATAAACGGGCGGTTCTGCTCGGCAATCTTTCCCAGCGCTTCATCCACTTCGGCATCAGTCACGTCGGCAGTGAGCCGCTGCAATTTGATAGCCTTGAAATCGGTCAGTTCGATCGACGGGACGATCTCGATCTCGACTTTGTAGGCGAGATCCGCCGTGCCCTCGATGACGCCCTCGACCGCGCCTTCCTCCGGCACCACTTTCGGCTCGGTGGCGAGCTTGTAGCCATTGTCAGTGACGATTTTGCTGTTGGCCTCCCGCACGGCGGCTTCGATGACTTCCGCCATGGCTGCCTTGCCATACAGACGCTTGAGGTGCGCAACCGGAACCTTACCCGGACGAAAGCCGCGGAGCTGCACCCGGCCTTTAAGATCGTCGATTTTCTCATCCACTTTCGCGGCGAGATCGCTTGCGGGAACGACAACGCGATATTCGCGCTTGAGGCCGTCGGCAGAAGTTTCAGTCACTTGCATCGGCGTTACTCTCACGGCCCAAGCGGATGGCTCGACGTCGAGCGTGATCCAGGCCGGGTTTGGGAAAATCCGCCCGGGTGGTGCGGGCGGAGGGGCTCGAACCCCCACGACTTTCGTCACGGGAACCTAAATCCCGCGCGTCTACCAATTCCGCCACGCCCGCGACACGCAGGGCGCCCGACGGCGCGGCTTATATCATGTGGCGCCGACGCGGCACTAACAAAATAGCCCCCGGTAAAGCCCAGGCAATTGCTCGGGCAAATCCTCGGCGATAAGGCCCGGGCCGAATGCCGTGGCGGCCTCACCATGGAGCCAAACCGAAGCGGTGGCAGCCTCGAAGGCCGGCATGCCTTGCGCCAAGAGGCCAGTGGCGATCCCCGTCAGCACGTCTCCTGCCCCTGCGGTGGCCAGGAACGGCGGTGCATTGGCATTGATGGCGGCGCGGCCGTCGGGGCTGGCAATAACGGTGTCGGCACCCTTGAGCACGATGACCGCGCCGCAAAGCTGCGCCGCCAAACGGGCGCGTTCTAGTTTTGATCCTACTTTAGTATTTCCGTCTAAGGCTCCGAAATAACGTGAAAATTCTCCTTCGTGCGGAGTCAGAATAGTGCTTTGCGCTGACCGGGCCCGCAGCGCATCGTCAAGTTGTTTGGGATTGCCCGAAAAACTCGTCATCGCGTCGGCGTCGAGGACTACGGCGCGCTCGCCCGAAAGGCTCGCAAGGACAAGTTTGCAGGTTGTCTCGCCGACACCAATGCCGGGGCCGATCGCGAGCGCATTGATCCGCCGGTCGGCAAGAAATGTGGTCAGTTCCGCAGCGCCATCGACCGGCCGGACCATGACCGCGAGACTTGCCGCTGCATTGACCGGGAGCGCCTCGCGCGGACTGGCAATCGTCACGAGCCCTGCCCCGGCCCGCAACGCACCGCGCGCGGCAAGCCGCGCGGCCCCGGTCGACCACGATGGCCCCGAGACCACCACGGCATGCCCTCGGTCGTATTTGTGGCCAGCGCTTGCCGGTGCCGGAAAATACTGGCGCCACAACGCCGGCGTGTTCTCAAAAGTCTTGGGCGCGATGACTACCAACACCGAGGCGGGAATGCCGATGTCGGCAACGGCCGTCGCACCGCAATGGAGCCGGCCAGGCAGCAGTAAGTGCCCGGGTTTCTTGCGAAAGAATGTCACGGTCTGCGCCGCCTTCACGGCGACGCCCATAACCGCGCCGGAGGTGCCATTGATGCCGCTCGGCAGGTCCACGGCGATAACTGGTTTAGAGAGCGTATTGATGGTCTCGATTAGCGCGTGCGCTGCGCCCTCGACTGGCCGATCAAGGCCGGCGCCGAATAACGCGTCGATTATGACGTCGGCAGTAGCGAGAAAACCGGGATCATCGGTAATGCCACCGGGCCACTTTTTTGCCGCAAGCGCGGCATCGCCCTTGAGCCGCGAAGGCTCGCCAACAAGCAGTACGGTAACCCGACAACCTTGCTCAGCCAAAAGCCGTGCCGCAACGAAACCGTCGCCGCCGTTGTTGCCCGGTCCGGCGACGACAGTGACCCGGTTGGCGGTCGGATAGGCGGCCATGAGGGTCTCGGCCACCGCCCGGCCGGCCCGTTCCATTAAATCGATCCCGGCGGTACCGCCGGAAATTGCACGGCGGTCGGCTTGGGCCATTTCAGCCGTCGTCAAAAGCTCATTCATACCGCAAGGAAGATAGCCAAAGCGGCAAGGTGCGAATATCCCTCGCGGCCTCCACAGTTCCGTGGGTGCGGTGCATTGACGACATAATAGGCAATCTGCTCATTTTATCATCGAAGGCCCGTCCAAGGGTTTCGCAGCACAACCGGGAGCATCGCGCAGGCCCCTGATCCGACTGCAGTTTTTTAGCTCTCTAACGCCTTGGCACGGGACCTGCTAACCAAGGCCTCGGTTCCAGGACGAATCTGAACGCCTTGGAGTCGGGAGACGAAACGCGATGAAAAAGATCGAGGCGATCATCAAGCCTTTCAAACTCGACGAGGTGAAGGAGGCGCTGCAGGAAGTTGGACTGCAAGGCATAACTGTCACCGAGGCCAAGGGCTTCGGCCGCCAGAAGGGACACACAGAACTTTATCGCGGCGCTGAGTATGTGGTCGATTTTCTCCCAAAGGTGAAGATCGAGATCGTGCTCGGTGACGATATGGTCGAGAAGGCGATCGAGGCGATCCGCCGCGCCGCCCAAACCGGCCGCATTGGCGACGGAAAAATTTTCGTCTCAACGATCGAAGAGGCCATCAGGATCAGGACCGGGGAATCCGGAGTAGACGCCATCTGAATTGTTGGTCAGGCTGCTTCCGGCGACGCGCCGTAGACCGCGGCCATAGCGACAATTCATCCACTAGCACTACCACGCACTAGCACCACGAAAGGGTATGCACTCCATGACGACGCCAAAGAATGTCATGAAAACGATCAAGGACAGCGACGTGAAATACGTCGACTTCCGCTTCACCGATCCGCGCGGCAAGTGGCAACATGTGACCTTTGACGTCAGCATGATCGAAGAGGACACCTTTGCCGAAGGAATGATGTTCGACGGCTCGTCGATCGCGGGCTGGAAGGCGATCAATGAATCCGACATGTGCCTGATGCCGGATCCGTCGACTGCCTGCATAGATCCATTTTTTGCCGAAACCACGATGTCGCTGATTTGCGACATTCTCGAGCCGACCACTGGCGAACCCTACAACCGCGACCCGCGCGGTATCGCCAAGAAGGCCGAGGCCATGGTCAAGTCGATGGGCGTCGGCGACACGATATTCTTTGGACCCGAAGCCGAGTTCTTCGTGTTCGACGACGTGAAGTACAAGGTAGACCCTTACAACACCGGCTTTAAGCTCAACTCGGTCGAACTGCCTTCCAATTCGGACACCGACTACGAAGGCGGCAATCTCGGCCATCGCGTCGGCACCAAAAAAGGCTACTTCCCGGTGCCGCCGCAAGATTCAGCGCAGGACATGCGCTCGGAAATGCTTGCTGCCATGGCGCGCATGGGCTGTGTCGTCGAGAAGCATCATCACGAAGTGGCTTCCGCGCAACACGAACTCGGCCTAAAATTCTCGCCGCTCACGGTGATGGCCGATCGGCTAATCATCTACAAGTACTGCATCCAGCAGGTCGCGCAAGTCTACGGCAAGACCGCAACGTTCATGCCGAAGCCGGTCTATGGCGATAACGGCTCGGGCATGCATTGCCACCAGTCAATCTGGAAGAGCGGCAAGCCGGTGTTTGCCGGCAACAAGTACGCCGATCTGTCGGACACCTGCCTGTCCTACATCGCCGGCATCATCAAGCACGCCAAGGCGATCAACGCGTTCACCAACCCCACGACGAACTCGTATAAGCGGCTGGTGCCGGGCTTCGAGGCGCCGGTGTTGCTCGCCTATTCGGCGCGCAACCGCTCGGCTTCATGCCGCATTCCCTATACGACCAACCCCAAGGCCAAGCGTGTCGAGGTGCGTTTCCCCGATCCGCTCGCCAATCCGTATCTTGCATTCTCGGCGATGTTGATGGCCGGGCTCGACGGCATCAAGAACAAGCTCCATCCGGGCGAAGCCATCGACAAGGACCTTTACGATCTGCCGCCAAAGGAGCTGAAGAAAATCCCGACCGTCTGCGGCTCACTCCGGCAGGCGCTGGAGGAGCTCAACAAGGATCGCGGCTTCCTCACCACCGGCGGCGTGTTCGACGACGACTTCATCGATTCCTATATCGACCTGAAGATGAGCGAAGTCATCCGCTTCGAGCACACCCCGCATCCGGTCGAGTTCGAAATGTATTACTCGTCGTAAGCGTAAGCGTCGCATCCTCCCAGCATTGCCTGCGCAATGCGAACTTAAGGGCGCCGTCACCGGCGCCCTTTTTTCTTTCCGGACCGGCGATCCGGCGTCAGGGGTTGCACAAGGCGTCCTGCCTCACCGCCCGAAGCGATCCAAGCAGCGGCACCGCCAGATTTGGAACTGAAGCCGGAAATACCCGCTGCAATTCTTGATTGGACTCTTGGGCTCGATTGCAGTCTTGGGCTCGAATGCCGCGGGCCGCCGGCGCTCCGGCGACCGCTTCATCGGCGGCCTCGATGCGGTTACGGCCGCTGCTCTTGGCGCGATAGAGCGCGGCATCGGCGCGGGCGATCAGCGTATCGATCTCTGCTGACGGCGATCCGCACGCGACGCCGATGCTCACCGTTGCCGTGGCGTGAGCGCCCGGCAATACGCTTGCCAACTCGAAGGCCCGCCGCACGCGTTCGGCGGCGATCCCTGCCTCAGCCAGGGTGCTTGGCAACAGCGCGATGAATTCCTCGCCGCCCAGCCGGCCGATGACGTCGCTGGCGCGCAAGGTCTTTTTCACGACCGATGCAAACAGATGGAGCGTTGCATCGCCGGTATGGTGTCCATGCGTGTCATTGATCGTCTTGAAGTGATCGAGGTCGAACGCCAGGACACTGACAGGCTGCTTGGTCAGCCTGCGGCTACTCATCATCTCGGCGCAAGCCTCAAAGAAGCCGCGTCGATTGAGCAATTCCGTCAACGGATCGGTTGCGGCCGCCAATTTGTATTGCCGCACGGTGCGATCCTTCGCCAAGACGAGTACGATGAAAGCTGCGCCGACAACGTAAAGCACGACTTCTATCGCGTAGACTGCAACCCAACCGGTGCCGAGACTGAGAACGCCGCCGCCAGGCTGCGATAATCCTGCAAGCGCCACTGGAAACAGGAAAATCACGCCATGCAGCATTGGCACCAAAATCGCCGGCCATTGTCGGATCACCGATTTTCGGCGCTCGCGCCACAGCTCGGCGGCGATCAGGAACGTGTAGGTAGCGACGATCACGGAGCTGAGTACCAGCCGCGAACCCGGCGACCCCGCGAACGCCGGAACCGAGCTGGAGGCGAGCCAGACTACCGCGCCAAGGCACATCGAGCCCCACAGCACCTGACGGCCATGGAACAGGCGCGCCGCGCTCCAGATCATGCCGACCGCTATGAACAGCAGGACATCTGGAACGCTTGCCGGCAGCGGCGGCGAGATGGCGTCACCGAGACGCCATATCACGCCGGATATCGCGCCTATCAGATAAGCAGCACCCCACCAGGCGAGCGCGCTGATGCGATCCTGCGCCCAAGCGAACAACAGAAACAGCCCAAGCAGCGAGGTGACACAGATGGCGATAACGAAAAGCGTTCCGATGTCGAGCGACAACGACGCCTCGGCAAGACGCGCGAACATTCAAGCCTCCTACCCTCAATCAGTAAAAGCGCGTAACAGCTTTTACGGATGCGCGCGCGGGCGTTTGCAATTCAGGCTTTGCCAAATGTTTGGTACATGCCGAAGGTTTACCGGAATTAATCGCCGAAAATTGCATCGGTCTAATATTCGAATATGAAAATCGCTAAAGGATGATGTTCAATATTAGGATTTGTGCCAGATGCCGCGCGCCGGAACTTGCCGCTGCCGGCCCTAGCGGCCGCAGATTAGGCCGCGGGCGTTTCGAACCGCATTAACGGTCGGCACGATTTCGCTGCACGATTGCCCGCCGGTAAACGATTGTTCTGCAATTTATTCGATCCTGAGGCGAAACCAGCGTTTTCCCGACGCAATCCCTGCCCCGCCCCTCGACACCTTCACGACAGGCCCGTCACAGCTTAAATTCAGGAGAAGCTAAGGAGTGCCCTATGGCGCAAACAGCCGAACTTGACGTTGCCCCCGACACCATCGAGGCGACGCTAAATTACATCGTCGACGACGGTAGCAAGATTTTCACTATCGTCGGCAGTCCTGGCGGCAGTGATACGCGGTCCGGCGGCACCGCCGATCCGCATCGCGTGACAATCCACAATGGCCGGCTGGCGGCTGAAGATTTTGCGCTGGAGCGGAACGGCTTCCGCTTCGTACGCCACGACACCAAAGTCGCCGATTTTTACGACGAGGCGGAAATCAGGCGTGTCTATTATCCGGAGATGGAAGCGCTGATCAAAGCCGAGAGCGGCGCCAAGCGCGTCGTGGTGTTCGATCACACGCTGCGCACCGCTGATGACGAATTGCGCGAGTTCGAAGCAAATCCGCGAGGTCGTGCGCCGCGTGCACAACGACTATACGGAATGGTCGGCACCGCAGCGCGTCCGCGACATCCTACCCGACGAGGCGGCGGACCTGTTGCAGCGCCGTTTTGCCGTCATCCAGGTATGGCGGCCGATCCGCCATCCGGTCGAAACTTTTCCGCTGGCGATGGCAGACGCGCGGACGCTATCGCCGGACGACATGATTGTCTCGGAGCGGCGCGCTGCCGGCCGTATCGGCCAGACCTACGCGATCAAGTACAATCCGAAGCACGAATGGTACTGGTTTCCGCGCATGCGGCGTGAGGAAGCCTATGTCTTCAAGGTGTTCAATTCGATGAAAGATGGCCGCGCGCGCTGGACCGCGCATACCGCGTTCGAAGATCCGACCACGCCGCCACACGCAAGGCCGCGCGAGAGCATCGAAATTAGAACCTTGGCGTTTTTCTGAGAACGGCGACATCCGCTCCTTCCCGCGCAAGCGGGAAGCCAGTCTGTCTTTAGCACTGGGTCCCCGCTCTCGCGGGGACGAGCGGGGCTTGGCCGGATTACCGCTTGGAGAACTGGAAGCTGCGGCGGGCCTTGGCCTTGCCGTACTTCTTGCGCTCGACAACGCGTAAGTCGCGGGTGACGAAGCCGCCGCGCTTGAGCACCGAGCGCAGTTCCGGCTCGTGCTTGATGAGCGCCTTGGACAGACCGTGGCGGACAGCGCCGGCCTGCCCGGAAAGGCCGCCGCCCGACACCGTGCACACCACGTCGTATTGACCCTGGCGATTGGCCGCGACCAGCGGCTGCTGGATCAGCATGCGCAGCACCGGCCGGGCGAAATAGGTTTCAACCGTCCGGGTATTGATGACGATCTTGCCAGCGCCGAGCTTGATCCAAACGCGCGCGACGGCGTCCTTGCGCTTGCCGGTGGCATAGGCGCGGCCCTGCTTGTCGAGCTTCTGCACATAGGTTGGAGTTTGCGGCGCCGCAGCGGGCTTCAACGTCGACAATTCGTCGAGCGACTGCATCGTCTCGGCCATTACGCGCTCCTCTTGTTCTTGCGGTTCATGGCCGCGATGTCGATCGTTTCCGGCTGCTGCGCTTCGTGCGGATGCTCGGCGCTCGGATATACCCGAAGATTGCTGAGTTGCTGCCGGCCGAGCGGGCCGCGCGGCAACATGCGTTCGATCGCCTTCTCGACGATGCGCTCGGGAAAACGTCCGGCGAGAATCGATTTTGCCGTCCGCTCTTTGATGCCGCCGATATAGCCGGTATGCTTGTAGTAGATCTTCTGCTCGACCTTGCGGCCGGTCAGCACCGCCTTGGCGGCGTTGATGACGATGACGTTGTCGCCGCAATCGACGTGAGGCGTGTAGGTCGGCTTATGCTTACCGCGCAGCCGCATGGCGACAAGCGAAGCGAGACGGCCGACGACGAGACCGTCGGCATCGATCATCACCCACTTCTTGTCGACTTCGGCGGGCTTTGCCGAATACGTTTTCATGTCCGCTTCCATCTGGGAGGGGTCGCCGAAACGACGGCGTGTGCCGGCTTCTAGCCGGGTGCTCGGTTCACGGTCAAGCCCCTCTCCTAATCCGAAGCGTTCTCAGATACTTGTATTGGAGGTATTTTATTACCATCATGCAATCTGAGGTGGGATCGAATACGTGGACGTCACATGCGCCACCAATTCGTCGTCGCCGTCGGACCGAATGCCGACCTCGCCGACCGCAAGCCGCTTGCCGAGCTTGATCAATTGGGTCGTGGCGACAAGATCACGCGCCGCCGGTTTTTTGAGAAAATTGATGGTCAAATTGGTGGTGACGGCGAGCGGCACCCAGCCGATCGAGGCGAGGACTGCGACGTACACGGCGAAATCGGCTAGCGCCATCATGGTAGCGCCCGACAAGGTGCCGCCGGGCCGCAATGAACCGGTGGAAAAATGCCTGCGTACGACACAGCCGCCATGCCACACTTTTTCAATGGCGTAGCCGCTCTTGTCGTTGAACATTTCCGGGAATTCGGCGCCCAGCAGGTCGACCAGCTCCTTACGCGTCAGTTTCGGCGCCGCCATCTCGGCCATGTTCGCCCTTTTCGCATCCCTTGCATCGTAAATCGGGTACAATAAAACCAACCCAACAACCGCAGATCAACCGATGAATGCCCAATCCGCAGCAGCCGCCGCTTCCTCGTCGTCGCTGATACTTTTACGCGAGGATATTGCCGGTGTCGCCGTTCTCACGCTCAACCGGCCGGCGGCGCGAAACAGTTTGTCGGAGGCTATGCTCGAGGCACTTGGCGATGCGTTTACCGCGATCGCGCACGAGCGCACGGCGCGAGTGGTCGTGCTGACGGCGAACGGCCCGGCATTTTCCGCCGGCCACGATCTCAAGGAACTCAATGCGCGCCGCCATGACGAAGACCGCGGGCGCGCTTATTTCAAGCACATCATGACAATGTGCAGCGGCGTAATGCAGCAGATCGTAGCGCTGCCTCAGCCGGTCATCGCCGCGGTGCAAGCAACTGCGACCGCAGCGGGGTGCCAACTGGTGGCAAGCTGCGACCTTGCCGTCGCCTCGCAAGCCGCAAAATTCGCGACGCCTGGCGTCAATATCGGCCTGTTCTGCTCGACGCCCATGGTGGCGCTGTCGCGCAATGTCATGCGAAAATCGGCGATGGAAATGCTGCTCACGGGCGAAATGATTTCGGCCGAGGACGCGGCCCGCATCGGACTTGTCAATCACGTCGTCGCGCCGGGCACCGAGCGTGACGAAGCAGTCAAGCTCGCCAAGAAGATCACGGCGAAGTCGGCGCTGACGGTAAAGATCGGCAAGGAAGCATTTTATCGCCAGATCGAAATGCCACTCGCCGAGGCGTACCGCTACACTTCGGAAGTGATGGTGGAGAACATGCTCGCGCGCGACGCCGAGGAAGGCATCTCGGCTTTCATCGAAAAACGCGACCCAAAATGGGAAGGCCGCTGAAGCGCGCGCGATGAACCACGACAGCTACGACGACAGCTTCATTCGCGGCATTCTCAATACCGTGAAGACGATTGCCATGGTCGGCGCCTCGGAAAAGGAAAACCGGCCGAGCTACTTTGCGTTCAAGTATCTGCTCGAGCGCGGCTATAGGATGATTCCGGTCAATCCTGGCCACGCCGGCAAGGACATGCTCGGCCAGCACATCTACGCCAAGCTTTCCGACATTCCGGTGCCGGTGGATATGGTCGATATTTTCCGCGGTTCACAATATGCGCTGGGTATCGTGCAGGAGGCGCTCGCGCTCCAACCACGGCCGCCCGTGATCTGGATGCAGCTTGGCGTGCGTAACGACGAGGCGGCCGCCCTTGCGGAAGCCAATGGCCTGAAGGTCGCAATGAATCGCTGTCCGAAAATCGAATACGGCAGATTGTCGTCTGAGATCGCCTGGATGGGCGTCAATACGCGTACCATTTCGTCGAGAAAAGCGACCATGGGCGGCATCCAGCGCATGACGCTCAATCGCACCAGTGCTCAGGGCGGAGCGACCCAAGCCGCCGATCGCGTTCAACGCGAGGAAAGCGGGCAATGAAAACATCTGGAGGGCCGACAATGAATAAGCGTATTTCGCTAGTGCTTGGACTGTTTTTCCTCACGTTCGCGCCGGTCGCGGCGACGGCCGATCCGCAGCAGGATCAGAACGCTTGTATGATGGATGCGCAGACCGTTTGCGGGCAATTCATTCCGGACCGCGAGCGCGTCGCTCACTGCCTGATGACCAATCGCCGCCGCATCTCGCCCGCCTGTCGCGCGGCATTGAAGCATTTCAAATAGTCTCGATACGCCAGGTGCGATCGAGAGAAGATATTACTACCGCGGCCACGGCCGCCAGCGCGGCGGTTGCGTTTTGGCGCGGACGGCTTGCCGCGCCTTGACGGCTTCGGCCGGTCCTATAAACCGGAGCATTACCTTTCAACTTCGAGGATGGGACGATGACCGAACGCATACCCGGTTTTGCCACGCTCGCCGTCCACGCCGGCGCGCAACCCGATCCCACCACCGGCGCGCGCGCGACGCCGATTTATCAAACCACGTCCTACGTTTTCGAAAGCGTGGATCATGCGGCCTCGCTGTTCGGGCTGCAAACCTTCGGCAATATCTACACGCGGATCGGCAATCCGACCACCGCGGTGCTCGAGGAGCGCGTCGCCGCGCTTGAAGGCGGCACCGCGGGTCTAGCCGTGGCGTCCGGCCATGCCGCGCAGGTCCTGGTGTTCCACTGCCTGATGCAACCCGGCGACGAATTCGTCGCGTCTAAGAAGCTCTACGGCGGCTCGATCAATCAGTTCAATCACGCATTCAAGAATTTCGGCTGGAACGTGGTATGGGCGGATCCCGACGACATCTCGTCGTTCGAGCGCGCCATCAGCCCGAAGACCAAAGCCATTTTCACCGAATTGATTGCCAATCCGGGCGGCGTCATCACCGACATGGATGCGGTGGCGCAAATTGCGCGGCGCGCCGGCGTGCCCTACATCGTCGATAACACGCTCGCCACACCGTATCTGTGCAAGCCGTTCGAACATGGCGCCGATATCGTCGTGCACTCGCTGACCAAATTTCTCGGGGGCCACGGCAATTCGATCGGTGGCATGATCGTCGACGGCGGCACGTTCAACTGGTCGCGCGAGCGGCGCTACCCTATGCTGTGCGAGCCGCGGCCGGAATATCATGGTATCGTGCTGCACGAGACGTTCGGCAACTTTGCCTTCGCCATCGCCTGCCGGGTGCTGGCGTTGCGCGATATCGGCGCTGCGATCTCACCATTTAACTCGTTCCTGATCCTCACCGGCATCGAGACGCTGCCGCTGCGCATGCAGAAGCATTGCGACAACGCTAAAGCAGTCTCGCAATGGATCGGCGATAATCCGAAGGTCGCGTGGGTGAGCTATCCGGGACTGCCCGGCGATCGCTATCACAACCTCGCCGCCAAATATTGCCCGAGCGGCGCCGGTGCGGTGTTTACCTTCGGGCTCAAGGGCGGATACGACGCCGGCGTCAAGCTGGTCTCGAATGTGAAGCTGTTCTCACATCTCGCCAATATCGGCGACACGCGGTCGCTGATCATCCATCCCGCTTCGACCACCCACCGGCAGCTCAGCGACGCGCAAAAGGTGCAAGCGGGCGCCGGTCCCGATGTGGTGCGGCTCTCGATCGGCATCGAGGACCAGGCCGACATTATCGGCGATCTGGAGCAGGCGCTCGCAGATTGACAGCGGCGTTCAACCGCGCCGCGGCGCGGTGAAGGTGCGCGGCGCACGCTCGGCGACCAACGCGGCATGCGTTGTCGCGACCGTCAGCACCAGCATCGCCATGGCTTGGTGCATCAGCGCGAGCGTGATCGGCACGCGTTCCAGCAGGGTCAAGATACCGAGCCCGGCTTGCAGCGTAACCGCGGCAGCGAGCACGGCAGCGCTCGAGACGACCCAGCCTCGCTTCACGGTTCGCGACACGTCATAGGCGTGCAACAGCGCGCAGGCGAAAATCGTATAGGCAAGCATCCGATGGTCAAACTGCACGGTGAGTGTGTTCTCGAAAAAATTCCGCCACAGCGGGGTGTCGAGGAAGAGCCGCGCGCGCTCGGGCAGCAACGCGCCGTCGATCAGCGGCCAGGTGTTGTAGACGTAGCCGGCGCGAAGCCCGGCCACCAATGCGCCAAGATAGATTTGCGCCAGCACCAGAAGCACTAAGGTGAACGCGCTAACGCGCAGGCGTGGTGGCACCGGCATTGCCGGCCGCTCGCCCAATCGCTGTGCCGTCCAGATGATCGCGACATATATTGCGCAAGCGAGCACCAGATGAGTGGCGAGCCGATATTGCGAAACCTCAATGCGATCGGCGAGACCCGAAGCGACCATCCACCAACCGACCGCGCCCTGCAAAGCACCGAGGCCGAAAATGAACCACAATCGGCCGCGCAGTCCCGGTCCAACCCAGCCGCGCCAGAGGAACCACACGAACGGCAGCAGAAAAACTACGCCGATCAGGCGGCCGATGAACCGGTGCGTCCATTCCCACCAATAGATCGTCTTGAACGCGTCAAGGCTCATGCCTTGATTGAGCGCGTGATATTGCGGGATGGCCTGATACTTTTCGAATGCGCCCTGCCACTGCGCTTCGCCGAGCGGCGGCAATACGCCCATGACCGGCTGCCACTCGGTGATCGACAGGCCCGATTCCGTCAGCCGCGTTGCACCGCCAACCAAAACCATGGCGAGCACCAAGGCGGCGACGGCATAAAGCCACAGCCGTATCACGCCGGAATGAACATCGCTCGGGGTTCGCGCCAGCATGACCTATCGTTTGTCATTGCCAAGTCGTATTGGCCAAGTCGTGTCGGCTAAGTTGTCTTGGCGGCGCGGACCATATAGTGCTGCCCCTGCCCTCGCAACCGACGCGAAAGTTCCATGCCTGCCCGCCTGCGCAAATTCATCGGCGCCGTTCTCTTGCTGATACTCGTCATCGTGTGGGCACTAGTGGCAATGGCGTTGGCGCAATCGCCGTTCATCTTCGACAATATGTTCGCGTCGATTGTGTATTACGTCATTGCCGGAATTGGCTGGGTATTGCCGGCAATGCCGATTGTGTCGTGGATGTCGCGGCCTAATAAATTTCAATGAAGCATGATCTGTTTGGAAAACCGCTTCCCGCTTTTCCGGATCGTGCTTAAGCCGCGTCGAGACGGCGGAAGCCGCTCCACACCGCGGTCGCCGACCCCGACAGCAAAACGCGCACATAGCGCAAGCGCTGATATTCGCCGTTGAGCGAAATCCGCGGCAACGCGGTCAAGTACCGGCCATGCTTGGCAAACAGCACGCCCGGCCTGGTCGTGACCGCGGTCTTGAAGCCGAGTTCCGCCGCGATCTCGAATTCGCGCGGCCCCGCCGAAGAGCGGTCGCCGATCGGGTACGACAGATGCTCGGGCCGAACGCCGAGGCCGGCTTCGATGATCGAGCGGCTCAAATCCATCTCCGAGCGCACCGCCGTCTGCGGCAGCTTTGCGAGCATCGGATGGTTCACCGTATGCGCGCCGATGGTGACCAGCGGATCGGCCGCGAGTTGGGCGAGTTCAGGCCACCCCATGCAGAGCTCATTGCAGAACGCCGTGATGTCGACGTGATAACAGGCGGCAAGATTATGGACGACGCTGCGCAGCTCGGCTTCCGTCGTGCGCGCCCGCAACCACCAATAAAGCTCGTCGTAGAGGGAGCGTTTGGCGGCGACCGTGGCGCAATCGAAGGTGCGATTGCGGCCGTCGATTTGCAGGCCAATGTGATCGTTGCGCGCGATCACCGCTTCGAGCGCCAGCCACCACAGCTCGCCGATCCGATCCGGAAAACTCGTCGGCACATAGACGGCGAACGGCACCTCGGCTTCTTTGAGGATGGGATATGCCCATTGCAACATGTCGCGGTAACCGTCATCGAAGGTCAGGCAGACGAAACGCCGCGAAAAATCGCACTCGATCAGCCGACGGTGCATCTCGTCGAGGCTGACCAGATCGAGGCGCGAGCGGCGCAGATATCTCACCACTCGTGTGAGAAAGCGCGGCGTGATCTCGAGGAGCCGGTTCGGCTGGAAACGGTCGAAGCGCGGCGGCCGCACATGGTGCAGCGTCAAAATCGCACCAACACCGGCGACGAAAGGCTTCAGCGCCAGATGCGCGCCGCTGAAATAAAGCAACTCCAATCCGCCGCGGATAATCGTCTGTCTCAGACTGGCCACGGATTATTCCTGGTCGAACGGGGCGCTGTTCGCCCGTTTCGTTGACAATCCTTTGCCACCATTATGGCAGGATCAATACCAAACCGCCCCGCGCTCAGGCGGCAACGGCAGTCGGTCCCGCATCGGCGGCGGCAGCTTCCACAACGACCGTCACGTCCTGGAAGCCCGCATCAAGCAGGCGCTCGCGCGCCGTGGTGATACCGGCACTTGTCATTGTACCGGCAACGATGATCGCGTCTGGCGCAATAGTGCCGATGACCTCAAGCTCGTGCCCGACGATGGAGCCGGCAGCGACGATGACGAACTCATAACTTTGCGACAGCGCCTGGAAGCTCGTCGCGATCCCTGGTGCCGCTAAAATGGCGCCGCGGTCGGTCGGTGTGCGGCCCGACGAGATAAGATGCAGATCTGTCTGCCTGTCCTTGGTGATGATGTCGCGGAATGAGGCCGCGCCGGTAGCAAGGTCGGCGAGCCCGCCGGCCGATGGGTCAGCGGACGCGGCCCGGATTGCGGCATCCGCCGAACCGACCCCGACAAGAATCACGCGACCGCCGAGTGCAAGCGAGCGTGCGATTTTGAGCGCTGTCCAGCTCGAATCCATGCCTTGAGCGGCGGCGCCGAATATCGCGATCGGGCTTCCGGCCACGCCGTTGCGGCGCAAGTCGCCCGCGACATTATCGATCACGGTGACCGGATAAGCCGCGGGCTGCGGCGCCTTTTTGCGGAACGCGTTCAAGGCGGCGGCAACTTTGGACGTTACTGCTTTATCTGCCACGGGCGGCAACGGCCGCGCCGGCATCAGCGTCGGACCGCCTGGCGCCGCCATAAGCTCCTTGGTCAGCACAAAACCCGAGGCAATGATCATCGTCGTTAGGACGGCGATCAACACCGCGGGGAGTTTTTTCGGATACGCCGGCACATTCGAGACTGCCGCGCGCGAAATTACCCGGGAATCGGCCGGCGAGGCATTGATGGTATCTCGCGCCGTAGCTTCGCGGTATTTGGCGAGATAGGATTCGAGCACATCGCGCTGCGACTTGGCGTCGCGCTCGAGTTCGCGCAATTGTACGTCGTCTTCGTTTGTCACCGCAGCCTGGCTTTTGAGCTGATCGAGGCTCGTCGTCAGCGAATCGACGCGGGCACCGGCGATCTTGGCGTCATTATCCAGCGAGCGCGCGATCGTCGCCGCGCCCTCGGTGATCTGGCGATCGAGGTCGGCGATCTGCGCCTTCAGCTCCTTGATGCGCGGGTGATTGTCGAGCAGCGTAGACGATTGCTCCGCGAGTTGCGCGCGAAGTGTCACGCGCTGTTCCGATAACCTTCGGATCAGCTCCGAATTGACGATGTCCGAGGATTCGATCGGCTGGCCGGATTTCAGCATGTCACGGATCAGCTTGGATTTCGCTTCTGAATCCGCTTCTTGCGCGCGCGCGGCGGAAACCTGCGCCGTCATATCGCCGAGCTGCTGCGCCGAGAGTGTGGTGTTGTTGTTGCCAACCAGAAGGCCCGATTTGGCGCGGTAGGCCTCGACTTTTGCTTCGGCAGCGACAACCTTCTTGCGCAAGGTGTCAATCTGGCCGGCCAGTACTTGGCTGCCGGTCTGCGCCTGGTCTTGCTTGACCTTCTGCAGCAATTGCAAATAGCCGTCGGCTATGGCATTCGCCACTTGCGCTGCCAGCTCCGGATCCTCCGACAGAAAATCGATGACGATGACGCGCGATTTGTCCACCGGAAATACCGTCAACCGGTCGTAATAGGCTTCGAGCACGCGCTCTTCCGGCGTCATGCTCATCGGATTCCTGACGATGCCGAGCAGCCCAAGCACTGTCTTGATCGGCGAGATCCCGCCGAGCGCCGAGTCGAATTCCGGGCGCTGGTTTAGCTTGAGTTTTTCGATCACCTGATTGGCGAGGTCGCGCGACAGAATGAGCTGAGCCTGGCTCGTCACCGCCTCTTGGTCGACGGTACGATCTAACGTGTCCTTGTCGGCATCGGGACGCAAATAGATGTTGTCGCGTCCCTCGACAATGACGCGCGATTCCGATTGATATCTGGGCGTGATGACCTGGACGGTGATGAGCGCGACCAATCCGACCAGAAGCGCCGGACGCAGAATTCGCCACTTCTTCCGCCAGAGGGAAGAGCCGAGCGCCGAAAGGTCCAATTCGGAATCGGTGAATTGACCGCTGCCGCGCGTCGCCTGCGACGCAAAACTCATCTCACTACTCCTCGCAACTGCACCGACAAACATCAACACGCGCTGCAATCACAAACTATTAAGGTTGATATCCGGTTAAAGCAGCCTTCGGATGCAATGCCATTTCCGACCGTGAGGCTTTATTAACCGCCTCAGGTCTCAATCGGATTAACGACCTGCCGCGAGCTTTAGGAAATTCCTTCATGGCTGCTTTGCGCTCCGCCCGCTCGGCGCTTGATCTGGCCAAGACTTCGGGCACCGCGCAGTCGCAAGTGCCGGTCTCCGATCCGGCGAGTCTCAAGATTCTGCACATTTTGCGTGCGCCGCTCGGCGGCCTTTTTCGCCACGTCATCGATCTGGTGCGAGGTCAGGCGGCGCGTGGTCATCGCGTCGGGCTCATCATCGACAGCACGACCGGCGGCCCGCGCGCCGAAGACGTATTGCAGGAACTCACCCCGCTTTTGGCGCTCGGCTACGAGCGAGTTGCCATCCCGCGAGAACTCAGCCCGCGTGATATTCCGGCATTGCGCTGCGTCATGCGGCGAATCGAAATGCTCGGTCCTGACGTCCTGCATGGGCACGGCGCCAAAGGCGCCGGGCTCACCCGCCTGGTGCCGAATGTCGGTCGCGCCATCCGTGCCTACACGCCCCACGGCGGTTCGCTGGTCTACTGCCCAGGCACGGTCAGCGGTGGGTTTTATCGCTCGCTGGAACGGATGTTGAATTTTCGCACCGATCTTTTCCTGTTCGAAAGCAGCTATGTGGCCGACCTGTTCCGCGCCAAAATTGGCCGGCCCCGCGCTTTGGTGCGGATCGTGCGTAACGGCGTCAGTCAAGCCGAGTTTGATCCCGTCACCGTCATGCCCGATGCAACCGATCTCGTTTGCATCGGCGAGTTGCGGCCCGTGAAAGCAATCGACATCCTGATCGAGGCCCTGGCAATCCTCAAACAGTCAGGTTGGCCGGTCACCGCGACAATCGTCGGCGAAGGACCGGATGACGAAAAACTCAAGGCGCAGGCTCGCCAATGCGGGCTTGTCGATGAGGTGCGCTTTGTCGGCTACCAGCCGGCGCGGGTCGCCTTTGCGATGGGACGTATGCTGGTCATTCCTTCGCGCGCGGAATCGCTGCCCTATGTGGTGCTGGAAGCTGCGGCTGCCGGCGTGCCGATCATCGCCACCGACGTCGGCGGCGTGCCGGAGATATTTGGGCCGTATTCCGAGCACCTGATTCCTTCCGATGACGTTGCGGCGCTTGTCGCGGCGATCCGGGACGCCCTCGTCAATCCGGGCCAGGCCGATGCCATAGCGCAGCAGATCAGAGCGCGGGTGCGAACCGAGTTCTCCGTCGATTCCATGGTGAATGGCGGGCTCGCAGCCTATCGCGAAGCGCTGTTACTGCGAAAACTTGCTCAATTCACATAACCAATTTTTGAAGATTGTTCACTATGTTGCGGCTCCGACTTCCGTAGCGGATTAGGGCGCGTCCGATTCCGTACCGGAAAGCATGTGTTAACAATGACCAGTTCCGAACACGGCACGATCTTTGATGCAGCTGGCGCGGCATCGGCCGCAGTCAAGGCAATGCCGGCCGCGAAATCCTCGGCGGCGCGCCCGCTTTCGCCCACGGCGCTGCTCGTCGCCGCGCAGGACTTCAAGCCGGCTTATTCGCCGATCGTGCTCGCCGGAACCGTGCGTTTGATCGAAGCTCTGCTGGTCGCGCTGGTCGGTCTCGCTCTGTACTTCTGGTACGTAGTGCCGGCTAACGGCTTCGCCATGCACTACATTGCGGAAATTACCGGCATCGCGATCTTTTCGATCATCGCGTTTCAAGTCGCCGATATCTACCAGGTCCAGGCATTTCGCGGACACGAGAAGCAATATATGCGGCTCGCATCGGCATGGTCGGTAGTGTTTTTGATCGCCATCGGGGTATCGTTCTTCGCCAAGGCTGGCGACCAGTTTTCGCGGGCTTGGCTCGGCGGCTTTTACGTGTTCGGGCTGTTCGCGCTGATCGGCTTCCGCCGCGGGTTATTCCTGCTGGTGCGGCGTTGGACCCGGCAAGGGCGCCTTGATCGGCGCACCATTGTCGTCGGCGCCGACAAGAGCGGCGAAGCGTTACTGCAATCGCTCGCCGCGCAGCGCGATTCCGACGTGAACGTCATTGGCGTGTTCGACGATCGCAACGATGGCCGCAGCCTGCCATTGTGCAACGGCGTCCCCAATCTCGGCGCTATCGACGACATCGTGGAGTTCGCGCGCAAGACCCGCGTCGATCTCGTGATCTTTTCACTGCCGATCTCGGCCGAGGGGCGCATCCTTCACATGCTCAAGAAGCTATGGGTGCTGCCCGTCGACATCCGTCTGTCGGCTCACACCAACAAGCTGCGATTCCGGCCGCGCTCCTATTCCTACATCGGCAATGTTCCCGTGATCGATGTGTTCGATCGCCCGATTGCGGACTGGGACATCGTGATGAAATGGTTATTCGACAAAATTTTCGGAACGCTGGCGCTGATCTGTCTTGCGCCGGTGATGCTACTGGTTGCGCTCGCCATCAAGCTCGAAAGCAAGGGCCCGGTGTTTTTCAAGCAGCGGCGTTATGGCTTCAACAACGAGCTCATCGAAGTCTACAAGTTTCGCTCTATCTACGCGGAGTTCACTGACGCCAATGCGGCCAAGCAAGTCAGCAGGAACGACCCGCGCGTGACCCGAGTCGGACGTTTCATTCGCAAGACAAGCCTCGATGAGCTGCCGCAACTCTTTAATGTCGTCTTCATCGGCGATCTGTCCCTGGTCGGACCGCGTCCGCACGCAGTCAATGCCAAGGCCGCCGAGTACCCGTACGACGAGGCGGTGGATGGTTATTTCGCGCGACACCGGGTGAAGCCGGGCATCACCGGCTGGGCCCAGATTCACGGCTGGCGCGGCGAAACCGACAGCAAGGAGAAGATACAGCACCGCGTCGAGCATGACCTCTATTACATAGAGAATTGGTCGCTCCTGCTTGATCTTTCTATCTTGCTGCGAACACCGCTCGCAGTACTCAGTATGGAAAACGCCTACTGATGAATACTCTCAATCCTGCACTGGCGATTTCGCCTGGCCAAGGCAGCAGCCATAATTCGGTCCTGACACAGCGTCTCCTCAATATTGTCCTTTTCGTCACCGTGCTGACCAGCTCGATCGCCTTCATCGAACCTTCGCCGCACGACGGATTGATGATGGCGCTTTTGGTCGCGTGTGTCGCCGCCGGCGTCGGATTCGATCGCAAGCTCGTTCCGCTATTGTTTCTTATCGCAGCGTGGCTGATTGGCGGATTTTTATCGCTGATCCAGGTCGGCGATAACGCCAAAGACGTGCAATATGCCGGAACATCGGTCTATCTGGGCATCGCCGCCGTGATGTTTGCCTGTCTGTTTTCCGGCGGAGATTTGCGCCGATTAGCTGTCCTGCGGCGCGGATACATTCTCGCGGCGCTTATTGCGACGGCGGCTGGCTATATCGGTTTCTTCCATCTGCTGCCGCACTCCGAGATATTCCTCGACAACGACCGCGTCAGTGCCACTTTCAAGGATCCGAACGTCTACGCTCCGTTCCTGGTCTTTCCGATCGTATGGCTCACGATCAAGATTTTGACGCGAGGCATGAAGCTGACCGATATTATGCTGTTGATGGTTTTGACCGGCGGCCTGTTGTTGAGCTTTTCACGCGGCGCCTGGGCTCATTTCGCTATCTCGGCGACGGTCGGCATTTTGACAGTCTTTATGGTCACGCCTGATCCAGCGCATGCGCGCGCGCATTATCGTCATCAGCCTGCTGACGGCAATTCTCGCGGTCGTGCTGATTGCAGCGCTGATGTCGATCGGCTCCGTCCACGACATGTTCGTGGAACGCGCCAAGGCAATCCAGCCCTACGACGTCGGGCCCGGCGGCCGCTTTTGGCTGCAGCAACAGGCGCTGGGCACCATACTCGAGAACCCGGACGGACTGGGACCGTTCGAATTCGATCGCATCTTCGGCATGCAACAGCACAACGTCTACATGCAGGGTTTCCTGGTGTACGGCTGGCTCGGCGGCGCCGCGTATCTGACGCTGGTAGCGGTTACGCTGATGCTCGGCCTGCTCACGGTGCCGATAGCTGCCCCATGGCAATACTATCTCATCACCGCTTATGCGGTGTTCGTTGGCGAGGCCGTCGAAGGCATGATCGTGGATACCGATCATTGGCGGCATTTTTTCCTCATGCTCGGGCTGATCTGGGGCCTCGGCACGGCGTCGATCAATCACCGCAGGCGGCAAGCCCGGAGGATTATCGACCCCAGCCTCGTGCCAGCCTGACTGCTTCCGCACCACGGCCGGAGGCCGTCGCCTCCAATTTGTGCCGGTCAATTACGATTTGGTTAGTGCCGAGCCTTTACGATCGCGCCGGCAGGGAGTGGACCTTTTCCGCTGATCCGTCGAAGCCGGTGTTTGGACCATGCACGGAAACATAACACCGCAGCCGGCCGACACGGCGCCGGCCGCGCATGCGCCCGCGCGGCTCATCTCGATTCCATTCCTTCTGCTTCGCGTCACGACAGCCGGCGGCGCATTCGCCATGGGACTTGTACAGACGCTGGTGTTTGCGCGCGTACTTTCTCCCGACCGATTTTCACTGTTCATCCTCGTCGGTGCTATCGGCTATTCGCTGTGGCTATGCGATCTCGGGCTGGCGAAGATCCTGTTCGTGCAATTGCGCAGCACGCACATCGCCGAAAGGACGGATGTGCGCGTCGCCACGCAAGCGACCGCGGTTATTGTTTTCTACGTTTTGCTCGCCGCCTGTGGGGCACTGGTTTGTTTCGGCGTCGTGTGCATCCGGCCGACGGTTACCATTCTCGAAGCGACCGATTTCGGCTCTGTTCTTTTTATACATCACCCTCAATCTGACCTGGATTTGCCTGCGCAGCATCAGCATCGCGGTCGACGAATACGTGTTCTACGAAAAACTCGAACTCATGCGCCGCGTCGGCAATATGGCGACGATACTCGCCATGCTGATCGGCCTGCCTTTCACCGTCTTTTTGATCGGCTCGAACGCCGTGTGGGCGCTGGTCATCGGATCGGCAGTAGCCAGACTGCTCAAACGCGGCGCGATGGCCCCCCGGCTGGGCGGCTTCGCGATCGAACTCGTTGCGTTCTTCCGAGAGCATTCGAAAGCGATCGCGCGCAGCGGAACGTTCGCGTTGAGTGACATCTTTACCTACACGTTTCCTTACTATGTCGTGCCGTGGGCATTCGGGCTCGGCGCGCCGACAATCATTCTCGAAGCGACTTTTCGCATCTTTCGCGGAGCAAGCGTCATCTACACCGCGGCTTGCGACCTTGCTATTCCGGGACAAACTCGCGCGATAGCGGCGCGCGACGCGTCTCGGCTGGTGCGCACCACCTTGGTCGCGGCTGCGCTATGCTGCCTGCCCGCTGCGTTCGTCTGTCTGCTGTTGATCTTCGCGTCCAAACAGCTCTTCGCTTTCCTGCTCGGATCGGCGGCAACGGTGCCGCCAGCGGTGACACCGATACTTGTCGCAATGGTGCTGGCAAACCTTATCCAAATGGTGGCGCAGTCCCTACTGCTTCACGCGGGCTTTTTCCGCGAAATCTCCCGCATCGGCGCCACCGTCGCCGCAGCTATGATCGTCGCGACAGCGATTTCCATCGCCGCCAAATTCGATATCGTCGGATTTCTCGCTGCCTATACCGCCGTCTACACAGCCGGCGCACTTTATCTGGCAATAGCCGCCTATCGTGGCCCGATTCGCGCAGCGTTGCCGCAGGGGTCGCAGAAATGGAAACGCGCCGCGGCATCAGCCGCGGCGCGTTGACCGTCGATCGAGCGACAGTCCTATCCTGTCCAGACTTACATGCCGCCGTCGTTGAGCGCCCTGCCGTAGTGGGCTGGCGTCGACTGTTGCGCGCTATTGCTTTGCGCCTTCGCGGCCGCGATTTGCGCGGCACTCGGCTCATTGACCGGGCCGCCATCGTTAGCAGCTCTGCCGTATTGCGGCGCGGCCGATGTTTGCGGCGTTACTGAATTATACAGCGGCTGCGATTTCGACTGTGGCTCGGAGATTGGTCCTCCGTCATTGGGACTTCTGCCGAACTGCTGCGCAAGCGCGGGAGATGCGGCGACGGCTGCGCCGAAAGCCAGTGCGGCAATTCGGATGGCGATGCGGTATTTCATGGTTTTTCCTCCAACCGAGGTTATGCGGCGGCCGCATCCATGGCGGATACGACATGCTTCCCGCTCGGAGCCGCAACCTAGTTCGCGTAAGGTGAAAAAGAATAGAGGCGCGCGCATAAATAGGGCGCTCCCGCTGATAAAGAGAAAATAAAAATTACACGAATTATATCGGCGTGCATCGATTGGCTAGGTCAATGATATATTCGTAAAGGAAATATAACGGCACCGCTTGGCGCAGACGTTGCGCCTCGACTTAGTCTCAGATTAATCCGCAACGCGCTGCTATTGCCGCAAGCCATACCAGGCCACTCAACGCCAGCGCGCAGAATACGGCAGCGGAGCCGAAGTCCTTGATCATGCCGATTTCCGGGTGACGGTCGGGAGTCACGTGATCGGACAGCTTTTCGATTGCCGTATTCAGGAACTCGACGGCGAGCAGCACGAGCAACACGCCGATCATTGCCACATACCAGACGATGGTGGGCGCGAGGAAAAGCCCGATCGGCAGCGCAACGGCGAAAGCCACCGCCTCCTCGCGAATCGCCGGTTCCGTTCTGATGCCGTAAACGAGCGCGCGGAGCGAATTCTTTGTCGCCCTGAAAAGCCGCTTCACGGCGAGGCGCCATTTGCCGAACGGCCGCGCGATGGCGGCGCGTGTTGCGGCACTTGAGGGCGCTGACTATAGTGCGGCCCGATATTCGGAGCGTAGCGCAGCCCGGTTAGCGCACCAGTCTGGGGGACTGGGGGTCCCGAGTTCAAATCTCGGCGCTCCGACCATTTTGATCGGCCGGCTCGGCATCCGACAGCGCAGCATCGAGCATTCGGCGACAGGAGATAAGCTCTTCGAGTGCGGCGCGCAGCCTGCTCTCGGCGGCCGCGCTCGGAGGCCCGGCCGGAGTGGGAGCCGAAAGTGTCGGTTCACGCCGCTCATTCGAGCGCGGTTGCTTTGCGGCATCGCCGCCGCGTGACGGCCCAGGGCCGAATAGCGAAAGATCAGGTTCGTTACGCGCTTCGCTAACGGCCTCAGCAACGTCATCCTCCGCGCGATCGTCCTCGGACTGAGGTGGTGGCGCAGTGGCGCCGGCACGCCAGACATTTTGGACAAATGCGGCGCCCTCGTCGCGCAGGATGCGCTGCACGCCGCGGATAGTATAACCCTCGCCGTAAAGCAGGTGACGCACGCCGCGCAGCAGATCGACATCGTCTGGGCGATAGTAGCGGCGGCCGCCGCCGCGCTTCATCGGCTTGATCTGCGTGAAGCGGCTCTCCCAAAACCGCAGCACATGCTGAGGAACGTCAATTTCGTCGGCAACTTCGCTGATGGTGCGGAAAGCGTCCGGCGCCTTGTCCAATTCCCAACTCCCTGCCCGTCGCGGTTATTTACCGCCATCAGGCTCGGAATTAATCCGCTGCTTGAGGATGGCGGACGGCTTGAACACCATGACCCGGCGCGGCGAGATAGGCACTTCCTTGCCGGTCTTGGGATTGCGGCCGATACGTTGGCCCTTCTTGCGCACGACGAACGAACCGAATGACGACAGCTTCACCGTCTCGCCACGTTCCAGGCAATCGGTGATTTCCTTGAGTACAAGTTCTACGAGTGTAGCGGATTCGGTGCGAGACAAGCCGACCTTTTGGTAGACCGCCTCGCACAAATCGGCACGCGTAATCGTCTTTCCCGACATCGCCAGCCCCGAGCACGGTGATCGATCATAGGTCGATCAAGATATCGTGCTGAATTATCTACGATATTAGCTTGGCGCCGCGGGTGTCAACGGGGCTCTAGCCCCGCCGATAGGGCTTACCAACGCACCAGCGCCGGCCCCCCAAGTGAAGCCGCCACCCATGGCTTCGAGCAGCAGGAGATCGCCGCGTTTGATCCGGCGGTCCGCTACCGCGTCCGCAAGCGCGAGCGGGATCGAAGCTGCCGAGGTGTTGCCATGGCGGTCGACCGTGACGACGATTTTGCCAGGCGCAATGCCGAGTTTGTGCGCCGAACCGTCGATAATACGCCGGTTGGCCTGATGTGGAATGAACCAATCGATGTCGTCGGCAGTGTAACCCGTCGCCTTGAATGCGTCTTTGACGACATCCGTAATCATCGCGACCGCATGCTTGAAGACTTCGCGGCCCTCCATGCGCAGGTGACCCACGGTGCCGGTCGAGGACGGCCCGCCATCGACATAAAGCTTCGATTTGTGGCGCCCGTCAGACCGCAAATGGATAGAAAGGATGCCGCGGTCGCCGCGCGTGCCCGGTTGGTCCTGCGCATCAAGCACGACAGCGCCGGCGCCGTCGCCGAATAGCACGCAGGTCGAGCGGTCGGTCCAGTCGAGAATGCGCGAAAATGTCTCGGCGCCGATCACCAGCGCTCGCGAAAACGCGCCTGTTTTGAGAAGACCGTCAGCCGTCGCCAGCGCGAATACGAAACCCGAGCAAACGGCTTGTAAATCGAATGCGGCGCCGTGCGTAATGCCAAGACCGGCCTGCACCGTAACCGCGCTGGCCGGGAAAGTGTTGTCGGGCGTCGAGGTCGCCAGCACGATGAGATCGATCGATTGGGCATCGACACGCGCCTGGGCAAGCGCGGCGCGCGCAGCATGCACGGCAAGATCGGAGGTCAATTCGCCGGTAGCAGCGATGCGGCGCTCGTGAATGCCGGTGCGTTGCACGATCCATTCGTCGGATGTGTCAACCTTGCGCGCGAGCTCGTCGTTGGTGAGCACTTGGCTCGGCAGATAGCTGCCGCAGCCAAGGATGACCGAACGCCGTGCGGTCACGAGACAGCCCCGCCGGCCGCCTGGCGCACCGGCTTGCCGGGGCGGCCGAGCGCGGCGGTGATCTTGGCCAGAAGCTCGTCACGCACCACGCCGTGACCGAGTTCGATGGCGGCTGCAAAACCTTCGGCATCCGTGCCGCCATGGCTCTTGATGACGATGCCATTGAGACCAAGAAAAACGCCGCCGTTGGCCCGGCGCGGGTCCATCTTTTCCCGCAATTGCCGGAACGCCGACCGCGCGAACAGGTAGCCGATCCTGGCGCTGAGCGTGCGGCTCATGGCGCCCCTGAGGTATTCGCCAATCTGGCGCGCCGTGCCCTCGGCAGTTTTCAGCGCGATATTGCCGGCGAAGCCCTCGGTCACGACTACATCGACGGTGCCCTTGCCAATGTCATCGCCCTCGACAAAGCCGAAATACTCGAGACCGGGCAGTTTTTGGTCACGCAGCATGCGGCCTGCCTCTCGCACTTGTTCGAGACCTTTCGCTTCTTCAACGCCGATATTGAGAAGGCCCACACTCGGCCGTTCGAGGTTGAACAGGATGCGCGCGGTCGCGGCACCCATCACCGCCAGATCGATGAGATGCTCAGCGTCCGCGCCGATCGAGGCCCCGACATCCAGCACGATCAACTCCCCGCGCAAGGTCGGCCACAGCGCCGCGATCGCCGGACGCTCGATGCCCGGCAGTGTCTTGAGATTGAATTTCGACATCGCCATCAGCGCGCCGGTATTGCCCCCCGACACCACCATGTCGGCATCGCCTTTTTTCACCGCATCGATGGCGAGCCACATCGAGGACTTCCAGCGCCCGTAGCGCAGCGCCTGGCTCGGCTTATCCTCCATGCGGACGGCAATCTCGGTGTGGACGATGCGCGAGGCGGCCTTGAGCGCGGGCCGCGCCTCCACCAGCGGAGCAATAAGCGCCGAGTTGCCGAAGAACCGGAACTCACTCTCGGGGTGGCGAGCCAAAGCCAAATCGGCGCCGGCGACGACCACGGCAGGACCGTGATCGCCCCCCATCGCATCGAGAGCAATGCGGACCTTGTCTGGCATCGATCGACCTTGCGGCCCTATGTCCTGGGGGTGTGGCTGTGCGACCGGCGGGGAGAATAACGGTTCGGTGCCCAGACACAACTGCGATCACCTGCCATGGCGGCCCTTGGTGGCGAGACCGGCGAGCGCGGCAAACGGACTCGGATCCGGCTTAACCTCATGTGGCGGCTCGAAAACCGCGCCCGGTTTGCGCGGATAGGGATCAAGTCCGAGAATCAGGAACTCGATTGCCAAGGCGCCAAGATCGACCGTACCGGCGATCAGCGGTTCCGGGCCATCCAGGTTGTGGCGGACCCTCCCGGCAGGCTTCTCCGAATTGTCGTCGTCGACAGGCTTATCCTCGGACGACGGCGCAGGCGGCGCAAACAGCAAGTCGATGTCCTCCTCGATTTCGTTGGCGAGAGGCTCGAGTGACACTACGCAGTTTTGACCGACCGTCGCGGATATCCGGCCGACCACGTGCACTACATCCGCGCCTTGCCGCGTTACCTCGAAACTAGCGTCGAGCCTCGGCAATTCTCGCAAACCTGCCACTGCGGCTATCGCCGAGCGCACCTCCGCATCAGCCGAAATCTCGAAGTGCCGGCCGGTCTCCACCGGCACCTCCTCGAGCGCAACCGGCACATGCCAGGTCGCGGGAGCGAGTTTGTCTGTCTTGCGTTCAGGCATTTCCATGTTCTCTCAGGCAATTACATTCGGCCTTGGAAAAACGACCTCGCCTCGGAGCAGAGCGTCGTCCGTCTGGCCTGCCATCTCGCTCATAGCCGCATACGCATAACGCGTCAGCCGGGCTGCTCCGTCCTCGACATCTCCTGTAAAGATATTGCGCGACAGCGCATTCTCAAAGGCCTGCCGGTCCGCCGCGGCGAGTGCCTCCAGATAGGCGGCCTGACGGCCGTAGAAAGCCTCGGCAAAGCCCTGCATCCGTTTCGGCACCGCGAGATCGCCGATGCCCATTTCCCGCAAATTGGCGTCCAGGTCCCGGCAAAACTCGTCAAAAAGATCCTGGCCTAGGCTGCGGCTGAGATCACTGTCCCGGCCCAACCGCCGCAATAGCAGGACCAGGTGAAGAACAATGAGGTCGAACCGGCCCTCGACGCTGTCTGGCACGCCGTAATCTGCGTAGAACGCGGCCAAGCGCGCCTGCGCCACGACGGCGCCATAAAGGGCGCGGATTGTGCGTGCTTGAGATCGACGCCGAAACCCGGGCAGGATCATGGGGATAGCCCGGTTCCTTAAAGGGTGCGCTGGACGGCTGATTGCCAATTTCGGGCTTTCGGGGTACGGCACGCGGCGTTGCGGCGCAAGATGGGGCTAGTCGGAGTGCGGGGAATTCGCCGGCATAATTTCTGGGGACGTGCTGCGGCTACTCCGGCCGTACTAGTGTCGCTTGCGCTACTCTTGGGCGGCTGCTTCGGCGAGACCTTTCAGCGTGGCTATGTTCTGCCCGAGGGCGCGCTCGAGCAAATTCCGCTTGGCGCCTCGCAGGAGCAGGTGCTGCTGGTCCTCGGCACACCGTCGACGGTAGCGACTGTCAGCGGCGAAGCGTTTTACTACATCTCGCAGCGCGCCGATCGTCCGGTCTCGTTTATGAATATCGGCATCACCGACCAACGTGTGGTGGCGGTTTACTTCGACAAGAACAGGAAAGTTCAGCGGCTTGCCGAATACGGCATGAAGGACGGCAAGCTTTTCGATTTCGTCAGCCGCACGACGCCGACCAGCGGCACCGAGGACAATTTCGTCAGCTACCTCTTCCGCACGATCCAAGGCAAGGGATCGTAAACAAGCGACCTCGCAACGGTCATTGCGAGCGATAGCGAAGCAATCCAGCGCTCAATGCAGCCGCTCTGGATTGCTTCGTCGCAAACGCTCCTCGCAATGCCGTGAAGCCCGCGAGCGCTGGCCTTCAGCGCGCCAGCACCGCAAGCAGCAACAACGCGACGATATTGGTGATCTTGATCATCGGATTCACGGCCGGACCGGCGGTGTCTTTATAGGGATCGCCGACCGTATCGCCGGTCACCGCCGCCTTGTGGGCGTCGGAACCCTTGCCGCCGTAATGGCCGTCCTCAATGTACTTCTTGGCGTTGTCCCACGCGCCGCCGCCCGACGTCATCGAGATCGCCACGAACAGACCGGTGACGATCACACCAAGCAGCATCGCGCCGAGCGCCGAGAACGCCGCCGACTTGCCCACAGCGCCGCCGCCGGCGACGAAGTAGATGAGGAAGTAGACGACGATCGGCGACAGTACCGGCAACAGCGAAGGTATGATCATTTCCTTGATCGCCGCCTTGGTCAGCAAGTCGACGGCGCGGCCGTAATCGGGTTTGTCCCTGCCCTGCATGATGCCGGGGCGCTCGCGAAACTGACGCCGCACCTCCTCGACGATCGAGGCGGCGGCACGGCCGACCGCGGTCATGCCCATCGCGCCGAACAGATAGGGCAACATGCCGCCGAACAGGAGGCCGGCCACCACGTAAGGATTGGTCAGCGAGAAATCCGGCGCGACGCCCAGGAAATACGGGTGCTCTTTCGCGCCAGCGACGAAGAACTTGAGGTCTTCGTTGTAGGCCGCGAACAGCACCAGCGCGCCGAGGCCCGCCGAACCGATCGCATAGCCCTTGGTGACCGCCTTGGTGGTGTTGCCGACGGCGTCCAGCGCATCGGTCGACTTGCGCACTTCCTTCGGCAGTCCTGCCATTTCGGCAATGCCGCCGGCGTTGTCGGTTACCGGACCGAAAGCATCGAGCGCCACCACCATGCCGGCCAGCGCCAGCATCGTCGTCACCGCGATCGCGATGCCGAACAGGCCGGCGAGATTATAGCTGACCAGGATTCCGGCGATGATCACCAGCGCCGGAAGCGCCGTCGCTTCCATCGAAATGGCCAGACCCTGGATGACATTGGTGCCGTGGCCGGTCACCGAGGCCTGTGCGATCGAATGCACGGGCCGGAAATTGGTGCCGGTATAGTACTCGGTGATCCAGATGATCAGCCCGGTCACCGCAAGACCGACGATGCCGCAGAGGAACAGCGTCTCCCCGGTGTAGCTCACGCCGGCCAGCGGGCCGAAGCCGATCAGCTCGTAGATCACGATCGCAATGCCGACGAGCGACAAGACCGCCGTGACCAGCAGGCCTTTGTATAGCGCGCCCATGATCGACTGGCTGGCGCCGAGCTTGACGAAGAAGGTGCCGACGATTGAGGTGATGATGCAGACGCCGCCGATGGCAAGCGGGAATGTCATCATCCGCATCAGCATATCGCCGCCGGAAGCACTGAAGAAGATCGCGGCGAGAACCATGGTGGCGACCGTGGTCACCACGTAGGTCTCGAACAGGTCGGCCGCCATGCCGGCGCAGTCGCCGACGTTGTCGCCGACGTTGTCGGCGATCGTGGCCGGGTTGCGTGGATCGTCTTCCGGAATTCCCGCCTCGACCTTGCCGACAAGATCGCCGCCGACGTCGGCGCCCTTGGTGAAAATGCCGCCGCCGAGACGGGCAAAGATCGAGATCAGCGAAGCGCCGAAGCCGAGCGCCACAAGCGAGTTGATCACCTCGCGGTCGTTCGCCGCCATATGCAGCCCGTCGGTAAGAAAGGCGAAGTAAAGCGTCACGCCGAGCAGCGCCAGGCCCGCGACCAGCATGCCGGTGATAGCGCCGGCACGGAATGCGATCTCAAGTCCGCCGGCGAGCGAGCCGATCGCCGCTTGCGCGGTACGCACATTGGCGCGGACCGAGACGTTCATGCCGATGAAGCCCGCCGCTCCGGACAGGATTGCGCCGACCGCAAAACCGACCGCGACCAGCCAGCCGAGGAAATAACCGACGATGAAGAAGATCACGATGCCGACAATGGCGATGGTGGTGTATTGCCGCTTCAAATAGGCCTGCGCGCCCTCGCGCACCGCCGCGGAGATCTCCTGCATTTTCTCGTTGCCGGCGTCGGCCGCCAACACCGAGCGCGTCGCCCAGATGGCGTAGACGATCGCCAAAGCACCGCACAAAACGATGAGCCATAGAGTATTCATGGAAGTCCCCGGTCTCTATTGAAGGGCCGGAGATGCAAATCGGCCCGAAGGAAGGCGCTCCGCATACAATGGACTGGCGGGCGGCGCAAATCGGCCGGAACATGCCCAAAATGGCCCGGCCGTGCAACGCGTAATCACACCTTTTCCCGCCTGCGGCTGAGCTGGCAACCCTCCGTCTCGCGGCACTTCCGCGCCCCGTCAAAGGTCACTCTTGAGACCGTCAAGCCGCGCCCATTCCCGCCACAGCGTCTTGGGCCTCACCGGCTTGCGGCGCCAAAGCTTTTGCTGGCACGATCGAGGGTCATCGCCGCAGCAGGTTCGCTTGCGCCGGCACGATTTTCTGACGCAGAACCTGAACGATCCCAGCAGGTCGCACTGCGCGCGAAAAATCAAATTCATGCGCTTCCGATCCGGAATGGCCAGCCACTCTTCGAGAGTCAGCCGGCCCGAAAAACTGCGTTTGCCAATTTGCAAATATTCCTCCTTCGCAAGCATTGTTGCATCACGCTTGGGCGCGGGCCTCATCCTGCCCTGCGACAGCGGGGGCGGCTGATTTGTCGTCATTGCGAGCGCAGCGAAGCAATCCAGCGCTCAATGCAGGCGGCCCCTGGATTGCTTCGTCGCAAGGCTCCTCGCAATGACGAGTTTTCTCGTTCTCGCGACGCGCTTTTGCGCCCGAGTCATTCTTCACGCTTCAAGAAAGCTGCCTCGAACGGACGAGAGGCAATTTGTTTGCTCCCCCGAAAACGAGGGAGGCGGAGCGCCGAACGGCGCACCTAAGTCCAAGGTAGCCGCACCCGGAAACAGCAAGGTCCGAGCGTGGCCGCGATCCTGTAAGAGGATCGCTCGCCTTCCGGCGCTCCACCGCGGTCATGCGCCGGGGACTCTCCATCCCCAACTCGGCCCGGGCCGCGCTTCCTGGAATCACCGGATCCAAACGGGAGGACCCTCTCCGGCACCAGTGCAGCGAGCACCTCGCAGTCCGGTCACGCGCCGGACGGGACGATGCCCAAGCCGCTTGCGAGCAAAAAGTGACGAACTCCGCCCGCAAGAACCGCACCCGCTCCGTCAGTCCGCGTCTCCGGTTGACGTCCCTCACGATGAGCGGGATGGGCGCCTTTATTCAAATAACAAACACGTTGTCAAAGCTTTTTTGATTTATTCAAATAAATCGCGCGGTTATGCGATTTGATTCGCTGCGCCGCGCACTGCGAATACGTTTCACTCCAAGAAAAGATTCGCGAAAAAGCGAATTTGTGGCTGTCAATCACTGGGTTATGCGATTTTTTATGTTTTGAAATTTTTGCAAAATTAAATCAGAGGCGTCATAGCCGGGCTGTAGCGAAGCAATCAATCGCTCAATGCAAGCCGCCCTGAATTGCTTCGTCGCTTCGCTCCTTAGGAATCCTCGTCCGGTTCATAACGCCGTATGCCGATCACGCTCATATCGATTGCCGTGCGCGACGGTTTCGGATTTTTCCGAAGCCGCACGTAAGTCGAGCTCCGGTGCGTAACGTCCAGGCTTGAGCGCACGATATAAGGCTTGAACGCTGGGTCTTTGCGCAGCGCTCGCCTGATCCGTACGCCGAAATAACCCGTACGCACCGTTTTTCTTCGGCCGCGGCCATGCCCATGGACCAGCGAAATCCAAGGTGCGCCGGTTTGCCAAACCTGCTCGATCAGCGCCGGCAGGTTGATATCGGCAGGGTGATAACCGTGAAGGTCGATGTGCATTCCGTCGCCGCTACCGCCCGTCACTAAACGCAAGCGCTCACCATGTATAGCGCAACGTGCCGGTGCCTCTGTATTGGCCTCGATGCCGTTTGACAGGTTCACGCCGGATGCGCTGCCAGATGGGCGAGTAGCAGGGCAGCGACTTGGTCCGGCGCTTGGTCGGCAACAAAATGGCCTACGCCTGGCAACTCTACAAATTGATAGGGCGCAGCCACAAACTCCTGCGTTCCCTCCGCTGCCATTCGGCCGACAGTGTCGTCGGCGTCACCCCAGATGTATAAAGTCGGTACTTTGATGGCACCGATGGGTGCACGGATCGCGCCGCGCGCGCGATACCAGGTAAGCGCCGCTTCCATCGTCTCGGGATTGCCGAGGACGGCTACATACTCTGCGATTGCCGCTTCGGGCACCTTGTTCGTCTTGAGCCGCTCCCGCAGCCAGCGAGCGTCGTCCGCAAGAATCCGTGCAGTCGCGTCCGCTTCAAGAAACCACCAATGATGTGATGATCGACGCTTCTGCTCGCCATCTGGTGCCGAGAGCGCGCGGTTGAATGCGTTCGGATGCGGGCGCGAGAGGACGGTTAGAGACGCAATGCGCTCCGGGTAACGGTCCGCGATACCCCAGGCGATGCTTCCGCCCCAATCGTGGCCGACGACGTGAAAACGATCACTGGCGTTACCGCAGGCAGCCGCGATGGAAAGCGCATCTTCTATCAGGTGATCGAAGCTAAAATTTATGGGCTCGCGCGTGTCCGGCCGCGCACCTGCCGAATAACCGCGCTGGCTTGGAGCTACCGGGCGATATCCCGCTGCCGCAAGCTTTGGCATGTGCGAACGCCACATATGGAAAGTTTCCGCAAACCCATGCAGGAGCAGCAGCAGAGGCCCGTCTTCGGCGCCGCAAATCATCACGTCGAAGGTGAGATTTGGGGCGGTGGTAATCTTCTTCAGGTTGATCATCAGCTTATGACAGGACCAATTCAGGAAGATCGCGCTACCTAAGCCATCATATCACTGAAGGGAACTGCGCCGTAACTCACACGCGATGGGCGAGGAGCAGACATGGCGCCCAGCGACGGAACAGTGTCATGGCATCGTGCCAAGTGGCGCGCCGCGCGGAAGGGTAATCATGATTTCGGTAAACTCGCCTGGCTGCGTGTCGACCTCGATCGAGCCCGCGTGTTGCTTGACCACGATGTCATGGCTGATCGAAAGCCCAAGCCCCGTCCCTTCTCCCGTCGCTCATCTACTGAAAGATGTGGGTGGCCGGAGCGGGTCCGGCCATGACGAAGAGCGGTCCTTGCGAGACTTGAAATGACCGTAGCAATTCAGCATTTAATGCGATGGGCCGGCTAGTAACTTTCAGATCGTCATTGCGGACTCGATCCGGCGATCCTGCAGCGTTTTTCAAAACGGGCTAGAGAAGAAAGAGCTTATGGGAAGCCGACGCGACACGCCGGCCTCCCGAAATAATACTACTTCTGTTGCTGGCTCTTTTCGTTCGCAGTCTGCGATTGATTGCGAGCGTTTTGCGAATGCTGCTGAGCCTGCGTTGAATGCTCCTTGCCCTTGACGTGGTCATTTTTGCCATGGGCATCGGCAGCGGCACGATGCGACTTCGCTGCGTTTTCGTGCTGTTCCGCCGCCTTGTTGTGTTCGTCCTTCATGGTGTTTTCTCATTGTTGGCCGAAGAGTGTCGGCTGTACACACTAACGGCGTTAATAGTGGCCTCACCAAGTGGCAACGGTGTCTTTAATGAGTTGCTCCGGCGGAACTCCCGACGATTGTGGACGTCTCATCTCGTTACTATACGTAAGGTCGTATTTTTTAGCGTTTGGGTCTAAGCTTGGGGGCAATTCCATCCAATCGAGGTCTTCAGTGCAAAAGCGTAGCGTCGTTCGCCTCCCGACTAACGATGAAGCGAAAAGCGAAGTGGAAGAAAAACTTCGGAAGCAGCAGCTGACGAAGCCGCTGACTGAAAGGGAGATGATGACGTTCTGCGAGGCGATGGTCAGAAACCTTGAATTGAATACCGGCGCGCTATCAGACGTTCGCAGGTGGGCACAAGACTGGCAGTCCACATGGCTCCGCTCCCCTCGCAGCTCATCCCTTTGACAAAGGAGAGCCGCTCTTAGATCGCCTTCGATACGCCTGTTTCGTGCCAATTCCCGTTTGTAGCTGGCGACCGAGCGCCTCTCAGCCACTCCAGACGAGTATTGCCAAGGCGTTCAACAATAATGTTGCCTGATTCGGATATCGGCTTGCGCGCAATTCACCGCCCTTAAGTCGTCGATTGGTCTAAGGCGGTAACATCGGAACTGCAGCGCAAACATTTCGGAAAAGTTAGAGGCACTGTCTCTCCAGGTGTCCACTGTTGAGCAAGTGCATAATCCGCTGTGAAACGCATGCGGCGTTGGCGGCGTGGACGATTGCTGACAAAATCGGTAACTGACTCATCGCGTCCCAACCGGAGTACTTCGTCATGCGCGCGGTCAATCGACGGACAACCCTGCTCGGCATCGCCGCTTTGCTGTCGGGCAAAGCGTCGGGATGGGCCGCCGAAGACGACTACCCGAGCCGCGACGTCAAGATCATCGTGTCCGTGCCGGCGGGCGGCGGTGTCGATCTGTCGGCTCGTATTGTTGCGAACCATCTCCAGACGCTCTGGGGCAAATCGTTCATCGTCGAAAACCGGACCGGCGGCGCCAGCAATATCGCGGCGGATGCCGTCGCGCATGCCGAGCCCGATGGCTACACGCTTCTCGCCACGCCGCCGAACGTGATCACCGCGAATGCGGCGCTGTTCAAGCATCTGAGCTACGACCCGGCGAGTCTCGAGCCGGTTGCAATCATGGCCATGGGGACCAACATCCTCGCGGTGCGAAACGGGCTTCCGGTCAAGACCGTCGGCGACCTGATCGCTTACGCCAAAGCCAATCCGAACAAGCTGAGCTATGCGTCGCAGGGTAACGGCTCGACGTCGCATCTCACGATGGAGCTGTTCAAGAGCCGGACGGGCACCGAGCTCGTGCACGTTCCCTATCGTGGCGCCGAGCCGGCGGTCACCGATCTCGCCGGCGGGCATGTCGACGTCATGTTCTGCGATGTGGGTACCGTGATGCCGCTCTACCGCAGCGGCAACATCCAGATTATCGCCGTCGCGACACCGGAGCGCGTTGCGCTGCTTCCCGGCATTCCGACAGTCGACGAGAGCGGCGTCAAAGGCTTCACCTCGGCGACGTTCTATTCGCTGATGGCGCCGCCGAAAACGCCGGCCGCCATTCGCGACAAGCTCAACCGGGCCATCGTGGCCGCCATGGCGGAGCCCGATACGCAGGCGAAGTTGAAAGCGATCTTTGTCGAGCCAAGCACGCTCGATACCGCCGCGATGGGTCAATTCATCGATGAACAGGCAAAGCTTTGGGGCGGCGTTATCCGGTCCGCGGGAATCACGATCCAGGACTGAGCCTATGCAGGTCGGCGGAACATAGGTGCCAGGTCATTCGTTGCTGTCCTGGAGTCATGGAATCTGGAGTCCTGGAGGATCAGCAATGGCCGGCGACAATCGCACACCAGACAAGACCATCGGCGAAATCAAGTATGCGCAGGAGCAGACCGCCCGCACCAAGGACAAGCTTTCCCGCGAGCAACCGGCGCATCGCGAGGAAGAAGACGTGAGGGCCAAACCGGGTCTCGACCCCGCGAAGAAAAAAACGGGCGAGTTCTGAGGCGCGTCACCCGTAGCGGCCGAGGCAGACATGATCGTTCCCGCCATTACCATTTACGTCGTGCTGGTCTGGTTTCTTTGGGGCTTCTTCATGGCCCTGGGCTGGGCGCTCGGAACGTGGATCGCCGGACAGCTGATCGGCATGCCGTGGCGGCGCGGCCGAGCGTAAAGCACGCGTCATTGATTGCCGGTCGATGCGCGCGATATTCAGTTCGCGGATTGGAGCGTTGCCGGACAGGCAATCGGAGTTACCTCGCCCCACGTCCGCTGCGATCCCTCGGCCGGCTGGGTCCCGATCACGCGGACGCAGTGACCCGCGATCACCGCACCCTGGGCCTGGCGCGCGTCGTTGGGTCCGCGTTGAGGTTGACGCCAAACAGCCAGCGTCTCGCGCGCACGCAGCACAACGCCCGCAGGCGGAAGCGACGTCAGGGACAGCGCAAACCCGTCGAAGTTCAGATGACCGGGTCCGTTCGCGTCGTTTCGCACCAGCGCAACCCAGCCGCTCAACTGCCCGCTCGGCGAATGCCCGAACCCGTCAGCGACATTGTCCGCAAATCCTCCGGATACGCCCGGACCTGCATCGGCAAGCCGTGACCCCGCCACGGCGGCGGATGCCGGCGTATCGCTCTTGAGCGCAGCCTCAAACAACGAACGTGCATCGGGGTCCTTGCTGCCGCACTTCGCGTTGAATTCGCCGGCATCCTTGCGCAGCAGCGCCCGCTTCGCCTCGGCAGACAAATTCTGCTCCATGGTCGAGATGACGGACGCGCGCAACTGCTGGCAAATTGCGTCGTTGCTGAAATAAGTCTGGTAGGCCGAATAGGTACCGGCCGCGGCCGCCGGAATTCCAAGCGCCGCGCTCAAAATTTGCATATGTTTGCCGATATTTGCGAAAGCCACTGTCTGTCTCGTTCGCCGCGGCGACTCATACCGGGATGGATGTGAAGATTCAATTACTCACCCCTGCCCCGGCGACCAGCCATAGATGCGCGATGTCGTTTCGCCCATCAGCTTTGCCTTGTCGCTCTCCGAGAAGCGGTCGGTGACGCGGAAAGCTTCGACGCCTTGCGCGAAGCTGAGAAGATTCACCGCGCGCGTCCAGTCGGTGCCCCAGAGGCAGCGGTCGAGACCAAACGCATCGATGACGCGGCACACCGGATCCCAGATGTCCGGATACGGAAACGGTTTATGCGATAGCGTACAGGCGCCGGTGATCTTGATGGCGACGTTCGGAAGTTTTGCCAGCGTCAGCACCTTCGGCAATTCGGCCCACGGTTCTTTCGGCGGCGGCGGATCGTACGGCTGAACCAGCCCAAGATGATCGACAATGATCTGCGTATCGGGATTGCGTCGGATCAGTTCGATGCCCTGGTCGAGGCGGCCGGCGATGTGCAGGTTGACCGGAATCGACAGACGCGCGGCTTCCTTGAGCACGCGGTTGAGGCCCGCATCGGCAGGGTCCTCGTTGTAGCCGCCGCGCAGCAGCAGCATGCGGACCGCAACGGCGCCGGGCGTGCGCTTCCAGTCCGCGATCACATCGGCGACGGATGGGTTGGCGGGATCGACCGGCTTGATCAGCGCGAACCGGTGCGGATAGCGGTTGCGCGCCGCGACCGCATAGCTCGCGTCGTAACGGTACATCGTGAACGCCGAAATCAGGATCGCGCCGTCGACGCCGTTTTCGTCCATCGCCGCGACCATTTGCTCGCCGGTGACCTCGGGCGGCCCCGCCAGCACGGCATGCCACGGCCGGCCAGGATGATTGCGCTCGTAAGCATGCACCTGCGCGTCGATGGTCGGCATGACCTGACTCCACCTGTATTTGTCATTTCCCGCCACCGGATCTGGCCCGAAGTGGCCGGCCCGATGACAGACAAGAGCGGAAGATGACACGCTGGTGTATATCACACGACGCCCAAATGCCGGATCGGACGCCCGGGCAATATGGAGGGGTCATGCGCAACAGTTGGTTTCGCCTCATTATGGTCGCCGCGCTCGCGCTGGCGGCTAAGCGATCGCCGCGACCGCAAGCCTCGCCCAGCAGTGGCCCACACATCCGGTGCGTTTCGTGCTGCCGTTCGGTCCGGGCTCCGGAGCGGACACCGCCGCGCGGCTCATAACCGACAGGCTGCAGCAGACATGGGGCCAACCGGTCATCCTTGACGGCAAGCCTGGAGGCGATGGCTTGCTGTCACTACAGACCGTCGTGTCGGCAAACGATGATCATACGTTGTTCTTCGGGCCGAGCAGCATCTACGTCGTACAACGCTACCTGCACGCAGACATATCGTTCGATCCCGAAACCGACCTCGCACCGATCGCGGCTGTCGCCAAGGTGGGGATCGCCGTGGCGGTGCCGACGAGTCTCGGCATCTCCACATTGGCCGAATTCGTAGCGCTGGCGCGCGCCAAGCCGAACGAGACGAGCTATGCGGTCGCGCCAGGATTTTCCGAATTCGTATTCGACGCATTCGTCAAAGAAAACGGGCTCACGATCGCCAAGGTTCCTTATCGCGACATCACCAAGTCGCCGATGGATCTCGGCGAAAACAGAATCCAATTGTCCATGCAATCCTATGCCGCGATGCGCACCTACGCGCAGACCGGCAAGATCAAGATCATTGCCATCAATGATCGCGAGCGATCGCCCATCGCGCCGGACATTCCCTCCGTGGTGGAAGCCGGATTCCCGTCCTTGCTCGCCAGTCCCGTGCTGGGACTACTCGGACCGCGCGACATGCCGATCGACTTGCGCCGGCAAATCGCCGCCGACATGCTCGCCGCGCTCGACGACAAGACGATCGGCGACAGATTGGCGCTCACCGGGCAGCCCCCCGCGCCCATGGGCGTCGACGCATTCACCGCCGCGCTCAAGGAGCAATACGCGCAAGTCGCCCATATTGCGTCTGTACTGGGCATCGCGCGGAAGTAATGAACATCGTGCAAAAATCTGGCAATCGGCGACTTCAGCGCAATCACACGTTCGGCGGCGGCGACTTTCTGTCCGGCGATACTGGACTCATCAAGCCCACGGCAATTCCGTCGGGGTCTTCGATGATCGCGTAGCGCGCGCCCCAGAACGCGTCGTGCGGTTCTTGCAAGCCGCGATATCCGGTACCGGTCATGTCGCGGAACAAATTGTCGACATCCGCGCGCGTGGGCACGCCAAATCCGACGACGACGCGGCCGCTCAGGTCGGTTCGACCCTTCCAGCCGCTATTCCAGCATTGGGCGAATACGGTGGAGTCGAGATCGAAACCGATTGCTTGATCCGCTGACTGATCGGCGGCGCTGGCATGATGCCCGCCCGTGGGCGTGCGCCAGACACCTGCGTCGGGAATCTCCAGACAAGCGGGTAACGCAATTGACGCATTGAGGTCGCCGCTTACGAGGTTGATCTGGTCGAGGATTGGCTTGCTCATGGGCATCCCTATCTAGCGGCTGGTTCCAGATTGCGTTTCCCGCAAAGCAACGCCGGTTCCAAAGTTCCCGCAATCACTTTTTGTGTTCATTTTTACAAACCATATTGCAATGCAAATTTCAGCGACGATCTAAAGCTGCAGGTCACTGTGTTAGCGCTGCGACGCTGTGGCCAATCATCAAACGCACAGGCATCGGACGCTCAGGGCGTCGCGTCCGTTGTCTCACCTCAACAGGAGCGCCCAGGGAGAGCTTATTATGGATACGGATAGGACCACAGCGGCGAGACAAACCAAAGAGACATTTGAGAAAATGGGATCCGCCACGTCCGACGCGGCCGAGATCATCAAGACCGGCTATTCGTCATCGCTTAAGGCCGTGCAGGACTACAACAACAAGTTCATGGAGTTTGCTCACGCAAATACCAACGCTACATTTGACTTTGCCCAAAAGCTGTACGGCGTAAAGTCGCCCGCTGAATTCGTGGAGCTGTCAACTGAACATGCGCGTGCGCAGACCGAGGCGCTTACCGAGCAGACCAAACAGCTTGCGGCACTTGCTCAGAAGGTTGCGCTCGCGTCCGCGGAACCGCTGAAGACAGGCGTTGCAAAAGCGTTCAGCCAGGCGGCCTGAACGGGCTACACCTGCTGCCATGCAACGGCGGCAGGTGCAGTTAAACTACTCCAAGGTGACGGATCGGCCGCCCGGGCGCGATGGCTTCGGCGGCGGCGATGATGGCGCGCGCGTCGATGCCGTAATGCGCGTAGAGATCGGCGACCGAGCCGGTCTGGCCAAAGTGCTCGACGCCGAGCGGCCGTGCGCGATGCCCGGCGACGGCGCCGAGCCAACCCAGCGTTGCCGGGTGGCCGTCAACGACGGTGACGATACCGCAATGCCGCGGCAGTCCCGCGAACAGCCGCTCGATATGAGAGCGGGCATGCACCAGGCCACGTTCGCGCGCCCGCCATGCCGCGGTCCAGCCGGCGTTGAGACGATCGGCAGAGGTTACCGCGAGCAATCCGACATCGCGCCGGTCCTCAGCCATCAAGCCGGTCGCCTGTATCGCTTCGGGCGCGACCGCGCCGGTATAGGCCACCACGACCTGACAATTGGGTCCTGGCTCACGCAGCCAATAGGCGCCGTCGACAATCGCCTGGCGCAAGGCCGGAGTCATCGCGCGTTCGATCTGCTCGATCGGGCGTGTCGACAGCCGCAGGTAAACGGCGCCTCCGGTTTCATCGCGCAGCCAATTGCGCTCGGAGGCTTCGCCACTCGAGTCCTTTTGGCCATCCTTCTGAATGTACTCGAACGCGAAGGCGAGGATCGCGGCGAGCTCGTCGACGAATGCCGGCTCGAATGCCGCAAGGCCGTCCTGGGCGATGCCGATCAACGGTTCGGCGATGGATTGATGGGCGCCGCCTTCCGGCGCCAGCGTCAGGCCCGACGGGGTGGCAACCAGGATGAAGCGCGCATCCTGATAGCAGGCATAGTTGAGCGCATCGAGACCGCGGGCGATGAACGGATCGTACAATGTGCCGATCGGTAACAGGCGTACGCCATTGATCGCGTGCGACAGACCAAGCGCCGAAAGCGCGATGAACAAATTCATTTCGGCGATGCCGAGTTCGAAATGCTGACCGGCCGGCGAAAAGTCCCAATTGAAGGTCGACGGGATGCGCTCGCTCTTGAACGTGTCGGCCAGCGCTTCGCGCGCGAACAAGCCGCGCCGATTGACCCAGGCGCCGAGATTGGTCGACACCGTGACGTCGGGCGACGTCGTAACGACGCGTGACGCGAGCGGCGATTGCTCCCGCGCCAGTTCGTTGAGCAGCGCGCCAAAACCGTTCTGCGTCGACATCGTCGGCTGGATCGTCACTTTCAGTTCGGCCGGGACCTCGATACGCGGCGCCTGCAAACGGCGCTCGCCGCCGCTGGCGAACGGCACGCGGTCGAGGTATTGCTGGATATCCTCTGCCGGCTGATCGAGACCCTCAAAATAATCCCACTCGTGGTCCGGCCGGATGTTCATCAGCTTCCGGAACGTCTCCATCTGTGCCGGCGTCATCAGTCCGGCGTGGTTGTCCTTGTGGCCGGCGAGCGGCAGCCCGTAACCCTTGATCGTGTAGGCGATGAAGCAAACCGGGCGATCGTGATCGACCGCATCGAACGCGTCGATGATCGCGGCGAGGTCGTGGCCGCCGAGATTGTTCATCAGGCGCGCCAGTTCGTCATCGTCACGTCTCTCGATCAGCCGTGTCACCGGGCCCTGATCGCCGATCTCGTCATTGAGACGTTTGCGCCAGGCCGCGCCGCCCTGGAACACCAGCGCCGAGTAGAGCTGGTTCGGGCAGCGATCGATCCACTGCCGCAATACCTCGCCGCCAGGCTCGGCGAAGGCGGCCTGCTGCAGCGAGCCATATTTCAAAACCACGACGTCCCAGCCGAAATTGCGGAACAGATTCTCGTAACGCTGCCAAAGGCCTTCGCGCACCACCGCATCGAGGCTCTGGCGGTTGTAATCGACGATCCACCAGCAGTTGCGCAGGCCTTGTTTCCAGCCTTCGAGGATCGCCTCGAATATGTTGCCTTCGTCGAGTTCGGCGTCGCCAAGAAGCGCGATCATGCGCGCCTCGGGCCGCGGTTTTCCGTTAAGCTCCTGACCCCAGCCGTGGGCGCGCACATAATCCTGAACCAGCGACGAGAATAGCGTCTGCGCAACGCCGAGGCCGACCGAGCCGGTCGAGAAATCGACGTCGTCGGTATCCTTGGTGCGCGACGGATAGGACTGCGCGCCCTTATAGCCGCGAAAGGCCTCGAGCTTTTCTTTGGTCTGGCGGCCGAGCAAATACTGGATGGCGTGAAAGTTCGGCGCGGCATGTGGCTTGACCGCGACACGATCCTGCGGCCGCAGCGAATGGAAATAGAGCGCGGTCATGATAGTGGCGAGCGACGCCGACGACGCCTGATGGCCGCCGACTTTCACGCCGTCGCTGTTTTCGCGCAAATGGTTGGCGTTGTGGATGGTCCAGGTCGCGAGCCACAGCACCTTGCGCTCAAGTGCTGAGAGCATTGGAAGGTCGGCGCTGAAGGAGGGCGTTACAGTCATCCCGGCATTATCGTCCGCAAATACTCGGCTGTCATCGTCCGCGAAGGCGGAGCATGACAAGAGTCACTCCAGCTCGACAGTATCGAAATCCGCCGGCAGGATGATTTCCAGAACTTCGCAATCGTCGGAATAGCCGAGCACGGTGTGCTTGATCTTCGGCGGTTGCAGCCAGCACGTGCCCTCGCGCATCGTCACCGGTCCTTCGCCTTCGAAATCGGTCGTCATCCATCCCTTGAGCACGTAGATCATCTGGAATTCGACGTCGTGAAAATGCGGCTTCGACACCTCGGCGGGGATACATGGCGGAATCATTTTGATGACATGCGCCCGCGCCAAACCGTTGGTCGCAGCCGCAATGCCGAGATCGCGATATTGCGCATAGCGGCGCAAGCCCGGATCGAACGCATCGGGGCTGTGGTGGCTTACGACAAAAGTCTGCTTTCGCGGCATAGGCTTCGGCTTCGCCTTGGTTTTGACGCGGGCCTTTGCCCGCGCTGCGACACGACTGGACGTTGTTGATTTGGCAGCCGGCCGCGCGGCCTTTTTCGCTTTTCGCATTACCCTGGCCATGCGCTGATCCTTTCGAGATGAGGCCGTCCAGTAAAGTCCTGGCCGCTATTATTATGCCGCGGTCGGGCGGCGCACCAGTGAGCCCCAGGCCAGCATGACCGCCGCCGCCAAGATTACCGGAAACGCCATGTCATTCACCGCCGTCCAACCGAAACGCGCCAGCAGCGCGCCGGACGAGAACGAACCAATAGCCATTGAGCCGAACACCAGGAAATCGTTGAACGCCTGAACCTTGTTGCGCTCGTGCGGATCGTGGCACTCGGTCACCAAGGTGGTGGCGCCGATGAAGGCGAAATTCCAGCCGACGCCGAGAATTGTCAGTCCGATCCAGAAATTCCACAGCGCGGTGTCGAAAAGTTCGATGGAGGCCGCAACGACGATCAGCGCAAGCCCGATCGCCATCATCCGCCGCACGCCAAAGCGCGCGATCAGCGAGCCGGTGATGAAACTCGGCGCATACATGCCCAGCACGTGCCACTGGATGCCGAGCGCGGCCTCGCTGACGGTGTGATTGCACATGACCATTGCCAGCGGCGCCGAGGTCATCATCATGTTCATCATGGTGTAGCTCGCAAGGCCGCATACCACCGCGACGATGAACTTCGGCTGCGCAATGATCATGGCCAGCGGGCGGCCGTCGGCGAGCGAATGCGACACGTGCGGGCGCGGAATGTTGAGGAACAAAAGTACGACCGCAGCGAGTACCGCACACGCCGATTGGGCGAGGAAGGTTGCTGCGAACAAATAGGTCGGCCAGATATCTTTGGTGAAAATGACGATCTGCGGCCCGAGCACCGCAGCAAACACGCCGCCAGCAAGCACCCACGCGACGGCTTTGGCGCGAAACTGCGGTGTCGCCGTATCGGCCGCAGCAAAACGATACGACTGGTGCGCGGCCGCATAGAGGCCGCCGCACAGCGTGCCGACAAGCAATAGCCAGAATGAACCGCGCAGAACTGCCGCACATGAGATCAGTCCGGACAGCACTCCGAAAGCGGAGCCGACCTGCAGGGCAAAGCGCCGGCCGAAGGCCTTCGACAGCATGCCGACCGGCAGCGTACCGAACCACATTCCCGCGACCATGAAGCTGATCGGCAGCGTCGCCAGTCCCGGATTGGGCGCCAGCACCGAGGCGATGATCGAGGTAGTCGCGACGATGACCGTGTTGTTGCCGCCGGCAAGCGCCTGCGCCACGGCAAGCACCACGGCATTGCGGGCGGCAAGCCGGTCGTCGGTAATGTCGATGACTGGTTCGGCGACGACGGCCACTTAGAACTCCCGTTGGAATCGCCGGTTCTAGCGGGTCGAACGCAGCGAAGCTACCCACGCACCGCGCAGGTCAGAAGTGCAGTGCGCCGTTATGACGGACGACGACGGATCGCGTTTCTTCAGGCGAGTGCGCGCCCAGTTGGCCGATCGCGGCCTGGGTCTCCTCCATGAGGATATCGATGACGTGGCTGGCGCCCTCCTCGCCGAGCGCACCGAGACCCCACAAGAATGCCTTGCCGGCGAATGCCGCGGCGGCGCCGAGCGCGTAAGCACGCACAACGTCGGTGCCGCTGCGGATGCCCGAAATCGTACAACACCGTCGCGCGCTTGCCGACCTGTTTAACGATCGCCGGCAAGACATCGATCGGTGCCGGCAGGGCGTCGATCTGCCGGCCGCCGTGGTTCGACACGAACATGCCGTCAACGCCGAGCGAGATCGCTTTCTCGGCATCCTGCGGATGCATGATGCCTTTGACGATCAGCGTTCCTTTCCAGCGGTCGCGATATTGCGCGACTTCATCCCAGGTGAAGGCGCCGCCCATCTCGCGGCGGGCAAATGCAATCATATCGTTGATCGAGGTGTTCTCGCCGGCGTATTTGCGCAGGTTCGAAAACCGCGGGATGCCATTCTTGCGCAGCGCCATAGTCCACGCCGGCGACATCAGCATCTGTATGATCTTCCTGAGATCGGGATTGAAGGCGCCGCCGAGTCCGACGACAACCTCGCGTGCGCGTGTCGTGCGCACCGGCACGTCGAGCGTAAGCATTAGCGCGTGGCAACCGACGGCCTGGGCGCGCTTCGCCAAGTCGAAGCCGATAGCGTGGTTGTTCTTCGCCGCGCGATAAAGCTGGAACCAGAATACGTCCGGCGCGATTTCGGCGATGCGTTCGATCGTCGAGCAGCCGACCGTGCCGAGCGTGTATGGGATGCGGGCTCGCTGCGCCGCGCGTGCCAGATACTCATCGGCGCCGGGCCAGACGATGGCGGGGCCGCCCATCGGCGAAATGCCAATCGGCGCCGCGTAACGCCGGCCAAACAGTTCGACCTCGCACGGCGGCAGCGACGGCATCACGCCGTAGCGCGGCACCATTTCCACCGCATCGAGCCCCGCCCAATTGCGCCTGATCCCGGCGTCGTCCTTGCCCGAGCCGCCGTCGCAATATTCAAACGCGAAATGCGGCAGCCGCCGGCGTGCGCCGCGGCGCAGATAATCGATGGTCGGATAACGTCGGTAAAGCGCGGCGTAGCGCGGATTGGCGTTTTTACCCGCGTAGGGTTTCGTCTCCGGTGCGACCCGCTCTACAGGCTTGATGGCCGTCGTGTCGTGCATGCGCGTTTCTCCCTCAGTGCGCATTATAGCCGGTCCGGCGGAGATAAGAACTCAATCCAAACTCGTTACGAAAAGATCGCCGATGCTTGTGAAACTGTCGGCCCGGCTGGACACACCGACGCGGCCGGGCGCTCTCAGTGCGCCATCGCGTGTCTCGAGCAGAACTTCACCATTGAGCGAAACGATGAAGCTTGTGCCGACAACTTTGACGCCGAGCGTCTGCGACTTCTCCATCGCAAGCGGCGCCGCACGGCCGGCAATTTCGCGATATTCACCGTTAAGGATGCGCAAGAGGTGCACGCGGCCGCGGAGCAGATCGGCCTCGACAATGTAATAGTCTTGCGGATCGGCAAAGCGCAGCACGATGCCCACGGCGCGCGCGACGCGGCCATCGTGTGCAACAAACGACAGTTCGGCCTCGACGTTTGCCGCCACCGGGCGGTCGGCGATGCAAAGCGGCAGCCGGTTGGGCTTCGCCTCGCGGCTCATTTCAACCAGGGCCTTGCCATCCAGCAGCAGCCGCTCGAGTTGAACCTGCCACACCGGGGGACCGCCAAATCCGCTGATGGCAGGCGTGCAGCCGTCGGGGCCTGAACCTACGTCGACGAGCGGCGACGACAACACGATGCGAAGCGGCTTGGCCGCTGCGGGATGGCCGACGGACAGCGCCAACAGGACGGCCGATGACGCAAAGCTCGCGCCTATCCTTCTCAAGCAGCGCATCAAACAAACTCATTTTTGGAATCGCGCGATGATCGATCTGATCTGTTCGAAAGTGCCCAATTCTGGATCGATTAAATCGAAATGGCCGGCTCAACCAATGACGACCGGATGTGAGCCGCTGCCGGGCGGCAGCATAAGTCCGCAAACTGGCTCGGCGCGTCGGCACGCCTGCCATTGTATCACGAGACGTCGCCTGTGTGGCCGCTCAATGACCCGTTTCTTATACGCAGTTACCAGGGCGTCGTATGGCAGTCCGAACAACTGACATTCGAAAATGTGGGTCCGGCGCCGCCGGGCGGCACCGCGCACGCGTTCGGTAATTGCAGACCGCTCGGATGTATCGACGCCCCGGGCAGCCAATCTTGATAATCGGCGAGCATCACGCCACCGCCCTCCGGCATTGCCTCCGTGAACATGATCGGCCGGCCTTCGGCAGTGTACCAACTCCACATGATGCGTCGACCCTGCGCCTTGATCGGACAAGACAAAATCTGGCTGTCGGCCATCGGGCTAAGCGCCGCATTGTTTTGGATCACGCCTTGGCACTCGCATGAGGCGGCGGTCATCCAATCGGGTTTGACCAATCCGGGAAGCACAGCTGCGCAGCTGCCATTGCCCTTGGGCGGCAGGCGCATCCGGTATCCGACGTTTTTCTTCAGCGATATGACGCCTTGCAGAGCCGGCGGCGAGCCTTGATAGGGAAGTATCAGTTGGGTGCCGGTTTCACTCCAATCGTAATAGATCAACGCCGAATACGGCGTGTCGTTGAACTGAATGGGAGTGACCATCGCGGTTGTGATGTATTGGTCCGGCCAACGGACCGGCGTCATCCGCGAGCATGCCTCATGGCTGAGCCCCGGGATAAGGCTCGTTATGCGCTCAGCTCGCTCAGCTTCTGCACTCGGATTCGGCACGGACATGAGGTCGCGGGCTGTCGGCACATCGGGAAGGTCGCTACTGTAATGCTGCGGTGACGCGGCGCAGAAATCGCGGAGTACCGATAAATTGGTTTCCGGCATCGGCGTGAACACAGGAAAATAGCTCATCGCATAATCGCCGATGATTGCCCGGTTGAACGCTCGCTGCACGAACAAACTGCGCCACGGCAAGCCTGTATCCTTGGCAATCCAGTACCGAGCGGGATCAAACCCGGTCGTGTGCCACCATTGAACGGCGTGGTCGCCTGGCGGAATTCTCCGACGCAAACCGCATCACCCGTTAGCCATTGCTCCGCGGGTAGGCGCAGCTTTTGGCCCAGCGAGGTGCATTGCGAGGGCGAGCCATGCGGACCGATGAGTACGTAGGTTTCCTTTTCGGTGATCAGCAGATCGACCGCACCGGTCTCCAGCCCGTAAACCGTGGCGCGCATGACCCGCGCTGTGGCGTCATAGACAAATTCGCCGACGTCGAGCTGTCCGTGAAGAAACGGCATCATGAGGCCGACCGCGCGCCAGCGTGGCGGCAGCTCGGGCGGAGTTGCCGGAACGCAGGCGGCAAATTTTGGCGGCGAAGCTGTCGAGCCTGCGGCGGCGGCTGGCAAATACCAGTTCAGGGCGGCAGCAAGCGCCGCGAGCCAAAGCCCTTTTTTTCCGCGGTAACAGCCATCGTCGGCCATAAACTAAGCATAAAGTTTATGCTAAATAGTATCAATATCATATATACAACTTATGCGTTAAATATCTGAGGGTTGTGTCTGCTGGTTCCCCACACGGATGGAAATGAGAGTCGGACCAGCTCGCAGTCCTAAAAATGGCTGTATGCCGCCCGAGCGAAGGTGAGCGCTTTGCCGCCGCGCATGAAGCGGGCGCCCTGCCCCGCTGCGATCCTGCCAATCTCGGTGACTGCAACACCGGCCTCTCGCGCCATCGCGCAAAATGCAGCAATCCTTTCCGGCGCGAGCGTCAACACGATTTCATAATCGTCACCGCCGCTAAGCGCTGTCTCGAGCGCCGTCTCCTCGGTGGCAATCGCCACGCGGGCCGCCTCCGATAACGGAACACGGCTGACGTCGATCTCGGCCGCGACGCCAGAGGCGCTGCACAGTTTGGCAACGTCCCCGGCAAGACCGTCCGAGACATCCATCGCCGCCGCAGCGTACTGGAGCACCGCAGCGGCGAGCGCGTTGCGCGGCTCGGGCAGCAAATAGCGTTGCTTCAGGTGCGCGGTCATGACGTCCGTCAGCTTCCATCGCCTGGCGAGTGTTTCGTCGCGGCGCAGCAGTAGCCCGAGCGCGGCATCGCCGATTGTCCCGGTCACGACGATCGCGTCGCCGGGTTTTGCGGTTGAGCGCAAAACCATTTTGCCATGCGGCACCGCGCCGAATGCGGAAATCGAGACTGACATCGGCCCGGGCGTGTGGTCGGTGTCACCGCCCAGGAGCGGACAGCCGTAGCGGTCGGCGTCTTCGCCCAGACCCGAGGCGAATGCGGCAAGCCAGGCTTCGTCGGTTTTTGGCGGCAGTGACAAAGCGAGCAGAAAGCCGAGCGGTTTTGCGCCCTTCGCGGCAAGGTCCGACAAATTCATGCGTAGCGCCTTGCGGGCAATGGCATCGGGCGGGTCGCCCGCAAAGACATGCACGCCGGCAATGACGCCGTCGGTCGTCAGCACCAGGTCGCTGCCGGCGGGCGGAGCGACCACCGCCGCATCATCGCCAAGGCCGAGAGCCCCGGGATGCGTCGCGAGCGGTCGGAAGTAGCGCGCGATCAAGCGATCCTCGGCCGATTCATGGTCGGACCGTGACATCGCTACCCGCCGGCAAATTCGCCCGCGCGCATTTCGTGCGCAAGCTGATCGAGCACGGCATTGACCATGCCGGTTTCGTCCTCATCGACGAACGCGCTTGCGACATCGACATATTCCGACATCACGACGCGCGCCGGCACGTCGGGCCGGTGGGCGAGCTCGTAAGTGCCGGCGCGCAGGATCGCGCGCAATACCGTTTCGATGCGCTTGAGCGGCCAGCCGCGCGTGAGCGCGGCGTCGATGCGCGGATCGAGCGCGGTTTGCTCGCGCACCACGCCACCGACGATATCGCGGAAATACGCGGCTTCCGCCGGCCGGTATTGCGCGCCTTCTACCTCGCCGCCGAGCCAATAGTTTTCGAACTCGGTCATGATTTCATTGATACCGGTACCGGCGAGATCCATCTGGTAAAGCGCCTGCACGGCGGCGAGCCGCGCCGCACCCCGCTGATTGGCCTTGCGCGCTTCGTTCGGTCCGCCGCTCGCCATTTCAGCGCTTTCCAAATCTTTGCTTAAGGCCAAGTTTTTGCTTGAGGCCGATCAGGGCGAGAGCCGCACGCGCCGCGTCGCCGCCTTTGTCCTGCTCTGCCATGCGGGCGCGGGCGTAAGCCTGAGCCTCCGTATCGACGGTGATGATGCCGTTGCCGATCGGCAGACGACGCTCGACCGAAAGCTCCATCAAACCCTTTGCCGAGAGGTGCGACACGATCTCGAAATGGATGGTGTCGCCGCGGATCACGCAGCCGAGCGCGACGGCGCCGTCGTAACCGCGGCGGCGGCGCTGGGCGGCGTCGGCGGCGATCGCAATGGCGGTCGGGATTTCAAGCGCACCCGGCACGCTGACCACATCGACCTCGGCCTTCGCCTCTTGTAGCGCCTTCATCGCGCCCGCAAGCAGCGCGTCGGCGATGGCGTCGTAGAAGCGCGCCTCGACGATAAGGATGCGCGCGCCGTTCTTGGCGCTGTCCACCCGTTTGCCTCGCCGCGGCCCGGCCATGCTGCACTCCTTGTCGCGCGCGGTGGTAGCAAGCAGCGCAGGCGCGAACAAGCGCGCCTCAGCGCGGCAACGTCTCCAGCAACCGCGCCGCATAGCGCGCCATCAGGTCAACTTCGAGATTAACGCGCGTCCCGATCCGGAGCGATCCGAGCGTGGTGACCTTCAGCGTGTGGGGGATGATCAACACGGAAAAAGTGTCGCGCTCGACCTTGTTTACGGTCAGCGAGACGCCGTCGAGTGCGACCGATCCTTTGGCCGCAATGAAACGGGCAAGCTCGCCGGGCGCGCGCAGCCACAGCTCGGCCATGTCGGTGAAATCGTCGCGCGATATCAGTTCGGCGATGCCATCGACATGGCCGCTCACCATATGGCCGCCGAGCTCGTCGCCGAGGCGGAGCGAGCGTTCGAGATTGAGCCGGGTGCCGCGCGTCCAGGCGCTGGCGGTGGTCATCCGCAAGGTCTCGGCCGCGGCGTCCACCGCAAAGGAGGATCGGTTACCGGTCCTCCCACGGCCCACAACCGTCAGGCAGATGCCTGAACAGGCGATTGAGGCGCCGATATCGATGCCGTCGGGATCGTAATTGCAGGCGACGTCGAGGCGGCGCAGGCCCTCAGCCTTTTCCTGAACCTCAAGAATTTCACCCAAGTCACTGACAATGCCGGTAAACATTCCATTCACTCACGGACGTAATTGTCTTGCCGGTCGGCCCCGACAGGCTCGCTCGACAGGCGTTTCAGGCGTTGAGTGAGCGCCGCCATCGTGGCGGATGCAAGCGCTTCGACCCCGTCCGCCCCGACCGCCGCTTGGGAGTAAAACAAGGTCGCCTCATCGACCAGATCGGCCGCGATGAATGCGGCAGCGAGCAGCGGCCCGCCCTCAACCATGAGGCGGGTGATCCCTTTCGCGGCCAGGAATTCAAGCGCGTCACGAAGATCGAGCGGGTCGTCACTTTCAGGCGAGCGCAGCACCTCAACGCCGAGCGGCAGCAAAGCAAATTCGGCAGCCTCCGGAGCCATCATTCCGGCGATCGCCCAGACCGGCGTCTCATAGGCGCTGCGTACCAGGCGGACTCGAGCGGCAGGCGCAGCTTGCTGTCGAACACGACGCGAACCGGAGACCGTTCGGACATTCCCGGCAACCGGCACGTCAGCATCGGATCGTCGGCGAGCGCGGTGCCGATGCCGACCATGATCGCATCGTTTTCGCCCGCAGAAGATGAACGCGGTCGCGGACCTCTTCGCCCGTGATCGCAATCGGCTTTCCGCCCGCCGCGCCAGCCTTACCGTCGGCCGAAATCGCAAGCTTGAGCAGCACCTGCGGGCGGCCCTCGCGCATGCGCCGAATGTGGCCGGCGTGATCGTGCCGGGCCTCCTCGGCGCCGACGCCGACTTCAACGGTAATGCCGGCCGCACGCAGCCGCGCGTGGCCCTTGCCGGCGACTTCGGGATTGGGATCTTCGATCGCCGAGACGACCCGCACAACCCCCGCAGCGATGACGGCGTCGGCGCAAGGCGGCGATTTGCCGAAGTGCGAGCATGGCTCCAGCGTAACGTACAGAGTCCGCCGCGCGCCGCTGCGCCGGCGCGGCGCAGCGCCTCAACCTCGGCATGGGGCCGGCCGCCGGGCTGGGTCCAGCCGCGGCCGACAATGACGCCGTCTTTGACAATGACGGCGCCGACTGCCGGGTTCGGCCAGGTGCGCCCAAGGCCGCGCCGGCCGAGCGAAAGCGCCAGCGCCATGAACCGCCGATCGTGCGGGGGCGGCTGCGCGGCGGCGCTCACTTGCGCGCGATCTCGGCGGCTTCTTCGCCCGACAGTTCGGCCAGCGCCGTCTCGAAATCCTTGGCTTCGCGGAAATTGCGATAGACCGAGGCGAAGCGCACATAGGCGACGTCGTCGAGATCACGCAGATGCGCCATCACGGTCTCGCCGATGGTCTCGGACGAGACCTCGCTCTCGCCGATGCTTTCAAGCTCGCGGACGATTTTCGACACCATCTGATCGATGCGTTCCGGATCGACCGGTCGCTTGCGGCAGGCGATCTGATCGAGCGCAACAGCTTGTCGCGGTCGAACGGCACGCGGCGGCCGGCGCGTTTGATCACAGTCAGTTCGCGCAATTGCACGCGCTCGAAGGTCGTGAAACGGAAATTGCAGGTCAGGCAGACGCGGCGGCGGCGGATAACCGATGAATCTTCCGTCGGCCGCGAATCCTTCACCTGGGTATCGAGGCTGTTGCAACTCGGACAACGCATTCCCCTCGCCCTACCCCTCGTAGATCGGGAACCGGCTCACCAGCCGCCTGACCTTTTCCCGCACGCCCGCCTCCGCCTGCGTATCCTGTCGGCGCCGTTTTTCGACAGCGCATCGAGCACTTCGGAGATCATTTCGCCGACTTGCCGGAACTCGGCGATGCCAAAGCCACGCGTGGTACCGGCCGGCGTGCCAAGCCGCACTCCTGACGTGACCAACGGCTTCTCCGGGTCGAACGGGATGCCGTTCTTGTTGCAGGTGATGTGGGCGCGGCCGAGCGCGACTTCCGCTACCCTTCCGGTCAGCGTTTCTTGCGCAGATCGACCAGCATCAGGTGCGTGTCGGTGCCGCCGGAGACGATATCGAGGCCGCGGGCTTTTAGCGTTTCGGCAAGGGCCTTGGCATTTTCCACAACATTCTTCGCGTAGAGTCTGAAGGAAGGCCGGAGCGCCTCGCCGAATGCCACAGCCTTGGCGGCGATGACGTGCATCAGCGGGCCGCCCTGCATACCGGGGAAGACAGCCGAATTGAGTTTTTTCGCCAGCTCCTCGTCATTGGTCAGGATCGCGCCGCCGCGCGGCCCGCGCAGCGTCTTGTGGGTGGTCGTGGTCACCACATGGGCATGGGGAAACGGGTGGGATGCGCGCCACCGGCAACGAGACCGGCGAAGTGCGCCATATCGACCATGAGAAGGCGCCGACCTCGTCGGCAATCTCGCGGAAGCGGCGGAAGTCGATGATGCGGGGATAGGCCGAGCCACCGGCAACAATCACCTTCGGCCGGTGCTCTTTGGCCAGCCGTTCGACCTCCGCCATATCGATAAGATGATCGTCGCGGCGCACCCCGTAGGGCACCACCTTGAACCATTTGCCCGACATATTGACCGGAGAGCCGTGGGTCAGATGCCCGCCTGCGGCGAGATTGAGCCCCATGAACGTGTCGCCGGGCTGCATCAATGCCATGAACACTTCGGCATT
>CAWFBB010000016.1:0-140000 GCA_963813825.1 uncultured Alphaproteobacteria bacterium
GGCCGCACGCTAGGGAGCATAGGCCGGGGTCGCGAATTTCAAGAGCCTATCAGGCACCATGTTGCAAATTCAGGACGAATTTGATCCCCCGTTCGAGGCGATCGAGCCGGCGGAAGGCCGTGGCCCGGTGCTGTTCAACTCGCCGTACAGCGGGCGGGTTTATCCACGCGACTTCCTGCAAGCCTCGCGGCTCGATCTTGCGACGCTGCGGCGTTCCGAGGACAGCTTCGTCGACGAACTGATCGACGGCATCGTAGCGCGCGGCCACCCGGTGATGCGGGCGCATTTCCCACGCTGCTATGTCGACGTCAACCGCGAGCCCTACGAACTCGATCCGCGCATGTTCGACGGTCGCCTGCCGTCATTCGCCAATACTCGCTCGATGCGGGTTGCCGGCGGGCTCGGCACTGTGGCACGCGTCGTCGGCGACGCTCAGGAGATCTATGATCAGCGCATTTCCGTGGCCGAAGCGCTGCAGCGCATTGATGGTCTCTACAAGCCGTATCACCGCGCTTTGCGGCGTATTTTCACGCGCCTGCACCGCGATTTTGGCGCCGCCGTGCTGGTCGACTGCCACTCCATGCCGTCGAGCACCGGCGCCCGGGATGAGCGGCCGCGCGCCGATCTTGTCATTGGCGATCGGTACGGCACGAGCTGCGTTCCGATCATCGCCGAGACGATCGAACAGTGCATGCGCGGCTTCGGCTATGCGGTGAGCCGCAACAAGCCCTATGCGGGCGGCTTCATCACCGAGCACTACGGCAATCCCACAACTGGGCTGCACGCAATCCAGATAGAAATCAACCGGGCGCTGTATATGGATGAGCGCCGCTACGAGCGGTCCGCATCATTCGCGCAGCTGGCCGCTGAGTTCGAGCAATTGTCCGATCGTTTGGCCGAAATCCCGCTCGAGGAACTGCGCCCCTACCGGGCGGCCGCGGAATAGACCGGACGGAAACCGGCACGACAGGATCGCAAAGAAAAAGGGCCGCTCACCTTGCGGGAGCGGCCCAAGTCTAGGGAGGAAACGCCCAAGGAGGGCGACGGTAGCGCGAGAAAGTCTCTCGCTACCGCACTGCAACAACATACACCGCGTCGCACAAAACGCAAGTACTGTTGACCTATTTATCCCGTGGATTTCCTGCGAATTGAGTTGGAACTGGTGTCAGGCATCACCGGCCTTCAGGCCAAGCAGAATAACCATTCAATACCAATGCCTTGGCTGAATTTGCCGAACTGCACAAATTATTGCCGGTTTGTTTTCTGCTCATATTGGGGGCTCCTAGGTCGTTTTGGCGCAGTGGTGTGGTTGGCGGGCAACACGCCGATTGCCGTTGCCGCCGCGCTCCGATAGTCGAGGCGGGAGGCAATGCATGACGGCAATCGATTTTGCGGCGTTCGTCGACGAGCTTGCGACCGTCTCTGGCGAGACGATCCGGCCGTTTTTCCGCAGTGCTCTGGGCGTGGAGAACAAGAGCCGCTCTGGCGGGTTCGATCCGGTTACCGCCGCCGACCGCGCCGCCGAAGCGGCCATGCGCGCGCTGATCAAACGAAACTTTCCCGAGCACGGCATCATTGGCGAGGAATTCGACGCCGATCATGGCGACGCCGAATATGTCTGGGTGCTCGATCCGATCGACGGCACCAAATCCTTCATCTGCGGCATGCCGGCCTGGGGCACGTTGATCGCGCTGACGCGGCGCGGCGAACCGATCTACGGCATGATGCACCAGCCGTTCACGCGCGAGCATTTTACCGGCGACGGTAAAGGCGCGCATTATCGCGGCCCGGCCGGAGCGCGGGCACTGCGCGTGCGCCCGTGTGCGGCGCTTGGCGACGCCATCATGCTCACGACCAGCCCGCTTTTGATGGCGGAGGCGGACCGGCAATGTTTCGGGCGCGTCGAGCAAGCGGTCCGGCTGTCGCGCTACGGCGGCGATTGCTACGCCTATTGCGTGCTCGCTGCAGGCCACGTCGATCTCATCATCGAGACAGAGCTCAAGCCGCACGACGTATTGGCGTTAATTCCCATCATTGAAGGCGCCGGCGGCATCATGACGACGTGGGAGAACGATTTTCCGCAAAAAGGCGGGCGCATCATCGCTGCCGGCGACAAGCGCGTTCACGCGCAGGCGCTGAAGATATTGAACGGCTAACATCTCCGCTCGTCCCCGCGAAAGCGGACACCCAGCTGTTCTGCGAACTGGATTTCCCGCTTTCGCGAGCGGCGGCGGCATCAATACAGCGGCGTGCCCGGCACGTAGGCGTCGAACGCGGCCCAGAACTGCGAGCGGAACCGATCCTGCTCCATCAGCACTTCGTGATTGGAGCCGGCAATGACGAGTTGCGACCCAGCGCGCAACAGGCCGGCAAAATCCTCGATCGCCGCATTCGACACCACGGCGTCGTTGCCAGCGGCAATGATCAGCATCGGCTGGCGGATGCGCGAGGGATAGCTGTGCTCGCGCATGGTACGCATGGCGCGAAACGCGGCATCGGTCCAGGCCACAGTCGGCTGACCGAGCGCAAGCGCCGGTTCAGCTTCCAGGATCGCCGCGTTGCGCGCGTAGCGCACGGGATCGGAGGTCAGGATATTTCCGGCAAACGGACGCGATTCCATGACGCCGACCTCGCCCCTCGGTACATACATGCTGCCGAATCCCGCCATCCGCATCACGCGCACCAGGATGCGCGCCGTTGTCGTCGCGCCGAACCCGACAAGGTCGATCAGAGGCGCGGTGAGCACCATGCGATCGAACCAGCGGCGCCCCTGATAGGCGGCGCGGATCAGGATCGTCGCACCCGTGGAATGGCCGATCGCGAACAGCGGTGGTGGACAATCGGGCAGCACGATCTCGCGCATGAAGGTTTCGAGATCGCTGTCGTACTCCGAAAAGTCGCGCACATAGCCCTTGTGGCGGTCACTGAGTGCGCGGTCGGAAAGTCCCTGCCCGCGCCAGTCGAGCGCGGCGACGGCAAAACCCCGCGCGCGCAGATCGCGAACCGTTTCAAAATATTTTTCGATCCATTCGCCACGGCCCTGCAGGATGCAAACCGTGCCCTTGCGCCCGGCCGGCGGCTGCCAGCGGGCGTAGCGCAGTGAAACGCCATCGGGCGTCTTCAGCGCGCCCGCGATGAAATTATCCGGGACAGGATTTGCAGGGATCGAGATGAGTTTCATGAATCGAGCCGTGATGGGCCACCGCTTATAACAGCCCTCGCCCTTCGCTCAACATGACGCGCCGGTCGTCATTTTCTCGGCGCGATCCGGACCAAAGCGGCCGCGCTTCCTTGCCGCGCTCACAGGATTTACAATAGTAAAAACAATTAGTTGAACAACCTTGCGGGAATCGGCTGCCGTTCCCATATCGGATTTGTGCAGGCCAGAGACGGATGCACACCACACTAGGCTGGGTCCATCCGGGCCGGCCAACTGCATGTCGCTTTAGGAGGATATGCCATGCGAACCTACGACCTTGCTCCCCTTTATCGTTCCACCGTCGGCTTCGACCGGTTGTTCTCGTTGCTCGATCAGGGCCTCGAGGGCGCCGCTCCGGGTTACCCGCCCTATAATATCGAGCGGACCGGGGACAACGAGTACCGCGTCAGTGTCGCGGTCGCCGGTTTCAACGAGCCCGAGCTTTCCATCGTAGCGAAAGAGAACACACTCACCATCCGTGGCGAGAAGAACGCCAAGGACGAGGAGAAACGCGGTGACGTGCTCTATCAGGGCATAGCGGCCCGCACGTTCGAGCGCGTGTTCCAGCTCGCCGACTTCGTCCAGGTGAAGGGCGCGAGCCTCGAGAACGGTCTCCTGCACGTCGATCTCGTGCGCGAGATCCCCGAGGCAAAAAAGCCGCGCTCGATCCCGATCGGCAACAGCAAAGCTGTCGAAGGCCAGAAGCAGGCTGCGTAAGTAGCTTAGTTGACTTTAAAGGGAGCGCCCCGGTTTTCCGGGGCGCTTTCGATTCGCGGTTAGCCCCGTAGGAATTCGAATACCGCTTTGAGAACGGCGGCTGGCTGCTCGAGATGCGGCAGATGGCCCGCGCTTCGAATCTTCTCCAGGCGCGCTCCCGCGATCCGCTTAGCGAATTCGTCCGCGTAAATCGGCGCGATGACGCTGTCCTTGTCGCCCCAGATCACGAGCGTCGGGGCCGCGATGCGGTGGATGCGGTTGCCGAGGCCGCGATCGGCGATCGGCCAGACAAACTTCCCGGTGCAGGCTTGCGACCAGTTGAATTGCGCCAGCGCCTCGACACGCTCCGCCGCGTCGGCCGGCGTATCGAAAAAACGTTTCGTCGCTTCGCCTTCGGGATCGGCGAACAGCGCCGCCGGGCGATCTTTGTAGGGCAGCAGCATCCAGTTCCGCACCGGATGATCGTCAAGCCACAGCCCGACCGGATCGATCAGCACCAGCCGGCGCACCGATTTCGGTGCGAGCGCTGCGATTTCGGCGGCAAGCAGGCCGCCGAACGAGTGGCCGACCAGCGACGGAGTTTCAAGCCCGAGCGTGTCGAACAGTTCGCCGTAACAGACGAGCAGGTCGTGCCAGTCGTCGAGATGATGGGCGGCTTCAGTATCGCCCTTGCTGGTGCCGGGAAATTTCGGCGCATGGACAGTGTGGCTTTCGGCGAGCCGCGCGATGAAGGCGCGGTCCGGCGCGAGGCCCCAGGGCCCGTGCAGGTAAACGAGCGGCGGCCCGTGGCCTGCGATCTCGACCTCGGTCTCGATCCGTCCCTGCCAGAGCTTGAGCCGGCGAATTTCGGGGGTGGGCATGCCTTGTCTCTGCGTCAGGAGGCGTCGGCCATTGAAGCCGCAGCCGTCAACGGAGCGGCGCGCTTCGTCCGCAGACGTTCCGGCCACCAGCGGTCTTCGTATTGGTCGTCCCACTGATCCTTCAGGTAGGGCAGCACTTCGCGGGCGAACAGGTCGATATTGTTCTTGCATACGTCCGTCGGCATCGAGCCGAAGTGCAACAGCGCAAGCAGATGGCCCATGCGCAGCGACTTGATGCCGTCCATGAGCTGCTCGCGCACAGTCTTCGGGCTGCCGACGACGACATAGCCCCGCTCGTAAAAGTCCCTGGCCTTGAGATCGTGCGGATTGACCTCGGTGCGCGGATTATGGCGCAGCTGTTGCACCAGCGCGCCGTATTCGAGGCAACCGGGGATCGCCTGGTAATGCAGCGGCGTGTAGAGCAGCTTGTGAAAGAAATACTCGGCGTGTTCGGCGTAAAGGTCTTCGGCTTCGGCGTCGCTGCCGGCGACGCCGATCAGTTGCAGGAAGCTCAGGCGGAACGGATTGTCGTCGCGGCCTTTTTGCGCCGCCATTTCCCAATAGCGGTCGGTCACGTCCTTGGCGTTCTTGAAGCCGCGATAGCTGAGATGACAGAAACAGTGGTCGTGATCGAGCACGTATTCGGCGGTCGAGGAAATGCCGGCGCCGGGAATCCAGATCGGCGGATGCGGCTGCTGGATCGGCCGCGGCCAGCAGATTGACCATGCCGAGCTGATAGTGCTTGCCGTTCCACGGAAAGGTCTCGCGCGCCGACCATGATTTGAGCACCAGCGCTAACGCTTCGCGGTAGCGCTCGCGCTGATCGATCGGCACGACGCCGTTCGCGATCACGGCATCGGACGGCAGGCCGGTGGGGAAGCCTGCGATCAGCCGGCCGCCCGAGATGCAGTCGAGCATCGCGTATTCCTCGGCGATGCGGGTCGGCGGCGTCGTCGAGGGCAAGGTCGAACCGAGCTGAACGATGGCGACGTCCTGGCCGTTGGTTTCTTTCGCCAACACCGCGCCCATGAGGCTTGGATTGGCCATGAAGCCATAGACATTCTGATGGTGCTGGTTGGTGCATACGCCGTGGAAGCCGGCCTTGGCGGCATACAGCAATTCGTCGAGCGTCAGATTGTAGTACTCGCCGACTTTTCCAGAGTTGGCGACGTCGAACCAGACCGGGTCGATGAAGGCGGAGTGGTAGCGCTTCTCGAAATCCGCCGGCAGTTCCCGATACGGCATCAGGTGGAACATGCAGACTTTCACGGCGGCGCCTCCCGGCAGAATTTCCGGACACGCTACGGGGTCTTACGAACATTGACCAGCGCGCGCGAGAAGCGGGACATGCCGAAGACGCGTGGCCGCTGTGCAATTCAGTCGTTCAGCGGCTCTACGGCGACGGGCGCTCTTTTTTGCGCCGCAGCGGGCGGCGGCGCGGCGGTGATGACCTCGGAATTAATCTGACTCTTGGCATCCGGTGCAACTGACGGCTTTGCGACAATTGCGTCGGCAGCGCCTCCGTTCGTTTCAGTCTCGGCAGTGGGCACAGGCAAGGATTTTGCGGCCGGAGCAGCATGGTCGGGCTTGCGCGATGCCAGTGTGGCCGGGCGCGGACGGGGCAGCGGCGGCCGCAGCGTAACGGTTGGGTTGGGCACGGAACGCACCGCCGGCGGCCGTACCGGTGACGCCTCAAAACCGGCACCGATTGGTGCACCCATGGGATCATCCAGATCGGCCGCCCCATAGGCGGGCTCGGCATAGAATTGACCGTAGCGGCCTGGACCCGGCACGATCCGCGTCACGTCGCGAATCGCAGCCGTACGCGCATCGACCACAACGCGCATCAGGATGCCGCGGAAATCGGTGGCGCGCAGCACATAGTCCGTGCCTTCCCGCAGCGGCGGCGCCAGCGGAGCGAACCCAGCCGCGCGAATCGTTCGCATGATCTCGTAAGACGATACAAAGCCGGTGACAGGGAGTGTCCCTTGCAAAGGCGGCGCGGACGGCGGAGCCGTCTGGGCGCGGGCGGGCGCCATCCCCGGCAAAAGAAACGCAAACAAGACGCAAGCCCTGAACACGCGCTCCCTCACCCGATCCTCCCCAATACCCGCATCGTCCCGGTCAGCTTATAACGATAATCGAAATTAGGGCGGCGCTTAGGCGTATTCAGGACTATTTGCAAAGATTCACGAAGCGCTCGACGTCCTCGTCCACCGTCGAGAACGACGTCACCAACCGCACCAGCACATTGCCGGTTCCGATGTCCAGGCTGGCGTTATTGCGCACGTAGTAATTGGCGCCGGCGGCCTTGAGCTTGGCATCGAGCGTCTGCGGGATGACGACGAAGACGAGATTGGCCTCGACCGGCCATACCGGCGCGAATCCGGCCACCGCCAGTCTCCGCGCCAGACTGTCCGCCATGGCGTTGGCGTGGCGCGCCAGTGCCAGCCAGCGATCCTCGGCCAGATAGGCCGCCATCTGCGCGGCGATAAATCGGTGCTTCGACAACAACTGGCCGGAGCGTTTGCGCCGTTCGGCAAAAAATTCGGCGCGAGCCGGATCGAACAGCACCACCGCCTCGGCCGCCATTGCGCCGCCCTTGGTGGCGCCGAACGACAGCACGTCGATACCGGACTGCCATGTCATCTGCGCCGGCGTCGTATTCAAACGGACCAGAGCGTTGGCGAAACGCGCGCCATCCATATGCACAGCGAGCGAGCGCGAATGGGCGATATCGCAGAGTTCCACGATCTCGTCGGTGCGATAGATGGTGCCGGCTTCGCTCGCCTGGGTAATCGACAGCGCCGACGCGACCATCTGGTGCGGCTCATGTCCGCCGTAGCCGGCGAGCGCGGCTTTAAGAGTTTCGGGCGCGATCTTGGCGCCGTTGCCGGACAGCCCCTCAAGTTTAAGGCCGCCGCCAAAAAACTCCGGTGCGCCGCATTCATCGGTAATGATGTGGGAGTCCCGGTGACAGAACACGACGCCCCAAGGCGGCGTCACTTGCGCAAGCGACAGCGCATTCGCCGCCGTGCCGGTCGGCACCAGAAACGTCGCCACCTCACGCTCGAAGATTTCCGACAGCCGCCGCTCGACGCCAGCGGTCCAGTCGTCGTCGCCGTAGCCGCGCGCATAGCCGGCGTTGGCCTGCACGATGGCGTCGAGAATGGCCGGTGCCACCGGCGCCGTGTTGTCGCTGGCAAAATTCATTGCAAAAGACATCGTCGAATGGCGGACCGACAGCAAAACCTTGGCGCAGCTTCGCGTCCGCGGTCAATCCTTTGCGGAAACCATCGCGGCATTGCAGTAGACCATTGCACTGTCGCGTCCCCCGTGGTCCACTTAAGTTGCGGAACGTAGCGGGAAATCCGCGCCACCTTAAGGAAGCCTTCGGCGTCTTTGCTCCAGTCGGAGGCCGAACCCTTGTCTTGGCGTTGGTAATTTGCCATGTTCCTCATAGGACAGCATTGCTGTCCCAATTGATGACCCGCGACGCGCGTGGTCAGCCGCCGGTGGACAAGGGCGCGTCGTCGGGCGGCGGCAAAAAAGCAGCCAGAGGCCGGACGCGGCACGAAGGTTGCCTCCAGGATTGAATGAAATGCCCGAACGCGCAGGCGGACGCGACCTGCGCAGGGTAGGTAGCGTCGGGAGCGGGCGGAAAGCCCTCGTCTCAGGCGCGGAGTGCGAGGACGACAATGAGCGGGTCTGGTTTCGGCCTGTTTGATCCGGCGCTGGAAAAGGATTCCTGCGGCGTCGGATTCATTGCCGATATTAAAGGACGCAAATCGCACAAGATCGTCGAAGACGCGCTGACGATCCTGGTCAATCTCGAACACCGCGGCGCAGTCGGCGCCGATCCGCGCGCCGGCGACGGCGCCGGCATCCTGGTGCAGATGCCGCACAAATTCATTGCCAAAAAAGCAGCCGAACTGGGCTTCAATTTGCCGGCGCCCGGCGAGTACGCCGTCGGCGCGCTGTTTCTGCCGCACGAAGAAAAGTGGCGCGAAGAGATCATGACGACCTATGCGGCGATCGCCGCGCAGGAAGGTATGACAATTCTCGGCTGGCGCGACGTGCCGACCGACAATTCGACGCTCGGCGAATCGGTGAAGCCGACCGAGCCGGTGCACAAGCAGGTCTTCCTGGCGCGCGGCCCGAAAATGACATCGGAGGATGAGTTCGAGCGACGCCTCTACGTCATGCGCAAGACCATTTCCAGCACGCTCTATGGCAGGCGAGAGAGACGCACGTCGCATTATTACCCGGTGTCGATCTCGTGCCGCACGTTGATCTATAAGGGCATGTTCCTCGCCGATCAGCTCGGCACCTATTATCCCGACCTGCACGATCCGGATTTTGAGAGCGCACTGGCGCTCATCCACCAGCGATTCTCGACCAACACGTTCCCGACCTGGTCGCTGGCGCATCCCTATCGCATGGTCGCGCACAACGGCGAGATCAACACGCTGCGCGGCAACAACAACTGGATGGCGGCGCGGCAGGCGTCGGTGTCGTCGCCGAAATTCGGCGCCGATATCTCGAAGCTGTGGCCGATCTCCTACGAGGGTCAATCCGACACCGCTTGTTTCGACAATGCACTCGAATTCCTGACCATGGGCGGCTACTCGCTGGCCCATGCGATGATGATGATGATTCCCGAAGCCTGGGCGGGCAATCCGCTTATGAACGAGGAGCGTCGCGCGTTCTACGAATACAACGCCGCGCTGATGGAGCCGTGGGACGGTCCGGCCGCAATCGCATTCACCAACGGCCGGCAGATCGGCGCCACCCTCGACCGCAACGGCTTGCGGCCGGCGCGTTACGTCGTCACCCGCGACGACCGCATCATCATGGCATCGGAAGTGGGCGTGCTGCCGATCCCGGAGGAGGAGATCGTCACCAAGTGGCGGTTGCAGCCGGGCAAGATGCTTTTAGTCGATCTCGAGGCTGGCCGGCTTATCCCCGACGAAGAGCTCAAGGCGACGCTGGCGAAGAGCCATCCGTACGGCAAATGGCTGGAGCGCACCCAGATCGTATTGGAGGACTTGCCGGGCTCGGCCGAAGCGGCGCCGATCTCGAACCTGCCATTGCTCGATCGTCAGCAAGCGTTCGGATACACCCAAGAGGATCTCAAGATCCTGATGACACCGATGGCGGCGACCGGCGAAGAAGCCGTCGGCTCCATGGGCAACGACACGCCGATCTCGGCCCTGTCTGACCGGCCGAAGCTGCTGTTCACCTATTTCAAGCAGAACTTCGCCCAGGTAACCAACCCGCCGATCGACCCGATCCGCGAGGAATTGGTGATGAGCCTGGTTTCGATCATCGGGCCGCGGCCAAACCTTTTCGACCTCGAAGGCATGTCGAACACCAAGCGGCTCGAAGTGCGGCAGCCGATTCTCACCAATGCCGACCTGGAAAAGATTCGCTCGATCTCGCAAGTCGCCGCCTCGCATTTCAAGTCGCTGACACTGGATGCGACCTGGCCGGCCGAGGCCGGCACCGCCGGCATGGCGGGCGCCATCGACGCGCTGTGCAGCCAAGCTGACGCAGCGGTGCGCGACGGCATCAACATCATCATCCTGTCCGATCGCCGCGCCGGCGCCGACCGCATTCAGATTCCATCGCTGCTCGCCTGCGCGGCCGTGCATCATCACTTGATCCGCGAGGGCCTGCGCACCTCGGTCGGCATCGTCGTCGAATCCGGCGAGCCGCGCGAAGTACACCATTTCGCCTGCCTTGCCGGCTACGGCGCCGAGGCGATCAATCCCTATCTCGCCTTCGAAACGCTCACCGCGATGAAGGGCGATCTGCCGCAAAAGCTCGACGAGAAGGAAATCCTCAAGCGCTACATCAAGTCGATCGACAAGGGCCTGCTCAAGGTGATGTCGAAGATGGGCATTTCCACCTACCAGTCTTATTGCGGCGCGCAGATTTTCGACGCGGTCGGGCTGAAGTCCGATTTCGTGGCGAGGTACTTCACCGGTACGGCGACCCGCATCGAGGGCATCGGCCTCAAAGAGATCGCCGAGGAGTGCGTCGGACGGCATCGCGACGCTTTCAGCGACGCGCCAATCTACCGCTCCATGCTCGACGTCGGCGGCGAGTATGCGTTCCGGGTGCGCGGCGAGGATCACGTCTGGAACGCGGCAACGGTTGCGGCTTTGCAGCACGCGGTGCGCGGTAATTCCATCGAAAAGTACCGGCAATTCGCCAGGATCATCAATGACCAGACGGCGCACCATCTGACCATCCGCGGCCTGTTCCGCATCAAATCAGCGCAGGACGACGGCCGCAATCCGGTCCCGATCGAGGAGGTCGAACCGGCCAAGGACATCGTCAAGCGGTTCTCGACCGGTGCCATGTCGTATGGCTCGATCTCGCGCGAGGCCCATACCACGCTCGCCATCGCCATGAACCGGATCGGTGGCAAGTCGAATACCGGCGAAGGCGGCGAGGAATCGGACCGCTACAAGCCGCTGCCGAACGGCGATTCCATGCGCTCGGCGATCAAGCAGGTGGCGTCGGGCCGCTTTGGCGTCAGCGCCGAATATCTCGTCAATTCGGACATGATGCAGATCAAGATCGCCCAAGGCGCCAAGCCCGGCGAAGGCGGCCAACTGCCAGGCCACAAGGTCGACAAGACCATCGCCAAGGTGCGCCATTCGACGCCCGGCGTCGGTCTCATTTCGCCGCCGCCGCACCACGACATCTATTCGATCGAGGATCTGGCGCAGCTCATTTTCGATCTCAAGAACGTCAATCCCGAAGGTGACGTTTCGGTCAAGCTCGTCTCCGAAATCGGCGTCGGCACGGTCGCCGCCGGCGTCTCGAAGGCGCGCTCCGACCATGTCACGATCGCTGGTTACGAGGGCGGCACCGGCGCGGCTCCGCTCACGTCAGTCAAGCATGCCGGTTCGCCGTGGGAAATCGGGCTTGCCGAGACGCATCAGACCCTGGTCGCCAACCGGCTGCGCGGGCGCATCGCGGTGCAGGTCGACGGCGGCATCCGCACCGGCCGCGACGTGATCGTCGGCGCGCTGCTTGGCGCCGATGAGTTCGGCTTCGCCACGGCGCCGCTCATCGCCGCCGGTTGCATCATGATGCGCAAGTGCCATCTCAACACATGCCCGGTCGGCGTTGCGACCCAAGACCCGGTGCTGCGCAAGCGTTTCCGCGGCCAGCCTGAGCATGTCATCAACTACTTCTTCTTTGTCGCCGAAGAAGTACGTGAGCTGATGGCGGAACTGGGCTATCGGACCTTCAACGAGATGATCGGTCAGATGCAAATGCTCGACCGCGTCAAATTGCTGGCCCATGCCAAGGCGAACGGTCTCGATTTCTCCAAACTGTTCACCAAGCCTGACGTGCCGGCCAGCGTCGCGACCTATAATAGTGAAAGACAGGATCACAAGATCCACGACATTATCGACCGCAAGCTGATCGCGAATGCGCAGAGCGCGCTGGAGCGCGGCGCGCCGGTGCGCATCGCGCTGCCGATCAGGAACACCGACCGCACCGTCGGCGCCATGCTGTCTGGCGAAATTGCCAAGCGTTACGGCCACGACGGCCTGCCGCCCGACACTATCGTGGCGCAATTCAAGGGCACCGCCGGACAAAGCTTCGGCGCCTTCCTCGCCCGCGGCGTGAGCTTCGAACTCGAAGGCGACGCCAACGACTATGTCGGCAAGGGCCTTTCCGGCGGCCGCATCGTGGTTCGCCCGCCAGCCGGGTCTTCGATCATCCCGGAGGAGTCCATCATCATCGGCAACACCGTGATGTATGGCGCGATTGAGGGTGAATGTTTTTTCCGCGGCGTTGCCGGCGAACGCTTCGCCGTGCGCAATTCCGGCGCGGTCGCGGTCATCGAGGGCGCCGGCGACCATTGCTGCGAATACATGACCGGCGGCGTCGCCGTCGTGTTGGGCCGCACTGGCCGCAATTTCGCCGCCGGCATGTCTGGCGGTATCGCCTATGTGCTCGACGAGGACGGCACCTTCGCCTCGCGCTGCAATATGGCGATGGTGGAGCTTGAGCCGATGCCGGGCGAGGAAGATATCAACTCCAAGGTCTTCCACCATGCCCGCGATCTCGAAGCCCACGGCTTGGTCGACATCATGTCGGACATGAGCCGTTTTGACGGGCATCGCCTGCACCACCTGATCGCGCGCCACGCCCGCTTCACCGGTTCGGCTGTCGCCGAGAAAATTCTCAGCGACTGGAAGACGTGGTATCCGAAATTCCGTAAGGTCATGCCGGTGGAGTATCGCCGCGCTCTCAACGAGATGAAGGCCGCGGCGATCGCGGCGGAGTAGAGCGCGGAAAACGAGTACGCAGTGGGCAAGATTACCGGCTTTCTCGAATACGAACGCGAAGATCGCGACTACGAACCGGTCGCGGAGCGCATTCGCCATTGGGGCGAATTCGTTCTGCCGCTGCCGGACCAGGACTATGTCACCCAGGCCGCGCGCTGCATGAATTGCGGCGTGCCTTATTGCCAGGGCACCGGCTCGGTCGCGCCCGGCTCGCCGGGCTGTCCGGTCAATAACCAGATCCCCGATTGGAACGATCTGGTTTACGGTGGCCACTGGGACGAGGCGGCGCGTAATCTGCACTCGACCAATAATTTTCCCGAGGTCACCGGCCGCGTTTGTCCGGCGCCCTGCGAAGCCTCGTGCACGCTCAACATCGACGAGAACCCGGTCACCATCAAATCGATCGAATGCGCGATCGCCGACCGCGCCATTGCACAAGGACTCAAACCCGAACTGCCCACCGCGCGGACCGGCAAGAAAGTCGCGGTCGTCGGCTCGGGGCCGGCTGGCCTCGCCTGCGCACAGCAACTCGCGCGTGCCGGACACGAGGTCCACGTCTATGAAAGATGGGCGAAAGCCGGCGGCTTGCTGCGCTACGGCATTCCCGATTTCAAGATGGAGAAGGACCACATCGACCGCCGCGTCGCCCAGATGCAGGCTGAAGGCGTGATTTTCCATTACGGCGCCGATATAGGCGTCGGCGTTCCGACCGACAATTTGCTCAAGGATCACGATGCCGTCGTGCTGACCGGCGGCGCCGAGAAGCCGCGCGACCTGCCTATACCCGGCCGCGACCTCAAGGGCATCCACTTCGCCATGGATTTCCTGCCGCAGCAGAACCGGCGCGTCAGCGGCGAAGCGGCCGATGGCAGCGAGCCGATCCTGGCCAAGGACAAGCACGTCGTCGTCATCGGCGGCGGCGACACGGGATCGGACTGTATCGGCACGTCGTTCCGCCAGGGCGCGCTGTCGGTCACCAATTTCGAAATCATGCCGCAGCCGCCGCTGCACGAGAACAAGATGCTCACCTGGCCGGATTGGCCGCTGAAGCTGCGCACCTCGTCCAGCCACGAAGAAGGCGTAAAACGCGATTTCGCCGTGTTGACCGCCAAATTCTCGGGCGAAAACGGCGCGGTGAAAAAACTGCACTGCACGCGCATCGACGACAAGCTCAAACCGATCGCCGGCACCGAATTCGAACTCGACGCCGACCTCGTGCTGCTCGCCATGGGTTTCGTGCACCCGGTGCACGAGGGCATGATCAAGAGCCTCGAGCTCAAGCTCGATCAGCGTGGCAATGTTGCGGCATCGACCGAGGATTACCGCACCTCCCGCGACAAAGTCTTTGTCGCGGGCGACATGCGCCGCGGCCAGTCACTGGTGGTGTGGGCGATTCGCGAGGGCCGCCAGGCCGCGCACGCCGTCGACAAATTCCTGATGGGATCGTCGCAACTGCCGCGGTGATCTGTGCCCGACGGTATCGATCGATCTCCAAGCTCTTTCAAAAACCCAGCGCGAAAGCCAAGCTGTTCTCGCAGAAGCCGTTGAACGCCGTCATGCTCCGTAAGCATGTTCCGGCGAAGTCGGGAAACGGAGAATCCAGTAATCGCCGCCGCTGCGAAGAATACTGGATCGTCCGCTTTCACGGACGATGACAGATCATGACGGCTCAAAACCCGCCGGATGGCGCTGGCGGCCGTGGCTGAGCACCATCGAGCGACGCGCGTGGCGCCGGGCGGGCCGGCGCTGGAGCCGGCGCGGGCTTGGCCGCGCTTTTGGCGTCGTTCGCTTTCTTGGCGTCGGTCTTGCCAGCCGGGCCTTTGCCGGCAGGCAGCGGCGCCGGCTCGGGCTCCGCATCGGCGGTGCCGTTGGCGTCGGCGCCTGGACGCGGCCATGAGAAATCGTCGGCGCGGCCGGACGGCGCCGCAATTGGATCGCCGTGGGTGAGCACGCGCGTCACGACCGGGTCAGGATTGACCGGCTGGGTGCGGCCGCCGTCGCCCAACAGATTGCCGCCGTCGATATTCGTCGAGGCTGTGAGCGGCAAGACCGGCCCCACGGCAGGCCGCGGCCCGTTCACGCCTGGTTTCGACCCCTCTTCCGGCGCCGGCAACGCGACCGGCGCGAGATGGTTCGACATCACGCGGTGCAGATCCTGCACCACAAATTCGGCAAGCTTGACGGCGCCGGCCTTGGTGAAGTGCACGCCGTCGCTAGTGCGCAGCCTGCGGGTCTGTCCCTCGAAATCCGGCCCTTGCGTCACATAGCGGCCGCTCTCATCGACGAAACCGTCCCAGATGTCGACGTAAACGATACCCGCACGCGCGGCGCGCTCGCGATAAATCTCGTCGAGATAAGCCATGTCGCCGGTCGAGCGGGTGCCGTAAACGGCCGGCAACCCGACCCAGAGCACAGGCACGCCTTTGCTCTTGAGCGCTGCGATCATGTCGTCAACGCGTTTGGCATAAAGCTCGGCCCACTTGTCGGTGTGAAAGTCATACGTTCCCGGCGGCCCCTGGCGTTCCGGCTCGCTGGCAGCGATCGACGATTGCGCGCCGCTCTGCTTCGCCACGTCGGAGGCAGCCTCCGTGCCGGGCGTCTTGTCTTGCGCTTGCGCTGCTGCCGGTGCGGCCGGCTGCGGTCCGGGTTTTGCTGGCGCCTTATCGCGAAGTGGCAGCCGGTCGCTGAGACCGAGCATGACGACAATGGCACTTGGCTTTTCGGTGGCGAGAATATCCTTGATCATTCCGGACCACTCGAGCGCTTCGTTCTTCGAGTCATAGCGGATGAGACCCGAAGTCGGCCGGATATTTCGCGTCACTCCCAGTTCCGGAGAATCGGACAGCGCCTCCTCGAGCCCGTAGGCGAGCCAATCGGCCATCGAGTCGCCGATCACCAAGACGGTGCTGGCCGGCGGCGTCTCGTACTTGCGCGGCGACGGGGCCTTGAACGACTCCGTCGGCTGCTGCGGCGGCGGCCGCTCCTGGTAGAACGGACCGGATCCGGGCCCGCCGAAGAATGGGAAATTGAAGAAACCGCGTTGCTGCGGCGGCGGGCGGCTCGGGCGCTGCTCGAAGCCAAAAAATTGCGCGGCTGCGGGCCCGGGCAACAGGTCGGCGACGCCGGCGATCAGAAGTGCGATTGCAAGCCAGCGCCAATTCGCCTGCCGTCCATGCCGCTTTGCCATAGAAAGCTTGTCCATTACGCCGTCCGCCACGACGATTAACCAGCTTGGGGCCGCTTCGGGCGAGCCAAGCCCACATACTAGCCAAAAAATGTCAACTTGAGGATGGTCCGCTCGTGGCGTGGTTACGGCTGGCGCAGCCGATCGAGCACCTCCGACGAGGCAAAACCGTCCGGAACAAGCCCAACCGAGGCCTGATAATTGCGGATGGCGATCCGGCTGCGCGGGCCAAGCAGGCCATCCGGATTGCCAATGTCAAACCCGTGACCGCCCAGAAGCTGCTGCAACTCGTAGCGCTCGTCGAGCGTCAGCACGCGCTCATCGCGCGGCCAGGTCTGCACGAAGGGAGCACCGCCGCGCAGCCGGTCGGCAAGATGGCCAATGGCCAGCGCGTAAGCCTCGGCTGGGTTATATTTCATGATGACGCGAAAATTTTGCAGCATCAGGAATGCCGGCCCGCGCGCGCCCGCCGGCAGCAGCAGATACGCGGTCTCGTCGGCGTGTGGAAACGGCTTCGTGCCGGCCCGGCGCACGCCGAGACTTTCCCATTGCCGCACATTCATCTGTTTCGACCGGTCGGCCAACATGTAATTGAAATTCTGCGGCAGCGTGACTTCGTAACCCCAGGTCTGGCCGCTGACCCAGCCGTCCGTCTTCAGATTGTTGGCCGTCGAGGCGAGCATGTCGGGAATTGAATCGACGACGTCACGCCGTCCGTCGCCATCGAAGTCGACGGCATAGCGTTTGAATGATGTCGGCATGAATTGCGTCGGACCGAACGCGCCGGCCCACGATCCAATCAGATGTTCCGGCGGAACATCGCCGCGTTGCAGTATCTCGAGCGCCGACAGGAATTCCTCGCGGAAATAATTGCGGCGGCGGCCGACGCAGGCGAGCGTTGCGGTGGAACGCACCACGGAGCGATCGCCGCCCAGCGTGCCGTAATTCGATTCGACACCCCAGATCGCGGCAACGATGTTGCGATCAACTCCGTAGGTCTTCTCCACCGCTTCGAATGTCGGCGCGTATTGCGTCAGGAGCTCGCGGCCCCGCGCGATGCGGTCGTCGTTCACCAGCAGATCGAGATAGTCCCACGGCGACTTGGTGAACTCCGGCTGTGCGTCGAGCAGGTCCATGATGTGCAGGTCGGGCGTCAGGCCCGCGGTGAAGCGATCAAAGTTGGCGCGGCTGACGCCGCGCCGCGACGCGTCCGGCCACAGACCGGCGACGCAATTGCCGAAGTCGGCGGCCGCGGCACGGATGGCGTCGGCGGTCATCGACGGGTCGCCGGATGCGCCGGCTTGGCCGCTCCATTCGCGCTCCCCTGCGGCATTGGGAACGGAACCTGCGGCCGGCGGTTGGAACAAGCCTGTCAGCCAGTTACCGGGCCTTTCCTGCGCACTCGCGCCATTTGCAAGACCGGCGACGATCATCAGCACCGCCGCCAGGCGCAGGATCGGAAGCGAAGCTACCATGGTGGAGCAATCTCGATTTATGGTCGCACGAGTGGGCACCTGCTATATTACCGAAGCTTTAATGTCAGATTCGCCGCAGATTCATACGGCAGCAACGAGATGCGGCTAATCATGCGAGTCGCGCCGCCCCCGGCGCCCAACGGATGCCTCGTTTCTATTTGAAACATCAATTTGGCAAGAAAACGGACTGCATGACGCCCTCCTTTTCCCTGTGCTCGAGCCTCACTCCATGAAGCCCATCCGCAAGGCGGTTTTCCCGGTGGCCGGTCTCGGCACCCGGTTTCTCCCGGCCACCAAAGCGATGCCCAAGGAGATGCTGCCGGTGGTCGACCGGCCGCTCATTCAGCATGTCGTCGACGAGGCGCGCCAAGCCGGCATCGAGCATTTCATCTTTGTCACCGGCCGCAACAAGGGCGTCATCGAGGACCACTTCGACCGCCAATTCGAGCTCGAGATGACGCTGCTCGAGCGCCAGAAACACGCCGCGCTCGAATTCCTGACCAAAGAATTGCCGTCGCCGGGTTCGACAAGCTTCACGCGGCAGCAGGAGCCGTTGGGCCTCGGCCACGCCGTGTGGTGCGCGCGCGAACTGGTCGGCCGTGAGCCGTTCGCGCTGCTGCTGCCGGACGTGCTGGTTCAACACGAACGCGGCTGTCTGGCGCAGATGATGGACGCCGCACGCGGCCTTTCGGCGGCCGCGAATATCGTGGCGGTCGAAGAGGTGCCGGAGGAGCGCATCGATCAATACGGGGTCGTCGGTATCGGTGAGCGCATCGGCAAGATGTTCTCGATCACCAACATGGTGGAAAAACCGCCGCGCGACCGGGCGCCGTCAAATCTCATCCTCACCGGCCGCTATATCCTCCAGCCGGAGATCCTCGACATCCTGGGCAGCCAGGAACGCGGCACCGGCGGTGAAATCCAGCTGACCGACGCCATGATCCAACTGGCGAAGACGCAGCCGTTCTACGGCCTGGAATTCGATGGCCGCAGTTTCGATTGCGGCTCGAAGATCGGTTTCCTCGCCGCCAACGTGTCGTATGCGCTGTCGCGCGACGACATCGCGCCGGGATTCCGCGCCGAGATCAAAAGAATCCTCGGCGAGTGATTGTCTTCACCGCTGCAAGCGCAGCGTCAGCAGCACCGAAGTGGAATTATAGGCGACGCCGCTGACGTTCGACGTCAGCCAATCGTGCCGCACTTCGCCTTTGAGCTGGACTTCGCGATTGAGTTTATAAGTTGCACCGACGGAGCCGAAATACCTGTTGTCGTCGCGCCCAAGCCCGACATACTGGTCTCGCCCATAGCCGACAATGCCGTTGAGCACGAGCCAGCGCCGCAGCGCGTGATCGACCTCGACACTGACGTCATGGCTCAACGAGCCGGAGACGTTCTGCAATATCGACTCGTTCGCCACGGTTGAGGCGGTCAGCTTCGCCGATGTCAATGCAGTCGCCTGCCAGGTCAGGACGCCGTCGAGTGACGGGCCGTTGATCTCCGGCAAATTCGGATCCTTATAGTCGCGATTGAGATAGCCAAAAGCGATTTCGCCGGTGAGCGTGTTGTAAAGAGCGAGCGTGGCGCCGACTTTCACGCTGGTGCCGGTCGAGTTCGCGTTGTTGTCCGTTGATGTCGAACGCGTCGTCGTGGACTCGCTCATCCTCTTGAACCTCGACGAACGGCTTCATTCCGGGATCGATCTCGTAGCCGACGCGCGCGACCGCGGCATATTGGTTGTAATTCTGGAACGTGTTGCTCGCGGTCTCGCCGTCGGTGAGTTTGGAATCGCCGAATATCGAGCGGTCGATCAAACCCTTGACCGAAACCAGCAGCCGACTGAAATTCTGGACGATGCCGAATGTCCCGCCGACAGTGGTTTCGATCGGTAGGTTGGCAAGACCGGCCTGCAGGTTGGGATTGCCGGGATTGTCAGTGGTCACCAGCACGCGATTTTCGAGCACGAGCTGGGTATCGCGCGTCACGTCGATGCGGCCGTCGATCGTCGAATTGAAATAGGGCCGGTTGAGCGAGGGCTGCAGGCTGTCGCTGGTGTAGTCCGTATAGGAGCCGCGGAGATCGGCCGTGAGCGAATGGCGCGACCAATCCGATTGCACTTGCAGTTCCGGTGCAACGACGAAATAAAGCGAGCTCGGACCGCCCGGAATGTGCTCCGGATTGCTGTCGGCGCCCGACGACAACTCGACCGACGGAAAGAACAAGAAGGAGCCACCGCGAATCCCGACCGCCGAATAGGGATCGTCCTGCACGATCGGCGCCGGACGTTGGACCGGTGTCCCAAGCGGATAAGTGTTGAGCGGCTGTGTTCCCGGCATCGGCGTACTGGCCGAATTATCGAGTTCGATCGGCGGCGGCACCGGCAGTCCAGCGCCAGGCCGGTTTGCGGCCGGCAACGGATGCACTTCGGGCGGCACGTTGCTGATCGGCAGCGGTTCGTACAATGGCGGCGGGAGCGCGCCTGGCCGGCTGGCGGCCTTGGCCGGATAGACTTCCGGGGCCGGCGCGGCGGGCTGCACCGGCGGGACCGGAGGCACTTCGAATTGCGTCGTCGGGACGGTATCGAAGGTCGTCTCCGGCAATTCCACGCCGGGTGCCGGCGGCGGCGGTGCCTGCGCCATGAGCTTCTTCTTTTGCCGCGCGGACAGATTCAACGAATTGAAGCCGGTGTCGCCGGCGCCGAAGCCCTGAGGACTGCCATATTTGGGCGTCGCGCCGATACGCGATGGTGCGAATGTATCATCCGGCGGCGTTTGATCGTCCGCTATGCCAGGCTTGCGAAACCGCGGCGGCTTCGCCGGATTGCCCTGCAGCGATGGTTGCAGAAGCTGCGCGTTCGGGTCCGAAATAGCATTCGGGTCCGGAATTGTGTTCGGGTTTGGAATAGTTGACGGCGTGAGCGTTGCGCCAGGCGACGGCCCTGCCCCGATGTCCGGCGTCAGCCCTGCGCCGGCTCCGCTGCGAGGCGTCTGCGCCACGCCCATAGCCGGCGCCAGCACAACGGCTGCGGCGGCAGCGGCTATCAATGGCCGGCAACGGCGCAACAACACGGACCTCCTTGCTGCCGAGTTGCTAGCGGACCGGCCGGAAGCCGGAACCCGGGTGGGCTGCGACACCCACGCCAAACGGCAGCAGCCACGGCCGCTGAGGAGCGGACCGAGGGTTAACGGAGTTAAAACGGATATGGTTAACGAGTGGTTGACTTCAGGCGGACCGGCTGCCCGTCACACCCAGCCTTTGAGTTCACGCATGGCGAGTTGCCAGATCATCAGCATGCCGGCCTCGCTGTCGTTGAGGCACGGAATGGCGACGAAGTTCTTGCCGCCGGCGCGCTTGAACACGTGCGCGTTCTCGACAGAGATCTCCTCCAGCGTTTCCAGACAGTCGGCGGAGAAACCCGGCGTCACCACCACCAGGTTTTTCACGCCCTGCTTGGCGAGTCCTTTGACGGTCTTGACCGTATAGGGATCGAGCCAGCGGGCACGGCCGAAGCGCGACTGAAATGTCATGATCAATTTCGAGTTCGTCGAAGCCGAGATGTTCGCGCAGGAGCTGCGTGGTCCGCGCGCATTGCGCTTCGTACGGATCGCCCTTGAGCACGTAGTCCTTCGGCATGCCGTGATAGGACAGCAGAATCCGGTCGGGCGCGAACGACAATCCCTTGAGCTCGGCCTTCAGTGACGATGCCAGCACTTCGATGTAATAGGGGTCGTCGTAATAGGCCGGCATGATGCGCAGTGCCGGCTGACGACGCAGTGTCATCAAATAGCGGAACACCTCGTCAGCGACCGTCGCGGTAGTCGCCGCCGAATACTGCGGATAGAGCGGCATGACCAAAATGCGATCGCAGCCGCGCGCGATCAGCTTTTCTAGCCGCGATGCGATCGACGGATTGGCATAGCGCATGGCCCAATCGACGACGACGTGCTCGCCGAGCGGCTCCAGGATGCCGGCAAGTTTCTCCGCCTGCGAGCGCGTAATGGTTTTGAACGGCGACTCGTTCTTCTCGCGATTCCAGATCTTCTGATAGTCGCGCGCTTTGCGCCGCGAACGGATCGGCAAGATGATGCTGTTGAGGATGAATTTCCAGAACAGGCCTTTTTTCTCGATGACCCGCGGATCGGTGAGAAATTCCTTCAGGTAGCGCCGCACTGCCGCCGCGTCAGCCGCATCGGGCGTTCCGAGATTGACGACGAGTACGCCGATCCCGTGTTCGAGCGGCACGGTTTCGCTCGCAGCGGTCGCCTCCGCCACCGGCGGTGGCGCCGCCGGATTGTGCACTGCGCGAGGCACAGCCGGCGCCGGTTCATCGGACGCCGCCGGGGGCTCGGCGACGGGAGACATCCCGGTACGCTCTGGCGGCGCAATACCGATATCGGCGGCCGCGGAAGGCGGGGTCGTCTCGGCCAAAGTTCCCGTGTTGCTCGGCAAATCGTTCATGGCGGAAGGATACTCCATCGTGGTTCCGCTGGCGACTTTCCGGCAAGTCTCACTTTGGCCCCAATGACGCGGTGTGTCGTGCTCATTGTACCCGGGAGAAATTCATCATGGTTCGCAGTGTATCGCTTTTTTTCGCCGTCATTATCATGACGAGCGCGGCTCTCGCGCAAAACCAAAATCCTCAAGAGAACACGGTCGAGGATCGCGCCTGCCGCGCAGATGCACGCCGCTTTTGCAAGGACGATATTCCGGACCAATTCAAGATCGGTTCATGCCTGCAGATGAACAAGGAAAAGCTCAGCCGCAGCTGCAAGGAAATGCTGGCGTCCCACGGCATGATATGATTGCACAAGGCGCGACGTGCCGCGGTACTTTTTCCATCTATTGATGCGATAAAGCGAGGTCGCCGGCGCCATTGAGCCGGTCCAGCATCATCAGATTCTCGAACGCGCGGGTTTTGTTCGCGTCCGAATATTCTGCGCCGAGGCAATCGGCGAACTTGGCCCAGAGTTCGCTGTGCGACAGCGGCCGTTGATGGCTGCCCTTGGCGTATTCTACCGGACCGCTCCTGAGCGTCTCCCCGCTCACCGTCGTGATTTCGACCTCGTCGGCAGGCGCGAAGTTGGAGCCTTCCTTAAGGGCTGCGGTGCCGGTCAGCACGACGCGCGGGAAGACCGCCTGCACGTCGGGGCGACGCACGAACGCGTCGGTCAATTCGGCAAGCCCAACGTGCCGGGCGCACAGTGCGGCAGCCATCGCAAACTGCATGCTGAATTTCGCCTCGAGCCCGGTTTGCGGCCGGCTGTTGCGCAGCATCAGCATCTGCGTCTTTCCTGTCATGACGTGAATGCGGTCGACCTGTCCGGGCGTGAGATTATGGCGCTCGACCAGATCGAGCGCAGCGTCGATCGAGCGATGGGTCGCGTAGCAGATCGGATAGCGCTTGATACTCAGACCGTGGCCGACGATGTGCCATTGCTTCGCCGCGGCACTGAACGGACGATCGAGTTCAACCTTGCCGTCCGGCGACAACGCCACCAGGAGGCCAGCAGGATGCTCGAGCGCATCGAGCGAGGCCGTCAGGCCCGCTTGCGCAAGGCGCGCGGCAATCAATCCCGACTGCCCGGCGCGGCCGACCTGAAAAGACTTGGTCATGGTGCCGAAATTGGCGACCAAGCCTGAGGACATCGAGGCGGCGATCGCCATTGCGGTCGAAACACCGGTACCATCGAGGCCGCGCAATTTGGCGCACGCCGCGGCTGCGGCGATCGGCCCGAGCACCGCCGATGGGTGCCAGCCCTTGCGATGCAGCGGCACAGGTTCGCGTTCCAGAAGTTCGGCCCAGACCTCGTAGCCTGCGATATAGGCCGTCAGCATCTCGGCGCCGCTCGATCCGCCCGCCTCGCCCTGCGCGAGGATCGCCGGCACCAGCACGGCGCTCGGATGGCCGTCGAGCGAAACATCGTCGTAGTCCAGAACGTGCGCCGCAACGCCATTGACCAGCGCCGCGGTGTCGACCGAGCGCCGGGCGCCCGATGGAATGAGCGAAGCGAGTGCGCTGCCGCCTGCGTGACCCAATTCGCGATCGACGAGCGCAATCTCGGCATCACGCGAGCCAGCGATCAAAACGCCGAAGCAATCGGCAATGCCGCGCCGCGCGATATTGCAGCCCTCGGCGGGAATCTGGCTCAAGCCGAGATCGGCGACGAAGCGGCCAAGATCGATAGTGAGAGCGGTCATGAACTGCTCCGATGGATGAACATTGGCAGGCGTCCTCATAGTTACGGGACTGTGAGCGTCATTCAAAGTCTGCCGCGCCGAAAGCAGCCGAACTAGCAACGGTGGAGGCGGCGCCACCGTCCCGGACTGTAACCCTCGCTCCTGCAAAAAACACGCGTGAAGTGGCTTTGGTCAACAAAGCCGCAGAGCTGGGCGATATTGGTAAGCCCCCGGTCCGGGTCCCGTAAAAGCTCTTTGGCGCGCTGCGACGCGTTGTTTGGTTAGCCATCGGTACGGCGGAACGCCTGTCGCCTGCTTAAACGCCCGAACGAAGTAGCTGGTCGACAGTCCGCACTCGTTCGCCACCTCGGAGACCGAAGGATCGCCTGCCAGGTTGGCATTGATGAAGTCTCGGGCGCGCTGCAGCTGCCACGGCGTGAGGCCGCCGCGGGCGTTCCGTCCCGCGGCCGGGGCGCCACCGTAAGCGCGCACAATGTGAGCGAAAAAGGCGAGCGCGATACAGTCGGCAAACATGGCGGTGCCGTCGCCACGCTGCTCCATCGCGCCAGCGAGCGCTTGTGCGAGACCGAACATGACCAAATCGCGGGCGCCAAAATTCGGCGCGTAAAGCCCTTTCACCCGGCGAATTCCGGCTTCATTGGCCATCTCATCGAGCGCAATTTGATGGATGTAAAATCGAAGCGTATCGAAAGGGATATCCAAACTGACGACCGGATTGTCGCCGAGGTTAACCAGCTGTGCATCGCCGAGATGCAGATCGGGCACTTCTCTGCGCCGTCCCGCCGTCCACAGGTCCGAGAAAAATGGCACTGACAGCGGAACATGGAATGCAAAAGCCTCTTCCGGTGGCACGGCCAGCGAACGGCCACGCATCGGGTGACTGCTCCGCATGCGCGAAAACCCGATGCGTGTTTTTGAAGATTTTCGCGCCAAGAGAGTCGGCGGACGATCTATCCGGAAGCGTCTTGCAAGATCATCCTCGATCGCATCCGCACCCATCATTGCCTCCATAACAGTCGCTAAAGCGGCAATTAAAAATCGCGAGCGAAAAACGCTCTCGCGCTCTCAACGCGAGCAGCCACTGTCCCGGCGGGAAACAGAATACAACGGTTCATGTTCAAAAAAACAGTGGCAAATTGTCAGTCGCGTCGTCTGCCGCAGCAATTTTTCAGGCGAATCTTACAAGGCGGGCAAATTCGTACAATTTTTTGAGCGCGCTTCGAACGATATTGTGCGCCAAAACCCGGGCTGACTAGGAAGGTTAGCCGGCATCGTGGAAGCCGCCAGCTCCGCACACATCAACTAGTAGCCGGGTACGTCTCGCGCGCAAGACAGAAGCGGTTTGGCGTGAAGGCGTTCGACATCGACATCAATTGGTCCGAGTGGACTTTTTCAGCAAAGGAGAACGGTCGTGGCACAACAGATTAAGAATGTGGTCCTGGTGCATGGAGCTTTCGCCGACGGCTCCGGCTGGGAAGCCGTCGCTAAAATCCTCAAGGCTGATGGATACAAGGTATCGGTGGTGCAGCACCCCGAGACCTCCTACGCCGACGATCAGAAGTACACGAAGGCCGCAATCGACGCGATGGGCGGGCCAGTGGTTCTGGTGGGCCACAGCTACGGCGGGTCCGTCATCACCGAGGCCGGCAATCATCCAAACGTTGCGGCGCTCGTCTATATTGCCGCATTCGCGCTGGACGCTGGGGAAAGCTGCGCCACGATTGAACAAGCCGTGCCGCAGGCCTCTAAGGCATTCAAACCGGACAGCAACGGAAATTGGTGGATAGAACCGGAGCATTTCGCAGCCGACTTCGCAGCGGACATTCCGCGAGATCAGGCCGAGTTTATGGCCATATCGCAGGTGCCAATCTCCACCGACGCGTTCACCCACAATGTCACGAACCCGGCTTGGAAGACGAAACCCACTTGGTACATGGTGGCCACCGCAGACCGATCAATCAATCCAGATCAAGAGCGGATGATGGCGAAGCGCGCCAAGGCCAAGACGGTCGAGGTGGATTTTAGCCATGTGGCTTACATGTCTCATCCGAAGGAAACAGCCAAGATGATCGAAGAGGCTGCCACCCACGCATTAGCCAAATGAACCGATACTTCGCCCACTAATTGAAGACTCCTCTTGGGACGCGCGATGCATCCCAAGAGGGAACGATCTTCCTTCACTCCGCCTGAGCTGACAGTCGACTAAACCATCGCCTGCACGCCGAGTGAGGCCAGTTCACGTGCCAACCCACGGGTGAGTATCGGCCAAATCAGCAAATTCCTCATCTCAAGACAACTCGTCAGGAGCGTACTATGGAAAATCAAATTGCCATTGAGACTCCGGATGGGACGTTCCGCGCCTACATTTCGCGGCCGGCCAGGTTGCCCGCACCGGCAGTGGTCGTTCTCCAGGAATTGTTCGGCGTTAACGCCGACATCCGAGCGACCTGCGATGAGTTGGCAGCCCAAGGGTTCATCGCGATCGCGCCGGACCTGTTCTGGCGGCAAGAGCCCGGAGTTGATCTCAACGTAAGGTCCGAAGATGACTGGCAGCACGGTCTGCGGCTTTACGCGGCGTATGATCGCGATGCAGGCGCGAAAGATATCAGGGAAACGGTCCGCACCGCTGTCAAGTTACCAGAGTTGACCGGAAAGGTTGCCCTGCAGGGCTACTGCCTCGGTGCATTGATGGCCTTTATCACGGCTGCTCGCTATGAGGTCGACGCCGCCGTTGCCTATCATGGAGGCGACACGGAAAAATACCTCGGCGAGGTTGGCGGGTTGCACGCTCACTTGCTGATGCACCTCGGCGAGGAGGACGAATTCATCTCAAAGATGGCGCAAGCTGAGATCAAGGCGGTGCTCGCAAAAAAGCCGAACGCCACCGTTTACAGCTATCCGGGTCAGCGCCACGCCTTTTCCCGGCACAACGGGCTGCACTACAACGCCGCAGCGGCCGCGCTCGCCAACGGGCGGACAGGCGAATTTCTAAAACAACAACTGCGGTGATCTCGATCGCGTGTGGCGCAGCCGTCGTGGTCTGCGCCATCGCCATGCTGATGAAATGAAAGGAGTCAACGATGCCGAGGCGCGATGCCAAAGCACTGCAAACCGCTCCGCTCTCGACGCCTACGGATTTGGAGCCGGAGGCCGTTCGCGACGTTGTTGGTACGCTCAACGTCTTGCTTGCGGACATGATCGCTCTTTATTTGAAGACCAAGAACTTCCATTGGCATGTCTCGGGGCCGCACTTCCGCGACTACCATCTGATGCTGGACGAGCAAAGCGATCAGATTTTCGCCACAACGGACGACATAGCCGAAAGGGTTCGCAAGATTGGCGGCACGACGCTGCGATCGATTGGACATGTCAGCCGGCTACAGCGCGTTATCGACAATGATGCCGATTACGTGGCGCCGATGGACATGCTCGCCGAGCTGCGGGACGATAACCAGCAGCTGACCGCGAGGATGCGCGATGCACACGATCTCTGCGACGGGCATGGCGACGTTGCGACCGCAAGCCTGTTGGAAAACTGGATCGATGAGGCCGAGCGGCGGAGTTGGTTCCTGTTTGAGTTCGACCCGCAAAGCGTAACCGCTGACATGATCCAGGCCACAACACCAGCCATCGTCAGCTCGCGCACGATTGCGGTTGAGCACATCAGGATCTCGTCAAGACAATCGTTCGCCGAGGTGCGCCGGAAGCTCGAGGGCACAGTACCTAAGCTCGATACCGGCATCGCCGTGACGCTTCGGAGCGGCGATCAGAAACGCGCGAAGGATTACGATTACAACGGGCCGAGGCTGTCGATCTTCGGAGAGCGCGATCATGGCGCCTTGTTGCAGATTGCAGGCATCAAACGCAACGCGATGCAATATGACATCGATAATCCCCGTACCGCCTCAATGATGACCCGCCATCAGCTCCCTGCTGCTCTCTACGCGCCGCTGCGGATGGTTCTGTTCGAGGACGAACAAGGGAGAGGAATCTTCGAATATGACAAGCCATCGCCATTCTTTGGCCAGTTCGGCGATGAGCGGGTATTCGAGGTGGGGCGGTATCTCGACGCCACTCTCGAAGCTGTTTTGCGCAACGCTGCCGACTGACAAGGCGCACGTCTCGGACCGCTCAAACGGCGCGATCGAAGGCCCTCATCACTCCGCCGCCTTGAGCAGCCCCGGCGAGCCCGAGCGGAACTGATCGAGCAACACAGCCTCGTCGGCCTTGGCCGCGGTGAGATGCTGTTGCTTGACGTGGCCGAAGCCGCGGATTTTTTCCGGAATGACGGCGAGGCCGACCGCAAGATGATGATTGTCCGGCGTCAGTTTCGTCAGCACCTCGTCGAGTAACGCTTCGTAGTCGGCGATCAGGTTGCGCTCGATGCGGCGTTCCAGCGAGCGGCCGAATGGATCGAGCGGCGTGCCGCGCAGGAATTTCAGTTTCGCCAGTAAGCGAAATGCCGGAAGCATCCACGGCCCGAAACTCATCTTGCGAGCCTGGCCGGTTGATTTGTCGATACGCGCCAACAGCGGCGGCGCCAGATGGAACTCGAAACGCAGATTATCGCCGTCGAATTCGGCCTCGACCTGCTTGAGGAAAGCACCGTCGGTGTAAAGCCGCGCCACCTCGTACTCGTCCTTGTAGGCCATAAGCTTGAAAAGATAGCGGGCGACCGCGTCGGCAAGCCCGCACTTGCCGGGAGCCTGCGCGGCCTCGGCCGCATTCACTTTATCGACGAGAGCCCGGTAGCGCGCCGCATAGGCTGCGTTCTGGTAGGCGGTGAGGAATTTCACCCGCCGCTCGATCGTCTCTTCGAAAGATTCGGACAGATGCCGGGCATCGCTCGCGACCGCGGTGGCGGGTTTCGCCAGGCTTTCCAGCGCTGCGGGATCGACGACGGCGCGACGGCCCCAATGGAAGGCGGCCTGATTCATTTTGACCGCTTCGCCATTGAGCTCGATCGCCTTCTCGATGGCCGTGGCCGACAGCGGAATCGCACCAAGCTGATAGGCATAGCCGACCATGAACATGTTGGCGCCGATCGACTGGCCAAACAGCGCATTGGCGATACCGGACGCATTGATGAAATGGGCTTTGTCGTGTCCGGCGTCGGCGAGAATAGTGCGCTTGAGCCGTTCGCTCGGCAGCGAGAAGTCGGCATTGCGGGTGAATTCGCCGGGCAGGAATTCGGCGGTATTGACGATCATTTCGGTCGAACCGGGTTTGACCGTCGCCAAAATCTTGCGGCTGCCGGCAACCACGATGTCGCCGCCGAGGATAAGATCGGCGCGTCCGGCCGCGACCCGGATCGCATGAATGCTCTCGGGATTTTCGGCAAAACGGATGTAACTGAACACCGCGCCGCCCTTTTGCGCGAGCCCCGCCATGTCGAGCACGCCGACCCCCCTGCCCTCGAGGTGCGCCGCCATGCCGAGAATGCCACCGATGGTGACGACGCCGGTGCCGCCGACGCCGGTGACGACAATGTTATAGGTCTGATCGATCGCCGGAAGCTTCGGCTCCGGCAACGGCGTCAGGTCATGATCGGCGGCGACACCGGTGCCCTTCTTCAGTGTGGCGCCATGCACCGTGACGAAGGACGGGCAGAACCCTTTGACGCAGGAGAAGTCCTTGTTGCAGCTCGACTGGTCGATAGTGCGCTTGCGGCCCCATTCGGTTTCCAAGGGCTGCACCGAAACGCAGTTCGACTTCACGCCGCAATCGCCGCAGCCTTCGCACACCAGCTCATTGATGATGACGCGCTTGTCGGGGTCGGGAAATGTGTGGCGCTTGCGGCGGCGGCGTTTTTCGGCGGCGCAGGTCTGATCGTAGATCAGGACCGTTACGCCGGGGATTTCGGCAAGTCCTTTCTGAACCTCATTGAGATCGTCGCGGTGATGGATGGTGAGACCCTGCGGCCATTGCGTGCCGGAGGGATATTTGTCCGGCTCGTCGGTAACGACCACGACGCGCTTGGCACCTTCGGCGGCGACCTGGCGCGCGACTTGCGGCACGGTCAAACCGCCGTCGTTGGCCTGGCCACCGGTCATCGCCACCGCGTCGTTGAACAGGATCTTGTAGGTGATGTTGGTATTCGACGCGATCGCGGCGCGGATCGCCATGTAGCCGGAATGATTATAGGTGCCGTCGCCGAGGTTCTGGAACACGTGGTTGCGGTTTGAGAACGGCGCCTCGCCGATCCAGTTGGCACCCTCGCCGCCCATTTGGGTATAGCCGAGCGTCGAGCGGTCCATCCACTGCGCCATGTAATGGCAGCCGATGCCGGCATACGCCCGCATCCCCTCCGGGACCACGGTCGAGGTGTTATGCGGGCAGCCGGAGCAGAAATACGGAATGCGCTGCGCGACGTCCCTGGTCTCGGCCGCGATGCGCTGGAATTCCTTGAGCCGGGCTACGCGGGCGATGATCTCGTCATTGCGATGATATTTGAGCAGTCGCTCGCCGATGCAGATCGCCACCTCGTTGGGATCGAGCGCGCCCTTGACCGGGAATAGCCAGTCGCCCTGCTCGTCCTTTTTGCCGATGCACAACGGCTGGTTCGGCGTGCCGTAAAGTTCCTCGCGTACCTGCACTTCAAGCAGCGAGCGCTTTTCCTCGACCACGATGATGAGATCGAGGCCTTGGGCGAATTCGATTAATTCGCGCCGGCTGAGCGGCCAGGCGCAGCCGGCCTTGAACAGGCGGATGCCAAGTTCGTTGCACCTGATCTCGTCGATGCCGAGCTCATCGAAAGCCTGGCGCACATCGAGATAGCTCTTGCCGGTGGTGATGATGCCGATTTTCGGATCGCGTCCGCCCGACGTAATGATGCGATTGAGTTTGTTGGCGCGAATGAAGGCCAGCATGGCGTCGCGCTTGTAGTCGTGCAACCGGGCTTCCTGCGCCAGGATCGGATCGCCGAGGCGGATATTGAGGCCGCCTTCGGGCATGCGAAAATCGTCCGGCGTGACGATGTTGAAGCGCTCCAAGCTGCCATCGATGGCCGCTGTCGACTCGATGGTCTCGTGCATGGTCTTGAGGGCAACCCACGTCCCGGTGAACCGCGACATTGCCCAGCCATAGAGACCGTAATCGAGCACTTCCTGCACCCCTGCGGGGTTCAGGATCGGAATCATGACGTCGATGAAGTGATATTCGGACTGATGCGCGGTGGTCGAGGATTTGGCGGTGTGGTCGTCGCCCATCAGCGCCAGCACGCCGCCGTGTTTCGCGGTGCCGGCCAGATTGGCGTGGCGGAATACGTCTCCGGTGCGGTCTACGCCCGGGCCCTTGCCGTACCACATGCCGAATACGCCGTCGTACTTGCCCTCGCCGCGCAGTTCGGCCTGCTGCGAGCCCCAAACCGCGGTCGCGGCGAGATCCTCGTTGATGCCGCCCTGGAAGCGGATATCGCTTTGGTTCAGGAATTGGGTGGCGCGCTGGAACTGGCTGTCCAAGCCGCCCAGCGGCGAGCCGCGATAACCGGTCACATAACCCGCGGTATTGAGACCGTTGCGGCGGTCGAGCGCCTTCTGCATCAGGCAAAGCCGCACCAAAGCCTGGAATCCGGTGACGAAGACCCGACGCTGTCCGAGATCGTATTTATCGTCCAGCTTGACGTCGCGTAACGCCATTAAGGAGGGCCTCCGAACCGCCAGTTTGCCCTTACGGACACGATATTGCCAGAGGGCCGGGCTGTAACGCAGATATAGGGCGCTCCGGCCGCTTGGCAACGCTAATGAGCTGAAGCATCTCGCGATTTTGCGCCGTGCACAGGCACGAAAAGTCGCCCGTTCTGCGCGCGAGCGGCTGCGGAGATGAAATCTGTACTGGCCGGGTGGATTATGCGGCGCGGACGCGCGGGCCAAGCTCGCGAAGCAAAGCTGGGATCTCCGAAAGCGGCTTCGGCTTGCTGAACAGGAAGCCCTGCGCCTGCACGCAGCCCTCCGCCCGCAATATTTCGAGCTGCTGCTCGGTCTCGACGCCTTCGCCCGTGGTGACCATGCCAAGGCTCGCACCCAGCCGGGTGACCGCGCGTATGATCGCGACGCAATCGTTCTCCTTGCCGAGCTCGCTGATAAAGGAACGATCGATCTTGATCTTGCCGAACGGGAAGCTGCGCAGATAGCTCAATGATGAATAGCCGGTGCCAAAATCGTCCATGCAGATGCGCACGCCGAGATCGCGGATCTGATGCAGCGTATCGAGCACAGCGCGATCGTCCTGCAGCAGCACGCTCTCGGTGATCTCCAATTCAAGCCGCGATGCCGCGAGACCGGATTGGCCGAGCGCGGACACGACTGAGAGCGCCAGCATCGGATTACGGAATTGCGCCGCGGAGAGGTTGACCGCGACCGTAATGTTGGCCGGCCAGCCCACGGCATCCTTGCAGGCCCGCCTGAGCACCCATTCGCCGAGCGGCACGATCAGCCCGATCTCTTCGGCGACCGGGATGAAATTGTCGGGGCCGACGATGCCGCGCTCGGGATGGTTCCAGCGGATCAGCGCCTCGAAGCCGCACACCTCGCCGCTCGCGATTTGAACGAGCGGCTGGTAGTACAGCTCGAACTCTTCGGCGATCAACGCCTTGCGCAAATCGAGTTCGAGCCGGCGGCGCTCCTGCATCTGCGCATCCATCTCGGACTGAAAGAAGTGGTAGTTGCCGCGGCCGTTCGCCTTGGCGCGATAGAGCGCCATATCTGCATTGCGCAGAAGCTGATCGGGATCACCGCCGTCGGTCGGCGCCATGGCTATGCCGATGCTGGTGCCGATGATTACCTGGTGACCGTGGACCTCGAACGGCTCCAACAGCGTCTCGATTACCTTGGCGGCAAGCTCACTGGCGTCGCTCGGCCGGGCCTGGCTTTGCACGATGGCGAATTCGTCCCCGCCGAGACGCGCGACCGTATCGACGCCACGCACCACGCGCTGCAGGCGCTCGGTCACCGCGCAAAGCAGCGCATCGCCGACCGAGTGGCCTAGAGAATCGTTGACGCCCTTGAACCTGTCGAGGTCGAGAAACATGACGGCGAGCCGTTCGCCACGCCTGAGCGCCTGATCCATCTTGTCGCGGAACAGCACGCGGTTCGGCAGATTGGTGAGCGCATCGTGCCGCGCCATGTGCATGATCTTGGCTTCGGCCTGCCGCCGATCGGTGACATCCTCGTATGTCGCAAGCCAGCGGCTGTCCTCAGTCCGCGTATAACTGCAGGAGATCACGCGCCCGTTGTTGAGGTCGTAGACGTGCGGCCCGACCGACTTTTCTCTGAGGAAGGCGATATGTTCCTCGAATAGATCGTCCGCCGACTTTCCCGAGAGATTATTGATCGGGAGACAGATCTCCAGGACATCCTTGTAGCTAATTCCGGTACTGACCTGTTCAGGCAGCAGCCTGAAAATTTCCAGGAAACGGCGGTTATAGACTTCGAGCCGGTTCTGCGCGTCGTAAAGGCAGAGCCCCTGCGACATGTTTTCGAGCGCCGCATCGAGCAGCAGGTTGGTCTCGCGGAGCGACCATTCCTGCTTCTTCAAGGGGCTGATATCGCTGCACAGCACGATGAAGCCGTTGTCACTGGTCGGCGAGCGACTGATGCGCAACCATCGCCCATTCGCCATCAGCGCCTCGCGGGTGGCGTGCAGTTCGCTGTCGCACCGCATCAGCACATGTTCGGCGTCGGCGGAACCCCGCAATGCAGGCTCAAGCTGTGCCAGCGGTGTGCCGGGCTTGAGAAGGTGCGCCGGGACGCCGAGCAAATCCGCAGCCTGGGCATTGGCAAGCACGATCCCGTCGTCGGCATCCACCACGACAACGCCTTCGGGAGAGTTTTCAAGTGCGTCGGCCAGACGCGTCTGCGCGGAACGACGCTGCGCAACCTCGCGATCCATCATCGCCTTGATATTGTCTCGCATCACGCCCATCGCCGTGAGCAGCGCGCCGAGTTCATCGGCGCTTCCCTTCGGCACCGCGACATCGAGCTTGCCGGCGGCCATGCGCTCGGCAATGCTGGACGCAACGGCGAGCGGCCCGACGATACGGCGCGCCAAAGCCCATGCCACCAGCGCCGACAGCAGCAGAGCCAGCGCGATGCACGCGATATTGAGCTGCACATCGTGCCCGACCGCGGCCCGCGCGCTTTGTCGGTACAGAAAGCCGTCGCCGGCAGTGTAGTTCACGAGCAGATCGATCTCATCGTTGACCTTGTCGGCATAGCGGTCAAGCGTCGTCCAGTTGACGTCGCGTTGGGCTCCATCGAGCAGGCCTGCGCATACCTCCTGCCACGCTGCGGCTGCCCGCTTGACGCTCTCAGCAGCGCGGGTCGCGCGAATCGATTGCGAGCGCTGCGCTGCGATATCGAGGTCTTCGAGCAGCGACTTGCCGAGCGTGTCGATCTCGGTTTCGAACTCGCGTCGCGTGTTGGCGTCGGTCTCGATCCAGCCGCGCGCGAATGCGGCGCGCATCGAAGCAAAATCAGTCGCGGCCGCACGCGCGTAGTTGATCGACATCAGCGATTCGTCAAACGTCTTGTCAACCAGCAAGCCGGCATTGCGCACGCCCATGGTGGCGTAGGCGCCGAGCGCGGCCGTAATGACGCTCATGATCAGGAAGGCGATCAGAATGCGGCCGCGGATCGTCATGCACAGCGACGCGGCCAGCGCCACGCTGTGTTTCCAACGGAACACAAGACGGCCGAACACAGAAACGCTCCGGTCACCTGGCATGGGCTCTTTTCGTGCCTTCCCGCTTTACGCAGAACAGCCCTATACCGGCGCCAGTTAAAGCCGCCGGAGCGGCCGGTCCAATCTTCGAGAGTTCCTTAACGGGCTCTTAACCGCACGCCTGCACGTTGTATCGAAGTGGCAATTTGGGGCGCGGACATCACGGCCCCGCTGCCGGAAGAGGCAACCATGGGTTTACGAGCCGAATTCCTGCGCGCGCGCCGTTCGATTACCATCGCTTTTGTCGCGGGCGGCCTGACCGCGTTCGGAATGCTGGCAGGATCGGCTCTCGCGGATTATTCGATTTCGCAGAAGGGGCGTGAATTTCACCCTGGCGAAATCAGCATCAAGCGCGGCGAGACCATCCAGATCGTCAACGACGACGCCGATCTGCTGCATCACGCCTATATCAATTCGCCAAAATTCTCGTTTGATTCAGGCGACCAGAAGCCCGGCAGCGTAACGCCAATCACCTTCGCGGTAGCCGGCGATTTCGACGTGCTTTGCGCCATTCATCCGAAGATGAAACTGACCGTTCACGTCAGGTAATTCGCCTGCACTAAAGTATGGACGTGCCGAACAACTCGGAATGCGCGCCGTAATACGCGGCCAGAAACAGGGCCAGTGAAGCGGCGTAGCCGACGGGAATCATCCAGGAGTCACGCAGCCGCGCCGGTTTGCCGCCATCGTCGGCAATGATGCCCAACAGCGCAACCACGATCAGCGAGTGTCCGATCAGGTCGATTTTGCCGAATTCCGACACCGCGCTGACGAACATCGCAGCGAGCATGATCGCGCCGACGCGCCGCACCAGCGGCGTCCAGATCAGCGAGAATGCCAAGGCGAATTCGACCGCACCCGCCGCGCGCATGAAGAAGTCGGGAGAAAAACCGAGCGTCATCTCCGGATGCAGGGTGAAAAGCGGATATGACCATTCCGGATAGGCCCATTTCTCGATCGACGCCCACATCAAGGTAATGCCGGCAGCCCAGCGTAGTACGTCGATCGGGCGCGCGCCGAAAAAATTGGTCTGGCCGCCGGTCAAGGCGAGATAAGCCGCGACGCCGAGGAAGATCGGATAGTCGGCGAGGTGGAATGGACCATAGTTCCAAACTCCCACCCCGAAAATCGCGAATATTCCGAGCGCGGACAACGGCATCGTACGCCTCGACACCATCCCGGCCGCGATGCCGAGTTGAATTGCCGCAATCCAGTTAGAATCCGTTTTGAGTTCCGGCGTGAGCAAGATGCCACCGGCCCCCCAGATAGCGATGAAGAAGAAGGCACAGCCGGCGCGAAAAATCGTTTCGATATTGTCGCGCACGAAGGATGTTGCCCGGTCGAACGCGTACAGCATGGCAAAGCCGATCGGCGTGCTTTCCAGCACCGAGCCGGTCATCAGCGCCAGGATCGAAAATCCGGTGAGCATTTCGAAGTCGGGGCAGAGGACATTTTCCAGGCCCGCAGGCTGCCCGGCCACGTCATAAGCGCAGAACCATTTGACGTGCGCGCTCGCCGATCCGACGAACATGACGTCAAACAGGCACGCGAGCGGGATCGCGGCTGCGAATGGCAGCCGTTTGATTATCCTCCACATCGTAGAGGGCCTCCGTCTATGCTACTTCAAAGACCGGTTGCGCCGCCGCACGCAGCTCACTGGTTTGATTGAGCTTTTCTTTACCACGGATTTTAGGAAATCGGTAACCTTTACTTCAGGATTGGTTAACCTTTGAAGACGGCGGCGCCGGAATGCAGAAAATTTGAACGATTTGGTCGAGACCGCAGGTAAGTACTTACTGCTAACACCGCCCCGCGCCCGGACGATCCGCGCGTGGGGGACGTCAATGCTCGGCTTTGCTGGTCTTATCAGCGTGATGGTCGGCGGCACGATCGCTTACGTCGCCGAGCGCTTTCCCGCCCACATCGAACTTCTCCAGACCGCCGGCGGCCTGCTGCTCATAGCTGGCTTCGGGCTGGTCGGCTGTGCACTGCCGGAGATGATCTGAGATAGTCCGCGGCAAGCGCGATCAGCGCGGCAAAACTGGAACCGGCACCTGTTCGGGCGCTCCGTTGAGCGTTTGCAGGAATGCGACGAGATCCGACTTATCGCTTTCCGGCAGATTGAGCTGATGAATTGCGTCGTCGCGGCTTGGTCGGTCGATGCCACCGCGATTGTAGAGATCGATGACATCTTCCAGCGTCGCCAGCGAACCATCGTGCATATAAGGCCCGCGCCGCACCACATCGCGCAATGTCGGCGTCTTGAACGCGTATTGCAGTTTCACCGAAGTCGGAAATAGCCGGCCGCGGCCGATGTCGTCATTTTTCGCCACCCCGATGTCGTGGAAAGACACGTCGGTAAAGGCCCAGCCCGTGTGACAAGCCGCGCAATTCGCAGCGCCATTGAACAGAGCAAAACCGCGCTTGGCGGCGGCGCCTATCGCATTCGGATCACCTTTGATCCAGCGGTCGAACGGCGCCTCTTGCGAAACGATCGAGCGCTCGAATGTCGCCAACGCCCGCTCGACCTTGGGGGTTGTGATCTCGCCCTTGCCGAACGCGGCGTCGAAAGCGCGCGCGTAGCCGGCAATCGCCGACAGCCGATCGAGCATCTCTGCTTCCGGCAGGTTCATGTTTTCAGGCGAAGTAATTGGGCCGATAGCAACGCCTTCAAGATCGCTGAAGTGCCCATCCCAGCCGAGCTTCGGCGTCCACGCCACATTGAGCAATGTCGGGCTACGCAATCCGGTCGAGAGCGGCTTCTGGTTTTCACCAACTGCGCGCGGCTGCCCGTCCGCCCACGACAGGCCCGGATTGTGACATGTCGAACAGGATCGGAGTTTGGCGCCGGACAGAATCGGATCGAAAAATAATGTGCGGCCAAGCTCGTACTTGGCGCGCGAGTAGGGATCATCTTTCGGATATGGGATTGCCGCCGGCCGGCGGTACATATCCCGCAATGCGCGCAAGTCGGATTGGCCGGCACCCAAAATCGACCCGCCGGCGCCAAGCAGCAAAGCCACTGCGCCCGCCAACGCCGCGACTTTTCCAATCAGCCCAGCTGAATGCGGCCCCACCGCGAATTGCATAAACGACAATTTATCGTCGCCGGTTGACGAACCGTTAACGAAATCGCCCCAGTGCGTCTTTAGTGCTGTGTATTACAATCTGCAGTCGTGTTTGTGCCGGAATCGTACAGGTTCAGGGCTGGTCCAAAGGGGCTGCGCGAATAGGCCGCGGAATGGTAGTCTGGGACATCCCACTCGGAGACCCCGCCCATGAACCCCCACGTCAAGATCGCGACCGTCAAAAAGACCGACATCTCACCCGCTGAATGGCAGGCACGCATTGATCTCGCCGCAACCTACCGGCTTATCGCGCACTACGGCTGGGGCGACGTGATCTACAACCACTCGTCGATGCGAGTGCCGGGCGAGGACCGCAAATTCCTCATTAAGCGGCACGAACTGCTTTACACCGAAGTGACGGCGTCGAACCTGGTCAAAGTCAGCATGGACGACGATCTCGACGAATCCGCCGGCGTCAACCGCCCGGGCTTCACGCTGCACGGCGGCGTGCTCTCGGCGCGGGCAGACGTCAACTGCGCCGTCCATGTGCACACCGAGACCGGCATGGCGCTCGCCGGATTGAAGCATGGCCTGCGGATGCTTTCGCAACCGGCCGTGCGCTTCCACAATCGCATCGGCTATCACAATTACGAAGGCATCACCGAAGACTTCAGCGAGCGGACGCGCATCAACAAGGCGCTCGGGAAAAACCGCGCGCTCATCCTGCACAATCATGGCCTGCTCACCGTCGGCAAGACGCCGCGCGAGGCATTCGTATTGATGAAGTCGCTGCTCGAGGCCGCTGACATTCAGCTCAAAATGGAAGCGACCGGCGGCGCGCTCGTCGAAATCCCCGCCGAGATTTGCGAGAAGACCGCACACCAGTATGAGCATCACAATTCCGGCCGCGGTTCGGCCGATTGGCCGGCCTATCTGCGCATGCTCGACACCATCAACTCGACCTGGCGGAATTGAGCCGGGCGGAGCATCGGCTCCGCGGAAAGACGGTTATGGGAAAACCGCAACTCGCTGCGTGCGTCGCTGCGCTGGTGAGTGTGCTGTGCCTCGGCGGCACAGCGATTTTATCTTCAGCCTATGCAGAGACCGCTTATCCCTCCCGCCCCATCCGGATCGTAACGCCGCTCGCCGCAGGGTCAGCGTCCGATGTTGTGCTGCGCATCCTGGCCGAAAAATTATCCGATCACTTCGGCGTACCTGTCCTAGTGCAGAACCAGCCGGGCGGCGGCAACGTGGCGGCAACCCGCGCCGTCACCAATGCGCCGGCGGACGGCTATACGATCGGATGGGTCGGAAATAACAACGCCATCGGGGTGAGCTTGTTTCGCGATGCGACTGATCCGCGCGAAGATATGAGGCCGATCGTCGGAGTAAGCGAGTTCGCGTATCTGCTCGTTACGAACGCGAACTCGCGATACAAAACTCTTCAGGACTGGTTGGCCGCAGCGAGAGCCAAGCCGAACACACTCACAATTGGGACTTCGACCGCGGGAACCAGCAATTATCTCGCGGCATTGTTGCTCAAATCGATGCAGAAGCTCGATATCACCGTCGTACCCTACCGCGGCCCTGCCGAACTGTCGGTGGCTTTGCTGCGCAACGACATCGATCTCGTCATCAATGCCTACGGCGGGCTACGCACGCAAATCGACGCCGGCCAAATCCGCGCGCTCGCCGTCACATCGGCACAGCGCATGCCCGAACTGCCGAGCGTGCCGACCATGAAAGAGGCCGGCGTGCCCGATTACGTCGCAACCTCCTGGAACTCGCTTTATGGCCCGAAGGCCATGCCCGATCAGGAGGTGGACATCTTGAGTACCGCCGCGACGCAAATCCTGAACGACCCGGCTGTGAAAGCGAGCTTCGGGAAGGTCGGTTTTGACGCACATGCCCTGCCGCCGGATGCACTCGATCAGCGCATGCGCTCGGAAATCGACCGCTGGGCGAAGGTCATTGCTGACGCGGGCCTTGAGAAAGAATAGGCGCCCGCGATTCCGATCGAACGCTCAGGTTTTTGCCGGCCAATTGAGGCATTCGGCGAGACCACGCCCCATAATCCACTCCTTGTCCGAAGCCGACAGAAAATCCATGTGCTCGGTGAACAGCTTGACGCAGTCGCTGTAGCTGCAACTGGTGCGTTCGAGCATGGCTGAGGCGTCGGTGCCCCAGAAACAACGCTTCGGGCCGAAGGCCTCCACCAAGCGGCGGATATGGGGCTGGATATTCTTGTAAGGGTAGGGCGCGGTCGAGAACACCGGCACCAGCGTGAGCTTGACGTGAACGTTCGGATGCTTCGCCAGCGTCGCGGTGCTTGCCGCCGCGTCCTTGAGCAAATCGTCCTTCTGGGTGGTGCGCGCGCCGAGATGGTCCATGATGATGCGCAAGCGAGGATGACGGGCCGCAACCTCGCCGATCTCCTTGTGCGTATAAGGCGCGTTCAACATCACCGGGATGCCGAGCCGTTCCGCTGCCGGCCAAAACCAGTCGGCGGTGCCGTCCTGCATCCAGCGGCGATCCCATTCGTGATGCAGCGTCAGCCGTACCCCGAGCATGCCTTTCTGGTCGCGCCAGGTTTCAAGCTTGGTGCGCTCCTCCGGCTTGTCGATCGGAAACCGGCCCATGACCGCAAAGCGGTTGGGAAACTTCTGCGCCGCTTCAAGGCTGTAATCGACGCGATCGCCTTCCCACGACGGCGGCACCAGAATGGCGTGCTCTACGCCGGCATCCTTCATCATGGCGCTGAACTTTTCATAAGTCAGCGGGTCGGGCAGATGCGCCTTGCGGCCGGGCATCCAGGGACGGTCCGGCGCTTCCGGCCGCCAGATGTGAACCCCGGCATCCATAATCATCATGACTTCCTCCGTGGCGCGTTTGCTCCGGCCCAACTCTTTTTGTGCAGCTTCATCATATCAACGCAATGGGTCGCGAGCACTACACTCTGTTCCCTGCGCTCCAGCTCCAGAAATCGCGGCCTTCCTCGCGCATGAATTTCGCCAGTACCATCTTGTGGACTTCATCTGCGCCGTCGACGAGGCGCGCGGCGCGGGCGGCGCGATAGACCCATTCGGCGATCGTGTCCTTCGAGTAGCCGCGCGCGCCATTAAGCTGGATCGCCACATCCGCCGCCTGGTGAAGCGTGTTGGCGCAGTGGAGCTTCGCCATCGACACCTCCTTGCGCGCGAAATCGCCCTGATCGAGCTTCCATGCGGCGTGCATGGTGAGCAGACGGCCGATGTGAATGTTGTGTCCAACCTCGCCGAGCTTCATCTGCACGCTCTCGCGGTCGGCAAGCTTGATGCCGAAGCCCTCGCGCCGGTTGACGTATTCTTGCGCGATTTCGACGCAACGCTTTGACCAGCCGAGCCAACGCATGCAGTGCGTAAGGCGCGCGGGCCCAAGCCGCACCTGCACGACCTTCAGGCCATTGCCGATGCCGCCGAACACGTCGTCGTCGTGCACCTCAAGGCCATCGAATTCGAGTTCACAATGGCCGCCGTGCTCCTCCGGCCCCATGATCTCGATGCGGCGCAGGATACGCCAACCGGGCTGGTCCTTGTGAAACAGGAAAGTGGTGATGCCCTTCCTCCTGTCGTCGGACGTGCGCGCCGCCAGAATGAAGTGTGCCGCGCCGTCAGCGCCGGTGATGAACCACTTGCGGCCATAGATTTTCCAGGTGTCGCCCGTCTTCTCGGCGTAGGTCTTGATCATGCTAGGATCGGAACCGCCGCCGGGCGCGGGCTCGGTCATCGCGAAGGACGATCGTACCTTGCCTTCGACGATCGGCCTTAGCCACTTTTCCTTCTGCTTCGGCGTGCCAAGCTTTTTCAGCACGTTCATGTTGCCGTCGTCCGGCGCCATGCAGTTCATCGCCAACGGCCCGAACAGCGAGCGCGCGGCCTCCTCGTACATCACCGCCCAGGCGACGATCGGCAGGTCCATGCCGCCGAATTCCTTCGGCGATTGCGGCGCCCAGAGGCCGGCCTTCTTCGCTTTTTCTCGTACCGGTTCGAGCCGGTCGTGCGGGATGTTCTCGTGATCCGAGAAATTATCCCGATCGGCCTCGAGCGGCAGCACATGCTCGTCGACGAAGGCGCGCGTGCGCACGCGCAAATCCTCGATCTCGGGCGAAAGAGTGAAATCCATGCCGGCGCGCCTTATCTCGGAGGGAATGGGGCAGGATAGCCCGTTATCTGACCGGATTCATACTGCCGCCGGATGGCGGCGGCCACGTTTGCGGATCTGGCGGTGGCGGCGGCTGTATCCGCACGCAGACGCCGCCAAGATTTCGATAGCCATCATTGCACCAGCAATGCGCGGTATTCAGATTGCCGGGAATGGCGATGACGACGGGATGCGAATTCGGCGGGCATTGCTGTGCAAACGCAGCATGGAAGCTCGCCGTCAGCAGGACGGCCAGGCCACAGATGGATGTCTTGATGACCGCGCTCATCCGGAATGTCTCGCCCGCTCATTGCCGCTAACAGCGCAACCGGCTAATTCATACCTGATGGTGCGGCTGCGTTAAACGGCCGTCCGATAACCGCACTCTTCACGAGGCGAACCATGGAAAATTTTACTCCAATTTCGGCAGCAATCGGCGGCGCGCTGATCGGGCTCGCGGCGGTGCTGTTGATGCTGTTCAACGGCCGTATCGCCGGCATCAGCGGCAATCGCCGATGGACTTATCAATCCGCGCACCGATGATCGTCTGTGGCGGCTTGCTTTCATCGTCGGGCTGATCGCCGCGCCGCTCGCCGCTGCACTCGTCGGCCACGCGGTGCCGATGCCGCAAATGCCGGTGAACTACGCCATTATCGCCGTTGCCGGTCTCCTGGTCGGGTTCGGCACCAGGCTCGGCAACGGCTGTACCTCGGGCCACGGCATTTGCGGTATTGCGCGACTGTCGTCGCGCTCGATCGTAGCAACTTTGGTATTCATGGTCGCGGCCATCATCGTGGTCGCGCTGATGCGTCACGCAATCGGAGGGTAAAGCCATGCCCGCACTTGCAAGTCTCCTCTGCGGATTCATCTTCGGGCTTGGCCTCGTCATCTCGCAGATGGTGTCGACGACGAAGGTTCTGGGTTTCCTCGATTTCTTCGGCATTCCGAGCGGCACCTGGGACCCGAGCCTCGCCGTGGTGATGGCGGCGGGTCTCGCCGTCGCCAGCATAGGTTACGCTCTGGTGCGGCCGCGCACGCCGCTGTTCGATGCGCAGATGCGCTGGCCGACCGCGACGGCAATCGACCGTCCGTTGCTGACCGGCGCGGCGCTGTTCGGCATCGGTTGGGGACTTAGTCGGCTTATGTCCCGGACCGGCGATTGCAAATCTCGCGACGCTGTCGCCCGGCGTGATCATTTTTGTTATCGCCATGGCGATCGGCATGCTGGCGAACGATTTGTGGCAGTCCCATGCCGCCGCGCAGGCCGAACGAAAGCTTGCCGGCGCGACCGCCGCGGACGGCTGAAGCCCGCCATGCTCGATCAATCCCCAGGCAAGACGGCGCAATTTTCCCTCGATGCCGATCAGGTCGCGCTGCGCGACATGGCGCGCGCCTTTGCCGACGACACATTTGCGCCGAACGCGATTGCCTGGGATGAAGCCAAGCATTTTCCCGTCGCTGAAATGCGTAAGGCCGCGGCGCTGGGTATGGGCGGCATCTACATTGCCGAAGATGTCGGCGGCTCCGGCCTGTCGCGGCTTGGCGCGACCTTGATTTTTGAGGCGCTGGCGACGGGCTGCCCGACGGTGGCGGCCTATATGTCGATCCATAACATGGCGGCGTGGATGATCGACGCCTTCGGCTCCGACGCGCAGCGCCGCGAATGGCTTCCGAAACTGTGCACCATGGAGCTGCTTGCCAGCTATTGCTTGACCGAGCCCGGCGCCGGCTCAGATGCGGCGGCGCTGACGACACGCGCGATGCGCGACGGCGACGATTATGTGCTCAAGGGGCAAAAGCAGTTCATCTCCGGCGCGGGCGAAGGCGACGTCTATGTCGTGATGGCGAGAACCGGCGGCGGCGGACCGACCGGGATTTCGACCCTCGTTGTGCCCGGCAACACCGTAGGCATTTCACTCGGCGCCAACGAGCGCAAGATGGGCTGGAACGCGCAGCCGACGCGCGCCGTGGTCTTCGACAATGTGCGCGTGCCGATCGCCAACCGGCTCGGCAATGAGGGTGACGGTTTCAAGATCGCCATGGCCGGGCTTGACGGCGGCCGGCTCAATATCGCCGCCTGCTCGCTCGGCGGCGCGCAATCGACGCTGGAAAAATCGCTCGCCTACATGAAGGAGCGCAAGGCCTTCGGCAAACGGCTCGATGAGTTCCAGGCGCTGCAATTTCGCCTCGCCGATATGGCGACCGCACTCGAGGCGTCGCGCGCGTTTCTGTGGCGCGCCGCCGCGGCGCTGGACGCCAGGGACGAAAACGCCACGCAGCTTTGTGCCATGGCCAAGCGTTTCGTCACCGACGCCTGCTTCGACGTCGCCAATCAGGCGCTGCAATTGCATGGCGGCTACGGCTATCTTGCCGAATATGGCATCGAGAAGATCGTGCGCGATCTGCGCGTGCATCAGATCCTTGAAGGCACCAACGAAATCATGCGCCTCATCGTGGCGAGACATCTCGTCGGCCGATGAGCGAAAGGATCATTCGCCACGGCGATGTCATAGTTCGCGAGCTCGGCTCACTGCGGCGGATGACGCTGAACCGGCCAAAAGCGCTGAACGCTATCACGCTCGATATGGCTGTCACCATGACCGCGTACATGCGGGAATGGGCCGACGATCCCGCGGCTGGCGCCGTTATGCTTGACGCCGCCGGTGGACGCGCCTTCGCCGCCGGCGGCGATATTCGCGCACTCTACGATGCAGCGAAGTCCGGCGATCCATTACCCGAGCGCTTTTGGGCGACCGAATATCACTTGAATGTTTTGATCGCGCGGTACCGCAAACCGGTGATCGCGATCATGGACGGCGTGGTGATGGGCGGCGGCGTCGGCCTCGCTTCCCACGCTGCTCACAGGATCGTTACCGAACGTTCCTCGGTTGCGATGCCGGAGGTCGGCATTGGATTTTTTCCCGACGTCGGCGTGGCTTTCCTGCTGGCGCGGGCGCCGGGCGCAGTCGGCACTCATCTTATGTTGAGCGGCGACCGGATTGGCGCGGCGGATGCGATTTACAGCGGTCTCGCCGATGTCCACATCCCGGCGGCGAAGCTTGCCGAAATTCCGGCGGCACTTGGCGATTGCCATACCGCCGAAGCGGTGCGCACTCGCCTCGACGCAATGGCCGCCGCGCCTGCGCCGGGCCGCTTGCAGGCCGCACGATCATGGATTGATCGCTGCTACGGCGCAGACAACGTCGCCGTCATCGTCGAGCGCTTGCGCGGCCGCGACGACGAAAGCGCACGCGTAGCGCTAGGCGCACTCGAAAAAGCCTCTCCGACCTCGCTCAAGGTGACGTTGCGAAACGCCCGCTCGGCGCTATCCTTCAGCCGTGTCGAACAGAGCTTTCAGCAAGATTACCGCATTGCGCTGGCGTGCATTGCCGGACATGATTTCATCGAAGGCATTCGCGCCGCCATCGTCGACAAGGACCGCAATCCGGCATGGCGCCCGGCACGGCTTGAAGAGGTGACCGAAGCGGTCGTCGAACGCCATTTCAAACCTGTTGGTGCACTGGAACTCAAATTCCCCGAGTGAATGAGGTGGCCATGTCGAACATTGGTTTTGTCGGTCTCGGAAACATGGGCGGCCCGATGGCCGCCAACCTCGTCAGGTCTGGCGAGCGCGTCCACGGCTTCGACCTCGCGCCGGCCTCGCGTGACGCTTCGGCCAAAGACGGCGTCCAGATCGTCGCCAACGCCAAAGACACGGTCGAGAACGCCGACATCGTCATCACCATGCTGCCGGCAGGCGGGCATGTGCTGTCAGTATGGAACGACATACTGCCGCTGGCGCGGCAGGGCACGCTGTTCATCGACTGCTCGACTATCGACGTGACAAGCGCCCGCAAAGCCCACGCGCTGGCGGCCCAGCGCGGCATCGCCACACTCGACGCACCGGTCTCCGGCGGCGTCGGCGGTGCCAAAGCGGCAACGCTCACCTTCATGGTCGGCGGATCAACCCATGCTTTCGACCGCGGCAAACCGGTGCTCGAACGCATGGGTAAACGCATCGTGCATTGCGGCGACGCCGGCAACGGCCAGGTCGCGAAAATGTGCAACAACATGATCCTCGGCGCTTCGATGATCGTGGTCAGCGAGGCCTTCGTGCTCGGCGAGAAGCTCGGCCTGTCGCATCAAGCGATGTTCGACGTCGTATCGGCATCGTCCGGGCAATGCTGGTCGTTGACCGGCTATTGCCCGGTGCCCGGCCCGGTGCCGGCGAGCCCGGCGAATAATGGCTACAAGGCGGGCTTCACCGCGGCCTTGATGCTCAAGGACTTGAAACTCGCGAAAGCCGGAGCGGAATCGGTCAAGGCCGACACCGCGATCGGCGCGCATGCAGCGCAAATCTACGAACAATTCACCCACGAGAACGACAGCGCGGCGGATTTCTCCGCGATCATCAATCTCGTACGTGAACATTCCAAGCGCGGCTGACAGCCGGAGACGATCATGAAGGCCGCCGGCTTGGGATGTTTCGGCTTCATTCTGGGCGCAATCCTGGGCGGGGTCATCGGAGTAGCGCTCGGCTTTGCGTGGACGAGCGTCTTTCACACCAGCGACTTTGAAGGCTATTCCGGCATGCTGGTGTTTTACAGCTTCATGCCGATCGGGATCATTGCAGGTGGCCTGATGGGCGCGGTTGGCCTCGCCTTACTCGCGACGCGAAGCGACGAACCGCCGCCCATCCACCAATGCGTCAGGCCCGCCCGGTTGATCGAACCGGCGCATTATCAATGCGTGCTTTGTGCCTGCCTCGCCGCGCCGTCGCCCACCGCAACTTTTGCATCGGCATCGAGCCGCGAATGGCCAGCCTTCATCAGCTTGCCGAGATAGTGTTCGGCAACCGTAATCGGCGGATATTTTTCCGCCGTCCCGGTGCAGCTTTCGAAACAACGGATCACCGCATCGGGATTGGGGTACTGGAAGAAAACCAGCGAAATGCGATCGCTCGGCGCTATATCCATTGGCGGCACGCCGACGCGATGCAGGGTCGACACCCAGCGGTCGTTCGACCAGCGCATCAACAAATCGCCGATGTTGCAGCAGAAACCGTCGCGCGGAATATGCACGTCAATCCAGTCGCCATGGCGCGGCTTGACCTGCAAGCCGCCCGGCACATCGTCACCGCGCACGAACGTCATCGCGCCGTAGTCGGTATGGGCGCCGGCACGCAGTTGGCCCGGCAGCGGTTCTTGTTTCACCGCCGGATAGCGGATGATGCGCATTGTGCTGGCCTGCCGATCGAATTTGGCGGCGAAATAGTTCTCGTCGACGTCGAGCGCTATCGCCATGGCGTGCAGCACCTGCGACGCCAGACCCTGCATCGCGTCGTAATACGCCAGCATGACTTGCTTGAAGTCGGTAGGCCGCTCCGGCCAGATATTCGGCGCGTACATTTGCGCGCTGGTTTTATCGACCCGGGAGGCGAGATCGCCGACCGTTTCCGGGCCGAGAGCAAACGCCTCCTGGATGTCCGGCGGCGCCACTTGGCCCATCGAGTAGGCGACCGAGCGGTCGCCGAGCCAGTTGTAGCCGCGGCTGATTTTGGCGGGCGGCCGCTGCACCTTCATTTTTTCGTCGACGGGAAGCGCAAAAAAATCGATCGCACGCTGGCGCGTCCTGTCGATCAGAGTTTGCGGAATGCCGTGTCCCGCAATCAGGAAGAATCCGATGTCGGTGCAGGCGGCGTCTATTTGACGCGCCACTTCACGTCGCGCCGCTTCGCTGCCGCTGCGCAGCGGCGAAACGTCGATCGTCGGAATCGTATTTTCGGGCCATGGCGAACCGTCCCGTGAAAGCAGTTGCAAAAGCCGTCCAACTATATCTGCATGGACGATCGCGGCAAATGGCCCGGGAACGCTGTCCGGATCGGGGGCATCATAATTCACCAGCCTGCAATCGCCTGACGCCGCCAACGGTGATGCCGCCAACACCGATAACGCGTAGTCGATTTGCCTCAGATCGCCGTCGTCCAGATCAGTCCGATTCCGGATAAGAGAAGCAGCACCATCACGACTCGCTGATAACCGCGATCGGCCAGCCGCCGGTAGAGAAATGCGCCAAACCAAGCACCGGCGATCGTGGCGGGAAGCGCGATAACGGCATCCAAGGCGACTTGCCGAGTCAACAGGCCTGAGGTGGCGTGCGACACCAGCGCAAGCGAAAGGATCGCCATGTTGTAGGACTGGACGACGCTGCGCCGCTCTTCTTTGCTCCAGCCGCGGATGTCGCTCCAGACAATGGGCAGGACGCCGGACAATCCGGTCAGTCCGCCGAGTACGCCGCCGCCAAATCCGACGACCCCGTTGGCCGCCGTGCCGCCCCAGGCCGAACTCGATCTGGCGCTTTCGAATGAGCACGTAGCTCGGATAGACGATGAGGAAACAGCCGATGCCGAACTTGAAAAGTCTCGGGTCGATGTGCGGCAGAAGCAGCGTTCCGATCGGCACCCCGATCAGCCCTGGAACGACGAAAACCAGCGCGCGCTTCCAGTCGATCTTTCGCCAGATCAAATGCAGTGTCTGTGTTTGCGATACCACCGAGCAGATGATCGCCAACGAGGCCGCAACGGTCGGCGGTATCGCATAGATCCAGATGCCGAGAGCGGTGAGAGCGGTGCCGAAGCCGGTCAGCCCATTCACGATCCCGCCGGCGAGTGCCCCCAAAAGAATAAGAACAACCTGCTCCATCCCCACGATGCGCGCCCGCCCGGCTGAAACCGAGCGGACCATAGCAGATTGGTCGAGCAGGCTTATTAGTCGAACAGGTCTTGCAGCGAGGTCGGGGAATGGTCCCGGGTAAGCTAATCGCGCCGCGCCGCAAACCCGATCAGAGCTCCCACACCGATGGCGACGGCGAGCGTGAATAGCGGGCGGTTTTTGGCCTGATCGGCGATCCGCGACAGTGCGTCGCTACCGGCCCGGCTGCCCACTCTCCACGCCTCATTGCCGAAATTCGCCGCATCGTCGAGAGCCGCGCGCCGGCCGCGGCGGAAGCGGCTACCCAGCTCGTTAAGGATCGGGCCAAGGGCCTCGGCAATCTGGCCGCTGGCTGCGGACGCATGCACCGAGGCGCGCCGGCCGGCGTTCTTTCCGATCGTGCCCAATTCATCCTCGATGGCGCGCAAATGCTCGGCGATGGCCGAGACGCTGGGCTCAAACTCTGCTGCACGGCGGTGAAACATCACATTTCTCCCTTCGGCGGGCTGTTCTTTTCCGGCGCATCCTTATTGTCGGGGATTTCAGGCCTGCTCCGCTGGGGGTCGGATTTCGGAACAGGCGGCATGATTTCCGGCTGTGGCCGCTTCGGTTCGTTGTCCATCATGATTCCCCTTGGCTTCTTCGACCGGAAACATCCGCAAAGCTCCCGAAATAACACGGACCAGCGACAAACGTTCCGGCCGATGAACTTTCGTGCCTCCTCGGCGTTGTGTTTCGACGCCATTCCAGTGGGAGCACTTCAATGCCAGAGAGCCGTACGCAAAACTCCGATTTCAACCGCGCCTTTGGCGATGCCAAGAAGAATGCCGCCGGAGTTGCCGATGATGTATCGGAGGCAGCCCAGGACATTTACGGCCAGGCGGTCGACAGCGCGGCACAGGTTGCCGACAGCACGAGGAAGGCCGCGCGCAAGACCGCCGGCTCGTTCGAAAAGGCGTTGCGCAATACGATCGAAACGCAGCCTTATACCGCCGTTGTGATCGCACTTGGACTCGGCTGGCTGTTCGGCCGCATGCACCGGCCGCTATAGGGTCGCGGCCTCAACCCCGGAGCGCGACCATCTGCCCGCCGTCGGCGACGATTGTGGCGCCGGTCACAAACCGTCCGGCGTCTGAGACCAGCAGCAATAGCGGACCGTCGAGATCGCGCTCCTCGCCGAATCGGCCGATCGGGATGTCGCGTTTCAGCTCCGCGCCCCTCTCGCTCATCAGATAATCGCGATTGAGTTCGGTGACGATCCAGCCCGGCGCGATAGCGTTGACGCGAATACCCTTGAACGCGAGTTCGAGCGCCAGCGCCTTGGTGACCTGGATCACCGCGGCCTTGGCGGTCGCATAGGCGATGACGCCCTTGGCGACACCAAAGCCAATCACGGAGGCGATATTGACGATGGCGCCGCCAGAGCCGGCGGCAAGCATACGTCGGGCGCCTTCCTGCGCCCAATAGAACACGGCGTCGAGATTGGTCGACAGCACGCGCCGCCATTCCTCCTCGGACAAATCGACGGCGCGGCCGGCCGTCACCACGCCGGCATTGTTCACCAGGATGGTCACGGTGCCGAAGCTCTTCTCGGCGGCATCGAACGCGGCCTTCATGGCGGCGCGATCGCGCACGTCGGCCTCGACCGCAATGGCGCGGCCGCCCGCCTTCTCGATCCGTGCTTTCACATCGGCGAGGCGATCGGCGCGGCGCGCCACCAGCACGACCGCGGCACCGTTCTCGGCAAGGCATTCGGCAAAGCGCACGCCAAGCCCGCTCGAAGCGCCGGTGACCAGCGCGACCTTGCCGTGGAGATCGAAGATTTGTGCTGCGGACATGGCTGTGTAGGCTCCCCCGGCGTCCGGATCGTGACTGACCCATTGCGAATGGCAAGAATTGCGGGAATTAATGCCGCGATCAAGCGTGGCGATATCTCTCGCCGGCAAATTCGAAAGCGAGCGCAGAATGGGCTTTTTGGACATGCGGCAATGGATGGCGCAGCTCGAGCAGCACGGTGAGTTGCGCCGCATCAAGGCCGAGGTCGACTGGGACCGCGAGATCGGCGCCATCACCCGTCGCATGCTCGAGAAGAAGGGCCCGGCGCTGCTGTTCGAAAACATCAAGGGCTACGCCAACGGCCGCTGCACCAAGCTGTTCGCCAGCAGCCTTGGTTCCCGCTCGCGGCTCGCGCTTGCGCTTGGCTTTTCGCAAAACGCTACCAACCGCGAACTGGTCCAGTATGTGATGCAGAAAAATCGCGAGACCATCGCGCCGGTCATGGTCGATACCGGGCCGGTCAAGGATGTCATCGTCCGCGGCAAAGATATCGACCAGACCGAATTTCCAGTGCCGAAATGGCACTACCTCGAAGGCGGCCGCTACATCCATACCTTCACTTCAGTCGTCACCAAGGACCCTGACACCGGCGTAATGAATGTCGGCCTGTATCGCGGCATGATCGGACAGAAGGACACCTCGCCGTTCCTGCTGATCAAGGGTGGCCAGCACTGGGGCGCGCACTTCGTCAAATGGGCCGCGCGCGGACAGCCGATGCCTGTCGCATGCGTGATCGGCTGGGACCCTATCATGTCGTTCCTGTCCGGCTCGCCATTGCCGTCTGGCGTCTGCGAATACGACGTGATGGGCGGCTATCGCGGCGAGCCAGCGCAACTCGTGCGCTGCGAGACCGTCGATCTCGCCGTGCCGGCGAGCGCGGAAATCGTCATCGAAGGCACTATCAGCGACGATCCGTCCACCTACGAGATGGAAGGTCCGTTCGGCGAATTCACCGGTTACGTTTCCGACCTGCCGACGCCGCGGCCGTCGATGAAAATCTCGTGCATCACCCACCGCCGCGACCCGGTCTTCAACGGCTCGCTGGAAGGCACACTGCCGGGCTCATACAGCGAGAACAGCGTCATGTCCTCGGTGCAGCGCGCCGCCATCGCCTGGAATATCCTCAATGGCGCCGGCATCCCCGGCATTCTCGACGTTTACGCGCCGCCGATCACCAACGGCGTCAATATTCGCATCCAGATCAAGAAGCACTATCAGGGCCAACCCAAGCAAATCGCGGCGGCGCTGTGGGGCAACAGCGCCGCGCAATACCGCTACAAGCACGTGATCGTGGTCGAGGAAGACATCGATCCAGCGGATGACGAACAGGTAGAATGGGCTTACGCGCATCGCGTCAATGCCGGCGAAGGCGGCGTGGTGATTTTTCCGGGTATTTTCGGCTCGCCGATCGATCCATCGACCCCGTTGGAGGATCGTAACGTGCCGCAGCTCGGCACCGGGCTGTGGAATCGCATGCTGATTGATGCGACGCGCTCCTGGAAGCACGAACGGCAGGCGCGATGGAACAATGAACGCTTTCCGCCCACCGTGCGGCCGCATCCCGACGACGAGGCCCGCGTCAAGGCGCGCTGGTCGGAATACGGGCTCGGCGATCTGTAGACTCCGGGGCCCGAGCGTCAAGGCGCCGACGGAATGAGGAACCATCAACAGAGCGAAGCATTGACAGCGCATGGCAAAAGCCGCCATGCGCCGCTCGCAATCTCCGCGCCCAAGCCCGCCGCGCACGGCGGGCACGCGTGGACGAACGAGTGCCAGAACGGCGGCACGGCGACCGGTCATTTCCACAGGTATCGGACGAGCGCGGCGCAAATTCCTTGAAGTGTTTCCGGCGGGCTTTCGCGATGAAACCTATCTCGCGTGGGAGCGGGATTATAAATGGAAGGCCCATGAACGCTGGTGCGCGCAGCTCGGCGAGAATTTATTTCACGATCTCATCAAGAAGAAAAAATTCACCGAAATAACGGCGGCGGCAATAAGCATCGAATCGCGCACCAATCTGCTGTTCTCGTTTGAGAAAATGGCCCTGCGAGATGCCGTCCGATCGCCCACGGGCGCAAAAACCTTCGCGCTCGCGCTTTTCGATTTGCTTCATGGTGTGGAGGGGATGGAAGTCCGATTCGACAATTGGATCGAAGCTGTCGGCCGATTGCCGCGGCGGCAGACCCGGGTTCTGACGTGGCCGCTCGCTACCGTTTTCGGTTTCATCGCGCAGCCGCGTACGCATTTCTTCCTCAAGCCGATCGTGACACGGGAAGCCGCGCGCCGATTGGGCAAAGATCTTCACTATGCGTCCCGACCATCATGGACGCTCTATAAGGGCCTTTTGGATTTCGCCGCCGCGGTGCGCGCCGATATTCGCGACATGCAGCCGCGCGACATGATCGACATTCAATCCTTCCTGTGGGTGCAGGGATCGGACGAATATCCTGATTAGCTCAGGACGCGAGAGATCACCCGCCGTAAAGCTTATGCGGCAGCCAGGTCGCAAGCGCCGGCAAGAACCAAAGCGCCACGAGCATCGCGAGCTGAATCAGCACGTAGGGAATGATGCCGAGATAAATATGCCGCGTCGTGACCTCGGGCGGCGCGACACCGCGCAGATAGAACAAGGTCGGGCCGAGCGGCGGGTGCATGTAAGACGTTTGCAGATTTACCGCCATCATGACGCCGAGCCAGACCGGATCGACGCCCGGCATCTGCAACAATACCGGCGCCACGATCGGCACCACCACGAAGATGATCTCGAAGGCGTCCATCACGAAGCCGAGCACAAACAGCGCGGCCATCACCGCGAGTGTCGCGCCACCTACACCCCCCGGCAGGCTGGTGAGCGCGCGTTCGACCATGACGTCGCCGCCGAGACCGCGAAACACCAGGCTAAACAGCGTTGCGCCGATCAGGATCAGAAAGATCATGCTGGTGATCTGCGTGGTGCGGACCATCACCGGCATCAGCAGGCTAGCGGCTCCTGACCGCAACATCGCCAGCACTATCGCGCCGACGGCGCCGACCGATGCCGCCTCCGTCGGCGTGGCAACACCGCCGAGAATCGAACCGAGCACGGCGAGGATGAGCGCGATCGGAGCGATCAAGGCCCTCACCAGCTGGCGTAACAGCGCCCACCCGCGCGGTGCAGCCGGGTCAGACGCGATCGCCGGCGATTTTTTAGGGAAGAAAATCGCGATGCCGACCAGATAGACCAGATAAAGCAGGACCAGCACCAATCCCGGAATAATCGCGCCCGCGAACAGATCGGCGACCGAGACCGTCTGCGGCGCGAAATTGCCTTTCGCCAGTTGCGCCGCCTGATAGGAATTGCTGAGTTGATCGCCGAGCAACACCAGCACCGTCGCCGGCGGAAATATTTGCGCCAGCGTCGCGGTTGCCGCCACGGTGCCGGCGGCAAGCGCCTTGTCGTAACCGTGGCGCAGCATGGTCGGCAGCACGATCAGGCCCATCGTCACCGTGGTCGCGCCGACGACGCCTTTGGCGGCGGCGAGCAGCACGCCGACCAGGATCACGGAGAAGCCCAGGCCGCCCGGCAGCGCGCCGAACAGGCGGGCCATCGTCTCCAGCAAATCCTCGGCGATGCGCGAACGCTCCAGCATCACGCCCATGAAGATGAAGAGCGGAATGGCGAGCAGCACGTCGTTGGTCATGACGCCGAAGATGCGCTCCGGCAATGCACCAAGCAGGGCCAGATTCATTACGCCCGCTGCCGAACCGGAAACCGCGAACAGCAGCGATAAGCCGGCCAGCGTCAGCGCCACCGGATAGCCGGCGAGCAGCAGCGCGCAGACCGCGATCACCATCGAAACGGCAAGAACCTCGCCCATCGCTTAGCCGGACCGCTGCCGCGGCGTGCGTCCCAGCACAAGCGCGGCACGGATCGCCTGCGCGATGCCTTGCAGCCCGATGAGCAGAGCAAACAGCGGGATCAAGGTCTTGAGCAGGTAGACGAAGGGCAGTCCGCCAACCTCGCGCGAACCTTCCAGAATGGACCACGACCGCGCCACATAGGCGGTGGACAGCCAGCCGAGCACGACTGCGAAAGGCAACAGGAATACGAAAGCACCGGCGAGGTCGATCAACGCTTTTACGCGCGGCCTTGCCCCGGTGTAAAAAACATCGACGCGGACATGGCCGTCAATTTGCAGCGTCCAGGCGGCGGCCAGCATGAACAGGGCAGCATGCGCGTAGAGCACCAATTCCTGCAGGCGGATCGAACCGATGCCGAACGCATAGCGCATCACAACCACGGCGAATTCGGCCAGCACAACGTAAAGACAGCACCACGCCGCCGCGCGGCCAATGGCCGCCGTGGCGCGGTCAATGATATCGGCAACCCTTTGGGCGATAGACCGGGTGGTGTTTCGCATGCTCTCCCCGTCGTACTATAATGGCCGGACCAGGTTGCCGCGAAGCGGCATTCACCGAAGAAACAGGCGGAACGGGAGCGCCATGGCCCACGATCACGACGATCATCACGAACACGGCTCCGAACTCTCCGAGATGCAATTGCGCGTGCGCGCGCTCGAGACCGTGCTGGCCGAAAAAGGCTATGTCGATCCGGCCGCGCTTGACGCCATCATCGAGGCCTACGAGACCAAGGTCGGTCCGCACAACGGGGCCCGCGTCGTTGCCAGGGCCTGGAGCGATCCGACATTCAAGGGCGCACTTATTGAAAACGCCAGCAAGGCGGTTGGTGCGCTCGGCTTGATGAAACGCGTCGGCGATCATCTGATCGCGGTCGAAAACACGCCGAAACTCCACAACATGATCGTTTGCACGCTATGTTCCTGCTATCCGTGGGAAGTGCTAGGCTTGCCACCGGTCTGGTACAAATCGGCGCCATATCGCTCGCGTGCGGTCAACGATCCGCGCGGCGTTCTGGCCGACTTCGGCGTCACGCTGCCGGCCGGCACCGACATCCGCGTCTGGGACTCGACTGCCGAGACCCGTTTCATCGTCTTGCCGATGCGCCCCGCCGAAACCGAAGGCTGGAGCGAGGAAAAGCTTGCCGCACTTGTCACCCGCGACTGCATGATCGGCACAGGCCTGCCGAAAAGTCCAAAGGACGTTGCGTAATGGACGGCATCCACGACATGGGCGGCATGCATGGTTTTGGCAAGGTCGAGCCAGAGCCAAACGAGCCGGTATTCCACGCCGAATGGGAAGGCCGCACGCTCGCGCTCAATCGCGCCCTTGGCTATACCGGCATCTGGACCATCGACCAGACGCGCTACGGCATAGAGCGCCTGCCGCCGGATTTCTATCTGTCGAGTTCTTATTACAAGAAATGGGCGGTCCGGCTGGAAAACCTCTTGGTTGAGAAGGGACTCGTCGGAGCCGACGAGCTCGAAGCCGGCCGCGCCCTGCGTCCGGGCAAGCCGCTCAAGCGGAAACTGGCGGCAGCCGACGTGCCCAACACGATGAGCCGCGGTTCGTTCACGCGGCCGGCGCAGGCCCCTGCCCGCTTCAAGACCGGCGATCGCGTGCGCACCAAGAACATCCACCCGCAGACGCACACGCGCTTGCCGCGCTATGCGCGCGACCGCGTCGGCGCGGTCGAGGCGATCCGCGGCTGCCACGTCTTTCCCGACACCGCCGCGCTCGGCCAAGGTGACGATCCGCAGTGGGTCTATACGGTGCTGTTCGATGGCCGTGAATTGTGGGGCGAGAGCGCCGAGCCGACGCTCAAGGTCTCGATCGAGGCGTTCGAGCCGTACCTGGAGCCGGCATGAACCGCGACGCCGCTACGCGCCGCGCAACCGACGCGGTGCAAACTATTCCCCGAAACACCGATGGCCCGGTGTTCCGCGAGCCTTGGGAGGCCGCGGCGTTTGCCTTGGCGCTGTCGCTTCACGAGCGCGGCCTGTTCACCTGGACGGAATGGGCGACGATCCTCGGCGATGAGATCAAAAAGGCGCAAGCCGCCGGCGATCCCGATACCGGCGAAACCTATTACCGCCACTGGCTGAATACGCTCGAACGCATCGTTGCGGAAAAAGGCGTCACCAGCGCGACGCAACTCACGCGTACGCGTCACGCCTGGGAGCATGCCTGCGAGCGCACGCCGCATGGCGCGCCGATCGAATTGCAGCCAGAAGATTTCTACCAATAAGCATCAACAGCCCCGGGGAGGACATCATGTCAGGCCAGACCGTAAAGATCCGCGCGAGCGGCGGCGGGGAGTTCGACTGCTACCTGGTTACGCCGAAGGCCGACGGGCCGACGCCGGCCGTCGTACTGGCCTCCGCCGTCCATGGCGTCGATGCGGACATCCGCGCCATTGCCGATGAATTTGCCACAAGCGGCTTTATTGCGGCAGCCCCCGACCTATTCTGGCGGTCGCTGCCGGGCCCGCTGTCGCACGATGACGAGCGCTCCCAGCAACGTTCACAGCCGCGCCTCGAAAAGATCAAGGCCGGCGAGATCGACCTCGTCGATATGCTGGCTCATCTGCGCACCTTGCCGCAATTCAACGGCCGCGCAGCGACGATGGGATTTTGCTACGGGGGCCCCTACGCAATCATTGGACCGAAACGTCTTGGCTACGCTGCCGGAATTTCGTGCCACGGCAGCCGAATGCTCGACTACATCCCGGACATCGAGGGCGTGCACGAGCCGGTCTGCATCATCTGGGGCGACCGCGATCGCCTGGCGCCAGCCGAAGTGCTCGACGCTTATCGCGCCATCCCTGCGCGCATGAAGAACGTCGAGGTTCACATCTTTCCGGGCATACTCCACGGCTACATGATGCCCGGTTCGCCTGAGGCGTTCGACCAGAAGACGCGCGAATTCTCGATGTCGCGCGCCACCGCGATCCTGGATGGCCTGCACGGTGGACGACCATCCGCGACCATGCGCCAGGCGTCGTAGCGCGCCTCACGCAAGGGCCGATCGGGAACTCAGAACCGATCGAGGACTCAAGCGGCGTCGTCACAATGCAACCGGCGAAACCGCGTTCAGCCGGTCGTCACAGCTGTCAGAACACTGCTCGGATCAACCTCTCGGTTCAGGCCGGCCTCGAGTTTCGTGCGATCGAGCTCACCCTCCCACCAGGCAACGATGATGCACGCGACGCCATTGCCCGTGAGGTTGGTGAGCGCGCGGCACTCGCTCATGAACTTGTCGATGCCCAGGACGATCGCCATGCCGGGAACCAGCTCGGGCCGCACCGCCGCGAGCGTCGCGGCCAGCGTGATGAAGCCGGCTCCGGTGATGCCGCTGGCGCCCTTTGAAGTGAGCATCGCCACGACCAGGATGGTCATCTGCTCGCCGAAGCTCAGCGGCACATTCAATGCCTGCGCGATGAAAAGCGTCGCGAGCGTCATGTAGATATTCGTGCCGTCGAGGTTGAACGAATAGCCGGTCGGCACCACAAGTCCGACGACCGGCTTGGAGCAGCCAAGCCGCTCCATCTTCTCCATCAATTGCGGCAAGACACTTTCGGACGAACTGGTGCCCAGCACGATGAGAAGTTCGTCCTTGATGTAGCCGAGATATTTGAAGATCGAGAATCCGGCGATCCGGGCGATGATGCCGAGTACCACCACCACAAAGACGATCGACGTCAGATAGAAAGTCGCGATCAGGCCGGCGAGATTGCCGAGCGCGGTCGGACCATATCGCCCGATCGTATAGGCCATGGCGCCGAAGGCGCCGACCGGCGCCGCTTTGACGACGATGGCGATCACGCCGAAGATAGTGTGGGCGAAATCGTCGATCAGCGAGCGCAACGTGTTGCCGCGGTCACCGACGGCCATCAGCGCGAACCCGAACAGGACTGAAAACAGCAGGACCTGAAGGATGTCGCCCGCCGCAAAACTGCCGACAGCGCTGTCGGGGATGATGTGAAGGACGAAATCGACCGATTTCATCTCGCTCGCCTGCTTGGCAAAAGTGGCCACGGCCGCAGCGTCAGTCTTGCCGGAGAAGCCCGCGCCCGGTTGCAGCAGGTTAGCGACGAGAAGACCGAGAATGAGCGCGAAGCTCGACACCACCTCGAAATAGATCAGGGCTTTGACCGCGACGCGGCCGACTTTCTTCACTTCCGAAATATGCGCGATGCCCGACACCACCGTGCAGAAGATGATCGGCGCAATCACCATGCGGATCAGCTTCACGAAGCCGTCGCCGAGCGCCTTGATCCAATCGTTCTTGGCAAAATCGGGAAACAGCCAGCCGACGAGCGCGCCAAGCACAATGGCTATCAATACCTGGACATAAAGGATCTTGTACCAGGGCTTGCGCGGCGCGGCAGCCGGCTGCGCCGGCAATGCGGCGGCGATTTGCGACATCATTTCCTCCCCAGACGATTATTGGAATAGAGTTTGCGACGGTTTAGCGAGCGCGACAAGCGGGACCGCATCGCCATGATGAGCACGGTGAAGGTGCAACAACCCTAACGCGCACCATCCGGATCAGAGCATGCCCAGCGCATGCGGCAGCCACAGCGAAATCGCCGGGATGTAGGTGATCATCGCCAAGAAAATCAGCATGGTGAGAAGCCACGGCAGCACGGCAATCGTAAGCTCGGTGATGCCCATCTTGGTGATGCCGGAGGCGACATAGAGGTTCAAGCCGACCGGCGGGTGGCACAGTCCGACTTCCATGTTCACCGCCATCAGGATGCCGAGATGAACCGGGTGCACGCCGAGCGCCGCCGCCATGGGAAACAGGATCGGCGCCATGATCAACGTGATCGCGGCAGGATCCATGAAGTTGCCGGCGGCGAGCAGCACGACATTGGTCACTAGCAGGAACGCCACGACACCGAAGCCTTGCGCGGTCATCCAGCCAGCCATGGATTGCGGAATCTGCTCGGACGTCAGCAACCAGGAGAACACTGCCGCATTGGTGATGATGTAGAGGATCATCGCGCTCATGGACGCAGCCTTGAGCAGCACAGCCGGCACTTCCGAGAACTTCAGGCCCTTGTAGACGAAGACTGCGATGAAGAAGGAATAGACGGCGGCGCATGCCGCGGCCTCGGTCGGCGTGAACAGGCCGGAGTAAATACCGCCGAGCACGAACAGGATAAGGAACAGGCCCCACACGCTCTCGCGAAATGCACGCCAGCATTCGCCCCAGCTCGAGCGCTTCATGCGCGGATAGTCGTTGCGCCAGGCGCGATACCAGGTGGTAGCGCCGAGCATGACGGCAAGGATCAGGCCGGGTATCAGCGCGGCGATGAAAAGCTGCCCGATCGATGCGGAATCGACCACGGCCCCGGTCGGCCCGCGCGGCTGCATGCCGCTGGTCGCCACCGCATAAATGACGAGGTTGATCGAGGGTGGAAACAGGATGCCGAGCGCGCCGGAAGTGGCGATCACGCCGGCGGAAAAGCGCGGCGGGTAGCCCTGTTCCAGCAGGGCCGGGAGGATGATGGAGCCGATGCCGACGACGGTCGCAACCGAGGAGCCGGAAATCGCCGCGAACAGGGCGCAGGCGACGACGCCGGCCAGACCCAGCCCGCCATACCAGTGCCCGATCATCGCACTGGCAAAATCGATCATGCGGCGCGCGACACCGCCGGCGGTCAGAAAGTTACCCGCCAGGATGAAGAACGGGATCGCCATGATCTCGAAGCGGTCGATGCTGGTGAACAGCTTCAGGCCCACCATCTTCGGATCGACGTCGGACAGGATGAACAAATAGGTCAGGACCGACAGCCCGAGAGCGATCGAGATCGGCATGCCCGACGCCATCAAGGCGAGCAGCAGTGCAAACAGCAGTTCGGCGCGCACCGTGTGCGACAACTCGATGAAGTGCAGCCGGGCGGCGATGCAGAGCAGCGCCAGCGCGATCGGCAGAGCGACAATCAGTGCGGCAGTGATGCTCTCGCCGAGCGATCGCGGTGCGGCCGGCTTTGAAATCTGCGAAAGCGCCGTCATCGCGCCGTCTCGCTTGCCGGCACCGCGACCGGCGCGGGCACGTCATGCGGTTCTACATATTCCACGCCGTGGCCCTGATGCGGGACGTACCCGGTGCGAAGGTATCGCCACATCACCTGCAGGAAGCGAAAGCACATCAGGTACGAGCCGAGCGGAATGCACAGATAGATGATCCAGCTCGGCCATTCGAGCTCCGGCGAGACCTGGTCGGGATCGAGCTCGTAAACGTAGACCGCGCCGAGCGAGCCGATAACGCCGGTAAACAACGCGCCGCACAACAGCGCGAACACGATGACCGGTTTGCGCGCCGCCGGGGAAAGCTTCGTGACGAACACATCAACGCCGACGTGGATGCCAGTGCGCACGCCGAGCGCGGCGCCGAATTTCGCCATCCATACGAACATGTAGGTGGAGAGTTCGTTCGCCCAGGCCAGATCGATCGACGCGAGCCGGTCATAGACCCAGTTTGCCGCGGCTTTGAGCAGAAGGAGATGGTGCAGCCCGGCCCAGCGGGCGACGTTTGCCGAATTGCTGGCGCCGTAGCGATGCACGACCGCGACGAAGGTGAGGGCCGTCGCGGCCGCAATCAGCGTGACGATGATCCACTCTTCGAGCCGATTGAGAAAGCGATCAATCACCGATGTCTCCAAAAGCAAAATCCCTCACCGCGAGCGGAAAGGGATCAAGCGCCTTCAGGACTGCGGCGGGACAAAGCCCGAAGCTTTGTAGATCTTCTCGATGAAGTCCTTGCCGAAGCGGCCTTCCATCTCTTTGTGGACCGGCATCAGTTTGGCGACCCAAGCCTGCTTCTCGGTGTCGGTCAGGACGTGGACCTGCACCTTGCCGGACGCCTTGATCTGGTTGAGCGCATCCGCATTGTCCTTAGCCGCAGTATCATTGAAGAACGCGGTCGTCTCCTTCACAGCACGATCGAGGCCGGGCCGCACGTCTGGCGGCAGCCCGTTCCAGAATTTCACGTTGGTAATGAGCGAATAAGTGAGCCGCCCGTGATTCGACACCGTAAGATTTTTTTGCACGTCGTAGAGCTTTTGCGTCCAGATATTGGACGCGACATTGTCCTCGCCATCGGCCACGCCGGTCTGCAAGGCTTGATAAAGCTCGCCGAAGGCAATGATCTGCGGCAGGGCGCCGAGTTGACGCGCCACCGCGTCGAGCACCTTGCTGCCTTGGATGCGCATCTTCAGGCCCCGGAAGTCGTCCGGCATGATCAGCGGCACGTTCGCGGTGTAAAGCTGCGGTCCATTATCCCAGTAGGCGAGCGGCTCGACACCTTTGTCCTCGAGCTTCTTGTTGAAATCGGCCATCATCGGGCTCGCCATCATCTGCCGCGCGTGCGCATCGTCGCTCATCAGGAACGGCAGATCGAATACGTCGAACTCCTTGACCCCGAGCGGGCCGAATTTTGAGATCGAGGGCGCCAGCAGTTGCACCGAACCGAGCTGCAATGCTTCGAGCTCTTCCTTGTCCTTGTAGAGCGAGGAGTTCGGATAGACTTCGACAGTCACTTTGCCGTCGGTGTATTTCTCGGCAAGCTGCTTGAACAGCAACGCAGCCTTGCCCTTCGGCGCGTCGGGCGACACCACGTGGCTGAATTTAATGATGATCGGATCGGCGTGGGCCGCCTTGCCCAGGGTCATAAAGGGCGCCGCCGCGGCAATCGTAAGCGCGGCGCGTCTAGTGACGTGATTCATCGATTTCCTCCCAAAGCGGCCTTCCCGGGCCGCGGATATATTGGCCTCTCCATAGCGCGAAAGGCGCAGGCGGCCAATGCCAAGAGCCATTTGCCGCGTTGCCGCGCGTGGCGGCATTGAGGGCAAGCCGCGGGAGGGCTGGCGGCGATCGATTGTAATGTTATATTGTTACGTTATTCAACCGATGCCGGCCCGGGACCAGGCGACATGACCCTCCACCATCGCAGCGGCGAGAAGCAGCATCCGTCGCCGCCGCTTGGACCGTCACTGCTCCGGCTGTCGGCCACGCAGCGATTAGCGGTCGCGAGCGTCGTGATCGCGCTGATCTGGGCTGCGGCGCTGTGGGCGGCGAAGTGAACAGATGACCGCAATAAGATTCCACGATCTCACGCTCGGCTATGATCGGCACCCCGCTGTGCATCATCTCGATGGTGTGGTGGAGGGCGGTTCGCTCACGGCCATCGTCGGGCCGAACGGCGCCGGCAAGTCGACGCTGTTCAAGGGCATCGTCGGCACGCTCAAGCCGCTTGCCGGCAGCATCGAGCGCAACGGCTTCGGCGCTCGCGATATCGCTTACTTGCCGCAAGCCGCGGAGATCGACCGCGCGTTTCCGATCTCCGTTTACGACATGGTAGCGATGGGTTTGTGGCGCACGACCGGCCCTTTCGGCGGCCTCGGACATAAAGAGCGCTCCGCCATCGAATCCGGCATCGCGACCGTCGGCTTGACCGGATTCGAGCAGCGCGGCATCGGCACGCTATCCGGTGGCCAGATGCAGCGCATGCTGTTCGCGCGCCTACTTGTCCAGAATGCGCGGATCATCGTGCTCGACGAGCCATTCAGCGCCATCGACAGAAAGACCACCACCGAGCTGATGCAGTTGGTGCGGCGATGGCATCAGGAGCGGCGCACCGTGATTGCCGCAACGCACGATATCGAACTGGTCCGGGCGAACTTTCCGCAATGCTTGTTGCTGGCCCGCGAGCCGGTGGCATGGGGCGCGACGCGCGACGTGCTGACGCCAGACAATCTGAGCGCGGCGCGCAACCTATGCGAGGCCTTCGACGATAGCGCCGGGACTTGCATCCACGAGGCTGCGTGACCGTATGCTGCTCTACGACGCACTGATCTCACCCTTTGCCGAACTGGATTTCATGCGCCACGCTCTGGTCGCAACGTCCGCACTCGCATTGAGCGCGCCGCCGATCGGCGTATTCCTGATGCTGCGCCGTATGAGCCTGATCGGCGATGCGCTGTCGCATGCCATCCTGCCCGGGGTGGCGATCGGCTTTCTTGTCGCCGGCCTCAGCGTGTTCGCCATGGCGGGCGGTGGTCTGATTGTCGGCTTTCTCATCACTATCGGTGCCGGCCTGATTGCCCGGGCGACCCCGCTTAAAGAAGACGCCTCACTGGCCGCGTTCTTTCTCATATCGCTCGCGCTCGGTGTCGTTATTGTTTCCCTCAAAGGCAGCGACGAAGATCTGGTACATTTTCTCTTCGGCTCGGTGCTCGCGATAAAAGACCCCGCGCTGCTGCTCATCGCCGGCATCGCCTCGGTGTCGCTTCTCGTTCTGGCGCTGATCTGGCGGCCGCTGGTGCTCGAATGTGTCGACCCGGGATTTCTGCGCTCGGTCAGCCGCTCGGGCGGAATGGCCCATACGGCCTTCCTGGCGCTCGTAGTCTTGAACCTGGTCGGCGGCTTTCTTGTTCTCGGTACCCTGCTCGCGGTCGGCATCATGATGCTGCCGGCGTTCATTTCGCGATTTTGGGCGCGCGACATCACCGGCATGATCGTGGCCGCGGTCGCCAGCGCCTTGATCTCGGGCTATGCGGGGCTGGTCGTCTCCCACAGCGCCGGCCTGCCTGCCGGGCCCACCATCATCCTCGCCGCCGGAGCGCTCTATGCGCTGTCGGTCTTGGCAGGCCCGGTCGGCGGCCTGATCTGGCTCGCATCGCCGCGCCGGCATCTCGAAGCATAGGCGGGTTTCAGCACGGCGCCGGATCGCCTATATAGCCGCGCAGGAGATGACCCATGTCCGAACCGACCTCATCCGAAAAAATCCAGGATAAATCGCAAGAAAAGGTGCCCGTTACGGTGCTGACCGGCTATCTGGGCGCCGGCAAGACGACGCTGCTCAACCGCATCCTGTCCGAGCCGCACGGCAAGAAATACGCCGTCATCGTCAATGAATTCGGCGAAATCGGCATCGACAACGACCTCGTCGTCGGCGCCGACGAGGAAGTGTTCGAGATGAACAACGGCTGCATCTGCTGCACCGTGCGCGGCGACCTGGTGCGCATCCTCGACGGCCTGATGCGACGCAAAGGCAAATTCGACGCCATCATCGTCGAGACCACCGGCCTCGCCGATCCGGCGCCGGTGGCGCAGACCTTCTTCATCGACGAAAACGTGGGCCGCAGGACCAGGCTCGATGCGGTGGTGACGGTCGCCGACGCCAAATGGCTCAACGACCGGCTCAAGGACGCGCCCGAGGCGAAGAACCAGATTGCGTTCGCCGACGTCATCCTGATCAACAAGACCGATCTCGTGACGCCAGAAGAGCTGAACGAAGTTGAGGCGCGCATCCGCGGCATCAACCCTTATGCCAAGGTGCACAAGACCACGCGCGCGCAAATCCCGCTCAATGAGGTGCTCGGCCGCAACGCCTTCGATCTCGATCGCATCCTCGACATCGAGCCGGACTTCCTCGCAGGCGACGGACACGATCACGATCATCACCACGGCCACGATCACCATCATGATCACGACCACGGCCATGCTCACTCACACGGCGGCCTGAAGCACTATCACGACGAGGACATGCAATCGATTTCGCTGCGCACCGACAAACCGCTCAACCCGGATAAGTTCTTTCCGTGGGTACAGGAACTGGTGCAGAAGGAAGGTCCGAACATCCTGCGCTGCAAAGGCATCTTGTCGTTCAAGGACGATAACCAGCGCTTCGTGTTCCAGGGCGTGCATATGATCCTCGACGGCGACCACCAGCGGCCGTGGAAGGACGGCGAGAAGCGCGACAGCCGCGCCGTCTTCATCGGCCGTAACCTGCCGGGAAAGATGATCTCGGAAGGCTTCGAGAGCTGCATCGCGTAATCGGCGTTCATGACCGATACCCGTAATGAGACCGTTTCCGTCGTCGAACGCACGCATGCGGTTGCGGCAAGCGGCCCGGTCATCGCTGCGCATTTTCTCGGGCGCACGGCCATATTCGTACTCGCCGAAGAGGCCATGGTGCTGGCTGCGCCGCTTGGCGAACCTAAAATCGTCAAGGTGCACGACGGCGTAATACTTGCCACCACCGTTGGCGATTCAGTCATCGTCTCGGGCGGCGACGACGGCAAAGTCGTCGAAACCGACGTCAGCGGCGAAAGCCGCATCGCCGCGACCGACCCTAAACACCGCTGGATCGATCATGTCGCGGTTGGCCCGGACGGCGCCATCGCTTGGTCGGCCGGCAAGACGGCATTCGTGCAGGCGAAGGAGCTTCGCAGGTTCGAGGCGCCGTCTACCGTTGGCGGGCTCGCCTTCCTGCCGAAAGGCTTTCGCCTCGCCATCGCACACTATAACGGCGCCACGCTGTGGTTCCCCAACGCACCGCAAGCCGAACCCGAAAAGCTCGAGTGGAAGGGTTCGCACCTCGGCGTCACGGTGCATCCCGACGGCCGCTTCGTGGTGACCACGATGCAGGAGCCGATGCTGCACGGCTGGCGGCTGGTCGATCGCCAGCACATGCGCATGTCCGGATATGCCACGCGCGTTACTTCGCTGGGCTGGACTGCCGGCGGGCGCTTCCTCGCCACCTCCGGAGCTACTCAGCTCATCCTCTGGCCGTTCCAGACCAAAGAGGGCCCGATGGGGAAACAGCCGCGGCTTCTGGCGCCCTCCCAGCATCGTATCGACGCCGTGGCGTGCCACCCGACGCAAGACATTGTCGCCGCCGGCTACGACGATGGCATGGTGCTTCTCGTCCGCATCGAGGACGGCGCCGAAATCTTGGCGAAGCGGCCGGGCGAGACACCGGTCACGGCGCTGGCCTGGAGCGCCGACGGCACGCTGCTCGCCTTCGGTACGGAAAGTGGCGAGGCAGGGATCGTCAATCTCGCCTGATCGATGCCGGAACCCCACCTTCCGCCGGCCGTTATCCTGACAACGCTTGCCGATTGATGGATGGTTCCCATGACGATCAAGGCGAAGGGATTATTAGGCGTTTGCGCGGTCGCTCTCACGTTGGGCACATACCTGCCCGCGCAGGCGCAGGCCCCGGATCCCAAGGGCTGCACGCCCCAAGAGCGCTCCAACGGAACATTGAGCAACCAGCTCGACAAGAGCAACGGCGTGATGTGCCCGCCCGATGTCGATCCGGCGATGAAGGCGCCGACGCCAAGCCACTGGCGATAGGTCGGTCATCCCGCCCCCCGGGACGCCGGGTGGCGACCCCAGCGTGCAGCCGAAATAGCGCGTAGACCTTCAAATAAACCCCGGGCTACGGCCCGGGGTTTGCGATAATTCGACAGATTTGCCGTCAGATCACGTATTGGCGCAGTGGCGGATAGCCGTTGAAGCCAACCGATGAATACGTCGTCGTATAGGCGCCAGTAGCCTCGATCAGCACCTTGTCGCCGATCGCGAGCGACACCGGCAGCGGGTACGGCGTCTTTTCATACAACACATCCACCGAGTCGCAGGTCGGGCCGGCGATGACGCAGGGCATCATCTCATCGCGATCGTGTGTGGTGCGGATCGGATAGCGGATCAACTCACCGATCGTCTCGGCGAGACCGTGGAATTTGCCGATATCGAGATAGACCCAGCGCAACTCGTCTTCGGGCGAGCGCCTGGCGATCAACACTACCTCGGCTTCGATCACGCCGGCATTGCCGACCAGGCCGCGGCCGGGCTCGATTATGGTGTTCGGCAGATTATTGCCGAAGTGCTTGCGCAGTGCCTTGAAGATCGCCTTGCCGTAGCTTTCGAGCTTGGGCGTCTTGCGCATGTACTTGGCCGGAAAGCCGCCGCCCAGATTGACGATGGACAGGCTGATGCCCCGCTCGGCGCAACTGCGGAAAATGGCCGCGGTCGAAGCCAGCGCCCGATCCCAGGCCTCCACGTTATGCTGCTGCGAACCGACGTGGAACGAGATGCCATGCGGCACCAGGCCAAGTTTGTGCGCGTGCTCGAGGATATCGGCGGCATAATCCGGCTCGCAGCCGAACTTGCGCGACAACGGCCATTCGGCGCCCGAGCCGTCGCAATGGATGCGGCAGATCACCCGGCTGCCCGGTGCCGCGCGCGCGACCTTCTCGACCTCGGCTTCGCAATCCACGGCGAACAGCGTGACGCCGAGCTTGAATGCGGCCGCGATCTCGACTTCCTTCTTGATGGTGTTGCCGTAGGAAATCCGGTCGGGTGTAGCGCCCGCTGCCAGCACGTCGTGAGTCTCGGGCAGCGACGCGACGTCGAAGCAACAGCCGAACCCTGCCAGGAGCTTGAGGATTTCCGGCGCCGGATTGGCCTTCACCGCGTAGAACACCTTGGTGTCCGGCAGCGCCTTGGCGAAGTTTTGGTAGTTCTCGCGCACGACATCGAGGTCGAGGACGAGGCAGGGACCGCTTTCAGTACGATGCTTTAGAAATTCGCGGATGCGTGTGGTCATCTCGACCAAGCTCCTCTATCCGGCCGGCGGCGTAGCCGCCGAGGTGAACCTCCTGCGACGGGCGTGGTTCCGCAACGTTGCGGAGCGCTGGCGTCGCCGTGATTGCTGCCTTGGTCCGGATGAGGGAGATCCCGTTCCGCACTGTTGGCAAAGATGGACAAGCCCTTTCGGTGTCCCCGGCATTTACGCCGGCAGTCATCCAAAAAAGCCCTTCCGTCGTTGCTTTAAGCCGCGTCGCCAGTGGAGAGCTGGCATCGCCGGTTCGCCTCCGGCTGCCGGTCGCGGGAGCAAGGAAGTAAAATCTCTTCCTTAGGCGGCTGTCCGGCCTCTTGTCCGGATGCCCACCGACCGACACACGGCCACAGGCACGTGCGAAATTGGGCAGTCACGAAATAATCTATTCGTGCGAGTGACGCAACAGATTTTGTTTTAACGAGACGTAAAGAGCGCACTTGGCCGTGGAGAAGTCAGCGCGACGATCGCGTCAGTCCGCCGTGAACGGCTCGACGCGTTGCGCGGCGCGGACGAACTGCACCATGACGGCGATGCCGCACAGCACGAACAGCCCGTCAAGGATGCGGGCGCCGAGCGAGCCGAGCGCGAACAGGCTGGCGATCGCCCAGCTGCCGGCGAAGGCGGCGCCGAATACTTCGGCGCCGATCAGGATGACCGCGCTGACCACGGTGAGCACGTTGAGCCACTTGATGCGCCGGGGGCGCCGCGGTGCGGGACTATCCATGACCGGCAATTACTCCACGAACGATGGCCGAAGCAAGGTTATTCAAGCCGCGTCGCGCGCGGCTTTTTGCGATAACATGCCGGCCTCCACCAGAGCGGCGCGGATGCGGTCGATCTCGACGCGGCCGAGCTTGACCAATGGCGGTCGCACTACGGCGCGCGGCAAGCGCCCGAGCAGCACCAGTGCCTCCTTCATGCGGTTGTGCATGTCGGCCCAGGGCTCGGCATAGAAGACGCGGGCGAGTGGATAGATGCGGTCGTTGACCCGGCGTGCTTCCGCGAGGTCGTTGTTCTTGATTGCCTGGAACAGGGCCGATTGCAGGTCGGCGATCACGCTGCCGGAGCCGGACAGGAGCCCATTGCAGCCAAGCACCAGCGATGAGAACAGCCAAGCGCTATGGGTGGTCAGCACGTTGACCGGCCGCGGCAGGCTTTGCAGCTCACGGATATGCATCTCGTGCTGCGGTACGCTTCCGGACCAATCCTTGATGGCGCGGATGCTCGGCACTTCCTCAACCATCTTGAGAAGCGTGTCGCGCGGATAGCCCTGGCCGGTCGCCAGCGGATACTGGAAGACGATGATCGGCAGGCTCGAAGCGCCAGCGATGCGTTTGAAGTGCTCGACTGCCATGGCGGGCGACTGCTGCAGCGTGAACGGCGCCGGCGGGAACACGAGCAGCGCCGAGGCCCCACCCTCCTCCGCCATCCGGGCGATGCGGGCGGCTTCAAGGCTTCCGTCAGCCCAGATGCCGTTGACCAGCGGCAGCCGGCCACCGATCTCGTCCTGGGCGATGTCGAGCACGCGACGTTGCTCCTCGAAAGTGCAGGACGCGACCTCGGTAGAGTGGGCGTTGATGGTGATGGCGGTGAGGTTCGGGACCGCCGCGACATCGCGCAAATGCTTACGGAAGCTCTTCTCGTCGATCGAAAGATCGTCGAAGAAAGGCAGCAGGACGGCCGGGATAACGCCATGCGGGACGTAATGGGCGTGGCGGGGCATAAGGGCACTCCTGTGGTCGGGCGGTTTAGATGACATATATCATGCCGTCCAAGCCAATTCGATAAGGGTACCCGATGACCGAGCCCACCGCCCCCGGCAATCCGCTCCTCGTGGACTGGACGACCCCCGACAGGGTTCCGCCGTTCGACGCCATCAAGCCGGAACACTTCCGCGCGGCTTATACGCAGGCCCTGGCCGACCATGACGTCAAGATCGCGGCAATTGCCGCCAATCCCGAGCCTCCGAGCTTCGACAATACGATCGCTGCGCTTGAGTTGAGCGACAAAGCGCTGGCGCAGGTCAACGACGTGTTCCACCTCCTCACCGGCGCTCACAGCAACGAAGCGCTGCTTGAAATCGAGCGCGAGATGTCGCCGCTGATGGCGCGGCACTGGAACAGCATCAACACCAACGCTGTCCTCTTTGCCCGAGTGGACATGCTGATGCGCCAGGGCGATCGCATCGGACTTAATTCCGAGCAGAGCCGCGTGCTGGAGCGCTACCACACCGGCTTTCGCCGCGCCGGCGCAGGCCTCGACGACACCGCGAAAAAGCGCCTTGCCGAGATCACCGAGCGGCTCGCAGCTCTGGGCACCGCGTTCAGCCAGAACGTGCTGGCGGATGAACAGGCCTATACGCTTGCGCTCAACGGCGAAGCCGAACTTGCCGGGCTACCCGATTTCATGCGCGAAGCGATGAAATCCGAAGCGCGGGAACGCGGCCTTGACGGCCATGTCGTCACGCTATCGCGTTCCAGCGTCGAACCGTTTCTGCAATTCTCCAACCGCCGTGACTTGCGCGAGAAGGTCTTCCGCGCGTTTACGGTGCGCGGCGAAAACGGCGGTTCAACCGACAACAAGGCGATCATCGCCGAGACGGTGAAGCTGCGCGCCGAACGGGCCCGCCTGCTCGGCTTCTCCGATTTCGCCCACTACCGCCTCGACGACGCCATGGCGAAGACGCCGGCCGCCGCGCGCAACCTGCTCGATACGGTGTGGTCGCAGGCGCGCGGCCGGGCGCTGGCCGATCGCAATGCTTTGCAGGAATTAGTGCGCGAGGACGGCGGCAACTTCACGCTGGCCGCGTGGGACTGGCGCTATTTCGCCGAGAAGCTGCGGCAGCGGCGTTGCGATTTCGACGAGGCGGCGATCAAGCCGTATTTGAACCTCGATCGCCTGATCGAGGCGGCTTTCTACACGGCGCATCGGCTGTTCGGCCTCAGCTTTGCACCGCGCCCTGACGTACCCGTCTGGCATCCGGACGTACGGGTATGGGGCGTGCGCGACAGTGCGGGCAAAGAGGTCGGCCTGTTCTTCGGCGACTATTTCGCCCGGCCGTCAAAGCGCAGCGGCGCCTGGATGACCTCGCTGCGCGATCAGGAAAAGCTTTCCGGAAATATCCAGCCGCTGATTATCAACGTCTGCAACTTCTCCAAGGCGCCACACGGCGAGCCGACATTGCTCAGCTTCGACGACGCGCGCACTCTGTTCCACGAATTCGGGCATGCGTTGCACGGGCTGCTTTCTTCCGTGACCTATCCGAAGATTTCCGGCACCAACGTCGCCACAGATTTCGTCGAATTGCCGTCGCAGCTTTACGAGCACTGGCTCGAACAACCCGACGTGCTGCGCCGCTTCGCGCGGCACTACGAGACCGGTGAGCCGATGCCGGAGGAACTGCTGCAACGCCTCATCGCGGCGCGAAATTTCAACATGGGCTTCGCCACGGTCGAGTATGTGGCCTCTGCGCTGGTTGATCTCGAATTTCATTCGCTGCCGGCCGCGGATGGGATCGACTCCGCTGCCTTCGAGACTAAGGTGCTGGCGCACATCGGCATGCCGGACGAGATTGTCATGCGGCATCGCCCGCCGCATTTCGCGCACATCTTTTCGGGCGGTGGCTATGCGTCGGCCTATTACAGCTACATGTGGTCGGAAGTGCTCGATGCCGATGCGTTTGCGGCGTTCGAGGAGGCCGGCGACATTTTCGACCCGGCGACGGCGAAGCGGCTGCGCGACACGATCTATGCAGCCGGCGGCTCGCAGGACCCGGCCGACGCCTACAAAGCCTTTCGCGGCCGGCTACCGAGCGCGGATGCGCTGTTGCGCAAGCGCGGCTTCGCCGCATGACCGATCTCCACAGCGCCGGTCATCGCCGAGGCGTGGTCTGCGCGCCGCACGCGGCCGCGGTCGAAGCCGGCCGGGCGATCCTCGCCGAGGGCGGCAACGCCATCGAAGCCATGGTGGCCATGGCCGCGACTATCGCGGCTGTTTACCCGCACATGAACCATCTCGGTGGCGACGGCTTTTGGCTCATCCGCGAGGCGAGTGGCCGCATTCGCGCCATCATGGCGCCCGGTCCGGCGGGTCGGAACGCGCGGCCCGAGCTTTATCGTGACTATGAGACAATCCCGACCCGCGGGCCGCTCGCGGCACTCACTGTGCCGGGCGCGGTGGGGGGCTGGATGCTGGCACTGCAAGCGGCGAAAGCAGCCGGCGGCTCGCTGCCGCTGGAAGTCCTTTTGACCAATGCATTTGGCCATGCCCGCGACGGCTACGGGGTGACGCGAAGCCAAGAGCGGTTGACGCGGGGGAACCTCGATAATCTTGCGCCGGTGCCTGGCTTCGCCGCGACATTTCTGGTTGACGGCAAAGTGCCGGCGGCCGGGACAATTTTGAAGCAGGAAAAACTCGCGGGCACGCTGGCGCATCTCGCCGATGCCGGCCTCGACGATTTTTACCGCGGCGACATCGGGCGCGAAATCGCGGCCGATCTCGAACGCATCGGCAGCCCCATCACCCGGGACGACCTGACGCGTTATGAAGCCCGGATCGCCGAGCCGCTGCGCGCCGATCTGTCGGCTGGCACGGTCTACAACACCGACGCGCCGACGCAGGGCGTTGCCTCGTTGATGATCATTGCGCTGTTCGATCGTCTTGGCGTTACGGAATCCGAAGGCTTCGATCACATCCACTGCCTGGTCGAGGCGACTAAGCGCGCGATCCGTGCACGCGACCGCGCCGTGACCGACCCGGATCATCTCACCCACGCGCTGGATCGCTATCTCGATCCGCGCTTCCTTGCCGGCGAGGCGATGAAGATCGACCGCCGCAAGGCGGCGCGCTGGCCGCTTGCTTCCGGCGAAGGCGACACGATCTGGATGGGTGCGACTGACACGTCGGGTCTTGTCGTGTCCTACATTCAGTCGCTCTACTGGGAGTTCGGTTCCGGCTGCGTGCTGCCGCAAACCGGCGTGCTGATGCAGAACCGCGGCGCGAGCTTTTCGCTGCAAAGCGGCGCGCTCAATCCGCTGATTCCCGGCAGACTGCCGTTCCACACGCTCAATCCAGCACTGGCGGTGCTCAAGGACGGACGAATTATGGCCTACGGCTGCATGGGCGGCGACGGCCAGCCGCAGACGCAAAGTGCTGTTTTCACGCGCTACATTGGCTTCGGCGAACCACTCTTTGAAGCGATAGACCGGCCGCGCTGGGTGCTCGGCCGCACCTGGGGCGCCGCGCGTACCGCATTGCGCCTCGAAGCGCGATTCGACGGCAATCTCATCGACAGGCTTCAGAATGCCGGTCATGAAGTCGAGGTACTGCCGGACAATTATTCGGACATTATGGGTCACGCTGGCGCCGTGGTGCTGCACCCGGACGGCAACTGCGAGGGTGCCCACGATCCGCGGGCGGACGGCGGGGCGGCGGGGATATAGAACTCAGCCGGATAGCAACGAAGCAAAGTTCCGGATCTGCATCGTAGACGCCCCTCTCGCATTTCCGCCGAATCGTAAGCGATTCATGGTATCTAACTCGACACGGTAAAATTATAACGTGCACATCAAAAAAAGCCCGCCGGAGCTTTTCCGGCGGGCTTCGGAAGTACGGATGGCTCGGTTTACTTTTCTTGCTTTGCGCCCGAATCGCTCGCCGCCGGGCTCTTGTCTTTTTCCTGGGTCTGTCGCGCCGGATTGTTCTGTGCCTTCCCGCCAGGAGCCGACATCTGATCCTGACCGGACCCGGACATAGTGCCACTCCAGGTCTGAGCGAACGCACCGCCGGTCGCCAAGGTAACCACGGCCGCTGCAAGTAATAGGGACTTCATCGTCATGATTCTCGTTCTCCAAATGGGCAAAGTTGACACGCCCTCTTTTTTTCATGGACGCTTGCAATTTCAACGTATGGCGCGAGACATTGTTCCGGGCCAGATCGCTTCGCGTTCTCGCGCCGAATACGTCATTCCATAACTGAGTGCGCGGCAAACCGCTGCGCGCCTATGTGGATTTCGCTAGTGCAAAATGAGTCCGGCTCGGTTCCATGCCGACTGCGACAAGGGAAGCGATCGCGCGAAGCAACGATTTATGTTCGATGTTTCTTCGCCGCCGACCGGGCGTCGGCTACGATTTGTTTGAATACATTCATCTCAAGCGCGCCGGGTATCCGGAAAGTGCCGACGATGAAGCCAGGTGTCCCCTCGAATCCGAACGCCTCGGCTTGGGCGCGATTGCGCGCCAATAGATCTTCGATCGACTTTTTGTGAGTTTCGAGGTCGGCAGTCGCCATCGCAACATCGACACCGGCCTGCGCAAGCAGATCGCGAATGTTCGTTTCGGTGAGCTTGCTCGTAGCGCCGATCAAGATCGCATGGGCCTCTGGGTATTTGTTCTGATATTTGGACGCCAAAGCGAGCTCGGCGGCAGCGACGGAAACGTCGCCAAAAACCGGCCAATCTTTCAACACTAGCCGGATTTTGCCGTCTTCTTTTGCCAATTGCGCAAGTTCGGGAACGGTCTTTTTGCAATAGGGGCATTGGTAGTCGAAATATTCGACGATGGTTACATCGCCCTTCGGATTGCCCATGGATGGAATTTCAGCATCGCGCAACACGCTATCCCTGCTGAGAACGTCATCGGGCTGCTCGCCAAAAGCGACAGCCGAGAGTGCCATTAAAGCCAAAGCAACGGCGCAAAGGGCGGCGATTAACGTAGGTTTGTTGCGGCTTCCGGCTGATTGCACTCGCATCTTGAATTTTTGACCCCGTTTATTGCCGGCAAATAAACGCGCTGCAGACATTGCATGCGTCATTCCGCGTATCGCGACCACCGCATCCGTCTTACCTCGACTCCATCGGCTCCATGCCAAGCCGCTCCATCAGCTCCCGATCGCGGTCGCGGCCCGGATTGGGCGTCGTCAACAGCTTCGGCCCATAGAAGATGGAGTTGGCGCCGGCGAGGAAGCACAAAGCCTGTGTTTCCTCGCTCATGTCCTCGCGGCCGGCAGAGAGCCGCACCACCGAGCGCGGCATCGTGATGCGGGCCACAGCGACAGTGCGGACGAATTCGAGCGGATCGAGCGCCGCTTCGGCGGCAAGCGGCGTACCGGCGACGCGCACCAGCATGTTGATCGGCACGGATTCCGGATGCGCCGGCAGACTCGCCAGCGTCGCGATCATGCCGACCCTGTCCTCGCGCGTCTCACCCATGCCGACGATGCCGCCGCAGCAGACATGGATGCCGGCCTCGCGCACGTTGCCAAGCGTCACCAATCGATCCTCATAGACGCGCGTGGTGATGATCTCTTTGTAGAACTCGGGCGAAGTGTCCAGATTGTGATTGTAATAATCGAGGCCGGAAGTCTTCAGCCGCCGCGCCTGGTCGGCGTCTGAGCATGCCGAGCGTCGCGCAGGTTTCGAGCCCGAGCGCCTTGACGCCCTCGACCATGGCGCAGACGGAATCGAGATCGCGGTCCTTCGGCTCGCGCCACGCCGCGCCCATGCAAAAGCGGCTGGCGCCGGAAGCTTTGGCCGCGCGTGCTTCGGCAAGCACGGCGTCGAGCACCATCAGCTTTTCAGCCTTCACGCCGGTATCGTATTTCGCGCTCTGTGGGCAATAGGCGCAGTCTTCGGGGCAGCCGCCGGTCTTGATCGACAGCAGCGTCGAAATCTGCACTTCCGTCGGCTCGAAATTCTGCCGGTGGATCGTCTGGGCGTGGAACATCAAGTCCGGGAACGGCAGATCGAACAGCGCGCGCACTTGTTCGCGGGTCCAGTCGTGGCGGACGCGAGCGGTGGCAGGCGGGCGGGATGCAGCATCGGTGGCAAGCGACATGAATAGAGTGTAGCCCGGATCACAACGAAGCGAAATCCGGGCTACAGTGCCGGCTTATCTGCTGTGAGGCCTATGATTGTGGGACGCATCCTGACCTTTGCCGCCGCGGCCCTGGTCGCCGCCACCTGCACGGCACTTCCGGCCGCCGCGCAGGATTGGCCGATACGCCCGGTGACCATGGTGGTGCCCTTCCCGCCCGGCGGCGGCACCGACGTGCTGGGCCGGATCGTCGGCCGGCGGTTGTCGGAGGTGCTGGGTCAGCAGGTCATCATCGAGAATGTCGGGGGCGCCGGCGGGATGATCGGTTCGGCACGCGTCGTGCACGCGACACCCGACGGCTACGAATTTGACCTCGGCAGTCGCGCCGACGCCATCAACCAAACGCTCTACAAGCACCCGCTCTACAATTTCAAGGAAGACCTCGTCCCGGTGATTCTGATCGCCGATCAGGCCATGGTGCTGCTCGTACGCAAGGACCTGCCGGTCAACGGACTGCGAGAGTTCATCGCTTACACGAAGACGCACCAGGACACGATGCGTTCGGGCTCTGCCGGCATCGGCTCTACCGGCTATGTCGATTGCGCTTTGCTGAACGAGACGATCGGGGTCAAGGTTCAAGACATCCCCTATCGCGGCGGCGGTCCGGCGATCCAGGATTTGATTGGCCAGCAATTCGATTATTTTTGCACTTTGGCGCCAACGGGTGTGCCGCCGATCGAGGCCGGCCTCGTCAAGGGCATTGCCGTGCTTGGACATGAACGCCTGCCATCGCTGCCGGCACTGCCTACGACATTCGAACAGGGCCTGGACTTTCAGGCCTCGACTTGGTTCGGCTTCTTTGTCCCCGAGGGCACGCCGGCGGCGATCATTAAGAAGTTGCACGACGCTACAGCGGCCGCGATCAACACTCCGGACGTCCAAAAGCGGCTCGTCGACACCGGCACGTTCGTCGTTCCGCCCGAGCATCAATCGACGGAGTATCTGCAGAGCATCATCGGGCCCGAGATCGAGAAGAACGGCGCGCCGCTCAAGGCCGCGGGAATGTCGATCGAGTGAGGGTGCGATTAGTTTCCCGCTGCGAAAAGCCGTCGCCTTGCCAGCGCAGCCCTCAGGCGTCATGGTCGCCGCAAATGAGCATTTCTGGGAGTGAACCATGCGGTTGCTTGGTCTATTGCGCGTTGCTATTGCCGCGCTTGCCGTACTCGCGGCCGCTGCGCCGGCGAGCGCTCAGCAATGGCCGACGCGCCCGGTTCAGGTGATCAGCCCATTCGCCCCGGGCGCCGCCAACGACATCATTGCCCGCGTTGTGCTGGATCAGGTTCAGCAGCAGCTTGGCCAACCTTTCATCATCGAGAACCGGACCGGCGCCGGCGGCGTTGTCGGCGCCGCCTCGGTGGCGCGGGCCGAGCCTGACGGCTACACTATCCTGCTCGCCGGCGCGTCGATGAGTTCCGCGGTCATCCTGCACAGCACATTGCCCTACAACACGCTCCAGGATTTCGAGCCCATTGTCCCGTTCGGCGTGCAGCCGAGCGTGCTGGTCGCGGCACCGTCGAAAGGATTCAAGAGCGTCGCCGATCTCGTCGCCGCGGCGAAGGCAAAACCCGGCACGCTGAATTTCGCCTCCGCCGGCATCGGCTCCGCGTCTCATATCGCCGGCGAGCACTTCGTTCTTGCCGCCCATCTCGACGTGCAGCACATTCCGTATCGTGGCCCAGTCGAAGCTTTTACCGATCTCATGACGGGGCGTATCGATTTCTATTTCGTGCCCATCACACCCGCGGTGCCGATGATCGCACAGGGTAAGGTGGTGGCTCTCGCGGTGTCGACGCCGCAGCGCGCACCGCTCCTGCCGGATGTGCCGACGATCGCCGAAGCCGGCTACCCCGATGCCGCTTACCTGTTCTGGGGCGGACTCATGGCGCCGGCCAAGACGCCGCGCGCCATCGTCGATAAGTTGCACGATGCCGTGCAGACGGCGCTCGACATGCCGGCAGTACAGGAAAAATTGCGGAATCTCGGCGTGCAGCCCGATCCCATGTCGCCCGATCAATTCGCAAAATTCTTCGCCGCCGACGTCGCAGCCACAATCGAAATCGGCAAAGCCGCCCACATCGAGCCGACGGACTAAACACCATGCCCGATACCCCGCCGGACCGGCTGTCCAACGATCCGCACAGCCCCTACTACGACGAAGAAGTGCTCAAGCGCGACGTCGGCGTGCGTTTCAAAGGCATCGAGAAGACCAACGTCGAGGAATATTGCGTCAGCGAGGGCTGGGTCCGCGTTGCCGCCGGCAAGGGCAAGGATCGCCACGGCAATCCGCTGACCATCAAGCTCACCGGCACGGTCGAGCCGTATTTCAAGGACGAGAAGAAGGAATAAGTGCCGCGGTCACCCGCAAGCCAGCGCATAGATGTGCTGCACGCCTTGCGGCAGCGGCATGTCGCGCCAGCTTTCGCCGCCATCCTCCGTGCCGAACACCTCGCCATAGCGCGCGGCGACATAGACCTGCTTGGCGTCGGAGTGATGCAGACCGACCGACATCAGCGTGCCATGCGGTTGCACCTTGTCGAAGCGCTGCCAGGTCTTGCCGATATCGCGGCTGCGATAGAGCGCGCCGTCCTTAGACGAAGCCGCAACGCTCAGGCAGGCATACAGCGTGCTCGCGTCCTGCGGCGAGACCTTGATATCGCGGCCATAGGTGAACGGCGAGAAGCGGTCAACGCGCAGGTCGTCCCAGGTCTTGCCCTGATCCGCGCTGCGGAACAGGCCCATGCGCACCGCGATGATAACGGCATCAGGATCGGCGGCGCTGGTGCAGATCGCATGACCGTCCAGCATGCCTTCGGCCTCGGTATCGCTGACCAGCTTTGAACGCAGCCGCGGCTCCGATTGCGCAAGCCGCAACAGGTCGGAACTGCAGTCGCTCCAGCTTTCGCCACCATCGGTCGAGCGCATGACGCCCGAGACTTCGAGCACGGCGTAGATTTCCCCGGCACGGCGCGGGTGAGGCGCGAACCGCATCACGCGGCATTCGAACGGCATCTTGGCGTAGACCGGCAAGTGCAGATTGGGCGCGCGCTCCCAGCTCTCGCCGCCATCCCCGCTGCGATAGACCGAGACCGGTGAACCACCCGCCAGCATTCGCTTTGGATCGGCGGCATCCGCCATGAACGACCAAACCTGGACGCCGCGATCAGGAAAGTTTGCGCGCTTGAAGGTGGCGCCGCGATCGGTGCTGCGATAGATGCCGTCGGCGGTGCCGGCAAACACCAGATTCGGATCGCACGGGTGCACAAAGACCGTATAGGTTTCGAGATCGCTCAGCGCGTGTTGCCACTCGCCGCCGCCGGACGTGCCGCGAAAGACTCCGGCAAGACCTTTTTTATCCTTGCTCGCGTAATAGCCGCCGACGCCGGCGAACACATGAGATTGAGCCATGGCGATATCCTCCGCGGAACTTCTTATGTGGTGCGGTATGATAATTTGCCCCGCTTGTCCCGACAATGCGCCTCAGTGCAATGTCGGCCGCTCGGCAATCACGCGAAGATCGATCAACCCGATCAACGCCGCCCGATTGGCCTCGGCCTTCGTCAATTCATTCGCAGCCTGTTTGGCGGTACTGCCATTTGAGCCCCAGACCACAATGCCAAGAAGCATTGCCGCGACAGACGCCATCATGATTGTAGCGTCGAAGCACAGTACACCGAAAAGCATCGCGGCAAATATGATGGCGCCGGCGGCTATGGCGATTTGCCCCGCCAAGATGAATTTATGGCAGCTCTCGATTTGCGCCGTGAGCGCTTCGATGTGCGCCTCGAGGCGTACGATTTCATCGCGGGGGTCGCTCTCGTCCATCACAGGCGGCCGGTATTGCATCGTCTCAGATAAATATGACGACCGCGGCAACGAATAAAAGAGCAAAGGCCGCGGGAAATGCCAAAGCCAGCGCAAGCGCCGTTCTCGGTGCGCGGCCCCGATAAGCTAAAATGAGCGAAGGAACGGCGGTGAGGAGGATTAAGCAGGTCACGATCACGCCTGCTGCGGAGTTGAAACCAATTGTCGCCGGATCCGAATTCGAATTGAAGTAGACCCACGCGGCGGCCGCCCCTGCCAACGCGTCGAGAATGGCTAAGATGATCGTTGCAGTCCGAATGTTCACACGCCCGCAACCGGTCGCAAATATCGCGACGCCGTCTACTCCGCTGCCACTCGTGTCGCCGGATCGACCGCCTCGACCTTGGCCGCACAGAACTTGAACTCCGGGATTTTGCCGAAAGGATCAAGCTTCGGATTGGTGAGGAGGTTGGCCGCAGCTTCGACGAAAGCGAAAGGAATGAACACAACGCCGTCGGGAATCGCGTCATCCTGGCGCGCGGTAAGTTCCACCACGCCGCGGCGCGTGGTCACGCGCACCATGTCGCCCGGCGCGATACCAAGCCTGGTTATGGTACTGCGCGAGACGTTTGCGACCGCCGAAGGTTCCAGTGCGTCGAGCACCGTCGCACGGCGCGTCATGGCGCCGGTGTGCCAATGTTCGAGCTGTCGACCGGTGGTCAGGATGAACGGAAACTCCTCGTCCGGGACTTCGTCCGGCGGCTGCAGTTTGGTGGCGACAAGTTTGGCGAAGCCGCCTGGGCGAGGGAAGCCCTGGTCGAAAACGACATCGCGGCCGGGCACGTCCGGGCCGTCGACCGGATAGGTGACGTGATCTTCCCGCTCGACACGATCCCAGGAGATGTTGGCGAGCGCCGGCATCATCGACGCCATCTCGGTGAAAACCTCGCTGACATGCTTGTAGGTCCAGCCGCAGCCCATGCGGTTGGCGATGTCCTGGATGATCCACAAGTCCTGGCGCGTGTTGCCCGGCAGCGGCAACGCCTGGCGGCCCATCTGGACCTGGCGATTGGTGTTGGTGACGGTGCCGTCCTTCTCAGGCCAGCCGGATGCCGGGAGCACCACATCGGCATAGACCGCGGTCTCGGTGAGGAAGAGGTCCTGAACCACCAGGTGCTCGAGATGCGCCAGCGCCTGGCGTGCATGATTGAGGTCAGGATCGGACATCGCGGGATTTTCGCCCTCGATATACATGCCCTTGATCTCGTCGTGATGGACCGCGTCCATGATCTCGACGACCGTCTTGCCCTTTTTCGGATTGAGCTTGACGCCCCAGGCCTTCTCATATTCGGCGCGGATCTCCGGGGCTTCCACCGACCTGTAATCGGGAAAGAACATCGGGATCAGGCCGGCGTCGGAAGCGCCCTGCACGTTGTTCTGGCCGCGCAGCGGATGCAGGCCGGTGCCGGGGCGGCCGATCTGGCCGGTAATCAGCGCCAGCGCTATCAGGCAGCGCGCATTATCGGTGCCGTGAGTGTGCTGCGATACGCCCATGCCCCAGAAGATGATGGCGCTCTCGGCGCGCGCATAGGTGCGCGCGACCTCGCGCAGCGTGTCGGCGGGAATGCCGCAAATCGGGGCCATCTCCTCGGGCGTGAAGTCTTTGACATTTTCCTTCCAGGCGTCGAAGCCTTCGACATAGGTCTGGATGTATTGCTGGTCGTAAAGCTTTTCGGCGACGATGACATTGAGCATGGCGTTCAGCATCGCCACGTCGGCGCCGTTCTTGAATTGCATCATGCGCCAGGCATGGCGCTTGAGCGCCTGGCCGCGCGGATCCATCACTACAAGCTTGGCGCCCCGCTTGGCCGCCTGTTTGAAGAAGGTCGCCGCGACCGGATGGTTCTCGGTCGGGTTGGCGCCGATGACGATGATGACGTCGGAATTCTTGCACTCGTTGAATGTCGCGGTAACCGCCGCCGAGCCCACGCCTTCGAGCAGCGCGGACACCGATGACGCGTGGCACAGCCGCGTGCAGTGATCGACGTTGTTGGTGCCGAAGCCGGTTCGCACCAGCTTCTGGAACAGATAGGCTTCTTCGTTGGAGCCCTTGGCCGAGCCGAAGCCGGCCAGCGCCTGCGGGCCGTCACGGTCGCGGATTTTTTTCAAGCCCGACGCGGCGCGGTCGAGCGCCTCGTCCCAGGTGGCCTCGCGGAAATGCGTCCACGGATTCGACGGATCGATGAACTCGTGCGGAATTTTCGGCACGCCCTCCTTGCGGATCATCGGTTTAAGCAGGCGCTGCGGATTGGTGACGTAATCGAAACCGAAGCGCCCTTTCACGCAAAGCCGGTTCTGATTGGCCGGACCGTCCCTGCCGGTGACAGCGACGATCGTGTCGTCCTTGATCTCGTAGGTGAGCTGGCATCCGACGCCGCAATAGGGACAGACGCTGTTGACAGTGCGGTCGGGCTTGCCCTTGTAGACGTTGTTGTCGTCCACCATGGTCGCCGGCATCAACGCACCGGTCGGGCAGGCTTGCACGCACTCGCCGCAGGCGACGCAGGTCGAGGCGCCCATCGGATCGTCGAAATCGAATACGATTTTCTCAAGGTGGCCGCGGCCGGCCATGCCGATGACGTCGTTGACCTGCACTTCGCGGCAGGCCCGGACGCAAAGATTGCACTGAATACAGGCGTCGAGATTGACCGCCATCGCGACGTGGCTGCGATCGGGCTTGGGCACTTCGATCGGCTCGCGCTTCGGAAAACGGCCCGGCTCGACCTTCAGCCGCGTGACGGTCTTCCAAAGTTCGGAGTCCGGGTCGTGCGCCACCTCGATGGCCGGCTGATCGGTGAGCAACAGTTCGGCGACCATCTTCCGCGCGGTCTTGGCGCGGTCGGTCGCGGTTTTGACCTTCATGCCCGGCGCAGGGGTGCGGATGCAGCTTGCCGCCAGCACGCGCTCGCCCTCGACCTCGACCATGCAGACGCGGCAATTTCCGTCTGGGCGATAGCCAGGCTTCGGCGAATAGCACAGGTGCGGCAGATCGATGCCGAGGCGGCCGGCGGCGCGGAAGATGGTCTCGCCCTCACGGATGTCGATTTCCCGGTCGTCGATCGTGAAAGTCTTGGCCGTCGCGCCGTCACCCTTGCCGGCGACTTTGTCCGCTGGCGCCGTGTGCGCCACGCCGGGCTTGCCATCGCCGTAGGTTTGGCCGCCTGCGGCGCCCTTTTTGTCATGGCCGTAACCGGCGGGTTTCTGTCCGTTACCATCGCTCATCGCGCCAACCTTCGATCGCCTAATCCTGCCGTCACCAATGTCCGAGCGGCTTTTTCAGTTCGTCCGGAAAGTATTTTAGCACACTTAACAGCGGATTCGGCGCCGCCTGGCCAAGACCGCAAATCGAGGCATCTCGCATCAGCCCCGCCAGTTCGTCGAGCAGGGCGGGGTCCCATGGCCCATTGGCCATCAAGTGGGCCGCCTTCTCGGTACCGACCCGGCAGGGCGTACACTGGCCGCAACTCTCGTCCTCGAAGAACTTGATGAGGTTGAGCGCCACTGCCTTCATGTCGTCCTTGTCGGACAGAATCACAACGGCATGGGAACCGACGAAACAGCCGTATTTTTCCAGCGTGCCGAAGTCGAGCGGAATGTCAGCCATCGACGCCGGCAGGATGCCGCCCGAAGCGCCACCCGGCAAATAGCCCTTGAAAGTGTGGCCGTCCGCCATGCCGCCACAGAATTCGTCGATCAGTTCACTCGCGGTAACGCCGGCCGGCGCCAGTTTGACGCCCGGGTTCTTTACCCGGCCCGACACCGAGAAACTGCGAAAGCCCTTTCGCTCGTGGCGACCCTGCGAGGTGAACCATTCGGCGCCCTTCTCGACGAGATCGCGCACCCAAAACAGCGTCTCGACATTCTGTTCGAGCGTCGGCCGTCCGAACAAACCGACCTGCGCCACATAAGGCGGACGATGACGCGGCAGGCCCCGCTTGCCCTCGATCGATTCGATCATCGCGGATTCTTCGCCGCAGATATAGGCGCCGGCGCCGCGGCGCATATGGATCTTGGTGTGCTTCGAGAGACCGGCGTCCTCGGCCTTGGCGATCTCGTCGACGAGAAGCAGGATCACCTCGGGATATTCGTCGCGAACGTAAAGGTAGGTATCCGCAGCTTCGACGATCCAGGCGGCAATCAGCATGCCTTCGATGAAGCGGTGTGGATCGCGCTCGAGATAGTGCCGGTCCTTGAACGTGCCCGGCTCGCCTTCGTCGCAATTGACGGCAAACAGGCGCGGCGCGGGCTCAGCCCGCACCAGCGACCATTTCCGTCCGGTTGGAAAGCCCGCGCCGCCAAGTCCGCGCAGACCGGCGTCGCTAACGATCTTGATGATCTCGTCGCGCGAGCGCTTGCTGCCAATGCAAGCCTTGAGCAGCTCGTAACCGCCCTCTTTCACATAGGCATCGAAATCGGCGGGTGTAGGATAGGCATGCGCATGCGCGGGCTTCACCGCGGCGGCGGCAACCGTGGCGACGTCGGCGTGCATCACCTGCGCGTGACCGACGGCGCAAACCGGCGCGCGGTCGCAGGCGCCCATACAAGGCGCTCGCACCACGCGGACATTCGGCCCGAGCTTGCTCGGCAAGTCCGCCAGCAGGTGTTCTGCGCCCGCCAGCGCACAGGACAAAGAGTCGCATACTCGCACCGTGACCGGCGGCGGCGGTGTCTCGCCCTCCTTCACCACGTCGAAATGAGCATAGAAGGTCGCGACCTCATAGACTTCGGTCAGCGCGAGCTTCATCTCGCTTGCCAACGCGGCAATATGGGCCGCGGAAAGATGTCCGTAATGATCCTGAATGAGATGCAGATGCTCGATCAGAAGATCGCGTCGGCGCGGCCGGTCAATGAGCAACGCGCACACTTCGTCGAGTGCTTTCGGATCGACCTGTCGGCCCTTCGGGGTGCGCGGCGCGCGGCGCCGCGCAGGTCGGCCGGACTGCTCGGGCGGCGAAGTTGGCGGCTGCTCGGTGACGCTCATTGACCCTCTCTCGAACCCAGAAAGTAGACATAGCCGCTCGTTGTGGAAACTACCAACTCCTGCACAGGATATGCCGGCCAATGACCTGAATTGACGGTCAATTTCCGGTCCGCTCACTTGCGACACTTGGCCTCACATTTTCTGGTGCCCGGATGGGCAGATCGCGGTGGGCCGCAGACCCCTGCTGTCGCCTTTGCCGCACCCGAGATCGAGCTGTCTGCCTTCGAGGCTGAGTATGACCGCGGCCTTCGTCTCCCGGCACTGCAAAAACTATTGGCGCATAACCTTTATTACCGCCGCTAATGGGCCCGCTGCAATGCAACACGACCGAGTGCCAAATCTCCAAGCGTTGTCGCGGCTGGAACAGATTTTTTTGCAGGAAATGTTTCTGTTGGCGCGCCCCCCAACGGCAACCATGAACGATGATCGAACTTGCTATTCGAGCCGGGCTATAGGAATTTGTTAAAACAAATGCTGAGTTAAACCTGAGCATTGTCGCGCCGGGAAACACCGGCCCAGTTAGACAACAAGTCTGCACCCCGCCTGGGGGCCCAAGGAGGAACAAGCGATGGCTCTGCTGCCTATTCTCGATCGCAGTCATACGATCGCCAAGCCTGGCTTCAGCCGCTGGATGGTGCCCCCTGCCGCTTTGTGCATTCATTTGTGCATCGGCCAGGCTTACGCATTCAGCGTCTTTAATCTGCCGATGACCAAGCTCATCGGCATCACCCAGTCCGCGCCGGGCGATTGGACCATTCCCGAGCTCGGCTGGATTTTCTCGATCGCCATTTTCGTGCTTGGCACGTCGGCGGCGATCTTCGGCCGCTGGGTCGAGGAAGGTGGTCCGCGCCAGGCCATGTTTGCTTCCGGGCTGTGCTGGGCCCTCGGCTTCTTCATTTCCGCCATCGGCGTCTATATGCACAATCTCTGGATCGTCTATCTCGGCTACGGGATTTTCGGTGGCATCGGGCTCGGCCTCGGCTACATCTCGCCAGTCTCGACGCTTATCAAATGGTTTCCCGACCGCCCCGGCATGGCTACCGGCATGGCAATCATGGGATTCGGCGGCGCTGCCTTCATCGCCTCGCCGCTCTCGGTCTGGCTGATGTCGAAGTTCTCGACGCCGACCCATGTCGGCGTTGCCGAGACTTTTCTCTGTCTCGGCGTGATCTATCTGATCTTCATGTGGGTCGGCGCTGCGATCGTGCGCGTCCCCGCGCCTGGCTGGAAACCGGAAGGCTATATTGCGCCGGTCGTGGAGCAGAAGCTCATCACCAGGAACGACGTCTATGTCTACGACGCGATCAAGACGCCGCAGTTCTGGCTGATCTGGTGGGTGCTCTGCCTCAACGTCACCGCCGGCATCGGCGTGCTCGGACAAGCCTCCGCCATGAGCCAGGAAATGTTTCCGGGCAAAGTCTCGGCTGTCGCCGCGGCCGGCTTCGTCGGACTGCTCAGCCTGTTCAACATGCTCGGCCGGTTCTTCTGGGCGTCGACCTCCGACTATATCGGGCGCAAGAACACCTATTTCTGCTTCTTTGCGCTCGGCACTGCGCTGTACTGCCTGGTGCCGTGGACTGGCTCGATCGGCAACATTTCGCTGTTCGTGCTGTGCTTCGTCGTCATCATGAGCATGTACGGCGGCGGCTTTGCCACCGTGCCGGCATATTTGAAAGATATGTTCGGTACGCGGTATGTCGGCGCCATCCACGGCTGGCTGATTACGGCTTGGTCGGCAGCCGGCGTGTTCGGGCCGGTGCTGGTGAACTACATCCGCCAGTACCAGATCGATCACGGCGTGCCGAAGGCACAGGCCTACAACGTCACAATGTACGTGATGGCGGCGCTACTGGTGATCGGCTTCATCTGCAATCTGTTGGTGAAGGCCGTCGACAGGCGCTACCACATGCGAGCCGATCAGGCCGCTGGTACTGCACAGATGAATGTTGGCGCGGCGGCGAAACCGGCCGGAGCCTAAGGAGAGCAACCATGGCAAACGAACAGACCTCAACGTCGACAATTCAGCTCATCCTGGCCTGGGGGTTCGTCGGCATCCCATTGGCATGGGGCGTGATCCAGACGCTCGAGAATGCGATGAAGCTGTTCCAATAACCGCTTCGACTTTCAAACCGCGAACGGCGCGGCGCCAAGCCGCGCCGTTCTCATTTCCGGATGAACATATTGAGCAAGCGTGGCCATGATTACGGGTGCCGGCCTCGCCGAACGGGCAGAGCATCGTCTCGGATTGGAACGTTCCTTGCTGACTTATCGTTAGCAGACGGTTGGCACATGGTCCTTTGCGCCGGCGGCAGAGGTTTTGATGAAAATTCGAGCAGGGTACGCCATTTCTTATGACTGCCCGCAGCCGACGCCGATGATCCTGCAGCTGAGCGTGCACCCATCCCGCATTGGCGACTTGCTCACCTGGGATCGCATGCAGTTCGCTCCGGCCATTCCGGTCAACACCTATCACGACAGTTTCGGGAATTTTTGTCACGTCATTCGCGCACCCGCGGGCCGACTGAGCATGAGCACGGACTTTCTGGTGCAGGACAGTGGCGTGCCGGATGCGGTGGCGCCTGCGGCTAAGCAACATCCGCTGGAGGACTTGCCGGTTAACGTCCTGCTCTATCTGCTCGGCAGCCGCTATTGCGAGACCGACCGCCTATCAAATATCGCGTGGTCGCTGTTCGGCCAGATCCCGAAGGGATGGCCGTTGGTCCAGGCAATCTGCGATTACGTCCACGATCGCATCGCATTTAATTACGTGCACGCGAGTCCTACCAAAACCGCGTTCGATGCCTATGGCGAAAGGCGTGGCGTATGCCGGGATTTCGCCCACCTGGCGATCACGCTGTGCCGGTGCATGAACATTCCGGCGCGCTACTGCACCGGCTATCTCGGCGATATCGGCGTGCCGATCGACCCTTCGCCGATGGATTTCAGCGCCTGGTTTGAGGTCTATCTCGGCGACCGCTGGTACACGTTCGACGCGCGCCATAACACGCCGCGGATCGGCCGCATCCTGATGGCGCGCGGACGCGACGCCACCGACGTGGCGATCGTGACGTCATTCGGACCGTGCACGATGGTGAGCTTTAAGGTGATCACCGACGAGGTGGCGGCAGCCGACTAGGAAGCCGCTCCCTTCAAATGAGCAACGGCGCGGCCATAAAGCCGCGCCGTTTTTATTTGGCACTCTCCGCCGTCATGCCCGGCCTTGCGCCGGGCATCCCGACAAACCGGGCACGGTGGGTCTCAAACGAGATGGCCGGCATAAGCCCGGCCATGACAATATTGACTATGCGACCTTTTGGTTAAGATGCGGGAACATCGCGTGGAGCGCTTCTTGATCCATCTCGGTCTTGAACTTGTGACGGTCCTTCAGCGCGTTTGCCTTCGCCGCGGCGGGGCGGGCATTGATCTCATCGACCAGCCGTTTGATGTTCTTGTATTTGTCCCAGGCGCCGTCGCCGACCACATTGGGCAGCATCTTCGTCCAGCCCCAGACGTTCATGTCGACGATCGTGTAGGTGTCGCCCAGCATGTATTTCTGCTTCGCGAGACGGGCATCGAGAATGCCGGCGTGACGATGCGCTTCGAAGACATAGCGGTTGGTGGCGTAGGGTATCTTTTCCGGCGCATAATTGCGGAAATGGACCGCTTGGCCAAAATACGGGCCGACGCCTGACGATACGAAGAACATCCATGACAGCAACTCGCCGCGCGCCTTGTCGGTCTTTGCCGGGAGAAATTTTCCAGTTTTCTCGGCGAGATACAGCAGGATCGCGCTCGAATCAAAAACCGTCACGTCGCCATCGACGATAGCGGGCAGCTTCGCGTTCGGATTGATTGCCAGAAACTCCGGCTTGTGCTGGTCACCCTTACGAGTGTCTACCGGTATGGCCTCGTAGGGCAGACCGGTCTCTTCGAGGAATAGCGCGACCTTGGTCGGGTTCGGCGCGCCACTATAATAGAATTTCAACATCTTCAACCTCATTTTTTCGGTCACCCGCGAGCGAAGATTTCCTCCTCGCGGAATGACTCAGATAAGTTCATAAAATGCCCGTTCAACAGCGAGGCGTCGCAATACTCACAACCACCTAGAACAGTCCGACGATCTTGCCGTCCGGTCCGATGTCGATCGAGTCGGCCGACGGAACTCTGGGCAATCCCGGCATGGTCATGATCTCACCGCAGATCGCAACCACGAATTCGGCGCCGGCGGAGAGCCGCACTTCACGCACATTAATGACGTGATCGGTCGGCGCGCCCTTAGCGTCCGGATTGGTCGAGAAGCTGTACTGTGTCTTGGCGACGCAAATCGGAAACTTGCCATAGCCCATCAACTCAAAATTCGCGAGCTGGTCGCGCACCGACTTGTCAACGGAGATATCTTTCGCGCGATAGATCTCCCTGGCAATGGTGCGGATCTTTTCCAGAAGCGGCATGTCGTCGGGATAGAGAAACTTCAGCTTGCTCTTGCCGCTATCGCACACATTGACGACGGCCTTGGCCACGTTTGCTGCACCTTCTCCGCCCATCGCCCAATGATCTGCCATGAGCGCCTCAACACCCAGCGCTTTGCATTTGTCCTCGACCAGCTTGATCTCGGCCGGCGTGTCGGCGGAGAAACGGTTGATCGAAATCACGGGCACGATGCCGAATTTCTGCATGTTCTCGACGTGACGCTGAAGGTTGCTCATGCCAGCTTCGAGCGCCTTCAGGTTCTCCTGCTTGAGCTCTTCCTTCTTGACGCCACCGTGCATCTTGAGCGCGCGGATGGTCGCGACCAGCACCGCGCAGCTCGGTTCAATTCCGGCCTTGCGGCACTTGATGTCGAGAAACTTCTCGCCGCCAAGATCGGCGCCGAAACCGGCCTCCGTAACCACGTAGTCCGCAAGCTTCAGGGCCGTCGTCGTCGCCAGCACGGAATTGCAGCCGTGCGCGATATTGGCGAACGGACCGCCGTGGATGAAGGCCGGCGTACCTTCAAGCGTCTGGACAAGGTTCGGCGCCAAAGCCTCCTTGAGCAGCACGGTCATCGCGCCGCTGGCCTTGAGATCGACGGCGCGCACCGGCTTGCGGTCTCGCGTATAGGCGACGACGATATTGCCGAGCCGCTTCTTAAGATCGTCGAGATCGCGGGCAAGGCAGAAGATCGCCATGACTTCCGACGCGACGGTGATGTCGAAACCGTCTTCACGCGGGAAGCCATTGGCGACGCCGCCCAGCGATCCAACAATTGTGCGCAACGCTCGGTCGTTCATATCGAGGACGCGGCGCCACGCCACGCGGCGTTCGTCAATGCCAAGCGTGTTGCCCCAATAGATATGATTATCGAGCAGCGCGGCGAGCAGATTGTTGGCGGATGTAATCGCGTGGAAGTCGCCGGTAAAGTGCAGGTTGATGTCCTCCATCGGAATCACCTGAGCGTACCCGCCACCCGCCGCACCGCCCTTCATGCCGAACGAAGGGCCGAGCGACGGCTCGCGCAGGCACAGCATTGCCTTCTTGCCGATATAGTTGAGCGCGTCGGTTAATCCGACCGTCGTCGTCGTCTTGCCTTCACCCGCTGGTGTCGGCGTGATGGCGGAAACGAGAACGAGCTTGCCGTTCGGCTTTGATTGCAGCGATTTGATGTAGTCCATCGACACCTTGGCCTTGTAGTGACCAAAGGGCTCAAGGTTTTCCGGCGCGATGCCGAGTTTTTCCTTGGCGACATCGAGGATCAGCCGCTTCTTGGCGGCCTGCGAAATTTCAATATCGGATTTCGGCGACTGGTGTTGAGAGGCGGGCATATTTGAATCCGTGGAAGTTAGAGTGAGGGATGTTCCCGGCAATCCTGGTTGTCATGCCCGGCCTTGTGTCGGGCATCCCCGCTCAGCAGGGCGGTGCCTCAATGAGCGGGATGGCCAGCACAAGCCCGGCCACGACGCGGTAGATCATGTGAATCTGGCCTTGAGTTGAAGGTTTGCCGCCTTCGCCCACTCGCCGGCTTCGATCTTTTTGCCGTCGGCGGGCTGTACACGAGAAACCTTAAAACGCCCATCGGCGCAAACCACGGTGAAGCCATCCGCTTCCACCGCGGCGATTTCGCCGAGCTTTCCGGCGATCCCCTTCGGGTCTTTTGCCGGCAGAGGCTTGGCGTCGAAGATTTTCAGTTGTTTACCATCGAGCGTAGTCCACGCGCCCGGCGCCGGATTGCAGCCGCGAATGAGCCGGTCGATCTGGTCCCAGGGTTTGCCCCAGTCGATCTTGGCGTTGTCCGGACCGCAGCGGCCTTCATAAGTGGCCTTGGCTTCGTCCTGCTTGAGGCGCGGCGCCTTGCCGGCCTTGACCAGGTCGACCGCTTCCAGCATCGCCTCGACGCCCATCGGAAACAGGCGATCGAAGTAGACCGTGCCCAGTGTGTCGTCGGGGCCGATCGGCGTTTTCTTCTGGATCAGCACGTCCCCGGTATCGAGCCCATTGTCGGGCCAGAAGATCGACAGTCCGGTTTCTTTTTCGCCCTTGATGATCGGCCAATTGATGGCGCTGGCGCCGCGATAGGCCGGCAGCAGCGAGGGGTGATACTGGATCGAACCGTGGGTTGGAATGTTGAGGAATTCCTCCGGCACGAATAGCGTAACGAAGGCCATCACCTGAATGTCGGGTTTCAGCGTTTTGAATTCTGCGGCGACTTCGGGCTTTTTGTAGGAGTCCGGCTGATAGACAGGAAGGTTTGCCGCGAGCGCGGCTTCCTTCAGCGGATCCGCCTTCGCGCCCGGCTTCTCCGGCGCGACATAGACGGCAACGACGTTCTCGCCGCGCTTGATCAACGCTTCGAGCACCGCCTTGCCGAAGGCCTGCTGCCCATGAACAACGATACGCATGATTACGCCGCCTCCGCCTTGACTGGCTTTTCCGGTGGAGTAATCGCGCCCGACGCTTTGATCTCGGCGACGTCCTTGTCGGAATAGCCGAGCACCTTGCGCAGGATTTCGTCGGTGTGTTCGCCAAGAAGCGGCGAGCGGCGCACATCCTGTGGCGAGTCCGACAGCTTGATCGGATTGCCAACCGTCAGATATTTGCCGCGGCCCGGATGATCGACCTCGACAACGGTACCGGTTGCACGCAGCGACTGCTCGTCGGCAATCTCTTTCATCGACAGGATCGGACCGACCGGAATGTCGTGCTTGTTGCAGGTATCCATGACCTCGAACTTGGTCATAGTCATAGTCCATTGCTCGATAGTGTCGAAGATCAGCCGCAGCCGCGGCAGCCGCGCCGGCGGCGTGGCGAAATCCGGATCGGTCTTCCACTCCGGCTTGCCGATAAGGTCGCAGATCGGGCCCCACACCGGCGCCTGGGTGATGAAATAGATGTAGGCATCGGGATCGTTCTCCCAGCCCTTGCACTTGAGGATCCATCCCGGCTGGCCGCCGCCGGAATCGTTACCGGCGCGCGGTGTCGCCTTGCCGAACGCTACGCCCTCGCCAAACTGGCTGTATTCTGACAGCGGACCGTGCGCGAGGCGCTGCTGGTCGCGCAACTTGACTCGCGCGAGGTTAAGCACCCCGTCCTGCATGGCGCACAGCACCTTCTGGCCGCGGCCGGTGCGCAGCCGCTGATACAGCGCGCTAACGATGCCGAGCGCGAGATGCAGGCCAGTGCCTGAATCGCCGATCTGCGCGCCAGTGACCAAAGGCGGCCCCTCACGGAAGCCTGTTGTCGAAGCCGAACCGCCGGCGCACTGCGCGACGTTCTCGTAGACCTTGCAGTCCTCATACGGGCCGGGGCCAAAGCCCTTCACCGAGGCGACGATCATGCGCGGATTGAGCTTGTGGATGTGCTCAAACGTGAGCCCCATGCGGTCGAGCGCGCCGGGTGCGAAATTCTCAACCAGCACGTCGCATTGCTTGACAAGCCGATCGAGGATTTCCTTGCCCTTGGGGTGCTTGGAATCAATCGTGATCGATCGCTTACTGCCATTGAGCATGGTGAAGTAGAGGCTGTCCTGCCCCTTCACGTCGCGCAATTGACCGCGCGTGATGTCGCCGATACCCGGCCGCTCCACCTTGATCACGTCAGCGCCCATGTAGGCGAGAAGCTGGGTGCAAGTCGGTCCCGATTGCACATGGGTAAAGTCGAGGATTTTCACGCCGTCGAGCGCCCTGCCCGCTTGTCCCCACGGTTTTGACGACGGCCGCGGCGCGCCGTTGCCCGACGCGGCTTTCGCAGCCGGCTTCTTGGGCTTGAACTTCAAAACTTTCCTGGAGGATTTTTTTGCCACCGACTTTGCCCTTGCCTTCGCGGCCTTCTTGCGCGTTGCCATCGTTTTTCTCTCCTAAGATTTCGTTTCGTGTGCGAGGCGTGCCGCGTTATTTTTTGCGCAGCACGCTTTGCGGATTGAGGTTGCCGATGCGACCGCTCTCGCTGCCGGCTGCCGGGTCGAGCACGGCGTTGATGAGGGTCGGCTTGCCCGAGTCCATGGCCGCATTCACGGCGCGCTTGAGTTCGTCGGGCGTCGTCGCGTTGACGCCGACGCCGCCGAAAGCCTCCATCATCTTGTCGTAGCGCGAGCCTTTGACGAAAACGGTCGGGGCAACGTCGGTACCTCCGGTGGGATTGACGTCGGTGCCGCGATAGATGCCGTTGTTGTTGAAGATGACGACGCAGACCGCTAGGTTGTACCGGCAGATGGTCTCGACCTCCATGCCGGAGAACCCGAAGGCGCTGTCACCTTCGACGGCGAGTACGGGTTTGCCGGTCTCAATCGCGGCCCCGACGGCATAACCCATACCGATACCCATGACGCCCCAGGTGCCGACGTCGAGCCGCTTGCGCGGCTGATACATGTCGATGATGCCGCGCGCGAGATCGAGCGTGTTGGCGCCTTCGTTGACCAGAATGGCGTCCGGCCGCTCTTTGATGATCGTCCGCAATGCACCGAGCGCGCCGTGGTAGTCCATCGGCGAGTTGTTGTTCATCAGCCGCGGCGCCATCTTGGCAATGTTGTCGTCCTTCTTGGACTTGACTGCGCCGGTCCAGTCGGCCGGAGGGGCCGGCCACTTATTGTCAATGCCTTCAAGAAGCGCGGCTACGCAGGAGCCGATATCGCCAACCACCGGCGCGACGATCTCGACGTTGGAGTCCATCTCTTTCGGCTCGATATCGACCTGAATGAATTTTTTGGGGGCATCGCCCCAAGTCTTGCCTTTGCCGTGTGACAACAGCCAGTTCAGCCGCGCACCGATCAGCATGACGACGTCGGACTCTTTCAGCACCGTCGAGCGCGCCGCACCGGCGCACTGCGGATGCGTATCGGGCAGAAGCCCTTTAGCCATGCTCATCGGCAGGAACGGAATTCCGCTTTTTTCGACGAAGACGCGGATCGCATCGTCCGCCTGCGCGTAGGCTGCACCTTTGCCGAGAATGATCAGGGGTCGTTTGGCGCTCTTGAGCACGTCGAGCGCGCGCTTGACTGCGGCCGGAGCGGGAATCTGCGCGGGAGCCGGATCGATCACCTTGACCAGTGACTTCTTGCCAGCCTCCGCATCCATCACCTGTCCGAACAGCTTGGCCGGCAGATCGAGATAAACGCCGCCCGGACGGCCGGACACGGCGGCGCGGATCGCGCGCGCCACACCGATGCCGATGTCGGCGGCATGCAGCACGCGGAACGCCGCCTTGCACAGCGGCTTCGCAATCGCGAGCTGGTCCATTTCTTCGTAGTCGCCCTGCTGCAGGTCGACGATCTCGCGCTCGGACGAGCCCGAAATCAGGATCATCGGGAAGCAGTTGGTCGTCGCATTGGACAGCGCGGTGAGGCCGTTGAGAAACCCGGGCGCCGACACCGTGAGGCAGACGCCGGGTTTTTTGGTCAGGAAGCCGGCGATCGCGGCCGCATTGCCGGCGTTCTGTTCATGCCGGAACGACAGCACGCGGATGCCGGCGGCCTGCGCCATACGGCCAAAGTCCGTGATCGGAATGCCGGGCACGCCGTAGATGGTGTTAAGGCCGTTGAGCTTGAGCGCATCGATGATGAGGTGAAAGCCATCCGTCAGCTCCCGCTCTGCGGTCGCCGCGCTTGCATCCATTTTTACCGCTGCGTCTGCCATCGAAGTCTCCTCGGAAAATTCAATCGAGATAATCGGCGTATTTCTCGACGTGCTCGGCAAGACCGAGCGCGTGATCACGAACGAGCCGCTCGGCGCGCTCTGTGTCGCGGGCTTCGAGCGCTTCGATGATGTGCATGTGATCGCGGATCGAGCGGTCGGCGCGGTCCTTCTCGCCGATCGTCTTGCGCCGGATCATCCGCATATGGGTGAACAGGTTCGCGGCGAGATCGATGAGAACGCTATTGCGGCTCAGCCGGATCAACGTCTGATGGAACTCGATATTGGCTCCAGAATATTCGTCGAGATGGGCGCGTACTTCGCCGTTATCGAATGCGGCAAAGACCCGGCGCAGCGAGGCGATTTCATCGTCGCTGGCATTATCGGTGATCAACCGCGCCGCCATACTTTCGAGCGCCGCCCAGGCGGTGATGAGTTCGATTACCTCGCGCCGTGTCTTGCGCACGACATAAACGCCGCGCCGCGGCACTGAGCGAACGAAACCCTCACGCTCGAGCTGGGCCATCGCCTCGCGCACCGGCGTCCGGCTGATGCCAAACTCTTGCGCCAAGCTGCGTTCGTCGAGCCGGATGTCGGTGCGGCTGCTGTAGACGTCCATGTCGGTGATGACCGATTTGAGCGCCGCGTAGGCTTTGTTCTTGAAGCTGACAGAGGTATCGATCGGCTCAAGCCGTGGGCGCGCGGGCGCATCGACATTACGTGCGGCCGGTTCACTTTTGGTGTCGGACATTCGGTGTATACGCGACGACATCACTTGCGCTCGAAGCCCCTGAAAGACGCCTACGACCCTCGTTTGACGCGGTCTTGAAGGCCGCGTTCAGGGCACACCCATATCCTACTGTAATACATTATGCCAGAGCGGAAACGCATTTTGCCGGCATGTAGAAGGACCAATCAATCGACTCGCATCATTGCGAGAAGCCAGCGAGTCAGCCACGAAAAAAGAGCGCGGGGATTTTTCCGCGCTCCCAATCGATAACCGCCGATGTCGCCGTGTCAGCTCTTGGCCATCATGCGGGCCCGCAGCGGCTTGAGCACGAAGAGCGCCAAGCCCACCACCGCGAAATTCATGATGGCGGTGACGACGAATACCATGTGCCAGCTTCCGGTGGCGTCCTTGATGATATTGGCAAGGGGAACGAGGAACGCCGAGGTGCCTTTGGCGGTGTAGAGCAGGCTGAGATTAACGGTGGCGAATTGCGTACCGAACGTATCCGTACAGGTCGACGGAAACAGGCTGAAAATTTCGCCCCAGGTCAGGAAGATCATGGCAGCGAAAATGACAAACCCGATCGGCGCATAACCAAACGAGCCGAGCAGCCAATATGAGGCGCCGCCGAGCCCAAAGGCCAGCGCCATGGTGTATTCGCGACCGATGTGGTCGGAAATCCAGCCGAACAGCGGACGCGCCCCGCCATTGCAGAGATTGTCGATGATCAGCGCCGCGCTCAGCGTGGTGGCGCCCCAGAACACAATCGAGTCGCCGACGTTGAAATCCTTGGCGATCGGCGCGATCTGCGCAGTTGCCATCAGGCCCGATGCCGACACCATGACGAACATGACGTAGAGCAGCCAGAAAACCGGGTTGGCCAGTACCTGCATGGGCGTGAAGCTGCGCGCGCTTTGCGCAACCTTCGGCGCGGCGGCGCCGGCGAGCTCGCCCGGATCGGGCGCTCGCATCAGCCAGGCGACAAGGAAAACGATTCCGCCCTGGATGATGCCAAACCAGAGGAAGGCGGCTTCATAGCCGTTCGCGGCAATCACCTCGCGAATAGGAACGACGCTGATCGCGGCGCCGGCCCCATAGCCCGCCGCGGTCAGGCCGACGGCAAGCCCGCGCCGGTCGGGAAACCATTTCACCGCCTGGCCGACACAGGTCGCATACACCGCACCGCCGCCGATACCGCCGAGCACCGCGCCGAAATACAGCATTGCGAGGCTTTGCGCATAGGCGTTGGTCACCCATCCAAGGCCCACCATGATGCCGCCGAATGCCACCATCAACTTTGGCCCGCGCCGCGAACCCAAAGCGTCGACGATCCAGCCCTCCACCGGCGTCAGCCAGGTTTCCAGTGCAATGAAGATGCTGAAGGCGAGCTGGATCTCCGCAATTGTCCAGCCATGCGCTTTGTTGATCGGATTGACGAACAGTGTCCAGCCGTATTGCAAGTTGGCAATCAGCACCATGCAGATGATGCCGACAATAAGTTGAGTCCAACGCGTGTTCGAAGATGGCAGTCGCGTCGGATTTCAAAGTGGCCGTTGAGAGTCGCCATCGTTTCCCTGCCCCAAAGCCTGGTATTATTAATACCGCAGTTCTGTTGGGAACACGAATTAGGGCGTTTCCGTCTATTTGTCATGGAAATTGTTGTTTCGGTGGCGAATCGCCGCAACCCGCAGCTAACCCGTAAACGCCTACAGACTTGGGCAATATCCTTTGTGCGACGCAGCATCAGTAGCGGACGTACTTCGGTGGCCCCTCAGTGCCTGCATGTTCGAGCGCAACGTCGCCGCCGACGCGAGAAAAAATGTGTGCGGCGCAACATCAGCAGCGGACCCAATTTCGTTCTCGTGCGTTCGGCTTCATGGAGGAGAAGCACGCATGCACTCTATCATTAGCCTTCAGGGACTTTTCCTTTTGGGAACTGTCATCGGCTGCGGCGCCGCGTACGCGCAGTCGGCAGGGCCGGACGAGGCAATTGGGCCGGACGGAAAAATGGCGCAAAGATTTGGCGCTGACCACAGTGCAAAAGAAAGCCATTCATGACGCCGTCTTCCAGCAAGGGGTAAAGCCTTACATTCGGGCAAAACCTGACAACTGGGGCCTTGGCTGCGGCGGTGGGCGCTCCGGTGCCGCAGTCGGCTGATTTGGCGGGACTGCCCGATGCGGCGACGGCCAACGATCCTTGGGCGGCCGATCTCAAATATGCCATGGCTGACAGCGACGTTATCGTAATCGTCGACCCGGTCCTCATGCGGGTCATCGATGTGATCCCCGGCGGTCCGGCGCCGTAACCCCGAGAGCGAATTATTGATCTCGAGCGAAGGCGTGGTTGCGTCGGCGTAGTCCGTTCATAAATTTGAACCGCAAAGTGAAACGCGATGTCGCCTGAGACCGCCGCAAAGCTGGTTGCCATCGACACACCATCCGAAACGCCTTTCTATATCGGCGCGGTGGAACAGCCGGCAACCCGGCCCTCGCGCGTCCTAAAATATGGCGACACTTTCGTAGTGCTTGACAGCCGCGGCGACATTGCAGCGTCCGCCAGCGGATCGGCGGGCTTATTCCACTGCGACACGCGCTACCTGTCGCGACTCGAAGTCCTGGTTAACGGCGTCCATCCATTGTTGCTCGGCTCGAATTTGCGCGACGACAATTCGGCATTGTTTGTCGATTCGACCAATCCCGATCTTCATGACGACCAGCATCTGTTCCTCGAAAAGGATACCCTGCACATCCTACGCACGATTTTTCTGTGGCGCGGCGCATCCTACCAGCGACTGGGAATTCGCAATTACGGTGACCGCACGGTCGATTTGCAAATCTCAGTTCTGTTCGAGAACGATTTCGCCGATCTGTTCGAGGTTCGCGGCACGCACCGCGACCGCCGCGGCACCGCCACGGCAAAAGTGAACGGCGACGACCAGGTGCTGCTGATCTATCAGGGACTCGACGGCAAGACGCGGCGCACCGTGCTGACTTTCGATCCGCGGCCGGATCGGCTGACGACCAGTGGCGCTGTCTATCGCCTGCATCTCGCTCCCGGCGCGACGCAGCCACTATTCCTGGCGGTAAGCTGCGATCCAGAGGAGCGGCGTCCTCGGCCGTTCTTGCGCAGTCTGATCAAGGCGCGCCGCGAATTGCGCGAGCAGGCGCACCAGCGCACTTCGGTAGAAACCTCAAACGATCGCTTCAACGAAATATTGTGCCGCTCGGCGGCGGACCTCGCGATGCTCATGACGGACACGCCGCAGGGCCGTTATCCCTATGCCGGCATTCCATGGTTCTCGACGACATTCGGCCGCGACGGTCTGATCACCGCATTGCAGATGCTGTGGTGGAGCCCCGAAGTAGCGCGCGGCGTGTTGCGCCGTTTAGCCGCCTATCAAGCCAAGACGTACGATCCGCTTGCCGATGCGGAACCCGGGAAAATCCTGCATGAGATGCGCGGCGGCGAAATGGCGGCGCTGCGTGAGGTGCCATTCGGTCTGTATTACGGCAGCGTCAATTCCACCCCTCTGTTTATTCTGCTTGCGGGCTTATATGCGGAACGCACAGGCGACATTGAAACAATCGATTCACTTTGGCCGGCCATCGTCGCGGCGCTGGGCTGGATTGACGGCCCGGGCGATGGCGACGGCGACGGCTTCGTCGAATACGCCCGCGCCAACGAGCAGGGCCTTGTCAATCAAGGCTGGAAGGATTCGCACGACGCGATTTTTCACGCCGACGGCCGCCTCGCCGACGGCCCGATAGCGCTCGCCGAAGTGCAAGGTTACGTCTACGCCGCAAAACGCATGGCCGCGCGTTGCGCACGCCGTCTCGGACGCGACGCCGAGGCGAAAAAGCTCGACGCTGAGGCCGGCCGCCTTGCCGCCCACTTCGAGAGCGCATTCTGGTGCCAGGATATCGAGACTTATGCGCTGGCGCTCGACGGCGAAAAAAAGCCATGCCGCGTGCGCACCTCGAATGCCGGGCAGGTTTTATTCACCGGCATTGCAGATCCTAAGCACGCCGCGCTAGTCGCCAAGGGCCTGCTGCACACAAGATTTTTCTCCGGCTGGGGAATCCGCACGGTGGCCGACGGAGAAACTCGCTATAATCCGATGTCTTATCACAACGGCTCGATCTGGCCGCACGACAACGCGTTGATTGCGTTGGGACTGGCGCGTTACGAACATAAGCAAGCGGTCGAGACGCTATTCGACGGCTTGTTCGGCGCCGCGACTTATATGGAGTATCGGCGGCTGCCGGAATTGTTCTGCGGCTTTCAGCGCAAGCGCAGCCAAGGGCCAACGCTCTATCCGGTCGCATGCTCGCCGCAGGCGTGGGCCAGCGCTACACCATTCACGCTTTTGGAAGCGTCGCTCGGCCTGCAATTCGATCCGTTCAATAGCGAAATCCGGCTGCACAATCCGCGCTTGCCGGCGTTTCTCGACGATAGTCCTCCTGCGCGATTTACGGCTCGGCGCGTCGAGCATCGATCTGCGCGTGCGGCGCCATGGCAATACGGTTTCGCTCGATACGCCCCGGATCAGCGGCCATATCCGCGTTTCGATCGTTGTTTCCTCCTAATTCGCGGCGAACATCGGCCGCACGCCCTGAACGCGGCGACGATACGGTGGAACCGGCCAGTCCGCCGCGGCTTAGTTGCGTAAGTTCCCTTAAAGAGCCGGAGGCAGGATGCGCGGCAAACGTCCAGCGATATTGGCGGCGGGGGCGGTAACCCTATTCTTGACGCTTGCCGCCGTTTGTGGCGCTGCGTGCGCAGGGGACGCACCGGTCGCGGCCACGACACCCGGCATCACACAGCCGGCGAAGCCGCAGGCGCCTGCCGCAGAGACTGTTCTCAACACTCATGAAGTCGAAAGCATTCTTGGCCGCGAGGTTCGCAGCAGCGCCGACGAGAACATGGGCCGGGTCGTCGACGTGCTTGTCGATCAGCAGCGGCCAAGTACGCGCGGCGGTGATTGATTTCGGCGGCTTCCTCGGTGTCGGCAGCCGCAAGATCGCGGTCGACTGGAGCGCGCTGCACTTTCCCGCGCCAGCAAAAACAAATTCGGCACAAATCACGCTGGAACTGAACCGCGACCAAGTAAAAGCGGCACCGGAATATCAGGACGGCAAACCGGTGGTCGTCCTCGGATCGCTGGGCAAGCTCGAGCCGCTTCCTTCTGAATAGCAAATTGCTGGAGAAGTATCCTGCCGGCGAATCCATTACGCGTCATTCGCGACACACTGGCTCGGCACCAAGCCTTTCCCGGCGGAGCGCCAACTCCCCCGCAGCAGCCGCAAGATCGCGAGACGCAATGCGCCGTCTCCGGCGAGCTTGCGTGGGCTCGATTGGTTCATCTTTTTTGTCGCCGACGTACAAACCGGCTTCGGGCCATTCGTCTCGGTCTATCTCACCACGCAACGCTGGACGCAATTCGATATCGGCATGGTTTTATCGGCGGCCGGATTGGTCTCGCTACTCGGCCAGATGCCTGGCGGCGCGCTGGTCGACGCGGCACGTTCGGAGCGCTTCATCGCCGGTGTCGCCATCGTCGCGATTTGCGTCAGCGCCTTGACCTATGCTGCGCTGCCGATTTTCCCCATCGTACTCACAGGCGCGATCTTGCATGCATTGGCAAGCTGCGTGCTCGGCCCCGCCATGGTGGCGATCAGCCTCGGCCTGGTCGGCCATGCGGTCGATCGGGGAGCGGCTCGGCCGCAATGCGCGCTTCGCCTCGGTCGGCAACGGACTGGCGGCGGCGGTCATGGGGGCATGCGGTTATCTGGTCTCAGCGCGCGCCGTCTTCATCGTCACCGTTTTACTGCTCGTGCCGGCACTGCTGGCGCTTCGATCCATCTCGCCGGCCGAGATCGATCCAGAGCGGGCCCACGGCGCGAAACCGCGGCGGCCTGCCATCAAACCGCCGATCAGGGCGGGCGAGCTGATGCACAACCGGCCGCTTCTGATCTTCGCCGGCTGTCTCCTGCTGTTCCATCTGGCGAATGGCGCCATGTTGCCATTGATGGGCAGCGTCATGACAATGCGCTCGGCGCAGTGGGCAACGCTGCTGATCGCGGCTTGCATCGTCGTGCCGCAGCTCGTGGTCGCGGCGCTGTCGCCGTGGTTCGGCCTCAAGGCCCAAATCTGGGGCCGACGGCCCTTGCTTCTGATCGGTTTTGCGGCGCTGCCGATCCGAGGCATCTTATTCGCCGTGGTGAGCAACCCGCTGCTGCTGGTCATCGTGCAGCTTCTCGACGGCATCACCGCCGCCGTATTCGCCGTGATGGTGCCGCTCGTGGTTGCGGACCTCACGCGCGGCACCGGCCGTTTCAATCTGGGCCAGGGCATTGTCGGTACCGCGACCGGCGTCGGCGCTTCGCTCAGCGCAACCTTTGCCGGCTACATGATCGACCGCTTCGGCAGCGCACCGGCCTTCGCCGGATTGGCCGCGATAGCACTCGCCGGCTTGACGCGTGCTGTGGTTCATGATGCCGGAGACAAATCCCGCCGCCGCGGCGGATTAATCGTCCACCCAAAAAGCTACAAAGCCGGGGCGTCGTCGGTGACCAGCCGCAGATGCGGCGCGAATTTTTCCGCAAGACTGCGGTAGACGCCGAGATAGTCCTGCGCCATGCTCCGCGCGGTGAAGCGCTGCTCAAAATGCCGGCGGATATTTTCGCGCGACAGATGGCTGAGGCGATCGACCGCGCCGATGGCGCCGTTGATGTCCTCGACAACGAATCCGGTGACCCCGTCGTCGATCACTTCCGGCACCGAGCCGCGATTGAACGCAATGACCGGCGTACCGCAGGCCATGGCTTCGATCATGACCAAACCAAATGGCTCCGGCCAATCGATCGGCACCAGCAGGACGATGGCACCGCTGAGGAATTCCGACTTGTCCTTGTCATTGATCTCGCCGATGAATTCGACGTTGCCTGACTGGATCATCGGCTTGATCTGCTCGTCGTAATAGTCCTGGTCGGCGCGGTCGACCTTCGCGGCAACCTTGAGCTTTACCCCGCAATGCTGCGCGATACGGATGGCGCGGTCGATGCCCTTCTCCGGCGCGATACGCCCGAGGAAGGCAAAATAATCCGGCTTGACCGGCTTCGGCATTAACAACTTTTCCGGCAGGCCGTGAAGTACGGTGCGCACCCAATGGGCTTGCGGTAATGGCCGGCGCTGAGCATTGGAAATCGAGACCACAGGAACTTTGCAGAACGTGTCGAACACGGGCTGATGTTCGGGAAGATCGAGACGCCCGTGCAACGTGGTCACGAACGGCGTCGGTTGGCGCGAGAACAGCGAGAACGGATAGTAGTCCAGGTGAAAGTGCAGGACGTCGAAATCAGCGGCGCGCTGATAGACCTTCTCCAGCATCATCATATGCAGCGCGTTGGGGTCACGCACTGCGCCGTCGAGCCGCAATGCCCGCGGCCACATCGCTTCGAGTTTCGCCGAGGTTTGTAAATCGCCGCTGGCGAACAAGGTGACTTCGTGGCCGAGCGCAATCAGCTCTTCGGTCAACCAGGAGACAACGCGTTCCGTTCCGCCATAGAGCTTCGGCGGCACCGCCTCCGTCAGCGGCGCGATTTGCGCGATATGCATCGAATTGACCTTTCCCTGGTGTGGATCTCGTTTCACCCCGGCACTGCAACAACCGCGCAATCGAAAAAAATATCAAACCGGCAGCGGAACTTTATTTTTCGCCGGTGCTGGAACTTTTTGGCGCATGCAACGTCGAACATCGACGCGCGAATTCGGCCGAAGGTCCCCCGCGTATGACGCCGCCGTTCCGGCACAAAACCGACGCGCGTCGGACATAAAGCGCCCCACCCCCGTTCGCTGAAACAATTTTTGTAAATCGGCCTCGTCCGTAATCGGGTTTACGGCGTTGTGCCAATGAATGACGCCTTCGGAGCGGGCAGCAGCAGCACTCAAGACCTGGAGACATACCTTACGCATGGCCGATCTTTGTGCTTTCGCCGTTCGTCCTGTGGCCTTTATGATTCGTTATGTCCGATTACGGCCGGCTTCTCATGCAGTGATTCTGGCCGCAGTGCTTGCTGCGGTCAGTTGCTCGGTCGGCACGCAGTACGGCGTGAAAAATCTCGTCGATGTATTGTCGAACCATCATGGCGCCGGCGTCTGGATGGCGTTCGCACTCCTAGGATCGCTGATCGCCGCGGATAATCTGCTTTGGCGAATTGCGAGCTGGATCGCGAACTTTGCATTTGTTGGCGTTACCGGCGACCTGCGACGCGATCTGTTCCGACATTTGCTGGGACATTCGCAGGCATATTTTGCAGAGCGTCAGCCCGGCACACTGACGAGTCGCGTTACCGCGACATCCAATGCGCTCTTTACCGCGGAGAACATGTTCATGTGGAACGTGCTGCCGCCGTGTGCGGCGACAGTCGCGGCGATCGCATTGATTTGCACTATCAGCATCCCGATGGGCGGCGGCCTTGCCGTCGTCGCCGGGATCATGGTGGTCCTCATGTTCCGCCTCGCCGCTGCCGGCCGGCCGCTGCATCATGATTTTGCCCGCAAGGCCGCTTCCGTCGACGGCGAGATGATGGACGTGGTCGGCAACATGTCGCTGGTTCGGGCGTTCTCGGGCTTTGCACGGGAGCGCCACCGCTTCGACGCCACCGTTGGTCGTGAAATGATCGCGCGACGCCGCAGCCTTCTCTATCTTGAGAAATTGCGAATCTTTCATGCGTTGGTCACGGTGTCGCTGACGCTATGCCTGCTCGCTTGGGCAATCGTGCTGTGGCAGCAGGGTGCGGCTACGACCGGCGACGTTGTACTTGCCTGCACACTGTCGATTTCTGTATTGAGCGCGACACGCGATCTCGCCGTGGCGCTGGTCGATATCACCCAGCATATCGCGCGCCTGTCCGAGGCATTGACGACACTATTGGTGCCCCACGAACTACGCGATCATCCTGAAGCCGAACCGCTGGTCCGCCGCGGTGCCAGCGTGAAGTTCGAGCATGTCGATTTTCGTTACAGCGACAGCCTCCAAATTTTCTCGGACCTCAACCTGCATTTCAGCCCCGGCGAACGCGTTGGCCTTGTTGGCCAGTCCGGCGGCGGCAAATCCACTTTGTTCGCGCTGTTGCAACGCTTCTACGATCCGCAAGCCGGCAGCATCCTGATCGATGGCCAGGACATCGCACGTGTGACCCAGGACAGCTTGCGCGAATCCATCGGCATCGTGCCGCAGGATATTTCGCTGTTTCACCGTTCGGTGATGGACAACATCCGCTACGGCAAGCCGGACGCCGCCGACGAAGAGGTGCTTGAAGCCGCAATTACCGCGCGCTGTAATTTCATCGAGGATCTGCCGCAAGGCATGCGCACCATCGTCGGCGACCGCGGCGTGAAGCTCTCCGGCGGCCAGCGTCAGCGCATCGCCATCGCGCGTGCATTCCTCAAAGACGCGCCTCTGCTGCTGCTCGATGAAGCGACCTCCGCGCTCGACAGCGAGTCCGAAGAGCTGATCCGCGAGGCGCTTGGCCGCCTGATGCGGGGCCGCACCGTCATCGCCATTGCCCACCGCCTTTCTACCGTGCGCAATTTCGACCGCATCGTGGTTCTGCAATCGGGCTGCGTTATCCAGGACGGTCCGCCCGATACCCTGGTGCGCCGCGACGGCCTGTACCGCCAACTCGTGCAGCGAGAGATGAATCGCCTGTCGCAGGCGGCCTGATTTTTTACGCCGCGATAGCCTGCGGCAGGATCGGCGAGTCGGCCTCGAAGCGTTGGCCGGCGCGAAGGCAAAATGCCGGCCGCAACAGCCGCTCGGCGACCACCTTGGTGTCTTCATTGTCCCGCAGGATGAAGCGGCCGCGATCGTCCCACAGCACCGTGACGTCGGCGGCAAATCCGGGCCTGAGCGCGCCGAGCCGGTCGCTCATTCCGAGCATCTGCGCGGGATGCGACGTCACCATCGGCACCACATCCTCGAGCGCTATGCCGAGCGCGATCATCGAGCTCATCGCCTGGGTCAGGCTGAACTTGGCTTGGCCGCGGAACGGATGGTTCTCGTCGTCATAATGCTGCGCCGGCGTGCCCGCGGGCGGCGGCACTTCGGTGTTGTAGCCGTGCATGTCGGCGCCGAGCGTATGCGGCATGATGCCGGCGGCGAGCGCGTTGCGCGCGATGCGATACGAGAAATGACTGCCGTGGCCGACATCGACCTTCAGCCCGGCATCGATCGCGGCGCGGATGACGCTGTGAACCTCGCCTTGACGATTGACGAAGCCGCCGGGATGGCGCGTGAACGGATGCGCCAGAATATCGCCGGGGCGCAACTTCGGGATCACGCGTTCCAGGATCGTGTCGGCATCTTCGCCGTTGGCACCGCTCTCGGGCAGGCCCCACAACGTGCCGAAATGGACGTAAAGCGGCAGGTCGGTGCGGCGGCCGATCTCGGCGGACATTTCCAGGACCTTGATGCCCCAGCGCGCGAAGCCGCCGATCTCGGCGTGGCCCTTGATGCCGCGCACGATATCTTTGTTGGCGTCGGCCGCCGTCACGGTGGCGTCGATATCGACGCCGGCGGGGCTGTAGAGATTGGGGTAGTAGTGACCTTCAAGGCCGCCGACCAAATAGGCCGACAGGAAGGCAAAGACCTGCGTCTGCGCCTGCTCGACGATGAAGCTGCGGAAGCCGGGCAAGGTCATGCACGACGGGCCGCCCTGATCGATCACGGTGGTGACGCCTGAGCGCACGCCGACCATATCCGGGTTCAAGCCGAAGCGGCCGGTGACGTATTGATAGACGTGGCCATGGGTGTCGATCAGGCCCGGCAGCACCAGCTTGCCCGAAACGTCGATCACCTCGCCGGCGCTTGACGGCAGGATCGTTTCTGCGATCGCGGCGATCTTGCCGTCGCGGATCGCGACATCGCGGACGCCATCGATCCGGGAAGCCGGGCAAATAACGCGGCCGCCACGAAGCAGGAGATCATATTTCGGAATTTCAGCCATTGCGCAGTCTCTTTGTTCGATGTGATGCCGGCTTTCCAGGTCGAAAATTCTACATAAAAATTTCCATGTCAGCAATCCGCGCAAACCTGTGTCATTTCGAGCCAGCGAAAGCTCGCGGCATGTTGAACGATCACCTAAAACATTCTTTCCTTCTCCGATCCGGCAAAGCGAATTCGTTCGCCAGAACGCGGACGGATCAAACAAGATTCTCTTATTTTTGTTCGCTGCATTGACTATTCCCGGCGGCGTGGCGAAATCCATAATCCGATCGTTGATAAGTATCGGTCGGATCGCGGGATTTGATGGAGCAGCTTGCGCCGCGGGAAAACGCTAAAGCGCCATGAACGCTCAAATGCAGCGTCTTCGTGGGCTCCCTAACCATGGAGATGGACCAATGATGCCGGAACTCTGTTGCTAGTGATTGCTTGAGCGGCCGCCTTAGCGCCGCCGCACGCAATAGACTTTCAACTCAAAACCGTTGTCTGCAAATGCCGGTCAAATCCGGCGCTGGGGATATCATGTCCAATGCTTATGCCTCCGACATTCATTCACCGGATGCCACCGCACCCGTCACGGCTGCCGTTCTCAATGAGGATTGGCTCGCCGTCATCTTAGGCCTGGCGATTTTCCTCCTAGGCCTCGCTGCCGTGGCCAATACCGATATCTTAGGATGGGTCGTCAGCACGTCGGTCTGGGGCGACGTAAGCAAAGCGATCAGCCCGGTATCAAAGAATTATGCGTCGCTCGGAGGCGTCGGTGCTCTGCTCGCGACCTATATTGGTCTGACGCTGGTGCTGAGCGCGGGCGTAGCTGCGCTCAAGGCCGACGTGAAAAAGTTCGCGCTGGCGTTCACCGCGGTGTTCTGGCTCGCCTATGCAGGCTGGTTCATCGGCAATTACGCAAACTTCGCTGCAGCGACCCCGGCGGAATTTCAGAAATTCGGCATCAGTTGGTCACTCAGGCTCACCAACGAAGGCGCTTTCATTTTCGCGCTGATCCTGGGGCTGATCATCGGCAACGTGTTTCCGCGCTTTGCCGCTGCGATCAGAGAAGCGGTACGTCCAGAGCTCTATATCAAGATCGCGATCGTCATCCTCGGCGGCGTCATCGCCGTGACGGTGGCGGGACGGCTCAGCTTTGCTACAGCGGTAATCTTGCGGGGCATCGCCGCCATCGTCGAGGCCTATCTAATCTATTGGGCAGTCGTCTATTTCGTCGCCCGCAAGTGGTTCGGCTTCCCGCGCGAATGGGCGGTGCCGCTGGCTTCCGGCATCTCGATCTGCGGCATTTCGGCGGCGATTGCCACCGGCGGCGCCATCCGCGCGCGGCCGGTCGTGCCGATCCTGGTGTCGTCGCTGGTGTTGGTGTTCTCGGTGGTCGAACTCTTGATCTTGCCGTTCGTGGCGCAAGGGCTTCTCTCGCACGAACCGCTGGTGGCCGGGGCCTGGATGGGTCTTGCGGTGAAGACCGACGGCGCTGCGGTGGCGGCCGGCGGCATTACTGACGCGTTGATCCTCGCCAAGAATGCGGCCGAAGGCGTGCACTACCAGCCAGGCTGGATCCTCGGCACGGCGGCGGCGATCAAGGTGTTCATCGACCTCTTCATCGGCGTGTGGGCTTTCGTGCTCGGCTACATCTGGACCAACCATATCAACGTGACGCGGGACGCCGACAAGGCAAAAGCCAGCGAAATCTGGCAGCGCTTTCCCAAATTCATCATTGGCTTCGTGATCACGTTTGTCATCGGACTCTATTTCGCGCTCGGCACACCCGCCGACGTTGCCAAGAGCGTTCCAGGAGCGATTGCCGAGGCCAATTCACTTCGCCTCATCTTCTTCGTGCTGACGTTCTTCTCGATCGGCGTGCTCTCCGACTTCAGGCTGTTGTGGCAGAAGGGTTTCGGCAAGCTCGTCGCCGTCTATGCCGTCAGCATCTTCGGTTTCGTGGTCTGGGTCGGCCTCTTGATCTCGTGGATATTCTTCCACGGCGTCACGCCGCCGCTCGCGAGCTGACAATCAAATACTCAAAACCGCATCGATCTTCAGGAGACGAACATGTCGCATTACAGCCAATCCGATCTGCACAAGGAACTGCGCACCGCTGCCGTCGAACCGCTGCTGCCGGTCGAAAAAAAGCTGATCATCTGGAGCCTGAGCCTCGGCCTCGTGCTGCTGGCCATACTGGCGACGGTCAATCACTTCTGGCCGGTGTCGGCGTAAACGCACTCGAGCACACAATCCGTCAGTTCATCTGACAGGTGATTCCTGTCTCGCTAGTCGCGCCGCCCGCCACTGTCACGAGCACGATCCTGACTGGCGGCCCGGACTCGTAACGTCCCTGATAGGCGTGTTGCGGCGTGGTGCCGTGAAACAGGATGTTGCCTGAAAGCGGATGGACCGTCATCGTATCGCGCCAGCCTCTGGCCGAAGTGTAAATGTTGCCGGGCCCGACCACGAAGTTCAGTTCGGGCATCGCTCCGCTTGCGCCGCTGCACTGATAGCGGCCCGAAACGGGCAGGCTCTGCGCCGCGGCAATGCGGTCACCGGCGACGAACCATAGCGACGTGGCGAAACAAAAGGCAACGATAGCGATTGCTTGTTTCGGTCGCAGCATCACATCACCCTGGGAAAAAACGCGACGCGATCGTCGCCGGCGCGGCGGCGATGGACCACCTTCCGCTCTGCGATCGATACGAGATAGCCGACGCAGCCCGCGGTTATCAATCACTTCTTTCCGCCGCGGCTGCAGACGCGAGCCGGGGATGGACACGGCTTCGTCAACGGCTGGTTTGGCTTCGCAGCTCCGCCACGTCCCTGTCGGCGATCTTGGTTTCCTGACTACCGAACCGTCCAGTGACGTAGTTGGCGACCGCCGCAATTTCTGTATCGGAATAAGTGCTGCCAAAGGCCGGCATCGAGACCACGCCCTGCGGCGTGTGCCGCATCGTGCCGGAAATCACGATCTGCGCAACATTCGTGGCCGTCGCATCGTTTACCGCACGCGTGCCGGAAATAGTGGCATAGGGCGTGATCGCGCTGATGCCCGTCCAGCTATGGCAACTGACGCAAGCCTGTTCAAATACTCTCTTACCGAGGATGTCCGACGTAGCGCCTCCGGCTTTGGGAGCAGCCGGCGCGGGCGGCGCGATCGTTGCCGGCAGATCGGATGAGGCGATCGCCGGAACGCTGCGCACATAGGCGACCAGCGCGTGGATATCGGTTGCCGCCATCGCGCTGAAGCTCTCGTCCACCGCCTCGCCCATCGGACCCGACGCCGTACCGCGGCTTAACGCGTGACCGGTCGACAAATAGGAAAAAAGTTCATCATCGCTCCACGCGCCAAGACCCGAGCCCTTGTCGGAGCTGATGTTGAAAGCGTTCCAGCCGGCAGTCATCGCGCCGGCGAATTTTTTTCGATTGTCGAGCGCAAACGCGAGATTGCGTGGCGTGTGGCATTCGCCGCAATGCGCGAGCGCCTCGGCGACATAGGCGCCACGATTCCACGCGGCACTTTGCGCGGTGTTGGGTTGAAAACGCGCGTTTTCATTGAACAGCAGCGACCAGATGGCCATCGACCAGCGCTGATTGAACGGGAAGGTCAGCGTGTCCGCGCGATTGGCGGCATTGACCGGAGTAAGGCTGAACAAATAGGCCTTGATCGCCAAAGCGTCCGCATCGGTCATATAGGTATAGGAGGGATACGGCATTGCCGGATAAAGGTGCGTCCCATCCCGCCGAATTCCGCGGCGCAGCGCATTGAGAAAATCCTGGTCGGTGTAGTCGCCGATCCCGGTGACTTTATCGGGCGTGATATTGGTCGAATAAAGCGTCCCGAACGGCAGCGGTATGGCCAAGCCGCCGGCAAATTGGTCGCCGTGCGGAGCGGTATGGCAAACCAAGCAATCGGCAGCGCGCGCGAGATATTCACCGCGCTTTACCGGATCGGCGCTGGCGAGGTCCGATGGCACGCCGGTCGGATCGGCGGCTTGGTAGTCCGAAAGCACGACCGTCGCGCCACCGGCAAATGCCGTCGGTCCCGGATAGATGGTTTTCCAGTTAATGGCGGCCAGCGCGAGCACGACGACTGCGGCGATGGCAACGATGCCGATGCGTCGCATGATGCTCACGCCTTCTTCGCAGTCGCCAAGGCGGCACGGTCGATCGGCAATCTCCACAACGCGACACCGGTCGCGGCATAAATCGCATTGCGTAACGCCGGGGGCCCCGCCGTGCAGCCGGTTTCACCGATGCCGCCGGGGTCCTCGCCGCTCTTGATGACGTGCACGTCGATCTTCGGCACCTCATCGATGCGCAGCATGCGGTAATCGTTGAAGTTGGATTGGCGCACACGCCCCTTGTCGATCGTGATTTCGCCGAACAGCGCGGCGGTCAGGCCGAAGATCAGCCCGCCCTGTAACTGCGCGACAATCGTATCGGGGTTCACCGCGATGCCAGTATCAACCGCCGAGGTCACCCGCCGCAGTTGCACTTCGCCCTTGTCGTCGACTTCCGCCTCGACGACGGTCGCGATGAAACTTCCGAATGACGGCTGCACGCAGACCCCACGCCCGACTCGAACGGGCAGCGCCTCGCCCCAATTTGATTTTTCCGCGACAAGATTGAGCGCGGCCAGAAGACGCGGATTATTCCCCAACATGCCGCGGCGGAAATCGATCGGATCCTTGCCCGCCTTGCGCGCCAACTCGTCCATAAAACATTCGGTGGCGAAGACGTTGTTATTCGGTCCGACGCCGCGCCAAAAGCCGGTAGGCACCGCAGGCGGCTCCGCGCGCACATACTCGACCTGCAGATTGGGAATGTCGTAGGGCATATCGACGGCGCTATCGACAGCGTCGATGTCGATACCGTTCAGGAATATCGACGGGGCCCAGCGCGCCATGATCGACGACCCGGTGACGCGATATTTCCAGGCGGCAATCTTACCACCCGAAAGGCTCGCCGAAATGACGTCGCGATAGACCGGGCGGTAGACGTCGTGCTGGATATCCTCTTCGCGCGTCCACACCACCTTCAGCGGTCCGTCGACCTGCTTGGCGACGCGCACGGCACTCGCCACCATGTCGGCTTCAAGCCGGCGGCCGAAGCCGCCGCCCAGCAGGTGGTTATGCAGGGTCACCTTGTCGATTGGCAGACCCGAAGCCTCCGCTGCGGCCGATTGCGCGCGGGTTTGGACCTGAGTACCAACCCATACCTCGCAGGCATCCGGCTTGACTTGAACCACGCAGTTCATCGGTTCCATGGTTGCGTGCGCCAGGAACGGCAGCTCGTATTCGCCTTCAAATCTGTCGCCCTGCGAGAGGCCCTTGGCGATGTCGCCTCGCGATTTTGCGATGACACCGTCTTTTTTGCTCGCGGCGCGCAAGTCGTCCCAGATATCGCTCGAACTGAATTTTGCGTTCGCGCCTTCGCTCCAGGTAATGACGAGAGCGTCGAGACCCTTCTTGGCTGCCCACATGTGATCGCCGACGACCGCAACAAGATCGTCCAGTACAACAATTTGTTGGACGCCGGGGACAGTCTTGGCCGCGCTGTCGTCGACATGACCGACCTTGCCGCCGAATACTGGACTTGCGGCCAATGTCGCAAACTTCATGCCGGGCAACATCGCGTCGATGCCGTAAATGACCTTGCCGTTGACCTTGCCGGGCGTGTCGAAGCGCTTCAGCGGCTTGCCAATCAGCACAAAATCTTTTGGGTCCTTGAGCGGCGGATCTTTCGGTAGCGGAACATTGCCGGCCGCATCCGCCAGATCGCCATAGCCGAGCGCGCGTGCGCTGGCCGCGTGACTGACTTTGCCGTTCGACGCCGAGCAGGTTGCGGGATCGACCTGCCATTGTTGTGCCGCGGCCTGCACCAGCATCGCGCGTGCCGCCGCGCCCGCAATGCGCAACGGTTTCCAGAACGCGCGGATCGAATTGGAATTGCCGGTGACCTGGACTCCAAAAATCGGATTGCCGTAGAGCTTGTCGCTGGGCGGCCCATGCTCCAGCACGACCTGCGCGAAATCGGCATCGAGTTCTTCGGCGAGAATCTGGGCGATAGCGGTATAGACGCCCTGACCCATCTCGGCCTGCGGCATGACGAGTGTGGTCTTGCCGGAATGATCGATACGGATGAAGGCGTTAGGTGCGAACTGGCCCGCCGGATTGTCGGGCAATTGCTCCGGCTCATTCGCGGCCCGCAGGGGAAGATGGAAGCCAAGCACCAATCCTCCCGCCAGGCCAGATTTCAGAAAGCCGCGGCGCGACGAGGGGCGAGCGTTTACGTCAGCTAAGGACATTGCCGACTCCTATGACTGCCCGTCACCCGCGGCGCGCTTGATGGCCTCGCGGATGCGTACGTAGGTGCCGCAGCGACAAATATTGCCCGCCATCGCGGCGTTGATGTCCGAGTCATCCGGGTGAGCAGTGTTGGCCAGCAGCGCCGCCGCTGACATGATTTGACCGGATTGGCAATAGCCGCACTGAATGACTTCCACATCCAGCCAGGCTTTCTGCACTTTGGCGCCCGCCGACGTCGCGCCAATGCCTTCGATGGTGGTGACGGCTCGATCGCCGATCGCACCGACAGGCAAAAGGCAGGAACGCACCGGATTGCCGTCGATGTGCACCGTGCAGGCGCCGCATTGCGCAATGCCGCAGCCAAATTTCGTGCCCGTCATGCCGAGTATGTCGCGCAGCACCCATAGCAGCGGCATGTCGTCGGGCGCGTCGAAAGTCCGGTCTTCACCGTTGATCTTAACTGTCGCCATGGGGACATCTCCGCCTGCGGTGACCCCTGAACGTACACCGTCGCGTAAAGCGATGTCTCGGCGAGCTTGCCGAGTTCAATGACTCGTTACTGTCCAATCTACCGCTCGGCGGGCGTGAGGGATGGTACAAACGTGCCCTTTTGCAAAATCCGGCGCAAAAAGCGGTGCCGCGACTGATCTGCCGCCGGTCCGTCGCGATGGTGCCGGAAGCGGCATTCCGGCCAGTACTGCGCAAAAACAAATGCCGCCAAGTCGCTGACTGTTAAGTCATTGACTTGGCGGCATAATTTGGTTGCGGGGATAGGATTTGAACCTATGACCTTCAGGTTATGAGCCTGACGAGCTACCGGGCTGCTCCACCCCGCGTCAAAGGGCCGTTTTGGATGGGCCTTTTAATGTGACGGTCATGTAGCAAGCGCCCTCCGATAAGGGAAGTGCGCAAGGTCCGATATTTCGCCATACTCGGGTGCAGGTCCTTCCGCACCCGTCATGCACGCACCCGACGACAGCAAAATGGGCAACAAACCGGCCTTACAGCCCAGCGTGGCGATCGGGACCACGGTGCGCGCGATCGGCCGCCACATTCTCGCCAACGCCCGCACCACGATCCTCGACCCGGAGCGCTCGAACCAGGAAGCCGTGCACCATTTCCGCCGTGCCATGAAGGAATGGCGTGCGCTGATGCGGCTGATGGAGCCGTTCATCCCCGATGCGCCGCGCTGGCGTCATGACGCGCGGGCCCATGCGCGCTCGCTCGGCCATGCGCGCGACGGCGCAGCGGCGCTCAACGCTTTCGACAGCCTCATCGACAAGGGCATGGTGCTGTCCGAACGCTCGGCGGCGACCATTCGCGGCCGCATCGAGGCGCTGCGCGACAGCGAGGAGCAAGCGGTACTGACGCCGACGCTGCGCGACGCCATCGTCGCCTGGGTCGACACCGCCGCCGCCGCGGTCGAGCTGTGGCCGCTCGATCCGTTCGATTTCTCGTCGATCGCGGCGCAGCTCGCCGACGCCTACCGCAGCGCGCGAAAGCGCATTCCTCCGGACTGGTCGCTGGCCAGCGCCGACGACCTGCACGGGCTTCGCCAGCGCGTCGTCGATCTGCGCTACCAGATGGAATTGATCGAGCCGCTGTGGCCGCGCTTTGGGAGAATGTGGACCGAGGAAGCCGAGCGGCTGCGCGGGCGCCTTGGCCAATGTCAGGATCTCGAAGTACTCAAGCGCCTGACCGGACCGCATCAGCCACTGGCACACTGGCGCGCGAAGCTGACGCCATCCGCCAGCGAACGCTCGGCTGAGCTGGCGCAACGCGCGGCGCGCATCGCGGTTCGGCTGTTCGCCGAAAAACCCAAGGCGTTCCGGCATCGGCTGGAAATGCTGTGGGAACACGCGCGGTAGCGCGCGCGGCGCGCCGTTTTATCAGGCGCCAAACCATTCCGGGTGCTCGCTGATCGCCACAACGCTACAGGCGAACGTGAGCACACAGATGGTCCAGAGCAAAAGCGCCACATAAAGGTCATCGGTCATGACCTGTGAAAAAGCAAATCGCGTGCCAGCGGAAGCTTATTCCACTGCCGCGCGCGTCGAAATGCCCAGGTAAATCTCGCGCACCTGCTCGTTTTTTTCGAGATCGGCGGCGGGGCCTTCGAGCGCGATGCGCCCGGTCTGCAGCACATAGGCGTAATCGGCTATGCCGAGCGCCAGCGGGATCGACTGCTCAGCGAGCAACAGGGTGAGGCCTTGGCGGTGCAGCACTTGCAGCGTGTCGTAGAGCTGTTCGATCACCGCGGGCGCAAGGCCGAGACTCGGCTCATCAAGCATCAGCAATTGCGGCTCGCTCATCAGCGCGCGGCCGAGTGCCAGCATCTGCCGTTCGCCTCCTGACAGCGTGCCGGCGAGCTGGCGGCGGCGCTCGGCGAGCCGCGGGAATAATGTATAGACCCGCTCGAACAGTGCGGCCGCCCGCGCCCGGTCCGCGAGCGCGGTGGCGCCGAGCTTGAGATTTTGCTCGACGGTCTGCGCCACGAACAGCCGCCAGCCCTCCGGCGACAGCGCCAATCCCTTGCTGACGATCGCGTAGGCGGGCTCCCCGGAAATCGTCTCGCCGCGCCATTCGACGCGGCCGCGCGCCGGCGCCACGACGCCGGCAATAGCATTGAGCGTCGTCGTCTTGCCGGCGCCGTTGGAGCCGAGCAGCGCCACGATTTTTCCGGTCTCGACAGTCATCGAAATATCGGCAACACCGACGAGGTCGCCATAGCGCACTTCGAGATGCTCGACCTTCAGCGCGGTCACGACTTTCCGCTCAATTTTCACGCGTGGCTTGGAGGTAGCGGGAGCGGAACGGCGATGGGCGCGGCCGAGATAGGCCTCGATCACGGCATCGTCGCGGACCACGGCGTCCGGCGTGCCCGAGGCGATGACGCGGCCTTGGTTGAATACCAGGAGGCGTCTGGTCAGCGTCATGATCACTTCCATGATGTGCTCGACGATGACGATGGTAATGCCCATGTCATGAATGCGCCGCACCAGCGCGATCGCCTCCTGCATTTCGGTCGGTGTCAGGCCGGCAAGCGATTCGTCGAGCAGCAGCAATTTGGGATCGGTAGCGAGCACGCGGGCGATTTCCAGACGCTTGCGTCCCGGCGTTCCGAGCGAGCGCGCATTTTGATCGGGACGGAGCCCGGTCAATTCGACGATACGGCGGGCGTGCTCGCGCGCATCGTTGCGATGCGGATGGCGCAGGAACGCGCCGACCATCACGTTGTGCAGCACCGTCATGTCCTCGAACGCGGTCGGTACCTGGAAGGTGCGGCCGATCCCCGCCCGGGCATGGAGTTCCGGCGATGCGTGGGTCATGTCTTCGCCCTTGAAGACGATGCGGCCGGTGGTCGGCGCGGTTTCGCCGGCGAGACAATTGAAGAACGTCGATTTTCCGGCGCCGTTCGGTCCGATCAGGCCGATGATCTCGCCCTCCTCGACAAACAGATCTGCGCCCGCGACTGCCTGGAACGCGCCGAATGCCTTGGAGACGTTGGTCGCCTCAAGCAGCATGAGCGCGCCTCCAGCGTTGCGGCACCACGCGATGCCAGAGGTCGATGAGGCCGCCCGGCTCGAAACGGGCAATGACGACGATGATGCCGCCATAGAGAATGTAGGTGAGGCCCGAGCCGCCGCCGCCGAACAGCGAATTGGTCGTCGTCTGCAGCGGGATCAGAATCAGCGCGCCGATCAGCGGACCGAACAGCGTGCCGGCGCCGCCGAGCGCCGCAACGATGACCATTTGCACCGAAACCAGGATGCCGAAGCCGCTGTCGGGATCGATGAAGCCGGTCTTGACCACATAGAGTGAGCCGGCGACCGCGGTGAAGGCGGCGGACAGCGCCAGCGCCTGCAATTTGGTCTGCCGAACCGGCACGCCGAGGCTTCGCGCGGCGCGTTCGCTGGCCTTGATGGCGCGCAGATAGAATCCGAAGCGGCGACGTTCGAGCGCGGCAGTGACTGCGAGAAGAATGCCGAGCACCGCGAGGAAAATGTAATAGTATGGCAACTCGCCGCGGAACGTCAGGTCCCACCAGCCCCGGCCGGTCGCCGGGCCTTGCAAGCCGATCGCCGCGCCGACGAAAGTCCAGGTGCTGGTGAAGATGCGGATCAGTTCCGCCACCGCGATCGTCGCCATGCTGAAATAGTGTCCGGTGAGCCGGAACGTCGGCGTGCCGATCACGAATGCCAATGCGACGGCGAGCAGGATGCCGACTGGAATGCCGGCAAGCGGCGGCCAGCCCCACAGGTTGTACAAAACCAGTGGCGCATAGGCGCCGAGACCGAAGAACATGGAGTGGCCGACCGAGACCTGTCCGGCATAGCCGCCGACGATGTTCCAGGCCGACGCGGAGATCGCAGCAAGCAGGAAAGTCACACCGATGTCGCGATAAAAAGCGCCGGTGAAAACGAGCGGATAGAGCAGCAATAGTCCCGCTAGGAGAAGGATGGCCAGTCGCGGGGATAGGTTGTTTTTCACGCCTTGCCCGTCAGTACTTATTGCCCAACAAGCCCTGCGGCCGGAACCACAGCAGCGCGACGAACAAGCCGTACACAACAATGTCTTTGTAGATCGCGCCAAGCCAATACGCGGACATGGCCTGGATCAGCCCGATGATCAGGCCGGCATAAAGCGAGCCCAGCACGCTGCCGAAGCCGCCGAGCGCCACCACGACGAAAGCAATCAGACCGAAAGTTTCACCGACTGACGGCGACCAAGGATAGGCCGTCGCCATCAAGGCGCCGGCGATCCCGGCGGCGCCCGCGGACAGACCCCAGGCCAGCGCCTGCATGCGATCGGGCCTGATTCCCATCAGCATCGCGGCGGTGCGATCTTCGGCGACGGCAAGGAGCTTGCTGCCGATCGTGGTGCGGGTGAGCAGCATGTGCAGCGACATGGTGAGAAAGATCGCGACCGCACCGGCGACGAGTTGCGCGACAGGCAGGTAAATGCCGGCGAGATTGATGGTGCCGGACAGCGAGGACTGGGGCAGCGAGACGAAATTCGCCGAGAAAAAGTAGAACGCGCTGTAGCGCAGCAGCAGCGCCAACCCAAAGGTCGAGAGGATTTGCGCCAGCATCGGCCCGCGCGCCACATGCCGGATCAGCGAGAAATAAATCACGACACCGAGCGCGCACAGCGCTACCGCCGCGGCAATGCCGAAGATCGCAGGCCCGCCGCCGAGCCAGGTCACGGCCAGCAGCGCGACATACATGCCGAGCATGACGAATTCGCCGTGGGCGAAGTTGATGAAATTCATCATGCCCCAGATCAAGGTCAGACCCGAGGAAAACAGCGCATAAATAGCCCCCAACAGGAGGCCACCGACGATCACTTGCACCACCACCATCGGTGACTTCGCCCAAGCCCGCACCACTTCGACCGCCGCAGTCTGGCATTGGCCGCCACTTCGGGCCAGACCAATTCGAACGGCTTTGAGGTAAAATGCCCGGCCGAACTTGAGGAGGCGAAATGGCTCAGCTCTACGACGTCACGATCATCACGGTGCGGCCGGGCACGCATCCGCAGGCACTCGCTGTCCTCGGCAACAGCGTGGCCAATGACGGTACCTTGCTGGGGTGCTGGTATTCGGACATCGGCGCCGTCAATCAGATCCTCCTCATCCGTAACGCCGCCGATGCCGCGGCAACGCTCGACACCCGCTTCGCAGCACAGAACGCCGCGAGCCCGTTCGGCATCGGCGAATACATCGTCGCCATGGCGATGGACACTTATGTGTCGTTCGATTTTATCCCGCCGATGCAGCCGGGCGAATTCGGGCCGTGCTACGAAGTGCGTACTTACGTGATCAAGCCGGGCGGCTTGCCGCCCACCATAGACGCGTGGCGCAAGTCGGTCCCCGGCCGCATGTCACTCTCGCCATTGGTCGCCGCCATGACATCGATGACCGGCGCGGTGACGCGCTTCATGCACATCTGGCCGTACAGGAGCTTCGACGAGCGCGCCAGGCTGCGCAACAAGGCAGTCGCCGACGGCCTCTGGCCGCCGCCCGGCGGCCCAAGTCATCTGCTTATCGCAGCAGGTCGATATCTATCTGCCGGCGTCATTCTCGCCGATGCGGTGAAGCGGCGCAGATCAAACGGAGGGCGGGTTGTCGCCGACCATATCCGAATAAGCTTTCAGCCGTATCCGGCCGCCCTTTGCCGCCGCAACGATCTCGGGAGCCAGCAGCGCGTTGAGCTCCTCTACATAGCGATAACCCGGTACTGCCCCCGCGAATGTATTGGACATCGCCGGGTGCGTGTAAATCTCAGTGAGGCCGTCCGGCAAGTGCGCCAACAGGCCGGCAATTCGCGGCTCGGTCATCGCTCCCGACCACGCTAATCCGAATACCCTGTCTGACGATTTCAAGCGATGCCGACGGACGCGAGCCCGCAGACGTGCGGCGCACAGCGCAGTCACGATAGATTGCATTGACGACGATTGCTTCTCGACAAGCCGCAGCACTGGTAATGGCTCGCTCGGCACGCGCAGCGCCTTCATCCCGTAGCGCTGGCCGATTTCGATGACGAGACGACCAATGGTTGGATGCAGGTGCCAATGTTTGTGACAATCGACGTGATCGAGCCGCAGTCCGGTAGCCGCGAAGGCTTCAAATTGCGCCGCGATCTCACGGGCGAGTTGCCTGCGCGCCGCCGCATCAAAAAAGATGCGGATACTTGCCGCCGCCATATCGTTACGAAACCGACCGGAGCCATCGACGAAAGCCGGCAAGTCCGACGGCGGCAATACCGGGTATCCGTCGATAAGGACGATGTGGAGCCCGATCCCAAGCGAGGGCAATCGTCGCGCGCGTGCGACCGCATCCTCCGCCGCCGGAGCCCCGACCATGAGGCTCGCTGCCGTCAAAATACCATTTCTGTGAGCCGCCTCGACCGCCTCGTTGACTTCGCGCGCGAGACCGAAGTCATCCGCCGTTACGATCAATTCTTTCAGTGCGCCACTCCCCGCCGCTCACGCAGGAAGTGAAAGAACTCGGCGCTTTCGCGCAACCGCCGCTTCATCATTTGCGGGCTACGGATCATCTCGCTCACAATCGATGCAATCTTGCCGGAGCGAAAATAGAAGCGCCGATAAAATTCCTCGACCAATTCGAAGATTTCCGTGTGGGTGAGGTGCGGATAATGCAGCGGCGCTATCTGGACACCGTCATCGTTCACGAGTTCGGCGTTCAACTCGTCCAGCCAGCCGTTTTTCACCGCCTGGTCGTAGAGAAACGTTCCCGGGTAAGGCGCGGCGAGCGAGACCTGGATGGTGTGCGGATTTATTTCGGTCGCATAGCGGATGGTCTCTTCGATCGTCTCCCTGGTCTCACCAGGCAATCCCATGATGAAAGTGCCATGAATTGCGATGCCGAGCTCATGACAATCTTTGGTAAATTGCCGCGATACGTCGATCCGCATCCCCTTCTTGATATTGTGCAGGATCTTTTGATTGCCGGATTCATAGCCGACCAGGAGAAGACGCAAGCCATTATCGCGCAATACCTTAAGCGTCTTGCGCGGAACATTGGCCTTGGCGTTGCATGACCAGGTCACGCCAAGCTTGTACAACTCCTTGGCAATGGCTTCCGCACGCGGGCAATCGTCCGTGAATGTGTCGTCATCGAAGAAGAACTCTTTGACCTCGGGAAATGCCTTCTGGGCCCAGGCAATCTCTTCGATGACGTGCCCGACAGAGCGCGTGCGATAACGATGTCCGCCTACCGTTTGCGGCCATAGGCAGAACGTACATCGCGATTTGCACCCACGGCCGGTATATATCGATATGTACGGATGCCGCAGGTAACCGATGAAATAGTTTTTGATATCGAGGTCGCGCTTATACACCGGCGTTACGAATGGCAGAAGATCCATATTCTCCAATATCGCGCGCTCGTCATTGTGAATGATGACGCCCGCAGGATTTCGGTAGGATAGGCCAGTGATTCCACTCCAGGGCCGCCCGTCCGCGACTTCCTTGATCGTGAAGTCGAACTCGTTGCGGGCAACAAAATCGATCGATGGCGATGCCGTAAGGCTGCGCTCCGGATCGACGGCCACCATGGCGCCGATGAGCCCGGCCTTCAGATCCGGATTGACGGCTTTGAGCGCTTTGATGGTCTCGACGTCGGATGCAAAAGACGGCACCGAGGTGTGGAGCACGACCAGGTCGTAATTCCGCGCACTCTCCGCGACCTGGGCGCGGCCGATGCGATGTGGCGGCGCGTCGATGAGTTTGCTTCCCTCGACGAGTGCCGCCGGTTGGGCGAGCCACGTCGGGTACCAAAAGGAGCGGATTTCACGCCGAGCCTGGTATCGCGAGCCGGCGCCGCCGTCAAAGCCCTCGAACGAAGGGGCTTGAAGAAACAGCGTCCGCATTAGGTTTCGACCTCACCGGAATACGCCAGCGTGCCGTCAGCCTGGATGCCATAATGATTGCCGCGCCATTCGATGTTTCCGCCGAAGAAGCTCAAAACAAAAACGAAGAATGACAGCATGTCGCGAAGCGGTCCCATCCAGTAGAAGTCGTCACGCAGATTGAATGCGCGATCGAGTTCCACCTGAAGCACGACGCGGCAAGCGAACGCGGCAATAACAATTGTACTTGCCGGCGTAATGCCCCCGATCAACATACCGAGCAGCGCAAGCGGCACAGCGTGAGTGACCGCAAGTCCAAGAAAACCGAGCGGATCCACAGACCGGATTGTGCGAACCCAGCGCAACTCCTGACGGAAAAGGTCGAGCGCGGACCGTTGCGCGCAATCATGCCCGACGACGGTGGTCGGAATCGCAACGGACAAGCCGGCGCCTCGGACCAGAGCACCGAGCGCATAGTCGTCCGCGAGTTGTTCGACAACGGATTCGAGCCCGCCGATCATGGCCAGAGTTTTCCTGCGGAACGCAATCGTCGAACCGAAACAGGGTTCTGCAAGGTCAAGCTTGAGGCCGAAGAGTACGCTCGGCAGGAAGTGGTAATTGATCGCCGCGGCGGCGAGGCGCGCCCATGGACCAGTCGCCCCGGTCCCGCGATATAAGCAAGTGACGAGTCCTACGCCGGGCAAGTCAAGGCTTGCGGCGATGCTTTTGAGGTAATCGGGATCAACAATGATGTCGCTGTCGGAGATGACCAGGACCTCGTGGCGAGCTTCGGCCACCATATTGATCAAATTTGAGATCTTCGGATTTGCGCCATGGCGAAGCGAATTGATCACCATCGTAATATCATGATCAGGAAAATCAGCGATGAGACTGCGAACAACCTCGATCGCGGGGTCGGCGTGATCGTCCACGCCAAATACGATCTGGACCGGGCTTGGATAGTCCTGAAAACAGAACCGGCACAGATTGGCGTAAAGATTCGGCTCCAGGCCATGCAGGGGCTTAAGGATCGTAACGGCCGGATAGGTCTTGGCGCGCGCTGTCCCCGACCGTTCGAATTTACGAGCGGCCCAGGCCGCGGCCAGCGCATAGACGCAACCGCAAGCTGCCGCAACATAACAGACCGCCGACGTCAGGTCGGCAGCATTACCGAAGAAGCCGTTCACGCCCGCCCCCGAACCCAAATTCCATCCAGGATCATAATGCCCTAATCGAGGGTCTTATGCACGCAAAAGAAACATTGATGTCAGATTGACGCACAAGATCCCTGCCGTTCCTGCTGTCGCCTTATTTGCGCCGAGAGAATAATCGCCGGCCTTCGAGTGTCTGCCATGCCAACAACGACGGCAGGCCCAGGACCAAGTCGGGAATTCGCTTGATCAGCGCCATCGCCAGAGCGGCCTCCGGCGGAACTCCAAAAATGGCACTTACGGCAATCAAGGTGCCATCCTGCACGCCCAGCCCGGCGGGCAAGACGAAAGCAGCAGCGCGACTGCCTTGCCCAAGACTTTCAATTGCCACAGCTTCGGCAAGGCTCACCGTATGGCCCATGAACGCGAGCGCTATCCAGACTTCCGTCGCTCCAAAAAATACCCCCACAAGGTGAATAAAAAATGAGGCGGAAAGGCCGTGGCGGTTTTGCCAGATCTTTTGCAGCCGGTTCCCGAGATCGGCGGCGTGGCTTAACGTGGCCCATTGGCGTCTTTCGCCAAATGCAGTGAGCCACCGGACAATAGGTTCGAAGGCGCCGAAATTCAAAACGAGGAAAAAGCCCGCTACAGCCGGCAACCCAATTGCAAGACAAACAATAGTCCTCGCGGCAAGCTGATGCGTGTCAGTGAGGGTCAGGAGAATGCAAAGCCCGGCCAGCACAAATATCAGCAAGCAAACAACCTGGACAAAAATATCAATCAAAACGCTTGCGATAGCCATGCTGGCGGGCAGTCCGAATTGCACGAGAAGTCTCGCTCCGATGACATCGCCTCCCACAACCGCCAGCGGAAATAATGAATTTATCGCTTCCCGAATAAAACGCAGGCCGACAAAAATGCATGGTCCGCGCTGCATCGGCGTAAGCAGTGACCACCACGCTGTGCCGGCCGCGGCGAGCGCGACGGCTCTGGCCGCTACGACGATTACGGTGCCCCACTCCGAACTGACTACGGCCTGAATAACCGAAGCAAAACCGTAATACGCCGTCAGGACGGTCAGAAGCGCCAAGCCGAGAATTCCAGCGATTGCTGCGAAGATCTTCATTGAGCGGCCATATAAAAGGAATTCTCGGTCAATGCTGTTGCGCGGTCGCGACACAGAACAACCGAGCAAGATTAATTGTTTATTGGCTTCGTTGTCGCTTCTTAGCGCGCATTTGCTTGCTGACCCGCAGGCATTCTTTGCGCGGCTTCTTGAAATGCGATAGGGTGTATGGGGGACGTTGTATCTATGTCATTGGCCTTGTGGCGTTTTGTTGGCACGGCGTTGCTCATCGTCGCGCCGGGTATCGCCGCGGCGGCTGATCTGCCTTCCCCATTACCGGCTCCGCCTGCCGCAGCACCGGCCGCCTATACGCCCGCAGTGCCGGACTGGATTGTCACGGTCGGCATTGAAGGCCGGATCGGTCCGGCGTGGCCCGGGGCGTCCGACGCCAAATTGGGCGTCTCCGGCTTCCCGCTCTTCAGCATTCGCAAGGCCGGAACACCGCCCGACTTTTTCGGGCCTCGCGATAGTTTCGGCTTTCCCGTCGTTGATCTTGGGCAACTCAAGCTCGGACCGGCTGTCAGGCTTATCTGGAAGCGCGATGCATCGTCTTATTCCGAGCTGAACGGCTTGGGAAACGTCGATTACGCGATCCAAGCGGGAGGTTTTGCCGACTTTTGGCCGATGCCGTGGCTGCGATTGCACGGCGAGATTCGTCAGGGTTTTGGCGGGGAAACCGGCGTCACTGGTGATGCCTTTTTGGATGCCGTCGTTCCGATCGATCAATGGACGCTATCCGCTGGACCGAGAGTGACAATGCAAACGGCCAAAGCCGTGTCGCCGTATTTCAGCATCACTGCCGCGCAGTCGGCGGGCTCGACGATTTCCGGCCTGCCGGCGCTGCCGGTCTACAATGCCGGCGGCGGCCTCTATTCCTACGGCGCCGGCACGAAGGTGGCATATACGTTCAACCCGCAATGGTCGACCTACGCCTTCGTGGAATACGAACGGCTCACCGGCTCTGCGGCCGACTCCCCGCTCGTGATCCAGCGCGGCTCACCAAACCAATTTACCTACGGATTGGGCGCCACCTATTCCTTTACCATTCATCAATTCTGGTGAGCGCCGTCGCGGGTCGGTGGTGCCGTGACGGATGCACGCACAACTAAATTCACATGAGCTTCGACGAACACGCGCGATTGCCCGAGTCGGTCACAGATCGTCGATGAAGACAACCGATGACAGCCTGCCGTCGTCCTCGCTATCCTCGATGATCTCCCCGGAAACCGAATCCACTTTTCCGGATCGTCATGTCGGGATACGGTTCGACTTGGGAATAGATTGAATGAAAAACGCAATTAGCCTTGCGGCTGTTCGGCACGTTCGAATTGGGCCAACCCATAGCGCGGTCATCGTCGGAGAAGATGTTTATGGCGACGAAACCGAAGTTTTCCTGAAAACCGCGGATATACCGGGCATCGCCGCTCCGCTGTTGTGTTGTGCAGCAGCAGAGTCCTCTCGTTCGCCTCCGCCCGCGGGCACTGTCATTCCCGGCTGTCATTTGCCCGTGATCAAATGGAAGACGGGCCGTTCTACGGTTAATGGTGAGCCACTCTTGATTTTGGAGCTTGCCGGAGGCAGCTCCTTGGTCTTTCAATTCGCAGCGCAAGGCGCGCAGCAATGCGGGAAAGCTTTGATGAGTACTGGAGCGGCGGCGGCATCGGCCACGGGGACGAAGACGACCTAACTAAAGCGGGCATTGACCGTTCGCTGCGGCGCGCGGAACAGATAAAAAAGCAACCACGCGGGGATGATATGAAACAGCTCACTGTTGGCGACGTCACCATTACCAGTATCATCGAGCGCGACGGACCGTGGCGAAAGCCGGAGGATATGTTCCCCGCTTACGATCCAACGGTCGGCAAGCGCCATCTCGCCGAACTCGACCCGGAAGTTTTCGATCCGGTGTCCGGGCGCATGGTCATCACCTACCAAACCTACGTGGTGCGAACGCCCAAGCACACAATTCTGATCGATACCTGCACTGGAGAGGACAAGGGCTACCCGCCGCCCATGGATTTTCCGAAGCAGCCATGGCTCGACGGCTTTACCGCGTCCGGCCTGCGTTTCGAGGACATCGATTACGTATTCTGTACGCACCTGCACATCGACCATACCGGCTGGAACACGATGCTGCGCAACGGCAGATGGGTGCCAACATTTCCGAAGGCAAAATATATTTTCCACAAGCGCGAATACGCGGCGTGGGAGGAAGAGGCTAAACGCGGCGGCAACCGGCCCGGCGGCGGCGGCAATGTGTGGGGCTACAATTGCGAGCCGGTGGTCGCGGCCGGCCAGGCGCTCTTAGTCGACGACGACTATCAGCTCGACGACACGTTTTGGCTGACGCCGACGCCTGGCCATTCGCCCTGCCATTGCTGCGTCAATATCCGCTCACGCGGCCAGCACGCCATCGTCGTCGGCGACCTGATGCATCACGCACTGCAATGCCGGGAGCCGGAATGGTCGACGATATTCGACTGGGATCCGGCAGAAGCGGCACGGTCGCGCCGCAAATTTCTCAGTGCGACGGCCGGCACCGGCAGGTTCGTGCTGCCGATCCATTTTCCACCTCCGACCACGGGCTTGATCGAAGCCGACGGCGAGCGGTTTCGCTACAAGTTCGTTCGCTAGGCCGCGAAAGATGTTCAGGAAGCCGTGAACTGCCTCAACTCGGCGGCGACACGGGCGATCACGCCGTCCCAGTCGCCGAGCGCGGTCTGCCGGAACAGCCGGGCCGTCGGATACCACGGCGTAGTGTCGCCTTCGAGCGTCCAGCGCCAATCGGGGGTGAACGGCAGCAGCACCCAGACCGGCCGCCCCATGGCGCCGGCGAGATGCGCGACCGCGGTGTCCACCGCAATCACCAGATCGCACAGCGCGATGGCCGCGGCGGTGTCGGCGAAACTGTCCAGCTCGCCACCGATATGCGTTACTCGCATTTCCACTGCGAGCGCGGCCGTGTCCTCGGCGCGAACGTCGCGCTGGATGCCAACAAAGCGCGCCGGGATGGAGAAGAGAGGCGACAGCCGCGTGAACGCCATCGAGCGATTTCGATCGTTGAGATGGCTGGCATTGCCCGACCATGCGATAGCGATGCGCGGCCGATCGAGCGCGGCGAACCGCCCAGACCATTTGGCTAGGTGTGCATCATCGGCCGAGAGATAAGGTACGTCCGCCGGCACGGTTGACGGCTCGGTCTTGAACGCAAGCGGCAGGCTGCCCAGCGGACAATGCACGTCGAACGGCGGCGCCGGCGCGCCGCGCGCGATGACGGTTTTTGTGCCTTCGAGCCCCGCCATCAGCGCGGTCAGTTCCGGCTGCACTTCAAGCACGACCTCGGCACCACTTGCGGCCAGAAGCGGCACGTAGCGTGCAAACTGGATGGTGTCCCCAAGCCCTTGCTCGGCGTGCAGCAGCACGGTCTTGCGCGCCAGCGGATAATCGCCGCGCCACAGCGGACGGCCGCGACTTTTCGGCTCCGGCATGCCGGTTCGCCGCCACCGCGCCTCGTATTTCTCGAAGCCGCGGCGATAGTCGCCGAGCGTCAAGAGCGCCAAAGATTCCATGAAATGGGTGTCAGGGTCGTCCTTGCGCAGCGCGCTCGCCTTGCCGTAGCTGGCAATAGCGTCATGGAACCGGCTCAACCCGGCAAGGGCGCGACCGCGATTGAGCCAGGCCCCGGCATGCTGCGGCGCCGCGGCGAGCACGCTGTCGTGGTCTGTGATGGACTCGGCATAACGGCCGAGTTCGTTGAGCGCAACGCCGCGATTGAAGTGCGCCACCGGATGGCCGGGTGCGAGCGCGAGCGCACGATCGAATTTCGCCACCGCTTCCTCCGTCGCGCCGAGCGCAGCATGCGCGATGCCGCTATTGAGCCATGCCTCGCCGTGATCGGGCGCGCGCGCCAGCACCTCGCCGAACTGCTCGAGCGCCTCCTGCGGCCGGCCGAGCGCAAGCAGGGCATTGGCGCGATTATTGAGAATACCGGCATTGTCCGGCGCCAGCGCACAGGCTTTGTCGAAACATTCGAGCGCTTCCTGATTACGCTTGAGCATCAGCAGAACCTGGCCAAGATTGGCCCAGACTTGCGGCACGCTCGGATTGATCTTCAGCGCCGCGGTGAAGAGCCGATGTGCTTCGCCGACACGGCCGAGCTGCACCTTGACGCCGCCCAGAAGATTGAGCGCGTCAAAATAATCCGGCGCGGCCTTGAGCACGCGCGTGTAGATTTTCTCGGCGTCGCGCAGCCGGCCCTGGCGGTGCAGCGCCAACGCCTCGTTGAACGATTGGCCGAGATTAAACGGCGCGGAGTTCTGGCTCACAGCCGATTGATCCGGGCGATGTCGCGCGTCACTTCGGCCGGCGTTTCGCGATCGGCCTTGTTCTTGAGCGCAAGAGCGGTGCAGGCCGCCGGCCGTTCCAGGCAGCGCGACAGCCAAACCTTGAGATGCGGCACGTGAGTGAGATCCATATCGGCCGCGCGGCTGATGACAGCAGCGACGTTGAGGTCGGCGACAGTAAAGCCGTCGCCGAGAAGATAAGGCTGTTTGGCAACCGCGGCGTCGAGAATCTTGAAAGGCGTGGCGATCACCCTCAGCGCCTCCTGACGCAGCGCGGCATCGCGTTCAGCGGGCGGCAGGCGAATGGCATGCAGCGACCAGATATTGACGCCGCGGTCGACCTCGGCAATCGCCCAAAAACTCCACTGCCAGGCCTTGGCTTCACCTTCCAATGTTGCGGGATAAAGCGTGCCATTGCCGTATTTCTTGGCGAGATAGAGCGTGATCGCGAGCGACTCGAACAGCGCAAAATCGCCATCGACAATGAACGGCAGCCGCCCATTGGGATTGATCGCGGCAAATTCCGGAGCGCGGGCGCCGGCGTCGCCGATCTCGATCGGCAGATGCTCGTAACGCAGGTTGAGCTCGTTCGCCACCCACAACGCGCGAAACGCACGTGTACGGGCGATACCGTAAATGCGCAGGTCAGACATGCGATCTCCCCGGATTTACCGCCGCGGGAGACATACGCTTTGCCGCACAAACGTTGTCAAGCAGCGCCCGGGGTCGTAGTTTGCAGCCGACAATTGGGGAATGGAAATGGAATTCGGCATTTTTTCGAACGGTTTTCGGCCGCAGACGACCGCATCGCAGACTTACGAAGAGGATATCGCCGAGATCGTTCTGGCCGATCAGCTCGGCTATCGCGACGCTTATATCAGCGAGCACCACGGCGAGGCGGTTTATATCGGCAAGGTCGACACGCTGCCGGTACCGGAACTCCTGATGTGCAAGGCGGCAGCGTTGACCAAGCAGATCCGCATGGGCGCCGCGGTCAAGCTTATCCATCTCGCACACCCGGTCGATACCGCTATCCAGGCGGCGGTCACCGACCACGTCGTCGGCGGCGGCCGTTTCATCTTTGGATTCGGTTCTGGCTTTCCGAGCCCGCAGTTCGCCAACGAGCGCGGGCTATCGTACGAGGATCGCCACGCGCGCTTGAACGAATCCCTCGATCTGATCCTCAAATGCTGGACCGCGAAGGAGCCGTTCGACTGGGACGGCAAATACTGGAAAGGCAAGGGCATCGTCGCCACACCGCAGCCGCTGCATCCGCCGCACATGCCGATGGCAACCGCCACCGACACGCCTGCCATGATCGATATCGCCGGCGCGCGCGGCTATACGCAGCTCATGGCGCAGCTCGAACCAGCGACATCGATCCGCCGCAAAAGCGACCACTATGCGCGCGCCGCCATGGCGGCAGGCCGGAAGATGCCGCTGAACAAGATCACCGTGGCGCGTTACGTCTACCTCGCCGATTCCCGCCGCGAAGCGATGGACGACCTGCGCGCCGACATCAATTACGAACTCGGCTATCAGATGAAGCGCGGCCTGATCCGGCTCATCAAGTCGAATTACGATATCGGGATCAAAGGCGACGAGGTTACGTTCGACCAGCTCGCAGAAGCCGGCATCTATTATCTTGGCGATCCGGACACGGTGGCAAAACAGCTTCGCGAATTCTACGAAGCCACCGGCGGCTTCGGCACGCTGTTGATCGTCACCGGCAAGAAATGGGCGACGCGCGAAAAGGTGTACCGCTCGATGCGCATGTTCATGGAGCATGTCGCGCCGAAGTTGCGCGACCTCGTTCCGATGCGCGACCCGGGCGCTGCTGCGGCGTAACCGATCGCACCTTCGAAACAGCGAGGGCTGGATGTTTGTCGGCCACTACGGCGTCGCATTCGGCGCCAAACCAGCCGCACCGCTAGTGCCGTTATGGGTCTATTTCATAGCGGTACAGTGGCTCGACGTGGTCTGGTCGATCCTGGTTCTGCTCGGGATCGAAAAACTGCATATCGTGCCCGGGTTCACGGAGGCGAACCCTTACGACCTGTATTACATGCCCTATACTCACGGTCTGCCGGGCGCGATCATTCTGTCGCTGCTGTTAGGCGCCATGGTCGCCGGGTTCGTGCCGCGGCGTCGCACGGCTGTGTTTCTCACGATTGCAGCCGCCGCCTTCTCACACTGGATACTTGACCTTATCGTGCATGTGCCCGATCTGGCGCTCTACGACAACAGCGACAAGGTTGGCCTCGGGTTGTGGCGGCACGTCGCGATCAGTTTTCCCCTCGAGATTATCATACTTGTTGCAGGCGCATGGATTTTTGCGCGCGCCTTGCCGCCGGCATCGCGGCGTGGACACATCGCGCTCAGAAGCTTCGTTGCGTTATTGGTGCTGGTGCAGGTCTATGCCAATTTCGGACCGCCGCCGCCGTCCGAGACCGCGATGGCGATCATGGCGCTGGTCTTGTATCTCGTGTTTGCGGTGCTCGCTGCGGGGCTTGAGCACCTCCGCAAAGCGCATTGAACTTCAATACCGCACCTGCCGCCTTTCTCCGGTTGCAGACGAGGGATGCGGATGCTCACAATGCTTACGGTTGCAACGCTAGCGCGTGAAGCGCACCGAGACGTCACCAACCGGCGCTAGGGTGTAACTGAACTCCGCTTCATCGGCCTCGATAAATGGCGGTGGCACGGTCGAACCGCAAATGACGAGATCGCCGGCCCGTAACTGTTCACCGAATGCGCCGAGCAGATCGGCGAGGTGCACCAAAACGTCGTGCACCCTTCCGGTAATGGCCTCGGGCGTCGCGGTCTCTGCTGCAAGCTTGCCGCGGCGAAACACCCGGGTTGAAAGACCGCTTGTGTCTCCGCCTGCGCGCCATTTCTCCGACAGAACAACGTGGCGCTGAAAGATGTTGCGGACCAGAACTCTTTCGACATCCGTTTCGGTCGCCGAAAACTCGAGATCCGCGAGTTCGATAGCCGGCGTCAGAGAGGCGATCGCAGCGCGCACGGCGGGCGCGTCCGATCCGGCCGCGAGATCCGCACCGAGCCGCACGCCGATTTCCGGCTCGGCGACCGGCTGCGTCCAGCCCTTCACATTGGCTGTGGCACCCGACGGCAGTAGCGCGCCTTGCATCAGATACCCGAACAGCGGTGCGGAGGTTCTTAACTTTTCCATCGCTGCGGGGGCGCCGAAGCCGACCTTCCACCCAAGCGGTATTTCGCCGGCGGCGATGCGCGAGCGCCGCGCCGCCAATTGCGCAGTCATGCCGGCTTTGATGCGGGGATCTTCCCACGGTTTCATTTGCGACTCTCGGGATGAACTTCATAGCCGGAAGCCTCAATAGAACCTGCATCCATCCAGCCCCAAACCAGCACGACGTCCGCGTCGGAGGTGTTGTTGAAGCCGTGCCAGCACCCGCGCGGCGAATAGATGACGTCGCCTTCGCCCGAGGGCACCTCGCCCTCTCCGGTGTAGATGTGACCGTGGCCCTTGAGCACGATGAAGAACTCGTCGCAATTGTGGTGGCGATGGTTCTCGTGCCGCGCTCCGGGCTTAAGCACGGTCCAGCCGACAACGTGGTCGGCGCCGGCCGACTTCTTGTCGATCAAAAACTGCACCTGCATATCGACCCAGCCGTCGTCGCGCTTGAGCCCTTCGACCTTGGCCACATCGCGCAAATTGGTGCGGTACATTTTCGGCGCCGTTCCGGTTTTTCCGGCTTGCGAACTCATGTCTGCCCTCCAAGACGCCGGTAGACCTGGTGCGCGACCACGAAATCGTTGGCATCGATACCGAGCCCGCGGCACGCGTTCATCATTTCGTTGGCCGCAGCGGCGAGCGGCACCGGACTGCCGAGCCGCCGGCCGAGATTGAGCGCGAGCAGCATATCCTTCTGCTGCAAGGTAACGTCGGCAAGCGGGACTTTCGGCATGGCGCCGTCGAGGATAAAGGGGCCGCGATAGCCCAACACCGGTGAGGCGGCAACGCTCTTGAGAATCGCGTCGACCGCGACCGCGCGCTCGACGCCACCTTTTTCCGCGAGCGCGACCGCCTCGCCAAAGGCGATGACCTCGACCATCAGCAGGAGATTGACAGCGATCTTCATCTGGCAGGCAAGCCCGTTGCCGCCGATGCGCGTCACCTTTGGGCCGATCGCAAGCAAGACGGGTTTGGCGCGCTCGAAAGCGGCCTCGTCGCCGCCGACCATGACCGAAGCATTACCTTGCTTGACGGTGACCGGCGAGCCGGACAGCGGCCCGTCGAGCATGATGGCACCGGCTTTGGCGAATGCGGCGGCCAGGTCGCGGCTTTCCTCCGGCTCGATCGTGCTCATGTCGATAAAAATGCCGCCGCGGCGCAGCCCGGAAATGACACCGTCATCGCCGAGCGCCACGGCCCGCACCGCCTTCGCGTCGGTGACGATGGAGAAAACGATCTCGGAATTCTCCGCGGCAACACGCGGCGTTGCAGCCCAGCGCATTCCAGCCGCAATCAAGGCATCGGCTTTATCGCGCGACCTATTCCAGCCGGTGACCGCATGGCCGGCCGCCATAAGGCGCGGCACGATGAGCTGACCCATCGCGCCCAACCCAACAAAGCCCAGATTCATTTTCCAACTTTCACTGCAAGGGATAATCGAGTTTGCCGGATTGATATTTCGCCGGATAGACCACGACCTGCCGCGACCAATCCTTGAATTGATCCACGTCGTGGCCGCTGATGCCCTGGAACTGGATGCAAATGATCCGCGGCGTCGTCCACTCACCGTTCGCGCCGAATTTGATCGGTCCGATGATGGTGTCGAACGAGTTGGCGCGCAGATAAGCGGCGATTTTGTCGTGATCGAGCGATTTCGTCTCGGTGACCGCCTTGGCGAGCACTTGTCCGGTTGCATAGGCGTAAGGCGGATAGGTGTAGCCGAGAGGATCGATGCCAAGCTGCTGCGCGCGCTTCTGATATTCCTGGAGGAACGCTTCCGTGCCGTCGAATTGCAGGCTCGGCGCCGGGATATAGAATTCATTACTGATATAGCCGTTGATATCAGGTCCAAGCTTCTGCTTGATCGCGGTGATCAGGAGGCCGAGCATCGCGCCGCCGATCATTTTGGGCCTGAACTGAATTTCCTTAGCGGCCTCGACGATGCCCGCGGTGTCGACCGGAAGTGTCGCGCCGAACACGACGTCCGGATTGGCCGCCTGGATCGCCCGCACGATCGGCGAGAATTCCGTCGTCGACAACGGATAGGTGCGGTCGAATACGATATCGAAGCCGAGCTTCTTTGCGTTGTCGCGCGCGCCTTCGAGCGCCTTATGGGAATATTCGATGTCAGCGCCGACCAGCGCCACCCGCGTCGGCTTCGGCTTCTGAGCGGCGGCCAACTCGAAAACACATTCAGAATAGCCGGAGGTCGACTGGCCCTGGGAGTTCATCGAGAAATAGCGCGGATATTTGAACTCCTCGTTGGCGCCCAATCCGAAAATGCCGATGGTCGTCCGGTTGGCCTGCATGATCGCCGGCAGGGCCGCGGCAATGACCTGGGTGCCGTATGGCCCGATCAACAAATCGACTTTGTCGATGCCGATCAGCTTGGCGTAAATCGCCGGCGCATTCGCCGGGCCGCTCTGATCGTCGTAATAGACCAGTTCAACCGGACGGCCGAGCAGACCGCCCTTTGCATTCACCGCGTCGCGCCAGATCTCAAGACCGGCCAAAACCTGCTTGCCTGCCGGCGCAGTGACGCCGGTCAAGCTGATGCTCAGTCCGACGCGGATCGGATCCGCGGCGGCACACCGCACCCCGATTGCCGCAACGATCAATCCAAATGAACACAGTGCGGCGGCTTTCACGAAGCCGCGAAAAATTCCTGCAACGCTCAACATAGCCTGCTCCCTCCATAACGCTCTTCCGGTCGTGCCGGTTATTGCCCGGCTTTGCCTTCACTGTAGCGCCCGCCGGAAATTCTGGGCAATTGATTTCCGTGCTACGAGGCACCACGATTGCGAATAATTGCAATTAAAGCGCGTGGTACGCACGGCCGCGCCGCAAGGGGAGAGAAAAATGTTCAAGGCGTCGGCCAATGTAATGCTGCCCACTTCAATTATCGGATCGCTGCCCCGCCCGGCCTGGTACACCGCCTCGCTGGGCTCGCAGAGCTTTATCGAAGCGATGGTGAATTCGCGCTATCGCGAGCAATACGAGGACGCCGTTTCCTGCTTTCTGCGGGCACAGGAAGTAGCGGGTCTCGACATCGTGACCGACGGTGACGCGCATTACGACGAGCAGGTTAGCGGCTTGAGCTGGCAGAGTTATCCGCTGACGCACATGGCCGGCTTTTCAAAGGAAGCCAGGCCGGCGGTCTACAATGTGGGCGCTTCGGCCTATCCGCGCGGCCACATCCTGCATGACTCGCTCGAAGCCCGCGTTTTTCCGAGGATCGTCGGCCCGGTGGGCCGCGGCGACCTGCAATACACCGCGATGTGGAAAGCTGCCCAACGCATGACCACGAGGCCGGTCAAGTTCGGCACCATCCTGCCGGAGTTGCTCGCGGCCTGCTGCGAGGACGATTATTACAAGGACCCGATCGAGCGCACCTGGGCGCTGAGCGACGCGCTCAACGCCGAGCTGAACGATCTCGCCGACGCCGGCTGCCCGCTGCTGCAGATGGAAGAGCCGCAGATCCACATGGTGCCGGTGCGCGGCAAGGTATTCGGCAAGCTCGATAGCGCCGATCTGGTGAAGGTCTTCAACAACACGGTGAAGGGGTTGCGCGAAAAGACCGAGGTGTGGTGCCACACCTGCTGGGGCAATCCGTCCCAGCAACGCATCTTCAAGGAAATCCAGAGCTACCAGCCGACGCTCGCCGCGCTCAACACGCTCGATGCCGACGCGCTGACCTTCGAAACCTGCTCGTCGGGCACCGGCGATCTCAAGGCGATTGGCGACGTGATCAAGGACAAGAAGATCGTCATCGGCGTCATCGATCATCACACCTTGCAGGTGGAGCGTCCGGACGAGGTCGCGGCGATCATCCGCGAAGCGCTCAAATACATTCCGCCGGAGCGGCTCGTCATCTCTTCCGACTGCGGCATGGGCCGCGAGGGCATGGCGCGCCGCCACGCCAGTTACAAGATGGTCGCAATGGTGGTGGGCACCAATATCGTCCGCAAGGAATTGGGACTGCCCGAAGCCCAATGCCTGGCAGCAGACGCCCGTTATTCGCTGACGCTGACCAAGGCGAGCTAGGTGTACGTCACCATCATCCGCTCATTCCCGCGCAAGCGGGGACCCAGCGCAAGAATTTGGATTCCCGCTTGCGCGGGAATGAGCGGATATTTCCCATCACCTCTCAAACCAGCGCGTCAGCGACAGCCTTGCCGCATGCGGCCGTATCGGCCGGGCCGCCGAGATCGCGGGTGCGGAGTTTCTGCTCGGACAGCACTTTCTCGATCGCCTTGACGATCGCGGCTGCGGCTTCGGTCTCGCCGAGGTGCTCGAGCATCATGGCGCCCGACCAGATTTGCCCGATCGGATTGGCGATGCCCTGGCCGGCGATGTCCGGCGCCGAACCGTGCACCGGCTCGAACACCGACGGAAACTTGCGCTCCGGATTGATGTTGCCCGACGGCGCGATGCCGATGGTGCCGGTGCAGGCCGGGCCGAGATCGGACAGAATGTCGCCGAACAGATTAGACGCAACCACGACGTTGAACTTGTCGGGCTTGAGCACGAACAGCGCCGACAGAATGTCGATGTGGTACTTGTCCCATTTGACGTCCGGGTAAGCCTTCGCCATCTCTTCGACGCGCTCGTCCCAGTACGGCATGGTGATGGCGATGCCGTTCGACTTGGTGGCGGACGTCAGATGCTTCTTCGGCGTCTTGCGGGCGAGTTCGAAGGCGAACTTGAGCACGCGATCGACGCCGATGCGCGACATCACGGTTTCCTGCACCACGACTTCGCGCTCGGTACCGCCGAACATGCGGCCGCCGATCGCGGAGTATTCACCTTCGGTGTTCTCGCGGATCACCCAGAAATCGATGTCGCCCGGTTTGCGATTAGCCAGCGGCGACGGCACGCCCGGCATCAGCCGAACGGGGCGCAGATTGACGTATTGATCGAACTCGCGGCGGAACAGGATCAGCGATCCCCACAGCGAGATGTGATCGGGGATTTTCGCCGGCCAGCCGACCGCGCCGAAGAAAATGGCGTCGTGCCGGCCGATCTTGTCCTTCCAGTCCTCCGGCATCATGCGCTGATGCTTGGCGTAATAGTCGTAGGAGGCGAAGTCGAAATTGTCCTGGCGCAGTTCGAAGCCGAATTTTTTTGCCGCCGCCTCGAGAACGCGCACGCCCTCCGGCACCACCTCCTTGCCGATGCCGTCGCCAGGAATGACGGCAATGTTGTAGACGCGATTGGTGGGCATGGACGTTTTCCTCCGGCAGAATTGGTGCGGCGAACCTAGCGTAATTCCTGACTAAGTCGAACCGGTCAGTGCTACTCGCTCGTCCCCGCGAATGCGGGGACCCAGATGTATTAAGCCGCCACGTGCCGAGTCTCTGGATTCCCGCTTACGCGGGAATGAGCAGAAGAAGAATGATCGCCAAGCGCATCGAACGCCTCGGCAAGCAGCCGCAGTACGATGACGGGGTCGTTTGCGGTGAGCACACGGCCCCGTTGCGCCTTGAGCAGATGCTCCGGCGCGCCGGCCGTTGCGGCAGCAGTGTCGAGCGCCCAGCCGAGATGTTTTCGTGCATGGCGCAGCCCGACGTCGCGGCCGTAAAGACCGAGCATTTCGCCGTAGAGCGCGCTGACCAGCGCGAGCTGTTCGCCGAGCGGCGGCGGCGTTTCGCGTTTGCCGGTGGCGAGATAACGCGCGAGCTGGCCGGGAAACCACGGCCGGCCCTGCGCACCACGGCCGACCATGACCGCGTCGGCGCCGGACGCCGCGAGCGCCGCATCGGCGTCGTCGAAGCTTTCAATGTCGCCGTTGACGGCGACAGGAATCGACACCGCATCCTTGACGGCGCGCACAGCCGCCCAGTCGGCGCGGCCTTTGTAGAACTGGCAGCGGGTGCGGCCATGGACCGTGACGAGCCGCACGCCGGCCGCTTCCGCCCGCCGCGCCAGCTCGGGCGCATTGCGCGAGCCATCGTCCCAGCCGAGCCGCATTTTCAGCGTCACCGGCACACGCACGGCCTGCACCACAGCCTCGATCAGGGTGAGCGCATGATCGAGATCGCGCATCAGCGCCGAGCCCGATGCGCCGTTGGTGACGTTCTTCGCCGGGCAACCCATGTTGATGTCGATGATGTCCGCGCCGCCATCCTCGGCGATGCGCGCACCCTGCGCCATCCAGCGCGCTTCGCAGCCGGCAAGCTGTACGACATGCAGCCCGGCGCCGTGATCCTCGGCGCGCCGCCGCGCGACGTCGTTACCGTCAGCAAGCGCCGCGCACGCCGTCATTTCCGAGATGACCAGGCCCGCGCCGAGCGAGGCCGCGACGCGCCGGAACGGCGCATCGGTGATCCCTGACATCGGCGCCAGCAGCACCGGATTCGGCAGAGAGACTCGGCCAATGGAGATAGGATGCATGAGTAACGGAGCTATGACTGCTTGCGCTGTGACATGGTGGCGTAATGCTTGCATTAGTATCGTCTCGCAGGAAACCGGGCAAATCCCGGATCGACGTCTGACCCGCGGCGTTACCACGGCCAAGGAGCATCATGTGACCAAAATTCCTCCCGGCGTCGGCCCGAAACATTCTCAAGTCGTCGTTCTTGTGGGCGCCACGGGGGACCTATCCCGGCGCAAGCTGTTGCCGGGGCTGTTTCACCTCGCGAGCGCCGGATTTATCCCCGGCTGCCGCATCGTCGGCGTTTCGCTCGACCCGATCGACGCCGCCGGTTTCGCCAAGATCGCCCGCGAAGCGCTCGACGAGTTTTCGACGCGAAAGGTGACCGATGCCGACTGGGCCGCTTTCGCCGCGACGCTGGACTATGTGCCGATCGGCGCGGGCGCCGGTGCCCTGAAAACGGCGGTGGCTGCAGCGGAATCAAAACTGGGCGGCGAGAGTCTCCGCCTGCATTATCTGAGCGTCCCGCCCAACGCTGCACTGCCGGCGGTGCGCCTGCTGGCGGACGCCGGCCTCGTCGAACGATCCCGGATTGTCATGGAGAAGCCGTTCGGCACCGATCTGGCGAGTGCGGTGACGCTGAACGCCAAGCTGCATGAAGTCTTTGCCGAGGATCAGATCTTCCGCATTGACCACTTTTTGGGGAAGGAGCCGGCGCAGAACATTCTGGCGTTCCGCTTCGCTAACGGCCTGTTCGAACCGATCTGGAACCGCAACTTCATCGATCACGTGCAGATCGACGTGCCGGAGATGCTCGGGCTCGGCAAGCGCGCCGCCTTTTACGAGACCACCGGCGCGTATCGCGACATGGTGGTGACCCACCTGTTCCAGATCCTGGCCTTCATGGCGATGGAGCCGCCGACCTCGTTGGAGCCGGTGCCGATCAGCGAGGAAAAGAACAAGGTATTTCGCAGCATGTTGCCCATCGAGCCGCACAACGTCGTGCGCGGGCAATATAACGGCTATCGCGCCGAAGAGGGCGTCGATCCGGAGTCGGATACCGAGACCTTCATTGCCTTGAAATGCTCGATCGACAATTGGCGCTGGGCCGGCGTGCCGTTCTTCCTGCGCACCGGCAAGCGGCTCGCCGAAGGCCAGCGCATCATTTCCATCGCCTTTCGCGAGCCGCCGAAGAGCATGTTCCCGGTGGGGTCGGGCGTCGGAGCGCAAGGCCCGGACCATCTGACGTTCGATCTGGCGGACGCTTCGAAAATGTCGCTGTCGTTCTACGGCAAACGTCCCGGCCCCGGCATGCGGCTCGACAAGCTGAGCTTGCAGTTCGCCATGCACGACACCGGCATGGTCGGCGACGTGCTCGAAGCCTACGAGCGGCTGATCCTTGACGCCATGCGCGGCGACCGCACCCTGTTCACTACCGCGGAGGGCATCGAACGGCTGTGGGAAATTTCCAAACCATTGCTCGAGGCGCCACCGCCGGTCCGGCTTTATCCCCAGGGCGACTGGGGCCCGAAGTCGATCCACCAGCTGGTCGCGCCGCACGCCTGGCGGCTGCCGTTCGAACGAGCCTGGCGTAATCCGAACTCCGCCGGGAGCTGACGGAAATCGCGCAGTCAAGAGAATGCTCTGCTGCCGTTATTGACGCCGGAAGATGACGCTCTGGTTGTTGGCCGGCATCGGTACGGTCTCCGCCAGCACGAAGCCGTGGCGTCCGGCCAGTGCCGTGACATCGGCAAGATCCCTGATGCCCCACTCGGGATTTCGCGCCCGCAGGCTCAAGTCGAATTCCTCGTTGCTCGGCGCGGTGTGCCGGCCGCCGATCTTGTAGGGGCCATAGAGATAAAGAATGCCGCCCGGCGGCAAAGTACGCTGCGCGCCCGCCATCAATCCTTCGCTCACTGACCAGGGCGCGATGTGGATCATGTTGCAGCACACCATGGCGTCGGCGCGTTCGATCGGCCACGAATCCGAAGTGACGTCGAGATGAAGCGGCGCAAGCAGGTTTGCGGCGCCGGATGCCGCGCGGTGCGCGGCTGATGCTGGCAAGCGCCTCCGCGTCGGGATCGGTCGGTTGCCACGTGAGTGCCGGCAGCGCCTTGGCAAAATAAGCGGCGTGCTCGCCGCTGCCACTGGCGATTTCGAGGATCAGCCCGTGAGCCGGCAAGACCCGCCGCAGCACGTCGAGGATCGGCTCGCGGTTGCGAACGACGTGAGGGCGATATTGGCGCGGATCGGAAGCTTCAGGCATGCGGCCGATTTGTAGCGCGCCGACGGCCGGGTGGACAGCGCGGTACCCGTCCGACACATTTGCGGCATGAGATGCGGTTATTGGATTGGCGATGAGCGAGGACAACAAAAGGTACACCGGCGGCTGTCTCTGCGGCGCGCTGCGCTACAAAGGCGAAGGCGAGCCCAAAGCGTCCGGTCATTGTTACTGCGCCGATTGCCGCAAAGCGTCGGGCTCAGGCTTCATTCCGTTCATGGCATTTCCCGCCAGCGCCCTGCGCTTCACCGGCGAGACTCTGAAATACACTTCGAAGTCCGCTCGCGGCAGCGATGCGGTGCGCAATTCGTGCCCAGTCTGCGGCAGCCTGGTCTTCGGCGGAGTCGTCGGCCAGGACACGATGCACACGATCTACGCGGGCACCCTGGACGACCCGTCGCTGTTCCATCCGACGGTGGCAGTCTTCACCATCGGCCGGCCGGACTGGGCGCTGATCCCGCCACACCTCAAAGTATTTGAACGAGGATTTTGAGCCGGCCTGAC
>CAWFBB010000016.1:142500-150128 GCA_963813825.1 uncultured Alphaproteobacteria bacterium
TGAGCCCCGATACATTTTCGGCGCAGGAACCCTTAATTAGACCAGTGAGCTGTTACGCTTTCTTTAAAGGATGGCTGCTTCTAAGCCAACCTCCTGGTTGTTATGGGATTCCCACATCCTTCCACACTTAGCCACGAATTGGGGGCCTTAGCTGTAGGTCAGGGTTTTTTCCCTCTCCACGACGGACGTTAGCACCCGCCGTGTGTCTCCCGCGCATTGCTTCCAGGTATTCGGAGTTTAGTTGGATTTGGTAAGGCGGTAAGCCCCCCTAGTCCATCCAGTGCTCTACCCCCTGGAGCATTCACGCGAGGCGCTACCTAAATAGCTTTCGCGGAGAACCAGCTATTTCCCAGTTTGATTAGCCTTTCACCCCTAGCCACAGTTCATCCGAGGCTTTTTCAACAGACACCGGTTCGGTCCTCCAGCAGGTGTTACCCTGCCTTCAACCTGACCATGGCTAGATCACTAGGTTTCGGGTCTAATCCGACGAACTAAAACGCCCTGTTCAGACTCGCTTTCGCTGCGCCTACGCCTATCGGCTTAAGCTTGCTCGTCAGATTAAGTCGCTGGCCCATTATACAAAAGGTACGACGTCACCCAGGACGAACCTTGGGCTCCGTCTGTTTGTAGGCATTCGGTTTCAGGTCTCTTTCACTCCCCTCGTCGGGGTGCTTTTCACCTTTCCCTCACGGTACTTGTTCGCTATCGGTCGCTGAGGAGTACTTAGGCTTGGAGGGTGGTCCCCCCATGTTCAGACAGGATTGCACGTGTCCCGCCTTACTCAAGGACGATCCTTCGCATTACCCGTACGGGGCTCTCACCCACTACGGCACGTTTTTCCAAACGTTTCCGGTTGTCTCTGGATCGCCACTGGCCTGGTCCGCTTTCGCTCGCCACTACTAGCGGAGTCTCGGTTGATGTCCTTTCCTCCGGGTACTGAGATGTTTCAGTTCCCCGGGTTAGCTTAAAACCTCCTATTTTATTCGGAAGTCTTATCCCTTCTGTTGATAGTGGAAATCCGAAATCTCGCGCTCCCTTGTGCGGGATCGATTGATCTCGTTTCCGAGACTTGAGGTCTCGGAATTCCACTATCGAAGGTGGGTTTCCCCATTCGGAAATCCGCGGATCAAAGCTTCTTCGCAGCTCCTCACGGCTTATCGCAGCGTAGTACGTCCTTCATCGCCTCTCAGCGCCAAGGCATCCACCAAATGCCCTTAAGTCACTTGATCGCTCTCATTATCAATGCCCACTCATCTCGGCGATGATCCGCAACACTTCATGTTGAGCGCATACGCATTCAACGCGCCGTGCTGCGGCCGGACACTGATTAGAAAGACCAGCTTGCTTCATAAGATCGACCCAACGGCATTGCGGTCAAGCTTTGCCGACAAAAAGCGTCCCGCGGCTTGCGCCGAGGGAAACAATTGGAGATAGCGCGCTGCCCGTGACTCACGTCACGCGGTGCGCTTGGATCGATCTCCTCTTCACGATGTCAGACAACACGCGCAGTCCGGCCGAAGCCGGAGATGAGCGAATTGATATTTTCACGAACGAGAATTCTTTGGCGCCGTCTGGTGGAGCCAGACGGGATCGAACCGACGACCTCCTGCTTGCAAAGCAGGCGCTCTCCCAACTGAGCTATGGCCCCGCACCAGTCACTAAAGACCGTGCTTGTTGGTTGGCTGGCCAACCGAAGCTGCGGAGCAGCAAAGATTGGTGGGCCTGGGAAGATTTGAACTTCCGACCTCACGCTTATCAAGCGCGCGCTCTAACCAACTGAGCTACAAGCCCGCCATCCAGGGATCAGCGATCAGGAATCAGCAACCGGCACGGACGCACCGCGTCCGATCTCCAATACCTGATTCCTGATAACCGATCCCTGGTCTGGGCTCGTTCGTGAAGAAAGAGAAATGAAGACGGCGGCGTCCCGCATAGAGGCAAACCGATCCGAAAACCGGCTGCCCTGATGTTTCCAAGAGATCCGATAAAGACACGTGATGTGTCTCTGAAGGATCATCCTTAGAAAGGAGGTGATCCAGCCGCAGGTTCCCCTACGGCTACCTTGTTACGACTTCACCCCAGTCGCTGAACCTACCGTGGCCGGCTGCCCCCTTGCGGTTGGCGCACCGTCTTAAGGTAAATCCAACTCCCATGGTGTGACGGGCGGTGTGTACAAGGCCCGGGAACGTATTCACCGCAGCGTGCTGATCTGCGATTACTAGCGATTCCAACTTCATGTGCTCGAGTTGCAGAGCACAATCCGAACTGAGACGGCTTTTTGAGATTTGCGCAGGATTGCTCCATTGCGTCCCACTGTCACCGCCATTGTAGCACGTGTGTAGCCCAACCTGTAAGGGCCATGAGGACTTGACGTCATCCCCACCTTCCTCGCGGCTTATCACCGGCAGTCCCCTTAGAGTGCCCAACTAAATGATGGCAACTAAGGGCGAGGGTTGCGCTCGTTGCGGGACTTAACCCAACATCTCACGACACGAGCTGACGACAGCCATGCAGCACCTGTGTTCCAGCCCCTTGCGGGAAGGAAGTCATCTCTGACGACCATACTGGACATGTCAAAGGTTGGTAAGGTTCTTCGCGTTGCGTCGAATTGAACCACATGCTCCACCGCTTGTGCGGGCCCCCGTCAATTCCTTTGAGTTTTAATCTTGCGACCGTACTCCCCAGGCGGGATGCTTAATGCGTTAGCTGCGCCACTGACGAGTAAACCCGACAACGGCTAGCATCCATCGTTTACGGCGTGGACTACCAGGGTATCTAATCCTGTTTGCTCCCCACGCTTTCGCACCTCAGCGTCAGTACCGGGCCAGTGAGCCGCCTTCGCCACTGGTGTTCTTGCGAATATCTACGAATTTCACCTCTACACTCGCAGTTCCACTCACCTCTCCCGGACTCGAGCTCCTCAGTATCAAAGGCAGTTCTGGAGTTGAGCTCCAGGATTTCACCCCTGACTTAAAAAGCCGCCTACGTGCGCTTTACGCCCAGTGATTCCGAGCAACGCTAGCCCCCTTCGTATTACCGCGGCTGCTGGCACGAAGTTAGCCGGGGCTTCTTCTGCGGGTACCGTCATTATCTTCCCCGCCGAAAGGATTTTACAACCCTAAGGCCTTCATCATCCACGCGGCATGGCTGGATCAGGCTTGCGCCCATTGTCCAATATTCCCCACTGCTGCCTCCCGTAGGAGTTTGGGCCGTGTCTCAGTCCCAATGAGGCTGATCATCCTCTCAGACCAGCTACTGATCGTAGCCTTGGTGAGCCGTTACCTCACCAACAAGCTAATCAGACGCGGGCCGATCCTTTGGCGATAAATCTTTCTCCTTACGGACTTATCCGGTATTAGCACAAGTTTCCCTGTGTTGTTCCGAACCAAAGGGTACGTTCCCACGTGTTACTCTCCCGTCTGCCGCTCCCCTTGCGGGGCGCTCGACTTGCATGTGTTAAGCCTGCCGCCAGCGTTCGCTCTGAGCCAGGATCAAACTCTCAAGTTGGAGAGAGATATGATCTCGGCTGATCACACGTTTGACGAGGTCCCACTCTTGTCTTCCGCAAAGCTTGCGCTCCACGAAATCCAATAGTGATACCTAAAACGTCGACCGCCGAAGTCTCTTCCATGACCGTCTCTTTTGAGAAATTGCTTTCTCGCGAGAGAGCGGTCCGCAAGGACCCCGCCGTCCACGTTTCTCTTTCTTCCGATTCACTTGTCAAACAGCCCGGAACCTCGCGGCTCCGTCGTCACTATAATGCTCCGGCGAAACCGGAGCCGAAACCCACACATCCGACATGACCATGAACTCATGGCCGGATGAGCGTTCACCGCGTGAACAGTGAGGGGCTTCGCAGACGCGTCGTCGCACAGGGCGGCGTCGCGTCCAAGAGGGCCTATATAGTCTTCGCCTACCGGCCTTGTCAACGCCCGGAACACGTGAAAAACCGCTGTGGATTGCGGTTTATTCGGCAATTATTGCCCCCGGCGAAATGCCTAGAAGTTCTACAGCGCCGACCTGCTGCCGCTTTTCGCGGCGTGGATGCCGCACCGTTACCTTATCACCTCGCCCGCATTTGGTGCCGCGCTTGCTGCCCCATTTGATGCCCCACTTGGGCCACATTCCTCCGCCGTTCTTTACATAATATCTCGGGGACGTCGCCATGTGGGGATGCGACACCGTCAGTTGAGCCTTTATGCCTTGGTTGACCGGTCGTTGACGGACCGGAACCGCCAATGCATCGTGTTATCGCTCGATTTTCCGGCCTGATTCCGCACGCCGGAGTATTGAGCGAACGCAGCGCCGGGTTTTGGCGCTGCGGGCCGACAGACTTGGACTGCGATCGCGAGTGCAGGGGGACGGAGCGCTTGGACCAAGGCAGGCTGCGCGGCGCCAGAGATTTCCACCGCCGGAGGTTTGATGCCGAGGCCATCGAGCTCGGCAATGAACCGCCGTTGCTGGTGGATGGCGGCAGCGGCGGCCTGATCGACCGGCGCCGGCTCTCGGTGCAATGGTTCAGCGGCACGATTTTGACCGGGCTGTGCGGCGCTGCATTGATGGGCGGCGCCGTTTTTGCGTCGCTTGACGGCGAGACCAATTTCGCCACTGCGCCGGAGCGCGTCGAGATGGCGCTGCGCGGCGCGATCTCCGGCCTTGGCGACCGGCTCAGCACCTTCCGCAAAGCCGACCGGCTGCCGGCGATCAGCGAGCCGAGCGTGACCCGCCAGACGCTCCGCGTACCGACATCGACGCGCGTGCGCGACCGCGAGCTTGTGCGCACCCGCGCCTTCATCCGCGTCTCCGGCAATCTTTCGCTGACGCTCTCCGACCTCTCGGCCAATATCCCGCCTTTCAATCCGCAAAAACTTCTCACCGACGCGGTGGCGGGCGACGACCAGACGCCAGCGGCGGAGCCCGACGCCGAAGTGTCATTCGTGACGTGCGATCTCGTCGCCACCGCAAATGCTGCGCGCGCCAAAGTGACGCCTGCGACTTGCGACATCAATTCACTGCTGCCCAGGATCAAGCCGGCGACTTTGTTGTCACTCGATGACGTGCTCACCCGCGTGCGCGACGTCGCCAATGCGGCGGCGGCCAACACACCGTTTCTCGCCACCGCCGATGCCGGCAGCGCGCTGAAGATGAATTACGCGGCCGAAGGCGATCCGACCGCCGATTTCGGTTTCGAAGCCCGCGTGGTGCCTGAGAACGTCACGCTGCGCGCCAAGAACGCCGGCCAGACCGGCGGCGGCACCGACTGGAGCGAGCGTCTCATCACCGCCAAGCACGGCGAAACCGTCGGCTCGATTTTGCGCGAGCTCGGCGCCATGCCCGACGAGATCAAGTCGATCCTCGCCGTGTTTGGACCGGCCGCCGCGAGCCCGCTCAAGGATGGCCAGCGCTTGCGCGTCTTGATGGCGCCGGCCGGCATCGGACACGTGCAGCCGCTACGCGTCATTATAATGGGCGACAGCGCCATCCAGGCCGCGGCTGCGCTGTCGGATACCGGAAGCTACGTTGCCGTCGACATCCGCAATGTCGATACGAACGTCGCCGATGCGCCCGCCGAAGGAAACAGCGACGACGATTCCAGCGGCACGCGGCTTTATCAATCGCTTTACGAAACCGCGTTGCGCAACAACGTACCGAACTCCGTGATCGAAGACCTGGTGCGGATCTATTCGTACGACGTCGACTTCCAGCGCAAAGTGCAGCCGGGCGACAACTTCGAAGTGCTGTATGCAGACGACGAAACCGGCGAGGGCCACAACGAAGTCCGCTACGCCTCGCTGTCGGTCGGCGGCGAGGAGAAGAAGTACTATCGTTTCCAGACCGCCGACGACGGCGTTTACGACTATTACGACGAGGACGGAAAGAGCGCGAAGAAATTCCTGGTGCGCAAGCCCGTCGCCGTCGGCATGGTGACATCGCCGTTCGGCTGGCGCACCCATCCGATGCTGCACGTCAGCGAGCTGCACACCGGCGTCGATTGGGCTGCGCCGTTCGGCACACCGATCTTCGCCGCCGGCACCGGCATGATCGAGGAAATCGGACTCAAAGGCGGCTACGGCAAATATGTCCGCGTCAAACACCCGAACGGCTACGAGACCGCCTACGGCCACATGACCGCTTTCGCCAAGGGCCTCGACGTCGGCTCGAAAGTACGGCAGGGCCAGGTCATCGGCTTCGTCGGCTCGACCGGCATGTCGACCGGCTCGCACGTGCATTTCGAAATTCTCATCAACGACCGTTTCGTCGACCCGATGAAGGTCAAGCTGCCGCGCGGCCGCGTCCTCGACGGCGCGACGCTGGCGGCCTTCGAAAAGGATCGTGAATCCCTTGACGCCGTGCTGTCGCACGGACCCGGCCCCATCGCCGGCGGCCACGTCGCCCAGGCGCACTGATCTCTTCTCCCTCCCCCTTGTGGGGAGGGCGGGGTGGGGGTCGGGAGGTAACGACGAGCGTTGACGGCTACACTTGCCTCACGACCCACCCCTACCCCTCCCCACAAGGGGGAGGGAAAAAGCCGGAGCTTTTTGTGACTCAACTCTCGCCAACCGCCGACCGCCTTGAAGTGCATTCGAGCCGATACTGGGCGTTGTTCCATATCGGCTTCACGCGGCTGTTGTTTCCAGCGCGCATGATCGCCGACCACATCGGCGTCTCGACCAATATCGTGCTGTTCTGGCTGACGCCGTGGCGGCGCACCGACGAGCACCTGCCGCTGTCGCACATCGCCGAAGTGATCCACGTCCGCGGCTTCTTCTGGGACGCGATCAGTGTCGAAAGCTCGGGCGGCCTCAATCCGCTGCGCGTCGGCGGCTTGCGGAAATCGCAAGCGCTCTATTTCGTCGAGCACGTGCGCGAGTGGATCAACCAGTCCGCGGGTGCGGCGCCGCCGCCGAGGCAATAATTCGATCTTGTCATGCTCCGCGAAGGCGGAGCATCCAGTAAACGCCCGAGACGCGGTGATTACTGGATCATCCGCCTGCGCGGATGATGAAATGTGCATCACGCCGCCTGCGCCACCGCCGCGCCGTTGAAGGTGAGGCCGTCGCGGCCGGCGGAGATTTTGACTTTCTCGCCGTCGCGGATCTTGCCGGAGAGGATCAGCTCGGCGAGCGGGTCCTGCACCGATTTCTGGATCACGCGCTTCAATGGCCGCGCGCCGTAGGCCGGATCGTAGCCCTTGTCGGCGAGCCATTCGCGCGCTTTCGGCTCGAGCGTGATGGCGATCTTGCGATCCTCCAGCAGCTTGTGCAGCCGGTCGAGCTGGATGTCGACGATGCGGCCCATGTGCTCGCGCTTGAGCCTGTGGAACAGAATGATCTCGTCGACTCGGTTCAAGAACTCCGGCCGGAAGTGCGCGCGCACCTCCGCCATCACCTGATCGCGCACCTTGTCGGTGTCTTCGCCATCGGCCTGGTTGACCAGATATTCGGCGCCGAGGTTCGAGGTCATGATGATCAAGGTATTGCGGAAATCCACCGTGCGGCCTTGGCCGTCGGTCAGCCGGCCGTCATCGAGCACTTGCAGCAGCACGTTGAACACGTCCGGATGCGCCTTCTCGATCTCGTCGAACAGCACGACCTGATAGGGCCGCCGCCGCACCGCTTCGGTGAGCG
>CAWFBB010000017.1:0-305242 GCA_963813825.1 uncultured Alphaproteobacteria bacterium
CGCGGCGGCAAGCAATGCTGCCAAAAAGGGGAAGCCCGCCCGAGCGGCAAACTCGGGCGGGCTGGGGACTGAAGTTCTGAGAAGGAGTAGTTGTTCGCGTCGTGTGGCCGTAAGCTAGGCTGATCCGATGCGGAGCGCCGTGATGGCCATCACATCCTGCTGCTTTTTCAAAGCGCCTTTACTGCAATGAAAAAGGCGGCCACCTAGCCGCCTTTCACTCGATGTCTGCTAAGCGCGGCAGCTATTCGGCCGCGCCACTCGCCGCCTCATGCGGATGTTCGCCTTCGGCCTTTTGCTCGGCCTCGAGATCCTCGCCGGTCGCCTGATCGACGACCTTCATCGATAGCCGCACCTTGCCGCGGTCATCGAAGCCCAAGAGCTTGACCTTCACCTTGTCGCCTTCCTTGACGACGTCCGAGGTCTTTGCACGCGGCGCTGCGCCAACTGGCTGATGTGAACGAGGCCGTCCTTGGCGCCGAAGAAGTTCACGAAAGCGCCGAAGTCCATGACCTTGACGACGTTGCCCTCGTAGATATGGCCCAGTTCCGGATCGGATGCGACGACTTGATCCAATTGACCGCGGCCTTGATCGATTCGCCGTCAGCCGACGCCATCTTAACCGTGCCGTCGTCTTCGACGTTGATCTTGGCGCCGGTCTTTTCGACGATCTCGCGGATCACCTTGCCGCCGGTGCCGATCACTTCGCGGATCTTGTCGGTGGCGATCTTGAAGGTCTCGATGCGCGGCGCGTATTCGCCGAGCTCGGCGCGCGCGCTGGTAATCGCCTTCGCCATTTCGCCGAGGATATGCAGGCGGCCGTCCTTGGCCTGGGCCAGGGCGACCTTCATGATTTCTTCGGTGATGCCGGCGATCTTGATGTCCATTTGCAGCGAAGTGATACCGCCTTCGGTGCCCGCCACCTTGAAGTCCATGTCGCCGAGATGATCTTCGTCGCCGAGGATGTCGGAGAGAACGGCAAAGCGCTTGTCTTCGAGGATCAGGCCCATGGCGATGCCCGCGGTCGGCCGCTTCAACGGCACGCCCGCATCCATCAGCGCCAGCGAGGAGCCGCACACCGTGGCCATCGACGACGAGCCGTTCGAACTCGGTGATCTCCGAGACGATGCGGATGGTGTAGGGGAATTCGTCTTTCGACGGCAGCATCGGATGGATCGCGCGCCAGGCGAGCTTGCCGTGGCCGATTTCGCGGCGGCCCGGTGCGCCCATGCGGCCGGTTTCGCCGACCGAATAGGGCGGGAAATTGTAGTGCAGCAGGAACGTCTCTTTGTAGGTTCCCTGCAGCGCGTCGACGAATTGCTCGTCTTCGGCGGTGCCCAGCGTGACGACCACCAGCGCCTGGGTTTCGCCGCGGGTGAACAGTGCCGAGCCGTGGGTGCGCGGCAGCAAGCCGACTTCGGCGACGATCTGGCGGACGGTCTTGACGTCGCGGCCGTCGATACGCTTGCCGGTGTCGAGGATGTTCCAGCGCACGATCTTGGCTTCGAGTTCCTTGAATACGCCGGCGACCTGCCAGCTTGTCGGTTTCGGCTCGGCGCCTTCGGGGAAGAAGTGCGCCATCACCTTCTTCTTCACTGCGGCGACAGCGTCCTGCCGATCCTGCTTTTTCACGATCGCATAGGCCGTGCGCAGATCTTTCTCGGCGAGGCCGAGGATTTCGTTCTCCAGCGCCTTGTTGTCGGCAACGACGAGGTCGCGCGGCTCTTTCGCGGCTTTCTCGGCGAGCTGGATGATCGCCTGGATCACCGGCTGGAAATGCCGGTGGCCGAACATCACCGCGCCCAGCATGATTTCTTCGGACAGCTCCTTGGCTTCCGATTCCACCATCATCACCGCGTCGTGGGTGCCGGCGATGACGAGATCGAGCTGGCTTTCCTTCATTTCGTCGAGCGTCGGATTGAGCACGTATTCGTTATTGATGAAGCCGACGCGGGCGCCGCCGATCGGGCCCATGAACGGTGCGCCGGACAACGTCAGCGCCGCCGAAGCCGCGACCATCGCCACGATGTCGGGATCGTTTTCCTGATCGTGCGAAAGCACGGTGAAGTCACTTGGGTATCACAGCGCCAGCCGTCGGCGAACAGCGGACGGATCGGGCGATCGATCAGGCGCGAGGTCAGCGTGTCCTTCTCGGTCGGACCGCGTTCGCGCTTGAAATAGCCGCCGGGAATCCTGCCGGCCGCGTAATATTTCTCGGTGTAATTGACGGTCAGCGGAAGGAAATCGATGCCTTCCTTCGGCTGCTTGGCGGCGACGACCGCGGCGAGAACGGTGGTCTCGCCGTAGGTGGCGAGCACCGCGCCGTCGGCCTGCCGCGCGATTTTGCCGGTTTCCAGCGTGAGGGTGCGGCCACCCCAGTCGAGTTGGACTTTATGTGTATCGAACATTGCAATTGTCTCTCATGGTTTTCGGAGGGCTGCGAAAGCCATGAGCAAGACGGCGAGATGCTGCCGTTCGCGAAAGTTTTGCAAATCCATACAGCGTCCAGCGATCCTGCCATGGCCATCAGGCCGTCCAGTGATGCACACGGGCATTGGCCCGTCGCGCCGATCGGCAGCCTTTGCTGCCGGACAAACGGCGGCTGCACTTGCAGTCCGCCACGGAACGCGCGGGACATCCCGCGCGCAAACTCTTCAACGGCGAATACCCAGCCGTTCAATCAACTCTTTGTAACGCCCTTCATTGGTACGCCGAAGATAATCAAGAATTTGACGACGCTGCGACACGAGCTTGAACAGCCCGCGGCGCGAGTGATTGTCTTTGACGTAAGTTTTGAAATGGTCCGTGAGGCCGTTGATCCGCTCGGAGAGCAGCGCAACCTGGACTTCGGGCGAACCGGTATCACCGGATTTGACGGCGTACGACTTGATAAGCTCCGCCTTCTTTGCGGTCGTAAGCGACATCGTCACTAACCTCTTTTTCTGCTGGCGCGTCCTGTCACGCCGTTCAAATTAAACACGCGTCTGGGAATGATTTCGCCGCGTTCGACCTCGGCAATGGCCACGAGTTGGTTGCTTGAAGCGACCTGGACCATACCGCGGAGGATGGTGGCATCCCGTCCGCGCAATAAGACGGCTTGGCCTCTTCGAGCCTTGCCGCGTCCGCCGGGCTAACGGCCAGCGCCGGGATGTCGTCCAGCGCGGTCTCGATCGGCAGCATTGCGTCGGCAAGGTGTCCCTCACCGGCGGCTGCTCTATGACACAAAAACTCCAGGGGTTCCAGCGAAATCATGTCGACCTCGCTGAACGGCCCGACCCGGCTTCGGCGCAGCGCCGAGACATGGCCAAACACGCCTAAAACGCGGCCCAGATCGCGGGCCAGCGCGCGGACATAGGTGCCTTTGCCACATTCGGCCGTCAACACCGCGTGATCGGGGTCCGGCATCTCGACGAGCTCAAGGCGGTGGATTTCGACCGCCCGCGGTGCAAGCTCGACGTCTCGCCGTCGCGCGCCAGATCGTAGGCGCGCTCGCCGGCGATCTTCACTGCCGAATAGCGCGGCGGAATCTGAGAAATGGTGCCGGTGAAGCGCGGCAATTGCTCGCGGATCGCCGCCGCATCGGGGCGCAGCTCGCTGCTATTAATGACGCGGCCTTCGGCATCGTCGGTATCGCGCTCCTCGCCCCAGCGCACCGTGAACACGTATATCTTGCGGCTGTCGACGACGAACGGCACCGTCTTGGTCGCTTCGCCGAGCGCGATCGGCAATGAACCCGACGCCAGCGGATCGAGCGTGCCGGCGTGACCGGCGCGCTTGGCCGAAAACAGCCGCTTGATCACCGCTACCGCGTGTGTCGAGGTCATGCCGACGGGTTTGTCGAGCACGACCCAGCCGTGCACGTCGCGTTTTTTTATTTTTTTCTGTTCGCCGCGCCCCGCCGGATCCCTCGCCTTTCGCGGCGGAGAATTGGGGGCGGACGTCAGTTCAGGTACCGACATTATTCGTCCTTGTCGTCCAAGTCTTGTTTGTCATCCAAGTCTTTTTGTCGTCCAGGTCGCGTTGGACTGCGGGTGTTCGCAATAATTTCTCGATTCGTTCTGCTTCGTCGAAACGCTCGTCGACGCGAAATCGAATCTCAGGAGCAAATTTTAGATTAACGCGGCGTGCGATATCGCCGCGCACATAACGCTTGTTGCGCTCGAACGCCTCGATCACTGCCTCGGCGTCGTGGCCGCCGAGCGGCATGACGTAAATCGTGGCGAGCCGCAGATCAGGCGACATTCGCACCTCGGGAACGGTGATCATGTGGCCTTCGATGACCGGATCGTGGATTTCACCGCGCGTGAGCATGTCGGCGAGCTCGTGACGGATCAATTCGCCGACCCGCAGCTGGCGCGGCGAACCGCCGCTCGCTTGACCGTGGTGTTGCTGATGACGTGCCATCTTCGTTTTTGTCGCGCTCGGGCTTGACCCCGGGCATCCATCTTATATTTCTCGAACAGTCTGCTTGGCTGCATGGACTGCCAGGTCAAGCCCGGCAATGACGAGCGGAACGCACGGTGAGTCTCAAACTCACAGCGATCGCTGAACGCTCTCCACCCGGTAACATTCGATGATGTCGCCGGCCTTCATGTCATGATAATTCTCGAAGGCCATGCCGCATTCCTGGCCGGCGGGGACTTCACGCGCGTCGTCCTTGAAGCGCTTGAGTTGCGACAGCTTGCCTTGATGCACCACAACGCTGTCGCGGATCAGCCGGACATTGGCCCCGCGTTCGACCGTGCCGTCGGTGACGCGGCAGCCGGCGACAGTGCCGACCTTCGACACCTTGAAGATTTCGAGGATGACGGCGTTGCCGAGCATGGTCTCGCGTAGCGTCGGCGCCAGCAGGCCCGACATCGCCTTTTTCACGTCGTCGACCAACGCGTAGATGATGTCGTAGTAGCGAATCTCGACGCCGGCCTTCTCAGCGGCTTCGCGCGCTTCCTTGTGGGCGCGGACATTGAAACCAATCACGGCGGCGCCGGACGCTTCCGCCAGCGTGACGTCGGATTCGGTGATGCCGCCGGCGCCGGAGAAGATCACGCGGGCGAGCACCTCTTCGGTGGACAGCTTTTCCAGCGAGCCGACGATTGCTTCGATCGAGCCTTGCACGTCGCCCTTGATTACCAGCGGGAACTCCTTACGCCCCGCCGTCTTGATCTGGTTCATCATCTGCTCGAGCGAGCCGCGCATGCCCGTGAGCCGCGCCGCCATTTTATCGCGCTTTTGCCGCGTGCGGTAATCGGCGATCTCGCGGGCGCGAGCTTCGGTATCGACCACGGCGATGCGGTCGCTCGCTTCCGGCGTGCCGTTGAAGCCCAGCACCTCGACAGGCATCGACGGTCCGGCGGCGACGACTGAGTGGCCGGTATCCGACATCAGGGCGCGCACCCGGCCCCATTCGGCGCCGGCGACGACGATATCGCCTTGCTTCAGCGTGCCACGTTGCACCAGCACGGTCGCCACCGGGCCGCGGCCGCGGTCGAGCCGCGCCTCGATCACGGTGCCTTCGGCAGGCCGGTTCGGGTTGGCTTTGAGGTCGAGCACTTCGGCCTGCAGAGCGATCATGTCGAGCAGCTTATCGAGATTGGTTTTCTGCTTGGCCGATACCTCGAGTTCGAGGGTGTCGCCGCCCAGCGACTCGACCTGGATTTCATGCTGCAGCAATTCGGTGCGTACCCGCTCCGGCTTGGCGTCGGGCTTGTCGATCTTGTTGATCGCGACGATGATCGGCACCTTCGCCGCCTTGGCATGTTGGATCGCTTCCACCGTCTGCGGCATGACGCCGTCGTCGGCGGCAACCACGAGGATGACGATGTCGGTGATCTTGGCGCCACGCGCGCGCATCGCGGTGAACGCGGCGTGGCCGGGGGTATCGATGAAAGTGATGCGGCCGCCTGACGGCGCCGTCACCTGATAGGCGCCGATGTGCTGGGTGATGCCGCCGGCCTCGCCGGCCGCGACCTCGGTCGAACGGATGGCGTCGAGCAGCGATGTCTTGCCGTGATCGACGTGGCCCATGATGGTGACGACCGGCGCGCGCGACTGCAGATTTTCGGCGTCGTCCGGGGTGTCGAACATGCCTTCTTCGACGTCGGACTCGGCGACGCGGCGCACCGTATGGCCGAGTTCCTCGGCGATGAGCTGCGCGGTATCGGCGTCGATCGTGTCGGTGATCTTCGCCATGTGGCCTTGCTGCATCAAGATGCGCACCACATCGACCGAGCGTTCGGCCATGCGGTTGGCCAGCTCCTGAATCGTAATCGTCTCCGGGATGGTCACTTCGCGGGCGATCTTTTCCTTCGGCTCGTTGTCGCGATGGCCACTTATGCGCTGGACGCGGCGGCGGAACGAAGCCACCGAACGCTCGCGCACTTCATCGGCGGTAAGAGCGGTAACGACGGTCAAGCGGCCGCGGCGTTTCTCGCCGCCGACGTTGCGGGTCGGCTTGGGCGCCGGCGCAGGACGCACCGCGACGCCGCCGCGGCGCGGGCGCGGCGCCTCCTCGTCATCGGCTTCGAGCACCGGGCGCGCACCGGGTTTTGCAGGCGCCGAGTCGGTGCCGAAGCGCTTCTTGGCGACCTCGTCGGCCTTGCGCTTGGTTTCCTCGTCGTGCTTGCGGCGGACTTCTTCATTGAGCTTGCGCGCTTCAGCGGCGGCGCGGTCGGCGCGGTCTATTTCTTCGCGCGAGCGGCGGACGCGGGCGTCTTCTTCAGCGCGTTCACGCTCTTCGTGTTCGCGCAATTGCGCGCCGGCAAGCGCGTGGGCGCGCGCATTGCGCTCGTCATCGGTCAGTGTGCGTAGAACGACACCAGACGATTTCGGCGCCGCCGCGGCGGACGAAGCTGCGGCTGCGGCGGGAGCGGCGGCTTTCGCGGCGGGCGCCGGTGCGGCGGCGCGCTTCGGCGCGGCGCTGGCGCGCTCGGGGGCCGCAGCCGGCTCCACTCTCGCTTCGCCCGGTCCGATACGGCGCTTGACCTTCTCGACGACGACAGCCTTGCTGCGGCCGTGGCTGAAGCTCTGACGCACCACGCCCTGCTCGACGCGTGGCTTGAGCGTCAGCGTCTTGGTCGGGGTTACGCTCAGTTTTTCGCCGCTGTTCTTGGTCGTCTCAGCCATTCGCTTCCATTTCCATACGCGGCACTATCCACGCGCCGCCATCCATAAGCACAACAATCCAGTCCGGCTCAATTGGCCCGATCGCCGGTCCGAAACCGTTCCAGGCGATGAAAACGCGCCAAAAACGTGTCGCTTGCAGGCCCGGCAAGCAGGGCTGCATGTATCACATTTGCGCGGCCCAGTGCCAAATCCAATTGCGCCGAGGTCAGGCCTGAAATCACTACGATTTTGCCCTCCGGCGTAAGCCTGCGCTGGGCGGCGTCTAGCTTTCGCACACCATCAGGCGCGGCCTCGGCGGCATGAATGACGCCGACCACGCGGTCATGGGCCAGCGCTGTCTCGGTTTTGCCGAAGCCAGCCGCAACCAAGCCGGCCTTGCCGGCGATCGCCAGCGCATCGAGTACCGCGCTTTCAAGCAGCCGCTCGGTTTGCTCGACGAGATCGCCCGTTAGGCGGACTTGCCGCTTGAAACCGCGCGCCAAGGTCTTGCGCTTGACCGCTTCGGCAAGCGCATCGTGGGTCGCTGTGACCCAGACGCCGCGGCCGGGCAGCTTACTCTTGAGATCCGGCACGGCCTCGCCGCCGGGCCCGACAACGAAGCGGATCAAATCCGCAATTGGGCGCACTTCACGCGTAACCACGCACATGCGTTCGCGTTCGCGTGAATGTGGCCCGCTGTCGAGCTCGGTTTGCTGGGAAGGCGAGATCATGCGTCGGTGTGTCTCCGTTACGCCTCCGCGGCCGGAGCTTCGGCTTCCTCGGCAGCAGGGGGCGGCGCGAGATCGGCTTCGCTGACCCAGCCGGCCTTGAGCCGCGCTTGCATGATCATGCCTTCGGCCTCCTCGCGGGAAAGCTCGAAGCCGTCGAGAATGCCGGGCTCGCGCTTGGATTCGCCGTCCTTCCGCTCGGTCCAGCCGGTCAGGTCGTCGGTGGCGCAACCGGCCAGGTCCTCGACCGTCTTGACGCCGTTCTCGCCGAATTTCACCAGCATCGCCGTGGTAACGCCGGGGATTTCCCTGAGCGCATCCTCGACACCAAGCTCCGTGCGCTTGGCATCGAGCTCGGTTTCGATCTTGGCCAGATATTCCTGGGCGCGGGTTTGCAGTTCGGCCGCTGTATCGTCATCGAAACCTTCGATGCCGGCAATCTCCTTGACGTCGACCATCGCCAGTTCCTCGACCGAGTTGAAACCTTCAGACGCAAGCAATTGCCCGATGACCTCGTCGACATTGAGCGAGTCGACGAACATGCGGGTGCGGCTCTCGAACTCGGCTTGGCGGCGTTCGGATTCTTCCTGTTCGGTCAGGATATCGATGTCCCAGCCGGTGAGCTGCGAAGCAAGCCGCACATTCTGGCCGCGCCGTCCGATCGCGAGCGAAAGCTGCTGATCGGGCACCACGACCTCGATGCGCTCGCGTTCCTCGTCGAGCACCACCTTGGCGACTTCCGCGGGCGCAAGAGCGTTGACGACGAAGGTCGCGATGTCTTGCGACCAGGGAATGATGTCGATTTTTTCGCCTTGTAACTCGTTGACTACGGCCTGCACCCGCGAACCGCGCATGCCGACGCAGGCGCCGACCGGATCGACCGATGAATCGCGGGAAACCACCGCGATCTTGGCGCGGGAGCCCGGGTCGCGCGCCACCGCCTTGACCTCGACGATGCCGTCGTAGATTTCCGGTACTTCCTGCGCGAACAGCTTCGACATGAATTGCGGGTGGGTGCGCGACAGGAAGATTTGCGGGCCGCGCTGCTCGCGCCGCACGTCGTAGATGTAGGCGCGGATGCGGTCGCCGTTTCGGAACACTTCGCGCGGCAGCATTTCATCGCGCCGCACGATGGCCTCGCCGCGGCCGAGATCGACCACCACGTTGCCGTACTCGACGCGCTTGACGATGCCGTTGACGATGTCGCCGATGCGATCCTTGTATTCGTCGTATTGCCGGTCGCGCTCGGCCTCTCGCACTTTTTGCACGATTACCTGTTTCGCGGATTGGGCGGCGATGCGGCCGTATTCCAGCGGCGGCAGCTTGTCGGCAATGGTGTCACCGACCTGCGCGGCGGGGTGATGGCGGCGCGCTTCTTCGATCGTGATCTGCGATGAGGTGTTCTCCACCGCGTCGACCACCAGCATATGTCGCGACAGATGCAACTCGCCGCTCTTCGGATCGATCTCGGCCCGAACCTCGGTCTCGCTGCCGTAGCGCGAGCGGGCGGCCTTGGCGATGGCGTCTTCCATGGCGCCGAGCACGATCTTTCGATCGATGGATTTTTCTCGGGCGACCGCATCGGCGATCTGCAAGAGTTCGAGTTTGTTGGCGCTTACGGTCGCCATTCTTCAGTCTCCCTTGGGTTGACTTGTGTGCTGGTCGAGTTCCAGCGCGTTGTCATTTGTTGTCTGTCATGTCTCTCGTGGCGCGGCGCGTGCTTGCCGTTGCCCGTTCCGTTCTTCTGCCGCTCACCGTGCTTGCTCCGGCGCAGCGATTCCGAAATCAGCGCGTCGGTGAGAACGAGCTTTGCTTCCGTCATGCCGTCGATCGGCAGCAAAACGTCGCCGCCTTCGGTCTTGGAGTCGGCCGCCATGCGGATGCGAGCGCTGCTGCCTTCGGTGCCGAGCAATTGACCACGAAAGCGCCGGCGGCCTTCGATCGGCGCCGACATCTCGATATGGGCAAGATGACCGGCATAGCGGTCGAAATCGGAGCGTCGCACCAGCGGCCGGTCGATGCCCGGCGAAGAAATCTCTAGCCGGTACGAGCCCTCTATCGGGTCGTTGACATCGAGTACTGGCGACAGCGCGCGCGAGGCGGCCTCGCAATCTTCGATCGCCAAGGCGCCGTCGGGCCGCTCCGCCATGATCTGCACCGTGCACCCGGCGAAGGCTGAAATGCGTATCCGCACAAGGCGATAGCCGAGCCCAGCGAGGATAGGCTCGACAATCGCGGCGACGCGCGCGGCGCGTCCCGTCTCGGTAATGAGGCGCGGCTCATCGGCAAATATCGTCAACTCGTCGTTCATTCGCGTTGCAGCGTCCCGCAAAAAACCGCCTGGCCTCAGGTAACAAAAAAGAGCGGGTCCCGGAGGAACCCACTCTCAAAACCGCTCGGATAATCCGACCGTTATGAGGTATCCATGACGGATGACCCAAATATAGCGCTTTACCGGCCGCAGGCAAGGGCTTTCAGGGATCAGTAATCAGTAACCAGTAATCATTTACAGCCCGAAAACCGCCCAATACTGGCCCCCGGCTCTCTGTTGCTGGTCCCATAAAATGACTGCTGCTCTTTCGCTTATTCCGGAACTGGAAGATGTGATCCAGAACGGCACGCATGCAAAGCGCGCTAACACGTTGCAACGCATCACCGCGCTTTTTCTCGGCGGCGCCAGCCAATATGGAGACGAGCAGGTCAATTTGTTCGACGACGTGTTCGGCCTGCTCATCGAGAAGATCGAGACCAAGGCGCGTGCCGAACTGTCAAACCGTCTCGCGCCGGTGCCCAACGCGCCTGCCAAGGTGCTACGCACGCTGGCCAACGATGACGATATCGCCGTCGCCGGTCCGGTACTTGAGCTCGCGCCGCGGCTGGCCGAGGCCGATCTCGTCGACGTCGCGCGCACCAAAAGCCAGGCGCATTTACAGGCGATCTCGGGGCGGGCGACATTAGGTGTCGCGGTGACGGACGTACTGGTGCGGCGCGGCGACCGCGACGTCGCTCGCACCGTCGCCGGTAATCGCGGCGCGCGGATTTCCGAGCACAGCTTCATCAACCTGGTCAAACGGGCGGAAGACGATGGCGTGCTCGCCGAAAGGGTCGGTACGCGGCCGGACATTCCGGCGCCGATGTTTCGAGAGCTGTTGTTGAAAGCGACCGCCGTGGTGCGCGAGCGGCTGCTGGCGTCGGCGCCATCCAATGTCAGAACCGAGATCAACCGCATCTTGGCCAAAGTCTCCAGGGAAGTGGCTGCGACTGTCGGCCCGCGCGATTATCGCTCCGCGCAGCGCGTCGTGCTCAATCTCGACCGAGCCGGTCGGCTCGATGAGACAGCGGTGGCCGCGTATTGCGGCGACCGCAAATACGAAGAGACGGTAGTGGCGTTGGCCACGCTCGCCAAAGTGCCAGTCAATGTCGTCGACCGGCTGATGGGCGGCGACCAGCCCGATCCGGTGTTGATCCTGTGCAAGGCCATCGGGCTCGGCTGGCCGACGGTGCGGGCGATCATCACGCTGCAAGGCAACGTCCGGTCGCCGACAAGGCACGGCCCCGACGACGCTTTTGCCAATTACGACCGGCTTTCAGAATCGACGGCGCAGCGTGTCGTGCGGTTCTGGAAAGTGCGTCAAGCTTCGTAAGCTTAAGCACTTCAAATTTTCCGGAAGATCAAAAAGCATGATGCGCGCTGTTCGCGCGCCGCCTTGGCATGATAGCGCGTCTGCGTGAATCCCGGAAAAGGCTTTCGCCAATCGTCGGCGCATTGCGCGGTCCATTCGAATTCCGCCGAGCGCAAAAGGTGTTGCAGAGTCCACGCTGCATAATCCGCGATATCCGTCACGAATCGAAATTCACCGCCGGAGTGCAGGATGCGGGCAAGCCGCGTCACCATCTCGTCCTGTACGAAGCGCCGCTTCCAGTGCCGCCGCTTCGGCCATGGATCGGGATGGATCAGGTCGATCCGCTTAAGCGACTTTGCCGGCAGCCAGGCGATCAGGTTCACAGCGTCGTCGAAATGCAGCCGGATGTTTTTTAGATCGTTCGATTCGATCGCCGCTAACGCCTTGGCCATGCCGTTGACGAACGGCTCGACGCCGACGAAACCGCGCGCGGGTTTTTCCCGCGCCTGCCCAACGATGAATTCGCCGCCGCCAAAACCGATCTCGAGTTGAACATCTGCGACCGGCACCGGGAATAGCGCGGATAATTCGGCGGGTGCCGGCTGGCTCAGGTCGAGCGCGAGCTTTGGCAACAGCGTATCGATCAGGCGCGCGTGGTGTGGCCGCAGCTTGTGGCCCTTGCGCCGTCCGAAAAACGCGCGGTCTCGTCGCGGTAAAGCACCCATCCGCCGTCATGCACGGGCGCAACCCGCGCATCCCGATTTCAAAAGCATCGCCCTTGCCCGATTGGGATGGCCGGGACAAGCCCGGCCATGACGAGAAATCAGCGAAACGCCTTCTTAAGCTGGTCGGCGAGGTCGGTGCGCTCCCACGAGAAGCCGCCGTCCTTGTCCGGGGCGCGGCCGAAATGGCCGTAGGCCGCGGTGCGCCGGTAGATTGGCCGGCATAACTTTAAGGTGCGGCGGATGTTGGTCGGCCGCAACGGAAACAGTTCGGGCAGGAGCTTTTGCAGCTTCGATTCCTCGACCTTGCCGGTACCGTGGGTGTCGACGAGAAGCGACATCGGATCGGCAACGCCTATCGCGTAGGCGATCTGGATGGTGCAGCTCTCGGCAAGTCCGGCGGCGACAACGTTCTTGGCCAGATAGCGCGCCGCATAGGCCGCCGAGCGGTCGACCTTGGTCGGATCCTTGCCGGAGAATGCGCCGCCGCCATGGGGAGCATAGCCACCATAGGTGTCGACGATGATCTTGCGTCCGGTGAGGCCGCAATCGCCGTCCGGGCCGCCAACGACGAAATTGCCGGTCGGATTAACCAGGAAATCGCCGGCCTTGGCCGGCATCCAGCCCTCGGGCAGCGCCGATGTGACTGCGTCCGCGATCAACTCCTTGACCATGCCGGGGCTGTATTTCTTGCCATTGCGGTTCTGCGCATTGTGCTGCGTCGAAACCACGACCTTGGTGCAGCCCACCGGCTTGCCGCCGACATACTTCACCGTGACCTGACTCTTGGCGTCAGGTTGCAGATCGAACAACTGCTTGGCGCGGCGCTTCTCGGACAGCACTTTGAGAATCTTGTGCGCGAAGTAGATCGGCGCCGGCATGAAGGAGCCCTTTTCATAGACCTCGCTCTCGGTGCAGGCATAGCCGAACATCATACCCTGGTCGCCGGCGCCTTCCTGGTCGCCGCTCTTTGTCTTCTTGGCGTTGACGCCCATGGCAATATCGGGCGACTGGCCGTGCAGCAGCACCTCGATGTCGGCACCGTAAAAGGAGAAGCCGTCCTGATCGTAGCCAATGTCCTTAACGACGCCGCGCGCAATCTCGGCAATCATCTCGCGGTTCACCACCGCCTTGTCGCCGTGCTTGTGAAATAACGGTGACTGGCCGCGGCCTTCGCCCGCAATGACGATCTTGTTGGTCGTGCACAGCGTCTCGCAGCCCAGCCGCGTATTCACCTGGCTTTCGTCGGCGATGCCCAGCTTGATATCGTTCTCTATGAAAGCATCGAGGACCGCATCGGAAATCTGATCGCAGACTTTATCTGGATGCCCTTCCGACACCGACTCGCTGGTGAAAAGGTAGTTTGAACGTGCCACTGCGAAACACTCCCTTCGTAAGACTGAACCGCTTTATCGGAGTTTTGAATCTTGTCAAAAGTCCCCGGCGACGGTGAAATACCGTGCTGCCCCAGGGGGCAGGTTGTTGCAGCGTCCCCTTGCGCGGTCAAGATGTGGGCAAATGATGGGCTGGTGTGGGCGCGGCGCCGATCGCGGTGCGCTCAATGCTTTTCGCTGGCGGCTATTTGCTCGACGAGATCGACAATGCGCCGCCGCAACTTGGCTTCGCCGATCTTCATGAAAGCCTTGGTCAGCGCCAGCCCGTCCGAAGTGGCGAGGAAGTCCGACACATAGGCCGGCGAAGCGGCTTCCGCGAATCCTTCCTGACGCAAGCCCGTCCCGATGGTGGGTGCGCCTTCGAAGAAGAATGAAACCTGCACCTGAAGGATGTGCGCAATCTGCGACAGCCGGCTGGCACCGATACGGTTGGTGCCCTTCTCGTACTTTTGCACCTGCTGGAAGGTCAGGCCCAGAGCATCGCCAAGCTTTTCCTGGCTCATCGCCAGCATCATGCGGCGCATGCGGACGCGGCTGCCGACGTGCTTGTCGACCGGGTTCGGAGCCTTCTTGGCGATCATGATAATGAACTCCTATGTGACCCCTATCTACCGTAATGGGTGCCGATTTCAAATCTGTCACAAATGATACCAATTGGCATACTGCCCCGATCCTGATTGTTCGGCATTAGATCATTCGCAAATCAGAGGACCCCGTATTTTCCGCTCGGCTCGCGCTAGGCGATCTACCCGCGACGGTTGCGTAGGCTCATTCGTAAATATCAAAGGTCGTTATAACAGTGTGCCGTTGGTTGTCCGCCCCACCGCCGTACCAGTCGCCGTTAGTCTAAATTTTCACGGCAGAGAAGAAGCTAAAAGTTTAAGTGTCCGGTGCGCAGGCGTCGACGGAGCACGAGGATCAGCGCAATCGCGACCATCATCGCAGCCGGAATGTCGCCGGCACGGGCATAGAGCGGCGCACGGATCGCTCGCGGCAGCGGGGCATCGACCACGCCTTCCTCGCCGAGCGGCAATGAATCGACGATCCGTCCGACCGGATCGACGACAGCGGAAATTCCGGTATTGGCGGCGCGCACCAGCGGCAGGCCTTCCTCGATGGCGCTTATACGCGCCTGCTGAAAATGCTGGTACGGGCCGGTCGAGATTCCAAACCAGCCGTCATTGGTGACATTGACGATCCAGCCAGGCCGCGCGCCCGCCGGCACGATTGCGTTTGGAAAAATGATCTCGTAGCAGATCAGCGGTAACACCGGCGGCGTGCCCGGAATGGTGATGAGGCGACGACGGTCACCACCCTGGAATCCGCCGATCTGTTTCGTCACCACCTCCATTCCCAGACGCTCAAGAAGCGATCTGAACGGCAGATACTCGCCGAATGGCACGAGATGCACTTTGTCGTAGAGCGCCAGGATCGAGCCGGAGTGATCGATGACATAGATCGAATTAAAGGCCGCGGGGGCGGCGGGATTGTACGGCTCGGCGACGCGCACCGCGCCGGTGATCAGCTCTGCGCCTTCCGGCAACAACTGCGTGATCTGCGCCAGCGCATCGGGCTCGCGCGTCAGGAAGAACGGAAACGGCGATTCTGGCCAGATCAGATGCGTTACGTCTTTCATGCCGGCCGCGTTCGGTCCGGCAACTTGGTTGGACAGTGCGACGTAGCGATTCATCACCTGCTGCCGCGCCGCATAATTGAAGCGAACATCCTGCTGCAGGTTCGGCTGCATGATGCGTAGATGCACCTTGTCGACGAGCCGGGTCGGGTTGCGGTGCAAACGCGAAGCGCCATAGCCGGCAAGGCCGATCAGCGCGGCAATGCCGATCAACAGTGGCATCAACGGCCGCGGTGTGTCGGCGAGGTCGTCGGCCAGCGTTGCCGGAGTTGCGAAGATGACGATGACAATGAAGGTCATGCCCCAAAGCCCGACCAGGGAGGCGCTTTGCGCCAGCGGCAAGGGAGCGGCGATCGCATAGCCGAATGCATTCCAGGGAAAGCCGGTGAAAAGGTGCCCGCGCAAATATTCCGTTGCAGTCAGCGCCACCGCCAAAGCGAGAATCCGCAGTGCGCCTCGCGTCCACAAAAGGCGCGACGCCGCGACGCCGACCGCCGTGTAGAAGGCGCACACCGCCGGCAGGCCCAGCACCGCGAACGGCAGCATCCACCCGAAGGTCGGCGCGTCGACCAGAAACGCGTAGCCGATCCAATAAAGCCCGGCGACGAAATAGCCAAAACCGAACCACCAACCGGTCCATGCCGCCACTGCGACTCCGCCCGAACCGTCGATCAGCCAGACCAGCGCCGGAAACGTCAGAAACAAAACTGGCCACGCATTGAACGGTGCCATCGCCAGTGCAGAAAGTGCACCGGCCACGAATGCGATCAGGCAACGCCGCCACCCCCATGACAGCACGATGGCATTGAACAGCGCCTTCGGCTTCACGGCGTGCGGTTCGGGCTTGACCGGACTGGTTCGTCATGCGGCGGCGTCGGGCGCGGCGCCGGCTTTGCGGACGCGGGCAGTTCACGCGCCGTGCCGCCGCGCAATTCCTTGCGGCGATAAATCCGTACGCGCTTGACGCGGCGCGGATCGGCATCGAGCACTTCGGCTTCGAACGGATCCGGTCCGCGCACCAATTCGCCGCGCACCGGCACATGGCCCGCCTTCATGACCAGATAGCCGCCGAGCGTATCGACCTCTTGTGCAGCTTCTCCAATGTCGAATTCGTCGCCGAGCGCCGCGCGAACCTCGCTGAGGGTGGCGCGGCCGTTGACGAGATATGAACCGTCGCCCTGACGCATCATGGCCGGCATCTCGGCCTCGTCATGTTCGTCGGCTATATCGCCGACGATAAGCTCGACCAGATCTTCCATCGACACCAATCCGTCGGTACCGCCGTATTCGTCGATGATGAGTGCGAGATGAATGCGCGTCGCCTGCATTTTGGCGAGCAGGTCAAGCGCCGGCATCGATGGCGGCGCGTACAGGATTTCACGGACAATCTTGGCAGACGTCAGCGGTAGGGCCAGATCGACTTTGGCGAGGTCGAGATCGGCGCCTTGTATCGTGTCGTGCTGCCCCGCAGCGGCATCCGGCGTCGCCCGCGCCGCCACGAACGCAATCAGGTCGCGGATATGGATCATGCCGGTCGGATCATCGAGCGTATCGTTATAGACCGCGAGCCGCGAGTGGCTGGCGAACTCGAATACCCGCATCAGTTCGCCGAGCGCGATGTCCTGCTGCACAGCAACGATGTCGGCGCGCGGCACCATCACGCTTTCGATCCGGCATTCGCGAAGGCCGAGAATGTTTTTCAGCAACGCGGCTTCTTCGGGCGAAAAACCGGACTCCGGCTGATCGGCGGTCAATACCTGCTCGAGATCGGCGCGGGTTGCCGCGGCTTTCCAGCCGAACAGGATGCGCATGACGCGCGTCAGCCAGCCGTCATCGCTGGGCTCGACCGGCCGATCGACCACCATGGGCAGGCCGCGGTGCTCCTTGTCGTCATCGTGCGTCGGGGCTTGTGACATGGGCTGCGATCAAGGCCTCAATTCAATGTCCAACGTCGTGGCAAGGTTCAGGCCGTCTTGCCACGCTTTGGCGCGGTCTTCGACATCGGTCTTTTTGTCGCGCCTTTTGTCGTACCTTGCCGGTACGGATCGGGAATAGCGAGGCAGCGCAGGATTTCGCGCTCGGCCTGTTCCATGACCTCGGCATCGTCGTCGCGGTCGTGGTTGTAGCCCATAAGATGCAGGTAGCCATGCACTGTGAGGTGGGCAACATGATGCACCAAAGGCTTGCGTTCGGCGCGGGCCTCCCGCGCAATGGTCTGGTAGGCAAGGACAATGTCGCCAAGATGTGCCGGTTCGTCGGCCACCTGGGTGGCTGCGGCCGGGAACGACAACACATTGGTGGGCGCGTCGATGCCGCGCCACAAACGGTTGAGCTGGCGGATCGCCGAATCATCGGTCAGCACGATAGCAAGCTCGGACCCGCTTGTTGACTGCGTGGTGGCCGCTTGGGCGATAGCCCGCCGCACCACGGAGCGCATTTTGCCGGGTTCCGTCCACAGGCCGGAATCGACGAGCACATCGATCTTGAGCTTGCCCCGCGTTGCCCGCGGCGCCGGCGTCATTCCGGCCGCTCGCGCTTCTTCGCCGAGGCACGGTCGTAAGCATCGACAATGCGCGCAACGAGTTCGTGGCGGATCACGTCGGCGGAGGTGAATGTGACGTGGGCGATGCCCTCGATGCCTTCGAGCAGCCGCACCGCGTCGGCGAGGCCAGAGGTTTGACCGGACGGCAAATCGACCTGACTTGGATCTCCCGTAACCACCATGCGGCTGTTCTCGCCGAGCCGGGTCAGCAGCATCTTCATCTGCATCGCGGTGGTGTTTTGCGCCTCGTCGAGAATCACGGCGGCATTCGCGAGCGTGCGGCCACGCATGAATGCCAGCGGCGCAATCTCGATCTCGCCGGATTGCATCGCGCGCTCGACGATGCGCGCGTCCATCAGGTCGTACAGCGCGTCGTAGATCGGCCGCAGATAGGGATCGACTTTTTCGCGCATGTCGCCAGGCAGAAACCCGAGCCGCTCGCCGGCTTCGACCGCCGGCCGCGACAACACGATGCGATCGACGTCCTTGCGTTCAAACAGCTGCACCGCATGCGCCACCGCAAGCCAAGTCTTGCCGGTGCCGGCGGGGCCGGTCGAAAACACCAGCGGATGACGCTTGAGCGCGCGGACGTAAGCATCTTGCGCCTGAGTGCGGGCACGGACGCGGCGCTTGCGCAGATTGATTTCTTCGAAATTCTCGCGGGCCGAAGCGGGATCGAAATCGAACAGCGAACCTTGCGACAGCGCCAGCCGGACCGCGCCGTCGACATCGCCCTGCACCAGTTCGTCGCCGCGCTTGAGCCGCTCATAAAGACCTTCGAGGACGCGGCGTGCCAGTTCGCAAGCGTCACGCGTGCCATCGATTGTGACATGGTTGCCGCGCGAACTGGCGGCAACACCGAGCTTGCGTTCGATCAGTGCGAGGTTCTGGCCGTATTGCCCGAACAACACCGAGGCGAGCCGGTTGTCGTCGAATGTGAGCGAGATCTGGGTCGCATTGTTCTGTGCGACGACGAGCGACTCCTCCGTTCCGGGTGTTCGCAATTCAGGCTCCTGAGCCGGCCATAGCCGACTGCTGCGCTGGTTGTTGTCTGGGATTTTGCGTGAGCACGCCGAACAGGCTGTTACCGGGCATTTCAGTGATGGTGACTGCTGCGATGGTGCCGATCAGCGATGACGGCGCTGTGACCTGCACCGGCTGAAGATAAGGCGAGCGGCCGGTGAGGTGGCCGGGACGGCGGCCTTCGCGCTCGAAAAGCACATCGAAGGTGCGGCCGATGCAACGGCGGTTGAACGCCGCCTGGCTGCGGTCGATGGCGTCTTGCAGGCGTGCGAGGCGTTCCGACTTTAAGTCTTCCGCCACCTGATCGCCCATGTCGGCGCCGGGCGTGCCTGGCCGCGGCGAATATTTGAACGAGTAGGCGCCCGAAAAGCCGACCGCGCCGATCAGCGAGAGCGTCGCGGCAAAGTCGTCCTCGGTCTCTCCCGGAAAGCCGACGATGAAATCGCTGGTCAGCGTCATGTCAGGCCGCGCGCGGTGCAATCGCTCGACGATGTAGAGATAATCGGCGCGAGTGTGGCGGCGGTTCATGGCGGCCAGTACGCGATCGGAGCCGGATTGCACCGGCAGATGCAGTTGCGGCATTAGCCGCGGCAGATCGCGATGCGCCGCGATCAGTTCGTCGTCCATGTCGCATGGATGGCTCGTGGTGTAGCGCAGCCGATCGATGCCAGGAATTTCGGCGAGGCGCGCAAGCAGCCGCGCCAGGGATTGCGGCCGCCCATCCGCGCCCTCGCCGTGATAGGCGTTGACGTTCTGGCCGATCAGCGTGACTTCGCGAACGCCCGCGCCGGCCAGGCGCTCGATCTCGGCAATGATCATCGATACCGGCCGCGAGGTCTCCATGCCGCGCGTATAAGGCACGACACAGAACGTGCAGAACTTGTCGCAACCTTCCTGCACGGTGACGAAGGCGGAAGTGCCGCGCGCCTGCATTGCCGACATGCTTGGCGCGGCGAGATGGTTGAATTTGTCGTCAACCGGAAACTCGGTGTCGATCGCCTTGACGCCGCGCTTCGCGCGCGCGAGCAAATCCGGCAGGCGGTGATAGCTTTGCGGCCCCACCACGAGATCCACGGCTGGTGCGCGGCGAAGAATCTCTTCGCCTTCAGCCTGTGCGACGCAGCCGGCAACCGCGATGGTGATGCGGCGCCCGGCGGCGGCGGCCGCTTCTTTCAGGCGGCGCACACGGCCGAGCTCGGAATAGACCTTCTCGGCCGCCTTCTCGCGGATGTTGCAGGTGTTGAGGATGACGAGATCGGCATCGTCAACGGTCGCTGTCTCGACGTAACCCTCGGGCGCCAAAGTGTCCGCCATACGCTGCGCGTCGTAGACGTTCATCTGGCAGCCGAACGATTTTACGTAGAGCTTGCGCGCTTCCGTCATGCCGGGGATGGTCGATCCTAAGTCCTTATGAAAACAAAACTATTTCTCGCCGTCCGGCGCCACTGTCAGCCCTTATGGTCTTACCCGGATTCCCGAGAAAAAGAAACGCTAGTCCATTGGTTGAATGTTGGCATCTTGGATGACCTTCGACCACTTGATGCTCTCGGACTTGATATAGACATCTAGCTGCTCGGGTGTACTGCCGCCGTTGGTCATGCCGAGGTCGGCGTAACGCTTTTTGGTGTCGTCATCGGCAAGTGCGCGCTGCGCCGCGGCGTTGAGCTTGATGACAACGTCGTGCGGCGTTCCGGCCGCCGCGATCAGGCCGAACCAGGTTTCGGCGGCGAAGCCGGGCAGCGTTTCCGCTACCGTCGGGATGTCAGGCTCGGTCGGCGCGCGTTGCGGACTGGTCACGGCAAGCGCCCGCACAGTGCCGGCTTTGAGCTGGCCAGTGATGGCGGACAGGTTGGCGAACATCGCCGGGATCTGTCCGGCGACGAGATCGTTGATCGCGCCGGCCTCGCCGCGATAGGGCACGTGCGTCATCTTGATGCCGGCGACATATTGGAACAATTCTGACGCGATGTGCGGCGTGGTGCCGACGCCGCCGGTGCCGAAAATGATCTTGCCCGGATCGGCCTTGGCCATGGCGATCATCTCGGCGGTCGTATGCGCCGGGAATGACGGATTGACCACCAGCACCAGAGGCGAGGCTCCGCAATACGATATCGCGGCAAAATCTTTGATCGGATCGACCGTCGCCTTGCGATAAAGCCGCGGTGCCACCGCGAGCACGGTCTGGCTCGCCATCATCAGCGTGTAGCCGTCGGGCGGTGATTTCGCCACGTCTTCGGCCGCAAGGAGTCCACTGGCGCCAGTGCGGTTCTCGACCAGGACCGTCTGGCCGAGGATTTCCGACATCTTCTGCGCCACGATGCGAGCGGCGACGTCAGTGCTGCCGCCAGCGCCGAAACCGACCAGCATCTTTATCGGACGGTTGGGATACGCGTCGTCGGCACGGGCAATATTTCGGGCAAAGCCCACCGTAAGCGCGACGGTTGTCAGCGCAACAGTGAGCGCGACACGCATTATTCCCGTTGGTTTCATGGCCATCCTCCGTTGCCACCCGTTTATAGATCGCGGCGCAGCACCAGCGCCGAGGCGCCGCTTTGATAATAGCTTTTGCGCTGTCCCACGTTGGAGAATCCGGCGCGGCGATACAGCGCACGGGCCGGCGCATTATGTTCGTCAACCTCGAGAAACACAGTACGGGCACCGAGCCCGGCAAGCCGTCGCAAATTAAGATCGAGCAGCGGTCGGGCGAGTCGACGCCCGCGATATTTCGGCGCGATGGCGATCGACAGAATTTCCGCTTCGCCCGCGGCGAGCCGCGCCAGGATGAAGCCGGCCATTGTCTGGCCGATCGTGGCGCGGTGGGCGACGACATTTTTGTCGATCAACAGGCCGTAAACTTCGTCCTCGCCCCAGCCGCGCTGAAACGAAGTTTTGTGCAGTTCGGCGATGGTGGCGGCGTCCGACGGGCGCGCTTCGGAAAGCGCCGGCGCGGCGCGACTGAGCAGGCGCGAGATCAGCCCGATCATCGGCGCGGCAGTTGCGCGGCATGCTGGGGCTGAGCGTCTGCCGCACGCAGATATAGCGGTTTTGGTGGCGCCTGGTCTGTCGCAAGTGCGGCCCCGGTGGTGGCGACCCAGGCAATATCGGGTGCGGCACGCGCATCGATGACCAGAGGCAGCGAACCGATTGCGGCGAGACCGTCGGCCACCGCTTGCGCAGCGTTACCAACAATGCGCGCCGGCGCTTCGGCTGCGGCGCGCACCGCTTCGCTCAACGGTGCAAGTTTTGGCGCGATGGCGGTGCGGCCGCCCGGCGCAAAGGTCTGCAGATAAACGTGGCCGTGCCGCGCATCGATCGCCGCAACGACGGGCGCTGTTTCGTCATCGGCCAGATGCGGCGCCGCGTAGGCAAGCAAAGTCGAGACACCGACCGCCGGCTTGTTGGCGGCAAGCGCGATGCCGCGCGCGGCGGCGATGCCGACCCGCAAGCCGGTGAAGCTGCCCGGTCCGGTCGTCACCACGATGCGGTCGATATGATGCAATGGCGAACCCATCGCGTCGGTCAGCCGATCGAGCAGGGGGATCAACGCTTCGGCGTGGCCGCGCAGCATCGGCAGGCTTTCACTGGCGATAATGCCGCCCAGCTCCGTGTCGAGCACGGCCGCGGAACAGGCCCCGAGCGCAGTATCAATGGCGAGCACGCGCATCGGCGCAGTTATGCCATGAAAACTGAAGTCGTACTGAGCCAAGTCACAGACAAAAAGTCATGTGTGACCGCTACACGGAAGCGTGCCGCCGCCCGACGGCTGTGCTCAGACCGGTCGGACTTCAGTGACGTCCGGCACGTAATGGCGCAGCAGATTTTGGATGCCGTGTTGCAGCGTCGCGGTAGAGGACGGACAGCCCGCGCAAGAGCCCTTCATGTTGAGATAGACGACGCCGTCCTTGAAACCTTTGAACGTGATATCGCCGCCGTCATTGGCCACGGCGGGCCGCACCCGCGTCTCGATCAGGTCTTTGATCGTGGCGACGGTTTCGGCGTCGGCGGAGTCGAAAAACGTCGCCGTCGCCGTCGCCCGCCGCGGTGCTGCCTGTGTTGACCAGGGGCGCGCCGGACATGAAATGCTCCATGATGGCGCCGAGGATCATCGGCTTGAGCTGCTGCCATTCGCCCGCGTTCTTGGTCACGGTGATGAAATCGGAACCGAAGAACACGCCGTTGACGCCATCGATGCCAAACAGCCGCTCGGCCAGGGGCGATTGCGCAGCCTGCGCGGCATCGCGCATATCGAGCGTGCCGGTTTCAAGCACCGGCCGTCCGGGCAGGAATTTCAGGGTCGCGGGGTTCGGCGTTGCTTCGGTTTGGATGAACATGAAGTCCTCCGGCGGTTTGCGCCGTTATATACGAAATTTCACTACTAATACGTGGCAAATTTCGTTGGAAGTTCAAGGGCCGGTGATCCGTCGCCCTGAGGCGGCCGCAAAGCGGCCCTCGAAGGGCAGCGGCCGGGTCGTTCATCCTTCGAGGCTCGCTGCGCTCGCGCCTCAGGATGACGGAAATTACGACCGGACAAATCCGACGATATCCTTCACTGCTTTCATGGTCTCGCCGGCGAGCTTTTGCGCGCGCGCGGAGCCATCCTTGAGCACGGCGTCGATCGACGCCGGATCGGCGAGGAGCCGCTTCATCTCCGAATTGATCGGACTCAGTTTGGCGACCGCGAGTTCAGTCAGTGCGTTCTTGAAGGTCGAGAACTGCGCGTTGCCGAATTGCTGGAGCACCGCGGCGCGAGTGGCATCGGCAAGCGCCGCATAGATGCCGACCAGGTTATCGGCCTCCGGGCGTGTTTCCAGACCCTTTTCCTCGCTCGGCAGCGGCTCCGGATCGGTCTTGGCGCGGCGGACCTTTTGCGCGATGGCGTCGGCGTCGTCGGTGAGATTGATGCGCGACTGGTCGGAGGCATCAGACTTCGACATTTTCTTTGTGCCGTCGCGCAGCGACATGACGCGTGTTGCCTCGCCGGTGATGACCGGCTCCGGCAGCGGAAAGAACGCGTCGCCGAATCCGTGCGTGCGGATAGATTCGCCGAAGTCGTTGTTGAATTTCTGCGCGACGTCGCGCGACAGCTCAAGGTGCTGCTTCTGATCCTCGCCGACCGGAACGTGGGTGGCGCGATAGACCAGAATGTCGGCCGCCATCAGTGTCGGATACGCGTAAAGGCCGACCGACGCATTCTCGCGGTCCTTGCCGGCCTTCTCCTTGAATTGCGTCATGCGGTTGAGCCAGCCGAGGCGGGCGACGCAGTTGAACACCCAGGCGAGCTCGGCGTGCTCGGCGACTTGGCTCTGGTTGAATACGATATGCTTCTTGGGATCGATCCCACAGGCAATGAAGGCGGCAGTGACTTCGCGGATTGCCTTGGGCAATTCCGCGGGATCCTGCCACACCGTGATGGCATGCAGATCGACCACGCAATAGATGCATTCGTAGCGGCTTTGCAGCTCGGCGAAGCGCTTGATGGCGCCGAGATAGTTGCCGAGGTGAAGGTTGCCGGTGGGCTGCACCCCTGAGAACACCAGTTCCTTGAACGCCATCAGTCATCTCCGCGCCGCTGGCGCGCTAAATGCCATTACGCACGCTTGCCCCGCAAGGCCCGCCAGCTATAGTCGCGCCGCTTCCGCGTCCACTCATCCATTGCGAGTCTCTCATGGCCCCCGCCCGTTATGACGTTCTCGGCATCGGCAATGCCATTGTTGACGTAATCGCCCGCGCCGAGGACGACTTTTTGCTCAAGCAGGGCATGAACAAAGGCGGCATGGCGCTGATCGACGAGGCGCGCGCCCAGGCGATCTACGACGCTATGGGTCCTGCCGTCGAAGTCTCCGGCGGTTCGGCCGCCAATACCATTGTCGGGTTGTCGAGCCTTGGCGGCCGCGGCGCCTTTGTGGGTAGGGTCAGGAGCGACGATCTCGGACGCGCCTTCTCGCATGATATCCGCGCCGCCGGCGTAGCGTTCACGACGCCGCCGGCACCGGAGGGCCCCTCGACCGGACGCTGCTACGTTCTGGTGACGCCGGACGGCGAGCGCACCATGAACACGTTTCTCGGCGCCGCGCAGGACCTGCATCCCGCCGACATCGACGAAAGCATGATCGCGTCGAGCGCGATCGTTTATCTCGAAGGCTATTTGTGGGATCCGAAGAACGCCAAGGACGCGTTTCTCAAGGCGGCGAAGGTCGCGCACCAGGCCGAGCGCAAGGTGGCGCTGTCGCTATCGGACGCGTTCTGCGTCGATCGCTGGCGCGACGAGTTCTTGCAATTGATGCGGTCGGGCACCGTCGATCTGATCTTTGCCAACGAGGCTGAATTGCAGAGCCTCTATCAGACTTCCGATTTCGATTCGGCGATCAAGGCGCTGCGCGGTGATATCGACGTCGCCGTGGTCACCCGCAGCGAAAAAGGCTGCCTGGTGATCGGCGGCGACAGCATCGAAGCGGTGCCGGCGTTTCCGGTCGAACGCGTGGTCGATACCACCGGCGCCGGCGATCTGTTCGCCGCCGGATTCTTGTCCGGCCTCGCCCGCGGCGCCGATGATCGCACCTGCGGCCGGCTCGGAGCCCTCGCCGCCGGCGAAGTGATCCAGCACCTCGGCGCGCGGCCGGAGGTTTCGCTCAAGGATTTGGCGCGGGATAACGGGCTGATGGATTGAAAATTATCGGCCGCGAGTTCCTTCGCTCGTGCCGCGGGCTGCGGAGGGCCCCGGTAACCAATTGCTAACGATAATTCGTTAACGACGGATCAACCGCACAGCGGAGGATCCCGACATGGACGAGAGCACCGGCGAAGGCCAGGGCGACGAAAACCCCGAAAACAAGGCGGCCAAACCGGAACTGAGCGAAACCGGCAGCGGCGATCATAAATTGCCGGTCGTCTGGTCGCCGAAGTCTCAATGCCGGGCCAAGTCTCGATGCCGACTCCGGCATCGGGGACGAGTCCGTCATGTTCGTCGACGCCGACATGCCGCCCCATGAAACCGCGCAAGCCGGGACGGAGTGACGGGGAGGCTGGCGCGACTCAAGCGTCTGCTGCGCCAACACGCTCATCGCGTTTTTTAATCCTCGCCGCGAGTGTGGCAATCGCAGCGGCGGTCGGCTCAATCACCGGATCGCTAACGGCGTCGGGGATTGGCGGGCTAATGGCGGCGTCCGTCGAGCCGAGCGCCGATACGGTGGAAGCGAACAGCATCTTGAAAGCGTTGAAGTCCGAACTCGCCGAGCTCAATGCGGTGAAGTCGTCGCTCGACAGTTCGTCCCACAATGCCAACGCGCAATTCGCCGCGCTCTCCGATCGCCTCGCGCGCGTCGAACACGCGCAGACCGACCCGGCGCAGCTCGCGCATATTGCCGACACCGTGGATCGGCTCAATCGAGCTAAATACCGCGACGCCGGAAACGACCGGTTCGATCCCATCGCCCGCGCCCGGCGCTCCGGCGGCGCCCACCCAAGCAAAAGCTCACCGATCGCCTGCTCGAAGATTGGGTGTTGGAGGATGTGCATGGCGACCGCGCTTTGGTCGCAAGCCGTTACGGCGGCGAGTTTCTGGTCACCCCCGGCAGCGTACTGCCCGGCCTCGGCCAGGTTGATGCGGTCAAACGGCAGGATGGCCAGTGGGTCGTCGTCACCGCGCGCGGCCTGATCACCGAAGGGCACTGAAAGCGAAAAGCTTTAGCGCGGCCCAAGCGGCACGAGCATCGGTACGCGTCGGCGATAGTCGCCGTAGGCGTCGGCGCCAAGTTCGGTCGTCAGCAGCCGTTCCTCGGCCCGTGCCTTGATCCAAAGACCGATTACAATCGCGACGGCTCCCAATAAGCCGGTGAATGTGGCCTGCGCGGCCGCCGTGGCAAGAATCGACAAGATCAATCCGGTGTAGATCGGGTGCCGCACCAGCGCATACGGCCCGGTGTCGACTACATGATGATCCTGTTTAAGCGTGATCGTACCTGACCACAGGCGGCCGAGGTGGATGCGGGCCCACCAAGTGAACAGAATGCCCATGAAGGCCACGCCCGCCAGCGCGTAGCCGCCGTGGTAACCGACATGCCAGAGCATCGGTTCGCGCAACAGGCGGCGGGTCGAGTGAAACAGCAGCGCGGCCCCAACCAGAAGCAAGACGCGTGACAGCCACACATCCCAGGTAGCTACACGCTTCTGGGTCGGGCTTGTCCAGAATGCCGCGATCATCCAGCTCAGCAACCAGCCGATCCAGATAATCGCAAAAATGATGCCGGGTCGAATAAGCATAGCCGCGATGACTCCGCATGTCTTAAGGCGGTGATCCAAGCAGTGATATGGTCGCCGCGGTTGCCGGCAGACTTTTGCAGACCGATTGGACCTATGTATGGCGCCCGTGATGCGCCGCCATGGATGAACATGACGATGTTCCACCGGCTTCTTGGTTTGATCGCGGTCGCTGCGCAGGCGGCCTTGATTTCCTCACAGGCGTCGGCGCAGGCGGCGAAGCCGCCGGACACCGGGTCGCCGGAAGTGACGCAAAGCTGTCCCGGTTTGGTCGCCGCCAATCGGCCGCGCATCGTGCCCGCGTCATTCGATGTCGCGGCACTCGATGCCGACCATGTGCGCATCACCTATGTCGGTCACGCCACGTTTTTGATCGAAAGCCCGCAGCTTGTGCGTATCGCGACTGACTACAACGATTTTGTGCGGCCGCCCGTCTTGCCCGACATCGCCACCATGAACCACGCGCACGAAACGCACTACACCGATAATCCCGATCCGGCGATCAAATACGTGCTGCGCGGCTGGGGGCCGAGCGAAGACGAACCGGCAAACTGGGATGTGAAATATAAAGACGTGCGGGTGCGCAACGTGCCGACCAATATCCGCAACTGGGCTGGCGGCACCGAGCGCTACGGCAATTCGATCTTCATTTTCGAGATGGCTAACCTTTGTATTGCCCATCTCGGCCATTTGCATCACACGCTGACGCAGCAGCAGCTCGACGAGATCGGCCGCCCCGACGTGGTCATGGCACCGGTCGACGGTAATCTGACGCTCGACCTCGACGGCATGATGGAGGTGCTGACCGCGCTGAAGCCGCAGATCATCATCCCGATGCATTTCTTCAATCGAGTTCACCTTGGCTCGCTTCCTCGACCGTGCGCGCCAGCAGTGGCCGGTCGAGCAGGCGGACATCCCGTCGTTCGTGGTGTCGAAAGCGACGCTGCCGGCGAAGCCCGAAGGTTCTGGTGCTGCCAGGGCATTGATAGATATGCTGAGCCTTTCCAGGCGAGGAGCCGCAATGCTCAGCGCGGAACAGAACGATCTCATCACCCGCACTACGCCCGGCACGCCCGCCGGCAGCCTGATGCGGCGCTATTGGCAGCCGGCGGCGCTGGTGGATGAGCTTGCTGGCAATCGGCCGGTGAAGCCGGTGCGGCTTCTCGGCGAGGATCTTGTCGCCTTCAAGGACGACAAGGGCCGCTACGGGTTGATCGGCCGGCACTGCCCGCATCGCGGCACCGATCTGGCCTATCGGCCGGCTCGAAGACGGCGGCCTGCGCTGCGCCTTTCACGGCTGGCTGTTCGACGTACAGGGCAAGTGCCTGCAGACGCCGGCCGAGCCCGACGACAGCAACTCTGCCGTCAAACATCAAGCAGAAGTCCTATCCGGTGGTGGAGAGGAGCGGCATCCTGTGGGCCTATCTCGGCCCCGGCGAGCCGCCGGCCTTTCCGCAGTTCGACTGCTTCGTCGCGCCCGACACGCACACCTTTGCGTTCAAGGGCATGATCGATTGCAACTGGCTGCAATCGCTCGAGGTCGGCATCGATCCGGCGCACACCTCGTTCCTGCATCGCTTCTTCGAGGACGAGGATCCGGACAAGGGCTACGGCCGGATGTTTCGCGACACGTCCAAAGACTCCGACATGCCGATGACAAAAATCATGCGCGAGTTTCCGCGCCCGCTGCATCGAGATCGAGCCGACCGATTACGGTTTTCGCCTCGCCACGCTGCGCGAGATCGGCGACGGCAAGGCTCATGTGCGCGTCACCAATCTGATCTTCCCCAATGCCTTCATCATTCCGATGAGCCGCGAGATGACGATCTCGCAATGGCACGTTCCGATCGACGACGTGAGGCACTATTGGTACGCGATCTTCACCTCGTTCGGTGCGCCGGTGAACAAGGACGAGATGCGCCGGCAGCGGCTCGAACTTTACGAATTGCCGGATTACGTGCCGCGCAAGAACAAGCACAACGATTACGGCTTCGATGCCCACGAGCAGGAACACGCGACCTATACCGGTATGGGCACCGACATCAACGTGCACGATCAATGGGCCTGCGAGTCGATGGGCGCGATTCAGGATCGTACCCAGGAGCATCTCGGCACCTCCGACAAGGCGATCAGCGCCTATCGGCGGCTGCTCCGCGCGGCGCTCGATCAATCCGGCAAGGGCGAGCGGCCGATGATGGTGCTCGATGCCGCAGCGGCCAGGACCATCACCGGGCCGGCCTGCGTCGACGGCATCGGCCCGGCCAGCGACTGGCAGGGTTATTGGCAGCGCACCGACGCGGCACGACAATCGACCAAGAGTTGGACCAACGGGCACTGAGCGAATGGCCCGGCGTCCGGTGACGAAGAATTTCGTCGAGCTGCACGGGCTTTGGACCGCCGGGCAGGTGCGCGCCGCGAACGAGGTCGCGCGGGCCATCAAAAAACATAAACTCGAACTCGTCCGCTTCTCGTTCGCCGACCAGCACGGCGTGCTGCGTGGCAAGACCGTGATCGCCGCTGACGCGCCTGCGCTGATGCGCAGCGGCGTCACCATGACGACGACGCTGCTCGCCAAGGACACCGCGCACAAGACGGCGTTTCCGGTTTTTACGCCCGGCGGCGGCTTTGGCATGGCGGAAATGCAGGGCGCCGCCGATTTTGTCATGGTGCCGGACCCGGCGACCTTCCGCGTGCTGCCATGGGCCAAAAATACCGGCTGGCTGCTGTGCGACATCTATTTCACCAACGGCAAGCCGGTGCCGTTCTCGACGCGGCAGCAATTGCGCGATGCGCTCACGCGGCTGAAAAACGCCGGCTTCGATTACCGTGCCGGGCTCGAAGTCGAATTTCATCTGTTCAAGCTGGAGAATCCGCGTCTCGCGGCTGAAGACGCTACCTGGCCGCCGCGCGCGCCCGAGGTGAGTCTGCTCAATCAGGGCTACCAGTATTTGACCGAGAGCCGCTACGACCAGATCGACGCGGCGCTGGAGCCGATCCGGCGCGGCGTCATCGCACTCGGCTTGCCGCTGCGCTCGCTTGAGGTCGAGCTCGGGCCGAGCCAATGCGAATTCACTTTCCGGCCGCAAGCCGGTCTCGAAGCCGCCGACACCATGATTTTGTTTCGTGCCGCGGTGAAGCAGATCGCGCGACGGCACGGCCTGCTCGCCAGTTTCATGTGCCGGCCGGCGCTGCCCAATCTGTTTGCCTGCGGCTGGCATCTGCATCAATCGCTGATCTCGCGCAAAGGCGGCGGCAATGCTTTTGCCGGCAACACGCGCGAAGGGCTTTCCGCACTCGGCCTGAATTTTCTCGGCGGCCTGTTGGCGCACGCGCACGCGGCGGCCGCGTTCACCACGCCGACCGCGAACGGCTACAAGCGCTACCGCACTTATGCGCTGGCGCCGGACCGCGCGATCTGGGCCCGCGACAATCGCGGCGTAATGGTGCGTGTGCTCGGCCAGCCCGGCGATCCAGCAACGCATCTGGAGAATCGCATCGGCGAGCCCGCTGCTAATCCGTATCTCTACATGGCGTCGCAGATTTACTCAGGCCTCGACGGCATTACGCAAAACCGCGATCCGGGACCGTCGGCCGACACGCCCTATGAGGCCAAGGCGCAGTCTTTACCGAAGGATCTCGGTGAAGCGCTCGCCGCGCTGCGGGCAAGTGAGACCTTTCGCAAAACTTTCGGCGAAGCCTTCGTCGATTATTACGCCCGCCTGAAGGAAGCCGAATTCGCGCGCTTCAAAGCCGAGGCCAGCGGCGAGGGCGAAGTCACTGCCTGGGAGCAGAACGAGTATTTCGATTTGTTTTGAGGCGCGTCAGACGTCCACGCTCGCCGTCAACGCGTTGGCCTCGATGAACAGGCGGCGCGGTTCGACTTTGTCGCCCATCAGTTCGTCGAAGATGGTGTTGGCTTCGTCAATTTCCTTGACGCTGACGCAGAGCAGCGAGCGGGCATTGGTGTCGAGCGTGGTTTCCCAGAGCTGACCGGGGTTCATCTCGCCGAGGCCTTTGTAGCGCTGCAGTGTCACGCCCTTTCGCCCGGCTGCAGTCACCGCATCGAACAGGCTGACCGGTCCGTGGATCGGTGTTTCCTCATCTTTGCGCTTGAGCACCGCCGGTGGCGTCGGTCGCGGAAACACCTTTTGCAGCGATGGTGCGAACTCGTCGAGCTTACGCGCGTCTGCGGAGCCAAGCAGCGCCTGGTCGAGCGCCGCGACCTCTTTGACGCCGCGCAGCGTGCGTTCGAACTGGAAGCCTTGCCCTTCCGTGAATTGACCCTGCCAGCCGCGCTCGGTCTCGTCCGACAGCGCATCGAGCCGCCGGGCGATATAGGGCACCGCAGCCATCGCCTTCTCAGGGTCGCCAAAAATGTCCTTGTTAAGTACGCTTAAGATTGCGGCCTGCTCCACGACCTGCCGATTGTAGCGGCTGTGTAATCCGCGCAGCAGATTGCGGATCGCACGCGAGTCCTCGACCAGTTGACGCAGATCGTTGCCAGCGCGCACTTCGCCCGACGACAATCGCAGCGTCGCCTCTTCGAGGCCAGTATCGATCAGGTAATTTTCGAGTGCGTGCTCGTCCTTGAGATATTGCTCGGACTTGCCGCGTGCGACTTTGTAGAGCGGCGGCTGGGCGATGTAGAGGTAACCGCGGTCGATGATCTCGCGCATCTGCCGGTAGAAGAAGGTCAACAGCAGGGTGCGGATATGGGCGCCGTCGACGTCGGCGTCGGTCATGATGATGATCTTGTGATAGCGCAGCTTGTCGACCGTGAATTCATCGGTGCCGATGCCGGTGCCGAGCGCGGTAATGAGCGTGCCGATCTGCTCTGACGACAGCATCTTGTCCATGCGGGCGCGTTCGACATTGAGGATTTTGCCGCGCAACGGCAGCACAGCCTGGAATTCGCGGTTACGGCCCTGCTTGGCGGAGCCGCCGGCGGAATCGCCCTCGACGATGAACAGTTCGGATTTGGCGGGATCCTTTTCCTGGCAATCGGCGAGCTTGCCGGGCAGCGAGGTGATACCGAGTGCGCTCTTGCGCGTCATCTCGCGCGCCTTGCGCGCCGCTTCGCGTGCCGCCGCCGCCTGGATCACTTTGCCGACGACGACCTTGGCTTCGCCAGGATGCTCCTCGAGCCAAGCTTTGAGCATGTCATTGATGGCACCCTCGACCGCCGGGCGCACCTCGGACGAAACCAGCTTGTCCTTGGTCTGCGATGAGAACTTCGGATCGGGCACCTTGACCGACAGCACGGCCGTCAAACCTTCGCGGCAATCGTCGCCAGTCAGTGCCACTTTCTCCTTGCGCGCGCCGCCGCTCGATTCCGCATAGCCGGTGATCTGGCGGGTAAGCGCGCCGCGGAAACCGGCCAAGTGCGTCCCGCCGTCACGTTGCGGAATGTTATTGGTGAAGCACAGCACGCTCTCGTGGTAACCGTCGTTCCACCATAGCGCGCATTCGACGATCATGCCGTCGCGCTCGGCCTTCATGACGATCGGCTGCGGGATGAGCGGAGTCTTGTTGCGGTCCAGATACTTGACGAATTCCTCGATGCCGCCGTCGTAGCGCAACACCTCGCGCTTCTCGACCGCGTGACGCTTGTCCGACAGCACGATGTTGACGCCGGAATTGAGGAAGGCGAGTTCGCGCAGCCGGTGTTCCAGCGTGGCGAAATCGAATTCCGTCATGGTGAAGGTTTTCTTCGACGGCAGGAATGTAACTTCGGTGCCGCGCTTGTCGGAGGCCGGGCCGGTCACGGCGAGCGGCGCCACCGCGTCGCCGTTACGGAACTCCATTTGATGCTCATGGCCATCGCGCCAGATCGTGAGCTTGAGCCAGCTCGATAGCGCGTTGACCACAGAGACGCCGACGCCGTGCAAGCCGCCGGATACCTTGTAGGCGTTCTGGTCGAATTTCCCGCCGGCGTGGAGCTGGGTCATAATAACCTCGGCCGCCGACACCCCTTCGCCCTTGTGGATGTCGACCGGGATGCCGCGACCGTCGTCGCGCACGCTGCATGAGCCGTCGGGATTCAGCGTAACCACAACTTCCTTGGCGAAGCCGCCCAAGGCCTCGTCGATGGCGTTATCGACCACCTCGTAGACCATGTGATGCAGGCCGGAGCCGTCGTCGGTATCGCCGATATACATGCCCGGCCGCTTGCGCACGGCATCGAGGCCCTTGAGCACTTTGATCGATTCTGCGTCGTAATCGGAGGGCGCTACGGGGTCCGGTTTGCGGACGGGTTCGGCCATGCCAAAGAGCTTTCCAGGTGCTTGCGGATGGGCTTTCGAATCGCTTGAAAAAAGCGGTCGAGAATCGAGCCATGTTTGTACACGAAAGCCGGGCTACGTACAGGATAAAGTCGTTGTCCTTAAGGTATTGCCAAAACGGAGCTTTTCAAGGATTTGGCAGGCCGAATCCGGGGCCGGATTCAGCGTCCAAAATTCGCCACTCCGGCGGCCCTGAAATGGCTGGCTCCGAAGATCGAATTGCGATGTGATTTTCGCCCGTAACGCGGGGCAAATATTAGCGCCGTAACCGGTCGGCGCCTTTGACCGGCAGCACGTAACGATCGACCGCCCGGTATTCCGGCACCGGGGTTTGGAAATAACCGAGCGCGGCGGTCCAAAGTTCCACCGCATCGAGGTCCTCGTGAAGGCGTTCGAGGGCCTCGGTTAGATTGCGTACGATTTTATCTTCTGCCTGTTCCGGCATTTGTTATTTGGCCTTGGCTTCAAACGAGCGTTCTCTCCTGTCATGAACTAAGAGCCACGCTCGCGATCCGTTCCTTGAGGTGCCAAGAGGACGCAGAGCAGCAATTGCCAAACGCAACACTCCTTTTGTTCCGCTGCTTCCGCAAAATCGCAACGGGCAGGATTTGCCGTTATTTTAGGCGGCCGGCGGCGACTTCCACATGCTGCGTGCTGCCGTCTGTTTCAGCAAACAGCGCAGGATCGGCGCCGGTCATGAACACCTGGGCGCCGAGCTGAGAAAGTTCCACCTGCAAGGCCGCGCGCCGTGCCGGATCGAGATGCGCCACGACCTCATCGAGCAATAACAGCGGCGCGAACCCTGTCATCGCGGCAATGAGACGGGCGTGCGCCAGCACGAGCCCAATCAGCAGCGCCTTCTGCTCGCCCGTCGATGCGTCGGCCGCGGGCGTGCCCTTCGCCGCGTAGGTCACTTTGAGGTCGGTGAGGTGCGGGCCGTCGAGCGTGCGCCCAGCCGCGGCATCGCGCGCGCGATTGTCGCGTAGCACCGCGCGGTAGCGTTCCTCGATCTCGGCGGCCGGATGATTGGGGATGAGCTGCTCCATCCAGCCGTCGAGCGCGATCTCTGCCGGCGGGAACGCCGAGTCTTTACGGCTGGCCAGGACTGCATCGAGCCGGCGCATGGTTTCGACGCGCTGGCCGGCGACCGCTACGGCAAGCTCGGCGGTTTCATGTTCGACGGCGTCGAGCCAATGTGTGTCGGGCCGCGTTTCTTCGAGGAGCCGGTTGCGCGAGCGCAGTGAACGCTCCAGTGCGTTGACCCTGCTGCCATGCTCAGCATCGATCGCGAGTGCCAGACGGTCAATAAAGCGCCTTCGTTCCGATGGCGCGCCGGAAAACAGCGTGTCCATGGCTGGTGTAAGCCAGACCACGCGCAAGTGATCGACGAACGCCGCCGCTGAGCCGACCGGTTCGCGGTCGATCCGGCATTTGCGCAGCGTCGCTGAGCCATCATCGAGCGGCCGTTCAATGCCGGTGCCGAGCGTTGCCAGGCCCAGTGCGCCTTCGATCTCAGCGGACACTGCCCACGAGCCGTCACCTTCCGCGAACGCCACTTCGTCGAGTGTGGCGCGGCGCAAGCCGCGGCCCGGCGCAAAGAATGAAATAGCCTCGATCAGATTGGTCTTGCCGGCGCCATTCGGGCCGACAAGTACGATGCTGTTCGCGCCCGTTTCCAGCGAAGCGGCGTGGTAGTTGCGGAAATTGTTGAGGGTCAAACGACGAACTTGGGAGACCATGGCAAACCGCTTTTAATCGTCGTGGCCAGGCTTGTCCCGGCCATCCCGCTTAGACGGGCACTGCGTCGATGAAATCGAGATGCCCGCACTTAGGCGAGCGAACCGATGCCGTTCTATGAACGGCTATGGCCGGACATGAAGCGGAATGTCCGCTGCAATCGCCCTCACACCCGCATCGGCATCAGCACGTAGAGTGCGCCCTTGGACTCTTTGTCCTGGATCAACGTCGGCGAGCCGGGATCGGCGAGTTTAAGGACCGCCGCCTCGCTCTCGATCTGGGCAGCGATGTCGAGCAGATAGCGCGAATTGAAACCGATATCGATCGGGTCGGCTTCGTACTCGACTTCGAGTTCCTCGTTGGCACTGCCGGAATCCGGATTGGTAACGGAGAGCAGCAGCTTGCCGCTGGTGACCGACAGCTTGACGGCGCGGCCACGTTCGCTCGACACGGTGGAGACGCGGTCGACCGCGGCCTCGAACTCTTTCTTGTCGACCACGAGTTCCTTGTCGTTGCCGAGCGGGATGACGCGGGCGTAGTCGGGAAATGTGCCGTCGATCAGCTTCGAAGTCAGGATCGCGTCGCCTACGGTGAAGCGGATCTTGCCGGGCGACAACTCGATAGCCACCTCCGCCTCGTTGTCCTCCATCAGCCGCTGCACTTCGGCGACGGTTTTGCGTGGCACGATGATGCCCGGCATGCCGGTAGCGCCCTTCGGCAGATCGAGCTCCATCTGCGCTAGGCGGTGGCCGTCAGTCGCCACCGCGCGCAATGTCTGCGTCTTGTTGGAGGCGGCGGCGTGGAGGTAGATGCCGTTGAGGTAGTAGCGTGTTTCCTCGGTCGAGATGGCGAACTGCGTCTTGTCGATCAGGCGCTTGAGATCGGCGGCCTTGAGAGTGAATTTATGCGTCATCTCACCCGGCGCCAGATCGGGGAAGTCGCTTTCGGGCAGCGTCTGCAAAGTGAAGCGCGAGCGCCCAGCGCGGATCGCCAGCGCGGCACGGTCGCCGGAAGATTCCAGGACGATCTGCGAGCCCTCCGGTAGCTTGCGCACGATATCGAAGAACATGTGCGCCGGCACCGTGGTCGATCCGCCTGGTCCGACTTCTGCGGCGACGGTGTCGATCACTTCGACGTCGAGGTCGGTCGCCTTGAGCGAAAGCTTCGAGCGGTCAGCGCGAATGAGTACATTGGCGAGGATCGGAATGGTATTGCGCCGCTCGACCACGCGGTGGACGTGGCCCAGTGATTTCAGCAATTCAGAACGCTCAACGGTGATCTTCATAACAAAATCCGCTCGCGAGACGGGTAATGAAAGTGGCTAGGCAAGCGACTTTTCGCAAGGCCGAGCCGGTGTTTATCAGTCCTGAAGCTGGCGTTTGAGCCCCTCGATTTCCTCGGCAAACACGGTGTCATTGCCGGCCAAAGCTTCGATCTTGCGCACCGCATGCAGCACGGTGGTGTGATCGCGTCCGCCGAAGCGCCGGCCGATCTCAGGCAGCGAGCGCAAGGTCAGCACCTTGGCCAAATACATGGCAACCTGTCGCGGCCGCACCACATTTGCCGTCCGCCGCGAGGACAACAAATCCGAGCGGCTCACATTGTACTGCCGCGCGACCACCCTCTGGATGTCCTCGATACGCACCCGCTTCGGCTCTGCCGGCCGGATCAGGTCGCGCATTTCGCGTTCGGCCATTTCCAGGGTTACCGGCTGGCCGGAGAGCTTGGAGTGAGCGAGGAGGCGGTTGACCGCGCCTTCGAGGTCGCGGCCGTTATGGGTCACGGACTTGGCGACGAAGACCAGCACCGGCGGCGGCACTTCGAAGCCGGGATGATGGCTGCGGGCGGCGGCGCAGCGGCTCTTGAGAATTTCCAGTCGCAGCTCCTCGCCGAGCAAACCTATCTCCACGACAAGGCCGCCAGCGAGCCGGGAGCGGACGCGGTCGTCGAGGCTTTCGAGGTCCGAAGGCGGGCGGTCACTGGCGATCACCACCTGACGGCCGGCATCGATCAGCGTATTCAGCGTGTGGCAGAACTCAGCCTGGGTCGAGCGCCCTTGCAGGAATTGCAGATCGTCGATCACCAGCACGTCGATGGCGCGCACAGCTTCCTTGAAGGCCAGCGTCGTCTGCGTCTTCAGCGCCGAGACGAAGCCGTACATGAAGCGCTCGGCGGTTAGGTACAGCACCTTGCGGTCGCTGTTGTTGCCAGCCCAGGTGATGGCCTGGAGGAGGTGGGTTTTGCCCAAGCCCACCGCGGCGTGAATGTAGAGCGGGTTGAACATCAGCTGCTCGCCGCGCCGGCTGGTTGTGACCTGCTTGGCTGCTGCATGTGCCAGTGTGTTGGAGCGGCCGACAATGAAGCTTTCGAACGACAGCCGCGGATCGAGCGGCGAGCCGCCGAGCGCCTCGTGCACTGTCATGTACGGCACGCTGGCGCGCGCCTCCTGACCGTTCAGCTCGCGCGCATCCCGCGACAGCATTGCAGGTTCAGCCGGCTTCGGCTTCTGCGGCAGCGGCCGGAGCGCTGCCGAACGGACCGAGAGCTCAAGCCGCATTATGGCTGGCTCCTCGGACTGCCACTTGGCGAGCACTTGCTCGCTATAGTGCGATTGAATCCAGGTGCGCAGGAATCGCGTCGGCACCGACAGCCGGACTGCGTCATTCTCCACGGCTTCGAGTTCCATGCGCCCGAACCAGCTCGAGAATACATCCTCGCCAAGTTGATTGCGCAGCTGCTCCTTTACCTTGTGCCAGCGCTGCTGATCCGTGCTCGTCATGTTGCCCGCTCTTTTCGCCGGAGATGAGGTCTCAACCAAGCAATTCAGGTGAGGGCTACTCACCATGCCCGACATCGTTGGACGCAACGCACATTTTTAAGAGAGTGGAAGTTGTGGCGTTCCGGAAATGCCGACTGCCGCCGATGAGTAGACAGGTAATTTGATGGGTTCAGCCGCTAGGGTTGACGATGCGACCGCCGCGCCAAGATACCAAAGGCAAGCCGACCGCCGACGGCAAACTCTCTGCTGCTGGCCAAGCCATTCCGCCTTCGGCGTTGTGGCCCACTTCTGTCAATCTATGGCTCGTCATCATGCCCCCGTCTCATCGCTCCCAGTTCGATGGCGGTCAAAACGATCGTGAAAAAATCCCGCGTGACCGTTCATGACCCCTGCTTGCTTGCTGCCCCACAAGTTCATAAGCAGGTCTTTTGGTTGAGAACTCCCGACAATGGCGGTGCCTTAGCCGTAACCACTGCCAAACATTGGCTCTCACTATTAGGTCATAGCTCTCCCGCACCCATAGTCGATGAGTTGCCGCCCGACCAGTTTTTGAAGACCTCCGGAAACCGAAGGGAACTAAAAATTAGCATTAAGTTCTCGGCTCGCAAGCGTGAAAAAGTCGCGTCAATATTGGACTTTCACAAATGCCCGCGATGCCGCGCATTCATTATGACAGGGCAAATCATTGACTCGACGGGATGAATTAGAATGCGCGGACGGGTGAACGGCGCTTGAAATTGGGCAAATTACGCTTCGGAACAAATAAAAACTGTCACACTTGATTCCGGGCTGAATCGAACTCCCTGTGAATTGACCCCAATAAGTCTTTCATCGCGCATCGGTTCTTCTGCCCGGAATCGAAGGGTCACCCTCGCGTAGAGCATGCGGACCAAACAAAAATCCGACGCAGCTTGAGGTGCAGGACCGCGGGAACAGCTTTCTGCCTGATTTACTTGCTGAAAGTGACAATTCTGCAACAGAAAAATTGCAGTCCACCACGATTCCTCGCGGCGGCAAAATTCTTTGCAGGTGCGATTGCCGCGCGCCGACGTGCGCGATGGCGGATCTATTTGCCGAGCTTGGCGATGCGATGCGTCAGCCGCGAAACTTTGCGGCGTGCTGCATTGCGATGGACAATGCCGTGATTTGCCGCGCGAATGAGAGCAGGCTCGGCTTCGGCCATCGCAGCGATCGCGGCGGCGCGATTACCGGACGCGATCGCCTCCTCGATCTTGCGCACCGCGCTGCGCACGCGCGTGCGCCGTGCTTTATTGATCACGGTGCGGCGGGCGATCTTACGCGTGGCTTTCTTGGCGGACTTAGTGTTGGCCATGAGATGTCAAACACAGACTGTCGTGAACAGAGCGGGGCTTATAGGGGGGTAACGCCGTCCCGTCAACGGAGACCTCAGATAAGGTAGGGCGGATTGAAATCCCGCATTTCCCCGCTGATCACAAGGCGGATGTTTCGGAACTCGTCATTATGCCGGCCACCCGGGTAGCCGTTAGTTCTCCTACCCTACGATCTCAAGCAACTGCCTTGGTGCGGACGCTATCGTAGCCGGCTACCGCCGCGGTGAGGTCGGATGCGGGGAACGCGGAAAGCGGCGGTGCGACGCGCGCCCATTGCGGGTCGCCGTGAATGTGCGCCAGCAGCGCCTTGATGCCGGGGACGAGCGGCTTGCCGTCGAAAAGCTTTCGGATTGTGACCGCTTCGGCAAGCGCTGCGGCGTCACCGGAGCGATAGGCGCGGGCGCACAGATCGGGATTGAGATTGGCGGTCGCCGAGATGCAGCCGGCGAACGGTCCGGAGCGCGCCTGCGGCAGCGCCGCTTCGGTAGAAGGAAATACTTTGAAGTTTGGCGCGATGCCGGCGGCCGCGCGCGCGAAATCCATATCCCCGGAAGAATCTTTTAGGCCGACGATCCGCTCGCCGAAACTGCCGAGCAGGCGGCGGATCAGGGCGACATGCCAGTGCAGGCCCGACTGTGCCGGGAAGTGATAGAGGTAGAGCGGGATCGGCCGCGCCGCGCTAGCATTCACGATCGCCTCGATATAGGCGACCAGACCGTCGTCGTGCACGCCTTTGTAATAGAACGGTGGCAGCACCAGCGCGCCGCCGAAACCGAGTTCGGCAGCATGCCGGGTCAGCGCGATGGCATCGGCTAGCGCGGCGGCGCCGGTGCCGACCATCATCCGCTCGATCGGCAGCCCGCTTCCCGCGTAAGCGCTCATGACGCGCTTACGCTGCTCCAGCGAAAACGAGGTCGCCTCGCCGGTGGTGCCGAGTACATTGAGCCCGTCGCAACCATTGTCGAGCAGGAACCTGGCAAGCCCTGCCGAGCGCGTGCTGTCGGGTTCGCCGTTGCCGTCGACGGCGGTGGCGACGGCGGCGATCACGCCGTGAAGCGGTTTGGCGGCTGTAGCGGTCATGGCTGGAGACCTGTGCTGTCGGGCAATATCATTCCGTCCGAACGATCCAGTAGAACAACGGGCGGCGATGTTCAACGCGTTGAGGACGGCTACTTGCGCGCTCTCGCGGGGCAGGATGAAGCGCTTTAGTAAATCACAATCGTGGTGCCGCGCATGCCTTCGCGCTCGACCAGGTCGAACAGGGTGGCGGCGTGATCTGGATCGAGCCGTACGCAGCCGTGCGAGGCAGGGCCGCCGAGCGCGGATATCTCGTAGGTGCCGTGGATGGCATAGCTACGATAGAAGAAAATCGAATGTGGCATTGGCGAATTGTAGTAACGGCTGGAGAACCAGCGCCGCGCCAGCATTTGCGGGTGATAGCTGCCAGGCGGGGTGATGTAACCACGCCGTGCGGTCGAGACGCGCCAGTGGTAGCGCGGCACGCCGTCGACGCTGACCGACATGGTCTGGTCGCCGCGGTCGATGTCGACCCTGACCGAGGCGAGGGCGCGATCGAGGGCCGGCAAAACCAATAGTGCTGCAAAAACACACGCGCTCAGGTAGCGACGCATGACAAATCCCCGGTGCCCATAACCCATAGCATTGTAACTGCGGCGGACCTTGTAAAGTGGCAGCCGCGGGGAGGGTTAATCGCAACCGGTGCTAGACTTAGGCGATGATGGCATTCGATCTTTTCAGTATCGGTCACTCCAATATTTCGGCCGATCGTTTCATCGCGCTGCTGCGCGATGCCGGCGCGGACGCCGTCGCCGATGTCCGCTCGACGCCATATTCGCGGTTTTTCCCGTGGTTCTCGCGCAAGAACTTGGAGGCGAAGCTCGCCGCTGAAGGGATGGCATATTTGCCTTATGGGGAGACGCTTGGTGGCCGGCCGCACGATCGAAACCTCTATCGCGACGGCATCGCCGATTATGAGGCGATGGCGCGGCAAGACGACTTTCGCGTGGGCCTCGCCCGACTGCAAAGCGACGCGGTGCGCCGCCGTGTCTGCCTGATGTGTGCCGAGCGCGAGCCGCTCGATTGTCATCGCTGCTTGTTGGATGCACGCGCGCTCACCGAGCGCGGACTCGTCGTCGGCCATATTTTACACGACGGTTCGATCGAGCCGCATAAAGCGACCGAACAACGACTTATGGCATGGTCGGACGCCGCGACGGAAAGCGACCTGTTCGTAACTGGACAGAGCGAGCGACTCGCGGCAGCGTATCGCCGCCGCGCCCGGGCCATTGCGTATCGGGCAAAGCAGGGTTCAAGCAGGGGCGAAGGCAAGCGTAGAGGCTGAATAATGCACGCGCCATCACTCGCTCTGCTCCTGTTGCTCGCTTGCGGTCTCGCTCCGGCATTGGCGCAAGACGCCGACACGCCCGATCCGACGCCGAAGGGCACGCTCAATCCGCAGCCACTGCCGCCGCTCGCCGATCCCAATTCGCCGTCGACGCCAGCCAAGGAATTGTTCGCGCGTAAGACGGAGCCGTTGCCGGGACCGGCACGATCAATCGGCTTTTACGCCACCGGCTGTCTTGCCGGTGGCGTCGCCCTGCCAATCACCGGGCCGGGCTGGCAAGTCATGCGACTGTCGCGCAACCGCAACTGGGGCAATCCGGAATTGATCGCTTTCCTCGAACGGTTTGGCAAGGACGCCAAGAAAATCGGCTGGAACGGACTGTTAGTCGGCGACATGTCGCAACCGCGCGGCGGCCCGATGATCACCGGCCATGCCAGTCATCAAGTCGGGCTCGATGCCGACATCTGGTTCACGCCGATGCCGGATCACGTGCTTACTCGCGAGGAGCGCGAGATGGATGGTGCGGTCAATATGATCACGCCGGATCGGCTCGACGTCGATCCGAAAGTATGGACGCACGAACGTACTGAACTCATCCGCACTGCCGCGCAGGATCCAGTGGTGACGCGCATCTTCGTCAATGCCGCGATCAAGAAGGCGATGTGCCGCGAGGCGGGATCGGATCGCGAATGGCTGTCGAAGGTGCGGCCGTGGTGGGGCCATTCCGAGCATTTCCACGTCCGCATCGCGTGCCCGGCCGACAGCCCGGAGTGCAAGCCGCAACCGCCGCCAGGGCCGGGCGACGGCTGCGGCCACGAGCTCGATTACTGGTTCAAGGAATCGACACTGCATCCAAAGCCACCGCCGGTGCCGGAGAAACCGAGGCCGGCGCTGACGCTCAAGGCTCTGCCGGCGGCGTGCAAGCAGGTGGTGATGGCGCCTTAGAGCACGATCCGGAAACACCCTGCCCCCGGACTTGATCCGGGGGTGGACGCCGGTTTTCCGATAAGATGATGCGCCTCTAAAATCCTATCCCGCGCGTGTCGAATATCGCTCGCTGCACCGCTATCGCTATGGCGATGAGGACGAAGGCGCTGACGACGATGATGAGGACGTAGATGGGCGAGCGCGACGACAGTGTTTTCATCAGCCGGGGCAGGCCCGTCGCCAGCACATAGGCGCCGTAAAAGCCGGTGAGCATGAGAAATCGCAGGCCCGGCAGCACCAGGAAAATGCCGGCGAGCCACACCGGCGTGAACGAATAAACCGCAAGCTTGAGCGCATTGTCGAAATCCTTCTGGCCGCCGAACAGCGGTGCCGACAGATCGATGATGAAGGCGAGCAGGACGACGACGGCAAAAAATTCGGCGTAGACGAAGATCGCGCCGAACACGCCGTCAAACAGATTTGCACGTACCAGACCGGCGCCCGGCACAACTGCGCCAATAACGCTTGCGGCCAAGAAGCCGGAGATGGCCGGAATCAACGCCAGTGCCGCGACATAGCGGCTCAGCAAGTAGGCCGGGTCACCGGATTCGCGCTCGATCAGTGCCCATTCGGCAGCCGGGTCGGCCAGCATCGCCTTGGCGCGGCGCAGCGGGTTCATGCACCAAACCTTTTCATGCGCTGAATCCTTTGGCGTCCTCGAGGATCAGGCTCGCGCCGCGTTCCGCGATCATCATGGTGGGCGCATTGGTGTTGCCCGACGTGATCGTCGGCATCACCGAAGCATCGACGATACGCAGCCGTTCGATGCCGGCGACGCGCAGCCGGTCGTCGACCACCATCATGGGATCGCTCGGCAGGCCCATTTTGGCCGTGCCGATCGGATGGAAGATCGTGGTGCCGATGTCGCCTGCGGCCTTGATCAAAGTCTGCTCGTCATCGCCGATCTGCGGTCCCGGCAAATATTCGCCGGGATGGAAATCCTTGAGCGCCGGCTGCGCCACGATGTGGCGCGTCAGCCGGATCGAACTGGCGGCAATGCGGCGGTCTTCGTCGGTCGACAGATAATTCGGCTTAATCGCCGGGGCCTCGGCTGGATTGGGCGAGCGCAGCTTGACGAAGCCGCGGCTCGACGGCCGTATATTGGTGACGCTCGCGGTGAAAGCGGGAAACCTGTGCAGCGGTTCGCCGAAGCGGTCGAGCGACAGCGGCTGGACGTGATATTGCAGATTGGCGCGAGCCTGGTCGGGATCGGAGCGCGTGAACAGCCCGAGCTGTGACGGCGCCATGGTCAACGGCCCGCGGCGGAACAAGGCAAATTCGGCGAGCATACGCGTCATGCCGAACGGCGCATGATAGCGCTCGTTGAGGGTAACGATGCCGTCGACCTTGTAGATCATGCGCAGTTGCAGATGGTCCTGCAAATTGGCGCCGATCCCCGGCCGATCGAGCAACACGGCGATGCCAAGCTCGCGCAAATGCTGCGCTGGGCCGATGCCGGACAGCATCATGATATGCGGCGAGCCGATCGAGCCGGCGGCGAGGATCACTTCGCCGCGGCAGCGCGCGGTCTTGGTGACGCCGTCTTGACGCCAGCGCAGGCCTGCGGCGCGCTTGCCGTCGAACACGATGGCTTCGACCAGGCAGCCGGTTTCGAGCCGCAGATTTGACCGTTTGAGCGCCGGTTTGAGAAATGCGCTTGCCGCCGACCAGCGCCGACCGCGCTTCTGGTTGACGTGGAAGGCACAGATGCCCTCGTTATCGCCGCGGTTGAAGTCGGCAATGGATTTGTTGCCGGCCTGTTCGGCGGCGGTCCGGAACGCATCGAGCAGATCCCAGCGCACGCGCGGCGCCGCGATATGCCATTCGCCGCCGGCGGCGTGCACGTCGCTTTCGCCCATGAAATGGTTTTCGTGCTTCTTGAAAAATGGCAACACATCGTCCCAGCCCCAGCCGTTCAAGCCGAGCTGCCGCCAATGATCGTAATCGGCGGCCTGGCCGCGCATATAGATCATGGCGTTGATCGACGACGAACCGCCGATCACCTTGCCGCGCGGATAGTTGAGGCTGCGGCCGTTGAGGCCTTCCTCGGGCTCGGTCTTGAAGCACCAGTCGGAGCGCGGATTACCGATGGCGAATAGATAGCCGACCGGAATATGAAACCAGATCCAGTTGTCGCGTCCACCGGCTTCGAGGATAAGCACGCGCTTGCTGGGATCAGCGGACAAGCGGTTAGCGAGGATGCAGCCGGCCGAGCCGGCGCCGGCGATGACGTAGTCGTATTCGCCGTCGATCGCCTCACCTTGCGCCATTTTACGCTCCACACAATAACGCCAGGCGTTTAACCGTTTTCGGCGACAGCGGCTGGCGCCGCGCGCTTGAAGCGCGGAATAATAGCACGCGGCGGTCCAGAAACACGATCTGCGACAAGCGCAACCTTGTCTGCATCGGACCTGCGGCCTATGGTCTGTCCACGGCCAACGGTGCGCTGGGCGCGTACCGCAAATGCCCGGAACGACGGTTCCTGAGGCGGTCGCTCAAACCTCATGTCTGGCGTGGCTCAGGCGCGCATTTTGCGCGCATGGCCAAAGCCCTTGGAGAACCGTCGTGCTGCAAAAAAGAACAGTTGCCGCGGCATTGGCCGCCGCACTCGCGATTGCCGTTTTACCCCATGCCGCGCAGGCACAGGACAAATCCATCACCGTCTTTGCCGCCGCCTCGATGAAGAACGCGCTCGATGACGTCGATGCCGCCTTCACCAAGCAAAGCGGCATCAAGGTCGTGGCAAGCTATGATGCAAGCTCGGCGCTGATGAAACAGATCGAAGGTGGCGCGCCGGCCGACGTCTTCGTCTCCGCCGATCTGAAATGGATGGACTACGGCTCACAGAAGAAGCTGATCAAGGACGACACCCGCGTCAATCTTTTGGGCAACGAGCTGGTGCTGATCGCGGCCAAGGACTCCAAGATCGGTAATGTGACGATCGCGCCGGGGTTTGATCTCGCCAAGCTCGCCGGGGACGGCAGGATCGCTACCGGCGACGTGCAGGCGGTGCCAGTCGGGATTTATGCCAAGGCAGCGCTGCAAAAACTCGGCGTCTGGGACTCCGTGGAGCCGAAAATGGCAATGGCCTCGAATGTGCGCGCCGCGCTCGTACTGGTGGCGCGCGGCGAGGCGCCGCTCGGCATCGTCTATTCGACCGATGCCAAGGTCGAGCCAGGCGTGAAAATCGTCGCCGTGTTCCCGGAGAGTTCGCACGATCCGATCATCTATCCGGTCGCCGCGACGGTGAATGCCAAGCCCGACGCGACGCCATATCTGGCGTTCCTGCGTTCGGGGGCAGCGAAAACGATATTCGAGAGCTACGGCTTTACGGTTCTGGTAAAACCGACGACGTGAAGCGCCGAAGCTCTACAAGCTAGCTGTGTTCAACCTCAGTGCCGATGAATGGACTGCGGTAGAACTGTCGCTGCGCATCGCAGTGGTGGCGACCGCTTGCGCTCTGCCGTTCGGTATCGCCATCGGCTGGCTTCTGGCGCGCAAGGATTTTTGGGGCAAGACCGTGCTCGACGGTCTGGTCTTCCTGCCGCTGGTGCTGCCGCCGGTCGTCACCGGCTATCTGCTCCTGATCTCGTTTGGACGGCGCGGACCGGTCGGCGAATTCCTCTACGACTATTTCGGTATCGTACTGTCATTCCGCTGGACCGGCGCGGCGCTGTCCTGCGGCGTGATGGGGTTTCCGCTCCTGGTTCGCCCGGTTCGGCTGGCGTTTGAGGCCATTGACCGGCGGCTCGAAGATGCCGCCGCGACACTCGGTGCCAACGCCATGCTGGTATTCATCACGGTCACACTGCCGCTGGCGCTGCCCGGGGTTATTGTCGGCGCGGTACTGTGCTTCGCGAGGGCGCTCGGCGAATTCGGCGCCACCATTACTTTCGTCTCCAACATCCCCGGTGAGACGCAGACAATTTCGGCGGCGATCTACACGTTGACGCAGGTTCCGGGCGGCGATGCGGCGGCGGGACGGCTCGTTCTGATCGCGATCGCGCTTGCCTTCGCGGCGCTCGTTGCCTCGGAATGGCTGTCGCGGCGTGCCGCCATCCGTTTTCACGGGGGATGATCGTGCTTACCGTTGACGTCGAAAAACAGCTCGGCACGTTCAAGCTCGCCGTGCGCTTTGCGGCGTCGGGCGGCGCGACGGCTTTGTTCGGACCGTCGGGCTCGGGAAAAACGTCGCTGGTCAATATGATCGCGGGTCTGCTCGAGCCCGACCGCGGCGCGATCGCGCTAGACGACACGGTACTGTTCGATGCCTCAAAGAATATCAATGTGCCGCCGCACCGCCGCCGCATCGGCTATGTGTTTCAGGAGGGCCGGCTGTTTCCGCATCTGTCGGTACGGCAAAACCTCGATTATGGCCGGCGCATGAGCCGCCAGCCGCGCGATGCCAAGGAGTTTGACCGTATCGCTGCGCTGCTCGATATCGGCCATCTGCTCGACCGCCGGCCGGGCATGCTGTCGGGAGGTGAACGCCAGCGCATTGCCGTCGGCCGCGCGCTGTTGACGGGACCGCGGCTATTATTGCTTGACGAACCACTGGCGTCGCTCGACGCCGGGCACAAGCGAGAAATCCTGCCGTATCTCGTACGCTTGCGCGATGAAGCAAGAATTCCCATCGTTTATGTCAGCCATACGCCTGAGGAAGTGCGCCGCATCGCGACCGGCGTGGTGCGGCTCGAGGCCGGACACGTCGTGGCGACTGGTGGCCTTGAATTGATCAAGGACGCCGACGCGGATTTGTTCGTTTAGCGTCGCACGGGCTTCGCCCGCGGCGAAGCGTGCTGAAAATATTCGCGTGTTTGCCGATGAGGCATCGCGGACTATGGTCGGGGTCGAATGACCCTTTTTCCACCGCCTTCGGCAAAACATGCAACCGCGTGGGGCGTCCTGTTCGGCGCCGGTTCGGCATTTTGCTGGGCGCTCGGCTTTGTTGCCGCGCGCCACGGTGTATTGGCCGGGATGTCGCCGATCGTCCTGTCGCTGCACCGTTTTGTCTGGGCGGGAGTTGCGTTTCTGCCCTTCGTCATGGCGAACAGCCCACGCACTCTCGACGGTGTCGGCTGGCGCCGCGGCATTATCCTGACGCTGTTTGGCGGCCTGCCGCTCGCGCTGTGGAGTTACTTTGGCTACGTCTATGTGCCGCTCGGTCACGGCGCCATCATCCAGCCGTCCTGCGCGTCGCTCGGCGGTCTTGTGTTGGCGCGGCTGCTGCTCAACGAGCCGTTGCCGCTGCGTCGCGTCACCGGCGCTGTGGTCATTGTGTTCGGCCTCGCCATCATCGGCGCCGAGGCATTCCGGACCATGGGCGCGAGCGGGGTAATCGGAGATCTCCTGTTCGTCGCAGCGGGAAGTTCCTTTGCGGTATTCGGTGTGCTGTTGCGGCGCTGGCGAATTGCACCGATCCCCGCGGCGGCAATCGCCAGCGTGCTGTCGCTTGTCGGCCTGCCGATGCTGTTCTGGACCTACGACAATATGATCGCCGTGGGCTTTCTTGAAAATCTATTGCAGGCAGTCGTGCAGAGCGCCTTCGCGGGTGCGGGCGCCATTTATTTGTTCACTCGCGCCATCGTGCTGCTCGGCGCCGGGCGTGCCGTGGTATTCCCGTCGCTGGTGCCGCCGTTCACACTGTTGATCGGTTTCATCGCGCTCGGCGAAGTGCCGACTGTCTCTCAGCTCATCGGGCTTGCCGTCGTCGTGGTCGGCTTCCGCCTGACGCAGCGCGGTTAGTTCTCCGGCCCGGCATATTTGCCGGCGGTCTGCGGAAACATCGATTTGACGATCTTGAATTTCGAAATGTCAGCGGTAGCGTCCATGTGCAGGAAGATCACGGCGTCGCGGAAAATCTTCTCGACGCCGAAATCGAGCATGACGCCGTTGCCGCCGTGCAGCTCAAGGGCATGCTGCGCCACTTTGAGGATTTCCTCCGAGGCAAATACTTTCGCCATGTTGCACAGCGTATCGGCATCAGGCGTATTCTCGTCGACTGCTCTCGAAGCCCGGCCGAGCAGCGCGCGCACCGCTTCGATCCGGGTCGCCATATCGGCAAGCCGCAACGCCACCGCCTGATGCTTGATCAGGATGCGTCCGCCCTGCACATAATTCTGCACATAGTCCGACGCGACCTCGAAGGCGCGGACGCCGACGCCGAGATTCTTCGCCGCCTGGATGATCTTGCCAGGCCGGAAATAGACAGCCGCCTTGCCGAGCGCATCGCCCTCGACAAGAAGGTGATCGGACGGCACCCGCATGTCCTCGAACACCAGTTCGCCATTGTTCATGAAGCGGCAGCCCAGCGTTTCGTTGCAGCGCGCGATGGTCAGACCCGGCGTGCCGCGGGGCACCAAAAAACTCGACGTGCCCTGCATCATGCCAGCCTGAGGATTGGTATTGGCGTAAACCACGAACAGACCGGCGTCGTAGCCGTTGGAGATGAACTGCTTGCGGCCGTTGATCACCCATTCGCCGTTTTTCTGCACGGCGCGGGTTTGCATCGCGGCTTCCGGCACGTTGTAGGGCAGCCAGCGGTCCGACGCGCCGCGCGGCTCGGTCAGGCAGTGCGCGAGCAGGAATTGCGGATCGTCGATCAGCCGCTTGAACCACTTTTCCTGCAGGTGACGCGGCGCCAGATTGCGCAGCAGCACGGAAACTTTCCAGTTCTGCACCAGCTTGTCGGCGAGGCCGGAATCGCCGCGCGCGATCTCCTCGGCAATCAGCGCAAGCGTCTGCACTTCGCTGCCGCGATCGAGCTCGATGCCGCCGAATTCCTCGGGTACACCGAGGGTGCGGACGCCAACTTTTTCGGCGCCTTCGAGGATGCTCGCCGGCAAACGATCTTCCGGCGTCATCGTCCATTCGCGCCGCCACTCTTTGCGGATGAAGGGCAGAACGACATCGTCGACGAAATCGCGGCACGATTGCCGCATCAGGCGTTGTTCTTCGGAAAGGTCGCCTTGCATGTCACGCCGCCTTGCGGTTGGCCAAAAACTCGCCCATGCGATCGAGCGCTTTGAGGATGTTTTCGGTCGAATTGGCGTACGACACGCGCATATAGCCTTCGCCGAGCACGCCGAAATCCGGGCCGCCGATCAATGCGACGCCGGCGTCTTCAAGGAGCGCGTTGGCGAGCGGTTTTGCCTTCCAGCCAGTGCGCTTGATGTTGGGGTAGGCATAGAACGCGCCCTTCGGCGTCGCGCAGGATGTGCCAGGAAGCGCGTTCAGCCCGGCGACGACGATTTTCCGCCGCTTGTCGAATTCGGCGACCATTTTCGTCACCTCGTCTTGCGGGCCGGTCAGCGCGGCAAGCCCGGCATATTGCGCCGACGCGTTGACGCAGGAATGCAAATTGACCGCGAGCTTGCGCGCGTAATCGTAGAGCTTGCCTGGCCACACCGCGTAGCCGAGCCGCCAGCCAGTCATGGCGTAGGTCTTTGACCAGCCGTTGAGCAGAATGAGGCGGTCGCGGAGCGACGGATAGGATAGCAGGCAGACGTGGGTCTCGCCGTCATAGACCATGTGGTCGTAGATCTCGTCCGACATGATCGCGACGTCGGGAAATCGCTCGAGACCTTTGACCAGCTTGTCGACTTCCGATTTCGGCGTCACGCCGCCGGTCGGATTGGCCGGCGAATTGACGATCAGAAGCCGTGTCTGCGGCGTGATCAGGCTCAAGGTTTCTTCCGCGGAAAACGCAAAGTTGTTCTCTTCGCGGATAGGTACTGGAATCGGCCGCGCGCCGGTATATTCGATCATCGAGCGATAGATCGGAAAACCGGGATCGGGATAAAGAATTTCAGCGCCCGGTTCGCCGAACATCAGGATCGACATGAACATGGTCGGTTTGCCGCCCGGCATGATCATGACCTGGTCGGGCGATACCTCCACGGCAAAGCGCTTGTGCAAGTCAGCTGCGACCGCTTCGCGCAATGGCAGGATGCCGGCAGCCGGCGTGTAGCCGTGATGGCCGTCGCGCAGCGCTTTGATCGCGGCTTCGACGATGAAGTCGGGCGTACGAAAATCTGGCTGACCGATGCCGAGATTGATGATGTCGCGGCCGGCGGCCATGAGATTCACGGCGCGTGCCAGCACCGCGAAGGCATTCTCCTCGCCGATCCGGTCGAAGGCGGCAACGGTCTTGAGCATGGCATTCCCCCGGCTTTATTTGCTGGGTAGTTCAACCCAACCGCCGGGTAAATGCAAACCGCGCTCCAGGAGCCGTGCCAATGCAAAAAGAGCCCCGGACAAACGTCCGGGGCTCCGAGCATTACATTCAACGATGCAGAAGACTTTAGCGGAGGAGATTGTCCTCGGCGCCGGAGTCGCGCGAATAAGCGCTGCCGGTCCGCTGCCCATCGTTAGGATAGGTGCCGATGTAGCTATCCTGGCTGTTGTTATACTGGCTTTGAATCTCCTGCTGCCGGGGCGCCTGGTGGTGCGGCTTTTGCGCCAGTGCCGGTGTCGCGAGCAATGCAATGCCGACAGCCGACAGCATCAACTTTGTTTTGAGCGATTTCATTGTTGGGTTCTCCATCACTTTCTTGCCCCGTGCCGCTTACTTACTGTGATTGTTGCGTTGCACAAGGAGCCAAGGCGTAACCGATGAGTCACAAAAATGTTATGTCATCCCATGATGTTAACGAGATTTTTATTTCTAGAATTCCGCCAAAATGTTGCATTGCAAAAATGTAATCTTTGCGCATTCGTCGAGGGGCAAAAAATCCTGCGCGTTGCGGCTCGATCGAATAGTTCTTTGCCCCGTCCGTTCTCGGGGCACTCGCTTTGCCGCTCGCCCGCGCGTTAAATCGACATATCTAACGACGGCGGAACACGGCCTGCGCAATTCGCATTGCAGGCATAGCGGTCGGCGCGGAAATAAGTTCGGAGTTTGTTAATGGCCAACAACGGCGGCACGCACGATTCGCAAAAGCAGCGTTTGCGCTCGCAATTATGGTTCGACAATCCGGATAATCCGGGCATGACCGCGCTTTATCTGGAGCGTTACCTCAATTACGGCCTTACGCGTGCCGAACTGACATCCGGCCGGCCGATCATCGGCATTGCGCAGACCGGCTCCGATCTCAGCCCGTGTAATCGTCATCATCTCCAGCTCGCCGAACGCGTGCGCGCCGGGATTCGCGATGGCGGCGGCGTGGCGTTGGAATTTCCGGTGCATCCGATTCAGGAAACCGGCAAGCGGCCGACCGCGTCGCTCGACCGCAATCTGGCTTATCTCGGCCTTGTCGAAGTGCTGTACGGCTATCCGCTCGACGGCGTGGTGTTGATGACCGGCTGCGATAAGACGGTGCCGGCTTGCCTCATGGCCGCCTGCACAGTGAACACGCCGGCCATCGTCCTGTCCGGCGGGCCGATGCTCGACGGCTACCACAATGGCAAACTTGCTGGCTCCGGCACCGTGGTCTGGCAGGCGCGCCAGGATCACGCTGCCGGCAAGATCGACTACAAAGAATTCGTCGACATCGTCGCGTCGTCGGCGCCGTCGATCGGCCATTGCAATACCATGGGAACGGCGTCGACCATGAATGCGCTGGCCGAAGCTCTCGGCCTGTCGCTGCCGGGCTGCGCCGCCATACCGGCGCCATATCGCGAGCGCGGCCAGATTGCCTACGACACCGGCCGGCGTGCGGTGGAGATCGTGCGCGAGGACCTGAAACCCTCCGATATCCTGACGCGCGCGGCGTTCGAGAATGCGATCGTCGCCTGCTCGGCGATCGGCGGCTCGACCAATGCGCCGATCCACATCAATGCCATCGCGCGCCATGTCGGCGTGAAACTCGAAATCGAGGACTGGGAGACGATCGGCTACAACGTGCCGCTTCTGGTCAACATGCAGCCGGCCGGCGAATATCTCGGCGAGGAATATTTTCGCGCGGGAGGGTTGCCGGCGGTGTTGCACGAGTTGCTGGCGGCAAAGCGCCTGCACGGCGATGCCATCACCATCAACGGCAAGAGCATGGCCGACAACGTGGCGCGTGCGAAATCCGCCAATGCCAAAGTCATCCTGCCCTACGACAAGCCGCTCAAGGCACACGCCGGTTTCAAGGTGCTGCACGGCAATCTGTTCGATTCCGCAATCATGAAAACCAGCGTGATCTCCGACGAATTCCGCAAGCGCTACCTCAGCGATGCCAAGGACCCCAATGCGTTCGAAGGCCGCGTAGCGGTGTTCGACGGGCCGGAGGATTATCACAAGCGCATCGACGATCCCGCGCTCGGGATCGACGAGCACACCATCCTCGTCATGCGCGGCGCCGGTCCGATCGGCTATCCCGGCGCCGCCGAGGTGGTGAACATGCAGCCGCCAGCCGCACTGATCAAACGCGGCATCACTTCGCTGCCGTGTATCGGCGACGGCCGCCAATCGGGGACGTCGGGCACGCCGTCAATCCTCAACGCTTCGCCGGAAGCGGCCGCAGGCGGCGGACTCGCGCTTTTGAAGACTGGCGACCGTATGCGCGTCGACCTCAACAAAGACGTCGTGGACATCCTGATCCCGGCCGAGGAAATGATTTCGCGCCGCTCCGCGCTCGCCGCGAGCGGCGGCTATCGCTATCCGGCAAGCCAGACGCCATGGCAGGAAATCCAGCGCGGCATGGTCGACCAGCTCGGCAGCGGCATGGTGCTCGAGCCGGCGGTGAAATATCAGCGCGTGGCGCAGAAATTTGTGCCGCGCGACAATCACTAAATTGCTACTGACACTTCCGCCGAAACCGTATTAATTGCGCCTGCGATTGGCGCAGATTGCTCCGCCGCCGCAACGCCAATGCCGGAATATTATAATGAGCCGCCCATCGACCGCTGAAAAGCGCGTAACGTTCCGCAAGCTGCATGAAAGCGGCTGCTTCGTCATTCCCAATCCGTGGAATGTCGGCAGCGCGCGTTATCTGCAGGGTCTCGGCTTCAAAGCGCTGGCGACGACGAGCTCCGGGCACGCCCATTCGGTTGGCTATGCGGATGGCTCGCAATCACTCGACACCGTGATTGGGCATTTCAGCGAGTTGGCGAATACGACCGACGTGCCGCTCAACGCCGATTTTGAGGACGGCTTGGCGACAGACCTCGATAGTTTGGCGGCGAACGTGACGCGATGCGTTGGTACCGGCGTGTCCGGATTGTCGATCGAGGATTCGCCTCATGGCTCCTCGACGCCATTGTACAATATCGACACTGCGGTGGCTCGGGTCAAAGCGGCGCGCGCCGCCATCGATCGCGCCGGCGGGGACGTTCTGCTCACCGGCCGCGCCGAAGGCTTTATCCGCGGCGTGCCCGATCTCGATGATGTGACCCGCCGCCTCAAGGCCTATGCGGCGGCCGGCGCGGATTGCCTTTATGCGCCGGGCATCAAGACCCGCGAGCAGATCGAAGCCGTGGTCAACGCGGTAGCGCCGAAACCCATAAACTTTCTCAACAGCGGTGCGCTCGGCTTCACGGTGAGCGATCTGGCGGCAATGGGTGTGCGGCGGATCAGCGTCGGCGGTTCGCTGGCGCGCGTTGCCATGCACGCCTTCATCAAGACCGCCACCGAAATCGCCAAGGACGGCAAATTCGACGGCTTTGCCGGCCTGATCAGCAATCAGGACCTCAATACGTTCTTCAGCGAAGACCGCAAAAAGCTCTCTTCATGACCGGCTCGGAACCGCATCCGCAAACCGGCCAGCCAGTCGGCTTGCCGGTCGACACCACGCCTGCGCCACGGCCCGGTCCGGTGACGCTCAAGGGCCGTTACGGGCGTATCGAGAAGCTGGCCGCGCGCCACGGGCCGGAACTTTGGCCGGCCTTCGCCGGGCAGGACGCGGTCTGGACCTACATCTCGACCGATGGACCGTTTGCAACCGAAGCGGAGTTTGCGGCGTTTATTGCAAAGCGCGCGGCGGCCGACGATCCATACGGCTATGCCATTATCGATGCGGCCGAGCGCGCCATTGGCTATTTCACGCTGCTGCGGATCGAGCCGCAGATGCGGGTCATCGAGGTCGGTCACGTGCTCTATTCGCCGTCGCTGCAACGCACGCCGCTCGGCACCGAGGCGCAATATCTCCTGGCGCGCTACGTGTTCGAGACGCTCGGTTACCGGCGCTATGAATGGAAGTGCAACGCACTCAATGCGCCGTCGTGGCGCGCCGCGCTGCGCTACGGTTTCACTTACGAAGGCACGTTCCGCCAGCACCTGATCGTCAAGGGCCGCAATCGCGACAACGCCTGGTTCTCGATGCTCGACAGCGAATGGCCGGAGCGCAAGCGTAACTTCGAGCGCTGGCTGGCGTCGGATAATTTCGACAGCGAAGGCCGGCAAAAGCTCAGCCTTGCGGCGTTGAACCAGCAGAAAGCGTGAGATCATGAGTAACAGGCTGCAAGGCAAAGTCGCGCTGGTCACTGCCGCAGGGCAGGGCATCGGCCGCGCCATTGCCGAGACATTCATCGCCGAAGGTGCGAACGTCATCGCCACCGATCTTGCCGAAGACAAGCTCGGCGATCTCAACGCCAAGGCGCGTAAGAAACTCGACGTGCGGTCGCAGGACAATATCGATGCACTGGCGAAGGAGGTCGGCAAGGAGTTCGGCGCGCTGGATATCCTGGTCAATTGCGCTGGTTATGTGCACCAGGGCACAATCTTCGATTGCACCGACAAGGATTGGGATTTTTCGTTCGATCTCAATGTCAAATCGATGCACCGCATGATCAAGACGTTCCTGCCGCCGATGCTGGAGAAGAAAAAAGGCTCGATCGTCAATATCTCGTCTGCAGTGTCGTCGATCCGCGGCGTGCCGGCGCGTTACGCCTATGGCGCGACAAAGGCGGCGGTGATCGGGCTGACCAAGGCGATCGCCGCTGATTTCATCAGGCAAGGCATCCGCTGCAACGCGATTTGTCCCGGCACCATCGAATCGCCGTCGCTGGAAGAACGCATCGATGCGCTGTCGAAGCAGACCGGGAAGTCCTCGGATGAAGTCCGGCACGGCTTTGTCGAGCGTCAGCCGATGGGCCGGCTTGGTACTGCCAAAGAGGTTGCGCTTCTCGCCCTCTTTCTCGCTGGCGATGAGGCAACCTACATTACCGGCCAGCCGCATCTCGTCGACGGCGGCATGGCGTTGTAGGTATTGTCATCATCCGCCAACGGGTCCGGCCCGAAGTGACCGGCCCGATGACAAGCTCCGGCGGATGATCCAGTATTCGGCGGAGAGGGCGTATGTCGACGCGCCGTCCGAATGGCAGGCACTGTGATTACTGGATGCTCCGCCTTCGCGGAGCATGACAGGAAGGCGAATGCACATCCTCATCACCGGCGCCGCGGGAATGATCGGGCGCAAACTCGCCACGCGGCTGGTCGGCGCCGGCGCCGGGTCGCTCAACGACCGCGCCATTGAGAAGCTGACTTTGATCGACGTCGCGGCGCCGCAAGAGCCGGAAAAATTCGGGGGTAACGTCGAGAGCCGCGCCGCCGATATCGCCGATGCCGCGACGGCACGCGCCGCCGTGGCGGAACGTCCCGACGTCATCTTTCATCTGGCAGCGGTCGTGTCCGGTGAGGCCGAGACCGATTTCGAGAAGGGCGTTCATGTCAATCTCGACGGCTCGCGCGCACTGATCGAAGCGATTCGCGCCGTCGGCGACGGCTATCGTCCGCGCCTCGTCTTTACATCGTCGATCGCCGTATTCGGTGCGCCATTCCCGCAATCGATCGCCGACGACTTCCATTTGACGCCGCTGACGTCCTACGGGACGCAAAAAGCAATCGTTGAACTCCTGCTCGCCGATTACACGCGCCGCGGTTTTGTCGATGCGATCGGTATCCGGCTGCCCAGCATCGTGGTGCGGCCGGGCAAGCCAAACAAGGCGGCGTCCGGGTTTTTCTCGTCCATCATCCGCGAGCCGCTCGCCGGCGAGGAGGCGATCCTGCCGGTGCCTGAGACGGTGCTGCACTGGCACGCCAGCCCGCGGGCGGCGACCGGCTTTCTCGTTCACGCCGCGGGCGTGGACCGCGAACAGCTCGGCCCGCGCGTCAACCTGACCATGCCGGGCGTGTGTTGCACGGTCGCGGAGCAGATCGCCGCGCTGCGTCGCATCGCCGGCGAAAGAGTTGCCGCCCGTATTCGCCGCGAACCGGACGCGCTGGTGGCGCGCATCGTGGCTGGGTGGCCGAGCCGGTTCGATGCCCGCCGCGCGCTGGCGCTCGGTTTCAAGGGTGAGGCATCATTCGACGATATTATCCGCGTCCATATCGAGGACGAGCTCCAGGGCAAGATCGCGGTGTAGTGGGTCGCAAGCCTCTTCCCACCCCACCGGAGCGCCGCTAAGTGGTGCGCCATGCGCTTTCCGTCCAAACTCATTCCGGCGACACTCGCCCGCCGCTATAAGCGCTTCCTTGCCGACGTCGTGCTCGGCAATGGCGACATGCTCACGGTCCATGTCGCCAATCCCGGCGCCATGACCGGCCTCGACCGGCCGTTCTCCAGGATCTGGCTGTCCAATTCGGAAAATCCGCAGCGCAAGCTGCCGTTCAGCTGGGAGCTTGTCGAAGCGGATTTCGGCAACGGTCCGGAGCTGGTCGGCGTCAATACCGGCAACCCGAATAACATCGTCGCCGACATCGTCGGCACCGGCCTGATCCCGCAATTGCGAGATTACACCGCAGTCCGCCGCGAGGTGAAATACGGCACCAATTCCCGCGTCGATTTCCTGCTCGAAAGCGAAGCCCGGCCGCCATGCTATCTGGAAATCAAAAACGTCCACCTGATGCGCAAGCCGGGGCTCGCGGAATTTCCCGACTGCGTCACCGAACGCGGCGCCAAACACCTTGATGAGCTTGCCGTGGTCGTGGCCGGCGGAGCGCGGGCGGTGCAGCTTTATGTCATCCAGATTCCATCGGCGGACCGCTTTGCCGTCGCCCGCGATATCGATAAGGCCTATGCGGCGGCATTCGACCGTGCTCGCGCGCGGGGCGTCGAGATGCTGGCCTGGCGCTGCGTGGTGACGGTCGACGGCATCGACCTTGCGGCCCCGGTTCCGATCGTCGCAAAGTAGTGTGCGGCCGCCGGGCAGCAGGTTGCTTGCGTTGCGCGCTGCTATGCTTACATTGCGATGCAACAGGACTGGAATTTCAGGGCTTCTATAATCTCGCCATGACCTATGTGGATGCGGCTGTGGCGCCGCTGCGCAAGACCGGCCAGATCAAGATCCATGGCGCCGCCGCCTTCGAAGGCATGCGCAAGGCTGGCCGGCTCGCCGCAGAGTGCCTCGACATGCTGGTCGGCGAGGTCAAGCCGGGCGTTTCCACCGAGCACATCGACCAACTGGTCTACGATTTCGGCATGGACCATCACGCGCTCCCCGCGACACTGATGTACCGCGGCTACCGCAAGGCGACTTGCACGTCGGTCAATCACGTCGTCTGCCACGGCATTCCCGGTGAGAAGCCGTTGCGGGAGGGCGACATTGTCAATGTCGACGTGACGCTGATCCTTGGCGGCTGGCACGGCGACTCGAGCCGCATGTATGCGGTCGGCGAAATTCCGCGCCGCGCCGAGCGTCTCATCGAAGTCACCTATGAGGGCATGATGCGGGGCATTGCCGCGATCAAGCCGGGCGCCACCACCGGCGATATCGGCCATGCCATCCAATCCTTCGTCGAAGCCCAGCACATGAGCGTGGTGCGCGATTTCTGCGGCCACGGCCTCGGCCGGCTGTTCCACGATGAGCCGAACATCGTCCACATCGGACGACCGGGCGAGGGCATCGTGCTCAAGCCCGGCATGTTCTTCACCGTCGAGCCGATGATCAATCTCGGACGGCCACACGTGAAGGTGCTGTCCGACGGCTGGACCGCGGTGACGCGGGACCGCTCGCTGTCGGCGCAGTTCGAACACTCGCGTCGGCGTTACCGCGACCGGGGTCGAGATTTTTACGTTGTCGCCGCGGGGCTTGGAGCATCCGCCCTATCGGGCGTGAGCCGAAGCTCGAAAGCTCACGCTCAATACTCGCCGCAAGACGATTGCAAATTATCCTGATCCAGGCATCCTTGGCGGCATCCGGCTGCGGCGCGAACGGTCGCGATCTGGCCGGGGATGCGTCCGAGCTTTCTTATGTTGGAAAAGAAACCTGGCGCGCGTGGTCTCGCCGAGGCCCCGCCGCACTATCACGGTCATCGCGAGCGCCTGCGCAAGCGCTTTCGCGAAGCCGGCGCCGATGCGCTGTCGGACTACGAGCTTCTGGAAATCCTGCTGTTCCGGGCGTTGCCGCAGCGCGACGTAAAGCCGCTCGCCAAGACGCTTTTGGAGACGTTCGGTTCGTTCGCTGAGGTGATCGGCGCGCCGCAAGCGCGGCTCGCCCAGGTCAAGGGTCTCGGCGAGGCCAGCATCACCGAGATCAAGATCATTCAGGCGGCGGCGAGCCGGCTCCTGCGCGGCGCGGTAAAGAAGCGGCCGGTGCTGTCATCTTGGTCTACGGTGCTGGATTATTGCCGCAGCGCGCAGGCTTTCGCCGACCGCGAGCAATTCCGCGTGCTGTTCCTCGACAAGCGCAACCAGCTTATTGCCGACGAGGTACAGCAGACCGGCACCATCGATCATACGCCGGTCTATCCGCGCGAAGTGGTCAAGCGCGGTCTCGAACTCTCGGCGACCGCCATCATCCTCGTGCATAATCATCCGTCCGGCGATCCGACGCCGTCGCGCGCCGATATCCAGATGACGCAGCAGATTATTTCGGTGGCACAGCCGCTCGGCATTTCGGTGCACGACCACATCATCGTCGGCAAGGAAGGACATGCGAGCTTGAAAGGAATGAAATTGATCTGAGCTGGCCAACAACCGCCGGCTCGGAAGGATAAAAAACGAAACAACGAAACTTAACCGGGAGGAAATGGCAATGAAACGCGTAGTTACGGCTATTGGGGCGCTGATCGTCGGCGCCGCTGCACTGGGTCTCGCGCAATATTCATTCGAAGCCATGGCGCAAACCGACGCCGGGTGGGTCACGCTGTTTGATGGCAAGAACCTCGACAATTGGAATCCGATTGGCACCGCCAAATGGAAACTTGAGGACGGCAGCGTCGTTGCTGACGACGGCAACGGCTTCCTGGTGTCAAAGAACGCCTACGGCGACTTCCAGCTTAGGGTTGAGTTCTGGATCGAATCTAAAACCAATAGCGGCGTTTTTATTCGCTGCACCGATCCGAACAACGTGAGCGGGAAGACCGCTTACGAAGTCAACATCTGGGATACGCGCCCGGTCCAGGAATACGGCACCGGTGCGATCGTTGATGTGGCCAAGGTCAATCCCATGCCGACGGCCGGTGGCAAGTGGAACGTTTATGAGATCACGGCCAAGGGCAATACCTTCACCGTGGTGCTCAACGGCCAGAAGACCGTGGACGGCGCGACGGCGGACAAGTTCGCCTCTGGCCATATCGCGCTCCAGCACGGCAAGGGCGTGAGCGACGAAAGCGGCGTCGTCAAATTCCGCAAGGTGCAGATCAAGCCGCTGTAATGCTCGGGTCTGGTGAGCGCCGGGCCGGGATTTCATTTCGATGCCACGGCGACCGGTCGATCCGCCGGTGCCGTGGCGCGGCCTACAGCCTTTCCGAGCAGCGCCGTCGCATCGGACACACTAATCCCGGTCCAGGCGATATAACGGTCGGGCCGTACCAGGATCATCCTGGCCTCGTAGGCCTCGCGGCCGCCGCCGTAGCTGTCGCGGACTACTTTCAATGGCACGTCCAGCCCCTTCGCTGCCGCCTCGAATGCTTGCACGGAGCGGTCATCGGCATCGAAGGCGAGCAAAGTAAATCCCGTGCCAAGCTCCTCGAAAACGTTTCGCCCGGAGGACAACAGTTGCGGCGGCAGATGATGGCCGGCGCGGGCTTTGAAGGTATGAGAGCCGCTGGCACTCGATGCCGCACCGGGCGGCCCGAATACGACCGGCGAGCCTTCGTAATGTGGCTCATAGGTCAGCACGCGCGGCGCCGCGGCGCCGGCATGATCCTTCCAGGCCCGTTCGAATTCGGCGCGATCCTGATCCGGGCTGTAGCGCGCGAGAAAAACCGCGTCCCGTTGAATGCCGGCCTCGATGAAATCCTCGCCGGTCTCCTTGAAAATGGGCCGCCGCTCTTGGGTGTAGCTCTGCAGGAGCGCATCACTGCCCCAGCCTTGCAATTTCGCGGCGAGCTTCCAGCCGAGATTGGCGACGTCGTCGAGCCCGTTGTTAAGGCCGTAGCCGCCGTACGGCGGATGCGAATGCGCGGCGTCGCCGGCGATGAAGACGCGGCCAACCTGATAGGTCTCGGCGACGGCGATACGCAGGTCCCAGAAACCGACATAGTCGAAGTCGGCCGCGAACGGGAAGCCTGCGGATTTTTCGAGAAGCGCCTGGAAATCGTAATTGTCCCGCGTGGTGTTCGCCGGCACCGGGGAATGGAAGAACCAGCGCTCGCCGACGTCGACCCGGCCGAAGAACTGCCAGTAGCCGTTCAGGTCCGGATTCAGCACGCGATAGGTCGAGCGCGGCGGAAAGCGTTTGAGTTTCTCGTGCAGGTCGCGCGAGCGGAACAGTGCCAGCACCATGATCTGATCGAAATCGGCGCCGCTGCGCTCGATGCCGATCTGCCTGCGGATGGTCGAATGGCTGCCGTCGCAGCCGACCACGTAGTCGGCTTCGAGGATTTCCTTGGCACCGTCTTTGGCGATGGTGACGCGTGCGCTGCTTGCGTCCTGCTCGATGGTATCGGCGGTCCAGCCGAACCGTGCGTCGACACTGCCGATCTCTGCCAGCCGCTTGCGCAGCACGTTCTCGACCAGATATTGCGGCAGCCGCTCGTTCGGCTCGAAGTAATAGGAATTGACAATCTCGCGCAGCGGCGGCGCGTACCAATATTCGTTATTGAGGTCGCGATAGGAGACGATGCCGCTCATCGGAAATTCCGGCGGCAGCATGCGTACTGCACGCACCTCGTCGGCGACGCCCCAGGAATGGAAATGCTCCATCGAGCGCTGGGTTAGATTCTGGCCCTTGGGAATGAGCTGCGGCTCGAGCCGGCGCTCGACCAGCGCGCAGGATATGCCGCGCAATCCGAGCTCAACCGCGAGCGCGACGCCGACGGGGCCTCCACCGACAATGACGACCTGATACCGCTTACTCATGGACCGATCTGTTGTTGGGTTGCATTATCCGCGCTGCCGCACCAGCAGAACCGGATCGGGCGTTTCCGGCACGCGCTCCCAGGTATTGAGGTCGTTTTCTTCGAAGCGCCATGTCTGCCCGCGCACCGACGATAGCACCAATTCGCCGTTGTCCATGCGCCACGAGATTGGGCCGAAACGCGTAACCAGGACGTCGCAGCCGGGCTTGAGTTTCAGTGTCAATGTATCGGCACCAGGCGCCGTGGGAGCGTTGGCGAGCGTGACCATGCAGATCGGCTTACCGGTGCCGCGCGCAACGGCCCAATCGCCCACCAGATCGTCGGCCGAGCGGGTTTGCACCGCTGCGGCGGCTTGCAAGATGTAGCGGCCTTCTTCGGGCTTGAAGCCGTCGAACATGCCGCCCTCGACCTGGGTGAGCTCGATCACCGCTCCATTGCCGGCGTCGAGCAGGCGCAGATTGCCATAATTGTCGATCGTCCAGGCGACAATGTCCTTAGTCGAGGGAAAGACGTTCGGACAATTCCTGTCGATATCGAGCTTGAGGCCGCCGGCCGCGGCGTCGGAACGGAAGTTGAATTTGCAAACCTTGTCGTGATCGGCGTTGGATAACTCCCAGGCGCCAATCATGTCGCCGACTGGGTCCTTGGTCTGCGTCTGATCGCTCTGTGGCTGTGGCGCTTGCGGCTCAACAACCTGCGGCGGCGCAGCCTGTGGCGCCGTGTCTTTCGGCGAGGTGTCTTTCGGCAAGGTGTCCTGCGCCCATGCGCTTGCGCACAGGCTTCCCGCGATGATGGCTACGCCAATGATGACGCGACGGACCATGCCGAACCGATTATGCTCCACCCCGAACGCTAGCACGCAGCCGCCATGTCGTCATGCCAGGGCCGGTCATGGCGGCGATGCAGTGCAGGCAGCGGTAATCGTTCACTAATTGCCCGGCAAAAACCTACCCCGGCTAGCTTTTGCCCCAGGACCGCCACGGGGTTTCCGCGACTGGCGTCAGCGGCGGTTTGCCGGCGGCCCAGGCGGCAATGTTATCGACGACCAACTGGTCCATCTTGCCGCGCGTGTAATCCGATGCCGATCCGAGGTGCGGAAACAGCACCACATTACCCATCGCAATCAGCTCCGCTGGAACTTCCGGCTCCTTGGCGAAAACGTCGAGGCCTGCCGCCATGATGCGCTTGTCCTTCAGCGCCTTGATCAGCGCCGGCTCATCGACCACCGAGCCGCGCGCCATGTTGATCAGGATGCCTTCCGGGCCGAGCGCGTCGAGCACCTCGGCATTGATCATGTTCGCTGTGCCGGGGCCGCCGGGCACGATGACCATGAGGACGTCGACCGCGCGTGCCATCTCGACGAGGCTCGGGCAGTGCAGATAGCTGACCTCGCGCCGCGGCTTGCGCGTGTGATAGACAACCGGCACACCGAACGCTTCGAGCCGCCGGGCAATCGCCTGGCCGATTGCGCCCATCCCGACCATGCCGACCGTGCGGTTGCGCAGCGTCGCCTTGCTGAGCGGATAGCCGCGCTCCAGCCATTTGCCGGCCCGCAGAAAGCGCTCGGCTTGCGGAAATTCGCGCACGGTGCAGAGCAGGAGGCCGAGCGCGGTATCCGCCACCTCTTCGGTGAGTACGTTGGGCGTATTGGTGAGCACCACTTTGTGTGCTGCGGCCCATTTGACGTCCATGTGGTCGTAGCCGACGCCGAAGCTCGATACGATTTCAAGCTTGGGAAACCGCGCCATCAGCTCGCCCGGAATTTTGCAGGCCGTGTCGCTGCAGGCGATGGCGCGGACGTCCCAATGGGCGGTGGCAAACGTATCCTGATCCTTCGCTTCGACCGCCCGGTGAACGGTGCAGATGGCGTCGAGCCCCTTGACGATAATGGGCTTGAGCGGTCCGATCAGCACGACTTCACGCTTGTCGGTGGCCATTGTTTGTCCTTTCGTCACACAAGCATTGTCACCGGCAATTCCATGAAGGCTTTGATTGTGGCCAAAAGTTCGGCGCCAAGCGCGCCGTCGAGCACGCGGTGGTCGCACGCCAGCGTAGCCGACATGACGCTTGCGAAGGCGACGCCGCCGTCGTCGTTCTCGACGGCTTGGCGGCGCATGGCGCCGACCGCGAGGATCGTGGCATGCGGCGGATTAATGATGGCAGAGAACTCGCGCACGCCGTACATGCCAAGATTCGAGATCGCCGACGCGCCGCCCTGATAGTCCGCGGGCGCGAGCTTCTTGTCGCGGGCACGCGCCGAAAGATCCTTCATCTCCGCCGATATAGCGCTGACGGATTTTGTTTCGGCGCTTCGCAGTACCGGCGTAACCAGTCCGCCGTCGAGCGCGACGGCGACGCCGATATCGGAATGTTTGAAGCGCAGGATGCGGTCGCCGGCCCACACGGAATTCGCCGCCGGCACGTGCTGCAGGGCGAGCGCCAGGGCGCGGATGACGAAATCGTTGAGCGAGAGCTTGAAGGTGGGGGTGCCATCCTTGTCCTTCGCCGCGGCAGAATTGGCCTCCTCGCGCAACGCGATCAGGCGATCGATGGCGACATCAGCAGTCAGGTGAAAGTGCGGAATGGTTTGAATGGCCTGCGTCAGGCGCGCCGCAATGGTGCGGCGCATGCCGTCGAGCGGTATTTCGTCGTATGAGCCGGCGGCGTAGAGCGCCTTGATGTCGGCCGCCCCTGGGATTTCCGCCAGCGCCGCTTGCGAACGCGACGCGTTTTCGATGTCGTGCGCGATGATGCGGCCATGGGGACCGGAGCCTTTGGTCCGCGACAAATCGATGCCGGATTCGGCGGCGAGGCGGCGCGCCAGCGGTGTGATCGCGGTGCCGCCTGGCAGCCGCGCCGGGCCGAAGTTGCGCGGCGGCGTGCGCACTTCGAAGAATGGCTCGAGCTTGATCGGGCCGGTCTGCTGCGGTGCGCGCAAGATCGATGCTGACGCCGTGGCGGGCGGAGGCGTGTCGGCTGGTTTCGTGGCCGGCGGCACAGGAGAAATAGCTGCCGCCGGCGGGCTCGGCTGCGCGGATGCACCATCTGCGATCACCGCAACGACCGCACCGACCAGCGCCACGGCGCCGGCGGCAACGCGGATTTCAGACAGCACGCCGGTTGTCGTTGACGGCACTTCCATCGACACCTTGTCGGTCTCGATCTCGAACAGATTATCGCCCGGTTTCACCGGCTCGCCGGCCGTCTTGAACCATTTGGTGATCTTGCCCTCGGCGACGGTCTCGCCGAGTTGCGGCATCAGCACGTCCATGAGTGCGTTTCCGGATGCCACCTCATTTGATCCGTTCCCATACCACCTCGGCATTGGTGCCGGCGGGACGCAGGATCAGCCGATCGCCTGAAAACTCGTAGCCGCGCACGAGGTCGCCCTTGTCGCCGGGCTGCACGGTGGCCTGGCGGTGATGCGTGACCGTGTGGGCCTTCTCGTCGACCGAATAAGTGCCGAAATAGGCGATGTAACCGTCGAGCATCGCTTTGGCTTCATCGCCGGTCGGCTTGTCGCCAGCCCGCGTCACTTCGCGATCGGGCGCGACGTGACAGGCCATATACCCGTGCGCGTCATACATGATGATGCCACGCGGTTGAGCGCCCTGGCCCGGCCGCGGCTTGCCATCGATGTTTGAGGTGATATGGCGCCAGGAGCCGATGAGGCGTTGCGCGTCCGACTGTCCGCTCACCACGTCACCGAGATGTACTGCGTCTCCATGAATTCCATCAGGCCCTCGTGCGCGCCTTCGCGGCCGAGGCCGGATTGCTTGGTGCCGCCGAACGGCGCTGCCGGATCGGAAACGAGGCCGCGATTCAATCCGATCATGCCGAAGTCGAGCTGTTCGGAGACCCGCATGCCGCGGCTCAGATCCTTAGTGTAGAGATAAGCCACCAGCCCGTATTCGGTGTCGTTGGCGCGGGTGATGACCTCGTCTTCGGATTTGAACGTCTGGAGGGACGCGACCGGCCCGAAGATTTCCTCGTTGAGCATTTTCGAATCGTTGGACACATTCGCCAGCACGGTGGCGGGATAGAAGAAGCCCGGGCCGCCCGGCGCCTTGCCGCCGGTGAGCACCTTGGCGCCTTTCTGCACCGCGTCCTCGACCAATTCGATGACCTTGTCGCGGCCTTCCTTGTTGACCAGCGGGCCGAGCGCGACGCCGTCGTCGAGGCCATTGCCCATTTTCAGGCCAGACATTTTGGCGGTGAGTTTCTTTGCAAACTCGTCGTGCACTTTCTCGTGCACGTAAAAACGATTGGCGGCGGTGCAGGCCTCGCCCATATTGCGCATCTTGGCGATCATCGCGCCTTCGATGGCCGCATCGATGTCGGCATCGTCAAACACGATGAAAGGTGCGTTGCCGCCAAGCTCCATCGCCGGCTTGACGATCGAGTCGGCGGCTTCATGCAGGAGCTTCCTGCCGACTTCGGTCGAGCCGGTGAACGACACCACGCGCACGCGCGGATCGTGCAGCATGGCGCCGACGACTTTGCCCGACGAACGCGACGGAATGACATTGACAACGCCGGCCGGCACGCCGGCTTCCTCGAGGATCGGCATCAGCGCCAGCATGGTGAGCGGCGTATCGGACGCGGGCTTGAGCACGACCGGGCAACCGGCCGCAAGCGCCGGGCCGATCTTGCGCGTCGCCATCGCGGCGGGGAAATTCCACGGCGTCACTAGCACGGCGATGCCGGCCGGCTTGTGATGGACTAAAATGCGTGCGCCGGACGACGGCGCCGTCGAATTCTGGCCAATATTGCGCACCGCCTCTTCGGCGTACCACCGGAAGAATTCAGCGGCGTAAGCAACTTCGCCGCGCGAATCCGACAGCGCCTTGCCGTTCTCGATGGTGATCAGCTTGGCGAGCCGCTCGGCGTCGCGCATGATCAATTCGTAGGACTTGCGCAAAATCTCGCCGCGCTCGCGCGGCTTTTTCTTCGCCCAGCCGGGAAACGCCGCCTGCGCCGCGTCGAGCGCCGCCTTGGCATCCTCGACCGTCGCGCTCGCGACCGAAGCGACTTTGTTTTCGGTCGCCGGATCAATCACGTCGAAACGGCCGCCGTCGGATGATTTGCGCCATTTGCCGCCGATCCACAGATCGGTCGGTACGTTGGCGAGAAGATTGTCGTACATGGCCATGGTTCAGCTCCGTCTCTTTCGCGTCATGGCTGGGCTCGTCCCCAGCCATCTCGATCGCCATGGCACGGTCGTGCCATGTTTCTCTGGATCACCGGGAAAAGCCTGGTGATTGACGCATTAGCTCTCCAATGATCGCTTTACCCTGTCGACAATTCTATCCGCGGTCGGCAGCGCAATGTCTTCCAGAATATCGGCGGCGGGCAATGGAATGTGCGGCGTCGTGATCCGCACCGGCGGCCCATCGAGATCGTAGAACGCTTCGTCGGCGACAATGGAAACGATCTCCGCGCCCCAGCCGCACAGCCGCGGATTCTCCTCGACGGTGAACAAGCGGTGGGTACGCGCCACCGAGCCGAGAATGGTCTGGGTATCAAGCGGCACCAGCGAGCGCACGTCGACGACTTCGCAATCGATGCCGTGCTCGCTCTTGAGCTTCTCGGCTGCCGCAAGCGCGCGGGGCACCATCAGCGCCAGCGCCAGAATAGTGGCGTCTTTGCCCGGCCGCACGATCCTGGCGCTGCCGAGCGTGTCGACGATCTCGCCGTCAGGCACCTCGCCCTTGGTTGCATAAAGCGACTTGTGCTCGAAGAAGATCACCGGATCGGGATCGCGCACCGCCGCCGCCATCAGGCCGATGACGTCGCGCGGGGTCGATGGCGCCACGACTTTCAGCCCTGGGATCATCATGCACCAGTTCTCGACGCTCTGACTGTGCTGTGCGCCGAAGCGCGAGCCGGCGCCGTTGCCGGTGCGCACGACGAGCGGGCATTTAACCTGGCCGTTAGACATGTAACGGCTCTTGGAGAATTCGTTGGCGATATAGTCGAAGCAGACCGCGAAGAAATCCGAGAACATGATCTCTGCGATCGGCTTCAGTCCGGTCATCGCCGCCCCCATGGCGGCGCCGAGGATCGCTTGCTCTGAGATCGGCGTGTCGCGCACCCGCAATGGGCCGAACTGCTCGTAAAGGCCAACCGTCGCCTTGAACACGCCGCCGGCCTTGGCGATGTCTTCGCCGAGAAACACCACGTCGGGGTCGCGCGTCATCTCCTGCGCGATGCCGCGGGCAACGGCATCGCGATAGGTCAGTTCCGCCATGCCCAGCCTCCATCCGCATAGACATCGGTGGTGAGGATATCGAGCGGCGGCATCGGCGCCGCTTTGCATTTCTCGGTGGCGTCGTCGACCAGCCGCTTCACATCGTCTTCGATACCGGCGATGACGTTGTCCTGGATGCCGAACTGCCGGAGCCGCTCGCGATAGATTTTGATCGGATCGCGCTCCTTCCATTTTTCCAGTTCGCCCTCGGGGCGATACTTCGCCGGATCAGCACGCGAATGACCACTGTAGCGATAGGTCATGCACTCGATCAGCGATGGTCCGTCGCCAGCGCGGGCTTTGTCGTAAGCCGCGCTCGCGGCCCGGAAAACCTCATCGGCGTCATTGCCGTCGACGACGATGCGCGGCAGTCCGTAAGCGCTGGCGCGGTCGGCCGCGGGATGAGCAACGGCGGTGACGTCGCCGATCGGCGTGTATTCCATGTAAAGATTATTTTCGCAGACGAAGATCACCGGCAGCTTCCAGACCGCGGCGAAATTCAGCGCTTCATGGAAGGCGCCGATATTGGTGGTGCCGTCGCCGAAGAAGCAGACCGCGACGTCCTTCGATCCCTTGTATTGCGCGCGCCATGCGGCGCCGCAGGCGATCGGCAGATGCGCGCCGATGATGGCGTAGGAGCCCATGACGCCGTGGTCGACCGAGGTCAGATGCATCGAGCCGCCTTTGCCGCGCATCAGCCCGTTGTCGCGTTGCATCAGCTCGCCGAGGACTTTTTCGATCGGGACGCCGCGGGCCAGCGTATGAGCATGGCCGCGATAGGTGCAGAACGACAGGTCGCCCGGCTTCATCGCGGCGGCGAAGCCGGTGGCAACCGCTTCCTGGCCGAGCGAAAGATGGCTCGTGCCCTTGACCAGATTTTGCAGGAACAGATCGAACGCGCGCTGCTCGGCCTCGCGGATTTCGACCTGCATGCGATACATGCGAAGCCGCATGTCCTCGCCGATGTCGTCATTGAGGCTAGCTTTCGACGCGGTCTCGCGATCCTCGACCTTGGCCATGAATTATCCTCAAGGGCGCGGGTTTGAGGGCATGCCCAAAACTGGATGCGTTTGGAGCTGCCCGCAACTTAGCGCCTCTTGCAAAGCCGAGGCAACGCCATCCCCGGGCAGCTTGCGTGCAGCCAAGGAAGTTCCTAACTGAACTGGAACGGGGAGGTTTCGATGACGCAGGAATCCCTGGAGTCCCGCAGGCCGAATGACTACGTGCACCGCTTCTTTGGCGGTCCGCCGCTCGCGGTGGCTGGCCGCTTGATCATGCTGTCGATCCTGGTCGGCGTGATCCTGGCGGCGATCGGCCTCGACCCGTGGAATATCATCGATTCAGTGCGCCGGCTGATTCAGCACGTCTGGAATATGGGCTTCGATACAGTGCGTTGGCTCTGGCAGTATTTCCTGCTCGGAGCCGTCATCGTGCTGCCGATCTGGCTCCTGGTACGGCTGGCAAAGGCGCCCCGCGGCGGCTGAGTCCGCGGTCACTCGTCGATCGGTTCCTGATTGGACTGCGATGGCCCATCGCCCTGCGCGTTGTGATCGCGTGGGCCGCGGTGCCGACGGCGCCGGCGATGCAGCGGAAAGCGATCGGCCTGGCCTTCATAGCCGTTGCCGTTTTGACCGTTCTGGCCATTCGGGCCCTGGCCGTGCTGCCGGCGGGTTCTGCTGCGGCGCGGATTGCTGGGGCCCTTGGCCGCCGGTGATGAATGACGGCAGCCGCTCTACGTCCTGGTCATGGGACGGTTGGAAGTTTTGCGACGGCTGGAAGTTTTGTTGCGGTCGCGGCTGATAGTTCTGCTGCGGCTGCTGATTGTGCTGCGGCTGATGCTGTTGGTGCGGCTGCTGCTGCGGCTGTTGTTGCGGATAGAACGGTTGCTGTGGGGCGTACGGCTCGCCGGCAATGCTCGGCTGATCGTCGTCGTCATCGAAAGAATCGTCGTTGGAATTGCCGCGCATTTCGCCGGGTTGTCCCGGCTGCTGCTGGTAATAGGAGGACGGCTGGGATTGCCGCAAGTGCTCCTGCGCGGCGGCGATCAGGCGGAAATAATGCTCGGCGTGCTGGTAGTAGGCCTCTGAGGCGACCGGGTCGCCGGAGCTTTGCGCATCGCGGGCGAGCTGCAGATATTTTTCGGCGATGTGGGAGGCGTTGCCCCTGATTTTCACGTCCGGTCCGTTGGACTCGTACATGCGCGACAATGGATTTTGATGGTGGTGATTGTGATGACCGCCACCTTTGCCGCGGTTACGCCCCCGCATGCGTTTGTTCTGGCCGTTTCTCATGTTTTGCAAGATCGCGAACCCCTAGTTTGCGCTTCGTCGAATTACTCTACTCACCGAATGTCGCTTTCATCAGGCGCTCGGCCGCGCGGCGCCGGTCGCTCGTCCATTCAGCCGCGCAAACACCACGTAGCTCGGTAGCGCGGCCCTCACTATTCGGTCTTTCCGTTATATTTATGCCCCTCGCCGAGCGCGCCGCTGCCCCAAGCAAACGCGCGCCCGACCGATGAAACATCTCGGTTGCGTCATTGTTAAAGGTAGCGATCCCGTTTTGCCGTCCAATCCGGCTGTGTTGTTCCAGCTTTCGCGCTCTTCAATTAAGCTTGCGCTGCCAGCCTCTGGGAGACAATCTCAGCGAGTTGCGCTCCGGGCTTTCGAGGCAGCGCGGCACCATATCTCGGGCCGATCCGTGGCGGCAAACTAGTCGGTTCCTGCCGACATTCCAAGTGCTTTTTTACCGCGAAGTGCGTTTTTGCCGGGGTCCAATGCTTCACGGTCATGCCCTCTTTTCAGCGGTGAGGGCGCGCGGCACGTCGTTAAGGTCGGTACGGGGCAGTGACACCGCAAGCCCCGCCGCAGCCAATAGTGCGGTGACGGGTTCCGCCTGGCCGATGCCGAGTTCGGCAATCAGCAAACCGCCGGAAGCGAGCAACGCGGGCGCGCTCGCCGCGATCGCGCGATAGGAATCGAGCCCGTCGCGGCCGCCGTCGAGCGCAAGGCGCGGATCGAAGTCGCGCACGTCCGGCGCCAAAGCTGCGATTTCGCCAGACGCGATATAGGGTGGATTGGACACGATCAGATCGAATGGCCCGCGCAAAGCCTCGGCCATGTTGCAGACTGTGAATGAGAGATTGCCGAAGCCGAGACAGCGGGCGTTGTCGCGGGCCATTGCAAGCGCGCGGAAACTCAGATCGGTACCGATGATAGTGGCGTTCGGTAATTCGGACGACAGCGCCAAAGCGAGCGCGCCCGAGCCGGTACCGAGATCAGCAACGCGCAGCGGCCGTGCGCGCCAGCCGCGCGCATCGATCGCTGCGAGCGCGGCCTCGATGATCGTTTCGGATTCCGGGCGCGGCACCAGCGTTGCGGCATCGATGCGCAACGGCAGGCTCCAGAATTCCTTGTGGCCGATGATGCGCGCAACTGGCTCGCGTGCAAGCCGGCGCCGTATCAGTGCGGCGATTGCGGCTTCTTCATCGGCGCCGAGGCGCCGCGCGCCGGCCGCAGCGAGCGCCGCATGATCAAGGCCGAGAGCGTGACCGATGAGGATACGGGCATCGAGCTCGGGCGATTCAATGCCTGCGTCATGCAATTGCCCGGTGAGGCTGCGCCGCGCTTGCACGACGGTGCGTGAATCGAAAGCCGCGGCATCAGCGTGGCGCATCAATTGACATCCTCGGCCGCCAGCAATTCTGCCTGGTGATGCGTCACCAAAGCATCGATAATTTCGCCGAGCGCATCGCCTTCAAGTATCTGCGGCAGCTTGTAAAGCGTGAGATTGATGCGGTGGTCCGAGACGCGGGCTTGCGGATAATTGTAGGTGCGGATGCGCTCGGAGCGGTCGCCGGAGCCGACCTGACCGCGGCGCTCGGCGGCGCGCGCGGCGTCCTGTTTTTGGCGCTCGAAATCGTACAGCCGCGTGCGCAGTACTGCCATCGCCTTGGCGCGATTGCGATGCTGGGAACGGTCTTCCTGCATGGCGACCACGATCCCGGACGGGAGATGCGTGATGCGCACCGCCGACTCGGTCTTGTTGACATGCTGTCCGCCGGCACCGCTCGAACGCAGCGTGTCGATTTTCAGATCGGTGTCGTTGATGGTGACGTCGAGCTCTTCCGCTTCGGGCAGCACCGCGACGGTGGCGGCCGAAGTGTGGATGCGGCCGGACGCCTCGGTGTCGGGCACCCGCTGCACGCGGTGCACGCCGGATTCGTATTTGAGCTTGGCAAACGCGCCCCGGCCGTGGATTTCGGCGATGATTTCCTTGAACCCGCCCATCGCACCGTCGCTGGCGGCGACGACTTCGACTTTCCAGCCTTGCTTGGCGGCGTAGCGCTCGTACATGCGGAACAGATTGCCGGCGAACAGCGCCGCTTCGTCGCCTCCGGTACCGGCGCGGATTTCGAGAATGACATTGCGCTCGTCCATGGCGTCTTTGGGCAATAGCGAGATGCGCAGTTGCTCCTCGATCGCCTTCAGGCGCATTTCCAGTTCGGGTTTTTCAGACTCTGGCGATAGAGCGCATCTCGGCGTCGGTCGACGGATCGGCGATCATGCTCGCCAGGTCATCCAGTTCGCGTCGCGTATCGCGATAGGACTTCGCGGCCTCGACCACCGGCGCAAGCTCGGCGAATTCGCGCGACAGCTTGACGTAGGTCTCGGCCGGTAGCGCCGTGGTCAGATCGCGCTCGAGCGCGGCATGGCGAACGACCAGCGCGTTGAGTTTCTGTTCGGGCAGCATCGTTACAGCAGCTTATACTTGCAGGCCGTTGTCGCCGGCAAATTTCTCAAGTTCCGCGCGGATCGTCGTTGCGGCGCCCCGTTTTTCGATCAGCGGCGAAAGGAACGCCGCGGCCTTGCGGCAATCGAGTTCGAGCAGCATGGCTTTGACCGGGCCGATGGCCGACGGCGTAAGCGATAGCGCGCGATAGCCGATGGCGACCAGCGCCAGTGCGCCGATCGGCTGCGAGGCAAGCTCGCCGCACAGCGTTACCGATTTTTTGTACTCGCGGCCTTTGTCGGCGATGTCTTTAAGCGCCCGCAGCACCGGCGCCGACAGCGCATCGAACCGTGCCGCGACTCTCTGATTGCCGCGATCGGCGGCGTAGAGGAATTGCACCAGGTCGTTGGAGCCGACCGAGAGGAAATCGACGCGCTCCAAAAGTTCGTCGAGCTGATAGAGCAGCGACGGTACTTCGACCATGCTGCCGACCTCGACTTCGGAAGGCAGCTTGTGGCCGTGGCGGCGCAAATGCGTCAGTTCGCGCTCGACCAGCTCCTTGGCCTGATCGAATTCCTGCACGGTCGAAACCATCGGGAACATGATCTTGAGTGCGCGGCTGCCGGCGGCCCGCAACAACGCGCGGATTTGAGTGCGCAACAGTCCAGGCCGATCGAGCCCGAGCCGGATCGCGCGCCAGCCGAGCGCCGGATTCTCTTCCTCGACATTGCGCATATAGGGCAGCACCTTGTCGCCGCCGATATCGAGTGTCCGGAAGGTGACAGGCTTGTCGCCGGCGGCGTCGAGCACGGCGCGATAGAGCGTGTATTGCTCGGTCAGCGCGGGAAATTCGGCGCCACCATGAATTGCAGTTCGGTGCGGAACAGGCCGATGCCGGCTGCGCCGGTATCGGCGATGTGCGGCAGGTCGACGCTCAATCCGGCATTGAGCATCAGGGTGATTGCCTGGCCGTCCTTGGTGACGCAGGGCCGGTCGCGCAACGCATGAATATTGCAACTGCCGCCGTGCGCGCAGCCGCACCCGCTCCGCATAAGCCGCTTCCATGTCCGGCAGCGGCCGCACGTGCAAGTCACCCGTCGAGCCGTCGACAATGATAGCGTCGCCCGGATCGACAATGCCGGTAGCGTTGTCGATTTCGCCGACTGCCGGAATACCGAGCGCGCGCGCGACAATGGCGACGTGGGAATGCGGTCCGCCTTCCTCCAGCACCAGGCCGCGCAGGCGCTTGCGGTCGTAGTCCAGCAGCGCCGCCGGGCCCATCGAACGGGCGACCAGAATGGCGTTTTCCGGAAGGCTTTCGCGCGACGGCGCGTGGTCGCGGCCGGTGAGCTGGCGCATCAGGCGATTGGCGAGATCGTCGAGATCATGCAACCGCTCGCGCAGGAACGGATCAGTCTGGCGCAGCATGCGGGCGCGGGTGTCGGACTGCACACGTTCGACCGCGGCTTCCGCAGTCAGTCCGGTCATCACCGCTTCCTGCATCTTGTGGATCCAGCCGCGATCGTGGGCGAACATGCGATAGGCTTCGAGCACTTCGCGATGCTCGCCGGCCTCGACCACGTCGCCATGCTCGAGAAGCTCGTCGAGATTGGTGCGCAGCGTCTCCACGGCTGTATCGAGATGCTTCAATTCCTTCGGGATATCGTCGGCAATGAAATTGGTCACGACGACACGCGGCTCGTGCAGCACGACATGGCCGAGCGCAATGCCGTCGCTCAATGCGCTGCCCTTGACGTGCACCGAGCGCCGCGCCGCGGGCTCCGCGCCCGGCAGCGCCAGCGCCGAGAGCTCGCCCGACGCGATCATCTCGGCGAGCACCATCGCGGTGGTTTGCAGCGCCTCGACTTCTTCTTCGGAGTAATTGCGCCGGGCGCGGTTCTGCACCACCAGAACACCGAGCGTGTTGCCGGCGCGCAGGATCGGCACGCCGAGGAAGGAGTGGTAGATTTCTTCGCCGGTTTCCGGCCGGTAGGAATACGCCGGATGCGCCTGCGCGTTCGACAGGTTGATGGCGGTAGCCTGGCTCGCGACCAGGCCGACCAGGCCTTCGTCGGAACGCAACACGGTCTGATGGACGGCGTCGCGCTTCAATCCTTCGGTGGCATAGAGTTCGAGCGTGGCGTCGACACGCAAGACATAGACCGAGCACACCTCCGCAACCATGTTTGCGGCGATCAGCACCACGATCTTGTCAAGGCGCTCCTGCGCGCTGACCGGCTCCGCCATCACTTCGCGAAGCCGGCGCAACAGCACGCGCGGACCGCCGAGCGCGCCACGCATGGCGTCAGCTCCCTTGGGCGTGGCTTTGACCGATGCGCCGCCCGTTCCGCGCCGGCCGTATTCGATAGAGGAGTCCGCCCGGATCCCGGTCCGCAGCGGCCATCCCCCAGCCTATATCGAATGCGGTATGCAAACCGCAAGCCAAAGACACGGATATGACGGCGCCAAATATTGTGCGCCGCAACGTGAGGCCGTGTTTATGGCCGAAGTGGCTAAGTTTTATCGAGGCCGTAGAGCGAGTGCAGGGTCCGTACCGCGAGTTCGGTAAACGCCGCGTCAATCAGCAGCGAGAACTTGATCTCTGACGTGGTGATGGCGCGGATATTGATCGAGCGCTCGGCGAGCGCGCCGAAAGCCTGCGCGGCGACGCCGGCGTGGCTGCGCATGCCGATGCCGATGACCGAAACCTTGGCGACGTCGGTGGCGCCATCGAGACGGCTATAGCCAATCGCCTGCTTCGCCTTGGCGATGGTGTCGAGCGAGCGCTGATAGTCCGCGGCCGGCACGGTAAACGTCAGATCGGTGGTCTTGCCGTCGGCGGAGACGTTCTGAACGATCATGTCGACGTTGATATTGGCCTCGGCAAGCGGGCCAAAAATCGCCGCCGCCACGCCCGGCTTGTCCTGCACTTGGCGGATCGAGATTTGCGCCTCGTCGCGCGAAAAGGCGATGCCGGTGACTGTTTGCTGCTCCATGATCTCGCTCTCGTCGCAAATAAGTGTTCCGGGCGGATTGGCGTGCGGATCGATGTCTTCCGGCCGGTCGAAGCTCGAGCGCACGAAGATGCGCACATTATGCACCATGCCGAGCTCGACCGAGCGCACCTGTAAGACCTTGGCGCCGAGCGAAGCAAGCTCCAGCATTTCTTCGTAGGCGACCTTGTCGAGCCGCTGTGCTCGGGGCACGACGCGCGGATCGGTCGTGTAGACGCCGTCGACGTCGGTGTAGATGTCGCAGCGGTCGGCGCGGATAGCGGCCGCGATCGCCACCGCCGAAGTATCGGAGCCGCCGCGCCCCAGCGTGGTGATACGGCCGGTCTCCTTGTGCATGCCCTGAAAGCCGGCGATGACCGCGACCTCCTTGCGCTCCTTGAAGCGGTGGATCAATTCATTGCCGTCGATCTCGGCAATACGCGCCGAGGCGTGCGCATTCGAGGTTAAAATCGGTACCTGCCAGCCTTGCCAGGAGCGCGCGTTGACGTCGATGTCTTGCAGCACGATCGCGAGCAATCCGGCGGTCACCTGCTCGCCCGTTGCGACCACGGCATCGTATTCGCGCGCGTCGAAAATGCGACGCTCCCGCAATGCCTCCTCGCACCAGGCGATGAGCTGGTTGGTCGCGCCCGCCATTGCGGAGACCACGACGGCCACTTCGTGGCCGGCATCGACCTCGCGCTTGACGTGGCGCGCCACGTTGCGGATGCGGTCGATATCAGCGACCGACGTTCCGCCGAATTTCATAACCAGACGGGCCATGGCGGCTTACATACCGGCGGGTACGGCAGGCTGCAACCGCGTGTCTCCAATCCTTTTGCGCCTGGAAACCGCCGTCTCGTCCTTATTTCTTGACGAATTCCCTGACATCGTTGTCGGCGGTGAAGCCGCCAAACACGTTGCCGTCCTTGTCGGCGGTGATGCCTTCCGGCATTTCCGTCTTCGGGTCGGGCGCCGAGATGAAGGCGGTGACTTTGCCATCCTTCACGCTGCCGATGCGGATACCCTGCTTGAACGGCGGATTTACTTTTTCATTCGACTGCGAGTTGGCGACATAGATGATGTCGTTGCGGATGTAGATGCCGCTCGGCCGGCCGAACTGCTTCCATTCGGCGATGAACTTTCCGTTCTGATCGAAAATCTGGATGCGGTTGTTCGAGCGGTCGGCGACGTAAAGACGGCCTGCGGAATCCATCGCGAGCCCGTGGGTGACATCGAACTCGCCCTGTCCCGAACCGTGATGGCCCCAGGTCGCGAGGAATTTTCCATCATGCGAATATTTGACGATGCGGTCGTTGGTCTTCTCGCCGTGACCGTCGGCGATGAAAATGTTGCCGTTCGGCGCGACCAGGACGTCGGAAGGGCCGTTAAGTTCGTCATGGCCATTTCCGGCCACGCCCGGCTTGCCCAGCGTCATCAGCACGCGGCCATCCTGACTGAACTTAATCGCAGTCTCGCCTTTGCCGTTGCCGGACTGTCCGTCAGTGACCCAGATGCCGCCGTCGCGGTCCATGCCAAGTCCGTGCGGCCAGTTGATCAGCCGCGAGCCGAAGCTCACCACCTGGCGGCCGGTCGCATCGAATTTCTGCAGCGGCGCAACGCTCGATCCGACGCAGGTTTTGCCGCCGCAGCGATCGAAGACCCAAAGGCTCGAGCCGTCGCGGTCGATGTCGACGCCGATCGCCATTCCCCACGTACGGCCTTCGGGCAGCTTCGCCCAATGTTCAACGACGTGATAAGGATTTGGTGCGCTGTTCGGATCGTCGGCCTGGACCTGGCTGGCGGAGATCGCAAAGACTCCGGCAACAGCCGCGCCGAAGAGACCCACACAAAGCGTTACTCGCACGCCTTCCCGCATGGTGATTCCTCCCCTGATTTGGCAGCGCCTTTGCGGCGGCTGCGGCTGTATGTGGACAGCTTCAACTCAAGCGTGCCGTGTTTTGACCCGTGCTGCAAGCGGCGGATGCAGCAGGTCTGCGGGTCTGTCACGTCACTGCGGATCGTGACACAGCCGGCTAAATTTGCGATACCGAACGTGAAGCGCGGCAGCCGATTTAAGCTGTGCAGTTGCGTCGCGTGAGGGAGTGAAATGCCTGCTGTTGTCGATCCCGTAAGCGGTCTGAAATTCTACGAATTAAGCCACCGCTGGGGCATGTATACGCCGATCTTCCCGGGCTATGAGGAGATCAAGCTCGAGCGCATCACCCATCACGCCAAGCAGGGTGTGATGACGCACAAGATCACGACGATCTTCCATACCTCGACGCACGTGAATGCGCCGATCCATCTCATCCCGCAGACCGCTGCCGTGGGTGATCTGGCGCTGGAGCGCTTTTTCGGTACCGGCGTCGTCGTCTCGATCAAGAAGAAAAAGTGGGATTTGATCGAGGCCGCCGATCTGGAACGCGTCAAGCCGAAGATTCAGGCCGACGATATTGTCCTCATCAATACCGGCTGGCACCGTAAATACGCGGACAGCAAAGAATATTTCGGCTATGCGCCGGGCTTGAGCAAGGGCGCGGCCGAATGGCTGGTCAAGAAGCGTGTCAAGCTCGTCGGCGTCGATACCGCATGCGTCGATCATCCGCTTGCCACGTCGCTCGGCCCGCATCGCAACGGTCCGCAGATCAAATACCTCATCCCCGAGTACAAGCAGGCGACCAAGCGCGAAGCGATCAAGGACTTCCCCGATTGGAATCCGGCGCAGTTGGCGCTACTCGGCGCCGGCATCCCGACCATCGAGAATGTCGGCGGCGATCTCGACGAGGTCACCGGCAAGCGCTGCACATTCCAGGGCTTTCCGTGGAAGTGGCACGAAGGCGATGCCTGCGTCATTCGCCTCGTCGCTATGCTCGACCCATCCGGCTCCTTTCGCCTGGAAAGCGGCGCCAGCGCCAAGAAACCCGCCGCAACGAAAAAGGCCCTTGCCAATAAATCCGGGAAGGGCACGACCAGCACGAATGAACTTGAACTGATCAACCTCAGCACCGACTGGGGTCACGGCATGCCGCAATGGCCGTCGCGCGCCAACCTCAACGTTCGGGTCCTGGAATTCCACGCGCGGGACGGGCTCTTGGTTCAGCAGTTCGAAGGCATCATGCATCGCGGCACACACATGGATGCGCCGATCCACGTGCAGGAAAACGAGCCAACGCTGACCGGCTATCCGCTGTGGCGGTTTTTCGGCACGGGCGTCGCGGTTTCAATCCCGAAGGGCAAATGGGGCGTTATCACGCCGAAGGATCTGGAACGCGCCGAGCCGAAGATCCAGAAGAACGACATCGTGATGATCAACACCGGCAGTCATCGCAACTATGGCGACAATCCCGATTACTTCGCCTATTCGCCCGGTCTCTACAAGGAAGCCGCCGAGTGGCTCGTGGACCGTGGCGTCAAGCTCGTCGGTATCGACGTGCAGGCGCTCGACCATCCGCTCGGCACGTTCCTCGGCCCTCACGGGCCGGGCCCGGCGCAGCCGCATCTCGACGTCGAGTACAAAGCCGAAACTGGCCGCCACATCATCGAAGATTTTCCGTTCTGGGAGCCGGCGCACAAGATCATGATGACGAACGGCATTCCCGGCATCGAAAATATCGGGGGCGATATCGACAAAATAACCGGGCGGCGCTGCACGTTCTTCGCGTTTCCGTGGCGCTGGCCGGAAGGCGAGGGCTGCGCGTTGCGCGTCGTTGCAGCGCTCGATCCGAAGCAGGCGTTCCGGTTCGAGACGGGGCGTAGCCGATGATCTCAGAACCGCTGCGCAATCCGCTGTCGCTGTTCGACGTCAAAGACAAGGTCGCGATCATCACTGGCGCATCGGGAACATTCGGACGCGCCACCGCGCTGGCGCTCACGTCGCTCGGTGGCAAGGTGGTGCTCGCTTCCGGCAGCAAAAGCGAGCTCGATGAGGTCGCCGGCGAAGTGCGCGAGCTTGGCGGCGATCCCGTCACTCTGGTGTGCCGCCCCGATAGTCTGGCGGATGCGCAGGCGATGCTCGATGCCGCGCTGGAAAAGTTCGGCCGAGTCGATCAGCTCGTCGTTGCCTCGGGCTACAACAAGCCGGGTTTCATTCAGGACCTGGAATACGAGGACTGGCAGGCGGTGATGGATGCCAATGTCCGGGGTATCTGGTTCATGGCCAAGGCGGTCGGCGCCTATTGGATCGAGAAAAAGGTCAAGGGAAAGGTGCTGACAATGTCGTCGGTACGCGGCCGGCACGGCAACGTGTCCGGCTATACCGGCTATTGCACCTCAAAAGGGGCGACTGATTCCCTCACCCGCGTGCTGGCGACCGAATGGGCCAAATACGGCATCACGGTCAACGCAATCGCGCCGACCGTCTTCCGCTCCAAGCTGACGGCGTGGATGTACGGCGACAATGAACTCGGCCAGCAGACACGGGCGCGCTCGCTGGCGCGCATTCCGCTTGGCCGACTTGGCGAAGTCGAGGATCTGGTAGGGATGGCGATTTATCTGTTATCGCCGGCGTCTGATTTCTGCACCGGGCAGGTCATGTATGTCGATGGCGGCTACACCGCCGGTTAGTCGGGACCGAATCAATCGTGCGTACGTTCCTTGACGCGAGCAGAGCTGGCCTTGACGCGAACAGGGATCGGTGTTGCGCCGATGCAGGCCGCGGAGCCCATCATCCATGACCAGAATGCGACCCACAAAAGTGCCGGCATGACCATTTCTCCCTTGCGGATCGTCCGTTGCAAATAGGCGTTCGGATAACGTCCATGCTGCATTGCAGTTCCCAAACTCCTTCACGAGGCACAAATGGCCAGTGAACAAAAAATCGGCGTTATCGGCGGCGGTCTGATGGGGCACGGCATTGCTTATTTGTTCGCCGCGTCAGGCCATCCCGTCGGCCTGTTCGAGCCATCGGCGGAGATTCGCGCCTCGCTGCCGCGGCGGCTTCAGGCCATCACGGAATTATTCGGCGACGATGCGGCTCTGCTCAAACGTATCGAGGCCTTCGATCAGCTCGCGCCTGCCGTGACGGATTCGGCCTTCGTGTTCGAGGCGGCGCCGGAGAAGCTGCCGCTCAAGCAGCAGCTTTTTGCGGACCTTGAAAGCACTGTCGGGCCGGAGACCATCCTCGCCAGCAACAGCTCGGCGATCCCTTCAACCGAAATTGGCCGGCATCTCAAGCACCGCGAGCGGGTGGTTGGCACGCATTTCTGGAATCCGCCGCATCTTGTCCGGCTGGTCGAGGTCATCCAGAACGAGAAGACCAGCGACGCCGTGGTGCGCGCGACGATGGACATGTTGCGCAACGCCGGCAAAGTCCCCGTTCATGTACGCCGCGATATCCCGGGCTTCGTCGGCAATCGTTTGCAGCACGCCATGAAGCGCGAGGCGATCGCGATGGTCGCCGCCGGCGTCTGCGATGCCGAGACCATCGATACCGTGGTCAAGGAAGGATTCGGCGCGCGCACCGCGGTGCTCGGCCCAATGGAGCAGTCCGATCTGGTGGGCCTCAATCTTACACTGGATATTGCCGAAGTGCTTATCGCCGATCTCGATCGCACCGCCGAACCGCATCCATTCCTGCGCGAGAAGGTCAAGGCCGGCAAGCTCGGCATGAAGACTGGCGAGGGCTTGCGCAAGTGGGGTCCGGGCGAGGCCGATAAAGTGCGCGAGCGGCTGTCGCAATTTTTGGTCGAACAGGTGAAGGCACGGAAATCACAGCGGAGTTGACAGCGATGATGCGGGCTAAAACCGAGCAGCACGTTAAGCGCTGGAGGGATCAGCGTTGGCTCCTCGACACGGTAATCCAGGCGGTCGGCATGGAATGGGACCAGCCGCGCCTGAATTACACAATGTATCCGGCCGGCGTCGACGCGATTGGTGATTTTCGCACCGTCGGAACGAGGGTGCGCAAGTTCGCCGACATGCATCGCGAGTTCGCAGCCGCCGCCCATCGCCGCGAGGCCAAGGCCGCAGGCTTCGAAAAGCAGGGGCGAACCGTTTCGGCGCGCGAAAGCTATTTCATCGCGGCGTTGCTCTATTCGGCCGCGCGGTGGCCGATTTTCGAGAACAACGAAAAATCAATCGCCTACAACGACCGCATGGTGGCTTGTTACGACAAATTTGCCGCCATGATGAATCGTCCGATCATCCGCGTCGAGGTTCCGTTTGGTAGCAAGACGCTGCCCGGCTATCTGCACTTGCCGCGTGAGCCAAAGCCCGGCGAGAAATTTCCCGTCGCCATCGGCATCGACGGCATGGATGGCTCGAAGGAGATCATGTGCTCGATGTACGGCGACAAGTTCCTCGAGCGCGGCATGGCGCATTTCATCTATGACGGGCCGGGGCAGGGCGAATGCACCTACCGCGGCATCCTCGTCACCGAAACCAACCACATGGATGCCGCGCGTGCCGTCTACGATTGGCTCGGCAAGCATCCGCATATCGACACTGGCCGTGCCGTGATCTGGAGCGTGAGCATGGGCTCGTTCTTCGGTCTTCAAGCCGCTGCTGCGCTCGGTGACAAGGTTCGCGGCGCCGCCGTAACCTTTGTGTGCCATGAGCCCGGCTTGAACAGCCTGATGAACCTCGCCGCTCCGTCCTACAAAATGCGCTTCATGTACATGTCCGGGCACACCGACGAGGGCGAGTTCGACAAGTTTATGGAGAAATTCAGCCTCATTCCGATTGTGGGCGAACTGAAATGCCCGATTCTCATCCAGGCCGGCGAAGATGATGAATTGTCGCCTCTCGAATTTTCCGACGTGCTCGCGGGCAAGGTACTTTCGCCGAAGAAACTGGTGATCTACGAAGGCGAGCGTCACGCCATCGGCGGCAACAATCTCTCATCCGCGCTCGGCGAGAACTGGTTCGCGATGCTGGCCGACTGGTGCCTCGACCGGATCGAAGGCAAGCCGGCGCCGAACGAGCGCGTCTTCATCAATGCGCTAGGGCAAGCGAAGTCTGAACCGTACTGATAACGCAGCCTGGCATTGCCGAGGTGTCGCGACGGCTAGCGCCGATCAACGGATACTGCATTGTCCGGGATCGCCAGCGCGATCACCGCATCATTCGATGCAATCTGCTGCGGTGTGCTTTTGCGTCCAAGTTCGATGCCGGAGGTTAAACCGACGAGGAACATGGCAGCGAGGACGATGGCAATAACACCATCATGGCGCGGCGGAATGAGCCTGCGCATTTGTTTGTCCAAAAGAACTTCGTCGCGCCGGTTCATTTTGCGCTCCAAAATACAAATAAAAAACGCACGAAGTGGATTAGTGTTCCGTCATGTCGGTTAGGCAAGGCGTTAAACCGATCCACATTTCCGGAGGGTCAGGTCACTCGGTTTGGCATAACCTAGTGGACAGCGTGCACCGCACAATGAGCCCAATTCCCCGCCGCTAATACGGCAGCCCGGCATATTGCTCCGCCAAAGACGCTTGGGCGCTCTCGGAACCGCAAAGGTAGTCGAACTGGCTGAATCGCATTTGTTCCTCAAAGACCGGCTCGTCGGGAAAGCGGTGCAGCAGCATGGTCATCCACCACGACATCCGCGCGGCGCCCCAAACGCGGCGCAATGCCGTGTCGGAATAACTGTCGAGGTAATTTGCATTTCCGCCACGGTAGAATTCAGTCAGGGCCCGAGAGAGATAATAGACGTCCGAGATCGCGAGATTGAGGCCCTTCGCGCCGGTCGGCGGAACGACGTGGGCGGCGTCGCCGGCCAGGAACAGCCGGCCGTAGCGCATCGGCGCGGCGACGAAGCTGCGCAGTGGCGCGATCGACTTTTCGATCGAAGGCCCGGTGACGATCACGTCGGCCATATCTTGCGGAACGCGCGCCTTGAATTCCTGCCAGAAGCGCTCGTCGGGCCAGTCTTCAAGCTTGGCGTCGAGATCGCACTGGATGTAGTAGCGGCTCAGCATCGGATTGCGCATCGATGCCAGCGCAAAGCCGCGACTGTGGTAGCAGTAGACCATTTCCGGGAACGGCGGTGTCTGCGACATAATACCGAGCCAGCCGAACGGATAGCCCTTCTCGTAAGTCTTCATCACCGAAGCTGGGATTGATTGCCGCGAGACGCCGTGCGAGCCGTCGCAGCCGGCGACGTAGTCGCAGTCGATCCGGTGCGACGCGCCGTCCTTGTCGTAGGTGACATAGGGCCGGTCCGAGGTCAGATCGTGCAGCTGGACATTGCCGGCTTGTTCGATGATCTGGCCGCCGGCGGTATCACGCGCCGCATAAAGATCTTCGGTCAGCGCGGTTTGGCCGTAAGTCATCATGATCTTGCCGGTGAATTTCATGGTGTCGATGAAGAACCGATCGCGCCCTTCCCACGCAATCGCCGAGCCATGATGCGGATGTCCGTCGCGATCCATGCGTGCGCCGAGGCCGACCTCGCGCAGCAACTCGACGCTGCCGTTCTCCAGCACGCCGGCGCGAATTCGCTCCAGCACATAGGCGCGGCTCTGCCGCTCGATCACGATGCTATCGATGCCGTTGCGATCGAGAATATGGGACAGCAGCATGCCGGCCGGGCCGCCGCCGATGATGGCCACTTGCGTGCGCATGAATTTACGCGATTCCCATCGCCTCGACGAATTCGCGGCGCACCTCGGCGGGCTGGCCGATATGATGCCGGAATTCTCTCAACCGCTGGCGCAGTATAGGGTCCTTGTCGAATTCGGCGAGCGTCAGGCCCTCGGTGTTGATCTCGCGCGCCATGTTGGGCAGTGCGATGCACTGCGCTGCGTTCGCGCTGCGGATGATGCCGCCGGGCTCCTTGCTTGCCGCCATCGCTTCGAACTCCTCGAAGAAGCGATTGCGCATCATGGTGATGCCGATGTCGCTTGAGCGCAGATGCTCCTTGGTGCGGTCGGCGATGCGGCCCTGACCAACCCAGGCGACGATGTCCTGATTGATGACGTGGCTGGTGATCCAGCGCCCGTTCTCATCACGGATCGGGCTTTTCCACGTCGGCACGCGCTCCTGCACGTAGGGCTCGCGGCCTTTCGGTACGCGCACGAAGAACCACGCCACGCTCAGCGTGTTCTCGTCGTCCACCGGCACGCGCCATTCGAAATGGCTGCCGAGGTAAAAGCCGTTCGGCCACAGCGCGACGCGCCCGACGGTCCAGTAGCGGTCTTCCTCGCTTTGGCCCTCGCGCATGCGCTTATAGGTTAAGCCATGTTCGAACGCCTCGAACTTCAGCTTGAGATGTTTCGGCGCTGTATTGGCGTCGCCGCCGCGCAGCCGGCTGCCCCAATTGTCGTGCATCCACTCGAAGTGGACCGGATCGATCGAGTTCTCTTGGCACTGAAAAAAATTGCACGGCACATCGGCGAGCACGATTTCGCGGAAGCCGTTACGCCAGGTGAATGGCTCCCACACCGGCAGTTCCGGCGCCGGCAGCGGTCCAAGATAAGCAAACAACAGGCCGGCACATTCCTTGACCGGATAGGCTTTGGTCTCGCAGCCTGCCTTCGACGGCTTCGGACTGGTGGTGTCTTCATAAGGCTGTTCGAGACAGCGGCCGGTCTCGTCCATCAGCCAGCCGTGATAGCTGCAGCGAATGCCTTTCTCCTCGACCCAGCCATAGGCCATGTCGGCGCGGCGGTGCGGACAGTGCCGGTCGATCAAGCCGTAACGGCCGCCACGGTCGCGATAGAGCACAAGGTCCTCGCCCATCAGGCGAACTTCCTTGATCGGCGTCTTCTCGAGTTCGCTTGAGCCGGCGATCGGTTGCCAGTAGCGCCGCAGCAAATCGCCCATCGGCGTCCCGGGGCCGACGCGGGTCAGCATGTCGTTGCGTGCGGGTGTCAGCAAAATGTCCTCGTCAGTCCGAGCGGGTGCGCTCGGCAATCGATTATTTCACCCCTTGCGCCGCTTCGGGAGGGGGTCAAATGGCTGTCAGTAAGTCGCGGTTTTGCCGGCACATTTTGCTCTACGGCGCTCCGGTGGCGCCGGTTTTTCGCCGAATTTCGGTCAAATGAAAAGTAATTCCTTATCGGCGATTCAATGCATCTGCCGTTTGATGCCGGCATGCGCGCGCCTCAAGGTTCAAGCACAGACCCCGGTGCCTGGTTCATCGAAGCGAACCGTGTGAGCATGGCGTCATTGACCAAGCGCCATTCGCGCGTCCGGTTCGATGACGGGCAGGCCGCATCCGGCCGCGTCGCCATAGTGTCCTCATTGTTTCTCGTCCTGTTGACCGCCGCGCTGCTGATCGGCGGCCACGCCGCGATCGATCCACTGTTGCAGTCGGCCGCCGACAACCGTGTAGCAAGCAGCGCGGGCGCGGTCGTCTATACGATGCCTGACGGGATATATTGCCGTCATGTGTCTTTCGACAATGTGACCGCGCAGGAGACCGAAGGCGGCATCGAGCGCTGCAATAGCGATGTCAGCGGCAGCCGCCCGCGCTCAAACCGGGCGTTTTCCTGGCACAATAATTGAGCGCTGCGCGGTCGTCCTGTTACACACTCAGTTCTGCCACCTATCTATGGCTATCCGAGATAACCATCGACGCCGGTGACGATGGGCGCTAGTTTCGCGCTGCCTCGAGCGTGTCTCGTGGCGGGGGGAACAATAAAATGCGATTCAGGTGTTTGGCGTGCCGCTTGGCACTGCCGCTCGGTGTGCTCGTGCTGTTTGGCCTTCAGGGCGCAAGTGCTCAGGTGGTCGATGCCCGTCAGGCTTGCACGCCGGATGCAATGCGCTTGTGTTCGGAGTTCATTCCGGACGTGCCAAAAATTACCGCCTGCATGCACGCGAAGCGAGCGCAGCTTAGCCCCGAGTGCCGTCTGGCGATGAATGGCGGCGGTCATAAAACCCATCAAAGGCATCACAGGCGTCATAGCTGACTAATTTGTCGGCACCGACGGTGATCGGTGTACGACACCGGGACTGCGGCGCGGCGTCGCGAGTCGCGCTCTTTACTTGAGACCGCTTGCTTGAAAATGCCATGGTTGCCCCGCAACGGTCCGCAACGGTCCGCAACGGCCGTAGCGGCGTCGCGAATGACGCCGGCGAGGAGGGGCGATGCGGGAGGCGACGCGGCTTGCCATCCACCGATGGTTGCTCGGCGTGCTTGGTGCCGGCATTTTGATCGCAGTCGTCGCGCAATCTCGTGCGCAACCGGCGCCCTTGGGCGACGAGGCCGCGATTCTTTCCGCCGATGAAGCGTTGAGCGCGGCGATGAGCGCAGGCGACAAATCGGCCGCCCGCAAGCTCCTGTCGCTGCAATTCACCTTCATCGATGGCAACGGCAAGTTCTATGAACGCAAGGAATTCCTCGCCGGCCTGAAGGATATTGCCGCGGCGGCGGCCCGGGACGTTACCGTCAAAATTTATGGCCGCGTCGCCATGGTGACCGGCCACCGCAATTCCGTCCACGGCGATGACATGTTCTTTCTCGATATCTGGGCCAAGCAGAAAGGCGCCTGGCGCGCGCTGGTGTCGCAGGATGTGAATCTGGCGGCGAGCAGTGCGCCCGAAGCCGCGCCGCCGGCGGCGACCGGCGAGGTGCCTTACGACTGCAAGAACCCGTGCCAGGCGATTCCCTATCGCGTGCGCTCGCCCGCCGAGCAGGACGTCGTCAATTCGTTCCAGGCGATCGAGAAAGCCGCGGTCGGTCATGATGCCGACGGGTGGTCGAAACATATCGCCGACGAATTTGTGCTTTATGGCAGCCACCGCGCGCCTGTGCCGAAGTCGTCACGCATCGCCGCAATCGAGCGCCAGAAGCAGAACAACACTGCGGTTCGCGTCGGCGAGGTCGAGACCATGCGTTTGGTGGTTTACGACGACGGTGCCGCGATGATCGCAACCCATGTTCTGCCCGACAATTCGCGGCCGCCCTATCACGCCGCGCGCGTCTGGGTGAAACGCAACGGCCAATGGCAAATGGTCATCAGCGTGCAGACAGAAGTCAAAACGCCTTGATGCGGTATTTTCAGTTGCCGTGTAGCGGCTTGATGCCGAGATCCTTGGCGGAGGCAGCGATCACCGCGCGCTGCTCGTCGATCGATTTGGCGAACTCCTCCGGACCGCCGATATTCAGGAACTGACCGGTGAGGGTCAGGCGATCGGCCACCGTGGAATCGGCGACCGCGCGGATATCGGAAGTAATACGCTCGCGCAGCTCCAGCGGCATTCCGGGCGGACCGAACAATCCGACCAGACCTTCGACCATCAGTGATGGAAAGCCCGCTTCGGCCGCCGTGGGAACATCTGGCCGCGCCGGCGCGCGCACGGCATTTGTCACCGCGATCATCTCGACCTTGCCGGCTTCGATTTGCGGCCGGACGATCGCCATCGCCGCGTGATAAACCTGCACGCGTCCCTCGGCGAGATCGTTCGCGGCATCGACCGGGTTGCGATACGGCACCTCGGTGATGTTCAAGTTCTCATGTTTGAGCCATCCGGCGAACATGAATTCGTTGGCGCCGGTGACGCCCGCCCAGTTCAGTTTGCCCGGCTCGGCACGGGCCAGCGCAACAAGCTCCGCGAGTGAATTGATGCCCAGACTGACCGGCACCGAGACGGCGATGACGGTGTTGGACACGCGCGTGATCGGCACTAGGTCGTCCGGCTTGTAGGGCAGGCTGTCGTGCAGGAATTGGTGCGCGGTGAACGCGGACGACGGCGAGAACAACAGTACATGGTCGTCGTGGGCGCTGACGAAGGCGTTGATTGCGACAAGGCCGTCGCCGCCGGGCCGGTTGTCGACAATGACGGGTTGTCCCCAACGCTGCGCGAGCTTGTCCGATAATAGCCGCGCGCCGATGTCGGTGCCGCTTCCCGCCCCGAGAGTGAGGATTAGGCGCACCGGTCGGGTCGGCCATGGCTCTGCGGCCGTTGCCGGCACGAAGCCTTCGCACGCGACGGCGGCGGCGAGGCCGGGCGCGAACGCGAGAAATGTGCGCCGGGTCACCATTCTGTCCTCCTCGTGGCCGCGTCCATTGGCACGGCCTACTGGAGCGGCTTCACGCCGAGCACATCCGCCATGCGGGCGACGGTTGCGCGCTGTTCTTGGATGGATTTGGCGAATTCCGCAGGGCCGCCGATGTTGGGCGTCTGGCCGGTCTGAATGAGTCGCTCCTTGACGGTGTCGTCGGCGGCATCGCGAACGTCGGCTGCGATGCGGTCACGAAGTTCGGCCGGCATAGCCGGTTGGCCGAACAGCCCGACCAGCCCGTCGAGTGTGAGCGCCGGGTAGCCGGCTTCCTTCACCGTCGGCAGATCAGGCTGCGTCGGCGCGCGCACTGTACTGGTCACCGCGAGCAGCTTGATCTTGCCGGAATCGAGTTGCGGCCGCACGATCGCCAGCGCCGGCACGTAGACTTGCACGCGGTTCTCGCCGAGATCTTTGGCGGCATCGACCGGATTTTTGTAGGGCACCTTGGTCATCTGGAGATGCTCGAGCGTGAGCCAGCCGTCGAACATGAAATCGTTGGTGCCGGTGACGCCGGCCCAATTGAGCTTGCCTGGTTCGGTGCGGGCGCGTTCCGCCAATTGCGCCATCGTGTCTATATGAAGCTCGGTCGGCACCGTCACGACGATGATGGTGTTGGAGAATCGTGCGATCGGCGACAGATCGCCGGGCCGATACGGCAGGCTGTCGTGCAGATACGGATGCGAGATGAACGAACCGGACGGCCCGAACCACAGCACGTGGTCGTCGTGCGCATTGACGAAAGCGGCGATCGAGACGAGGGCGTCGCCGCCCGGCCGGTTCTCGACGATTACCGGCTCGCCCCAGCGCTGGCTCAGCCGGTCGGCCAGCAAGCGGGCACCGATATCCGCGCCGCTGCCGGCGCCGAGCGGCACGATGAACTTGACCGGACGGGTCGGCCATTTGGTTTCCGCCGCAGCAGTGGCGGCAAAAGCGCCAATGGCGACAAGACCGGCGACAACAGCGAACAGAAGTTTCTGAAGGCGCACGTTCTGTCCTATTGATCTGCGCATGAACCGCCCGACTGGAGCAAGTTATTCCAGCCCGGTCGGCACGTTCTTGTTCTCGCTTTCAAGTTTCATGCCGGCCGCGAGCGCCATGGTTTCGGCCAAGGCGGCAAAATCCTTTTCCAGGTATTCCTTCGGGTTCTTCTGCAATGTCGCGGCGCCGAAATGACCTTGCAGTACTTCGCGGGTTGCCGCCGTCACCGGCATCGGCACGTCCATTTCGCGGGCGAGCTCGAGCCCGAGGTCGAGGTCCTTGCGCAACAGTTCCGGGGTAAATGTCGTCGTCCAGTCGAGATTGACCAAAGCCGGCGACTTATAGCGCCGTGAACATCGAGCCCATCACGCCGTTGTTGAGAAAGGCGAGGAAGGCATGGCGCGGCACGCCCATCTTGTTGGTCAAGAGCGTAATCTCGATCAGGTTCTCGATGACGACGCCGAGCATGACGTTGTGGGCAATCTTGCAGACGCGCGCGAGTTCGCCGTCGCCGACGTAGGAGACGCCGCGTGGCGCGAATACCTCGATCAGCGGCGTCGCCGTCTTGCAGGCGGCTTCCGGACCGGACACCACGGCGGACAGTTTGCCAGCCTTGATCACCTTGGCGTTGCCGCTTACCGGCGCGGCAACGAAATCGGCGCCAAGCTGCTTGAGCTTATCGCGGATCGCTGCGGACTCCTCGACCGCGATGGACGAGCAATCGACGACGATCGGCGGCATCTTGCCGCCCTGACTGGAGACGCCGTTCTTGCCGTATAGAACGTCCTGCACGTCCTTGCCGGTGGCAACGATCGCGAACAACACGTCGACGTTCTTGAGGTCGGACAGGTGATCGACCACCTTGCCGCCGATCTTGCCGAGCGGTTCGGCCTTGGCTTTGGTGCGATTCCAGATCGAAACGTCATGGCCGGCTTTGATGAGCCGCTCGGCCATCGGATAGCCCATGCGGCCCATGCCGATCCAGCCGATCTTCTGGGTGTTTTTGGTGGCCATGATGAACTCCTGTTGTGTCGCGCGCTGTCCTAGCACAGGGCGCACACCCTGCAACGGGCGGCGCACGGCGGCTCACTCCGACTTGACGTTCGTTTCCTTGATGATTGCCTGGTAGCGCTCGATTTCGCCGCGCACGAAGGCGCTGAATTGGGACATCGACATGGCCGTCACTTCGGCGCCGTTGTCTTGCAGCCGCGCCTTGATGGCGGGTTCGAGAATGACCTTGTTGATCTCGGTATTGAGGCGGGTCGCCACGTCGAGCGGGAGGGCGCGCGGTCCGAAAAATCCGGCCCACAGCGTGAAGTCGAAATTATCGATGCCGGTGAATTCGGCAACCGTCGGCACGTCGGGTACCGCCGGCGAGCGTTTGGGCGTGGCAATCGCCAGGAGCTTCAGCTTGCCGGCCTGCACGAACGGCAGCGCGGCAATCAGGCCGGGAAAATAAAAATCGACCTGGCCGCCGACAACGTCGGTCAGCGCCTGACCCGCGCCCTTGTAAGGCACGTGCGTCAGTTTGCTGTTGAACTTCAATTTTAGAAGCTCGCCGGCCAGATGTCCCGACGAGCCAACGCCGCCCGATGCGAACGTCATCGGCTTGCCGGTGCGCAAGAATGCAACAAACTCCGCTAGGGTCGAATACGGCGCGTTAGCCGGAACCACCAACGCCAGCGGGACGTCGCCGCCGAGCGCGATCGGCCGCAAATCAAGCACCGGATCGTAGCCGATGTCTTTCATGAAATACGGGTTGATGGCGATCTCCGGCGTCTGCGCCACTCCGAGCGTGTAGCCGTCGGGTTCGGCATTGACGACGTCGCGTGCACCGAGCGTGCCGCCGGCTCCGGCGTGGTTTTCCACCACTACCGATTGACCGAGCGTTTCGGACAGCCGCCCTCCGATCAGCCTGGCGATGATATCGCCGGTACCGCCCGGGACGTAGTTGACGATCAGATGGATCGGGCGGCTTGGATAGGTCTCGGACCGGACCGGCAGGGTAGCGAGCGCAAAGCCGGCCACGGTAATTGCCGCCAAGGCAGCGACGCCAGTAAAACCGCTTCTGATGAGCGTCATGGCCTACTCCGGCTTGAGGTCGGCGGCCTTGATGATGGACCGATACTTTCCGATTTCAGTCTGCACGAAAGCCGCGGTTTGGTCGATCGACAAAGCCCGGACATCGGCGCCGTTAGCCTGCAGGCGGGCCATGACTTCGGGTTCGACGATGACCTTGTTGATCGCAGCATTGAGGCGTGTCGTGATCTCGGCCGGCATTCCGCGCGGGCCGAAAAATCCGGCCCACAGCGTGAAATCGAAATCCGGCAAACCGGTTGCCGCGGCGACGGTCGGAATATTGGGCGCGTTCGGCGATGGCGTGGCTGACGTGACCGCGAGCAGCTTCACCTTGCCGCCTTGAGTGAGCGGCACGGCGGCGGGGTAACCCGGAAAATAGAAATCGACTTGACCGCCGGCGACATCGTTCATTGCCGGACCGGCGCCCTTATAGGGCACGTGAATAAGCTTATCGTCGAGCTTGAGCTTGAGCATCTCGCCGCCGATGTGGCCCGGCGTGCCGATGCCGGCCGAAGCAAATGTGAGCGGTTGCTTGGCGCGCAACGCCGCCACCCATTGCGCCACGGTCGAGAAAGGCGAATTGGCCGGCACGACCAGCGCCAGCGGCACGACGCCGGCCAGCGCGATCGGTTGCAGGTCGGTTTGCGGATCGTAGCCGACCTCTTTCATGAAGTAGGGGTTGACGGCAATCTCGGGCGTTTGGCCGACCGTCAGCGTGTAGCCGTCGGGCTCGGCTTTAGCCACGTCGCGCGCGCCGATCGTGCCGCCGGCTCCGGAGCGATTTTCGACGGCGAACGATTGGCCGAGCTCGATCGAGAGTTGGCCGGCGATGATGCGTCCGAGAATATCGCCGGTGCCGCCAGGCGGGAAACTGACAATCAGACGGATCGGGCGGCTCGGATAGCTTTGCGGCCAGGCAGGAAGCGCCGCAGCGGTAAGCGCTGCGGCAAGTATTGCGGCGGCGCCAGCAATTTGTGAACCCGGCATCTTCATGTTGCGCTCATTCCACCGCGAGCCCGGCCTTTTGGACCACCGGGATCCAGTTTTTTTCCTCACGCGCAATGAACGCCTGCATCTCGGCCGGCGACATTGGAGCGGGCAGGGTGGCAAGGTCTGCGAACTTTTTCTGCAAACTGGGGTCGGCCAGAGATGCGCGCAACGCGGTGCTCAGCGTTTGCACAACCAAATCGGGCGTGCCGGTACGAGCAAGCAAAGCAAGCCAGCCGGTCGCCACAAAACCAGGCAACGTTTCGGCAACCGTTGGAACATCAGGAAACTGCTGCAAACGCTGTTCGGAAGCCGTGGCCAGCAATTTGACCGAGCCGTCCTGAACGGCGGGCGCTTGTGCCGACAAGCTTTCGATAATTACTGAGATTCGCCCGCCTTTCAGATCGGTCAGCCCTGCCGCATAGCCGGGATAAGGAACGAAGGTCAGATCGATGCCGGCCTTTTGCTTGAGCATGTCGCCGGTCAGGGCCGGTAGTGTGCCCGGTGTATTGCCGGCATAGAGAATCTTGCCCGGCTCTTTCTTGGCCAGCGCAATCAATTCCGGCAGCGTCGACACACCGAGTTTGGGCGACACCGCAATCAGCAACGGTTGCGTGCCGATCATGCCGATATCCACGAAGTCGCGGTGAAAATCGAACGGCAGGTGCGGATGGGTTTGCGGCAACACCATCAGCGCGCTGCTGCTCGGCATGTAGAGCGTATAGCCGTCGGGCTCTGCGGCCGCCGCCGCCTGGGCGGCGATCAGCCCGCCAGCGCCCGGACGGCTGATGATCACCACCTGTTGGCCCAATCGCTGCGATAACTGGTCGGCCACAATGCGCCCAAGCACGTCGGTACCGCTGCCGGGTGCCGCCTGGTTGATGATCTGAACCGGCTTGGTCGGATAGTCCGCGGCCAATGCGGCGGGTACCGCGGACATCATCGTTAGAAGCGCCAACAGCATTTTTGTCGGACTACGCGGCGCGGCCATGACAGTTTCCTCCGCCAAATATTATCGCTTATTTCTGGTGCTGGTGCTGATGCGCGGCCTTGTGGTGCGGCGAGGTCTCGTAATGAAGGCGCAAGAGATCCATGCCGTAGTCGTTGCCGTTCGGTGTCCGTACGACGGTATGGACGTGAAATTTCTCCGGCTGAGGATTGTTCAACACGACCCCCTTATGGTGATCGAACTCGATCATCACCACCGGGCTTTGAATGCGATAATAAAATGGGCTCTCTTCGCCCATGCCGCCGGCCCAGCAGAAATGGGTTTCCAGAAGATGCCGTTCTACGTCGCCCATTTGAGCCGCGAAGGGGCCTGCGGGCAAGGTGGATAAATAGCACCTGGTCAGATCGAGAAGCGCTTGACGCTGCTGCGGAGCAAGGTCCGCTCCACAAATTCCCTCATAGGGGACAATTGCATTGGCCTTGTGGCGCCCGCCGAAGGACATGCCATCTTCACCTTGATGCCTCCCGGGCGGGAGCCGATCTGCCACAAGCGTGTCGGAGAATACGGCCTTTCGCTTTTGCTCCGCCGATAGGTTGCGGGCAAATTGCAGGCCGAGGCGTTCTTCGTCTTCGAACGCGACAATCCCGGCATATTTTCCTTCATCCACATATCTCGGCTCCGCGCCCATGAAAGTCGGTGTCAGCGTCATCTGCTCACCGAGGATGAAACAGGTGAGAACCAGATGATGGCCGCTCAATTGCCATCCCCACGGCTCGGTCGCCGAAGGTTCGCCGAAAACGTGCAGTTGGTAACACCATTCGCCAAGCAGCCGCGGGGCGCCGACCAACTCGCCGAGAAAGGCATTCAGTTTCATCAGAGTCCGGGTCTTCTCGTAGCCTGCGGCGCTGAGACTCGCGCGCACGACCGCCATGGCGGCTAACTGAAGAACGGCCGGGACTTCGTCGAGACGGAGACCGTAGGTCTCGTAGTGCAGGATGCTGTTCTGCCACAGTTCGCGCTCACGCGAATCGATCGGCAGGCGAACCTTCTTTATTTGCTCCGGACTGAGCTGCGCTAACAACGCAGACACAGCGTCCAGGATTTCTCGCGTCGGCGCGCGATTCGGGCCGCAGCGCGAAAAGGTCCGGAACGACGTTGCCGTCCGTCGTTATCCCCCTAAAGGGCGTGGCGAGATATTTATCGATGCCGGCCTTCATGCGCGGGCCGCGTACCGCAATCACGGCGTCGTAGAATTGCTTCTGGGTCTTTCCGAAGTGGAAGGCTTTTCCCATTTCCGGAACGAATTTGCGAAAGTCAGATTTGGACATTCCACTTCGATCCTGTGTGCATCTGATCGGCTTCTTCTCTATCGGGCGTGCGACGCCGGTCTATTGGACAGGCCCCGATAAATTTGCGCAACCGGGCGGGCGAGTATTTTCGCCACGGTGTCATACGGCGCCGACAATGGTAGTGTCTTTCGCCATGACAATGAGAGAGCCGGCGTCACACCAGGTTCGACTGCGCCGCTTCGCGGCCACGCCGTGGGTGTTGGCGCTCGCCGCCGTGCTGTACGCGTTGCCGGCGGTTGCGGCGGACGGCTATCCGAGCCGGCCGATCCGCCTCGTCGTCGGTTTCGGCGCCGGCGGGCCCACCGACATTCCGGCCCGCTATATTGCCGACAAACTCGGTGCCGCACTGGGCCAGCCGGTTGTCGTCGAGAACAAGCCGGCGGCTGGAGGGATCGTTGCGACACGCGACGTGCTGGCGCAGCCGCGCGATGGCTATACGCTGCTGCTGTGCACGCATTTCGATGCGACCAATACCGCAGTCTATCGCGACCCCGGTTACAAGCTCGGCGACGTCGCCCCGGTGTCGCTGATCGTCAAATATTATTACGGGCTGGCGCTGGCCAACGCGATCCCGGCGGACGATATGCAGTCGTTTGTCGCCTATGCCAGGGCACATCCGGGCGAAGTCACCTACGCCACGGTCGGCGTCGCGTCGGCGCAGGAGATCATGGCGCTGCAATTGCAAAAGCTCGCCGGCGTAACGCTCAATCGCGTCCCCTTCCGCGGCGGTGTCGGCGTGGTGCAGGAGCTGGTCGCCGGGCGTGTCGATCTATATCCGTCGCCGACGCTCGCCGTGATCTCGCAATATCAGGCCAAGCAGCTCAAGATCATTGCCGCGACCAGTCCGGAGCGGCTGAAAAACCTGCCCGACGTGCCGACGCTGAAGGAGAATGGGTTTGATTTTGTCCGCTTCGGCTGGCTCGGTGTCTGCGCCGGCGCCGGCACGCCCGAGCCGATCATCAAGACGCTCAACGAGCACATCAGGTCGATCGTTGCATCACCGGGTTTCCGCGACCTGATCGAAAATGCCGGCTCGATTGCCGCGTCCTCGACGCCGCAGGAGTTTGGCGCGCTGATCGCCGAGACAGCGGACGATATGGCCGCAAGCGTCAAGGAATTTGCCATCCAGCAGCTCGATTAAAGCGTGCTGGTACGGGCCGGCGCGGGCGCATAAGATCGCCCGTCGCGCTGTCAGAAAATCCCCGGAGGAGAATAAGAGTAATGGCTACCACCGACAAAAGCCCGGTTAGCACGGGCTATCAACCCGTCACTTGGAATTTCAAGCTCTTGGCCCATGACATGCTGGGCGGTTTCGGCGGCATGGGCGAGGGCATGTCGGTGCAGATTGCGCCCGACGGGCGGCGCATCATCTGGCTGGCGCACGAAAGCGCGCCGAAGAATTTCACTGCGGTCGATGTGTCCGATCCGCGCAAGCCGAAGGTGGTGTGCCAGACCGATCTGCCGCACGCCAATATGCGTTCGAACTCGCTCGAGACCTGCGGCAACATGATGGCGGTGGCCTATCAGACCTCGAAGAAGGATTTGCAGCCCGCGGGGTTCGAGCTGTTCGATATTTCAAAGCCGGAAAATCCGAAATCGATTTCGTTCTTCGATTGCTCGGGGCCGACGTCGCGCGGCGTTCATCAGCTCTGGTTCTGCGACGGCGAATACGTCCATTGCGCGTCTGGCTCGCGCGATTTCGTGCCGACCGCGCCCAGCGACGATCAGTTCTACCGCTGCATCGACGTGCGCAATCCGTCGAAACCGGTCGAGGTCGGCCGCTGGTGGATGCCGGGCACGCGGCAGGGCGACAACGTGATGCCGCCGACGCGCCATCCGATCGACAAGGGCTTTCGCGCGCACAACACCAATGTCTATCCGCAGCGGCCGGACCGTTGCTATCTCGCCTATATCGATGGCGGTATGTTCGTGCTCGACATCTCGGACAAGGCCAATCCGAAAAAGGTCTCGCAGTGGACTAACTCGCCGCCCTATACCGGCTTCATGCACACCATCGTGCCGCTGTTTGATCGCGGCCTGATGCTGGTCACCGACGAATCGACCGAGAATAACGCAAAGGACTGGCCGAAACTGATCTGGGTTCTGGACGCGCGCGACGAAAGCAATCTGGTGCCGATCTCGACCTGCCCGCTGCCCGACCACAAGATCTACGCAGAGGCCGGCCGCTTCGGCGCGCACAACATCCACGAGAATGTGCCGCTGCCGACGGCGTGGCAGAACGACCAGATCGTGCTTGGTACGTTCTTCAACGGCGGCTTGCGCGCTTACGACATCGCCAATCCGTACCAGCCCAAGGAAGTCGGCGTCTTCATGCCGCCGGCGCCGCCCGGCGCACCGACCGGCACCATCCAGATGAACGACGTGTTCGTTGATGAGCGCGCCATCGTCTACACCGTCGACCGCCACGTCGGCGGCCTCTACATCCTCGAGATGGATTTCTGATGTCACTGGTCCGTCATCCTGAGGTGCGAGCGCAGCGAGCCTCCAAGGATGCCGGCCTGACCGCCTCGGCTGTCGCCCTTCGAGGCTCGGCGCCGCGCGCCGATACCTCGAGGGTGACGATCAACGTTCATTGATCCCGCATGCTCGACCTCTTCCCCTCGCGCGATGCAAGTCCGTTCGGACGGCGGCAAAAACGCGAGCGTGGGGCGCGCATTCCGGTGACCGTCGTCACCGGATTTCTCGGTGCCGGCAAGACGACACTGCTGCGGCGCTTTCTCGCCTCGCCCGAAGGCGAAGGCACCGCGGTGATCGTTAACGAGTTCGGCGCCGTGGGCATCGACGATGCACTGGTGCGCGACAGCGCCGACGAGACAGTTCTCCTCGGCAACGGGTGCGTCTGCTGCATTACCCGCACCGACCTGCAAGCGGCGCTGCGCCGGCTGGTGTTCGACCGCGAGCGCGGCACCGTACCGCCGTTCGGCCGCATCGTGATCGAGACGTCCGGGCTCGCCGATCCCGGGCCGATCCTGCAAACATTTTCCACCGATCGCGCGCTCGGCGGCGAATTTCACCTCGACGTGGTGCTGACCGTGGTCGATGCGGTCAACGGCGAGGCGAGCCTTGACGCTGCCGCGGAAGCACGCAAGCAGGCGATCTTTGCCGACCGGCTGGTGATCTCGAAGACCGATCTCGCCGCGCCGGCGACTGTCGAGCGGCTGACGCAGCGTCTGCGCGTGCTCAACCCGCGCGCGGCGATCGACATCGCAATTGCCGGCGCGCTCGATCCGCAGCGCGTCATCGAACCGGCGGCGCAAGAGCGCGGCGGCTTCGTCGCCGAGGCCGATCACAGCGACGGTATCGCAAGCTTCGTCATCGAGACGGCGGAGCCGATCGAGTGGCTGTCCTTCGCACGCGCGATGGAGACGTTGATCGCGCTGCGCGGCGCCGATCTGTTGCGGGTGAAGGGTCTGCTCAATGTGGCCGGCTGCCGCGGGCCGGTCGTCGTGCAATACGTTCAGCATCTGACGCATCCGCCGGTCGAGCTGGACTCCTGGCCGGATGCCAACCGCAACAGCCGCGCGGTGTTCATCACGCGGGGCATCGCAGAGCGGGAAGTGAAGAATTTAGTCGCGGCGGTGCAGGCGCTGGCGAAAGCCTAGAGCCTTGTCGGTTCCGATTGAATCAGAACCGGGCTCTAGCATTTTGATTGAGCATGATCTTTTCCGAAAACCGGTATCCACTTTTCGGGATCATGCTCTAGGCGCGGACCGGCAATCGGCCGCTGTGTCGAGCTTGCTCCAGCCGCTTCTCACGCCCGACATAAGCCTGCGCCGCATCGGTGCGGAACAGGTCATGCGTGTCGGATTCGTCGACGGCAACCGGCGTCATGGCAAGATCGGTGTAGTCGAACCGGCGCGGATCGCGCTTGATGGCGAGATAGACGCGCCGCAGCCGCATATAGAGCCAGGCCCATTGCACAAGCTTGCCGACCACCTCCGACGCATAGCGCGGATAGAAACGCCATGCCGGCTCGATAGGCCGGTCGGCGCGACGGTCGCGGCGGAATTTCAGCCGCAGAAAGCCGCCTTCGAGCGGATGGATTTTTTCCAGGTCGATGCTGCCCTTGAACCACGTGATCAGGAACAGCGCGTTGCTGGCATTGGCTCCCACTGACGCGACGCGTCGCAGAATCGTCTCGATGTGGTCGAATGTGTAGTAACGCTGCCAGGCGAGGTTGTAAGCGCGATTCCATTCCGCCCGCGACATGCGCGGATGCGCCATACAGACGTGATTGGTGTCGTAATTGTTCATGTCGGGTTCTAGCGGAGCGCCGGCGCGAAAAAGCTTCAGATGGTCCTCCGAGCCCGGCAGCGGCGTCAGATAGAAGAATTCGAGCAGATCGATGGGCAGCTCCCGCTTGATGACGTCAATGTCTTGAAGGATCGAAGCGGGCGTGTCGTTTGGAAAGCCGAGGATGTAGCCCGCGTAAGTAATGACGCGGGCGGCCTTCCAGGCCAGCAGCATCGTACGGTATTCGGTGATTTTGTTTTGCCGTTTCTTGGCGCCAAGCAGATTGTCCGGATTGATGTTCTCGAGCCCGATGAACACGCGCCGCACGCCCGCAGCCGCGCATTTTTCGACGAAGTTCGGTAGCTTGTGGCAAAGCGTGTCGACCTGAATGATGAAGCCGATATTGAGCTTCTCGACCTGCCGCAGGTGAATGAGACGATCGAGGATCGGCTCCCAATTCTTGTTGCGGGCGAAATTGTCGTCGGTAATGAAAAAGCTGTGCAAGCCCTGGGCGTAATTGACACGAACGACCGTCTCGATGTCTTCCGGCGAGCGGTGGCGCGATTTTCTGCCTTGCACGTTGATGATGGTGCAAAACGAGCACTGGTAGGGGCAGCCCCGGCCGGCATCGAAGCTCGTCACCCCGCCAACCGTGCGATGAGCGCGCTCGGCCGGCATCAGCGGAATAGGCGTGCCCTCGATGCCGGGCAGGTCGTCCATGAAATTGTAGAGCGGCTTGAGCACGCCGGCTGCCGCGTCGCGGAGCACCTGATCGAGGCGTCCCTCGGCCTCGCCGGCGAACAGCGACACGCCCATGGCCTTGGCGCGGTCGAGATCGCGGTCGACGCCGCCGAGCATGCTGATCGTGCCGGAGACATGGAAGCCTCCGATGCCGACCTGTATGTTCCGCGCGCGCAGCGGTCCCGCGATATCGAGCGCGCGCGGAAATTGATTTGACTGAACGCCGACGAGCATGACCATGCCGGCGCCGGCGCGCTCGATCATCCTGGCGAGGCGAGCGGGCTTGATGCGCGTGTTGGCTTCATCGAAAGCGTGGACGTCGAGCTCGACACCCGCGCCCAAGACCGCGCGCGCGCCGCAGTCCTTGGCGAGTCCATAAAGCGCGGCGAGCGAGTTCGAGGGAATGGGCGAACGCAGCCACTGGATGACGTAGCCGTCTTCGTCGTAATGCGACGGCTTGACCAGCACAAGGCAGAAGCGCCGCAGCCCGCGCGCGTCCAATGCCCCAGACGGATTCATATGGATCCCCAAGGGTTCATGTGGACCCTTGGGGATCACCCTACATGGTAATGAACGCCGGCAAAACCTCTATTATCCGCGAGCAATGCGCCGCTCGGTCCGCCCTCGAAGCTGTCGAGGTCGCCGGCAATCGTGGCTTTGAGCAGGACCTGGTCGTCCTGGATTTTCACGATCTCGACGTCAAGACCCATTTGCTTGAAAAAGCAGTGCTCCGCGGCCATCAATAGGATGCCGGAATCGCTCTTGGGCATGATGAGCCCGTGCCGCCACGGTTTCGACGATTGCGCCGAAGCCGGTCCGCCGATCGCCATCGCCGCAAGCGCGACGAACAGCGTGATGAGATAAGCGATTTTGGTCTTCATGAGACGGTCTCCGGATCGCGTGCCAGCCCCCGCCGGGGACGTGTTCCCAATCTGCCGGATTGGGATTATTCTCCAGGTGAGCGGAAGCAATGGCATCGGTTTGAACCGGCGTATGGCCGGCCCGAAATAGAACGCCGTTGCGCCTATGGAGACGCCATCGCCATGAGCCAGAAATTCACGTTGAACGTCAACGGCGTCGATCACACTGTCGATGCCGATCCGGATACGCCGCTGCTCTATGTTCTGCGCGACGATCTGGGCTTCAACAATCCGCACTTCGGCTGCGGTCTTGGCCAATGCGGCGCTTGCACTGTGCATCTGGATGGCAAGCCGACCCACTCCTGCCGGCGACCGATATCGGACGTCGGCAACCAGAAGGTCGTCACCCTGGCGGGCCTCGGTACACCCGATAAGCCGCATCCGCTGCAAACCGCTTACGTGCAGGAAGAAGTGCCGCAATGCGCCTACTGCATCAACGGCTGGATCATGACCGCGGCGGCCTTCCTGCGCGACAACAAGAAGCCGACCGACGATCAGATCCGTGAGGCGCTCACCAGAGTGAAGTGCCGCTGCGGCACCCACATGGCCATCCTGCGCGCAGTCAAGCGCGCCGCCGCGATGATGGGTTGAGGGAGGCCACCATGACCAGACACGAAAAGCCCACAATGTTCTCCCGCCGCGCGATGCTCAAGGCCGGCGGCGCGCTCGTCATCTCGATCGCGGCCCCGATCACGCTTGAGCAAGCCCGTGCCGACGGCACAACGGCTGCGGCGGCCAAGCCGGCGCTGACGCCGGATCAGCTATCCTCCTACATCGCCGTCAACGCCGACGGCAGCGTCAATGTCTATTTCGGCAAGATGGACATGGGGCAGGGGCTCGACGTCGCCATCCGGCAGATGGTGGCGGAAGAGCTCAATGTTCCGTTCGCCAGCACCAGGATTTTCATCGGCGACACCGACACCAGCGTCAATCAGGGCGGCGCATCCGGTTCGACCGGCGTGCAGGAAGGCGGCAAGCAAATGCGCATGGCCGCCGCCGAAGCAAAACGCGTGCTGGTCGAGATGGCATCCGACAAGCTCGGCGTTCCGGCCGATCAGCTCACGGTGACCGACGGCGTCGTCCACGCCGCAAGCGATGCCACCAAGACAATCAGCTACGCCCAATTGATCGGCGGGCAGTACTTCAACGTTCATCTCGACTGGAATGGCAAATACGGCAATCCGCTCTATGCGCCCGGCAAGGCGCAGCCGAAGGATCCGAAGGATCACACGATCGTCGGACAACCGTTTCCGCGTGACGACATCGCTCCCAAGGTTTTTGCTCAGGCGAATTTCTCCACCGACGTCAAAGTCCCCGGCATGGTTCACGGCCGCATGATCCGGCCGGCTGTCGCCGGCGCGGTACCGGTCAAGGTCGACGAAAGCTCGATCAAGGATATCCCGACCGCCAAGGTGGTCTGGGACAAGGGCTTCCTCGGCGTGGTCGCCGATAAAGAGTGGAGCGCGATCAAAGCGGCGCAACAGCTCAAGGTCGAGTGGTCGCAAGTCGCGCCGCCGTTTCCCGATCAGGCTGCGCTGTACGACCACATTCGCAAGGCGCCGACCCGCAAACGCGAAGTCGGTAAAGAGGTCGGCAATGTCGACGACGCCTTCAAGTCGGCGGTGCGGGTGATCCAGGCCGAATACGAGTGGCCGTTTCAGTCGCACGCCTCGATGGGTCCGGCTTGCGCGCTGGTGGATTTCAAGGACGGTCATGCCACCTGTTGGAGCGGCACCCAAAAGGCGCACTTCGTGCAGACCGGTGTCGCCGCCACGCTCGGCATACCGCAGGCCGACGTTCACGTGATCTGGACCACAGGTCCAGGTTCCTATGGCCGCAACGATGCCGACGACTGTGCCATGGACGCCGCGGTTCTCTCCAAGGCCGTTGGCAAGCCGGTGCGGCTGCAATACATGCGCAATCAGGGCACCGGCTGGGATCCAAAGGCGCCGGCCTCGATCCATCAGGCGCGCGCCGCGATCGATGCTTCCGGGAACGTCGTTGCCTATGACTTTTTGAGCAAGGGCTTCTCCCGCGTCGACGTCGATACCAACGGCAGCCAGCCCAAGGACACGCTGGCCGGACAGATGCTCGGCGTCGACCTTAAGTCTGGCGACGGCTTCGGTGTGCCGGGCGATTCCTACGGCTTCGCCAACAAGCGCACCGCGTGGGAGACGATCGCGCCGCTGCTCGACCGCGCCTCGCCGCTGCGCACCTCGCACATGCGCGATCCGGTCGGGCCGCAGATACATTTCGCCAGCGAATCCTTCATCGACGAACTGGCCGCGGCGCTCGCGGTCGATCCGGTCGAATTCCGGCTGCGCTACGTCAAGGATCCGCGCGATATCGCGGTGATCAAAGCAGCCGCCGACAAAGCCGGCTGGCAGCCGCGGCCGTCGCCGCGCAAGGATCAGACCGGCGACAAGGTCTCAGGCCGCGGCATCTCGTATGCGCAACGCGGTCCGACCCGGGTTGCGGTCATCGCCGAGGTCGACGTCGACCGCTCGACCGGCAAGATCTGGGCGCGCAAGTTCACGGTCGCTCACGATTGCGGCCAGATCATCAATCCCGACGGCCTGCATCACGCCATCGAGAACAATATTGTTCAGGCCACCAGCCGCACGCTGTTGGAAGAGGTCAAGTTCGACACCAAGACCGTAACCAGCGTCGATTGGCGGAGCTATCCGATCCTCGACGTCACCCAGGCGCCGGAACAGGTCGACATCGTCACGATCAATCATCCGGAAATCGCGCCGTCCGGCGCCGGCGAAGCCTCGACCCGTCCGGTCGCGGCCGCGATCGCCAATGCCGTGTTCGACGCCACCGGGGTCCGCATTCGCCGGGCGCCGTTCTCGCCCGACAATGTGAAGTCGGCGCTGTCGTAGCAGGTGTTGCCCTGAAATTCCGCCGTGCGTAACCTATGGCGGGGCTGAAGCATGCGTAAAACCGTGGGTACCTGCGTGATTGTATGGGCTGTTTCGCTCTGCGCGACAGCCCTTGCGCAAACCAACCTGAATGCTCCGGTGTCGCGACAACCGACAATCAAAACGGAAATCGACAGAGGTCAGGATGCGGCATTTAATTGCGGACTCGATAACCTGACGAATTTCTCCAAGTTTGTTGATTGCATTGATGCCGGCATTGCCGTCAACCGGCAAAATAGCAGCTTGTCCGAGCCTTATGAGTTTGGTCTCTATATCCGCGCGCTTCAAGATGCCTATGTGCAGGGACGCCAATTGGGCAGCGACGGGAATCTTACAGTCTGGCGCGATCGCCTGGTAAAAATCATGATGTCCAGAAAGCTGACGCTCGCTGACTTTTGCAAAGCCATTCCCGGGATCAAATGCGACCTCGCGACGATGAATGAACAAACATACGGCAGCGGCACGGCCGCCACGCAACCGGCTCGGTAACACGACGATGAGCAAGTACGTGTCATGCCCGTGATCACCCGCACTCTGGACGAAGCAATCGCGCCGATCACCGACGGCTGCCTACTGGCGGTGCCGCGCGAGACGTCCGGCGTGGCAATGGCGGCGACCCGCGCGCTGATCCGGCGCGGCATCAAGCGGCTGCATCTTGTCGCGCTGCCGACCTCGACCTTGCAGGCGGATTTGCTGATCGGCGGTGGCTGCGTCGAGACGCTGGAGACCTCCGCTGTCAGCCTCGGCGAGTTCGGCCCGGCGCCGCGCTTTACCGCCGCGATCCTGTCCGGCGCCATCCGCATGATGGACGCCACCTGTCCGGCGCTGCATGCGCAATTCCAGGCCGCCGAGAAGGGCGTGCCGTTCATGCCGTTACGCGGCTTGCTTGGTTCGGACGTGCTGGCGCACCGGCCGGACTGGAAGGTGATGGACAATCCATTCGGCAACAACGATCCGATCGTGCTGTTGCCGGCGCTCAAGCCCGACGTCGTCCTGCTGCACGCGCCGATGGCTGATCGTGCCGGAAACGTCTATGTCGGCATGCAGCGCGAGTTTTTTGTCATGGCGCATGCCGCGCAAAAAACCGTCGTCACCGTGGAGAAACTTTTCGACGGCGATTTGCTCAGCGATCCGCTGCTCGCTGCCGCGACCTTGCCGGGCTTCTACGTCGAGGCGGTTGCGGTCGCGCCGCGCGGCGCCTGGCCGTTGCCGCTGCCGGACCATTACGGTCTCGACGCCGCGCACCTCGCCGAGTATGCGCGGCTCGCCGCGACACCCGAAGGCTTTGCGCGATATCTCGATCGCTACGTTTATGAAAAAGTCGCGGCGTGAACGAGTTTTTGCCGCGTTTCCCGGGCGCGGCGCAGCACGGAGCGTAGCGGAGTGGTGCGCTGCAGACCCGGGATCGTTACAAGCACCGAGTTGCGGCGATCCCGGATGCTCTTCGCGCGCGACGAGGGCGAGACGAGAAATCCGGTGCCGACTGAAACTTTCCGCGACGAGGAACTCCTTGCCGACACGATCTGCCGGTTGATCGGCGACGTGCGCCATGTCGCCGTCGGCGCGTCGTCGCCGATCCCGGCGACCGCTGCGCTGTTGGCGCGCGAACGCGGCGGCGGAAAACCCTACGTCTCGTTGCTCGGCAGCCGGGCGCACACTTTCTTCACCGACGGCGCGCGCGAATTGTTCGATTGCGCCGGGCAGGGCCGGGTCGATGTGTTTTTTCTGTCCGGCGGCCAGATCGACGGCGAAGGCAATATCAATCTGGTCAGCGTCGGCGATTACGATCACCCGAAAGCGCGCTTCCCGGGCTCGTTCGGCTCGGCCTATCTGTATTACGTCGTGCCGAAGGTGATTCTGTTCCGCGTCGAGCACTCGCGCCGCACGCTGGTGCCGAAGGTCGATTTCATCAGCGCGCCCGGCGGCAGCGCCGACAACACATTTCGTCCCGGCGGGCCGATCGCGCTGATCACCAACCGCTGCCTGTTCGACTTCGACCGCGAGCGCAAACGCTTTCGCCTCGCCAGCGTGCATCCGGGGCACAGCGTCGACGAGGTGGTCGAGAACACCGGCTTCGACTTCGACCGGCCCGCCGATGTGCCGGTAACTCCGGCGCCCTCCGCCGAAACGCTGCGCCTGATGCGCACCGTCGTCGCCCCGATGCTGGCCGAGGTTTATCCGCAGTTCGCGGAGCGGGTGTTTGGAATTGCGGCTCCGAGCCCAGCCTCCCTCAGCACGGCCTGAGAGGCTCTTGCACCACGTGTGATTATGGATTCATAAATCCGTTTCTGTAGGCACGGCTCGCTGAATGTCTCCCTCGCTCCGCAAACGACCGAGTTGCCGTGTTGCCGCGAAATGACGCTATGGGCAGAGGCGGCCTCGTGCATTGCAAAATACCGCTGTAAATTGTGTCCGAGTTAATCGCGTCGGGATGTGGGCGAATGACTATTAGAGCATATTTCGGCTGCGTTGAGTCAGACGATTCCCCGCAAATTGTAAATGCGGGAGACTAGCGGCATTGATTCGATTTTTGGAGGGGATCGATGCCGAAACCTTGTTCACTGGACTTGCGCATGCGTGTGCTGCGAGAGGTCGAAGCAGGTGCGTCGCGACGCGAGGCAGCTGAATGCGTCGAGGTAAGCGCCAGCTCGGCGATCAAGTGGATGCAGCGCTTAAACGAAACCGGAAGCATTGCGGCCAAGCCGAGCGGGGGCAGCATCTCGCCGCTGGAGGCGCACACAGACGTTTTGCTGGGGCTGATTGCCGAGCAGCCGGATTTGACGCTGGATGAGATCGTTGCGGTAATGCGCAAAGGTCGGATTGCCGGCAGCCGCAGCGCGGTGTGGCGGTTCTTCAATCGGCACAATATCAGCTTTAAAAAAAAGTCTGCGCGCGGCCGAGCAGCAGCGAGCGGATGTGGTCCGCGCACGGCGGCTCTGGATGCGAGAACAAGGCATGTTTGACCCAGCCCGATTGGTATTTATTGATGAGACCTCAACCAACACCGCCATGGTGCGGCTTCGCGGCCGCTGCCCGCGTGGCATTCGGTTGATCGACCATGTGCCTCATGGGCATTGGAAGACGATCACCTTCATCGCTGGTCTGCGCCGTCGCGCGATGGTCGCGCCCTTCGTGTTGGATGGACCAATGAATGCAACATCCTTCATGGCCTATCTTGAACATTGTCTCGTTCCCGCCCTCAAGCGCGGCGACATCGTGATGATGGACAGCCTCCCGGTGCACAAGGTTGCCGGTGTGCGAGAGGTGATTGAGGCGGCCGGTGCGAAACTGCGTTACCTCCCCAAATATTCTCCGGACCTCAATCCGATCGAGATGGCGTTCAGCAAACTCAAAGCGCATCTACGAAAAGCAGCCGAGCGAACTATTCCGCGTCTCTCTCGCAGGATCGGCGCCCTCATGGCCGCATTCAGTCCGCAACAATGCGCCAATTACTTCCGACATGCAGGCTACGCTTCCACGTGACCGGAATCCGCTCTAGCATCGGAAGACGGCAGTTGATCTCCGCACTTGGCGGCACGGTGGTCGCTTGGCCGTTCGTCGCGCGTGCGCAACAGCCGGACCGAATGCCGCTCGTCGGTTTCCTGGAGCCGATATCCGCGAATACGCCGGGCGCAAAGGAGCGCGAAGCGGCATTTATGGAAGGGCTTGCGCAGTTAGGTTGGACGCCCGGGCGGGACATACGGATCGAGATCCGCTGGAGCGGCGGCGGCGAGGCACAAACACAAAAGAACGCGGCAGAACTGGTCGCGCTCGCGCCGAACGTCATTGTGGCCGGCGGCGGTGCGGGCGCTCAAGCAATGCTGAAAGCCACGCGTACCATTCCCATCGTGTTTGCCATCGTCCCTGACCCGGTCGGCTCCGGCTATGTCGCCAGCCTGTCGCATCCTGGCGGCAACGCCACTGGCTTCGTAATGTTCGAATACGGCCTGACCGGAAAATGGCTGGAACTACTCAAGGAGATCGCGCCGAACGTGACGCGTGCGGCCGTGCTCCGCGATCCCGCCATCGCCGTGGGCATCGGCCAGTTCGCGGTGCTGCAATCCGTGGCACCGTCGGTCGGCATCGAGGTCAGCCCGATCGACCTCAACGACCCGGGCCGGATCGCCCCCGATATCGCTGGCTTCGCGCAGACGCCGAATGCCGGAATGATCGTAACAGCGAATGCGATAGCGGCGGCCCACATCGACGTGATCATCGCCGCGGCTGCCCGCTACAAGCTGCCCGCAGTCTACGTGCAGCGCGCGTATGTCGCCGCCGGCGGCCTGATCTCCTATGGACCGAATTTCGTCGAGCAGTTCCGGCGCGCGGCGGAGTATGTCGACCGCATCCTCAAGGGCGCGAAACCGGCCGATCTGCCGGTGCAGGCACCGACCAAGTACGAGCTTGTTGTCAATCTCAAAGCCGCCAAGGCGCTGGGTCTCGCGGTGCCGTCGACACTGCTCTCGCGCGCGGACGAGGTGATCGAATAAAGCTTTCGCACTGCACCGATCGACGGCAGCGAAGTGACGTCATGGGTCACTTTCGAGCGATCCTGCCAATCTTGCCTGCCGGGTGACGTCCGCTCCGGGTTAGGATTGTGTTGCAAAAGTCGAAAGTTGCAGGGCTGCGAATTTTCGCGAAAAATCCGAAGCGAGAAGCAATCGCCAATTTGTACAACCTCAATCGCGCTACCGAGGTCGCCTATGAGTTTAACGTGGGGCGATGTGGCCCCTCTCATCTTTACACGAAATCCGCGCCTGTAGCCCTTACAATTTTTAAGCACCGGTGCAAAACGACTTTTGCAACACAATCGGTTCCGAAAGCGACCAAAATGATGCTCTGATCCGCCCCAGGGAGCCGTCCTTTTATTAGCGACATCCCCTTGACAAACGTCCTCGCATCAGTTACTTTCGCATCCTCGCTCACGTGAAGGACATGGTCCGGAGGCATACCGGGCCATCAGGAGCGAGAGCGGTGCCCGCGGGCGGATTTGCAATTCGCTTCCGGGCGGCTTGGGCATCAGTCTCCCGGCATTATGACCGGGGCGCGAGGTGCTCGCTGGACTGGGACAGGCGAAGGCGGGTAACGCCCGTTCAGATCAAGTCCCAGGAAGCCTGGCCTGAAGCTGAGCCTCAGGGACGAAGACTCCCTTTGGCGAGAACCGCGGTGGAACGCCGACTGGCGAGCGCGCCTTGCAAGGCGCGAGCCGCATCGCAAGATGCGGAGGTTGTTGAACAGCGTCTGCCGGCGTTCCGCATCCTTTATTTGCGAGGAACGAAGTGACGAAGCAATCCAGATAACGGCACTTGAGAACTGGACTGCTTCGCTAACGCTCGCAATGACGGGCTTAAGTATCGGCGAAACCGGCGTAGCGAAGAAGAAACAGAGGCGCCACCCCTCGGTTTCCATTTCCTCCCCGGCCTTCGCGCTTCACGTGACTGCGCTTGGGAAGCTCGGATGCGAAGGCGTGTCTGAGAACGAAAAACGTCGCTTCGCTCTTCGCAATGACGGGAGATTCGCCTCTCCTTGCGTGTGGGGGAAGCATTGCGCCCCCCGCCGGGTCATGGTCTTTATGCGCCCAAACCGAAGAGGGGAAACATCCGGTGCAGACGGTTGAAGCGGCGGTGATCGGCGTCGGATGGATCGGCGGCTTGCGCGCGGAGGCGCTGGCCCGCACCGCTTTGGTCGACAAGCTGCATCTGTGCGACATCAAGCCGGACCGGCTCGCCGAAGTGAAGGCGCTGTACAAGCCGTCGACCGCGACGCTCGACTATCAGGACATCATCAGGAACGAAAAGATTTCGGTGGTCTATATCTCGACCACGCCGGAAGCGAATCATTATCCGATCGCGCGCGACTGCCTCAAGGCCGGCAAGAATGTCATGCTGGAAAAGCCGATCGCGCTCGAATTGTGGGAAGCCGACGAGCTGATCCAGTTGGCGGCACGCAATAATCTCAAATTCACTATCGGCTATTCGCAGCGCTTCAATCCGAAAGTCGCGTTCGCCAAGAAGAAGATCACCGACGGCACGCTCGGCAAGGTCGTCTCGGTGCTGGTCAGCCGCCATCTCTCGCGCGAGCTCGGCAAGAAGATCGCGAGCCGCGTGCGGCTGTCGCCGGTGGTCATGGAATTGACCCACGATCTCGATTTCGTCTTTTGGCTCCTGGAGCCGGCCAAGCCCGTGCGCGTCTATAGCCAGGGCGCCTATGGCTACATGCAGCCGATCAACGGCTCGCACGATGTCATGTTCACCACCGTGACCATGGACAACGGCGTCGTGGTGATGATCGGCGGCGGCTGGAATTTCCCGCCGAGCTTTCCGAATTACTGCTCGACCTGGATCGAGATCACCGGCACCGACGGCGCGCTGACGCTCGACGATACCCAGCGCGACAACTGGCTCAACACCGTGAAACGCGGCCAGGAATTCCCGATGTCCACCATGCCGGGCGAATGGGTCGATCACGTCTTTGCCGGCGGCATGGGGCCGGAGACGATCCATTTCCTCGAAGCCTGCATCCGCGACACCGCCGGTGATGGTGACGCCGGAAAGCGCGCGCCGGGTCATGGAAACCTACAGCGCGGCCGATCTGTCCGCGGACCGCAACGAGCCGGTCGACCTGCCGCTCACCAACGAGACGATTTCCGGCATCGCCGAACTGAAAGCCAAGAACCGCGCGGGGCTGAACGTATGAGAAGGCATGGTCTGGCCAATCACCGCTCGTCCCCGCGAAAGCGGGGACCTATTTTTTGTCATTCTGGATTCCCGCTTTCGCGGGAATGAGCCGAATTGAGCAACGGAATCCGGCATGAAAAAATCCGCCAAGGGCATCGGGCTTGCCATCATCGGCGCCGGCAGGGTCGGGTTGTTCCGCGGCGAGGTGGCGATGCGGCATCCGGCGGTCGAATGGATCGGCATCGCCGAGCTCAATCACAACCGCGGCGGCGATGTCGGCGCCCGTATCGGCGCCGATTTCATCACCACCAGTCATCGCGAGCTTTTGGCGCGGCCGGAAGTCACCTGCGCGCATCATCGCCACCGACGAGCATCTGCACGTCGAGCCGGTGCTGGCGGCAGTCGAACGCGGCGTGCCGATGCTGATCGAGAAGCCGCTCGCCACCGATCTCGCCCAGTCGGCCAAAGTGCTCAAGGCTATCACCGACGCCAAGCTCGACGCCGTTGTCGGCTATACCCAGCGCTTCCGCCGCAAATGGCTCGGCGCCAAGGAGAAGGTGCGCACCGGCGCGCTCGGCGACGTGACGCTGGTCAGTCTCGCGCGCGTTCATGAACCGGCTCGTCGCCATCGACAACTACAAGCGCACCAACGATCCGGCGAGCATTTCGCCGATGGTGATCTCGGGCACCCACGCGCTCGATATCGTGATGTGGTACCTGGAGAAGAAGACGCCGGTCGAATGCTATGCGCGCTCGGTCGACAAGGTGCTCGGCCCGCTCTACCGCGGCATCGACGCCACCGCCGGCATGATCATGTTCTCCGACGGCACGGTGCATACGCTGAGCATCTCATGGGCGTTGCCGGTGACATGGCCCGGCGCGGTCTACAGCCTCGAAGTCGGCATCAACGGCACCCACGGCGTGCTCACCATCGACGATACCCATCGCGACATGGTGCTCGCGGTGTCGTCGCCGCAAAGCGAAGGCTACGCGCCGGACGAAAGCCGTCTGGTCGATTTCATGGGCTCTTATCCGCCCGGCGACATGGCACTCGGCGAACTGCGCGGCCCGATGGCGGAAGAAACGGTGTCGTGGCTCAACCGCGTGTCGCTCGGCTTGCCGACGCAAGCCGCGACGGCGGCGGAGGCACACAACCGGCTGATGCTGACCAAGGCGCTCGACCTGTCGGCGAAGCTGAAACAGCCGATCAAGCTGCCGCTCGATCCCGAGCAGCCGCTCGCCGCGGCGTAGATTCAGTACACGTCTTGCTGATAGCGGTGGCGTTTCTTCAAGTCGGCGACGAAGCCGATTGCTTCATCGGTAGTGCGTGCGCCAAATTGCGCCACGATATCGACCAGCGCGCGCTCGACGTCCTTCGCCATGTGCTTGGCGTCGCCGCACACATAGATATAGGCGCCGTCGGCGAGCCAGGCCCACAGGTCGCGGCCGACTTCGCGCATGCGATCCTGGACATAGAATTTCTCGGTGCCGTCGCGCGACCAGGCCAGCGACAGACGGGTGAGGACCTTCGCGGCGCGCATACCGGCGAACTCGTCCTCATAGAAGAAATCGTAATCGCGGCGCTGGTGCCCGAAGAACAGCCAGTTTCGGCCCGGCGCCTTGGTCGCCATGCGCTCATGCAGGAACGCCCGGAACGGTGCGACGCCGGTGCCGGGTCCGATCATGATGACCGGCGCGGCGGGATCGTCCGGCAGGCCGAAATGCTGCGCCCGCTGCACATAGACTTTAACCGTGTCATTCGGCGCGATCCGATCGGCAAGGAAAGTAGAGGCGGCGCCGTGCCGCATCCGTTTGCCGATCTGATAACGCACCGCATCGACCGTGAGCGAGACGCGGCCGGGATTACTCTTGATCGACGACGAAATCGAAAACAGCCGCGGTTGCATCGGTTCGAGCGCCTCGACGAAAGCCTCCGGGTCCGGATGCGCGCCGGCGAATTTCTCGATCGCGGCGAGCACGTCGAGCGTCGCGGCGTCGCCGTCGGGGTCCTCGCCCGAGGACAGCGCTTTCGCCTTGTGCCGCCGCTCGCCGCCGGTGATGTAGGAGTAGAGCTGGAACAGCGCGTCAGGCGCGAGTCCGAGCGACACGTCCTTCGAGAGCACGTCGTGGAGCACGCCGCCCTTGGTCGGGAAGCTCGCCGGCACGCCCAATGCCTTGATCACGGCATCGACCAGCGCCGGATCGTTGGTCGGGAAAATGCCGAAGCAATCGCCGACGATGTAATCGAGCGCGCTCGACGAAAGATCGAACTCGATGTGCCAGGTGTGCTTGTTCGAGCCGGGTTTGTTGAGCAGCGTGCGCGACACGAACATCGCTTCGGCCGGATTGTCGCGCGAGCGTCCGAGCGGCGCCGGTTCCGCGAATCACCGGCGCAGTCGGTGCTTGCGCCGGGGCGAGCGCAGGCCGCCGCGCCCACTTCGCCATAAAGCGATTTCAGCGTGCGCAGCGTCTCCTTGCCGCCTGGAATGCACAGGTTGAGTTTGTCGACCTTCTTCGCCGCGATCGCGTCGGCGTAGTCCTGGCAGTTGAAACCGCACTGGCCGCAGTCCTGCTGGCCCATCGCCGCCATCATGCGCCGCCGCAGCGTCTTGCCGTCGGCGAGCTTCATGCGTTCGGCGAGCGGCATGGTCTGATCGTGCCAGGGCGCGCCGTCGTCCTCGTCTGCTGCGGGAGCGATGCCGCCGGCAAGCAGCGCCGCGACATCCGCCGGCGCCAGCGGCGTGATGCCGCTGTCGGCCAAGCCGAGCGAGGCGATAAAAAATCCGTCGAGCCAGGCGCGCTGCTCCGGCGAGAACGGGGCGCTTTCCGGCAACAGCGACAGCTTGGGCGGCGGCGGATTATGGGACATGGCTGGCTTGTTAGGTTCAAGCTTCGTGCCAATCCGCCGTTGCTAGAACTCCAATGTAAGCAAGGGGTTACATGACCGCCGAAACGGCGTTAACCCGGCGCCGATCAATGGTTGCGCAAATTATGTGCAAAGGCGAGCCAATCGCTCAATGCAGCGCGACCAGGAGAACGACGATTTCGCCGACCTGTTCGAGCGCGCCGATCACATCGCCGGTCTGACCGCCGATCTGGCGCAAGCTCAGCCACGCCATCAACGCGACTGCGCCGACGAGCAGGATCAGCGCCGCGATGCCCGGTAGCGGACCGAGGAAGACCGCGAGGATGACGATGCCGAGGCCGCCTGCGATCATGGCGCGATCCTGCGCCGGGCGGCCGGCAGCATGAGACAATCCATCGTCGCGCGCTGGCGGCACCAGCGCCATGAAAGCCGGCAGCGTCGCACGTGCCGCGCCGTGCGCGGCGATCAATGCCATCGCCACCATGGACGGATCGCCGAGGCTCGCCAGCGCGCTGGCGCGAATGAGGATCGAGGCGATCAGCGCGCAAACGCCGTAGGTTCCGATCCGGCTGTCGCGCATGATGTCGAGTTTTTGCTCGCGCGTCGCGCCGCCGCCAAAACCGTCGGCCGTATCGGCAAGCCCGTCCTCGTGCAGGCAGCCGGTCACCACGAGTGTTGCGACAATGCTGAGCGCAGCGGACGGCCACGCCGTCAATCCAAGTTTGTAAGCGAACGTATAGACCAGCGCTCCGATCAAGCCGACGACGATCCCCGCAATCGGAAATGCCCAGGCCGCGCGCCCAATATTGGCGCCACTGGCCAGTGCCGTCCGCGCCATCGGCAGCCGCGTCAGGAAGCCGACACTCGTCGTGAGGTCGCTGATGCAGTCCTCGATCAGATTTTCCGCGCATTGGCATGGCTCGCTCCGGGCCGCATTCGTCATGGCCGCGCATTGCCATATTTGCTAGACATTTATTCTGGCTCCGCTCAAGCAAGGAAGCAAATCGGCCATGGCGACTATCAGTTCGTTTTCGGCACTTCGCGCCGTTTGTCTCGACCTGCCGAGCGGGCATCCGGCGGCGAGCGCGGCGGTTGCGCAGCGCGAAGCCACCCTGACCAAGCCGCCGCGCAGCCTCGGCCGTCTCGAAGATCTGGTCGCCTGGCTGGCGCACTGGCAGGGCCACGCGCCGCCGCGATTGAACCGCGTCGATATTCTGGTGTTCGCCGGCAATCACGGCGTGACCAAACTCGGCGTTTCGGCCTATCCAGCTGAAGTTACGGCGCAGATGGTGGCGAACTTCGCTTCCGGCGGCGCCGCGATCAATCAGTTGGCGCGCGCCGCCGGCGCGAACTTGCGCGTCATCCCGCTGTCGCTCGACACGCCGACCGCTGATTTCACCGAACAGCCGGCGCTCAGCGAGCAGGAATTCCTCGCTGCGATGACCGCCGGCAGTGACGCCGTGGCGGACGATTGCGATCTGATTTGCCTCGGCGAAATGGGCATCGGCAATACCACGGCGGCCGCCGCGATCGCCGCGGCTTTGTTCGGCGGCGGCGGTGCGCGCTGGGCCGGCCGCGGCACCGGCGTCGATGACGACGGCCTCGCTCGTAAGCGGACAGTGATCGACCGCGCGTTAGCGCGTCACGCCGCCGTGTTGCACGATCCGCTCAAGGTCGCGGCGGCGCTCGGCGGCCGCGAACTCGCCGCCATCCTCGGCGCCACCTTGGCGGCGCGGCAAAAAAACATTCCCGTGCTGCTCGACGGCTTCGTCTGCACCGCCGCGGTCGCGCCGTTGGCTAAGTTGCGCGGCGACGCACTCGCTCACGCGCAGGCCGCTCACGTCTCGGCCGAAGCCGGGCATCGCATGCTGCTCGAGGAATTGTCTCTTACACCAATCGTCGATCTCAACATGCGGCTCGGCGAGGCCTCGGGCGCCGCCGTGGCGCTCAACATCCTGCGCGCGGCGCTGGCGTGCCATACCGGCATGGCGACGTTTGCCGAGGCCGGCGTGTCCGACAAGGAGGCAGACGCCGCCGCGCCGAAAGCCGCCGGCTGACCGCTACCTCCCTCACTCCCACTTATGGGCGCGGACGCTGCGGATGAATGCGGCCACCGCGGGTGGATGCTTTCGACCGCGCACGGTGATGAGGCTGATCGTTCGCTGCACTGCCGGGTCGACCAGCAGCATTCGGACGCTGTCCGGGCGGGTCACGGCGTATTCGGGCATGAAGGCGAAGCCGATATTCGCCATCACCATGGCCTGCACCCAGTCCTCGCGCTCAGAGCGGAACCTGGCGTAGAGCTTCACGCCCATGTCATTGCAGACGCCCATTACCATCTCGCGCATCTCGCACGACAACCGGTCGACGTAAGGCTGCCCCGACAGCTCGCGCAAGGCCACTGCGTTGCGGTCGCGAAACGGATTCTCCGACGGGAGCAGCACCACGTAGCGCTCGGTGTAGAGCGGCTCGGCGTGGTAATTGTCGCCCAGCCCTTCGAGCGGATTGAGGATCGCCACGTCGAGTTCGTCGGCATCGAGCAGCGCTGCCAGCGCCTCGGGCGCGCCTTCGCGCACCGCGGTTTCGACGCCGGGCGACTGCCGCTGGAACGAGGCCATCATGGTGGCTAGCCGCATTGGACCGATTGTCGACATGACGCCGATCCGGATCGGCACCTGATTGAGCAGCCGGAAATCCTTGGCGACCGTCTCGGCCGCCTTTGTCTGCTCCACGATCTGGCCGAGATGCGGCTGCATGCGGCGGCCAAATTCAGTCAACGTGATCTGGCGGCCATCTCGGTGAAAGAGGGCGCTGCCAAGCTGCTCTTCCAGCTTCTTGATCGCGGTGGTGAGCGCCGGCTGTGAAACATGGCATTCCTCGGCGGCGCGGGTGAAACTCAGCGCTTTGGCCGCGGCGAGAAAATACCGCACCTGATGCATTTCCATGACGTACCCCGAGCTAGATCGCCCGCATCATAACGTAATCGCCGCCAAGACGGGCATTATGGATCGATAAGCAAACAGTTGTGTCCACCGCGGCGGAGCTGTGGCGGAATGCCTACCGTTGCACCACAAGAGCAGGAGTTTGCCATGACGGTTTACATGGTTGAACGCAATCTCAAAGGCATTGCGATGAGCGATTTGGAGGCGGCCCAGCAGGCGGCCATCCGCACCGCTAGCAGCTACGCCGCGCAAGGAAAGCCGATGCGCTACATCCGCTCGACCTTCGCGCCGGAAGATGGCCGCTGCATGTGCCTGTTCGAAGCATCGAGCGCCGAGGACGTGAAGAAGCTCAACGACGAGGCGAAGCTGCCCTATTCGCGGGTGGTCGAAGCCTTCGATCTGACGCCTTGAGAGCCGCCAGGGAGGAAACGGAGATGCAACGAAGCGAAATTGCGGTCCCGGCCCCTGTGTCGCGCCGGGTGACAACGATCCGGTCCGCTTGTGACCGGCTTGCCGTAGCGATGAAGGATCGCGAATTTGTTGCGGTCGCCGGTTTTTGCGCGATCGGCGCGTTGCTCACCGCGAGCTTCCTCTATTCTATCGCCAATTTCGACAGCCTGGCAGCCGCGCGCGACCTGATGCCATAGGGTTATGTGGCCGCCGCGATGGTGTGAAAAAACGTGCCGCTGACGCGGTCGCGCTGGCCGCCCGCGTTGCCGAGTGCGCGACCTTCGGCGTCCGCCAGTTCCGCAAATGGCGCGTCATTGCCGGTGGATGTCAGCGACGCATAGTGAAATTCGTGGCCGCGCAAAGTCGCACCGCGCTGCCCGAGCACGCTGTCGGACAATAGCCGCGCCGTGCGATAGCCGAGATGAAGCTTGCGTTTGGCGAAGCTCGTCGTGTGGCCGAGCAATCCGGTCATGGCGTGCCGCTTGCCTGCTGCGTCCTCAATGCTCTCGCCGAGCACCATGTAGCCGCCGCATTCGCCGTGCACCGGCCGCGTTTCGGCGAAGTGCCGCAGTCCCTCGGAAAACCGCCGTGACGCGGCGAGCGTTGTCGGCGTGCAGCTCCGGATAGCCGCCCGGCAGCCAGCAGCTGTCGGCGCGCTCGGGTGGCGCCTCGTCGGCGAGCGGCGAGAACGGAATGATCTCGGCGCCGGCTTTGCGCCACGCCGCGAGCAAATGCGGATAGACGAAGCTGAACGCCTGATCGTGCGCCAGCGCGATGCGCTGGCCCGGCGGCGGCACCGGCGTCGCGCGACGTTGTGTTGTCGCGATCGCAAGCGGCGCGGCGCTGGCAACGATGGCGTTGAGGTCGAGATGCCGTTCCGCCATGGCCGCGAGCCGCCCGATCAGCGCCGTCAGATCGGGATGTTCGCCAGCCTGGACCAGACCGAGGTGACGCTCCGGCAGCGTCAATTCCGCCGCGCGCGGCACGGCGCCTAAAACCGGAATATCGAGCGTCGCAATAGCTGAACCGACAGACGCAGCAGTGCCGTTCGCTGGCGACGCGATTGAGGATGACGCCGGCAATGCGCACCGCGGGATCGTGCGTCGCAAAGCCTCGCACCACGGCTGCGGCTGACTGCGCCTGCCGCGACACGTCGAGAACCAGCACGACCGGTAAACTAAAATGTGCGGCAAGATCGGCGGTGGCGCCGCGCTGTCCCGGCGCGGTACTGGCGCCGTCGAACAACCCCATGACGCCTTCGATCACGAAAATATCCGCTGCCTGCGCTGCCTGCGCCGCCAAAGCGTCGAGCAGCGAAGCAGGCATCGCCCAGGAATTGAGATTGACGCTCGGTGCGCCGGTTGCAGCAGTGTGGAACGCCGGATCGATATAATCGGGGCCGGCCTTTGCCGCGCGCACAGCGACGCCGCGCCGCATCAGCGCCGCCAGCACCGCCAGCGTCACCGTAGTCTTGCCGGCGCCGGAATGCGGTGCGGCGATGATGAGCCCGCGTGCGCTCACGGCAGATCCTTCACGGCGTCCGCGCTTTCGCCGAGAAGCTTGTCGCGCATTGTCACGATGTCACCTATGACGACGATGGCCGGCGGTTCGAAGTTTTCTCTTTGCGCATCGGCGGCAAGCTTCTCCAGCGTCGAAACCAGCACGCGCTGCTTCGGCGTCGTTGCCGAGGCGATCACCGCCGCCGGCGTTTGCGCGCCCAGCCCCGCCGCGACCAACGCGCCGGCGATCCTTTCCAGATTGTGCATGACCATGTAGAGCACGATCGGCTGTCCGGTACGGGCCAGCGCGGTCCAGTCGAACTCCTCGTCGGCGCCATGACCGGCGGCGAAAATGACGGCGCGATTGACGCCGCGCAACGTCGCCGGGATAGCGGCGGCGGCGAGCGCGGCGAGGCCCGCGGTCACGCCGGGGATAACGCGGAACGGTATACCCGCCGCGGCCAGCGTCATCGCTTCCTCGCCCCCGCGCCCGAACACGAACGGATCGCCACCCTTGAGCCGCAGCACGCGCTCGCCAGCGCGCGCCAGCACGACAAGACGTTGGCTGATGTCGGCTTGCGTCGCCGACGGCTTGCCACCGCGCTTGCCGGCAAATTCGAGCCGCGCTTGCGGGCCGGCGAGAGCAAGCACCCGCTCATCGACCAGCGCGTCATGGACGACGACGTCGGCCTGGCCGAGGCCAGCGAGCGCATCGAGGGTCAGGAGACCGGGGTCGCCCGGTCCGGCGCCGGCCAGCCAGACATGGCCCGGAGCAAAGACCGGCACGCTGCTGCGGCGCGCAGCCATTGCATCCCATGCGGTCATGGCCCGCTCCTCGGCGCGGCATTACTCGTCACGCGGCGCCTCCACGAAAACGGCGGCGGTAGTCAGCATCATAAAGCGCGCTGTCGCGAAACTCCTCGGCGTCGAGCGCTCGTCCGACCAGGATCAGCGCCGTGCGCTCGATTTTTGCCGCAGCGGCCTTGGCGGCGATGTCGGCAAGCGTGCCGCGCAAGATGCGCTGTTCGGGCGAGCTTGCCCGTACGACAATTGCGGCAGGACAATCGGCGCCGTAGTGCGGCATCAATTCCCCAACGATGCCGTCGATGGCATGGATGGCGAGATGGATCACCAGCGTCGCGCCGCTTGCGGCGAAGGTTGCGAGCTTTTCGGCTGCGGGCATCGGCGAGGCCCGGCCCGAGACACGGGTCAGCACCACGCTTTGCGCGACCGCCGGCACGGTGAGCTCGCATTCCAGCGCCGCAGCCGCCGCGGCAAAAGCCGGTACGCCTGGCGTGAGCGTGTAGGGGATGCTTCGCCGTTTGAGGCGGCGGAGCTGCTCGGCGAGCGCGCTGTAAATCGAAAGATCGCCGGAATGCAGCCGCGCCACGTCGAGGCCCTTTGCATGGGCGGCTGCGAATTCAGCTTCGATTTCGTCGAGCGAGAGCGGCGCCGTGTCGATAATGCGCGCGCCGGGCGGACAGTGGCCGAGTAATTCACGCGGCACGATCGATCCGGCATAGAGGCAGACCGGGCAGTATGCGATCAGATCGCGCCCGCGTACGGTAATGAGATCGGCCGCGCCCGGGCCTGCACCGATGAAGTGCACGGTCATGACGCGTCACCTGAACGGGCAAGCGCGCAAGTAGCCGCGCCGAAGACGAGGCGCGGACCGATCAGGCACGCCGCAGGACCGGCCGCAGCCAGCGCAGCGGCTTCCGCGACCGACGGCATGCCGGTCAGCGCGACGACCCGTTCGGAGCGCGTCACCGTGCGCTCGCCTGCGGCCTGCAATGCGGTTTCCGGCACTACGATGACAGTCAGGCCGAATTTCGCCGCCGCCGCTTCAAGTCCGGCCTCGCCTTCTTTGTGTGCAATCGTGGCGATGCAGCCGAGTGCTTCCGGCCCGAGACCAGCACGCTCGAGTGCCGCGTGGATCGCCGCTTCGATATCGGGCGCGGGTGCACCGCGGCGGCAGCCGATGCCGGCGACAATCATGGCTTGTTCCAGACCCAATGCGTGACCGGCATTGCGGCGCGCCAGCCGATTTCCGCGCCGATCGGTCCGGCGCGTGAAATGGCAATGCGGGTTAACTCGCCGCCCAGTGTGGCGTGGCGCGCCAGCAGCACGGCTTCAGACTTTACCGTCACTGCATTGACCACGAGTCGGCCGCGAGGCCGCAGTGCGCGGGCGGCGGCATCGAGCACGTTGGGATCACCGGCGCCGCCACCGACAAAGATGGCGTCCGGCATCGGCAAGCCGGCGAGCGCGTCGGGCGCGGCGGTCTCGATAATCTCCAGTCCTGGCACGCCGAATGCCGCGGCGTTGCGGCGAATGCGCGCTGCGCGGTCTTCGCGTCGTTCGATGGCGATGGCGCGCATCCTCACGTCTGCCAGCATCCATTCGATCGCAATCGAACCCGAGCCGGAGCCGATGTCCCAGAGCAGTCCACCGTTGCGCGGCGCTAGCGACGACAGCGTCAGCGCGCGGATTTCGCGTTTTGTGATCTGGCCGTCATGGTCGAACAAGGCGTCGGCAAGTCCGGAGCTGCGCGCCAGCACGCGCGCATCAGGTGCGGCGTCCACGTCGATCGCCACGATATTGAGCGCGTCGATGGCGCGGAGATCGAATGAGTTAGCGTGCACGCTGCGGATACGTTCGCGCGGACCGCCAAGCGCTTCGAGGATCGTCAAGCGGGAGCTGCCGAAGCCGGTTTCAGCAAGAAGTTTCGCCAGCGCCCCTGGGCCTTCATCGTCAGATGTCAGCGCCAGTATCCGTGCGCCGGGCTGCAAATGCGGTCGCACCAGATCGAGCGTACGGCCGTGTACCGAAAGCAGCGCCGCATCCGGCAGCGACCAGCCAAGCCGTGCCGCTGCCAGGCTGAATGCCGACGGTGCCGGCATCACGACCATCTCGCGCGCATCGATACGGCGGGCCAGCACCGTGCCGACGCCGTAGAGGAACGGATCGCCCGACGCCAGCACGCAGATTTGCCGGCCGCGGTGGCCGGACACTTCATCGGCGGCGCCGGAGAACGGAGTCGGCCACGGCCGCGCCGCGCCGCGGATCAGCGGCGCTGCAAGCCCGAGATGCCGCCGGCCGCCGAACACGATTTCGGCGGCACTGATCAAGCCGCGCGCCACCGGGCTCAAGCCCTCGACGCCGTCTTCGCCAATGCCGACAATGGACAGCCAACGTGGCGAAGCGGCATGGTCATCGGCACCTGAATCAGGCAGCGGCGTTTTAGAAACAGACATGCCACGCGTCCTCATTCTCGGCGGCATTGCGGAAGCGCGGCAATTGGCCGAGCGCTTGGCCCGGCGTAGTGAATTGCGCGTGACGCTGTCGCTGGCCGGCCGCACCGCGTCGCCGGCGCCGCAGCCGGTTCCGGTTCGAAGCGGCGGCTTCGGCGGCGCCGCCAGGCTTGCCGATTATCTCGTAATGGAACGCATCGACGCGCTGATCGATGCCACGCATCCCTATGCGGCGATCATCTCGGCGAACGCGGCCGCGGCGGCGCACAAAACCAAAGTGCCATTTGTCGCTCTGCGGCGACCGCCATGGATCGCAACCGACGGCGACCGCTGGATCGAGGTGCGCGGCGTGCGAGAAGCCGTGCAGGCGCTCGGTCCGACACCGCGCCGCGTCTTTGTCGCGCTCGGCCGCAACGAGCTGGCGCCGTTTCAGGATGCGACGGCACACCATTATCTGATCCGCAGTGTCGATCCGGTCGATCCGCCGTTGCGGCTGCCGCACGTGAGCTACGTCACCGGGCGCGGCCCGTTCGGCGAAGCCGACGACCGCGCTCTGATGGAAGCCCACCGCATCGACACGATTATCGCCAAGAACGGCGGTGGCGCCGCGACCTACGGCAAAATCGCCGCCGCGCGCGCACTTGGCATCGACGTTATTATACTGCGCCGGCCATCGACCCCGGACGGACCCGCGGTGCCAACCGTGGACGACGCGATCGTCTGGCTCGATCATGCGCTTACCTCGGCGACAGCGCGCGGCGTGTAAACCAACGGCGATTGCCCCGGTCGGGCGATGACGCGGGTTTCGCTTGAACCGACGATCACCAGAGTCGCCATGTCGGCCTGGGCCTTATCCGCATCGCTCAGCGTTGTGACGCTGACGGTTTCGTCGGCGCGCCCGACGGCGCGGCCGAATATGACCGGCGTGGATTGCGGCAGATGTTCTCGTAACCGTTCGATGGCCTGGCCGAACTGCCATGGCCGCACCCGCGACACCGGATTGTACAGCGCGATCACGAAGCCTGCTCCGGCGGCGGCATCGAGCCGGCGCTCGACCAGTTCCCACGGCTTGAGATTGTCGGACAGCGAGATTGCGCAAAAATCATGGCCGAGCGGCGCGCCGATGCGCGCAGCGACCGCAAGCATCGCGGTGATGCCGGGAATTATTGTGAGCTCGATCCGGCGCCAATCGTCCGGCCCGGATTCGATTGTCTCGCAAACTGCCGCCGCCATGGCGAACACGCCCGGATCGCCGCCGGAAACGATGGCGACGCGCGCGCCCTGCGCGGCGTGCCGCAGCGCGGCAGCGGCGCGGGCACCCTCCTCGCGATTGTCGGAAGCGTGGCGGCTTTGCCCCGAGCGCACAGGCACGCGGTCAAGATAGGGTCCGTAGCCGTAGAGCGCCTGCGCGGCGGCAAGCGCTTCGCCGGCTTCCGGCGTCAGATAGCGCGGATCGCCTGGTCCCAGTCCGATGACGGCGAGCTTGCCGTTCATTTTGCCGCTCCCGGTCGCGTCTGCCAGCCTGGCACCAGAACCACCGCGAAATACGGCGCGTCGTCGTCGAGCTTGGCGACAAGCGGGATCATTTTGGCATCCGCCATTGTGCCGCGCTCGACATAGATGGCGCGCTGGAGTTGCCCGCTGCGGCCGAGCGCGCGGCGCAGTTTCGGCAGATGCCGCCCGACTTTCATTACCACCGCAGCGTCGGCTTCGGCGAGCCGCCGCGAAAGCTCATCTTCCGACAATGTCGCCGGCAGCACGGTGAAGACGTCGTCACCTTGTGCGATCGGCATGCCCGCCGCCGACCAGCAGCCCGACATGCCGGTGACGCCGGCGACGATCTCGGCCGGAAAGCGCGGCGCGAGCCGCGCATGCAGGTGCATGTAGGAGCCGTAGAACATTGGATCACCTTCACAGATCACGGCGACGATTTTGCCGGCCGTAAGATGCGCGGCGATATCGGTGGCGGCCTTGTCGTAAAAATCGCCGATGACATTGCGGTAGCCGCTGCTGCACGACGGCAGTTCCGTTGTGACCGGATAGTACAGCGGTAGTTCGATGACGCCTGAGTGCAGGTGTTCGGCCGCAATAGCGCGCGAGTGGCTGGCATTGCCGGCCTTGGCAAAGAACGCGATCACATCGGCTTCTCCGAGCGCACGCATCGCCTTGAGCGTCATCAGTTCCGGATCGCCCGGGCCGACGCCAATACCGAGAAGTTTTCCCGCGCTCATAGCCCGGCCCTTGCCAGCGCATTGACTGCCGCAGCCGTTATGGCGCTGCCGCCAATGCGCCCGCGCACGATGATGAACGGTACGCCGTGCGGATCGGCCGCGAGCGCGTCCTTGGATTCCGCGGCGCCGACGAAACCGACCGGAATGCCGAGAATGGCGGCGGGCCTGGGCGCGCCGGTATCGAGCATATCGAGCAGGTGAAACAAAGCGGTCGGCGCATTGCCGATGGCGACCACGGCGCCGGCCAGTCGGTCGGCCCACAGCTCTAGCGCTGCTGCCGATCGTGTCGTGCCGGTGCTTGCCGCCAGCGCCGCGACGCGTGGATCGTTGAGCGTACAGATCACGTCGTTGTGCGCCGGGAGGCGTGCCCGCGTGACGCCATGCGCCACCATCTCTGAGTCGCACAGGATTGGTGCGCCGCGGGCAAGCGCGGCACGCGCTGCTTTGACGACGTCACCGCCGAATTCAATGTGCGGCACGACGTCGACCTGGCCGCAAGCGTGGACCATGCGTACCGCGATATCGGCTTGTTCGGGGGAGAAACGCGACAGGTCAGCCTCGGCACGGATGATGGCGAAGGAGCGCTCGTAGATCGCCGTGCCGTCGCGCAGATAGGCGGATCCCTCAGTCATGATCGCTCTCGCGCCTGCGGTCGCGTACGAAGCGGGCAACGGTCGCGGGAAGTTGGTCAGCTGCGGTGGTCATAAATGGAGTGTCGCGGGCCGTTCCATCGGCGACAAGGGCGCAGCCGGTGGCCGTGCCGACAATCGTCAGCGCCGCCGGTGCCGGATGGGCGCAGCCCTTGGCGCAGCCGGAAACGTGAATCTTGAATGAGCCGTCGAGATAAGGCCCGGCTGTCGCGGCAATGACGGGCCCGATGGCGCGCGCCGCGATATGCGCCGAGGCGCAAATCGGCGCGCCCGCACAGGCGACGACATGGCGCCGCGAATCGTCGGCGTGAACGATGAATCCCAGGTTTTCCGCTGCGGTAGCAAACGGCGCGAGAGCTTCGTCCTTCAGACCGATGACGAGGATCGCCCGATCCGGAGCTGTGCGAATACCTCTGGCTCCCGCGGCATTGGCCGTTTCGATCAATCGCTGCAAGCACGCCGCATCGGCGTGGCCGAAGCCAAGTCCGACACCGCAGGCAAACGAGCCATCGCGCAGCCGATGCACGCCGATCGCGTCGCCCGATCGGCGAATGCCGTTTATTCTCCGCTCATTCCCGCGCAAGCGGGAATCTAGCGCTGGGTCCCCGCTTTTGCGGGGACGAGTGGAAGTTTGGAGTAGATTGGAGGTCACAATGCGGAAAGGAGCTGCGCATTCCGCAGCAATAACGTCGCGCGCGCGCACGTCGCTGCTCCGTTCCGCTAACACTCCGAGCAACCGTCTCGCGGCTTCGACGACGTGCTCCGCACCGACTGAGCCAATGTCTTGGCCCCCTGCTTCGACGCGAAGTATGGCCGTCCCGTTCGTCGCTTCTGCGCGAAAGCGTATGTCGGCGGCAATAGCATCGAGGCCGAGCTTGCCGCCGCCATCGACAACGATCGAGACTTTTGCCGATAATTTTTGCGTCAGTGACGTGCGTGCGAGCGCAACGCGCAAGTCGGCGGCGAGCGTAGCGGCGTCGATGATTTCGTCCGGGTCGAGTCCGGCGAGCGGATTGCAGAGCACCGGCACTCCATCGTCAGCCGCGATGTTTAGCGCGGCAACGGCCGCAGCGAAGCTCAGGGCCGATGCCGCGTTCAAGCCGCGAACCTGGATATTGCCACGCGCTGTGACTTCGATGATGCCGTTGCCGTGAGTCTGCGCGGCTGCGCAAAATGCCGCGAAGGCGCCAAGCGGAATTGTGCCGGTCGCCGTCAGCCGCACCAGCAAGCCGTCGCCCGTTGTCATCGGTGCGGATAGCCCAGGGCAGGCGCCGCGCCGTTGCGCAATTGCCGTTGCATGCATGCTCATGCCACGGCCTCGGCGCGCAACATAACAAGCCCGGCATCGACATCGTTGCGGCGCGGATGCCAGAAGCCGTTGCACCGCGCTGCTTCGAGCCGTTCGGCAATCGCGGCGGCGGCTTGCGGATTCTCGCGCAGCAGAAAGTCGCGCACATTGGCATCGGCGACGTAGGCTTCGTGGATGAGATCGAACAATTCGCTGGCGACCGCATCGGTGGTCTCGGCGAAGGCGACAAGGCGGTCCACGGTTTCGGCGAACTCCGCAGCGCCGCGCGAGCCGTGGCGCATCTGGCCGGCGATGAAACGCGGATTGACCGCGCGCGCCCGCACGATCCGCGCCAACGCCGCTGACAAGACGCGGGCGCGCGGGCGTTGCGGATTGGTGATATCGAGCATCACAAGATCGGCGGCACGACCAAGCATTTTCGCTGCTGCCGCAAAGCCGCCGACGAAAGCAACGTCCTCGGCACCCTCAAGGAGATCTCGCCCGGGATCGTCGCTTGTGTGAACGAGCGCGTCGGCCGTGGCGACGTGCTGGCGAAATGCTCCGGGCGCGGCACTGGCTTCGCCATCGGCACCGCCATAGGCGTGCGATGCGGCAGCGAGATAAGCTGCACCGATAGAGTTGCTTTCGGCATTGCGGCCGATCAATTCTTCGACGCCGGAGCCATAGACACCTGGCGCAGTGCCGAAAATGCGATCAAGGCGGCCGTCGCCTGCGCCGCGCCGCGGCGAGCGGATTTTCGCCGGCGTCCTCATCGCGCGCGGCGACGGCCTGAACTGCCGCGTCGATGAGCGCGATCTGCGCCGGGAAAAGATCGCGGAACAATCCCGAGATGCGCCACGTCACGTCGACGCGCGGGCGTCCCATCGTGGCATTCGGCAGAACCTCCACTCCCGTAACGCGGCCGCTGCCGTGATCCCAGATCGGCCGGCAGCCCAAGAGAGCCAGGCCTTGCGCGATCTCTTCGCCGCCAGTGCGCAGCGTAGCGCTGCCCCACAGATCGATGACAACGGTGCGCAACGCGTCGCCGTGGGTTTGCAGATGCGCTCGCACCACTTCATCGGCAGCGAGCCGGCCGAGCTCCATCGCGGTCGGTGTCGGCAAGGTACGCGGATCGGCGGTAAAGAGATTGCGCCCGGTCGGCAGTACATCACGCCGGCCGCGGGTCGGCGAGCCGGCTGGGCCGGGTGCGATGCGCTTGCCGTCAAGCGCTGCGATCAGTGCGGCACGCTCGCCTTGCGCGCTTGCCTGCCATGCTGCGTCGCTGCTGTCGCCGCTCGTGCGTCCGTAAACGTGCAGACCATCTTTGACAGCAAGATCTTTCAGATCGCACAGCCAGGCATCGATGCGGCGCAACGCTTCGTCGGCGGCAACGTTGCGCTCGACGCCGGCCTCGCGGCCCAGTCCAGTGCGTTGCGCCGTCTCGACGATCAGCTTGGCGAGCCGCTCGCGGCGGCGGCGGTCGAGGCCGTCGGCCTCGGCATATTCATCGACCAGGCGTTCAAGCTCGCGGGCGTCGTGGGATAGTTCGCCGCCAACAAGCGGCGGCGGCAGATGGCCGATGGTGACGGCGGCGATCCGGCGCTTGGCCTGCGCCGCTTCGCCCGGATTGCTGACGATAAACGGATAGATCATCGGCAGCGCGCCGGTGACGATCTCGGGAAAACATTCCGCTGTGAGCGCGATTGCCTTGCCCGGCAGCCATTCCAGCGTGCCGTGCGCGCCCATGTGCACCATCGCGTCGACTTTCGCGGCGTGTTGCAGCCACAGCCCGAATGCGACCAGAGCATGCCGCGGCGGCAAGGACGGATCGTGGTAATCGGCGCGGCGCTCGGCCGCACGGCCACGATCGGGCGGCAGCGCGACCGAAAGCTTGCCGAAATTCTTGGCGCGAAAGCGAAAGCTACCGTCATGCACGTCAGGATCATCCGCGGGCGCCCCCCAAGCCTCATGCAGGCGATCGACTGCCGCACCTGGCAAGCGTGCCAGCAAAGATTGGTATTGCGCGATCGTCAGCGTCGCGTCGATGGAATCGGAGAGCGCATCGAGCAAATCGCGCGACGTCCTCGGTGTGGTCTGTACCGAATAACCGGCGGCAGCGAGATCGTCGAGCAGCGCGACCACGCTCGCCGGCACATCGAGGCCGACGGCATAGCCGGTGCGGCCCGGCGCGCCCGGATAGTCCGGCATCAAGATAGCGATCTTGCGTTCGCTGCGCGGCAGTGTGCGCAATCGCGCCAGCGCGGCGATGCGGTCCGCGGCCATGACGATACGATCCGGCTCGGCGCGGCTGTGGAGCGCGGTGAAGGCAAGGCCGTCCTGCGGCGGCAGCGGGTCCTTGAATGCGACCACGCCGGTGAGCACGCGGCCGTCGAGCTCCGGCAGCACCACGTGCATGGCGAGATCGGCGGCACCAAGTCCGCGTGGGCTGTCACGCCACGCCGCGCGCCGCGTTGTGGCGCTGACGACCTGGAGCACCGGAACGCCGTGTGCATCGAGCGCTGTTGGCTCATCAATATTGCCGCCGACGGCAAACGCCGTCATGGTGACGATGACGGCGGGGTCCAGCCGCGCCAAGGCGTCATGCAGAAACGCTGCGGCTTCCGGATCTTTCAGGCTGGTGACGACAAGCGGCGCGGCGGACAAACCGCGCGCGACAAGCGCTGAGCAAAGCGCGTCGATCGGCGCGGTGTCGGCCGCGAGCAGCATGGCGCGATAAAAGATGATCGGTACGACCGGCCTGACAACACTCCGCTCATTCCGGCGTAAGCGGGAATCCAGTTCTGGGTCCCCGCTTTCGCGGGGACCAGCGGATGGAGGCTCTCCCAGCGAAGCAATCAAGCGATCAAGCTCGACCGCGCCTGCGCCCGGCAGATAGCCGGCGCACCGCGGCACTTGCTGCGGCTCGCGCGTTTCGAGATCGCGTCCGGCATAGTGAGCGAGCCGGCGCAACAGCGCGCGAAGGTTTTCACGGCCGCCTTCGCGGAAATAGCGCAGCAGCGTTTCGAGCTCGTGCTGCGGTAAGGTCGAGGCAGCGGCGAGGCGCGCGTCATCGCGATCTTCGCCGGGCAGAATGGCAAGCGCGATGCCGCGCTCGCGCGCCAGCGCCGACAAACGTTCGATGCCGTATTTCCACCAGTCGAGCCCGCCGAGCAGACGCACGACGATCACCTTGGCGTTGGCGGCGATGCGATCGATCCACAGGTCGACCGACATCGGATGGCGCAGATCGCGCAGATGTGCGAGCCGAACGCTCGGCAGCACGGCGCGCTCGGCCTGCCAGGCGGCGGCAAGGCCGGCGAGGTCGCTGTCGGCCAAGGACAGCACCACGATGTCGCCCGGCGGCTGGGCGAGATCGACCGCTTCGACGATCTCGTCGAGGTTGGTCGAACTCGTCGTCAGGAGATGCATTGTTCAATCCGGTCCGGTCAACTTGAGAGCGCGCGCGTCACGCCGGCGCGATCAAGTCCTTTCAAGCCAATGACAACGAGCCTGCCTTCGCGCATTTCCGATGCTGACCATGGCCGGTCATATTGGTGCGTCACGCGGCGGCCGACAGCCTGAACCAGGAGCCGCAACGGCTTGCCAGACACGGCGGCAAATCCCTTGACGCGCAACACGTCAAATTTTTCGGCAAGCGCGGCGACGCGCGCAGCGAGCTGCGCCGGATCGGCAATCTCGCCGACTGGCACGACAAAGCTGTCGAAGTCGTCGTGGTCGTGATCCAGCTCGTCGTCATGCCCGGTGCGTCGGTTCTCGATATCGTCCTCGGTGCCGAGGCCGAGCCCGAGCAGCAGCGCGTGATCGACCTTGCCGTCGGTCGCAGCGACCACTTTCACGCTGCGCGACAGCGCGCTGAAGATGGCGTTCCGCGCCTTCTCGACGCCGGCATCGTCGAGCAGATCGCGTTTGTTGAGCACGACGAGGTCGGCGCAGGCGATTTGATCCTCAAAAACCTCCTCGATCGGATCATCGTGGTCGAGCGCGCTGTCGGCTGAGCGCTGCTGCTTCAGAGCATCGAGATCGTGCGCCACACGGCCATCGGCGAGCGCTGCGCCATCGACCACGACGACGATGCTGTCGACAGTGACGCGGCTCTTGATCGCCGGCCAGTGGAACGCCTGCACCAGTGGTTTCGGCAAAGCGAGCCCGGAGGTCTCGATGACGATATGCTCGACACCACCCTTGGCCAAAATGGCATCGAGCGCCGGCACGAACTCATCGGCCACCGTGCAGCACAGGCAGCCGTTGGCGAGTTCGACGATATTGTCCTCGGGGCAGGCGTCGTTGCCGCAACCCTTGAGGATCTCGCCGTCGATGCCGACGTCGCCGAACTCGTTGACGATGACGGCGAGTCGGCGGCCTTGCGCGTTCATCAATACGTGGCGGATCAGCGTGGTTTTGCCGGCGCCGAGAAAGCCGGTGACGATGGTGCAGGGGACGCGCGTGAGCGAAGCGTTCATTCGTTCAATCCTTCGAAATCGAGCGGAGGAACCCGCGAGATCAGTCCGCGCTTGAGCACGTCGGGCCGGCCGCGCCACGGCAGAATGCCGTCGGCGGCGCCGGCAAGAAGCCGTGCGCCTGCGATCAGCGCTTCGGCGCAATTCACATCGAGGCCGCCGAACACATAGGTCCAGGAGCCGTTGGCGCGCATCGCCGCGCTCGGGCCGCGCGTGCAGTTGGCGAGGCATTTCAGACGCCGCACCGCGACTTCGGTGCCGTCGGCGGCGCGTTCGGTTGCGGCGGCAAGGAGCGCGCCGGGCCGGGGCTCGCTGTCCGGCTCGGAATCCTGGGTGCCTTGCTGCTTGCAGGTAATGCAGACATAGATCGTCGGTGCGCCGCTCATTAGGCGCGCTCCACGAGCGGCTGGTCGAGGCGCTGCCAGCGATAGAGCAGATACGAGACCGCCCAGCTGGCGATGAAAATGCCGACGACCAGATAGCCGAAATTGGCGAGCCCGCCGTTGAGGTCGCCAATCGCATCCCAGAAGCGGCCTTCGAGGCCGAGTTTGTCGGCGATCAACCCGAGCGCCTCGATGCCGCCGATCAGCAATGCAACGAGCACAGAGACTGCGGTAATCGTGAGATTGTACCAGATCTTGCGGATCGGATTGAGGAACGCCCAGCCGTAAGCGCCGACCATCAGCACGCTGTCGGTGGTGTCGATCAGCGTCATGCCGGCAGTGAACAAAGCCGGGAAAATCATGATCGTGCCGATCGTCATGCCGCCGGACGCTTGGCTTGCGGCGACGGCAAACAGGCTGATTTCGGTTGCGGTGTCGAAGCCCAATCCAAACAAAAAGCCGACCGGAAACATCTGCCAGCTTCGCGACACCATGCGGAACAGCGGCCGGAAAATGCGGGCGAGCAAGCCTCGCCCGGCCAGCAGAGCATTGAGTTCCTGATCCTCCACCGGCTCGCCGCGGCGCGCCTTGCGGAAGCTTTGCCAGACCCCGCGCAGGATGACGAGGTTGATGACGGCGATGGCGAGCAGGAAGAACGCCGAAGCGCCGGTGCCGATCACGCTGCCGATCGATTTGAACTCGGCGAAGCGGCCCTGCAGCGCGAAAGCGGTGCCGGCGATCGCCGCGACCGCTACCGCGATGGACAGCGAATGGCCGAGCGAAAAGAACAGGCCGACAGCGTACGGCCGTTTGCCTTCCTGCATCAGCTTGCGCACGACGTTGTCGATGGTCGCGATGTGGTCCGCATCGACGGCGTGGCGCAGGCCAAGCACATAGGCGAGGAATGCAGTGCCGAGCAGTGTCGGCCGGTCGGCGAGCGCGATCAACGCCCAGGTCCAGATCGCTGCGCTAGCAGTCAATAAAAAAGCGTAGAGCGCAACAATCTTGGTGCGCTGATTGGCCGACGCGTCATCGATCGCTGTGGTCAGGAATCCGAGCACGAATAGTCCTCGCGTGAAGCTGGCGCGACTTGCCGTCTGCCGCCGGCGCGAGCGAGGACCAAAAGGCTTGCGCCTTTCAGATCATCCACAGGTACACCCCGACCCATGTTTGTCGCGTCGACTACACTGACGGCAGGTCTCCTGGCTCGCGGATCGGCGCTTCGCCCGGCCTTCCCGGAAGCCCGGTGCTTCCAGTGGCTTGGTGGACGAAACTACCCGCTCACAGTTGCGGGGGCAGCTGCGGAATTGGCGGCACTGACGCGCTGCCTCACCGCATTCCCTATTCACCCTCTCGCGAGGGACCATCAGTGTCCTAGTGATAGATTTCGGCAGGCCAGCCTGTCAATCTGGCGCGCTGTGCAACCGGTTCCGCGATGTCGAGCGTAGCAAAATTGAGTTTGGTTCTCGGCGGCGCCCGCTCGGGCAAGAGCCGCTATGCCGAGAGCTTGATAGCCGCGCTGCCGCCGTCTTGGGCTTATGTGGCGACGGCGGAAGCGGGCGATGCCGAAATGGCCGAACGCATTGCTGCCCACCGCGCGCGCCGCGGCTCGGAGTGGCAAACGATCGAGGCACCACGCGATCTTGCTGGCGCACTGGCGCTTTGCGTCGAAATTCCGGCCTTGGTCGATTGTCTGACGCTTTGGCTTTCCAACCTCATGCTCGCGGAGGCCGATATCGACGCCGAGATGGGAGGGCTCGAAGCGGCCTTGGCGCTCGCGCAACATCCGGTGGTGCTGGTCGCCAACGAAGTCGGCTCCGGCATCGTGCCGAACCATCCGCTTGGCCGCAGGTTTCGCGATCTGCAAGGCGTGCTCAATCAACGCATAGCGGCGCGCGCCGACCGCGTCGTGCTCATGGTCGCCGGCTTGCCGCTGGCGATCAAAGGGAGTTTGTAGGCAGCACCATGAGCGTACCGATCGACCAGGCTGAAGCCGAACGCCATCGCGCCAAGATGACCAAGCGCAAGGCGGTGCAGGACGCCGAGGTTGCCGGCAAGACGGACGAAAAGGGACTGCTCATCGTCCACACCGGCACTGGCAAGGGTAAATCGACCGCGGCGTTCGGGCTCGCACTGCGCATGCTAGGCCGCGGCCATCGCGTCGGCGTGGTGCAATTCATCAAGGGCGCGTGGCATTCGGCCGAGCGCGACGCACTGGCCCAATTCGGCGATCAGGTAGCGTGGCACACCATGGGTGAGGGTTTCACCTGGGAAACCCAGGATCGCGCCCGCGATGTTGCGGCAGCCGAACGCGCCTGGGGCAAGGCGCGCGAGCTGATGGCGGATCCGAGCTTTGGCCTTATCGTGCTCGACGAACTGAATATCGCTCTGCGTTACGATTATCTCGATCTCCATGCCGTGGTCGCCGCGCTTGGCGCACGGCGCGAAGGCCTGCATGTCGTCGTCACCGGACGCAACGCCAAGCCGGAATTGGTCGCGGCCGCCGATCTCGTCACCGAAATGACGCTGGTGAAACACCACTTCGCCGCCGGCGTGAAGGCGCAGCCCGGCATCGAGTTCTAAAAAACATGCCGGCGTCCGCGCTCATGTTCCAGGGCACCGGCTCCGATGTCGGCAAGTCGCTGATCGTTGCCGGACTGGCGCGTGCCTACGCAAAGCGCGGCATGATGGTGCGTCCGTTCAAGCCGCAAAATATGTCGAATAACGCCGCGGTCACCGTCGACGGCGGCGAGATCGGCCGCGCGCAGGCGTTGCAAGCGCGCGCGGCACGCGTGCCGCCGAGTGTGCACATGAACCCGGTATTGCTGAAACCGCAGAGCGAGATCGGCGCGCAGATCGTGGTGCAAGGCAAAGTCTTTGGCAGCGCCAAAGCCGCAGCCTATCAGGAGATGAAAAAGGACCTGCTGCCATATGTACTCGACAGTTACGAACGGCTGCGCGGCGAGGCGGACATAGTTCTCATTGAGGGTGCCGGCAGCGCTTCGGAAATCAATCTGCGGGCAAACGACATCGCCAATATGGGATTTGCCCGCGCCGCCAATGTGCCGGTGGTGCTGATCGGCGACATCGATCGCGGCGGGGTCATTGCCAGCCTCGTCGGCACCAGGTCGGTCATCGCGGCGGAGGACGCGGCGCTGATTTGCGGTTTTATCGTCAACAAGTTCCGCGGCGACGCCGCGCTGTTCGCCGGTGGCATGGAGCGAATCGCGCAACTGACCGGTTGGCCGCCGCTCGGCCTCGTGCCGTACTTTGCCGACGCGCGATTGCTGCCGGCGGAAGATGCACTAGCGCTCGACGCCAGCCGGCCAGCGAAGAACAGCGCCCGCGTGCGCATTGCGGTGCCGATCCTGCCGCATATCGCCAATTTCGACGACCTCGATCCGCTTGATGCCGAACCGGCGGTCGATCTCGTTCGAGTGCGGCCGGGCATGGCGCTGCCGGGCGACGCCGATCTGATTTTGCTGCCGGGCTCGAAAGCGACCATCGCCGATCTTTCGGCATTGCGCGCCGCAGGCTTCGACATTGATATCGCCGCCCATCTGCGCCGCGGTGGAATAGTCCTCGGCCTCTGCGGCGGTTACCAGATGCTGGGACGTACTGTTGCGGATCCTGCTGGCATCGAAGGGGCGCCCGGAAAGGTTGCCGGCCTCGGCCTGATCGACGTCGAAACTGCGCTGTCCGGCGATAAGCGCCTGGAGCCCGTATCGGGAGCGACCAGCGATGGCATGCCGTTCTCCGGCTACGAAATGCATATAGGCGTAACAGAAGGCCCGGATCGCGCGCGGCCGTTCGCAAAACTTGCCGATGGCTCTCCAGAAGGCGCGATCTCAGCCGACGGTCGAGCGATCGGGACCTATGTCCACGGGTTGTTTGCCGACGACCGCCAGCGTGCGGCGTGGCTCGAACGCTTCGCCGCCGGTTCGAGCGATGTTGCCTACGAGGCGCAAATCGAGCGTACGCTCGATGCGCTGGCGGATCATCTCGCCGCCCATATCGATCTCGATCGGCTGCTCATGCTAGCGCGAAAATAATTATTCCAGGAACAAACAGCAGCAGGAGCAGAAGAGTGTCCGCGCGCCAGAACAGCGCCAGCGCGCGGCGGATGTCAGCGGCCGTAACGTCGCGGCGGCCGTCGCCCATCGCGGCATCGTTGACCTGTACACCCTCGTATGTGCGCGGACCGGCGAGCGCCAGCCCGAGCGCCCCCGCCATCGCGGCCTCGGGATAGCCGGCATTGGGCGAACGATGGCGCGCTGCGTCGCGCCGCACTGCGCGCCACGCACCGCAGGCCGATGCATCCTTCCGCAGTTTCGCGGCGACGATCAGAAGCAGCGCCGTCAGCCGCGATGCCGGCAGATTGACCAGGTCGTCGAGTTTCGCCGCCGCCCAGCCAAACATTTCATGGCGCCGCGTGCGGTGGCCGATCATACTGTCTGCCGTGTTGATTGCTTTGTAGAGTGTCGCTCCAGGGAGCCCGGCGATGGCCAGCCACAGCACCGGCGCAACGATGCCGTCGGAAAAATTCTCGGCAAGGCTTTCGATCGCCGCGCGGGCAACGCCGGCCTCGTCGAGCGCCTGCGTGTCGCGGCCGACGATATGCGATACCGCGGCGCGGCCCGCGGCAAGGCCGCCGCTCTCCAATGCGATGGCGACATTGAGCACGTGCTGGTGCAAGCTGCGCTGTGCAATCAAGGTGCCGGCGATGCCAGCGGTCAGGATGAAGCCGAAAAATGGAATAAGGAACAACTCGTGCTCGACGACGAAGGCGACCGCCCCGACGATGGCGAGCAGAAGCAACAGCGCCGCGATGCCGCTTGCCCGGCGCAGGTTCGGGCTGGCGGTTTCGCGGTTGAGCAAGCGGTCGAGCGTGGCGATCACAAATCCCATCCAGATCACCGGATGGCCGATCGCGCGCAGGAGCCACGGCGGATAGCCGTCGAACATTTCGGTCAACATGGCGAAAGCGGCGAGCGCGACGGACATCTTTCTCCACGGCGATACGGACGAACCGCTGTTGCACGGCGGTGATCTGGACGCCGCGCGGCGCCGCTTCCCCGGCGCTCCCGAACCTTTCATCGACCTGTCGACCGGGATCAACCCCAATTCCTATCCGGTGCCACATTTGCCGGCCGAGGCTTTTGCCCGGTTGCCGGATCGCGCTGCTACCAGCCGGCTCGCGAAAATCACTGCGACGGCCTACGGCGCGCCGTCGGCGGATCGTGTCGTGCCGGCACCGGGCACGCAGATGCTGCTGCCGCTGGTCGCCGGCCTGATACGACCCGGCCGGGCGGCAATCCTGTCGCCGACCTACAACGAGCATGCGCGCTGCGCGGCGCTCGCCGGCCATAGCGTGACGGAAGTGCGCGACATCGGCGGTCTCGACGATGCCGATGTCGCGATCGTCACCAATCCGAACAATCCCGACGGACGGCTGATCGGCCGCGACGTGTTGCTCGCGACAGCCGCAGAGCTGCGCCCGCACGGCGGCGTGCTTGTGGTCGATGAGGCCTTCGTGGATACAGCGCCACCCGGATCAAGCCTCGCCGGCGACGTGACGCGTAACATCATTGTACTGCGCTCGTTCGGCAAATTTTTCGGACTTGCCGGCATCCGGCTCGGTTTTGCGCTGCTCGATCGGCCGCTGGCGGGGCGGCTCGCCGCGATTCTCGGTCCGTGGCCGGTGTCAGGGCCGGCTTTAGCGATCGGTGCAGAGGCATTGGCCGATACGGCATGGATTGAACAGACGCGGCGCGACCTTGCGCATGCGGCACGGCGACTCGATGCGATGCTCGCGCAGGCCGGTGTAGAAGTCGTCGGCGGTACGGCACTGTTCCGGCTGGCGCGGACACAGGCGGCGTACCCGCTGTTCCATCATCTTGGCCGCGCCGGAATTTTAGTGCGCATCTTTCCGGAACATCCGGACTGGCTTCGCTTTGGCCTCCCGGGGAACGAAGCGGCATGGCGCCGCCTGGAAATTTCCTTGGGCAGCGCGCGTGACAACGGATAGTCTATGTTTGATGAGCGTGCAGACCATTCCACAGGCTGAGCGGCCGGCGAGTTTTGATGCCGCATTTCGCGCCCGCCTGCGTGATCTCCTGGTCTGGCGGCGCGACGTGCGGCGCTTTCGGTCCGATCCGCTTCCGGCCGGTACTTTGGAAGCGCTGATTGAACTCGCTTGCCTCGCTCCTTCAGTGGGCCTGAGCCAGCCGTGGCGCTTTGTCATTGTCGAGAACAAAGCAATCCGTGCTGGCATCCGCGAAAATTTTGCCGCGTGCAACGCGCAAGCTCTCGCTGCGCAGAGCGGGCCGCGGTCGGGCCTCTACGCCCAGCTCAAGCTCGCTGGCCTCGACGAAGCGCCTGGGCACCTTGCGGTTTTCGCCGATCGTTCGACCGAGCAGGGTCACGGGCTTGGACGTCGCACCATGCCGGAGATGATCGAATATTCCGCCGTGACCGCGGTGCACACGATCTGGCTCGCGGGGCGCGCGCAAGGTGTCGGCATGGGCTGGGTTTCTATTCTCGATCCGCAACAAGTCGCGGTGCTGCTCGATGTGCCGGCCGATTGGAAATTCATCGGCTATTTCTGTCTCGGCTACCCGCTGGCCGACGATACCGTTCCTGAGCTGGAACAGAGCGGGTGGGAGCGGCGGTGCGTGCCGTCGTCTGTTATCGTTAGACGTTAAGGTTGATCGCTCAGCGACTGGTCGCTTTTCCTCGTCGTGGATCATTGCTGTTTCAATTCAGATCAGATTTGCTGGCATCCGCCTTGCTCATCCCCGCCTGACGCCCGGAGCGTGTCCCGGAAAGACCGAACCGGTCTTGCCGAGCGCGTACGCGGGTTTGCTGAAAACGGAGTGCCGTCCGATCGAGTAGGATTGGCGCTCGAGGGAGAGAGCGGTGTCAATCTTCAGTCGTGCCAAAGCGCATTCGGCATATTGGCCGGCCGCGTCTATCGTCGCGGCATTTACGCTGCCGGTCATTGCATTGACCGCAGCTTACGCCGACACGCTTATAGTCGGCGGCTGCGTCGGAGCGCCGGGTGCAATTAACTGCGTTGGCAGAGTAGGGACCGCGGGCGATCCGTATATCCGGACCGTGCCGCAACCCGAGACCGAGGCGGACAAGGAGCGCGCCGCCGCGCGCGATCGCAAGTGGATCGATCGCTGCCATCCGACCATTGCGCAAGATCGTTACGGCGTGCCGCGCTACCATTATACGGCGGTGGGTTGCGAGTTCGGCGTCATCGAGTAGATTGAAACGGAAGCCTGGCTCTGCCGAATACGGAACCTGGCTCCGCCATTTCAGTGAACGGGGTTGCCGGCTCTCGCGGTGCTCTCCTGCTTCATGGCACCGTTGTCACGATGCCGCGTCGCCGACGTCGTCCCAGTCGTCATCATGCCGGGAAGATATTCGGCAACAATGATTGGGTCGAGCTGCTTGTAGGCGATCTCCGGCAAGCGATGCCATGTCTCGTCGCGCCCAAACAGCGCGATACCCAGATAGCCGCGCACGGTCAGAGTCTGGCCGTCCGGGCTTAGCCGCATCATGGCGTTGTAGATATTGCCGTCGCGCGGATCGAGGATGTTGCCGCCCTGGTATTCCAATCCGCTTTGGCGCATCGCCCTGATCAGCGGCAGGCCGAGCATCGGATGGTCTTTTCGATCGTCGCGGCAGCTCGTGCAGGTCTGGTTCGGCGGGTCGCCCGGCCGCAAAAACAGCTTGGCAATGTAACCTTCGTAATTGCCCTGGCTGCCGGTAAAGAGAAACCAGCCTACCGGATTTCCAGTCTGCTCGTCGGTCTTCTGCCACAGGCCAGCCGCGGAAGGCTCCTGTGCGGCGGCGGAATTGGCGGCGGCGATCAGCGCTATCAGACCCGCCATAACAAATTTTGCCGATTGCACTACCAATGGGCTCTCCATTCGTCACGCGTGGATGCGAATCAAATTATCTGCACTTCTGGCCCACAAACACTGCCGCCACAATGCGGTGATTTCTGGACGCCGGTTTGACCCCCTTATGTTCCGGTGCCGGCATCAATCGACCGCAGGTTGCAGAACTGGCAACGCGAACCGGCCCCGCGCGTGAGGCGACTGATCGGCAGGAAGCGGCTCTGGTCGAAGCACTTCTCGTGGTTGGACCGGGAGCGAATGGTCGTGAAAAATCCGGCCGAGAATTTTCCGCGCCGTCGCATTCCGTTTCCGGGGCCACGTCATCATACCTGCGCGTACTTGCGGGACGGCGGCGCCGTAACGAGTTAGAGTTGGTTCATAGTGCGATTGTGTGGTTGTCGTGGACAGTCCGTTCGTGTCAGCCAGGGTGCCGGCCCGGAAAGATCGCCATGATGAATTCCAGACCGATTGCCAAATTCACCGCCAGTTTGGCCGTGATGATGCGGCTACTCCCGGCAGTGGCATTGGCGCCGCTGGTTCTGACGCTGGCGATTCCGGCCGGCGCCGCGGACGGCGGGCCTGTGCCATTGTCGCCCGATTATTTTGGAGCGGTAATGCTCCTGATCGGCGTCGCACTGATAGTCGCCGAAGCCCATGTGGGAGCCTTCGGCGTCATCGGCGCATGGGGCATCGCTGCTTTCGTCGTCGGCGTCTTGATGGTGTTTCCTGCGCTGGCCCCCGGTATCGTCCTTCCTCATTTGGTCGTGGCCGGAATGGCCGTCGGCGGTGCCGCGTTGCTGCTGCTAGCCCTTGTGGTGCTGGTGCGCTCGCGCAAAAACCCGGTGGTCACGGGGAACGAAGCTCTGATCGGAGCTGCAGGTGAGACGCTGTCGTGGCAGGACGATGAGGGCCGGGTGCTGGTCAATGGCGAGATCTGGCGCGCCCGAGCGGACAGGCCGCTTGTCGCCGGCCGCCAGGTTAAAATTCTCGGCCGCGACGGCCTCGTTCTTCGCGTCGAATCGGTCTGACGGGCGCGGCGCAAGTCCGCCGCTGCCGATTTTGCCGAATACCTCGAACCAGGAGCCCAGCCATGCCTTTTTTACCTTTTTTACCGCTATTACCGCTTATCGTCTTTCTCGCCGTTCTGGCCGTGATCTTCCTCTATTCGTCGATCCGGGTGCTGCGCGAATATGAGCGCGGCGTCATTTTCAGCCTCGGCCGCTATACCGGGACGAAGGGCCCCGGCCTGTTCCTGTTGGTGCCTTTCATCCAGCAGATGGTGCGCGTCGACCTGCGCGTTGTGGTCGATGAAGTCCCGCCACAGGACGTCATCTCCCGGGACAACGTTTCGGTCAAAGTGAGCGCCGTGCTCTATTTCCGCGTCGTCGATCCCGAACGCGCGATTATTCAGGTTACCAATTATCTCCAGGCGACCAGCCAGCTCGCCCAGACAACGCTGCGCTGGGTGCTGGGAAAGCACGACCTCGACCAGATGTTGGCCGAACGCGACAAACTCAACGCCGATATTCAGGATGTCCTGGACAAGCAGACCGAAGGTTGGGGCATCAAGGTATCCACGGTTGAGATCAAGCGCATCGATCTCGACGAGAGCATGGTTCGCGCCATCGCGCGTCAGGCCGAAGCAGAACGCTCGCGGCGCGCCAAGATCATCAACGCCGAAGGCGAGCAGCAGGCTGCGGAAAAACTGGTCGAGGCAGCCCGCATCCTCGAGCAGGCGCCGCAAGCGATGCAGCTTCGCTACCTTGGTACGCTGTTCGACATCGCCGGCGAGAAAACTTCCACCATTGTATTTCCGTTCCCGATCGATCTCGCCCGGGTGCTGGCTTCGATGGCCGCCAAGCCGCAATAAAGCTTGCAAAAAGGTTTGAACGCCGCGGCCACGATGTTATGTGGTCGCGGGGTTCGTGGCCGCCGGTCGATCGCGATGGCGTCTTCCGCGACGGTTCTGTGACAGCTGGGCGCTGATTCATGCGACTGTTCGTTCCGATATCGGTCACCGGCTGGGTACGCCTGTTCACACGATGGGATGTGCTCGCGTTGCTTCTGATCGTCGGGATGTTGGTGTTCCTCAGCGAGGCAAGCCGCAACCTGTTCCAGCCGCTCGCTGACCTGCAACGCACTCCGCCGTCGCTCGATCCTTCGCACCTGCCGGAATATGCCGCACGCACGACCCTACGCATGCTGGTCGCCATGGCGCTGTCGCTGTTGTTCACCTTCACCTATGCGACGCTGGCGGCGAAGAATAAGCAGGCCGAACGGTTGCTCGTTCCACTACTCGACATTCTGCAGTCGGTCCCGATCCTGGGCTTTATTTCGGTGACGGTCGTATTTTTCATGGCGCTCGCGCCCGGGCGCGTGCTTGGCGCGGAATTCGCCGCGATCTTCGCCATTTTTACCAGCCAGGCCTGGAATATGGCGTTCAGCTTCTATCAGTCGCTGCGCACGGTGCCGACCGAGCTTGTCGAAGCCTCGCGTAGTTTCCGGCTCAGCCCGTGGATGTCGTTCTGGCGCGTCGACGTGCCGTTCGCGATGCCGCAGCTGATCTGGAACATGATGATGTCGATGTCCGGGAGTTGGTTCTTCGTCGTCGCTTCCGAGGCGATCAGCGTCGGCAATACCACCGTGACGCTTCCCGGCGTCGGCTCCTATATCGCGCTCGCCATCCAGCAGCAGAACCTCAGGGCGGTCGGCTGGGCGATCTTCACCATGCTCGTGGTGATTCTGATCTACGATCAGGTCCTGTTCCGGCCGCTGGTCGCCTGGGCGGATCGCTTCCGCTTCGAGCAAGAGGCCGGAATGATCGCGCCGCAATCCTGGGTGCTCAACATCCTGCGCCGGTCGCGCATTGTCGATCGGCTGACCCGGCCGTTTGCCGCGCTGTGGCGGCGCACGCTCATCGGCCACCCCGCGGAAGGTGTCGAGACCGTCAAGCCGGTATCGCAACCGCGGCCCGGCTGGATCACCTTCCAGTGGGCGCTGATCGTGTTTGTCTTGGCCGCGCTCGCGTTATGGCAAACGGTCAGCTTCCTGATCGAAGGCATTACGCTTTCGGACGTCGGCACGGCGGTGCTGCTCGGTTTCTTCACGCTGGTCCGGGTCGTCGTGCTGATCGCGTTGGCGACCGTTGTCTGGGTGCCGATCGGCGTTTGGGTCGGCACGCGCCCTTTCGCCGCCGTGGTGGTGCAGCCGATCGCGCAGTTCCTCGCCGCCTTTCCGGCGAACGTGCTGTTTCCCATCGTGGTCTCCGGCATCGTGTTCTGGAAACTCGATCCAAATATCTGGCTCAGTCCGCTGATGATCCTCGGCACGCAATGGTACATTCTGTTCAATGTCATCGCAGGGGCGACCGCGATCCCGGCTGAACTGCGGGCGGTCGGCGCCAATCTACGCGTGCGCGGTTGGCTGTGGTGGCGCCGCATCGCGCTGCCAGCGGTGCTGCCCTATTATGTGACCGGCGCCATCACCGCGTCGGGCGGATCGTGGAACGCGAGTATTGTCGCCGAGGTCGCCTCATGGGGCAACGAGCACCTCGAAGCCAAAGGGCTCGGCGCCTATATTGCGCAGCAGACCGACGCTGGCGACTTCCATCGCATCGTGCTGGGTATTGTCGTGATGAGCCTGTACGTCGTCGTCGTCAATCGCGTGCTGTGGCGGCCGCTGTACCAATATGCCGAGCGCAAATTCCGCTTGGATTGAGGAGCGATCATGAGCGAGGCCTTGCTCGATATTCACGGCCTGCGGCAAACTTTTCCGAAGGCTGACGGCGGCGAACTTCTGGTGCTCGACGGCATCGATCTCGAAATCGCGCAGGGTCAGATCGTCGGCCTGCTCGGCCGCACCGGCTCCGGCAAGTCCACATTGCTCCGGTTGATTGCCGGCCTGGCGCGACCGTCCGGAGGCACCGTGACTTATCTCGGCCAGCCGGTGCACGCCCCGCCGCCGGGCATCGCCATGGTGTTCCAGGGTTTCGCGCTATTTCCCTGGCTGACGGTCCTGCAAAACGTGCAGCTCGGCCTCGAAGCGCTCGGCCTGCCCGACGCCGAGATCCGCAAACGCGCGCTGGCGGCGATCGACCTTATCGGTCTCGACGGTTATGAGTCCGCCTATCCGCGCGAGCTTTCCGGCGGCATGCGCCAGCGCGTCGGCTTCGCCCGCGCGCTGGTCGTGCATCCCAACATCCTGCTTATGGATGAACCGTTCTCCGCGCTTGACGTGCTCACCGCGGAAACGCTGCGCACCGACTTCCTTGAACTGTGGGGTGATGGCAAGCTGCCGATCAAGGGTGTGGTGCTGGTCACGCACAATATCGAGGAAGCGGTGCTGATGTGCGACCGCATCCTGTTGTTCTCGAATAATCCCGGCCGCATCATCCGCGAAATCGGCGTCGATCTGCCCCAGCCGCGCAATCGTCTCGATACGCGGTTCCGCGATCTCGTCGAGAAAATCTACGTGGCGATGACGCAGCGCACGCCGAATGCCGCGCAGTCCGGATCCGAGCGGCAAGTCACCATCAACACTGTGCTACCGCGCGTCTCGGCCAATCTGATTTCCGGCCTCATCGAGGCGCTCGCCGCCGAACCGTATCGCGGCAAAGCGGACTTGCCGGTACTCGCCGACGAACTGCATATGGAAGGCGATGAGCTTTTTCCCGTGGCCGAAGCGATGCAGATGTTCCATTTCGCCGAGGTCGAGGGCGGCGACATAAGGCTGACCGATACCGGCAAGCAATTCGGCGAATTGGGCATGGACGATCGCAAAAAGTTGTTTCAGCGCCAGCTCCTGACCTATATCCCGCTTGCCGCGCATATCCGTCGGGTGCTTCAGGAGCGCGCCAACCATGTGGCACCGAAAAGCCGTTTTTTGGACGAACTGGAAGATCATATGAGCACGGAGGACGCCGAGCACACGCTGCGCGCTGTCACCGCTTGGGGCCGATTTGCCGAAGTGTTCGCTTACGATGACGATTCCGGCACCTTTAGTCTTGAAAATCCGTCATAGGCTTGAACTGCCCGGCGGCGCGAGTGTAAATTCGCCGGATACGGGCTCGGCGTTTGCGCCGGTCCCGCGACTGAAGCGGGGGTGACGATGTCTATTCTGCCGAAAATCGAGAGAGCTGTCGGCTCGCGCTGGCTGCTGCCGGTGTCGCTGGCGCTGAATATTTGCTTTGTCGGCGCGGCGGGTGCGGTCGCCTTCCGCTATACCGGCGAAGTTCCGCTGTCGACGATCACGCAGATCGACCACAGCGCCACCGATCGTCTTGATCGCGTCGCTGCGGCGCTGCCGTTGTCCGATGCTCAGGTGATGCGCTCCGAGATTCATGCCGACGAGGAAAGAGTTGTGGCGGCGCAAGCCGACCTCCGCTTGGCACAGGAAGAGGCGCGTGACAGTCTGCGGGCCGAGCCGTTCGACGCCACTGTAATGCGGAGCGCGATGCAGCGGGTTCAGATAGCGCGGGAGAACTATCATACGGTTCTTCACGAGGTGTTCGAGGCCGCGGCGCCGAAGATGTCGATTGTAGGCCGCAGCAAGCTGGCGAGTTTGTCGGCCATTCGCGGCAACGTGTCGCCATAACGCTTCAGGTTTAGGTCGCGCGATCAGGCGGCGCTGCGCCGCGTATTGGCCGCGATCGCGAGCAGCGCGCGCTCGGCGATTGTATCGGCGAGACCGGCATTGCGCCGCGATTGCAGGACGGCGTCGGCAAGCTCCGCCATGGTGGTCAAAAGCCGCGCCGCGGTCCAGAGCTTGAGCGTTGCCGCGATCGTATCCTTGCGACGAAAATTGATCGGCGGATACACGGCGTCGATCGAGAAACCCGAGCCCGCTTCGATCGCAGTGCGCCATTTGTGCAATTGCGCGACCTGGCGCTGGGCGGCGAACAGAATCGAGCCCGCCGAGGTGCCGGCCACCCGCGCCTTCCCAAGCTCTCTTTCGAGATCGGCCGGGCGGCCGGCGAAGGCGGCATCGACGATATCGTCGAGCGCCAGCGCCGAGGCATCCGACACCACCGCGGCAACGTCGTCGACGCCGACCATGTCCTGACCGCGGGCGTAGAGCGCGAGCTTGGTGATTTCGCTGCGTGACGCGGCGCGGTCGCCGCCGAGCAGCGGGATGAGCATGTCGCGCGCATCCGGCGAGAGCTTCAGGCCGGCCTCGCGCATCTCGTTGTCGATCAGCCGTTCGCGGTCTTTTTCGCCGTCGGCGTAGCACGGCAGCGCCGCGGCGTTCTTTGCCTTCTCAATAAGCGCACGCAGCGGCGCATTGCGGCGCAGATCGCCGGCCTCGATCACGACACGGCATTCGAGCGCCGGCAGCGCCAACAACGGCTCGACGGCGCCCGCGATATTGCGGCCGCCGGCTTTCACCCAAACCGCGCGCTTGCCTCCGAACAGCGGAATGGTCTGCGCCTCCTCGACCAGGCGCGTCGGTTCGGCTGAAAGATCCTCGCCGTCGAGTCGCGCCAGCGCGAACGGGTCATTGATATCGTCGACCGCGGCCTTGACCAGCGCGTTGGTGCGCTCGCTGACGAGGCCGGAGTCCGGCCCGAACACCAGCACCACCGGCCGTTTCGGATCGGGCCGCGCGACGAAGGCATCGGCGTCGGCGGGTTTGACCGCAGTCATCACATCACCACGTTGACGATGCGGCCGGGCACCACGATCACCTTCTTCGGCGGTTTGCCGTCGAGCGCCGCCTTCACCGCGTCGAGCGCCAGCACCGCAGCTTCGACTTCGGCAGTCTTGGCGTCGCGCGCCACGGTGACGTCGGCGCGCTTCTTGCCGTTGATCTGCACCGGCAGCGTCACCGTGTTCTCGATCAGAAGCGCGCCTTCGACCGCGGGCCATCTTGCCTCGGCGGCAAGCGTGGTGTGGCCGAGTGCCGACCAGCACTCCTCGGCGAGGTGCGGCATCATCGGATTGAACAGTTGCACCAGGATACCGGCCGCCTCGCGCATCGCCCAGCGCAGGTCGGGTGTCAGCTTGTCTTCGCCGTCGATGTCGCCGACCGCCGCGCCGAGCGCATTGGCGAACTCGTAGATGTGGGCGACGCAGACATTGAAATGCAGCTTCTCGACATCGTCGGTGACGCGCGAAAGAGCGCGATGCGCCGCCTTGCGCAGCGCCAGCGCCGGCGGCGAGAATTGCGCCGGGCGCTCGGCGGGCGCGCTTTGCGCGATCTCCGCCGTCTCGCCGATCAAGCGCCACAGCCGGTTGGTGAAGCGCCAGGCGCCTTGCACGCCGCGCTCGGTCCACTCCACGTCGCGTTCGGGCGGCGAATCCGACAGCATGAACCAGCGCGCCACGTCGGCGCCGTAGTCGCGGATGATGTCGTCGGGATCGACGGTATTGCGCTTCGACTTCGACATTTTCTCGATGGCGCCGATTTCGACCGGTTCGCCATTCGACAGCAGCGTCGCGCGCCGCACATCGCCTGTACTTTCGATCTTTATCTCCGCCGGCGCGACCCATTCGCCGCTCTTGGTGCGATAGGTCTCGTGCACCACCATGCCTTGGGTGAACAGGCCGGCGAATGGTTCTTCCAATCCGACATGCCCGGTCTTCTTCATCGCGCGGGTGAAGAAGCGGCTGTAGAGCAGGTGCAGGATCGCGTGCTCGATGCCGCCGATATATTGATCGACCGGCATCCAGCCATTGACCATCGGCAAGTCGGTCGGCGCGTCCTTGATCCACGGATCGGTGAAGCGCTCGAAATACCACGACGAGTCGACGAACGTATCCATGGTGTCGGTCTCGCGCCGCGCCGCGCTGCCGCATTGCGGACACTTGACGTACTTCCAGGTCCGATGATGGTCGAGCGGATTGCCGGGGCGATCGAACGTGACATCCTCCGGCAGGGTCACCGGCAAATCTTTTTCCGGCACCGGCACCACGCCGCATTTGTCGCAATGGATCACGGGGATCGGGCAGCCCCAATAGCGCTGCCGCGAAATACCCCAATCGCGCAGGCGGTAATTGATCTGGCGCTGCGCCACCGGCTTGTTGCCGCGGCTTTCTTTTTCCAGCCGCCTTGCGACTTCTTCCTTCGCCTCCGCGATCGTCATGCCGTCCAAAAACCGAGAATTGATCATGCGGCCGTCGCCATCATAGGCGGTGTCGGTGATGACGAAGGTCTTGGGGTCCTGGTCCGGCGGACAGACCACGGGTGTATTGCCGAGCCCGTATTTGTTGGCGAAGTCGAGGTCGCGCTGATCGTGCGCTGGGCACCCGAAGATGGCGCCCGTGCCGTATTCCATCAAAATGAAATTGGCGACATAAACCGGTAATCTCAAGTTGGGATCGAATGGATGGATCGCGCGAATACCCGTATCAACGCCCTTTTTCTCGGCCGTATCGATCTCGGCCTGCGCAGTGCCTCGCTTCAAAGACTCGCCGATGAATTTAGCAACCTCTTCATTTTTGGTAGCAGCCGCGAGCGCGATTACGTGATCGGGAGCGACCGCCATGAACTTTGCGCCAAACAAAGTGTCTGGCCGCGTGGTGAAGACTTCAAGCTCGCGATCCGCCGTAGGTGTGGTCTGCGGATCGAGCGCAAAACGAACTAACAAACCTTCCGAGCGGCCGATCCAGTTCTTCTGCATCAGCCGCACTTTTTCCGGCCAGCGATCGAGCTTACCGAGCGCGTCCAGCAGCTCCTGGGAATATTTGGTGATCTTGAATACCCATTGATTCATCTCGCGCTGCTCGACCAGCGCGCCAGAACGCCAGCCGCGGCCGTCGATCACCTGCTCGTTGGCGAGCACGGTGTTGTCTACCGGGTCCCAGTTTAACTTGCGCATTTCGCGTTCGACCAAGGGCGGCTCAGCGCGCAGGAAATCGAGGAACATTTTCTGCTGGTGCTTGTAATAGGCCGGATCGCAAGTCGCGATCTCGCGGCTCCAGTCGAGCGACAGCCCCATCGCCTTGAGCTGTTTCTTCATCGCCGCGATGTTGTCGTAGGTCCACGCCTTGGGATGGACCTTGCGCTCCATGGCGGCGTTCTCGGCCGGCATGCCGAAGGCGTCCCAGCCCATCGGGTGCAGCACCGAAAATCCCATCGCCCGCTTCACCCGCGCCACCACATCGCCCATGGTGTAATTGCGCACGTGGCCCATATGGATGCGCCCCGACGGGTAGGGAAACATCTCGAGCACGTAGTACTTTTTGCCCGGAGACTTGCCGGTCAGATCCGTGTTCGGCGTGGCGAAGATGCCGCGCTCGTCCCAGACTTTTTGCCAGCGGGCTTCCGCCTCGGCGGCGTTGTAGCGGTCGGTCATCATTAGATCAGCAGTCACTTCCGGCGGGTATTTAAGGCCGGGCGACGTGACACGAAAGGGCACACGCGGTCAATGTTTTGGGACTTAACGCCAAGTCGCCGATGACCCCAGTTTGAGCCATAAAACGGCGTGGACTGAACGATTTTTCCGTGACCGCGTTGGTTGGCTACACGTCAAATTTAGCCCGGCTCATGCAGATACGCACCCCGCAGGTCATCCACCAGGCGATCGAAGATCTGCCGCCCTATCCGTCGCTCCTGGTCGTGGCGGTTCCGCTTGCGATCGTTGAGCCGCTGAAGCTTGCCGCAGTCGTTGTCATGGGCGACGGCCACCTCATTACCGGGACGCTTTCGATCCTCTGCGCTTACGCCATCAGCCTGTTCATCACCGAGCGGCTGTTCGGCATCGTCAAACCGAAGCTGCTCACGCTGCCGTGGTTCGCCGCGATTTGGCGCCCCTTTGTTCAGATACGTGGCCGTGTGCTGCGCTGGTTCGCCACGCGGCTCGGCTACAACCGCAAAGGCCTATGGCTCTGGGACGACGGACCATAGCTCGGCCCGCCGCCACGCCGTAGCAAACGCTCACTCCGCGATCCGCTCACGTCTTCACCAAGGTCCGGTAGTCCATCTGCCGATGGAACCAGTAGCGGTAGCCGCCGATATTTTTCTGCATCGCGACATAGGCATCGGGTTGATAAAGCGGAATGCTGGCGACATCGTCGAATGCGATATTAATGAATTTCTTGACCATCTCGTCGTATTTGGCGGGATCGCGCTCGAAACGCGCCTCGTGCAACATCGCCATCGCCGCCTCGTTGCCGTAGTCGCCCGAGTTGAAGATCGATGTCTTTCCGAGCGCCATCTCGAAATAATAGCTGGGATAATCGAGCCAGCCGGCAAAGAGGTTGGTGAGGAAAGGCAGCTTCTTGCTCGAGAAGCTCGTGCGCCAATTGGCGCCGGCGATTTTGTCGAGCGTCACTTTTACGCCGATCTGGCCCAGGCTTTCCTGAATAAGAACACTCGTGGGTTCGAGAATGCCGGCAGCGCCGGCATCGAATGAGAAGGTCGTCTCAAAGCCGTCGGGCAGGCCGGCTTCGGCAAGTAGTGCCTTCGCTCGCGCGAGGTCCGTGTTGAAGGGCGAAGGTTGAGGCCATGTCGCTTGCGTGATGTGTTGCGGTCCGCCGAACAGCGGGCGGGCTTTGTTGAAAAGCGCGACGTCCATGATCTTCTGATAGGGGATCGCGTAGGCGATGGCGCGCCGCACTTTGACGTTGTCGAATGGCGGCATTTTCTCGTTCATGACGACGAACTGCACCGCATTATCGATCGGCGTCGCGTAAACCTTGACCTTGCCTTCGCTCTCCATCTCGACGATGTCCTTGGGCGGAAACTCGTTCGAGACATCGACATCGCCGCGTTCGAGCAGGGCGCGCCGTGTCGACGAGGACGGCACCACACGCCAGACCACATGCTGCATTTTCGGCAGCGGGCCGGATTTCCAGTTATCGAAGCGCGCGTAGCTGATGGAATCCGGCGTTCGATCGACGATCTGATAGGCGCCGCCGCCGGCCAGATTGTTCTTCGACCATTCCAGCCCCCACGGATCGTTCGCCGTTGCGTTCTTCTTGATCAGCTCGGAATTGAGAATATTGGGCACGCTGAACGCGAGATTCGGCAGCATCTGACGGTCGTAGCGGTCGTAGTCGATACGGAAAGTATGATCGTCGACAACGACGAACTGCGCCGGATCGGAAAGCGAGGCCGTGCTCATCTGGAATTTCGGATTGCCGCCGGCGGCGATGGCGCGATCGAGCGACCATTTCACGTCCTTCGCCGTAACCGGCGCGCCGTCGTGAAAGGTCGCGTCCTTGCGCAGCTTCAACGTGACGGCGTGGCCGCTGTCGTCCCATTCCTCGGCGAGCTCCGGCGCCGGTTTGGTGGCGTTGGCATGGTCGACGCCGTTGCTGTCCTTCTCGATTTGCAGCGACAGCAACCGGTCGTAGCAATTCCAGGCAACCTCGTAGGAGCCGCGATTGGCGCCGGGCGTGTGCGGGTCGACGCTGTTGGCGCCGGACTCGGAAATGAGGAACAGCGTGTCGTTTCCGGATTGCGCCTTAGCGAAACGCGGTACCGCAAGGCTCGCCAGTCCCGCCGACGTTGCCTTTAGAAACTCTCGCCGTCTGATCGTCATTCGGTCACGCATCGAGGCTCCTCAAAAGTCACTCATAAACGGGCTTGCAAAATCGAGGCCACGCATCGTCACTTGCTAGTGTTGCGGCACATGTGCGACTCCTGAAATCGTCATATCGATCCGAAACAGGAATGCCGCAAATGGACTACACGACCCTCGGAAAAACCGGCCTCCACGTCAGCGTCGCCGGCCTCGGCACCGGCGGCTTCAGCCGGCTCGGGCTCAAGACCGGCAAGTCCGAGGCGGAGTCGGCGCGGCTCATCCACGAGGCGGTGGGCCTCGGCGTCAATTTCATCGACACCGCGCCCCCTTACGGCACCGAAGGCGTGGTCGGGCTGGCGCTCAAGAGCATGCCGCGGGAATCGGTTGTGGTCGCGACCAAGAGCCACGTCTACCGCAACAACGTATGGGCGACGCCGGAGCAGGTCGTCGCGAGCCTCGACAATTCGCTTCGCCTGATGGGTACGGATTATGTCGACGTGTTCAATCTGCACGGCATCGAGCCGGACCATTATGATTATGCGCTCAATACCATCGCGCCGGCTTTGATCGCGCAAAAGCAGAAGGGCAAGATCCGCCACATCGGCCTCACCGAGAATCCGATCGTCGATTTCACCAACGAGACGCTCAAGCGCGCGGTGCACGATCCGGTCTGGGAAGTGTTCATGGTCGGCTTCCACATGATGCACCAGGGCGCGCGCAACAACGTGTTTCCGATGACGCGCCAAAACGGCATCGGCACATTGCTGATGTTCGCGGTGCGCAGCATCTTCGCCGATCCGCCGCGCGTCGCCCGGGAAATGCGCGCGCTGGCCGACAAGGGTCTGGTCGATAAATCGCTGGCGGCGACCGACGATCCGCTCGGCTTTCTCGTTCACGACGGCGGCGCCGCCACCATGACCGAGGCGGCCTATCGCTTCGTCCGCCATGAGCCCGGCGTCGACGTCGTGCTTTTCGGTACCGGCGACGCCGGCCATTTGCGCACCAATGTTGCCTCGCTGCTCAAGCCGCCACTGCCCGACGCGGACTTGGCGAAACTCACGGCGCTGTTCGGCCACCTCACCGGCGTCGGGCTTGATGGCCATCAGCCGGCAGCGCGTTGAGCCGAACAGATAAAGATTGGCTGTCACGGCGCTTCCTGTTTTGCTCCGGACCGTCATCGTCGGACTTGTTCCGGCGATCTCGATAAGGCGGGCACCGAGCCACATTGATCGGGATGTCCGGAACAAGCCCGGCCATGACGGCGCCAAGTGGGCAAGTCAATTCGTTCTCGCGATGCCTCCGCATCCGAGTCGTTTCAACAAACACCACGAAAGCCACGAATTTCGCCCTTCTTTCTTCGTCTCACTGACCGGGAAGAAAGAAGGAAGCGGAACGCCGACAGGCGCTGTGTAGAGCCACCTCCGCACCCGAAGGTGCGGCGCGCGCTCGACGGAGCGCGCTCGCCTATCGGCGTTCCACCGCGGCTCTTGCCAGAGGGACGCCGGTCCCAAAGGCTCAGCTCCAGGCCTCGCTTCCTGGGACGCGGGTCCTGCGGGTGTTACCCGCCTCTCCCCTGTCCCAGTCCAGTGACAGCACCTCACGCACCGGCCGTAGTACCGGCGAGGAAGATGCCCGGAGCCGCCCGGGAGCGGAGTGTATCGGTCCGCCCGCAGGCACCGCACTCGCTCCACCCTCGAGAATACCTTCGCGAAAGGCGTCCGTAAGTGAGCGAGTGATTTGCTTCTACCGAAACAGTGACCAAATGTCAATGGAAAAGTGACTACGGTTCGCCGATCAAGGCGGCAAACCATCACCCGCCCAGACTATCTGGCTCGATCATGGCGCGCGCTTTCCGGGCCGCCGCGGTTCGCGGGTGATTGCCGTGCAGAAAGACTGCAAGCCGCGGCCGCATCTCCACGTCCTGATGGGCGGCCGCTTCCTGAAAAATGCGGCTTTGCAACGCGTTCGGCAGGTGGCCCCAAATCTTGATCACAGCCTCGCCAAGCGCGCGGGAAAACTGCTCTTCGGTTTGGGGGATCGACGTCTCAAGGGCGAAAGTCTGATGGGCGATACCGTCCATAGCCAAGCTCCTCTGTGGAGACAGTTTTGTGCCAACGCCGCGGAGGCGCCAGAAGTTCCGGCTCCATAATGGCTGTCGCCGCGCCGCTCAGCCGCAATTGAACTTCATATCGCAACGCAGGCCTGAACTATCGAAATGAAAAGCGATATCGCCGCCGAGCGACTTCAGGCTCTGGGTAACAATGACACTGCCAAAGCCCTGCCGCTGCGGCGGCAGCACCTGCGGACCGTCCTGCTCCTGCCAGAGGAGATGAATCAGCGCGCCCTCGGCGCGCCACGTCACCGCCACGCGACCGTCGCGGTTGGACAGCGCGCCGTGCTTCATCGCATTGGTGACCAGCTCGTGAAATACCAGGCCGAGCTTTCGCGCCGCGTCCGGCGATACATCGGTGTCCGGACCAGCGGTGTGCAATTGCGTGTTATCGTTCAGCGCGAATTCGAGCGACAGCAGATTTTTGAGCGGCACCGTTCTGGTATCGGATTGATTGACCAGATCGTTGGCCGAACTCACGGCGCGCACGCGGCCGGCGATAGCGTCGGCACTGGCGCGGTCGTTGACCAGAGTATTGCGCACAATCGCCTCGACCACCGCATAAGTGTTCCTGCCGCGATGCTCCAGTTCTTGCAGCAGCAGTTCGCGCTCGCGGTCGCGCCTGCGCAAACGAAGAAAAGCGTCGCGGTAGAGATGGGACAGCAGCACGACGCAGCCGCTCGACACGGCAAATAACAGGAAGTTGGCGGTTTGGGCGCTGTCCAGCCGGTTGAATTCGTAATAGGGCGGCAGATACGCAAACCAGACGATGAGAATCGCTCCGGCGATGGCGCCGATCCCTGCGGGCGTTCCGGCTAGCAGCGAGGCCAACAAGACCGCGGGATAATAACTCGGAAACACAGCATTCACGCCGAGAGCGACAAAAGCCTGATGCAGCAGCATGGCGAGCACGAGACATCCGGCCGCGATTGCAAACGCTGCGGGCGAAAATGGTCGGATGCCCTCGACCAGAGGGGCCAAGCTCTCCATTTTGAAATAATTTTTCACGATCAACGCCGAATGAAAGCCTAGATCAAATTCGTTCTGCTGTCTGCGTAAAGCGCTGCCTCGTCACTAACACCCAGCGCATGTCTTTTGACGTGCCAGCGCAGATAGGGTTCCGGCTATGCAAAGGTTATTGCCAAGTCCGGCTACTGGAGTACCTGCACCGCGGCGAGAACCTTCTCCCGCACGTAAGGCTTCGGCAGAAATTGGCTACCGGCCGGCAGTTCGTCCATGCGTGGCGGTGTACGGCCGGTGGCGACAATAATCTTGATCGGAGGCCAGCGGTGCCTGACCGCGTTAGCGAGTTTCACACCATCCATCGAGCCGGGCATGTTGATGTCGGTAATGACGATGCGGATGTCGCGTCGCTGTTCCAAGATGGCGATGGCCTCATCGGCATTCGCGGCCGCCACGACCTCGAACCCAGCCTCTTTGAGGATTTCGCCCAAATGCTCGGCGATCAGGAACTCGTCTTCGACTGTGAGGATCACTGTCATACGCAAACCTCAATCCTCGGAGCAACGGCAGTCAAAACGCTTTGGTTCCCAATAATGCATTGGTATTTCGAAGAAATCTGGCGGTATGCGGTTCCGGTTCCGTACTTGCACCGAGCGGCTTTCGTCTTTCGCCGTCAGTCTCGCGAGCAGCCGCTTGTCTGGCACCGTGCGAATTATCGTTTTTTCTTCGTCGCCTTTTTCTTTCCGAAAATCGCGTTCCAGTTTTCCTTGTAGGCCTTGGTCACCGGCTTCTGGCCTTCACCCCTGCTATAGTTGGAAGGCGCGGCCGTCTCGCTGGCATCGGCCTTCGGTGTCTTTTCGGCCGAGGCGGTTTCAGCTTTTGCCGCGGGCTCGCTTTTTGCCGCGGGCTCAGTTTTTGCCGCAGTCTCGCTTTTCGCCGCAGTCTCGCTTTTTGCTGCGGTCTCGCTTTTTGCCGCGGGCGCGCTCTTGGCAGCGGGCTCGGCTTTTGACTTTTTGGTTTCAGTTGCCATCGTCATTCCTATTATCGGGAATTCATCCCTTTGAGCTAACGTCCTACGTCTTTCCCGCCACCCGTATATCCGAGCCGTCGCGATAGGCCGGATTTTTCCAGCCATCCTCATCATAATCGGCCATGCATTTATCGACCATAGCTTCCATTTGCTTGAGCTGCCCGGTGAACTGCGCCTGTTGCAGTGGGAAGATGCGCACCAGCTCGTTGCTGCCGGAATAATTCATCTCGTAAAGCTCGTGGCGCGCACCGAATTCGGTGCCGATCGCATCCCACAACAGCTTCATGATCTTGATGCGTTCCTTGTAGTCGATGCCGTTCGAGCCGCGGACGTATTTGGCGAGATATTTGTCGATCTCGGGATTTTTGAAATCAAGCGCGTGCGAGGGCAGATAGATCAGGCCCGAAGCCACCACCTTCTCGACGATGTTGCGGATTGCCGGATAGGCCTCGGTCATGAACAGCCGGTAGGTGCTCGACGCGCGGCCGTTCGGCAGCACCGCGCCATTGACCCACGGCTCGGGGTTGCAGGCCATGGCGTCGGTCAGCGACCAGAACAGATTGCGCCAGCCGACCACTTCGCCGATCTGCGCCTGCACGCCGCGGAAGCCATCGACGCCGGTGGCACGCGCGGCTTTGGAGAGCAGGCCGACGATGAAATCGAGCTTCACCGCGAGCCGCGTGCAGCCCTGCATGGTGAAGCCGTTGAAGAAGCCCGAGCGCGGATAGAAATTCTTCAGCCGCTCGACGTCGCGATGGATGAACACGTTCTCCCACGGGATGAACGCGTTATCGAACACGAAGATGGCGTCGTTCTCGTCGAACCGCGAAGTGAGAGGATAGTCCCATGGTGAGCCCGAGGCGGCGGCGGCGAACTCGTAGGACTGCCGGCAGATCAGCTTGATGCCTGGCGTGTTCATCGGCGCGATGAACATCACCACCATGGCGGGATCGTTGATCTCCTGGCCCATATTCTGGCCGAGAAAATTGTAATGCGTCAGCGCCGAATTGGTGGCGACCACCTTGGCGCCGGAGACGTAGATGCCGGCGTCGGTTTCCTTCTGGATGGTGATGTAGACGTCCTTGACCTCTTCGACCGGCTTGTTGCGGTCGATCGGCGGATTGACCAGCGCGTGGTTGAGATAGAGCACCGCTTCCTGGGCGCGCTTGTGCCAGGCGCGCGCATTGTCGGCGAACTTGCCGTAAAACTCGGCATTGGCGCCTAGCGTGTTGAGGAAGGCGGCTTTGTAATCGGGGCTGCGGCCGAACCAGCCATAGGTGATGCGCGCCCAGGCGGCGATGGCGTCGCGCTGAGCGATGACGTCCTCGCGCGAGCGCGCCACCTTGAAATACTTGTGGGTGTAGCCGCTGGAGCCGGTATCGGTCGGCGCGGTCAGCACCGCCTTTTGTTTCTCGTCGTGCAGGGCGTCGTAAAGCAGTGCCACCGAAGCCGCGGCATTGCGGAACGCCGGATGCACGGTAACGTCCTTGACGCGCTCGCCGTAGATATAGACCTCGCGGCCGTCGCGCAGCAATTCAAGATATTCGGCGCCGGTGAACGGCCGGTTCTTGCCTTGCAGAATCGCTTCGGGACGGTCGGACATGACGGACTCCATATTACGGGCGTCTGTTTTCCAGATAAACCGCCCACAGCGCAAGCGCGACGACGATGGCGACGGCGAGCAAGGCGCCGTGCAGGCCGGTGACGATGAAGGCCGCGGCACCGGCGGCGGCGCCGGCCAGAAATCCGGCCGCGACCGAGAGCACGATCAACAACTGATTGCGTACGTCGTGGTATTCGCGGATCGCCGCGGCGCCGTGGCGGCTGCGATGAAACCGCTGCCACGCCACGATGATTTCGGTGAAGGCGATGCCGAGCTGCGTCATGTTTCCCGTCATGACGTTGGTCTGCGGAATGCCTTTCATCAGGAGCCGCACCAATACGCTTTGCGCGCCCATGGCGCTGGCCGCGAACAGGCCGGCAATAATGCCGCGCCAGTCGTCGGCGCCGGCGATGTTGGGCACGAAGAGGATGATGGCGACGAAAGCCGCGAGCAGGGCGGCTTCGAGGCCGAGCATCCACGGCAGTGGCGCGCTGCCCTTGTCGCGCGCCAGCGCGATCAGCGCCGCGGTGATCGCGGCCGCCGCCACGAAGGCGACGATGGCAAGGAGCTTGCCGGTGACACCTACGTCATGGCGCACGATCTCGGCGCCGGCGATGACGAAGCTGCCGGTGACTTGCGCAGCGAACAGTCCGAACAGCGCGAGAAAAGTGTAGCTGTCGACATAGCCGGCGACGAACGACAACAGCATCGGCATCGCCTTCGGCAGCGGCTGCTCGCGCCGCGGGTGGACTTCGCTCATGAGGCGTTTTCCGTCTTTCGTCACGCCCGGGCATAGTCGTTCGAAGAACGGAGTCGCGTCGCTCGCCTAGTCCCGGGCATCCCAATTCCTAGAACGCCGCGCCCTTGGAATCGAGATGGCCGGGACAAGCCCGGCCATGACGATGTTGTGCCGCGATGCGTGCGGCCTCTTAGTCCAACGGCTCGACTTTGACGATGGAGGCGCCGTGATTGCTGCCGACCCACAGCACCGGCCGCTCGCCGCGATTATCGACAAAAACCCGGCGAATATTGGTCGAGCGCGGCAACTGATATTCGACGATGTTGTCGGTCTTCGGATCGAGCCGTGCGACGCGATCGTCGAGCATCGAGCCGGTCCAGATTTCGCCGTTCTTGGCCTTGACCACGTCGTATGGCTCCATCCATGCGGTCGGTAATTGCCATTCCTTGATCTCGTTGGTGTTCGGATCGAAGCGGCCGATGCCGTTGGCGCCGTATTCGGCAAACCAGAGAATGTTATCGGCGTCGACCCGGCCGCGGCGCGGCCGCGAGAACGGCAGTGGCGTCTTCCAGATCGTTACGTCCTTGGTTGTGGCATCGATGCGGCCGACCGAGGCACCGCCGAAGTTCAGTTGATAGGCGCTATTGTGCAGATCGGTCGGCATGCCGTAGCCGTTGATGTGGGTGCCGTTCTTGTCGATGGCCTGGCCGAGATCTTCATATTTTCCGCTCACGGTATCGAACCGGTAAACCAGGTGCGTGTCCTGATTGTTGGTCCAGATCTTGCCGTCGACGTTGGAATGTTCCGCCGACAGCATCGAGGCCTGCGTGGTCGGATTGAGCCATTCCGCCGGGAACGGATAAGCGGTGACTTGTTTGGTCTTGGTGTCGATCTTGTAGATGCCGGCCTGATACATGCCGGCCATCCAAAGTGTACCCTTCGGATCGAATTCAAGCGCCAGCGAACCTTTCGGCTCGTCCGGCCGCATCGTCGGAATTTCGATGTCGGTGACCTTGCCGGTCGCCGGATCCATCTCGCCGATGAACTGATGACTGAAATCCGAATACCAGATCATGCCGTCGCCGGCCATGACGACGTCGTGCGGCTGCGCGTCTTTGCGCGGCAAATCGTATTCGGTGATGATGACGTGGGTCGAGCGGCCGGTGAGGCGCGCAAACGGCTTGAGCGGAAATTCGAGCAACTCCGCATCGCTCAGGTTCACGCCGGCGAGATAGTCGGCCATCTTTGCCTGGATCGGGCCCGGCATCGGCGAGCGGTCAGAGTTGTTGCCGCCCGGCAAGAGCGGCTGCGGGTGCGTCGGCGTCGAGCCGGGCGAATAGGTACCCATGCGCTTGAACACCTGCATGAACTCGTCGGCGTTATGGGTCGACTGCACGATGCGCTGCAGGGTATGACAGCCGACGCAATTGGTCAGCGCCGCCTTGAGATGGTCGTCGCCGGGCAGGCTGTTGAGCCATTCGCCGTTGGAGAGCTGATTGGCGAGCGCGTTGGTCTTGGCCAGCGTGAGGTCGGCCGTGGCCGCCGCGCCCGCACCGACGTCGGCCGCCTTCGCGCCATCGAGCCTGTAGCCGACTGCGCGGATCGAGATCGTGTAGTGCCCCGGCGCGAGCCGGCCGGCCGGAAAGCTGTAGACGCCCTGTTCGTTGGTCGCCACCGTCGTGGTGATGTTGCTGCCGTCGAGCCTGGCGCTGACCAGCACACCTTCCATCACCGGCTCTTGCGCAGAGGTGACTTTCCCGGTGAGCGCGGCGCTATTTTGTGCCTGCGCGGCGCTTGCGAGCAAAAGTCCTGCGAGACTGGCCGATGCCAGCAATAAAAATTTGCGTGTGGACATATTCGTCTCCCTCACCTTCCGCGTCCTGAGGTGGTCGCGGGGCGAACCTCGAACGACGGCGATTATGATTTCGTGCCGGCTTGCGCGCAGTATCGGCGCGAATCCGGCTGTGCGGCAAGGCAAAATTGTAGGCGCGTTATGCTCTGGCGCGCTGGCAGGCTTCCCACAGCCGGGGCGACGAGGCCGGCATGTCGAGATGGGCGCCGGCGCCGCCCGGGATGGCGTCGGCGACGGCATTCATCACCGCGGAGATCGCCGCAGTGGTGCCGGCTTCGCCGACGCCCTTGACGCCGAGCGGGTTGGTGGTCGCCGGCACGTTGTAGAGCGCGTCGCGCAGCGGCGGCATGTCCTCGGCGCGCGGCATGGCGTAATCCATGAACGAACCGGTGACGAGCTGGCCGTTGCCCGGGTCGTACACCGTGTTCTCCATCAGCGCCTGGCCGAGTCCGGCGGCGATCGAGCCGTGGGTCTGGCCTTCGACGATCATCGGATCGAGCGCGCGGCCGCAATCGTCGACCGCTGTATAGGCGGTGATCGTCATGTGGCCGGTATCGGGATCGATCTCGACCTCGGCGGTGTGCACCCCATTCGGATAGGAGAGCGGCGTCTCGGTGGTCGACTTGGTGTCGAGGTCTTCGGCGATCTCGCCGCGCTTTTTCATTTCGGCCGCGCGCGTCGCGACCTCGAACAAGGTGACGCGGCGGTCGGTGCCGACGACTTCGAAACGGCCGTCTTTATAGACAATGTCCGGCTCACCGGTTTCCAGCATGGCGGCGGCGACCGGCTTGCCCTTTTGCAGGATGGTGTCCATCGCCTTGACGATCGAATGGCCAACGGTCATCGCCGAGCGCGAGCCGACCGAGGCATAGCCGGGAAGCTCATTTGCGGAATCGCCGTTGGTATGCGGAATCTTGTCCGCCGGAATGCCGAGCGTCTCGGCGATGACGCGCGGAAACACCGTGGCGTGGCCCTGGCCGGTATTCTGCACGTTGAGCGTCAGCAACAGCGTGCCGTCGCCCGGAAAGCTCAGCTTGGCGCTCTCGATCGGCGCGCCGCCGGAATGTTCGAGCAGACAGCAGATGCCGAAGCCGCGATATTTGCCGCGCCGCTGCGACTCGCGGCGGCGCTGCTTGAAGCCGTCGTAATCGGCAAGCTCGAGCGCCTTGTCGAGGATCGGTTCGAAGTCGCCGGAATCATACGTCGTGCCGACCGCGGTCTTGTACGGTATCGCCGATTTCTTGATCAAGTTGCGCCGGCGGAGTTTCACCGGATCGATGCCGGTGATGCGGGCGGCCTCGTCGACGACACGCTCGAGCGCATAGCTCGCTTCGGGCCGTCCGGCGCCGCGATACGGCGCGGTCGGTATGGTGTTGGTGAACGCGCAGACCGCCGACACGTCGATGGCCTTGATGTCGTACATGCCGGGCAGGCAGCGGGTAAAATTCGCGGTTGGAATGTTGGCGCCGACCGGGCCCACATAAGCGCCGAGATTGCCGACATTCTTGATGCGCAGCGCAAGGAATTTTCCCTTGTCGTCGAGTGCGAGCTCTACTTCCGAGTAGATATCGCGCGCCTGGTTGTCGGTGAGAAATACCTCCGAGCGCGTCGACATCCAGTGGATCGGCCGGCCGAGTTTCTTGGCGCCGACCAGAAGCGCGATGTTCTCCGGATAGGGCCCGGTCTTGATGCCGAACGCACCGCCGACGTCGTCGGTGAGCACGCGGATGCGCTCCTTCGGCAGACTCATGATCGCCATGATGCCTTCGCGCATGGCGCCGGCGCCTTGCGAGCAGGCCCGCATCAGATAGCTGTCGCTTGCCGGATCGTAGCTTGCGGTGGCGCCGCGCGGCTCCATGCAATTGCCGACCATGCGCTGGCTCATCACGCTGACGCGCGCGACGTGCTTGGCCGAAGCAAAAATCTCCGCAACCTTCCTGGCGTTGCCGTCCGCATCGGGATTGGGACCCGCCCAGTCGACCGCGACATTGCCGGGCGCCTGCGGCCACACTTGCGGTGCGCCGTCGCGCAACGCTTCGCGCGCATCGATGACCGGCGTCGTCTCCTCATATTCGACGGTGACGAACTCGCCGGCATCCTGCGCGGCGGCGTAGCTCTCGGCCACGACCATCGCCACCGGCTCGCCGATATGCACGACGCGCTCGCCGGCAAGCGCCGGCCGGTGCGGCAGGATCAATGTCTTGCCGCCGCGCCCGGGCACCGGCGGATGCCGGCCGAGATTGCCGACGCCCGCCATGTCCTTGGCGGTGAGCACGCTGAAGACGCCCGGCGCTTTTTCCGCGGCCGAGGTATCGATGCTGACGATACGCGCGGCGGCATGCGGCGAGCGGACGAAATAAGCGAAAGCCTGGTTCGGCAGTGGCACGTCGGCGGCATAACGCCCGTTGCCGCGCACGAGCGCATTATCCTCAACGCGAGCGTGCTTTTCGGCGTGGTATTCGGTGGTCGCGTCCATGCTGGGTTCCAGGATGCTTCAGCGGGAATTTCGGGCCTCTTTATAGCGGAACTGGCCCAGAGCTAAAGGGGCGACGCATGCCCTGCCTGCCTTGCACACCCGCGCCTGTTATGCGCACTAGACCATGATCCGATCAGGTTGAATCGGATCATGGTCTAGGATCTTCGTGGGAGCATGATCTTTTCGGAAAACCGGGATCCGCTTTTCCGGATCATGCTCTAAAGCGCGCCATTCCGGGGAACGAACAATGCCGAAAACCCAAAAAACAATCGACACCCACACCCATATCCTTGCCGACGCCACCATCGGGATATTGCAGAAAGAAATCCCGAGTCTCGGGCTGAACATCAAGGCGTTCGACGCCGACAATTCGCTGATCGAGGTTGCCGGTGTGCCGTACCGGCCGTTTCCGCGCGGCGGCCATGACGTCGAGCGCCGCCTCAAGGACATGGACGCCGCTTTGGTCGATATGCACGTGCTGTCGGTGTCGCCGCAGACCTGGCTCTATAACCAGGAAGCCTCGGTCGGCGTCGCGGCGTCGGTGATTCAGAACGACGAGATCGCGCGGCTCGTCAAGGAAAAGCCGGATCGCTTTTCCGGCATCGCCACCTTGCCGATGCAGGCGCCCGACCAGGCGGCGGCGGAATTGCGCCGCGCCATCCGCACGCTCGGCCTGCACGGCGCCATGATCGCCTCGAACGTCAACGGCAAGAATCTCGACGATCCGAGTTTCGAGCCGGTATGGGCGGTGGCGGAAGAGCTCGACGCCTGGATGATGATCCATCCCGGCAACGTCGCCGGCGCCGACCGGCTGCGTTCCTATTATCTCAACAACCTGATCGGCAACCCGCTCGACACCACCATCGCCGGCGCCTGCCTGATCTTCGGCGGCGTGCTGGAGCGCCATCCGAAGCTCAACTTCGTCATGGTGCATGGCGGCGGCTTCATTCCCTATCAGGGCTGGCGCTGGGTGCACGGCTGGCACGTGCGCCCGGAGCCGAAGGTGCATCTGAAACATTCGCCGGAGAAATATCTCGACCGCTTTCTCTACGACACGATTTTGCATTCGCACACGCCGCTCAAGTTCCTGATCGACTCGGTCGGCGCCAAGCGGGTGTTCCTCGGCAGCGATTATCCCTACGACATGGGCATGATGGATTGCGCGCGGCATGTGCAAGGCCTCGGCCTGGCGGACAGGGACCGCGACATGATTTTAGGCGGCCACGCCGAAGCGATCCTGAGCAAGACGCGCAAGGGATGATGCGATGAGTGAAGCTGGCTTTGTCCGCGTGCCCGCGCGCGCGGTGACGTCGCTGATGACGGATTCGTTCGTTGCGGCGGGATTGCCCGCGGCGGACGCGGCGCGCTGCGCGCATCTGATGACGCAAGCGGATCTCACCGGCGCCGACGGCCACGGCGTGCTGCGCTTGCCGCAATATGTGCGCCGGATGAAAGCGAAAGGCTTCAATGCGCACCCCAACATCACGGTGACGCGGACCGCTCCGGCGACCGCTCTGGTCGATGGCGACAATGGCATGGGTCATCTGGTGATGACGCGCGCCGCAGATGAAGCGATTGCGATGGCGCGCGACAGCGGCGTGTCGTGGGTCGGCGTGCGCCGCTCCAACCACGCCGGGCCGGCCGGGCTCTACGCCGAAATGCCGGCGATGCACGGCATGATCGGGCTCTACGCTGCGGTGGCCAATGCCAACCATATGGCGACCTGGGGCGGCACGGATTTGTTGCTCGGCACCAATCCGCTGGCGATCGGCGTGCCGTCCGGCGCGGGCGCGCTGGTGCTCGACATGGCGACCTCGATCGTCGCCTACGGCACCGTAAAAAAATACGCGCTGCGCGGCGAGACCATGCCCGAAGGCTGGTTCGTCAATCCAGCGACCGGCGCGGCCATCACCGATCCGCACCATTCGCATGACGGCATTCTGCTGCCGATGGGTGAGTACAAGGGCTCAGGGTTGGCGCTGATGCTCGGGCTTCTGGGCGGCGTGCTCAATGGCGCCGCATTCGGCCGCGACGTGGTCGATTTCAATGCCGACGACACAAGTGAGACCAATACCGGACACTTTATTTGCGTCGTCGACGTTGCGCGCTTTCTGCCGCTGCCCATTTTCGTTGCCGAGGTCGATCGTCATGTCGGCGATTTCCGGCAATCGAAGCGCCTGCCGGGCAGCGACGAGATCCGCCTGCCGGGAGATCGGCGCGAGCAATGCCGCGCCGAGCGCTTGCGCGATGGCGTGCCGATTGCGCCGGCGCTGTTGGTGCAGCTCGACAAGCTCGCCGCGGAGCTGAAAGTGAAGCCGTTGCGCGAACGGTAGAGCATGAGCTGGACAATCAAAAAACGCTGCATCCGATCCGTCATCCTGAGGTGCGAGCCAACGGGTCCGGCCCGAAGTGGCCGGCTCGATGACAGGCTCCGCGAGCCTCGAAGGATGCCGGCCGAGGCGTTGGCACAATCGCCCTTCGAGGGCCGCTGCGCGGCCACGTCAGGGTGATGGAATAGAGATGCTCCGTCCCGGAACCTTCGCACTCACATTATTGCTGTCGCTCCTGACCGCGCTCGGTCCGTTGACGATGGATATGTATCTGCCGTCGCTGCCGGCGATCGGCGACGCGCTGGGCGCGCCGCCGATGCAGGTGCAATTGACCATTTCGAGTTATCTGCTCGGCTTTGCCGTCGGCCAGATCATTTACGGCCCGATCTCGGACCGCGTCGGCCGGCGCCCGGTGATCCTCGTTGCGCTCGCGGTCTATAGCGTTGCCACCGTCGTCTGCGCACTGGCGCAATCGATCGACATCTTGATCGCAGTCCGTTTTGTGCAGGCGCTCGGCGGTGCCGGTTCGATCGTGCTGGCGCGCGCCGCGGTGCGTGACCTCTATTCCGGCGTGCGCGCCGGTCGCGAATTGTCGTTGATGGGATCTATCACCGCGTTCGCACCGATCGTTGCTCCCGCCATCGGCGGCGTGCTGCAAACCGCGTTCGGCTGGCGTTCAACCTTTATCCTGCTGGTCGTGTTCGCGCTGGCGTCGTGGGCCACCGCCGTGCGCTTCTTGCCGGAGACGCTGCATCAGCGCACCGCCAGCCCGTTTTCGTTTCGCGCCATGGGTGCGCTTTATCGCTCGGTCCTGGTGCATGGCGGCTTTCTCGCCAACCTCTGCATATTGGTCGCCGCCTTTGTCGGCTTGTTTGCATGGATCGCGGGCGCGCCGTACGTGATGCAGGGGCTGTACGGCCTAACGCCGGTCATGTTCGGCGTCACCTACGCTGCGGGCGCCGCCGGCTATATGGCCGGCTCCTATACCGCGTCGCGATTCGTGATGCGGCTTGGGTTGGGGCGTACCATCGGCTTCGGCACCGTGGTGATGGCGGCCGGCGGCTTGACCATGGCGACTGTCGTCGCCCTTGGCTTCCGTAATGTCGGCTGGCTGGTCGGCACCATGACGATCTATCTCGCCGGCATGGGACTCGCTTTGCCGCAGACACAGGCCGCCGCGCTGACGCCGTTTCCCGATCGTGCCGGCACCGCATCGTCGCTGTTGGGATTTGCCCAGCAATCGTCCGCCGCCATCACCGCCGTTGCGATCGGCCAATTTCTCGGCCAATCGGCATGGCCGGTCGCCGGCACCATCGCGGCGACCGGCTGCATGTCACTCGTGATCTGGGTGCTGACGCGCAACGTGCGGCGGGCCGCAGCGGCGGCGCATTAGTGCGTGGACTCGCCGGCTGTCGCCAGCTCAGCCGACCATACGCCCGCTGCAAAACAAATTAGGCCAGACTCACGCTATCGATCGGTGCTAGTCTGACCGATGGGAATAAAGCGTCGCTTTCAACTCGTCCTCATCAAGCCATCGCATTACGACGACGACGGATACGTTATCCGCTGGTGGCGGGCACTGATCCCCTCGAATACTCTGGCCGCCCTTTACGGCATCGCGGCCGATTGCGCCAAGCGGCAGGTGCTCGGTCCCGATGTCGATATCGACATCGAAGTGATTGACGAGACCAACACGCGCATCGATGTGCCGGGCCTGCTCGCGCGCTTCCGGTCGCGCGACGGCTTTGGACTTATCGGTTTGGTCGGTGTCCAGTCAAACCAATATCCTCGCGCACTCGACATCGCGCGACCGTTCCGGGCGGCCGGCATCGCGGTCGCCATGGGCGGCTTCCACATATCCGGATGCCTGTCGATGCTGGACGGCCGCGCCGTCGAACTCGACGAGTGCCGCGCCATGGGGATCGCGATGTTCGCCGGCGAAGCCGAGAACCGGCTCGACGAAGTATTGTGCGATGCTGCTGCCGATCGGCTCGCCCCATTGTACAACTTTATGAAGGATCTTCCCGTCATAGACGGCACTCCGGTGCCGTTTTTGCCGAAGCAATACGTGGAACGCACGCTCGGGTTGAGCGCGAGCTTCGATGCGGGCCGTGGCTGTCCGTACCAGTGCTCGTTCTGCACCATTATCAATGTGCAGGGCCGCAAGTCGCGCTTTCGTTCAGCCGACGATGTTGAACATCTGGTGCGGCTGAACTGGGCGCAGGGTATCCACAGGTTCTTCATTACCGACGATAATTTCGCACGCAATGAAGAGTGGGAGGCAATCTTCGATCGCTTGATCGAGCTGCGCGAACAGCACGGAATTCCGCTCGGCCTCATGATCCAGGTCGACACGCTTTGCCACAGGATCGAAAATTTCATCGTCAAGGCGAAGCGAGCCGGCGTCACCCGTGTGTTTATCGGGTTGGAGAATATCAATCCGGACAACCTCGCGGCAGCCAAGAAGCGCCAGAACAAGATTACCGAATATCGCAAAATGCTGCTCGCCTGGAAGGTGCACGGTATCATCACCCTTGCCGGGTACATCCTGGGCTTTCCGGCCGACACGCCGGCCACGATCAGGCGCGACATCGCCATCATCCAGAAGGAATTACCGCTCGACATAATCGAGTTCTTTGTTCTCACGCCGCTCCCGGGCTCGGAAGACCATCAGACGTTATGGAAGAACGGCATCGCCATGGAGGGCGATCTCAACAAATACGATGTGGAACATGTCTGCACTGCTCACGCCGGAATGAGCGGGAAGGAATGGGAGGCGATCTACCGCGATGCCTGGGGGCTGTATTACACGCCGGAGCACATGGAGACATTGTTGCGCCGCGCGGCCGCGACCGGCGTGCCGATGGGCAGCCTTGTCAAATTGCTGGTCGCGTTCGCCATGATGGTCCGGCTCGAGAATCTGCATCCGTTGCAGAGCGGCCTGTTCCGCTTGAAACATCCCTCGGAGCGCCGGCCGGGGCTGCCCCGCGAACGTCTCTGGATCTTTTGGCCGCGCTTCGCCGCGGCGGCGCTCTACAAACATGCCGTACTGGTCGGAATGATCGCGCGGCTGTTCGTCGTGAAGCTGTCCATCGCGCGCGATCCGCATGCGCGGGCCTATCTTGATCCGGCGCTTACGCCGGTCGACGTCGACAATGATGCGACCCTCGACCTGCTGACGAAGACGACGGGCGCAAACGCCGCGGTCGCGCATATCAGGAAAATTGCGGAATTGACCGGAGCCAATCCAGTCCACTGACGTTTCCATCCTGTCCGGCTGTCTTGCGTCCGATTGCCGAAAGCGCCGATAATCAGACGATCGAGGCCCTTCGTCGGGGAGGCTCGGCGGGCAGCCTTTATGTTCAGGTGATGCCGTGGTGTTTGGGCGACGACACAAAGTTTTGACGTGGCGGGCCTGCGGTCTCGCTGCCGGCCTTGCGGCGGCGTGTGTTGGGATGTGCGCGGCGTCGCCAGCGCATGCTCAGGGAATTTTCGACTTTTTGTTCGGCGGGGCGCAACGGCCGTACCATCCGCCGGAGCCAAACTATCCGCCGCCACCGGCTCCGCCGATCGGCCGCATCGCGCCGGCGCCGCTCGGGCAAGAGCGCGTCAACGAAAGTGGCGGCACCACCGGGCACGGCGTCGCCTTCTGCGTGCGGCTGTGCGACGGCCAGCACTTTCCCATCGAGCGGATGGCGAACACCACGCCTGTCGATACCTGCAAGGCGATCTGCCCGGCGGCCACGACCAAGGTCTATTTCGGCGCTGAAATCGAAAGCTCGGTGGCGGCCGACGGCGCGCGCTATTCCGACCTCAACACCGCGTTCCTCTATCGCAAGCGTCTTGTCGCCAGTTGCAGTTGCAACGGCAAGGACGCATTCGGGCTTGCGCCGCTCGACGCGAAGACCGATCCGATGCTGCGGCCCGGCGATATCATCTCGACCAAGGATGGGCTGATGACCTACAGCGGCCGCAGCGGCGCGCAGGCATTCACGCCGGTCAGTCCCGCCGCGCTCGGCCCACAGCTCAATTCCGTGTCGTCGCGGTCGAAGCCGGGTCAGGCACCGGCGCCGACGCAGGATGCCGACGAAGATCCGGGCACGATCACGCGCCCGCCCGCCGCCCCGCTGATCAGTTTGCCAGGGCGTGTACTCATGAGTGCCAGCGGTCTTGACTGTCCGCTTCCGACCGATAATCGGACATCGGGAGGCTAGGCGCGGGAAGCCTCGGTAGCGAGTGACCCAGCCTGTTCTCTAATTCCGGGCTTGGGGTCAAGCTCTCCGTGAACATCCTTGCCGGGCTCAGGGTTCTCTCCGCGGTAGGGCGTGCCCTCCGCATGATGGCGTAAGATGACGCTGGTGGATCAATGTGTAAAACGCGTTTTGCTCTTTCGAGCATCGCAAAGCCTGGGACGATCGCACCAACGCCAGCGTCCCGGCAGGGACGTGCGTTTCCCGCTTGTTAGCGGGAGCTCGGTTGTCCTGCTATGCAGGCTGAGTAGCAGCCTCCTTTGATGACCATTTGAATTCGGTGCCTTCGATCCACATTCGATGCAGAATGACGGCAAGCTTTCGAGCGACGGCAACTTTGGCTTTGCGGAGCCCGCTTCGCTTCGCAAGGCGGATGCCCCAGGCTTTAAGCGTCGACCATTTTGCTACGCGGGTGAGAAGGACATTGGCTGCCTCATAGAGGTAACTTCGCAGCATCTTGTCGCCCCATTTCGATATTCGGCCCGTCCAATCGGTCTCTCCGGAGGCGTACCGTCGCGTTGTTAGTCCGACATAGGCTCCGACGCTTCTCGATCTCTTGAAGCGAGTGGGGTCGTCGATTGTCGCAAGGAAGCAAAGAGCTGTGACTGGACCGACGCCTGGCGCAGTCATGAACCGTCGAACTTGGGCATCATTGCGGGCCAATCGCATCACCTTGCGATCGAGATCGTCGACCTGCTGCTCGATAGCGTTGCGCGCATCGAGCAGCGGCCTGACCGCAGCCATCAGCTCGGGACGACTCTCAATCAACTCTTCGGCTCGCACCGCGAAGACATTGAGTTTGGCGCGGCCGATGACGAGACCAAGGTTCTTGAGCAAGCCGCGGACCTGGTTCTCAAGATCGCGCTTTATCTTAACCAACAACGCCCGACTTGCCAGCAGAGCTTTAATGTAATGGCTGTCGAGATCCTTGACGCGCACCTCCTTGAACCAGCCGGTTTGCATGATGCGGGCGATCCCGGCCGCATCATTGCGGTCGCTCTTATTGATCTGCATCTTGAGTACCGCCTTGGCATGGCGCGCGTCGATGCAGATCACTGGCAGGCCAAGTTGCTTGAGCTCAGTCCACAGCCACGTGGCCGTCGGTCCGGCCTCAAGCCCGATCCGAACTACACTTGGCGCATTTGATGTCACGAACTCAGCAATCGTCTCGGGCGCGGAATCGACCATCCCCTCTCGGATGACAGACCCTGTTTGGTCCACCACACAGATCGCTGTCAGCTTCAGCGATACATCCAGTCCAACATAATGTTCCATTGCGGCTCTCCATCGTTGCAAGGCCCCATGAGGTGGACCTCGTCGATTCCTGGAGAGCTGATTCCCAAAGCCTGAATATGGCTCGATCCCGGAATTACCCCATGTGTGAAAACGCATCGCCTGCTTTGATTCTCACGATAAGATTCTTGCGCGATTTGCGGGAGGATCGGATGAGGCGCTTCGTTGAGGGGGCGGATCGCGGGCAGACCACGTTGTTTCCGGAGTGCCTGGAAGACTGGATGCTTGCCAGGGCTGTGTCATCAAGCAAAGTTGCACTACCGGCAAGGAGCGGCGGGTCACCCGATGGGAACACGAGCATATTCTCGAAGCCGTGCAGCGCCGGCTCGATGAGCATCCAGAGAAGATGCGGCAGCGGCGCGAAACGGTCGAGCATCCCTTCGGCACCATCAAGGCCAGAATGGGCGCCACCCACTTCCTGATGAAGACGCTGCAAAAGGTCGCCACCGAGATGGCGCTGCACGTGCTGGCCTACAACCTCACCCGCGTCATGAACATAATGGGTGTCCGGCCGCTCCTGGCGGCAATGCGGGCGTAGCATCAATCCAAATAATCAATGCGCCTGACCAACCGCGACGTCCTTACGTCGCCTCTTCTCAGGCGTTTCTACACAACCAAGACCCTTAGCCGACATTAGCCGTATAGGCTCCCATGTCGGCTCTCAGGGGTAAAGCGCGCATTGAATTGCGTCTCGCTGCAATCGCTCTGTCCGCCAGAGGCTGCTTCGTCCTCACTAACGGTTGGTGTCCGGTTGTTTTTTGCCGGGTGGAATAGGCGCATGCTTTAGAGTTACGACCTCGCCGTAATCCTCATTAGCGTCGCTGTATGCCGTCGAAAAATACTCAGCAATCTGCCGTGCTTCTGTTTTGCTCACCCATCCACGCTTCCCTTATGTTTACCCGACAGCCACGAACACACCGCGGCTGGAATTGCGCCGACAAGTCCGGCCATCAGGACTGGCCAATAGCCTGCAAAGAAGCCCCACATGAAAAGCGCGACCGAGTCGGTTATCACCGCCCCCGTAACCGCCGTTCCTCCGATTCGGAGATAGGTCGGCTTTGCGGAAAGCGCCCAGTCCACCCCCGCCATCAACCACGCGGGGATAATTGCGACCATGTAGGCAACCCCCACTGCCCACCAATCGAGAAGTGGATCCTTCCCGAAGGTGTCGGGCGCGATGAATACGGCCAGCGCGAGCGGCGGAAAGAGCGCTGTAAAGATTAGAAACCGTTTCACAATTCAAACTCGCACCGGAAGGCCTGAAACGCGCTTCATGTGAGGGACGCTGGTTAGGTGCATGTCGTTTATTGGCCGATACTGTTCTCTAATTCCGGGTCTGGGTGTCAAGCTCTCCACGATCATCCTTGCCGGGCCCACTGTTCTCTCCGCGGTAGGGGCAAGCCCTCCGCATGATGGCGTAAGACGACGCTGGTGGATCAATGTTGAAAGCGCGGTCACCCTTTCGGGTGCTCGCAAAAAATCGGACGATCTCACCACCGCCACCGTCCCGGCAGGGACGACTTTTCCCGCCGTGTCGCGGGAACCCTGTGATCTCCTTCTGCGCGTTACGCGGCAACCTTCTTCGTCGACCAATTGAACTCGGTCGCGTCGATCCACATGCGGTGCAGAATGACCGCGAGCTTGCGCGCGACGGCAACCTTGGCCTTGCGAAGCCCATTGCGCTTGGCGAGCTTCGTTCCCCAAGCTTTCAGCGCCGACCATTTCGGCACGCGGGTCAGCAGTACGCCGGCTGCCTCGAACAGATACATGCGCAGCATGCCGTCACCGCACTTTGAGATTCGGCCGGACCAGTCGATCTCCCCGGAGGCATGGCGTCGGGTCGTCAATCCGACATAGGCGCCGACACTTCTCGATCGCTTGAAGCGTGTCGGATCATCGATCGTGGCCTTGAAGCAGAGCGCAGTGATCGGACCGACACCAGGTACGGTCATGAACCTGCGGACCTGCACATCATGACGCGCCAGCTTGTGAACCTTACGATCGAGATCGCCGACTTGCTGCTCGATGGCCTTGCGCGCCTCAAGCAACGGCCTGACCGCAGCCACTAGCTCGGGACGGTTCTCGATCAACTCCTCGGCTCGCACCGCAAAGACATTGAACTTGGCGCGGCCGATGACGAGACCGAGGTTCTTGAGAAGGCCACGGATCTGGTTCTCAAGATCGCGCTTTATCTTGACCAGTAACGCCCGGCTCGCCAGCAGAGCTCTGACCGCGTGGCTGTCGAGGTCCTTGACGCGCACCTCCTTGAACCAGCCGGTCTGCATGATACGGGCGATGCCGGCCGCATCATTGCGGTCGCTCTTGTTGATCTGCATCTTGAGTACCGCCTTGGCATGGCGCGCGTCGATGCAGATCACTGGCAAGCCAAGTCGCTTGAGCTCAGTCCATAGCCACGTAGTCGTCGGTCCGGTCTCGATGCCGATCCGTACCGTTCCCTGCGCCTTCGATCTCACGAACGCCGCGATCGCCTCAGGATCAGAATCGACCACGCCCTCTTGTACGATCGATCCCGCCTGATTCACGACGCAGATCGACGTCAGCTTCAACGACACGTCCAGTCCAACATAATATTCCATTGCCGCTCTCCATCGTTGCGAGGCCACATGAGGCTGGCCTCATACGTTCCTGGAGAGCTGATTCCCTGTGCCTTTGTCTGGCTCGATCCCGGAATTACCCCATGTTGAAAAAGTACTTTGGAGGTGGCGAACGAAATTTTAGAGAGCCACTGGTGCGTTTAGTTCGCATCGACATGAGGGACCAAATCGCTTCTCAGAAAAACGGCCGAGGAGCTTCGTAATGGCGCTACAGGGTATCCAAGCCGCGGAGTTGTCTAAGAATCAACATTGGCGAGATTTTTGGCGTCGCTCGATTTCCGACTTTTTCAACATGGGGTAATTCCGGGATCGAGCCAGACAAAGGCACAGGGAATCAGCTCTCCAGGAACGTATGAGGCCAGCCTCATGTGGCCTCGCAACGATGGAGAGCGGCAATGGAATATTATGTTGGACTGGACGTGTCGTTGAAGCTGACGTCGATCTGCGTCGTGAATCAGGCGGGATCGATCGTACAAGAGGGCGTGGTCGATTCTGATCCTGAGGCGATCGCGGCGTTCGTGAGATCGAAGGCGCAGGGAACGGTACGGATCGGCATCGAGACCGGACCGACGACTACGTGGCTATGGACTGAGCTCAAGCGACTTGGCTTGCCAGTGATCTGCATCGACGCGCGCCATGCCAAGGCGGTACTCAAGATGCAGATCAACAAGAGCGACCGCAATGATGCGGCCGGCATCGCCCGTATCATGCAGACCGGCTGGTTCAAGGAGGTGCGCGTCAAGGACCTCGACAGCCACGCGGTCAGAGCTCTGCTGGCGAGCCGGGCGTTACTGGTCAAGATAAAGCGCGATCTTGAGAACCAGATCCGTGGCCTTCTCAAGAACCTCGGTCTCGTCATCGGCCGCGCCAAGTTCAATGTCTTTGCGGTGCGAGCCGAGGAGTTGATCGAGAACCGTCCCGAGCTAGTGGCTGCGGTCAGGCCGTTGCTTGAGGCGCGCAAGGCCATCGAGCAGCAAGTCGGCGATCTCGATCGTAAGGTTCACAAGCTGGCGCGTCATGATGTGCAGGTCCGCAGGTTCATGACCGTACCTGGTGTCGGTCCGATCACTGCGCTCTGCTTCAAGGCCACGATCGATGATCCGACACGCTTCAAGCGATCGAGAAGTGTCGGCGCCTATGTCGGATTGACGACCCGACGCCATGCCTCCGGGGAGATCGACTGGTCCGGCCGAATCTCAAAGTGCGGTGACGGCATGCTGCGCATGTATCTGTTCGAGGCAGCCGGCGTACTGCTGACCCGCGTGCCGAAATGGTCGGCGCTGAAAGCTTGGGGAACGAAGCTCGCCAAGCGCAATGGGCTTCGCAAGGCCAAGGTTGCCGTCGCGCGCAAGCTCGCGGTCATTCTGCACCGCATGTGGATCGACGCGACCGAGTTCAATTGGTCGACGAAGAAGGTTGCCGCGTAACGCGCAGAAGGAGATCACAGGGTTCCCGCGACACGGCGGGAAAAGTCGTCCCTGCCGGGACGGTGGCGGTGGTGAGATCGTCCGATTTTTTGCGAGCACCCGAAAGGGTGACCGCGCTTTCAACATTGATCCACCAGCGTCGTCTTACGCCATCATGCGGAGGGCTTGCCCCTACCGCGGAGAGAACAGTGGGCCCGGCAAGGATGATCGTGGAGAGCTTGACACCCAGACCCGGAATTAGAGAACAGTATCGGCCCTTAGCGGACATGCCGTGGTCACCCGACGTTGTCTGCTTTTGGGAGTAAAGGCACATCGCGAATTTATGAGAGAGCGCCCCTAGTCCTTGAACGCCGGCATCACGTCCTTGGCGAAGCGGCGCAGCTGATCCTTGAATTCCGTGGGCGAAAGTCCTTCGGCCCAATGGATCATGAAATGTTCCAGCCCCGGATATTTCGCCTCGATCGACTTAATGCCGTCGATCACTTCGGACGGCGTGCCGCAGAACCAGGCCTTCTGCGCCACGCCGTCTTTCAGCGAAGGCGTGCGGGACGGCGCGCCCGGCGTGCCCCAGGTGCGGCCCTGCTCATCGGCGTAGCGCACAAACCCGAACGGCGCGAACCACTTGAAGCGCTCGTCGTGTGCCGGCTCGAGTTTCTTGATCGCCTCCGCTTGGCTGTCGGCAAGATAAACTCCGGCGCCCCAGATCATGTCCTCGCCGAGCGCAATGTTGCGGCCGTGCTTGTGGCAGGCTGAGTGATAGGCGCGTATCACATCGTCGAGGATTTTTTCGCCGTTGAGCGTCACCATCGCCTTCAATCCGTATTGCGCTATCATCTCGATAGTCTTGCCGCTAGCGACCGGCATCCAGATTTCCACTGGCAGATGTTTTGGCCGGGGCACCATCGTGATGTCTTTAAGCTTGTAGCCGCGATAATCCACCGGCGGCGGTGCTTCGTAATACTTGCCTTTGAAGTGGAACGACTGCTCGTTGAAGCACGTCAGTAGCAGGCGAAGCTGCTCCTCGAACAACTCGCGGTTCTTGTCGGCGTCAAGGAGCGGTGCGCCGAACGTCTCGACCTCGCGGGTGTGATAGCCGCGGCCGACGCCGAGCACGACGCGGCCATCGGTGACGATGTCCGCCATGGCGTAGTCTTCCGCCATGCGGATCGGATGCCACATTGGCAGCACGTTGAAGGCGCACCCGAACTTCAGCCGTTTGGTCTGGGTGGCGAGCCACAGCCCGAGCTGGATCAGGTTCGGAAAAACCTCGTAGCCTTCGCGCTGGAAATGATGCTCGGCGGTCCACAGCGTGTCGAAGCCAAGCTCGTCCATGAGCTGGGCGACGTCGCGCGCGGTGAAGAAGCCTTGGGCAAGTTGTTTGTCGGAATACAGCCGGTCATTGGCCGGGGTGCCATTGAGCCCGACATTGTCGAGTTCGATCTGGCCGACATAGAGGACGTGGAATTTCTTGATCATGTATTTTTCCCCGGCGCTATTTCGAAGCTGTTATGCGACGGAGTCAACTCTAGCGGACGCATGGCGCTGCCGCCACGCCGCCCGGCGGCAATGTCGCGTTGACAGTCGCGGCGGGCCTCGTCAGGCTTCCGGCGGGGAGATAAGGAAATGTCCATGAAGAACCTGACGCTGCCACTCGCCGCCGTGTGCCTGACGGCAACCGTAACGGTCGCGACGGCTCAGGAATGGCCGACCAAGGAGCCTATCAAGGTCATCGTTCCGTTCACGGCCGGCAGCGCCACCGATATCATCGCCCGCGTCGTGTTCAACCAAGTGTCGAAGCAAATCGGCCAGGCGGTTGTCGTCGAGAACCGCGGTGGCGGCGGCACTACGATTGGCTCGGCCGCGGTCGCCCATGCCGATCCCGACGGCTACACGCTGCTGGCGAACTCGACTTCGCATGTGGTGGTCGCGTCGGTTTACGCGCATTTGAGCTACAGCGTCGCCGACGATTTCACCGCGCTGACCGCGCTTGCCTCGCAGCCCTTTGTCGCCACCGCGCCAACCAAATACAAGACCATGGCCGATTTCGTGGCTTACGGCCGCGCCCATCCCGGCGCGCTCAATTACGGCTCGAACGGCGTCGGCACTGCCGGGCAGTTGTTCATGGTCAATATCGGCCGTGCCGCGAAGATCACGATGACGCATGTGCCGTTCCGCGGCACTGCCGACGCCATGACCGAGATGATCTCGGATCGGCTCGATCTGTTCCCCGCGCCGGCGCCGGCGATGATCGAGCTCGCCAAGGCCGGCAAGGTCAGCGCGCTCGCGGTCTCGACCGCGAAGCGTTCGCAGGCGATGCCCGACGTGCCGACGGTCGCCGAGGCTGGATTGCCGGACGCGACCTACAATTTCTGGATCGGCGCCTTTGCGCCGGCAAAGACACCGCCGCAGATTTCGCAACGCATCCATGACGAGATCATCAAGGCGCTCGATAACCCGGACGTGAAAAAAGAAATCGTCACGCTCGCGGCCGATCCGATGCCGATGTCGATGAAGGATTTCGACGCTTTCGTGCGCAAGGACATCGCGCTCAACGCCGAGATCGTCGAGGCGGCCGGCATCCCGAAGGAACAATAGTGCGATGAAATGTGCGCGCATGAGAGCAATACTGCTGGCGCCGATTGCTTTGGCGGCGGCATTGGTGGCGCAGCCTGCCCGCGCCGACGACTGGCCGGCGCAGACGATCCACCTGATCGTGCCGTTCGGGCCGGGCGGCGGGTCTGATCTTATCGGCCGTATCCTGGCCGAAGCGCTGGAGCAGCGGCTCGGCAAGCCAGTGGTGGTCGAGAACAAGCCCGGCGCCGGCGGCATCATCGGCAATGAGTTCATCGCCAAGGCGACGCCCGACGGCTACACGATCGGAATCATGACCGCGGGCCAGATCATCGCCGCGGTGACGCGCAAGGAGATGCCCTACGACCCGGCGGCGCTGACTCCGATCGCGCAAGTCGCATCCGGGGGCCTGCTGATGCTGGCGCGGCCGGATTTCCCGGCGAACAACGTCAAGGACGTGATCGCGCTCGCCAAGGCCGCGCCCGGCAAATACATCCTCGCCAGTCCGGGCTTTGCCGCGACCCAGCAATTCGCCGGCGAACTGTTCAAGCAGATTGCCGGCATCGACATGCTGGACGTGTCATTTCGCAGTTCGCCTGAAGCGATCAATGCAGTGCTCGGCCATCATGCCGACGTGCTGTTCGAGACCGTCGGTGCTTCGCTCGGTCAGGTGCAGGGCGGGACGCTAAAGGCGCTGGCCGTCACCGGCAAGGACCGTTTCCCTGCCGTGCCCGATGTGCCGGCCGCGGTCGAGTCCGGCATGGTGCCAGGCTTCGACGTGACGACCTGGTACGGCGTATTCGGCCCGCACGGCGTGCCGGCGCCGGTGGTCGAGAAGCTCAACAAGACTTTGATGGACGCCATCGCCGATCCCAAGGTGGCAGCGCGCATGGTTAGCGCCGGCGTCGTGGTGAAAAGCTCGAGCGCCGCCGACTTCGGCGCCTTCATGGCGAACGAATTCAAGCGCTGGAACGCGGTACGCGAAGCGGCCGGGATCGCGCAGCAGTAAGGAGCAGACGATGGACGAACAAGAACTGCATGACCGCGGGCTGAAGCTGCGCACCGAAATGTTCGGCCGCGAGGCGGTTGAAAAGCGCGTCAACGCGCTCGGCGATTTCGGCAAGCCGCTGCAGCACATCATCAACGCCTATGCGTATGGCGACGTCTGGCAACGTACCGCGTTGCCGCCGGTGACCAAGTCGCTGGTGATGGTGGCGATGATGGCGGCGGCGGGACATCAGAACGAGCTTGGCGTGCATCTGCGCGGCGCGCTGAAGAACGGCTGCAAGCCTGAGGAAATCCAGGAAGTGCTGCTGCTGCTGACATTGTATTGCGGCATCCCCGCCGGCAACGATGCGCACCGCATCGCCGCCGACGCATTGCGCGAGGGTGCCGCGAGCCTATGATGCCGCTGCGGCCGCCGGAAGGATGAGTCATGGTTCAGCTTGTCGACGCCGATATCAAGACGCGCGAAGTGATGGGCTGGAACGGCATCCATGTGCTGCACTTCATGGGCTCGTCGTGCTCGCAGAAGCTTCGCGTCTTCCTCAATCTCAAGGGTATTGCCTGGCAGTCGCACCCGGTCGATCTGCCGAACTACGAGAACATGCAGCCATGGTTCCTCGGCATCAATCCGCGCGGGCTTGTGCCGGTGCTGGTCGATGATGGCGCCGTACACATCGAGAGCAACGACATCATCCAGTATCTGGAAAAGAAGTTTCCGACACCGCGATTGATCCCGGCCGGCCACGAAAACGAGGTCGCGGCGCTGCTGAGGCACGAGGACAACCTGCATCTCGACTTGCGCACCTTGAGCTTTCGGTTCGTGTTCGCGCCGCCCGGACCGCCGAAGTCTGCGGCCGCGCTAGAGAGCTATCTCGCCAACGGCGCCGGCACCGTGCGGGGCGAGAAGGATCATGAGAAAGAATTTCAGATACAATTCTGGCGGCGCGCCGCCGAGGAAGGCTTCACCGATGATCGGGCCCGTTACTCGGCGCTGAGATTCCGCGGCGAGTTCGACGGACTCGACATGAAACTCGCCAACGGCCCTTACCTTTTGGGCCAGGATTTGACGGTGCTCGATATCGCCTGGCTGATCTATGTGCACCGGCTGTCGCTCGGCGGTTATCCGTTCGCGCGGCTGCATCCCCATGTCCATGCCTGGGCCGAGAAGCTGCGCGCCATGCCGGAATTCGCCAAGGAAATCGGCCAGCTTCGCCACTCGCCGGAACAGCTCGATGCCGTCCGCCGCGCCCAGGGCGGCAAGACGATGGAAATGGTCGCGGGCTTCTGACAACGTGCACGCTCCCAATCGTCATGGCGGTGTTATCGCAGCATTGCTCTCAATGCCGGCCCCGGCAGACGCCGGCGAGATCAACGCGTTCATCCCGACCGCGATCAAGGCGGTGACCGATTAACTTTTGCCACCGTTTGAGCGAGGTATTTTAGCATGCCGCTTCGCGCGTTGCTGGGACTATGACCGAACCGGCAGCATGTCGGCGATTGCCCTAATTAGCGGCAAAGCCGAGCCGACCTTCGGCGCCTGTGAGCCAAGCCAACGAATTCGACGGCTGCGGCGCAACCAAATTGGTTTCCGCTCGTTTCCGCGATGGGGCTGTCCAATAGGGAGAGTGCCCAGATGTGTGACTACAGTCTTCAGAATGTCAGGTCGCGGCCTGCGTCAGTGTGCGACAAGCTCATCACGCGCGATTTTGGCACCGGGACGCGTGGCTTTAGCGCCGCGCAAGATGCCGGCCTCGCGGTCTGCGTCCTGCCGGGAACGGAATTGGCGTTTGACGGCAACGTGAACTGTATCTCTACCGGCCTGCTGCCTTGGCGCAACAATGTGATCAATCACAGGACGGCGATCTTCCGGCAGATCAACAGGGGAAAAGAAGCCGCGCACCACGATGCGCTGGAATTTCCCGATGGCCGCACCATGCTGCTGACGCTGCTTTGTGAAGGACAACAGGCGACCGTGCTGCAATTGCCGGCGCAGCCGAAGACGGCGGAAGAAGTCGCGGCGCAGCGGCGGCAAGCCTATAGCGGTTGATTGGCGCGAAAGGGGGCCGCTGCGAATCGGTCCCTTGCCGCGCGCCGACTATCGTCAGTCGATTTGCGCGCCCGATGCCTTGATGATCGGCGCCCATTTTGCCAGTTCCGACTTGACGAAATCTGCCGTCGACGCTGGGGTGCTGCCCGGCGTCGGATCGACGCCCGCCTTTATGAGTGAGTCGATCACCTGAGGATCGGCCAGCGCCTTGTTGGCGGCGTCGTTGAGCTTGGCGACAACGGGCTTCGGCGTGCCGGCCGGCGCCAGGATCGCGTTCCAAGTATAACACTCGTAGCCTTTCAGGCCCTGCTCATCCAGGGTCGGCAGGTCCGGCAACGCGGCGAGCCGTTTCAACATCCCCGCGCCAAGCGCGCGGAGCTTTCCCGACTGCGCCAGCGGCAGCGCCGTCGGCGTGGCGTCGAACGCCATTGTGATCTGCCCACCCATCAGGTCGGTGTCCATCGGTGCCGAGCCTTTGTAGGGGACGTGGGTGATTTCGAGGCCGCCGGCCATGGCTTTGAATTCTTCGCCGCACAAATGCAGGATCGAGCCGGTGCCGGAAGAGCCGTAATTGTATTTGCCTGGGTTGGCCTTGATTAGCGCGATCAGGCTTTTGACGTCGGTTGCCGGCACCGAGGGATTCACCAGCAGCAGCGTCGGCGTTACGCCGACCCGCGCGACTGGGGCAAAATCCTTGATCGCGTCATAGGGCATATTCTTGTAGATGCCTGGATTGATGGCGTTGGTGGATACGGTCGCGAACAGAAGCGTGTAGCCGTCGGGCGTGGATTTGGCGACGAAGTCGCCGCCGATATTGCCCCCGGCGCCGGCTCTGTCCTCCACCACCACGGTCTGGCCGAGCACTTGCCCCATCTTCCCGGCCATGATGCGGCCGACCACATCGGTCGGGCCGCCGGCGGCAAATGGAATGATCAACTGCGGTGGCCGCGTGGGATAAAGGTCCGCAGCTCGAGCGGCGGTGCCGGCAAGTGTGATCGCGGCTATGGCCGCAAGATAATATTTGTGCGGATATCTGTTCATTGAAATCCTCCCAGATCTCACGAACACGATAGCACTTCAGGACGGTTACAGCAGTCCTGAAATGACGGCCGTCAGCGCGTCAGATCACCGCTGCTCGGCTTCAAGCATCTTGCCGAGGACGCGCTTGTAGCGCACGCAGCCGACATCGACCGCCAGCACCACGGGATCGAGTGGCTCCGTTGCCTGCTCGATGACTCTTTGCTGCGCTTCGATCACCGGTGCATCCTGCTCCTCGAACGCGAAGCGGCGCATTTCAGCGACCTTTGACTGAAGATCGCGGTTGAGCTTGTCTTCGGTCGTCTGCACGCCCCAGCGCACTGCAGTGAAGAAATAATGGGTCGAGCGCTCGTTCTCCGGCGTCAGCAGATGGATGGCGTGATAGCCGGTGCCGGTCTCGGGCGAGGCGCCTATTGTACAGATTCCGGTGAGCAGCCGAAGCGTCGATGGCGCCATCCAGCGCATCTTGGTGAACTTGTCGACGAGCGGCGGATGGTTCGGCCAGAATTGCGCGAACATGCCGGGCGGCGCCGAATTGGTGGCGTAGCGTCCGACCACGACGTCGTCGCCGTCCTGTTCGGCGGTGATCTCGGACTCCACCGTGTCGGCGTTGCCGAGGATGCCTTCGTGCAGATACGAGGTGTGACTGAGGTCGAGCAGGTTGTCGATGATGAGCTGGTAATTCGCCTTGATGACGATGCTGTCGCGTTTGGTGGTGTGCAGTTCCGGCACGTTATCGAGCACGCCGAAGTCCGGAATCTTACTTTCGTCGGCCGGCGCCCCGCCCATCCAGATCCACACCGCCTTGTGCTTCTCGATCGCCGGATAGCTTTTCACTTTCGCCCGCGGCGGAATGTTCTTGGTGCCGTGCGGATTGCGCACGCAGGCGCCGCTGCCGTCGAATTCCAGGCCGTGATAGGCGCACTGGATGCGGTCGCCGCCAACGAGTTTGCCAAGATGCAGCGGCGCAAAACGGTGCGCGCAGCGATCGGCGATTGCCGCGACGTTGCCGTCAGCCTTGCGAAACAGCACCACTGGCTCGTTCATGATGGTGCGCGGCACCAGTTCGCCGTCGCCGATGCCGTCGGACCATGCCGCTACATACCAGGCGTTGCGGAGATACGGACCTTCGATCATGTCCTGGTGCGGTTTTGCACCGTTACCGTTTGCTTGAACGGATTGCGTCATTGGGGTGTCTCCTCGCGGCCCGAGCCTGACGCAAACGATAGCATGGCTCGCCGCGGCGGTCAGCGGCCAGCATGATAATGTGTGCCCATCGCCGACCTTGTACGAATTCAGGTATGGTCTTGATCGGCTCGCGGCCAATCCGGACGCAGCAGCGCCATTATCAATTCGTCGCGGTGAACGCCGCCGAAGAACGCGCTGCCCCGAGCAATACCTTCGGCCTGGAAGCCGACCGCCTGATAGACGCGACGGGCCCGGGCGTTGTCCGGAAACAGGCCGAGCCAGATCCGATAGGCTTCGGTATCGTTGAAAATGCGCTCGACAAGCTTCGCCAGCATTGCCTTGCCGTGTCCGCGGTCCGGATTGCAAACGGCGAACCGTTGTATGAGCGTCACGCGTTCGCGCGATGCCCAGTCGCGGAGAATAGCAAATCCGATCGGTTCCGATTCTGCACGAGCGATGAAGTAGGCATAACGGCCGTCACCCAGCGCCGTTTGATGCTGCGCATCGTCCCAGCGGCCGACCAGGTGTTCATATCCCGGCCGCCGCTCGGTTGACATGACGAACGGAATATCTGCGGCAGTCCCTCTGACGAGCTGTAACGCATCCGGTTTCAAGGCACGTCCGATCCGAGTGCGGGCGATGAAAAGGGGACATTACACGATATCGCCCGGATTATTGACCGTATCGCATGAAGAGCCTGCGACGGCGCGGCGAGTGGCGACTGATGAGCCGATCAACTAACATGCGGGCCAAGACCGTATCGCAGCGGCCATCGGGGGAGGGCGTCGTGAGGCTTGTGTCGTATCGTCATGAGGGCAAGCACGGCGTCGGCGTCGTGACCGGCGGCAAAGGCATCATCGCCCTGGCCAAGGCCGCGCCGGCTCTCCCCGGCGATCTGCGCCAGATTTTACAGATCGATCCGGCCCTGGAGAAGGTCCGCGCCGCCACGGCGGGCAAATCCGCGGATCTTTCGCTCGACGATATCGCCTTCGATCCGGTGATCCGGGAGCCGCACGCCACCTGGGCGCTGGCGCTCAACTACAAGCTCCATATCGAAGAGACCGGGCTCACCACCTCGCAGGTCTATCCGCAGATTTTCCTGCGCATGCCGATCAGCCAGGTCGGACACAAGGAACCGCTGTGGGCGCCGCGCAAGGACGTCGCCGAGGCTTACGATTACGAAGGCGAGTTGGCGCTGATCATCGGCAAGCCCGGCCGCTACATCAAACGTCAAGACGCCTTCAATCATGTCGCCGGTTATTCCTGCTACAACGAAGGCTCGGTGCGCGAATATCAGGGCCACAACCGGCAATTCGGTCTCGGCAAGAATTTCGAGCGCTCCGGCAGCTTCGGACCATGGCTGATGACGCTCGACGAGTTCGGCGATCCGGCCGATCACACGTTGACGACGCGGCTCAACGGCATCGCGCGACAGAGCGCCAAAATCTCCGGCCTGCTGCACGACGTGCCGCGGCTGATCGAATACCTGTCCGAAGGCTACACTTTGCAGCCCGGCGACGTCATCGTCACCGGCTCGCCCGGTGCGCTGCCGCTGCGGCCGGGCGAACAGCCGGAGAAACCCGTTGGTAAAGTCATCGTCTCCGGCCAACTGCACATGCGGCCCGGCGATGTCTGCGAGGTCGAAGTCGACGGTCTGGGCGTGCTGTCCAATCCTGTGATCGAAGACCCGACAGCGAAACCTTAAAGCCGCGCGGCACGCGGCGAAATGCAACCTTCAGGTCCGAAAAGGGGAATGAACGTGTTCGACCGGATTTTTGCTTCAACACTCGCAGCAGCGCTCGCCGGCTTCGCGTTGGCGCCGCCCGTTTCGGCGCAGGACTATCCGACACGGACAGTCACCGACATCGTCGCCTCCACGCCAGGCGGCGGAACCGACATCGTCTCGCGCATCGTCGACGAACAACTTTCAAAGCAGATGGGCCAGCCGTTCATTGTCGAGAATATCGCCGGTGCCGGCTCGCTGACCGGCACCGTCGTCGCCGCCAAGGCGACGCCGGACGGCTACACGCTGCAGACCGGGCTGAACGCCAGCATGGCGGTCAATCCAAGCCTGTTCGCAAATCTGCCCTACGATCCGGTGGCGGATTTCGAGCCAGTCGGCATGCTGGCGCAATTTCCCTTCGTGCTCGTCGTCAGCAATAACTTTCCGGCGCATTCGGTCAAAGAACTTATTGAACTGGCAAAGGCGAAGCCCGGCGAAATCAATTATGCGTCGGCCGGCAACGGTACCGGACAGCATCTGTCGATGGAACTGTTCAAGCTGATGACCGGCATTAATCTGACGCATGTACCGTATCGCGGCGCCGCGCCGGCCTATAGCGATGTGATATCGGGGCAGGTGCCGGTGTTTTTCGACAATCTGGCAAGCGGATTGGGCCAGATCAAAGGCGGCAACGTGCGCGCACTCGCGGTCACGGGCAAACAACGATCGCCGCAGTTGCCCGACGTGCCGACGATCGAGGAAGCCGGCGTTCCGGATTATACTTACTATACGTGGTTCGGCCTATGGGCGCCGAAAGGCACGCCGCAGCCGATCATCAACAAACTGAACGCCGAGTTGAAGAAAGCGCTCGTCGAGCCGGCGGTGAAGGACCGCATTGTCGCGGCGGCCGGCGAGACCATGGACATGCCGCTCGCCGACATCAAGCCGTTCCTCAAAAGCGAAATCGCCAAGTGGGCGGATGTGGTCAAGCGCGCGAAGATCCAGGTTCAGTAGACGGCGCAGCATCCGTGGACTGCTGAGCGGCCGACGGGTAGGCTCGAATATAGTACGGAGAAAGTAATGGCCGAACCATCATCACTTGCCGCAATCGCCTCGCGTTTCATCGATACCGAGTCGGTACCGTGGATCGAAACCGCACCGGGCAATCAGATGAAGGTGATCTATCACGATCCGGCGAGCGGTATGCTGACCATTCTGTCCAAGCTCGCGCCCGGCTCCGGCATTCCCGCGCATGTGCACGAGGATCTCGAGCAGACCTTCGTGCTCGAAGGCTCGCTGGTCGATGACGAGGGCGAATGCACGGCGGGTAATTTTGTCATCCGCGCCAAGGGCAGTCGGCACGCACCGACGGCGCCGAACGGCTGTACCATGCTGGTATTCTTCTTAAAGCCGACCGCCGGGCTGAAGAGGGCGCTTTTGCAAAACGCCTGAGCGGGCATCGCTGCAGGTTTGCCTGGTCAATTCATGCGCGAAGCCAGCGTCGTCGTCGGCTACCGCCGCCGCGACATCTTTATGTGCCTACCATATACGGGCCATTCAGCCGCGGTTCATTGCGGAGGCGGCATGAAGCAAAGGTGGCTCCGCATCATGGGGCGACATTTGAACCGGGAAGGAAAATCACATGATAAGGACGATTATCTTGAGCGGCGCATTGGCATTCGGTCTGGCGACGGCTGCGAGCGCCGGCATTGCATATACGCCGATCGGAAATCCCGACAGTCTGATCGTGAAAGTTGCGGAGGGTTGTGGTGCGGGATGGTGGCGCGGACCGCAAGGCCATTGCCATCCGATGGCGGTTGGCCGCGCCTGCCCACCCGGATACCATCTTGGACCGGAAGGCAAGAAGTGCTGGCCGAACTGATTACTCCAGGCAGTGCGTGAATAAGCAGCGGCCGGGCCATCAAGTCCGGCCGTTCGCTTGTTGAAAGTCACGCGGTATTTGAGTACGCCTGCCCGGTCCATGAAGCGACGGCAATTCATCATGTTGCTCGGAGGAGCGGCGGCCACGGTGTGGCCGTTCGCGGCGCGCGCGCAACAGCCGATGCCAGTGATTGGCCTTTTGCACATCGGCGAGCCTTTTGTTTATCCGCTCTCGGGATTACGGGATGGCCTAAAAGCGGAGGGTTACATCGAGGGCCAAAGCGTGGCGATCGAGTATCGTTGGGCCAAAAACGATGTCAGTCGCTTGCCGGACTTGGCCGCCGATCTGGTTCGCCTCCGCGTTGACGTTATCGTCGCTCTGACGAGCGGGCTAGCGGCGCTTGCCGCCAAAAATGCGACCAACTCGATCCCGATCGTTTTCGGTTATGGCGGCGATCCGGTCGAAACGGGTCTGGTCAACAGCATCAATCGGCCGGGCGGCGACATAACCGGGATTACCTCCATGAGTGGGGAGCTTGGCAGCAAGCAACTTGGGCTCCTGCATGAGCTGTTGCCTGGCGTTACTCGCTTCGCCATCCTTCTCAATCCCAAAAATCGATCTACCGAATCCTTGAGAACAGAGGCTCAAGTGGCTGCATCCGCCAACGCTGAGCAACTTGAAGTTCTCTACGCCGGTACAAGCGGCGAGATCGATTCGGCATTCGCGCAACTTGTCGAACGGAAGGTCCATGGACTTTTGATCACGACCGATACGCTTTTCAACGATCGCCGCACCCAACTGATCACGCTGACGGCTCGATACGCGGTGCCGGCGATCTTTCCGTTCCGCGAGAATGTAGAAGCCGGCGGTTTGATGAGTTATGGCCCCAATTTGCCCGACCGCGATCGCCAAGTCGGAATCTATGTCGGCCGCATTCTCAAGGGTGAGAAGCCATCCGACTTGCCGATCGTGCGTGCGACCAAATTTGAATTTGTCATCAACAAGCAGACCGCAAAGACGATGGGTCTCACAATTCCCAACAATCTGCTCGCACTCGCCGATGATGTGATCGAATGACCACGATCTCTCTCGCTCCGAACCTTCCTGCACACGGCGCCGAAATTCCTGCCATCGGCATCGGCACGTCCGGTATGGGCGATGTCCGCGCCGAGCATATCGCCGCCGCGCTGAAGGCGGGTTACCGGCACATCGACACCGCGAGGAAATACGGCACCGAAGGCGTCGTTGGCGAAGGCATGCGGGCCTCGGGCGTGCCGCGCAAGGACATCTTTCTTTGCACCAAGGTGTCGCACGAAAATCTGCACGCTACCGATTTCGCGCGCTCGGTGGAGCAAAGCCTCAAGGCGCTGGGCGTCGATTACGTCGATCTCCTGCTCGTGCATTGGCCGGAGAAGAACACGCCGCTCGCGGAGACCATGGGCGCGCTTGCCAAAGCGAAGCGGCAAGGCCTGACCCGCCATATCGGCGTCGCGAATTTCAACATCGCGATGATCGATGAGGCGATCGGGCTTTGCCCGGAGCCGCTGGTGACGCTGCAAGCCGAGTGTCACCCCTATATCGACCAGACCAAGGTGATCGAAGCCTGCCGCAAACGCGGGCTGGTGCTCACGGCCTATTGTCCGCTGGCGCGCGGCCGTCTGATCGGCGATCCGGTGCTGGCTGCCATCGCGCATAGCTACGGCAAGACCGTGGCGCAGGTGGCTTTGCGCTGGCTGATGCAGCAGACCATCATCGCCGCCATTCCGCGCTCGTCGAACGCAATGCGCATTGCCGAGAATATCGACGTCTTCGATTTCGAGCTCGGTGCCGCCGATATGGCCCGGATCGCCGCGCTCAAACGGCGGGACGGCCGTACCGCCAATCCAGCCGGCCGCGCGCCGCAATGGGATTGATCGTCATCATCCGTGCGAGTGGGTGATCCGGTGTTCTCAATCATCGGGGTTCGCCTAAGATCAGTGAATACTGGATGGTAAAAAGGGGAGGAAACCTGCATGTCCGCCGCGCCGAAATATTTCATGTACTTTCCCGGCAATTATCGCTGGTCGGCGGCATTCGTGAACATGCTCGGCACCGCGCCGAATGGCGGCGTCGATATCAGCGAGTTGCACCGGATCGGCCGCATGCTCGAAGGCAAAAGCGGCGACGATGACGAAGCCTGGTTCGGCGCCTGTGTCACAGTCGCCGACATGGTTCGCGGGCTTGCCGACAAATTCCAGGCCGAAAACTTTCCGGTTGCGGCGGCGCCGTTCTATCTGCGTGCCGCCCACTATTATCAGATGGGGGAGCGCTTCCGCACGCCGAAGGACTCCCGCGCGCTCGACACCTATCGCACTTCGGTTGCGTGTTTCCATCAATTCGTCGCGCTGTCGGGATCGAACATCGAGATCGTCGACGTACCGTTCGAGGGCAACAAGCTGCCGGGCTATTTCGTCCCGGCGCAAAGTGCGAAATCCACGCGCCCACCTTGCGTGGTGTTTTTCGACGGCCTCGACATCACCAAGGAGATCCAGTTTTTGCGCGGCGTGCCCGACCTCGTCCGCCGCGGTATCTCCGTGCTGGTGATGGACGGCCCCGGCACCGGCGAAGCGATCCGCTTCCGCGGCATGCCGCTGCGGCACGATTATGAAAAAGCCGGCAGCGCCTGCATCGATTATCTGGAGCGGCGCGGCGACGTCGATGCCAAGCGTATCGGCGTCGTCGCTATCAGTCTCGGCGGCTATTACGCGCCGCGTTGTGCAGCGCTTGAGCCGCGCTTTGCCGCCTGCATCGCCTGGGGTGCGATCTGGGACTATTACGGTACCTGGAAGAGACGTATCGATGCCGGCTTCAAGGCGTCGATGTCGGTGCCCGGCCATCACATCATGTGGATCCTCGGCGTCGATACGCTCGATGCCGCATTGAAGAAGCTCGAGCCATTCCGGCTCGACGGTGTCGTCCAGAAGATGCGCTGCCCGTTCCTGGTGGTGCACGGCGAGGACGACGAGCAGATCCCGCTCAAGGATGCGCGGGCGCTCTATGACGCATGCGGCTCAGCCGACAAGACGCTGCGCGTCTTCACCGCCGAGGAAGGTGGCGCGCAGCACTGTCAGCGCGATTATCTCTCGCTCGGCACCGCGACCATGTGGAATTGGTTCGAGAACAAGCTCCTTCGGTCGTGAGGCTATCGGCCTCACGACCACCAGGCCCACAATTGATTTCAGCCGGGCGCGCCGGGAAGATTCTTTTTGGCCGTGCGGGTCATGATGCAACCACACGGAATCAGTACGATTAAAGCCAACACGATGATCCACAGTAACAGATTGACGAGCATGTGCTTCTCCATCGCTGCGTCGCCAGCGAATGCTGCACGTGTTTCCTAGCTCTGCGGATTCGCAGCGCTACGGCAAACTAGTCTCGATTGCTGTCAGAAATGGTCGCCCGCCGAGGGGCACTGTCGCTGCCGGTTCGCCCACCGGAACGTCGGCATGTTCCGCTGGCAGCTCTGCAAATAAGACTACACTTTCCCAACCTGGGCACAACGTCAAAAGCAGCTGCGTACAGCCCGATAGGCCGGGGCGCGATTTTGACGCATGTTAGAGAGCGCGGGAGAGTGGGCGGGCAATGAGCGATTGGGCGCCGCGCATTGGTCACAAATAGGCTTCCAGCGCCTGCCGCAATATCTCCCGCGACGGCTCCGAGCCATCGACGAGGCGGATGCTACGCCGCTTGATTTTCCAGCCATCGGCGGTGCGCACCAATTCCCAGCGATTGGTGACGACGCGGTGGATGTGGTAGCCGCGCGAGGCGCCGTGATTAGGCACTTCGATCGCTTCGCCCGATTTATTCGGCGTCAGTATCTGCAGGTAAGATGTTACGATCGCATGGTCGCCGTCGAGCGCGATGTACGGTAGCCCGGTGAAATGAGCGAGGCCGCCGGCGATCGCGGCCTGGTGCCCCTCGCTCTTAAGCAGCGCGCCCAGCGCCTTGTTGCCGGTTGCGCCGACAAGTCCCGGGCCGCGGTCGAACACCCCGTCCTCCGTGTAGGTGGCTTCGGCATAATAGTCGGCGCCGGTATCCGCGCTCGGCGGATGGCTGGCGATCAGATTGTAGATTTCGAGGCGGTCTTCGATCGCCCGGATTCGCTGCTCAAGCGGGCCGATTGGCTGGTCCATCGCGGTTCTCCAAAATTTCGATACCCAAGGCACTTGGTGGTGTTTTATCATGGCTGGGGGCTGAACTTTTCCAGCGCGCGCCGGGACCCAATCTGGCATCCCTTCTTGCGTAAGCAGGAGCTTTTTATGACGGCTGGCGGCGAAATTGATCGCCGTTCGTTCCTGGTCGGCGCTGGCGCGGCAGGCGGCGGCCTCGCGCTCGGCTTTGCCGTCCCGCTTGGCCGCGCGCCAGCAAATGCCGCCGCGGCGGTCTGTGAAATCAATTGCTGGGTCATGATCGCGCCGGACGACACGGTCACCGTGCGCACGGCGCATGCCGAGATGGGGCAGGGCGTCATGACCGCACTCGCCATGCTGGTCGCCGAAGAACTCGAGTGCGACTGGTCGAAGGTCCGCCCCGAATTCGTCGCTCCGGACCAAAATCTGCGCCGTGACCGCGCGTGGGGCGATATGTCGACCGGCGCCAGCAAGTCAATCTCGTCGTCGCAAGCCTATCTGCGCCGGGCCGGTGCCACGGCGCGCCAGATGCTGATCGCCGCCGCCGCGGCGCGCTGGAACGTCGTGGCGTCGCAATGCGTGGCGCAAAACAGCGTCATCACCCACGTGCCGAGCGGCCGCACGCTGACATTCGGCGCCGTTGCCGCGGATGCTGCCGCGATCGTGCCGCCGGACGACGTTACACTGAAGCAGCCCGGCGCGTGGAAGCTCGCCGGTACGCCGCAGCGGCGGCTCGACGTGGCAGACAAAGTCACGGCGCGGACGCTCTATGCCATCGACGTGCGATTGCCGGACATGCTTTACGCCGCCGTCGTGCATTGCCCGGTCTATCAGGGCGATGTGAAGTCGATCGACGAGAGCCCCATCGCGGGGATGCCCGGCATCCGCCGCGTCGTGCGGCTACCGAGCGCGGTCGCGGTGATTGCCGATTCCTGGTGGCGGGCCAAGCGTGCTGTCGACGCGTTGCGCGTGGAATGGGACGATCGTGGCAATCGCAATGTTTCGAGCGCATCAATCGCCGATGTCGTGCGTGAAGCTCTTCATTCGCCGCCGACGCAGGTCGGCCGTGCCGACGGCGATGCGGTGGCGGCACTGGCGGCTGCGTCCCGGCGTTTCGAGGCGGACTATGCGGTTCCGTTTCTGGCGCATGCCACCATGGAGCCGCAGACCTGCACCGCGCACGTCACCGCCGATCGGGTCGAAGTCTGGGCGCCGACCCAGGACGCGATGTCGACGTTGTTCATTGCCGCCGCGGCGGCCGGCGTGACCCACGACAAGGTCGTGGTGCATCCGGTGATGCTCGGCGGTGGCTTCGGCCGCCGCAACGTGGTCCAGGATTTCGTCGCTGAGGCCGTGATGATCGCAAAGGAGGTGCCGCAGCCGGTCAAGACGCTGTGGAGCCGCGAGCAGGACCTGGCGCACGATCTGTATCGGCCGGTCGGCATGGCAGCGGCTCGTCGCCTGCCTTGATGCCGACGGCATGCCGAACGCGCTGACGATCCGACTTGCCGGACCTTCGTTCGTCGCATCGCTGGTGCCGCAGCTCGGTTCGCATATCATCGATCTGAGCTTTGTCAGCGGATTGACGTCGGAACTGCCCTACGACTTTCCGAATTATCTCGTCGATGCCACAATTCTACCGACCCACGTGCCGCTCGGCGCCTGGCGTGGCATTAATTATACGCAGAACGCCTTCTATCGTGAAAGCTTCATCGACGAGCTGGCGCATGCTGCGGAGATCGATCCATATCTGTACCGGCGGCGGCTTGCTCGCAACAGCCCGAAAAATATCGCCGTACTCGACGCCGCAGCACGCGCGGCGAATTGGCATCAGCCACCGCCGGCCGGTGTGTTCCGCGGCATCGCTCTCAACGCGGCCTGCGGTTCCTATTGTGCGCAGGTGGTCGAGCTTTCGGTCACCGACGGCCGTGTGCGCGTGCATCGGGTCATTTCGGCGATCGACTGCGGTCATGTCGTCAATCCGCTTTCGGTCGAAATGCAGATGCAGGGCGGCATTGTCTATGCAATGACGGCGGCGATGTACGGGCAGATCACCATCAAAGGCGGGGCCGCCGAACAGTCGAACTTCAACGATTACGAAATGGTCCGGCTTGCCGACGCCCCAGAAGTAGTGAGCGTCATCGTGACGAGTGGCGATTTCTGGGGTGGTGTCGGTGAACCGCCGATACCGCCGCTGGCGCCAGCACTATGCAACGCGATCTTCGCCGCGACCGGCAAGCGAATCCGCTCGCTGCCGATCAAGAACCACGACCTGCGCGTATGAGTAAGGCAACAGAGGTGCTGCATCCGGGCCAGCCGGTTATTCTTGCACCCGCCGGCAACATCAGTTTCGAGATTGCAGAGGGCCATGTATGGACGGCGCCCGCGGTGCAAGAGGAATCTGACGTTTTGCGAAGCGTTCGGGTGCAGCCATGTATCCGGCCTGTTTTCGCGTCGAGGCTTGCCCCGTTGCGATGCGGCCGCTATGGCCGCTGGCCCTGATGTGATCCGCTGATCGAGTCCCAACCAAAAGCGCGCGCTCAAGTATCGCGTGGCCCTTCACGGGTTTTCCCGATCGACGGTCTCGACCGTTTCGCATCAACGTCGTCATCACCCCTGCAGTTCGTGAACGCGCAGACGCAACCTCATCCTCCCATCGCTTGACCAGTTAGGCCGCTGCCGCAAGTGCAGGCGCTCGATAGGTGCCACCCTTGGCCAGCAACGCCCAGGCAACGCGCGCCATCTTGTTGGCAAGTGCCACCGCTACGACCCTGAACGGTTTGCGGGCGAGAAGCCTTGTGACCCACGGATACTTCTCCGGTTGGTGGCGCGCCCGCTTCAACACCGCATGGGCTCCGACCACCAGAATGCGTCTTAGATATTGGTCGCCTTGCTTCGAGATCGGTCCGAGCTTCTGTTTGCCACCGGTCGAATCTTGCCGCGGCACGATCCCGATCCAGGCCGCAAAGTCACGACCCGATCGAAAAACCTTCGGATCCGGAACGGTGGCGGCGATAGCGGTCGCACCCACTATGCCAATCCCAGGGATGCTCCTGAGCCGCTTGCTTGCTTCGTCCGAGCGATGCTGAGCGATAATCCGCCTCTCGATCGATTTAATCATCGTCTGCAGCGCCTGCAGCCCAGCCGCCAACACCACGAGGCTGGTATGAGCATCAACCGGCATACGCGCATCCTGTTCGCTCGCAATGATCTTCAGCAGCTCCTTGACCCCTTCGCGCCCTTGCGCAGCCACAATGCCGAGCTCCGCCATGTGCGCCCGCAAGGCATTGATCACCTGGGTCCGCTGACGCATCAAAAGGTCTCGCGCGCGATGCAGCATCAGGCGCGCCTGCTGCTCGACCGACTTGATTTGCACGAACCGCATGGTCGGGCGTCGCACCGCCTCACAGATTGCCTCGGCGTCGGTGGCATCGTTCTTGTTGCGCTTGACGTAAGCCTTCACGTCCTTTGCCGGCATCAGTCGCACCTGGTGGCCAAGCTTCGTGAGTTCACGTGCCCAACAGTGGGATGACGCGCAGGCTTCCATGCCGACTAGGCAAGGGGGCAGTGCCTCGAAAAACGCCAGCATCTGGCTGCGCCGAAGTTGCTTCCGGACGACGACTTTCTCGCCAGCATCGATCCCGTGAACTTGAAACACGTTCTTGGCGATATCCAAACCAATCGTAGTAATTTGCATGTGACCGCTCCCTGATGTAATTCGTTGACAACGATCACCCTATCGGAGCTCGTTGTCGGGAGCGGGCGCCGTCCACCACATCAGAAGCTCAAACTCACGCAGCCCGAGGGCGAGCAAGTCGCCGACTTGATTTCGTTCAACAGAGACGACCGCCGCGAACTGCTGTCGATGCTGACCAGCCGCGCCATCAACTTGAGCTGGAAGTTGACGGCCCCGCATGTGCTCTACAGTAATCTTAGCCGCAGCATGTGGCAGATCGAGGAGGACCTGACCGGCGAAAACTATTGCGGCGGCGGCTATTGTAGCGAACACATGAACGTCGCGCGCTACGGCGAGCTCGGCAGGGGTGCGCCGAACTGTCAGTCCAACCTGGAAACGGCGATCCGCGGTTACGGAATGGACCGCTGGAACTTCAATATCGATGCCTGCTTCAATATCTTCATGACGGTGGCTTACGACCCGAGCGGTGTCTGGGAGATCCGGCGGCCAAAGGGCAAGCCCGGCGACTATATGATCATGCGCGCGCTGATGCCGCAGATCGTGGCAATCTCGAACTGCCCGATCCTGTTTAATCCTTGCAATAATTTCCGGCTCAAGCCGTTGACGGTGGAGATCTTGAAGTAGCGTGACGCGAGAACCGCGCCCTGCTTACGCACAGACCGCTTTGCTTTTCACTATCATCGGCAGGCCGCCGGCGGGACGCAGCGTCACGCGCAACAGCGGCCACACGGCATGGCCGGGGGCAACCTGAAAATCGAAGTTCTTGGCAAGGCCGGCAAGGATGAGCGTCGCCTCCTGCAGCGCGAACGCAGAACCGATGCAGGTACGGACGCCGGCGCCAAACGGGATATAGGCGAAGCGATCGATCTTGTTCTTCGCCTTGCCGAGGAAGCGAATGGGATCGAACACGTTCGGGTCGCGCCAATACATTTTATGCCGATGCAGGACATAGGGCGCGATCACGATCAGCGTTCCGCGCTTGACGCGTTCGCCGGCAAGCTCGTCAGGCCCCATCGCTACACGGCTGATTGCGGCGATCGGCGGATAAAGCCGGATCGCCTCGTCAATCACAGCGCGCGTCTCGACCAGCCGCTCGGCTAGCCCCGCGACCGGGCCTTGCATCTCGCGCTGCGCCTCGGCCTCGACTCTTGCGCGCCATTGCGCCGATTGCGAGAGCAGGAACATCGACCAGGTCAGCGTGTTGGCGGTGGTTTCATGTCCCGCGGCAATAAAGGTAAGAATGTTGGAGCGGACTTCCGCTTCGCTCAATTGCTGGCCGGTTTCGGGATCGAGCGCGGCAAGCAGCAGCGTAAGAATATCGTCGGCGTCATCGCCCGCGTTGGCGCGGGCACGCTGCCTTCGCGTGGTGATGATCTCGTTGATGGCGGTTTCGAAGAAACGCAGCGTCGAACGCACCCGTAAATGCGATAGCCGCGGCACTGATGGCGGCAGGCCGAGTAGATCGAGCGGGTCGATCTTGCCGATCGTATTGAAATAGGTGCTCATTGCGGCGCGGATTTCCTCGGCCTTGCGGCCGAATCCGTCGGAGAAGATCGTTCGCTCGAGCACTTCGAGGGTGACGCGCGACATGTCCGCCGCGACATCGATCGGAGTTTCGCCGTTGCGCCGCCATCGCTCGGAGAGTGCATCACCCGCGGCCAGCATCGCCGGAGCAAAATCCACGATGGTCTTGCGGGCAAATACCGGCGCAACCGTGCGGCGTTGGGCGCGCCAGCGCTCGTTTTCGGCGCTGAGCAGTCCGTCGCCGAGACCGGCCGATAATACCCGGCGCTGGATCGTGTCTTTCTGATAATTGGCCGCATTGTCGAGCAGCACGTGCCGAATGGCATTCGGCTCATGCACCAGCAGCACGTGCGTGAGTGGCAAGCCGCCGGCGACTACCGGTTTCTCGAAGTGCTCCTGCGTCCAACACTCGAGCGGATTGCGCTTGAGGGTGGAGACAAGGCGAAACAAGCCGAGTTGTCTGGGCTGAGGCACCGGTGCGGGCGGACGATAAGCGGCGGTAGCCGAAATCCAGGCGTCATCGCGCGGGACCGCGATGTCCAACTCGTCGTCCGCTTGCAGTGCAAACGTCATTGCTCGAGAGAAATTTGTAAGGCTCAGCCCGTGGTCCCAGTCTGAACAATCTAACGAGGTCCTAGCAGGCGATCAACCGAAGTGTCCGCGGGTCGCGCTTATTCAGCGCCGTCCGAAAAGTTTGTCGAGCAGCCAGGAATTGAGGGTACCGCTGCTTCCGCCGTTATTGCGCTGGCCGGTATCGGGCGTGGCGCCTTCGGAGCTTTGTGCCAGCGGCGGCGCCGTAGTGAGCCAGCCGCCGCCGAGACCCGGCAGCGCCGCTGGCGCAACGCCCTGATGGGCGGCTTTCATGAAGCGGCTCCAGATTTCAACCGGCAACCCGCCGCCGACCGCCTTCTTGGTCGGCGAATTGTCGTCGTTGCCGAGCCAAATGCCGGTGACGACGTGAGAGGTGTAGCCGATGAACCAGGCGTCGCGGAAATCCTCGGTGGTGCCGGTTTTGCCTGCGGCCTGCCAGCCCGGCAGATCCGCCCGGCGCGCGGTACCGGAAACCAGCGTCTCATGCATCATGGTATTCATCATCGCCACATAGCGCGCATCGACGATGCGGCCGAGCCGCTGCGGCGCACGCGCGTAGAGCGTTTTGCCGTCGGCGCTGCGGATACGCTCGACGACGTGCGGCGCAACAGCAAGACCGCCGTTAGCGAAGGTTGCATAGGCCGAAACCATTTCGAACACGGAGACTTCCGAAGTGCCGAGCGCAATCGAGGCGTTCGGCTCGAGCTTGGACTCAATGCCGAGCCGGTACGCGGTGCGCGCCACGGCGTTGGGGCCCACTTCCAGTGTCAACCGCACCGAGACGGTGTTGAGCGAATTGGCCAGCGCCTGGGTCAATGTCACCGGGCCGAGATATTCGCGCTCGTAATTCTCTGGCTTCCAGCCTTTCACCGAAATCGGTGCATCCTCGCGCACAGTATCGGGCGTCAATCCACGTTCGAGCGCGGTGAGATAGACAAACGGCTTGAACGACGAACCGGGTTGGCGCTTGGCGTCGATGGCGCGATTGAACTGGCTGTCGCCATAATTGCGGCCGCCGACCAGCGCGCGCACAACTCCGTCCGGCGTCATCGCGACCAGTGCGCCCTGTCCGATATTGAGCTTGTCGCCCTTCTGCGCCAGCGCATCGTCGAGCGATTGCTCGGCCGCGCTCTGCAACGCCGGATCGATCGTGGTGTCCACGGTGATATCCTGATCGATATGGCCAATCAGGTCGTCGACAGCGTCCATCACCCAGTCGGCGACGTAATTGACCGATCCGCCTCCGCTCGGCTTTTGCGCCTGCGCCGGAGTCATAAGCGCGCGCTTGGCGGCATCGTCGTCGATCATCTTCTGCTCGGCCATCGCGGCGATGACGAGGCTGGCGCGGCGCTCGGCGCCGTCGGGATTGCGGTTCGGCGCCAATCGCGAGGGCGACTGCACCAAGCCGGCCAGCATCGCGGCTTCGGGCAGCGTCAATTTCCGCGCCGACTTGCCGAAATAACGCTGCGTGGCGGCTTCGATGCCATAGGCGCCGGAGCCGAAATAAACGCGGTTGAGATAAAGCTCGAGTATTTGCGCCTTCGTGAATTTGTGTTCGAGCCAGAGCGCCAGCACCACTTCCTGAAGTTTCCGGGAAACAGTGCGCTCCTGGGTGAGGAATAGATTTTTGGCGAGCTGCTGGGTGATTGTCGAGCCGCCTTCGGCGGCGCCGCGATGCAACACGTCGCGCACGCCGGCGCGCAGGATGCCGAGCGGATCGACGCCATGGTGCCAATAGAAGCGGCGGTCCTCGATGGCGACGAACGCTTTCGGTACGTAGTCGGGAAGCTCGCGCAGCGGGACTTCGGCGCCGCCCATGTCGCCGCGCGTCGCCAGCGTCGCACCATTTGAGCCGAGAATGAGCACCGACGGCGGCCGCTTGGGAATTTCCAGCGACTGGATCGGCGGCAGGTGGATGCCGATCCACACCACCACGCCGATCACCGCGATCACCACCCACAGCGCCAGGACCGCGCCCCAGTAGATCACGCGGCCGATGCCCGAGCGCTGCTTGCCGCCGCGGCTTCGTTTTTTGGCTTTACGCGGGACCTCGCTATCGCGGCGCCGGCGGCTCGAACCGCGTGAAGCGGGCGTTCCGCCGACGCGATCCTCGGGCGAGAGGCGAACATCGAGGCCCAAGCCGCCAGAAGCCCGCTTCCTGCCCTGTCGCCACGCCATATACCGTCCCCGGCGCGAAGAACGCGCCGGGAACACCGTAAACAGCGTCGTTTAAGGGGCGGTTACTGCAAGATGACGCGCCAAGCCGTCATGCCCGGCAATGACAGGAAGGCTAGTCGCTACCCTGCCCCCGCTTCCTTGGCTGGCTTGGCATCGCTTGGCTGCGCGGTGAGCAGCGCGAGGAGCGGGCGCTTGATTGCGGTTTGCCGCGTTGGCGTTGTGACCTGCGCGCCGGTCAGGTCGGTGACGTAGAACACGTCGACTACCCGCTCGCCGAAAGTCGCGACATGGGCCGAGGCGATGTTGAGATTGAGCTTCGACAGCGTCGTCGTCAGCTCGAACAGCAGGCCGGGACGATCGAGCCCGGTGACTTCAACCACGGTGTAGCGGTTGGACCATTGGTTGTTGATCGTCACTTCGGGCTCGATGGCGAAAGCCTTGAGCCTGCCCTTCGGCGGCGCGCGCTTGGCCACGACGTCGGGCAGCTTGAGTTCGCCGAGTACCGCTTTCTCGATAGCGTCGCCGATGCGGGTGGCGCGGCGCACTTCGTCCTCATCGCGGTCGAATTCGCGCGTGACCGAGATGGTGTCGAGCGCGAGACCGTCCGTTGTGGTGTAAATTTGGGCGTCGACGATGTTGGCGCCGGTCAGCGCGCAAGCGCCGGCGATGATCGACAGCAACCACGGGTGATCGGGCGCGAACACCGTGAGCTCGGTGACGCCGCGCGACGCATCGAAGCCGATACGGGTCGCAAGCCTTTTCCCCGCAGTTTCGGCGTCGCGCACGAAGCGCGCTTGCGCCAGCTTGTGCGGCAGATCGACCTTGAGCCAATACGCCGGATAGTGCCGCGCGATATAGGCGTCGAGCGTCTGCCCCGGCCAATCGGTGATCGCGGCGCGAAACTCGGCCTGCGCCGCGGTCACGCGCTGGGCGCGATTGACCTCGGAGAAGCCGCCGGTGAGCACGGGTTCGGTCTCGTAATATAATGTTCGCAGAAGCTGCGCCTTCCAGCCGTTCCAGACACCGGGGCCGACGGCGCGGATGTCGGCGGTGGTCAGAATCGTAAGCAGCTTCAGTCGTTCCAGCGACTGCACCACGGCGGCGAAATTCTCGATCGTCTTGCGGTCGGACAGATCGCGCGATTGTGCGACCGTCGACATGACGAGGTGCACCTCGACCAGCCACGCGACCAGTTCAGTATCGGCCGCTGACATGCCGAAACGCGGACACAGCCGGCGCGCGATACGCGCTCCGGCAATTGAATGGTCCTCGACGCGGCCTTTGGCGATGTCATGCAGGAACATCGTGACGTAAAGCACGGTGCGATGCTCGGGCCGGATCGTGCGCATCAATTCGCTCGCCAGAACTACCTCGCGGTTTTCGCCGTGCTCGATCTCATTGAGCGCGCCGATGCAACGCAACAGATGCTCGTCGACCGTGTAGTGATGGTACATGTTGAACTGCATCATCGCCACGATGCGGCCGAAGGCGGGCACGAATGCGCCGAGCACGCCGGCCTCGTTCATGCGGCGCAGCACGGTTTCGGCGTCGTTCTTGGACGTCAGGATTTGCAGGAACAGGCGGTTCGCTTCCTCGTCCTCGCGCAAATTCTGATCGATCAGCTTAAGCGAGCGTGTCATGAGCCGCATCGCTTCGGGATGCATGGCGAGATTGTGCTTCTGCGCCAGGTAGAACAGGCGGATCAGGTTGACCGGGTCGCGCCGAAAGACATCGGCGCGGGCGATGTTGATGCGGTTGTTGTCGATGACGAAGTCGTCGGTGCCGGTCAGTTTTTTCGGGCTGCGCGCAGGGCGAAGCCGCGCGATCATGCGGCTGAGCACCGGCGCCGGCTTTGCTTCGCGTTCCTCGAGCCCGGCGCACAGGATGGCGGTGAGATCGCCGACGTCCTTGGCGGTGAGGAAATAATGTTTCATGAAGCGCTCGACGTCCTTCAGGCCGGGATGCTCGGTATAGCCAAGCCGTACCGCGATATCGCGCTGGATGTCGAATGACAGCCGCTCCTCGGCGCGGCCGGTGAGGAAATGCATGTTGCAGCGGACCGACCACAAAAAGTCCTCACAGCGGCGGAACAGCCTGTACTCGTCGCGGTCGAACACGCCGCGCTTGATCAATTCTTCGGGCTCACGCACGCGATAAACGTATTTGGCGATCCAGAACAAGGTGTGCAGGTCGCGCAAGCCGCCTTTGCCGTCCTTGACATTGGGTTCGACCAGATAACGCGATTGTCCGGCGCGGCGGTGGCGCTCTTCGCGCTCGGCAAGCTTGGCGGCGACGAATTCCGGAGCGGTGCCCTGCACGACTTCCCTGTCGAACCGTGACGTCAGCTCCTGGTAGAGTTTGGCGTCGCCGAGCAGGTAGCGCGATTCAAGCATCGCGGTGCGGATAGTCATGTCCGCCTTGGCCTGGCGGATGCACTCGCTGACCGAACGTGTGGCGTGGCCGACCTTCAGTCCCATGTCCCACAGGCAGTACAGCAACGCCTCGGCGACGGATTCGCCCCATGCGGTCTGCTTGTAGGGCAAGAGAAATAGCAGATCGATGTCGGAGCCCGGCGCCAGTAACCCGCGGCCATAGCCACCGGTGGCGATCACGGCCATGTGCTCGGCTTCGGATGGTGCCTGAGACGGATAGATCTCGCTGCCGATGAATTCGAACAGAATACGGATGATGTCGTCCTGCATCTGGCATAGCTGCTCGGCGCAGCGGCGGCCGTGGCGGTCCTTAAGCAGCAATTGCTCGGCGCGCGCGCGGGCTTGCGTGAGCGCGAGCTTGAGCCGCTGCGCCACGGCGGTACGCAATTCGCGCTCGCGGCCGATGGTTGTCTTCGCCAGCGCCTTGAGATCGGCAACGATCGCCGGCGCGTCGATGAGCTCGACGTCGACGCGCGCCGAACGTTGGCTGTCTAACATCATGCTATCGCCATAGCGGAGCCGGCGGGTGATGTCATCGTACAGTGCGGGCGCTCGTGGGGAATGCAGCGATGCCGGTCCCGTTGGCTCTAGACGATAATTCTCAGTTATTGCCTATACAGAGTAATTATTTCTAATTGACCGCTATTACGGGTTTTCCTAAAGGATAAAACCAGCGTCGATCCTGAACTGACGCGCCGATGCAATGCCACAGCCGGAGGTTTGTCATGCTTTCACGCCGCAGTTTTGTCGCGAGCGCTATCGGCGCCGGTCTGTTGCCGCCAAGCCTTGCGCGCGCCGCCGGAAAACCGTCGGAAATCCGCATCGACTGGGCGACCTATAATCCGGTCTCGATGGTGCTCAGGCAACAGGGTCTGCTCGAAAAAGAATTCGAAAAGGATAGCATCGGCATCCGCTGGGTGCAGTCACTTGGCTCCAACAAAGCGCTCGAATTCCTCAACGCCGGCTCGATCGATTTCGGCTCGACCGCAGGCTCCGCAGCGCTCCTGGCCAGGATCAACGGCAACCCGATCAAGTCGATTTACGTCTATTCCCGCCCGGAGTGGACGGCGCTGGTGACGCGCAAGGACACGGCGATCAACAAGATCGAGGATCTCAAAGGCAAGCGCGTCGCTGTGACACGAGGTACCGATCCGCACATTTTTCTGGTGCGCGCATTGCTTTCGGTGGGACTCAGCGAAAAAGATATCCAGCCGGTGTTGTTGCAGCACCCAGATGGCAAGATCGCGCTCATTCGCGGCGACGTCGATGCTTGGGCCGGCCTCGATCCGATGATGGCGGCCGCGCAGGTCGAAGACGGCGCGCGGCTGTTCTATCGCAACAAGGACGCCAATACCTACGGCATCCTCAATTCCACCGAGGACTTCCTCAAAACCTATCCCGACCTGACCAAGCGCGTGATTGCGATCTACGAACAGGCGCGCAAATACTGTCTCGGTCACTATGACGATGAAAAGCACGCCTTCATCGATGTCACCAAGCTGCCGGATGCTGTGGTGGACATCCAGCTCAAGGAACGCACCGATCTGACTTTCAACAAGATCGGCCCGCAGCAGCGCGAAACTATCCTGCAAGCGGGCCTGGCGCTGCAGCAGGCTGGCGTGATCCAGGCCAATGTCGACGTGAAGCAGACACTCAACGATCTGGTCGACGACCGCTACGTCGCTGTGTGACGGTCTGTTTTGGCGCATTGATTTTGTGGCGGGGCCCATGTCTCTTGTGGCCATGACGGTTGCCGCGCAAAACACCACGGACGGGGCGATCCCGGCGCAGCAGAGTGGGGGCAAACGCTGGACGCGCCTGGCGCGGCCGGCGCTTGGCCTGATACTTCCGGTCACGCTCGCGATCGGGTGGGAATTCGTCGTGCGCATGGGTTGGGCCAGCGGCCGGCTGGCGCCGCCGCCGTCGGTCATCTTCGCCACTTTCGTCGAACTGGCCCGCAGCGGCGAATTGCAGCGCGACACGCTGGTGACATTGGCGCGCGTCGCTGCGGGTTTCGGTATTGGCGTTACCGTTGCCACCATCATCGGCGCCGCGGCCGGCTATTCGCCGTGGGTACGGCGCCTGCTCGATCCGAGCTTGCAAGCACTGCGCGCAATCCCTTCGATTGCCTGGATACCGTTGTTCATCCTCTGGCTCGGCATTTTCGAAGCGTCGAAAGTGACGCTGATCGCGGTCGGCGTTTTCTTTCCGGTCTATCTCGGGCTGATGGGCGCGATCCAGTCTGTCGATCGCAAACTGGTCGAAGTCGGGCGCGCGTTCCGGCTGTCCGATTTCGAGATGGTGCGGCGGATTCTGCTGCCGGCGGTGTTGCCGGCTTATGTCATTTCGCTGCGCTCGGGGCTTGGGCTCGGCTGGATGTTCGTGGTTGCCGCAGAGCTGATGGGCGCATCGTCAGGGCTCGGTTATCTTCTGATCGACGGCCAGCAACTCGGCAAGCCGGCGGAAATCGTAGCAGCCATCGTCGCCTTCGCCATCGTCGGAAAGGCGTCCGATTGGCTGATCGCGCTTATCGCCGCGCCGTTCCTGCGCTGGGAAGACGTCGTGCGGTCGGATTAGCGCATGATCCCGAAAAGTGCATACCGGTTTTCGGATAAGATCATGCGCAAAGTGAAAAGCTGACAATGCTCGCACTCGAACGCGTCGGCAAAACCTATCCCAACGGCGTGCATGCGCTCGGCGGCGTGACGCTCGACGTCGAGCTCGGCGAAATCGTTGCCGTGATCGGCGGTTCGGGTTGCGGAAAGTCGACGCTGTTGCGCGCCATCGGCGGACTCGATTCAGCGAGCGAAGGCACAATCACGCTCGACGGCGAGCGCATCACCGCGCCGCACGAGAAGATCGGCATCATTTTCCAGGAGCCACGGCTCTTGCCCTGGCTCAAGGTCGCCGACAATGTCGGCTTCGGACTCGGCGACCGGCCGAAGGCGGAGCGCGCGCAACGCGTCGCTGTCGCGCTCAAGCGCGTCGGCCTCGTCGACAAGGCAAGCATGTGGCCGCGTGAACTGTCCGGCGGCCAGGCGCAGCGCGTCGCCATCGCCCGCGCGCTGGTGCCGCGGCCGCAAGTGCTGCTGCTCGACGAACCGTTCTCGGCGCTTGACGCCTTCACCCGCACCGACTTGCAGGACCACCTGCTCGATCTGTGGGCCGACGCCAAGCCGACTTTGATCCTGGTCACTCACGACGTCGACGAAGCGATCGTGCTCGCCGATCGGGTCATGGTGATGTGCCCGCGCCCCGGCCGCATCTTCGACGAGATCGATGTCGATCTGCCGCGGCCGCGCGACCGCCAGTCGGCCGCCTTCGATTTCGTCAAGCGCCGCGTGCTCACAGCGCTCGACCGCTCGCTCAATCGCGCCGTAAGCGGCGCCGAGGGCGAGACGAAAACCAGCGCCGGCGCGGCATTGTGGTGGTGAGGCGGTTATCGTCCACAAATACGGACGATCCAATAATCGGTGGCGCCGGGTGGACACGATGACCGCCAGTGGCTACTGGATTGCCCGCCTTCGCGGGCAATGACAGGACGTTGAGGAGAGAGCCATGGACGCCGCCGGACTGCGCGCGATGCAGGCGCCGATCAAGGAGCGCTACAAGGCCGATCCCAAGGCCGGCTTGATTACGCTAAAAGCCAAGGGCGCGATCGACGACGCCAATATCGCCTGCAAGGTCGAGACCGGCCGCGCGCTCGCGGTTGCCGGCCTGCACCCCGCGACCGGCGGCTCGGGCATGGAGCTATGCTCGGGCGACATGCTGCTTGAAGCGCTCGTCGCCTGCGCCGGCGTGACCCTGAAGGCTGTCGCCACCGCGATTGATATTCCGCTCAAATCCGCGATCGTGTCGGTCGAAGGCGATCTCGATTTCCGCGGCACGCTCGGTGTCGCCAAGGACGCGCCGGTCGGCTTCGCGCAAATTCGCCTGCGCTTCGACATTGATACCGACGCGCCGCAGGACAAGCTCGATCAGCTTCTCAAACTCACCGAGCGCTACTGCGTGGTCTATCAGACGATCAAAAGCGGACCCCCGGTCGAGGTGAGCTTGAAACGAGCTTGAACTATCGGGCGCGTCATGCGCCGACTTGACCCGCGCATCCCGATCCTTGAAACGCCGAGCCAGGCGATCGGGATTGCCGGGACAAGCCCGGCAATGACGAGACCGGTGAGTGAGAATCTGGATGTCTCCCGAACTGATGTTTCTGATCGAGCTCGCCAGCAAGATGGCGATGACAGCCTTTATTGTTGTCATTGTTTCGATCACGGTCGAGCGCTCGGGTCCCTTCATCGGCGCGCTGATTGCCGCGCTGCCGACTGCGGCCAGCGCCGCGTATATCATCCTCGCCATCGAGCATCCGCCGGGCTTCATCGCGGCGAGCGCCGTCGGCAGCGCGGCGGCAACCGCTTCGGTTTCCATCTTTGCACTGGTCTATACGGTACTGGCGCAGCGCCACGGACTTATTTTCAGTCTCACCATTGCGCTGATCATATGGTTCGCCGGAGCCGCCGCTTTGCGTCTTGTTGTCTGGACGCCGCTCAGTGCATTCCTGCTCAACGTCGTCGTGTTCGGTGCGACGATTCCGCTGAGCTGGCGCTATCGGACTTCCGGACCGCCGGCAAAATTCCTGCGCACGGCCTACGATATTCCGCTCCGCGCCATCACCGCCGCGTTGGTGGTCGTGATCGTCACCACGGCGAGCTACAGCATCGGCTCGTTTGCTTCCGGCGTGTTCGCCGTGTTCCCGATTGTGATGGCGAGTTCAATCGTGATCCTGCATCCCCGCGTCGGCGGCAAGGCGGCGGCCAGCATGTTTGCGCACGCGCAGATCGCTCTGGTCGGGCTTTGGCTCGGGTTTCTGGTCGCACACTTTCTCGTCGTGCCGCTCGGTTCGTGGTTTGGGCTCACGATCGGGCTTGTTGTCTGCATCGGCTGGAGCGTGCTGCTGTGGGTTGCCCGCAGGGTCAGGCCTTCGCTTTCGGGAGTTGCGCCTTGAGCGCATAAAGTGCTTCGAGCGCATCGCGCGGCGACATTTCGTCCGGATGCAATGCCGCAAGCACCTCGACCAGCGCGTTGAGCGCACGCTCGTGCGGCGATACCGCGGCGGGCGCGGGCCGCGTGGCGGCGAACAGCGGCAGGTCGTCGATCAGTTTGCGGGCCGGCGAGGTGCGATCCTCGGCTTCGATCTGCGCCAGCACCAGCTTGGCGCGCTCGATGACGCTCGGCGGCAGGCCGGCAAGCTTCGCCACCTGGATGCCATAGGAACGGTCGGCGGCGCCGGCGACGACTTCGTGCAGGAACACTACGTCGCCCTGCCATTCCTTGACCCGCATGGTGGCGTTGTGGATGCGGTTGAGCTTGGCCGCAAGCGCCGTCATTTCGTGGAAATGGGTGGCGAACAAGGTGCGGCAGCGATTGCTCTCATGTAGGTGCTCGATGGTCGCCCAGGCGATCGACAGGCCGTCGAACGTCGCGGTGCCGCGGCCGATTTCATCGAGAATAACGAGGGCGCGCTCACCGGCCTGATTGAGGATCGCCGCGGTCTCGACCATCTCGACCATGAAGGTTGAGTGGCCGCGGGCGAGATCGTCGGCGGCGCCAACTCTCGAGAACAGCCGGTCAACCACGCCGATATGCGCGGTGCGTGCCGGAACGAAACTGCCCATTTGCGCAAGCACGGCAATCAGCGCGTTCTGCCGCAGGAAGGTCGATTTGCCTGCCATGTTCGGTCCAGTGACGAGCCAGATGCGTCCGGCTCCCGCATCGACTGGCGGCGGGGAGAGATCGCAATCGTTGGCGACGAACGGTCCGCCGTCTTTGCCCAGCGCCTGCTCCACCACCGGATGGCGTCCGCCGCTGATCACAAATGCGAGCGTGCCGTCGACAGTGGGGCGCACGTAGTCGCGCTCCACTGCGAGCGCCGCGAGTGCCGTTGCCACGTCGACCACGGCAAGCGCCTCCGCGGCGAGCTTGATGGCCGCGGTCGCTGCGGTGACCATGGCGGCCAGGCGGTCGAATATTTCAAATTCCATCGCCAGCGCCCGCTCGGCGGCATTTGCGATCTTGGCCTCGAGCTCGCCGAGCTCGGTGGTGGTGAAGCGCACCTGTCCGGCGGTGGTTTGCCGATGGATGAACGTGGCATTGAGCGGCGCCGTCATCAGCTTGTCGCCATGCTGGGCAGTGACGTCGACAAAATAGCCGAGCACGTTGTTGTGCCGGATCTTCAGCGCGCGGACGCCGGCGGTCTCGGCATATTTGACCTGAAGCGCGGCGATGACGCGGCGCGATTCATCGCGCAGCCCGCGGGCCTCATCGAGCGCGGCGTCGTAGCCGGCGCGGACAAAGCCGCCGTCGCGGCGGAACGCCGGCAGTTCGGCGTCCAGTGCGTCCGCAAGTTGCGCCGCGATGGCGGCGTCGGGCTTGCGCAACCCTGCGATGGCGTCGGTAAGGTCGCGAGGCACCGTGGCGGGAGCTGAAAGCCTTTTGGCGAATTCTCCGGCGGCATAAATCCCGTCACGGATTGCGGCAAGGTCACGCGGCCCGCCGCGGCCAATGACGATGCGGGCAAGTGCGCGGGCGAGATCGGGAACTGCTTTCAGCCCAAGGCGCAGCTCATTACGCGTCGCGCTGTCGTTGACGAAGGCCGTGACGGCATCGAGCCTGTTTGCGATTTCGGCTGGATCGGTCAGCGGTGCCGCGAGCCGCTGCGCGAGGAGCCGCGAGGCCGCCGCCGTCACCGTGCGGTCGATGGCGGCGAGGAGCGAGCCGCGCCGCTCCCCCGACAAAGTGCGAACGAGTTCTAGATTGCTGCGCGTCGACTGATCGATCTGGAGTGTAGCGCCGGCGGCTTCGCGAACCGGCGGCGACAAGGGCGGGCGCTTGCCGAGTTGCGTGCGCTCGACGTAGGTCACGGCTGCTGCGGCTGCCGCGACCTCGACGCGCGAGAACGCGCCGAACGAAGCCGTGGTTGCCACCCCGAAAAACGCTGCAAGACGGCGCTCTGCCGTAGCGCCATCGAACACGTCGCGGGTGAGCGGCGTCACCGCCGCTATGGTGCGCAGTGTCGGGGCGAATTCGGTGTCGGCGTAGAGGGCGTCTGAGACAATGACCTCGCCCGGTTCGATGCGGGCGATTTCGGCTGAAAGCGCGCCGGGGTCGCATTCGGCCACGTGGAATTCGCCGGTAGAAATATCGATCCAGGCCAGCGCGAAGCGGTCTTCGCTGGAAGAGACGCGCGAGCGCGACAGCGCCAGAAGGTAGTTGTTGCGCCGGGCGTCGAGCAGCAAATCTTCAGTCAGCGTGCCCGGCGTCACCAGCCGCACCACGTCGCGGCGCACCACGCTTTTGCCGCCGCGCTTGCGCGCCTCGGCGGGATCTTCGAGTTGCTCGCACACGGCGACCCGGTGTCCGAGCGCGATCAGGCGATGCAGATAGTCGTCGGCACGCTCGATTGGCACGCCGCACATCGGAATATCGCGGCCGAGATATTTGCCGCGCTTGGTCAATACAATTCCGAGCGCGCGCGAGGCGGTTTCGGCGTCGTCGAAGAACAATTCGTAGAAGTCGCCCATCCGGTAGAACAAGAGGCAATCCGGATTGGCGGCCTTGATCTCGATATATTGCTCCATCATGGGGGAGACGCGCGCCGGCGCCTCGGTTGCAGGAGCGGCGTCGTCAGGCATGATGGGGCGGGCAGCTTCCATGGTGACGGACGCTAGCAAAAAACACGACAAAAGGGACCGGATAGATGGGAAATAGTCTTCTTCTTGTGGGTAGCGTGCCGTTGGACACGGTCGAGGAGGTGATGCGGACCTTTGGTGGCGCGCTGGCCCCTTATCTTCCCGCGCTGCCGGATGGCGAGGTCGGCGAGCGCCGCTCCTGGGTCAACCGGCTCGGCTATCAGATTTTCAACGGCCACCTCGATCTGGAAACGATACGCCGGCCGCAACCGGTTGATGGCGTCGAACAATTGCTGCCACGCGGCCGTGACAATTCCTGGCAATTCAGGGTGAAGCCGGGCGTCGAGCGCGTGCGGTTCGGCAATCCCGGCTCGCGTCTCGGCTACGCGCGAGATGCAATCAACTCGTATTTCGTCTTTCGGACTTTGCGCGAGAAACGTGTGTTGCCCGAAGGCGTGCGGTTCCAGATCTCCATTCCGATGGTCAACAGCGTGATCAGGCCGCTGTATTTTCCCGATCCCGCCGACCTGCCGCGCATCAGGCCGGGTTTTGAGGCAGCGCTGGCAGCCGAAGTCGCCGCGATCGCCGACAAGATTCCGCACCAGGATTTGGCGATTCAGTGGGATTGCGCCTGGGAATTGCAGGCGGTTTGCGGCGCCGGCAAGGACGTGCCGTCAGAGCTCGAAGTGGCGGCGCACGTGCCGGCGATCGCGCGACTATCCAATCTGGTCCCGCAGGATGTCGCACTCGGCTTTCATTACTGCTTCGGTACGTTTGGCGGCTGGCCGGCGTTCGCGCCCGCCGACCTCAGCCGTCCGGTTGAATTGATCAATGCGGTAAACGCCGCCATTACGCGACGTATCGACTGGATCCATATTCCGACGCTCGACCGCAACGACGACGCGTTTTATGCGCCGCTCGCCGGGCTCAACGCCAAGGGTGCACGGGTCTATCTCGGTGCGATTCATAGCATGGCGACGCTGAAAGAGCGCGTGGCGGCGGCGCACAAATATCTTCCCGAGTTCGGTCTTGCCGCTTATTGCGGCTTCGGCCGCACGCCGCCCGGCGAAATGCCGCGCATTCTGCGCGATCACCTGGACGCGGTAAAAATCGCCGGGCTGTGATGGAATTCCTCCCCCGCTTGCGGGGGAGGATCATTATTTTACCAGCTTCTTGCCGGTGACGGCTTCGAGGTTCTTGTAAAAAATCTTGTCGCTGGTCACCTTGTCCATCTTCAGCAATTCGAGGATTTGCAGCGTCACCCGCGGGAACATCGTGCCGCCCTCGGGATCGAACGGACAATCCGAGGCGAACACGAGCTTGTCGGTCGGGAAGAATTCCATGCCGCACTTGGTCGCCGGCACGGCGGTGAAGGCAGCGGTGTCGGCCCAGAAGTCGTTCTTGAAATAGTCGAGTGGACGCTTCTTCAGGCTCTTGCGCAGTCCGACGTAATCCTCGTCCGTGGTGCGGTTGCCCATCACGTCATTGCCCGGTCCGAGCCTGCCTTCCAGCATCGGCACGATGCCGGCGAAGTGATGGGTGATGATTTTCAGGTTGGGGTGGTTGTCCATGATCTTGGAATAAACCAGCCGCAGCATGGCGGCGGCGGTCTCGTAGGACCAGCCGATGGTCCACCAGATTTCGTAGAGCGACTTCTTCTCGTCGAGATAGTCCGGGGTTTCGGCGCCGCGCGCGGGATGAATCCAGATCGGCGCGCCGAGCTCGTTGAGCTTTTTCCAGAACGGCGCGTATTCGGGGCGGTCGATCGGCTTGCCGGCGACGTTGGTGTAGATTTGCACGCCTAGCGCACCCATCTTCATGGCGCGCTCGGTCTCGGCGACGCCGGCGTCGGGCGAAGCCAGCGAAACCTGCGCCACCCAGCCGGGGAAGTGATCCTTCTCCTTGGCGATCAGTTCGGCGAAGCCGTCGTTGATGATCTTGCAGAACTCGTCGATATCCTGCGGCGTCTTGGCGAAGCGCTCGATCGGCGGCTGCGGATAGGACAGGATTTGCTGATAGTCCTTGTGACCGTCGACGATCTTCTTGCGCACATCGATGTCGAACAGGGCCGGCAGCGAGCGGATGCGCTTGCCCATGTCCTTGTAGTCGCCGGCGACTTCATTGAGCTTGTCGAAGAATTTTTTCGGAAAAAAGTGCGTGTACGCGTCAACCCGCATGGACGTATCTCCCTAGTGTTGGCAAGGCTTCTAGCACTGTGTTTCTGTTCCGTCATCCCGACGGAACGGGCGTTCCGGTGAGCCGCGCGACCACCTCGGCGGGTATCGGCCGCGATTGCATCCGCGCCGGATCGCCGGGGTCACGGCCTACCCAGACCCGCGTCTCGGTGCCTTCGACCGCGAGCGCGCCGGCGAGCGTGAGACGATGCTCGAGTTTGAAGCTCGACCGGCCGCAGGACGCGAGCTTGGTCTCGATCTCAACCTCATCGCCAAACCGCGTCGGAATTCTAAAGCGCGCCCGGGTTTCCACCACCGGGTGCCCGGCAAGATCATAAGCTTTAAGGTATTCGATCTTCTTCATGCCGGTGGCGCGTTCGACCAGCATCGTCGTCGACGTGTCGAATATTTCGAAATAGCGCGGATAGAACACGATCCCCGCCGGATCGCAGTCGCCCCATTCAATGCGGGTGGTGCGGATGTTGCTGAGCATGGTTGCGTACGATCAGCGCGGCGCCATGCGCAGCGCCCCGTCGAGCCGGATCACTTCGCCGTTGAGATAGCGGTTCTCGATCATGTGGCGTACCAAGGAAGCATATTGCGGCGGTGTGCCGAGCAGCTTTGGGAACGGCACCGAGGTGGCAAGGCTTTGCTGGGCGGCTTCCGGGAGCGCGTGCAGCATCGGGGTCGAGAAAATTCCCGGCGCGACGGCGTTGACGCGGATACCGAACTGCGCGAACTCGCGCGCCGCCGGCATCACCAGCGCCACCACGCCGCCCTTCGACGCCGCGTAGGCGGCTTGGCCGATCTGGCCTTCGTAAGCCGCGACCGATGCGGTGCAGACGATAATGCCGCGCTCGCCGTCCTGTAACGTGTCGAGCGTCTGCATGGCCGCGCCGGTGAGCCGCATCACATTGAAGGTGCCGATCAGGTTGATCTGGATGACGCGGGCGAAATCTTCGAGCGGCATCGGCCCATCGCGGCCGACGATGCGCCTGGCCGGCCCGATGCCGGCGCAATTGATGATGATGCGCGCGACGCCGTGCCTGTCTTTGGCCGCCGCGACGGCCTTGGCGGTGCCCTCGGCATCGGTGACGTCGCAATGCACGGCAAGCCCTGCGATCTTGTTGGCGATGGCGCGGGCGCCTTCGTCATTGACGTCGAGGATCGTCACCTTGGCGCCGGCCTCGGCCAGCATTTCGGCGGTCGCGGCGCCAAGCCCCGACGCGCCTCCGGTTACGATTGCGGCGTGTCCCCGAATGTCCATTCTCAGCTCACTTTGCGGCTTGCAATGATTTCGCGACGATGACATGGCGCGGCGACACGTCCGCGTAAAGCTCTTCAACCAGCGCCGCGCGGTTGGCAAGCACCGCGCGTTGGTTGATCGAGCCCTTGTCGGTCATTTCGCCGATATCGAGCGATGGCGGCTCGGCCAGGAGCACGGCGCGGCGGATTTGGCTCGACGATCCGCGGCCTCCAGCAGCAAGCGCGCTGAGCAGGCGACCGTACTCCGCGGTCACGCGTGGATCGGCCAGCAGCACGGCGGCCGGGATATCGGCGGCGAGGTTGGGTGCGAGCTTGCGGCAGGCGTCGAGATCGGGAAACACCAGCGCCGCGATGTCGTCGCGATCGGCGCCCGCGAGCACGACGTCCCGCGCTAAAGGAGCGAAGTGGGCGATGAACGCGGCGCGCAACGGCCCGACGCTGACCCAAGTGCCGGTCGCGAGCTTGAAATCCTCGGCGAGCCGGCCGTCGAATAGCAGGCCTTTTTTAGGGTCGGCCGGATCGGCGAATTTGAGCGCGTCGCCAATCTTGTAGAAGCCCTCGTCGTCGAAAGCCTCTGCCGTGAGCTTCGGTGCGCGCCAATAGCCGGGCGTGATGTTGGGACCTTTCATTCGCGCTTCAAGCTTGCCGTCATGCGGCACAAGCTTCAGGTCCATGCCGGGCAGCGGCAGGCCGATATTGCCAGCGTGTTCGCTTTCCCACGAACAGGCGATGGCGGCCGGCGCGGTTTCGGTCGAACCGAGGCTGGAGATGAAGATGATCCGCTCGCCTGTGGTTGCAACCGCGATCTCCTGCAATTCGTCGCGCACGTGCTGGGCGAGACTCGCGCCGGCATAGAACATCACCTTGAGCCTGCTGAAAAAGCGTTCGCGCAGCGCGCCGTCGCTTCGCATATAGGGCAGCAGCATCTCAAAGCCCTTCGGCACATTGAGATAAATCGTCGGCGCAATGTCGCGCAGGTTACGCACAGTCGCCTCTATGGCGCCCGGCAGCGGCTTGCCTTCGTCGATGTAAAACGAGCCGCCGTTGTCGAGCACCATGCCGAAATCGTGGTTGCCGCCAAAAGTGTGATTCCACGGTGGCCAGTCGACCAGCACCGGCGGCTCGTCGCGGATGAAGGCGAGGCCGGCGCTGATCATCGATTGATTGGCGCACAGCATGCGCTGAGTATTGATGACGCCCTTGGGCATGCCGGTCGAGCCGGAGGTAAACAGGATTTTCGCGATGGTGTTGTGGTCGACCTGGGCGTGCGCTGCGTCGACAGCCGCGGTCGGCTGGCTGTTCATTAAGGTGTCGAATAGCGTCACTTGCGGGCTGGCCGGTGGATTTAGGGTAACGACGACTTCGACTCCAGGTGGCACGGCGGCGGCAATGGCGCGCGCGAATGCGGTTCCGTTAGCTGCGAAAATGAGGCCGGGCGTCAGAATATCGATGATACTTTTGAGCTTACCGAAATCCTGGGACATCAACGAATAGGGCACCGAAATCGGCGCATAAGGAATACCGACATGCATTGCGCCGAGGCCCAGCAGTGCGTGCTCGATATCGTTGCCGGAGAGAATGGCGATAGGGCGCTCGGGCGAAAGATCGCGTTCCAGCAGCGCCGCGGCGACGGCGCGGACCGCCGCGAGCGTTTGCGCGTAAGTCAGCGTGCGCCATGCGCCGGCGGCATCGCGTTGCGCCAGGAATACGCGCTCGGGTGCTGCCTTCGCCCAGTGCACGAGGCGCTCGGTGAGGTTTTTCGCAAAAGGCCGCAGCGCATGCGGTGAGCGCAGCAGGATGGTGCCGTCGCTGCGGCGCTCGACCAAGACATCGGGGGCCCCGAGTTGCACTGGCCGCAACGGCGGTCGGCTTGCCCCGGAAGGGTTCTTTTCGAGGGTGCTAGTCATGGCCTAGTTGCGCATGACCTTTGGCCCGCGCTTTTCCAGAAATGCCTTGAGCCGCGCTTTGGCCTCGCCTTCGCCCTGCGCGATCGCCGCGGTCAAAGCCTCGGTGGCGTATCCGGTGGCGGGATCGCTTTGGGCGATGCGCGGCAGCACGTGCATCACCGCGTAATTCGTGAACGGCGCATTGCCGGCGATCTTGGTGGCAAGCTCGAGTCCCTTGGCAAAACCTTCGCCGTTGCCGACGAGGTATTGGGTGAGCCCGATCGCCTGGCCTTCTTCGGCGGACAGCGTGCGGCCGGTGAGCATCATATCCATCATGCGCGCGGTGCCGATCAGCGGCGGCAAGCGCACCGAGCCGCCGCCGCCGACGAATATGCCTCGGCTCGATTCCGGCAACGCATAATAAGCCGAGTGCTCCGCCACACGGACGTGTGTCGCGGCGGCGAGTTCGAGGCCGCCGCCGACCACGGCGCCATGCAGCACGGCGACCACCGGAACTTTGCCGAACTCGATCGCCGCGAAGGCGCGATGCCAGGACCGCGAGTGCTCGATGCCGGCAGCCACGTCACGTTCGGTCAGTTCGGAAAGATCGAGGCCAGCGCTGAAATGCTGGCCGTCGCCGGCGAGCACCGCGGCGGCGATGCCGTTCGGGATCGAGGAGAAGAATTTTTCGATGCCCGCGACAGTGGCGTCGTCAAGCGCGTTGCGTTTTTCCGGTCGCGCCAGCGTCAAGACCGCGACTGCGCCGTGCCGTGCCGCGCGCAGTGTCGGCGGCAGACCGGCAAATTCCGTGGATGCGGCGGTTTTTGTCATGCATATCCCGCGGTGGCGGCGGCCATTTGAACCTGTCTATAGTGCCCCGTAAATAGCCGAACCGGCGCAGTAAGGCTCGAGGAGCGTCCGATGCGAGAGGTCTTTATTTGCGATGCGGCACGCACGGCCATTGGCCGTTATGGCGGCGCGCTCGCCAAGGTGCGGACCGACGACCTCGCCGCGGTCCCGATCAGGGCGCTGGTCGCCCGCAATGACAAAGCCGATTGGTCGCGGCTCGACGAAGTGTTCTACGGCTGCGCCAACCAGTCCGGCGAGGACAACCGCAATGTCGCCCGCATGGCGCTGTTGCTGGCCGGCCTGCCCGACACCATCCCCGGCGTCACTGTGAACCGACTCTGTGCCTCCGGACTGAACGCCGTCGGTGACGCTGCCCGCGCCATCCGCTCCGGCGAGATGGATTTTGCCATCGCCGGCGGCGTTGAGTCGATGACGCGCGCGCCGTTCGTCATGGGCAAGGCCACGGAGGCGTTCTCGCGCTCGGCCGAGGTTTTCGACACGACACTCGGCTGGCGCTTCATCAATTCGCTGCTCAAGGCGCAATACGGCGTCGACTCGATGGCGGAGACGGCGGAGAACGTGGCGCAGGATTTCCAGGTCGAGCGCAAGGATCAGGATGCCTTCGCGCTGCGCTCGCAGCAGCGCGCCGCGAGCGCCATCGCTACCGGCTATTTCGCCAAGGAGATCGTTCCGGTCGAAGTGCCGGGGGGCAAAGCAGGACCGATCGTCGTCAAAGAGGACGAGCATCCGCGCCCCGACACCACGATCGAGAACCTGCAAAAGCTCAAGCCAATCGCGCGCAATCCCGGCACCGTTACGGCGGGCAATGCGTCCGGCATCAATGACGGCGCCGCGGCCATCATTCTTGCCAGCGAGGACGCCGTGAAGGCGCACGGCCTGAAAGCCCGCGCACGCGTGCTCGGCATGGCGTCGGCCGGCGTGCCGCCGCGCATAATGGGCATCGGCCCGGTGCCATCGACGCGCAAGTTGATGGAACAACTCAAGCTCAAGATCGGCGACTTCGATCTGATCGAGCTCAACGAGGCGTTTGCCGCGCAGGGTATCGCCGTGCTGCGCCAGCTCGGCGTTGCCGAAGATGCCGAATACGTCAATCCGCACGGCGGTGCCGATCGCGCTCGGTCATCCGCTCGGCATGTCGGGCGCGCGGCTGACGCTGACTGCGGTGCACGGGCTGGAAAAGATGGGCGGCAAGCGCGCGCTGGCGACGATGTGCGTGGGGGTTGGGCAGGGCGTGTCGCTGGCGCTGGAACTCGTCTAGGCCGCGGACCCGGAAGACAGCGCCATGGCAGACGTCATACGCTTCGCCCTAAGCAACTTTACACTGACATTTCTGGTCATCGGATCGATGGCCTCGATCATTTCGCTCCTGGGCGCGCAGAAGCCGCTCACCGCGCCCGTCGTAATCGAAGCGCTTTTTTCCTACTTTCTGCTGTTCTCAATCGGGTTCAGCTATCTGTACAATTTTGTGGTGCACACGTTTTTTGGCGCGATGGCCGCGCGCATGATCGGCTGGGACGACAGCCCGTTTCAGGCGGAAGTTGGTTTTGCCAGCCTCGGCTTTGCTATCGTGGGTTTTCTTGCTTCCCGTCGCAGCTTTGATCTTCGCCTCGCGGCAGTGGTCGGCCCCGCTGCGTTTTTGCTTGGTGCTGCCGGCGGGCATATTTATCAGATCGTACACGCCCACAATTTTGCGTCTGGTAATGCCGGCGTGATCCTCTATACGGACATTTTTATCCCCATCTTCGGCTTTGCGCTGCTGTGGTTGCAGCATCGCTTTGGGCCCTACGCTAAATGACGAAGGAGAAGCTCTGGTGCCGATGAGTCCGGGTTACATTCCGTTCCACCCCAATCCGTCGAAGCCGAAATTCAAACCGCCGCACGGCGCGGTTGACGCGCATTGCCATGTGTTCGGGCCGGCAAGCAAATTTCCCTACGCGCCAGAGCGTAAATACACGCCGTGCGATGCGCCGAAGGAAAGGCTGTTCGCGCTGCGTGACTTTCTCGGCCTCGACAAGAACGTCATCGTGCAGGCGTCGTGTCACAGCAAGGATAACCGGGCGATGGTCGATGCGCTCGATGCCGCGGAGGGAAGGGCCAAGGGCGTGGCCTTTGTGGGCGAAGAGGTCACCGACGATAGCCTGAAATGGATGGACAAGGCCGGCGTGCGCGGGGTGCGCTTCAATTTTCTCAAGCGGCTGGTCGATTTCACGCCGCGCGACGTATTGCAGCGTATCGCCGCGCGAGTGGACAAGCTCGGCTGGCACATCGTGGTCTATTTCGAAATGCCGGATCTGCCGGAACTGGAGGACTTTTTCACGGCGCTGCCCACCACCGTCGTGGTCGATCACATGGGCACGCCCGATGTGCGCAAAGGCGTCGATCATCCGGAGAACCAGCGCTTTCACAAGCTTATGGACAAGCACAAGAATTTTTGGGTGAAAACAACGGCGCCCGAGCGCATGACGGTCGCCGGCTCGCCGTTCGACGACGTTGTGCCGTTCGGCCGCGCGCTGGTCGAGCATTTCCCGGATCGGGTGATCTGGGGTACTGATTGGCCGCATCCCAACATGAAGCGGGAGGCGCCCGACGATGGCGTGCTGGTCGATTTCGTCCCAAAAATCGCCCCTACCACGGCCTTGCAACAGGCGCTGCTGGTAGACAATCCGATGCGGCTTTATTGGAGCTGATGGGCTGGCGTCATGGCCGGGCTCGACCCGGCCATCCCGATCGCGAATGCACAACGTTGCCAATCCTATCAGGATGCCCGGCACAAAGCCGGGCATGACGCTTAGTGCGGTTCGAGACTAGGCAGGCCGCTTACGTTGCCAAGCTTTGCTGCGCTATATATGTGAGGTCGTAGGGAGATACGCCGATGGCCCGCGAACAGCACGATTATGACGATATTCCCGGCACGTTCGTGTTCGATGCCGAACGCTCCCGCCAGGGCTATGGCATCAACATGTTCTGCATGTCGCTGATGAAGGACGAGAATCGCAAGGCCTTCAAGGCGAACGAGGCGGAGTATGTGAAGCAGTTCAAGTTGACGCCGGAGCAGACCGAAGCGGTGCTCAAGCGCGATTACAACCGCATGTTGGAGCTGGGCGGCAATATCTATTTCACCGCCAAGCTCGGCGCGACTGACGGCCATTCCTTTCAGCACCTCGCCGCCAACATGACCGGCGCCTCGCAGCAAGACTATGCCAATATGATGCTCGACGGCGGTCGCAACGTCGAAGGCAATCGCTCGCGTACCGGCAAGAACACGCCGTCAAAATTTCTCTCGAGCGGTGCGGCCAAGAAACCCGCCGCGGCGAAGACAAAATCCAAGACCAAGCCTAAGGCAAAATCCAAATCCAAATCAAAGAAACGGAAGTGACACCGTGGCCAGGATCATCGCAGGCGTAGGTTCGTCCCATGTGCCCGCCATCGGCGCGGCGCTCGACAACGGCAAGACTGAGGAGCCGTATTGGAAGCGCGTCTTCTCTGGCTTCGAGAAATCGCAAGCCTGGATGCGCGAGACCAAGCCCGATGTCGCCATCGTCGTCTATAACGATCACGCTTCGGCGTTCTCGGTCGACATGATTCCGACCTTCGCGCTCGGCTGTGCGCCGGAATTTCCGCCGGCCGACGAGGGTTGGGGGCCGCGCCCGGTACCGGTGGCGAAGGGTCACCCGGCGCTCGCCTCGCATATCGCGCAATCGGTCATTCTCGACGAATTCGATCTCACCATCTGCAACAAGATGGAAATCGATCACGGCATGACCGTGCCGATGAATCTTCTGTTCGGTAAGGTCGACAAGAATTCGCACTGGCCATGCCCGGTCATTCCTCTCGCGGTCAATGTCGTGATGTATCCACCGCCGACCGGCCATCGCTGCTACATGCTCGGCAAGGCGATCCGTAGGGCGGTGGAGTCGTATCCGGACGACCTGCGGGTCGTGATCTTCGGCACCGGCGGCCTGTCGCATCAGATTTCCGGGCCGCGCGCCGGTCTCATCAACAGCAAGTGGGACAAGGCCTTCCTCGACAATCTGACCAAGGATCCGCAAAAGCTGGTCAAGATTCCGCACCTCGATTACATGCGCGAGGCCGGCGCCGAAGGCATCGAGATGGTGATGTGGCTGATTATGCGCGGCGCGCTCGACGACAAGGTGGACGAGGTCTACCGCTTCTATACCGTCCCGGCGTCGAACACCGCAGTCGGGCACATCATTCTGGAGAACCGCAAGCGCAAAACCGCCGTCAAGCACAAGCGCGCCGCAACGCGTGCGAAAGTTCACCGGGTTCGCAGCTAACACGCACGGCGTCATGCGCGGGTTCGACCCGCGCATCCCGATAGCGCGGGCATTGTGCCCGGCTCATCGAGACGGCCGGGACTAGCCCGGCCAAGACGGGGCTAAAGGGCAAGAGGTATCCAATGAAAATCTGCGTAGCGGGGCAAGGCGCGTTCGGTCAAAAACATCTCGACGCGCTCAAGCGTATCGCCGATGTGGAAATTACGTCACTGGTCGGCGGCAATCAGGACTCCACCGCCCAGGTCGCCAAGAAATACGGCATCCCGCATTACACCGGTGAGCTGTCCGAAGGCATCAAGCGCGCGGATGCGGTGATACTTACCACCCCGACCAAGATGCATTTCCGCCAGGGCGAGCAGGTGATGCGCGCCGGCAAACACGTGCTGATCGAAATCCCGATCACCGACTCGGTCGAAGATGCCGAGGCGCTGGCGAGGATCGCCAAGGAAACCGGCGTCACCGCCATGGCCGGCCATGTACGGCGCTTCAATCCAAGCCATCAATACGTCCACAAGAAGATCGTGAAGGGCGAGCTGAAAATCCAGCAGATGGATGTGCAGACCTATTTCTTCCGAAGGAAGAACATCAACGCCGCCGGTAATGCGCGAAGCTGGACCGACCATCTGCTCTGGCACCACGCCGCCCATACCATCGACCTGTTCCAGTACCAGGCCGGTGAGAATATTTCGGACTGCTATGCCGTGCAGGGGCCGATCCATCCGCAACTCAACATCGCCATGGACATGGGTATTGTCGCGCGCACGCCGTCCGGCGCGGTGCTGACGCTGTCGCTGTCTTTCAACAATGATGGCCCGCTCGGCTCGTTCTTTCGCTATATCTGCGACAACGGTACTTTCAAGGCGTTTTACGACGACCTGTCCGACGGCAAGGACAACAAGATCGACGTGTCCAAGGTCGACGTTTCGATGGACGGCATCGAGCTCGAAGATCGCGAATTCATCTCGGCGATCAAGGAAAAGCGCGAGCCTAATGCCAGCTTGGCGCAAGTGATGCCTTGCATGCACGTGCTCGGCAAGCTGGAAAAGATTGTCGATCCGCAGCGCAAGGCGCACGCCTAAGTCGTTGCCGCTCCGCAGAAGACAAAATATGGGAGTTCGGCAGGGCCGGGCGATCTTGTCGATCGGTTCTGCCGCGCTGATTGGCTTTCTGCTCGTGGCGGCTCCAGGTCGTTTCGCGAGTGTTGCTGCGGCGGAGCGTTTGCTGTCCGATGTTCAGCGCGACAAAATCAAGGGCTGGATCGCGCAGTATGGGACCGACGACAGTATCAACAAAATGGTCACGGATATTCTCGGCTTAACCCGAGAGAACGAGACGATTTCTTCCCGCGCCTTGGCCGCCAAAGGTTCCGGAAGCGACAATGAAATCCACCAGATCGATATTCTGCCGGACGGCAAAGGCTATCTGGCGGTTCACCTTCATCAAGATCATGCCGAGATCTACTGGGCCGACAGGAACTTTGCCCTGATCTTCGCGGTGGACGGCGTGCGCGGCGGCAGGCCTGATGCAATGTCGTTTCCGGAAGCGAAGGCGGGGCTCAGCAATGAAATGGAATGGTGGGCCATGTTCGCCGACACGCACTAGCCCAAGTGCGGCGCCGCGTCACGGCCTGGCGATTTGCCGACTGGGAAAATCGGGCGCATTCTGGCGGATAGCGGGAGGCACAAGTGGCACGGAAACTTTTTTGGGTTTACGTCGCGATCGGGCTACTGACGCTGGTATTCCAGCTGTGGGTCCGTTCAGGCGTGTGCGCTGCCGATTGCACGCTGAGCTACGGCAAAGCAGTGGTGTGGGCGGTTATTTGGCCGTTGTCCTGGATCGTCTTTCTCAAAGGCGTGATCTAGCTCGCCGGTCCGCGCGCGCCCTCCATTGTTTGTAGAGGAGCGCAAGCAGCCATCACCTGCGTGTCCGCCGAGCTCGGCTGATGTCCGAGGCCGACTCCCATAAGATCGTTACCATCGCTGAATTCTGAAGCCTCACGCACACGCTGGCGGCAAACTGGGTTGATCATGCTTTTTTTGACCGAACATGACGTGAAGGAAGCCTTGAAGGGCGGCGACGCCTACAAGGAAGCTGTCGATGTCATCGAGCGGGTATTCCAGCAGCAGTCAGATGGCACGACATATCACATGAAGCGATACACCATGACGCATCCGGCCCATCCCGGACACTTGTGGCACAATATTCGCATAATTCCGGGCATGGTGCCCGAACTTGGCGTAGCGGCGGTCCGCGTATATTCCGGATATCGCGGAACCAATCGATCAGAGGTTATTTGCCTGTTCGATTGGGCGGATATGAAGATGTCGGCGATCATTTCCGACTTCCATCTTCACGCCATCCGCACCAGTGCGCCTTTCGGTGTCGCGGCAAAGCATTTGGCGCGCCCGGACGCCAGCACGCTCGGAATCATCGGCACCGGCCGGTACGCCCGCGGCATGGCTCAGGCGGTTTGCGCCGTGCGCTCCATTAAAAAGCTGCAGGTCTATAGCCGGGACGCGGCGAATGTCCGGCGTTTCTGCGAAACCATGGGCGCCAAACTTGGCATCGAGATCATCCCTTGTCGCTCCGGCCGTGAGGCGGTGCGTAACGCCGACATCGCGATAACGGCGACATCGGGCAATACCATCGTTTTCGAAGCCGATTGGCTGGAACCCGGCATGTTGTTGATGTCGTTGGCGCCCGGCGAATTCGATGAGCAGACCGTCTTGCGTGCTCGCGTGTACCTGTCGGCGATCGAGCAGGTACTCGGGGACGATCCGCCGCGCAAACCTTTCGACAGTCTGGTTGCCAGCCGCCGGTTTGGTATGAACGACGTGGTCGCGGACCTTTGCGACGTCGTCGCGGGGAAGAAGCCCGGCCGCGCTGCCGATGACGAGATTATCCTCTACGAGTGCGCCGGACTGGGATTGCTCGACGCCGGCATTGGCCACTGGATTTATCAACGCGCGCGGAATCGAGGCCTTGGCAGCGAAATGCCATTCGGCGAGCAAGAGGCGAGTATCGACGACGCCGAAGCCTGAATGTTGAATCCACTAAGGGCTTTGTCATGAACCGGCGCGAGCTTTTGCGATTGGGCGCGGCCTCGGCAGCGGTCACCTTGGCGTCGCCACCCAGCCGAGCTCAATCGGGCTATCCCGATCATGCCGTCAAGCTGATCGTGCCGCGTCCCGCCGGCGGGGTTGTCGATATCATCGCCCGCGAGTGGAGTAATGCGGTCGGCAACGGCTTCGGTCCGACTTTTATCGAGAATGTGGGAGGAGGCGGCGGAACGATCGGCGCGGCGCTTGCTGCGCGCGCGGAGCCTGACGGTTATACGTTGCTGTTCGGGACGACCAGCGAAATGGTGCTCAGTCCGATCCTGCCTAATCTTTCGTATTCCATTGCGAGCTTTGAGCCGATCGCGATCATTTGCGAATCCATTGCCTCGATCGTGGTCAACCCAAGTGTCCCCGTCACCGATCTGCGCGGACTCGTTGCCTATGCAAAGAGCAATCCCGGCCGTCTCAGTTATGGTTCGGCGGGAGCCGGTACGGTCTCGAACCTCGCCGGTGAGCTTTTCAAGCGCCTGACTGATACTCCGGACATCACACACGTTCCCTACAGAGGCGGCAATCCCGCGATGACGGATGTGATTGCTGGTCACATCCCCATCGCGACGCCGATGATGAGCGAAGCCATCCTGGCATTGCATCGACAGGGACAGATCAGAATCCTCGCCGTGGCATCGGATCACCGCCTTGCCGCGATGACCGACATCGAGACGGCTGCGGAGCAGGGATACCCGGCACTCATCGCACGCCTTTTTGTCGGTCTGTTCGCACCGGCAAAGACCCCCGCAACGATCGTCGCAAAAGTTGCTGAAGTGACGCGGGAAGCGCTGCAGAGTGTGGCGCTTAAAGAGCGCTTTAGCGCCGCCGGTTTTCAAGTTGTGGCCGACCTGGATGTCGCCGCCGCCAGGCGGTATCTCGATGAGGAAAGTGCGCGCTGGAAACCGATCGTCGAACAGATCGGATTGCAGCAGGAGTAGGCTTGGTCCGAAACTGGCTCCTGCCGGCATGTATAGGCCGCATGCGTCCTAAATCAGAGTTCTCGCCCGAGATTTGAATTGCCGCACGAAATCAGAATAGCGAGCTCCAACATTCTGCGCGGTGTGTTGCAGGATATCGCGCCGCAAATTGAACGCGCGACGGCGCGCAAGCTCAAGATCACCTACGGTCCCCCGGGCCAGATCAAAGCCAGTCTGCGGCGCGGCGATCGCACGGACGTCATTGTGTTGGGCGCGCCCGGCCTCGAGGATATTCGGAAGGAAGGCTTGATCGCGGCCGATAGCTGGGTCGACATCGCCACCAATCGTATCGGTGTGGCCGTGCGGGCCGGCGCGCCCAAACCCGACATAGGTTCGGTTGAAGCAGTTAGACGTACGCTGCTCGAAGCAAAATCGATCGTCTATACCGATCCGGCTGTCGGTGGCCGAAGCGGTATGCACTTCGCCATAGTGATCGAACGGCTGGGAATAGCTGATCAGGTCAAGGCCAAGTCGATCTTGAACGACGGCAGCCTGAGCGCCGAACTGGTCGCGCGTGGAGAGGCCGAAATCGCCATTCAGTTTATCAGCGAGATCGTAGTAGTGCGAGGCGTCGACCTGATCGGACCACTGCCGGAGGAGTTGCAGGAAATCACAGTCGTCGCCGCTGCGATCGCCAAAAGCGCCGAACATCCTGACGCCGCGAGAGCGCTGATCGATTTCCTGATTTCGCCCTCGGTCGCGCCGGTGATCAAGGCAAAGGGGATGGAGCCTTGCAACTGACGCTTTTGGGCGCGCGGAAGGGAGTTACGCCCAACTCGCAAAACTCAAGCCAGTGCCGGTGCCAGCCGGCGTGCGATAGCCCGGCACGTATTCGAACCAGTTCAGATCGAGATGCTCGCAGGCGCCGGCAACTCCGACCCAGTTGAGAATCTCGGAACTGCCGGAATGCAGCTTGTTGCGCGGCAGGTTTTGCAGGAACTTCGCGTCCTTGTCGGCGCACGCCTGGAGGATGGCGCGGTCGAAATCCTCGTCGACCAGAAAGTGGCTTAAGCCGCCCGACGCGATGATGCCGACACGGGCGTCGCCGGCGAAGCTTTCGACCGACTTGCGGATCGCCTGTCCGAGCTCGTAGCAGCGCCGCGGCCGCGGCTGGTTCGGCGGAAAATAGGTGTTGAGGAACACCGGCACGATCGGGATTGGATTTTTCTCGTCCATCAAGCGGCGGTGCACATAGGCCATGCCATGCCCTTCGCCTTCACCCTCGCGCATGCGTTTCGACGATGCCGGATCGAAACCATTGTCCATCAGCCAGTCGATCAGGTGCACGGCGAGCTTGGCATCGACCGGATAGGCCCGCGGCTTCGACTCCTCGAAGAAACCCTGCCGGTTCTGCACGTACCATTCCGGAAAGCGCTGATGGTACTGCTCGTGCTGCTCGTTGCTGTTGAGGATGGTGTCGCCGTAATAGATCGCGAAAGTCGGCCGCGCGTCTTCGAGATAGGCTTCATCCTGGTCATCGCTCATCACAACGAGCGCGTCGAGCTTGGCGGTGTTGAGGGTCTTGCTGAGCCGCGCCATCGCGGCGCGTACCTTGTTCTGCCGCGCCACCAGTTCCGCCGGCACGACCATGGCCGCCATCTTCGGATCGGCTTTTTCCAGAAGCTCCGTATAAGTCGTCGGCCGGCCTTCCTTGTCGCGGTGCTTGATCCTCTGGTCGGTCTCCTGAAAGCGCGGCAAGCGTCTCGTCGGCGGCTAGCAGCATCGGCGTGTGGGAGCTTCCGGCTCCGAGAACTATTTTGGCCATGGTCGTCTCCTTGTTTCCGCTCCGTGCCGCGTCCTGTTAATCGATGCTGATGTGCGCGGATTTCGCAACCTGCAACCATTTGTGATGTTGCGCCGCGATGAACGCAGAAAACTCCTCCGGCGAGCCCGGATTCGATATCGCGCCGAGATGCCCGATCGCCGCCTTGTTCTCTGGCGTCTGCAAGCCTTCGTTGATGGTCTTGTTGAGCAACGCGATGATCGGTGCGGGCGTGGCGGTCGGCGCCACGATGCCATTGAATGTCGCCACCTCGTACCCAGGCACGCCGGCCTCGATCATGGTCGGCAGGTCAGGCGCCAGCGGCGTCCGGGTGGGAGATGTGATGGCAAGGGCGCGCACTTTGCCGTCGCGGATAAGCGACAGGAGGATAGTGATGCTTTCGAACGTCATGTCCACCTGATGGCCGAGCACTGCGGCCACCAACTCGCCGCCACTTTTGTAGGACACGCCAAGGATGTCGACGCCCGCGAGCGACTTGAACAATTCACCGGTCATATGCGGCAATCCGCCGGGACCGGTATGGGCGAATGTCAGTTTGCCCGGATTGGCCTTGGCGTAGGTAACCAGTTCGCCAATGGGCTTGAACGGCAGGTCCGGATTGAGCACCAGAATCTGATAGCTCTCCGACACTTTGGCGACGGCGGCAAAGTCCTTGTCCGGGTCGTATCCGGCGCTTGCCGAGACCGCCGGAATGACAGCCAGCACGCTGGTATTGCCGACGAGGAGCGAATAGCCATCGGCATTAGCGGTTGCCACCGAACGCGCCGCAATGGCGCCGCCAGCGCCGGGCCGATTCTCGACCACGCCGGGCTGTCCGAGCTTCGGCAGCATTTGCGCAACCAGGCGCGCTGGAATATCCGTCGGTCCGCCCGGCGCCGCGGGAACGAACAAACGGATCGGCTGGTCGGGATAGGCCGGTGCCGATCTGGCGCCGATGCCGTTTGCGGTTGCGGCTGCGGCTGCCAGGATCACCAAGGCGAATATCTTTATGCCGTGCGCCATTCCTGCCTCCCCGGCCCGATGCTAGCACAGCACCGGCATCGTGCGGCAGATGCGCCGCTGTGCGTGTGGCGCAAGCGGTACGGCGCTCAAAGTGAGGCAAGTTGAAACGGCGCCGGATTCGAACCAAGTCTGGACAAGGCCGGGCCGGAATGTTGCTATCACGACAAACGCTTGGGGGGCGCTCGGCCGGACATGTTGACCATCCTTTTCGACGGAATTGCCTACGGCATGCTGCTGTTCGTGCTGGCGTGCGGCCTCTCGGTCACGCTCGGCCTGATGAATTTCATCAACCTCGCCCATGGCGCTTTCGCCATGGCCGGCGGTTATTGCACCGTCATCCTGGTAAACCGCCTCGGAGTGCCGTTTGCGCTCGGCCTGCCGATCGCCTTCCTGGTGACGGCGCTGCTCGGCGGGCTGTTTGAGCGCACACTCTACGTCCACGTCTATGCACGGCCACATCTCGATCAGGTGTTGTTCACAATCGGGCTCGTCTTCATGGCGGTGGCGGCGACCGACTACACGATGGGGTCGTCGCAGCAATTCGTGCAGATCCCGCAAGCACTGCAGGGCCAGTACAACGTTTTCGGCATCGGCATGGGCAAATATCGCCTGCTCATCATCGTGGTCTGCGGCCTGCTCACCGTGTTGCTGCAACTATTGATCTCGAAGACGCGGTTCGGAAGCCGATTGCGCGCGGCGGTGGATGATCAGCGCGTGGCGCGCGGACTTGGCATCAATGTCGGCGCGGTGTTCGGCATCACGTTCGCGTTTGGCTCGGGGCTTGCCGGGCTCGGCGGTGCACTCGGCGCCGAAATCCTCGGCCTCGACCCGACCTTCCCGCTCAAATATATGATCTACTTTCTGATTGTCGTGACGGTCGGGGGTACATCGAGCATCACCGGGCCGTTCCTGGCGTCGCTCCTGCTCGGCATCGGTGATGTCGCGGGCAAGTATTATGTGCCGAATCTCGGAGCGTTCGTCATCTACACCATCATGATCGTCGTATTGCTGTGGCGGCCGCAGGGCTTGTTCGCCCGCACGACGGCGCGGTGAGCTGATGGGGCCGCTTGCCGACGACGTTTCCGCATACCTCAAGAGCCGCGCCCGGTGGTCGCCGCTCGAAATCGCATTCTGGGTGTTCGCGTTCGCGACCATCTGGCTGTTTCCGGCAAAGCACCTCATCCTGACGGAGACGGCGATACTTGGGTTGTTCGCGCTCTCGCTCGATTTGATTGTCGGCTATGCCGGCATCATCTCGCTCGGCCAGGCGGCGTTCTTCGGGCTTGCCGGATATTTCGCTGGCCTGGTCGCCAAATACGGTTACGTCGATGAGCCGGTGATAGCGCTCATTCTGGCCGGCCTTGCGGCGGCAGTACTCGGCTTCGTCACCAGTTTTCTGGTGTTGCGCGGCTCGGACCTGACCCGGCTGATGGTCACGCTCGGCGTCTCGCTGATGCTCGGCGAACTCGCCAACCGCTATTCCGACATCACTGGCGGGGCCGACGGTTTGCAGGGAGTCACCATCGCGCCGATCTTTGGCCGGTTTCACTTCGATATGTACGGGCACACCGGCTACATCTATTCGCTGATCGTGCTGTTTATCTGTTTCGTCATCGCGCGCCGCATGGTTTATTCTCCGTTCGGCCTGTCACTGCGCGCCATCAAGGGCAATGCGCTGCGGTCATCGGCGGTCGGTGTTCCGGTCAAGTGGCGGCTGGTCGCGATTTACACCGTGTCCGCGTTTTTCGCCGGCGTCGCCGGCGCGCTGCTTACTCAGACCACGGCGTTCTGCTCGCTCGACGTGCTGTCGCTCGACCGCTCGGCCGATCTACTTCTGGTTCTGATCCTCGGTGGTACCGGTTATCTGTACGGCGGATTGATCGGCGCCGTGATCTACAAGTTCTTGCAGGACTGGATCGCAACGCTGACGCCGCAGTACTGGCAGTTCTGGATTGGGTTGGTACTGGTCGTGATCGTGCTAATCGGCCGCGAACGCATCGGTGGAGGAAATGTAGCCTTGCGCAGCTATGTCTCCAGGCTTGGCGCGCGGCTGATGCCGCGTCGCGCAGCGCTCGGCGGTGCCGCGCCGGACGGACCTTAGAGAACCGCCATGCCGATCCTCCAAACGATTGGACTTGAAAAGCGCTTCGGCGGCATCGTTGCCGCGCAGAACGTATCGCTCGCGATCGAAAAGGGGGCCCGCCACGCGCTGATCGGACCGAACGGTGCCGGCAAGACCACCGTTATCAACCTGCTGACCGGAGTACTCAAGCCCACCGCCGGCACGATTATGCTCGACGGCCGTGATATCACTATGCTCGAGCCGCATCAGCGCGTGCGGCTTGGCATGGCGCGCACGTTCCAGATCAATCAATTGTTCACCGATCTGACACCGCTGGAGCATATCGGGCTCGCTGTCTCCGAGCGGCTCGGTTGCGGCGGTGACTGGTGGCGGCTGGTCGGCAGCAAGTCGGCCGTGACCGGCGAGATCGTCGAGATCGTCGAACGCTTCCGGCTCGCCGATGTGATGCACGAGCGCACCGCAGTCCTGCCCTACGGCAAGCAGCGGCTCCTCGAAATCGCGCTCGCCTTCGCCTGCCGGCCCGACGTTCTCCTGCTTGACGAGCCGGCCGCCGGCGTGCCGGAGGCCGAGCGGCATGAACTCCTCGCAACCATCGCGGCGCTGCCGCCCGAGGTCACGGTGCTGTTGATCGAGCACGACATGGATCTGGTGTTCTCATTCGCCGATCGCATTTCCGTGCTGGTCAACGGCTCGCTGTTCGTTGACGGCGCGCCCGAAGACGTCGCGCGCGATCCGCGGGTCAAGGCGGTCTATCTCGGCGAGGAAGCCGATGCGTGACCTCCTGAGCATCGAAAATCTCTCGGCCGGTTACGGCGAAGCCGTGGTGCTGTCGGGCGTCTCGCTTAACCTCGCCGAGGGCAAGGCGCTGGCGCTGCTCGGCCGTAATGGCATGGGCAAGACCACACTGGTCAACACCATCGTTGGCGTCACCCGTTATTTCGGCGGCACAATCGCGTTGGACGGCGCCGATATCACGCGGCTGCGCCCCGACCAGCGCGCCCATGCCGGCATCGGCTGGGTGCCGCAGGAGCGCAATATCTTCAAGTCGCTCACCGTCCACGAGAACCTGACGGCGGTTGCCCGCCCCGGCCGCTGGACCACTGGAAAAGTCTACGCGCTGTTTCCGCGCCTTGACGAGCGGCGAGACAATCTCGGCAACCAGCTGTCCGGCGGCGAGCAGCAAATGCTCGCGGTTGGCCGTGCTCTCGTTCTCAATCCGAAGGTTATGTTGCTCGACGAGCCGCTCGAAGGGCTAGCACCCATCATCGTCGAGGAATTGCTCGCGGCGCTGCGCCGCATCATCCGCGATGAGGGCATGTCGGCAATCCTGGTGGAACAGAACGCCAAGAAAATCCTCGGCGTCACCGATACCGCGGTCATCATCGAGCGGGGCTCTGTCGTCCACGCTGCCGACAGCGCCGCCTTGATCGCGGACCGCACCGCGCTCGAGAAGCATCTCGGCGTCACTGATACCAGCCCCCGCCGCATTGGGCGACCGAAGCAATAACGCAGGCAAAATGCGGGTTGCGCGGTCTTGTCTCGCCGCGCATCCTGATGGTGTGAATTAATCTACTTCCGTCCTCTGTGTATTCTAGGCGTTGAGTAATGGTCGAATCGGCAAGACGCGGCCGAATGTGGACGTCAAAGTTTTGGCACGACTGCCTGGGCCTGCGCTATTGTGCGAGCACCCTGTCAAAGCAGAATTGCTACCTCATAACCGGAACCGGGCAGCCGGACACCGGATCGAATGGGTGTTCACCTGCCATCATCGGCACGCTGTCCTGGAGTGCTAATTTGTCCGGCGTTAAATAGCGCCCTTCGTCTCCGCAAGTAATGCGGCGCGATCGCTTCGACCTGCGGGGGTTTGATCGTTACCGTACGGGAATATGTGAATGGCGCTCTCTGCCTCTATCCAGCAATCTCGTTACGCGACGGTCGCATTCTTCGCCGGCCGCTCCGGACAGTTCGTGGTTCTCGCGTTTCTGCTCGCGACCCAAAATACCTACGCATCGACACTTGCGGCATCCCTATTTCTGTCGCATGTCGGAGCCACCGCAATCCCGCTCTATTACATCCTGTTCGCTGCCGTTTCAATTCCGTGCTCGACATTTCTCTCCAGCGTGATCGACCGTTTTCCGCGCCACATTCTTTTCAAATATATGCTCGGAATTTTTGTTGTGATCAGCATCGCCATGGCGGGTCTACTCGGTCTTGGCGACCGCTGGTACTACGTCGTGTATCTCGGTATCTCGATTTGTGAGCAGTTGCTTTACAGCGTCTATTACGTGCTGTTCGCCGACTACTTCAGCGTGACTGATGCCAAGCGGACGACGTCTCGCATCGCGATCGGCATGGCGCTCGGCGGACTTGCTGGGGGCGCGGGCGTCGCTTTCGTCACTACATTCGCCGGCCCAAGATTTGCCCTGGTGATGACACCCGTCCTGGTTGGCGTCGTCATCGGCTACTTTGGCTGGCTGACGCGGAAACATCAGCCACTCGAAACTATCGAGCCCGCGGCGGAAGAGAGTATAGCAGAGAGCTTACGTGTCGTGCCGCGGCTACTTCGCCGTTACCCGATGGTCGCCTTGCTTGCCGCAGCCATGTTTCTGAATGTCTTTCTGCAATGCGTGTCTGAATATCTCGCGTTTTCGATCTACATGTTGCACTTCCCGAATGTCGATGCACTCGCAACATTTCTCGGATTCATCCAGGCTGGGTTGAACATCCTCGGTTTTGTAATCGTCGTTGCATTTACCGACCGCCAGATGCCGCGACTTGGCGTTGCCATCATGAATCGCGTCTATCCCGCACTTAACACGCTGTCCTTTGGCGTACTTACACTGACAACCGCGCTACCTGCCGGAATACTCGCCAACGTCGCTTACGACCCGTTCGTGCACAGCATCGATGTGCCGGTCGCGACGATGAACTATAACGCGATCCGATACCGGCTCGTCGGCCGGGTCAGGGTTTTTATCGACGGCTTCGTCTATCCATTGGGTCTTGCCGTTTCGGGCGTAGCTGCTTGATGCATTTCAGCGTGGCGGCCTGAGCCTGCGCGGCATCGCCCTGATCGGATTTATCGAGAGCACGCTGCTGTTGATCCTGCACTGGCAGATCGGCCGGCATTACGTCCGCAGCTTGCTGGACATGTTGCGCGACGGTGCGGTCGATTTCGAGAAAGTTGATAAAACGATACGCCTGCCGCCGGAGACGATAGCGGAAATCCGGGCAATGCTCGGCGGCGATCCGCGTTACGCCTATGCGGGGCTCCAGATGGCACTGAGTTGCAATCACGAATTCTCGGCGGCTGATATCGCGCCGGCCCTGGCAGTAATCTCGCTGCCGCAGGGCCGCTCCGTGATCGAACAGCTTGCCAGGACGGAAACGCCCGCACGGCGCAAGACATTTGAAGTTCTTGCGCGCGCGGATTCGACGACGGTTCGGCAGTTGGCGCTTGAAGCTCTCGCTCACAGCGGGGCGCCGCTAGCTCCAGATCACGGCTCCTTACTCGCCGATCCTAATGAAGGCATCCGCTGCGTTGCAGCAGCCGTGGCACTCATCTCGGATCCCACCGATACGACTGCTCTTGCGGTTCTCAGTCAGCCGCTCCGAGCGGATTCCGCGCTGGGCGCGATAAGCGTTCTACGCTTGCGCCGCGACAATGCGACGGCGGATATCCTGTCGAAGCTCGGCCGCCATCCGGATCCCGATGTCAGGGCAGCTGCGCTCGCAGCGGCGGGCGCTGTCGGCTCCGGCGAACTCAATGTGCTCGCCTGGGCAAGAGAAGCTTCATCGGATGAAATCCTCGATCGTACGCGAGGCGGCGTTTGCGACGCTGATCCGCAACGTTGTGCCGCAAGAACTCGCCGCCATTCTCGATGAAGCTTGGGCCGACCCGGCGTTTCGTGTTCGTCAAGCTGCAGTGGGCGCCGTCGAAGCGCGCGGTCCAGAAGCAATCCAGGCTGTGTGCAGTCAGCTTGAAAGTCGGCGCGAGGATACACAGCTCGCCGCGATCGACGCTCTCGGCCGCATCCAAGGTGACAAGGCCGAGCCTGAACTGCTTAAGATGCTCGAATCGACAGTATTTCCGTCTCTCGAGTTCAATCGAAAATCCCTGCAAGCCTTCGATGCAAATCGGCCAGGCTGGCAAGCCATGGTATTCGCCATCAAGGATGCCAACCGGCGCGGACTGGGCCTCGTCATGCACTCGCTTGAAGCGCTTGGGCATCGCCGGGCGCTCAATCTGGTACGCACGACGCTGAACGCTTCGGATACACGCGCCCGCGCGAACGCCATCGAAAGCTTGGCGTCGTTGCCGCGACGGCAGTTTGTGGGACCGCTCGCGACGTTGTTCGAGAATTGGGATGCTGCGCCAAATAGCGGCGATTTCGACCGCGATAAGGCGTTAGAAGTGGTGCACGCTGCGCGATCGTCGCGTTACGAGGGCCTGCGCGCGGCCGCAGCGATTGTCTGGCACGTCGAGACCGGCGATATCCCGGCTGACGCCTTGACCGATTCATCCCGGCTCGTCGCCGACACCGCCCTCAGCCTGGCGCATCGAGGCGCCGATCACTGCCCATACCAACGGGAAGCCGTCATGAATCGCCTCGCATTCCTGCATTCCGTGCCGCTGTTCGCTCAAGCAACACTTGACGACCTGATCGCCATCGACCGTTCGCTCACCTGCGAGACATATCTTGACGGCGAACTTATCGTTACTGAAGGCGATCCGGGTGATCGGCTCTGTGTGGTCTATCGCGGAAAAGTCGCCGTGCGTAAGCGGATGCCGCAAGGTGAGCGTGAGCTGGCCACACTGTCTGTCGGCGATTTTTTCGGCGAAATGGCATTGTTTGATGACGAGCCGCGTTCGGCGTCCGTTTCAGCCATTGCGGAGGTCGAAGTCCTCGTCCTCAATCGCAGCAAGTTTCACAGCCTAGTCCAGCAACGTCCCGCGATCCTGATGGAGCTCTGCGCTACTTTGGTGCGGCGCCTGCGCAAAGCGGCGAGCTGAGGCCTCAGCCGCAATCCGCCGCCGCAAATAGGGAGAAAATGCCTTGCGATATTTGTGTTGTAGTTCCGGCCGCCGCCAATCGTCGTGCCGCACGACCCCCCTGCACGCCGGCATACCGCACCGGCACTCAAAATCCATGCCGACATACAAATCGCTCATCGCGTAATCGTAACAAATCTCCTCGTCGGAATGGATCGCACGCAATGCGACCAGGCTGATGGTTCCCAACAATCCCGCGTTGGGCTCGCAGGAGTGATTGATGAAATCCGGCCCCCCGATTTTATCGATCGGCGTCAGTTGATGCAGATCGTCTTCGACCTGCAGCGTGTATGCCTTTTCCTCCGCCGAGAGTTTTTTCAGTTCGACGCCCGATATGATTATGCCGCCATAGACCGCGAGCAAGCTGCCGCGGGCAAACGGCCGGGCTGCGAACACGCCTTTTCCGCCCTTGCCCGGCAATGCGCGTATGACGAGGCCGTCGGCGAGAAAATGCACGTTCAAGCACCGTGGTTGGCTTTGAGCACGACAATCATCCTGCGTGCCGTCGCACTGTTGTCGAACGGCTGGTCGAAACGGTAGTCGCCATAGGCGCCGTGAAAACTCATTGCTCCCGACAACTTGGCCAATGCGCAAAGTTCCTGGAGCGTCGAAAAACGCTCCCGTGCGGTTTCGCGAAACGTCATGGATTTGCCGTTATCGACAACCGTCATTACAACTTCGCACTCGATCACCTGCGTGAGCGGATCGGCTTTTGGCTTATTGACGGCCCAATCGATGACGACACTCACGCCGTCGCGTTCGCCGATGTATTTGAAGTTGCCGTAATTCCACATCGAGCAGTCGCGCGGGTGCGTAATCTCAATCACATAGAGGCCGTTCGGAGTGAGATTGCGTGCCACCGCGCGGAAATGATCGACAATCTGCTCCTGCGTCGCGAGGCAATCGATGCTGTCGAAACTGTTGAGCGCGAGATCCACGGGAGCCGGTAAGGCGTAATCGCGCATATCCGATGCCAGGTAATGAATATCCCCAGTTTCATCGGGATCGAGCGACCGGGCAAACTCGATCATCTCAGGCTGCAAGTCGAGCGCGACAGCCTTGATGCCGCACGCTGCAAATGCCTTGGCATGGTAGGCTGGCCCGCAGGCGATATCGATCATTGAGCGTAACGCATGCCCGTTGGATCGCTGGTAAAGTTCGATGAGGAATTGGACTTCACCGGTGACGTCGCGCCTGAACACGATGTCATAATAATGCGCGCGGCGGTATATATCGATATATTCGCCCACTTCCACTCCGCTCTGCCGAACTCGCACTCACGCTCGCGGAGAAACATCCATCGAGGCGCCTCTATGTCGGCTGACTTGGCTTTGGCTTTTTAATGACTCTAACTTTCTATTGAATATATTTGACGACAGTCAATAGCCATGGGGAGCTGCGCGAGCAGGTGTCCATTTCCACATCGCTCGCCGCGTGTTACTTCGCCGCTTCCTTGGCCTTGGCGACGATATCGGCGGGCGTGGCGTAGACGTCCTTCACCAACTTTTCGACGTCCTCGCCCGAGACCGGATTGATCTCGAGGTCGGCCTTGTCGGCTTCAGCCAGGAAGTCTGGATCTTTCATCGTCGCCGTAAAGGCATTGCGCAGCGCCGCGGCGCGATCCTCCGGCAGGTTCGGCGGCGCCGCGAACGGCCGGCCCATCACCTGACGGGCGAACACCATCTTCAGGATCGCGCGCTGCTCGTCATTCTTGGCGTAGTCGGTGACTAGCGGTACGTCGGGCAATTCGGGGTGTTTGGTAAGTGACAGCTGGACCAGCACGACCATCCTCTTGTCGTCGATCCATGATTTATGCGTCGACTTCACGCTCGACCACGACCAGCCGCAGCGGCCGCTGACCTCGCCGCGCTCCATCGCCAGGACCACGTCGTTGCCGCCGGGATAGCCCTCGATGATCTTGAAATGCGTTCCGAGCACGTTGTTAAGCACGCGGGGAAATTGATCAGTGTCGGCGCTGGTGCCGGTACCGCCTACTGCCAGCTCCTTGGTGAACAGGTCCTCGAATTTCGTGATACCGGAATCCTTCATCGCGACACAGACGCTGACCTCATTGTTGGCGCTGCCGAGCCAGTTAAATTTCTGCGCGTCGAACTGGTCGCCCTTGCCGATCAATAGCGGATCGAACGCGATGCCGCGGCCGAATGTGCCGAATGCCGAGCCGTCCTGGGGCGCCACGCGATAGAGCCAGTTGGCAAGCCGCAAGCTGCCGGCGCCGTCCATATTCCGCGGCACAAGCGTCGGACTGCCGGGAATGTGTGCGCCCATGTGCCGGGCAATGGTCCGGGCGTAAAAGTCGTAGGCGCCGCCAGTCGAGTAGCCGATATACTCGTCGATATTGCGATTTTTGTAGAAGTCCGCTGGGCTTTGCGCGGCGGCCATGCCGATCATTGCCAGGAGCGGCAAAGCGGCGGCAATGACGGAGATAATACGACGACGCGAACAGTTCATGATCTTCCTCGAAACGCCTGCCGATAGCCGGCAGTTCCGGCGCTATGTGCGGCAATCGGTGCGGCAGCGCAATATCCAACCTGACGACATTGCACGCTTTGCGGAAATCCCGTAATGACCAGCACGAAGCGCCAACACACCGCGTTGTCCCGGCAGCAGAAAAGCGGCGGTAGACCCGGCCGGGACCCGGCAGTCAGAACAAGGGAGCGCGCATGACCGGAATGCTGGAACACGAACTGCCCGGGCTCGGCCACAACAAGCCGTCGCAGGAAGACGCCGACGCGATCAAGCACGCGAAATGGGAGCGCTGGTCGAAGAAGCGCACCTTTGTCCGCGCGCTCGAAGGCACCTATAGCCACCTTTACAAGAAGCTGCTGGAGGAGCCGCGCGTCTATTCGTCGAAGGATCACCCCTGGAAGGGCGGACCGGCGATGTACGGCAAGCACATCATCTCGCCGCAGGCGGTGAGCATCGTGCAGTCGATCGAGTCGCACATCGAATGCTACGCGCCTCTCAACGCCGGTCAGAAGCACGGCCATCTCAACAGCGCGGTTTTCTACGTGCTCAAGGGCCACGGCCACGACGTGCACGATGGCCGCTATATGAAATGGGAAGCCGGTGACGTGATGCTGGTCGAGAACGGCTGCGTGCATCAGCACTTCAACGACGACGAGAAGGAATCCTGCATCCTTCTGGTCTTCAAGGCGAAGCCGCTGTTCCTGTTCATGCATCTGCTGTTTCAGAAAATGGTGGAGTGGCCGACCGACAAGCTGCCGCCCGGCATCACCGAATTCCATCCGCCAACGGAAATCTGAGCAGGGAGGCGACAATGACTTTGTTCGAAGACAAGCAAGCCGCCCTGTCCGGCGGCACGACCAGCAACTTCCTCGCCGAAGCGATGGTCGAGTCGGAAAAGTTCCGTACCGAATACGCCACGCTGCCGAACGTCATCAAGGCCAAGGACATGCCGTGGGAGCGCTCGCCCGACGGCCTGATCAAGCATCTTGTCAACAAGGAGATGCACACCCGCGAGTGCTGCATGGAAGCCTATATGCAGTTCCTCAAGGACGGCGAGCGCTCCGGCAAGCACCGCCACATGTGGGAGGAACTGTTCTTCGTCGTCGAGGGCTCCGGCTACGACCTGCACTGGGACCTGAAGTGGGATTGCCTCGAAGCGTTCGATTGGCAATGGGCCGATACGCCGAGGAAATTCGAGTGGACCGTAGGTGACTACGTTTACATTCCGCCCTTCACCATGCACCAGCATTTCGCCAATGCCGGCTCAGAATGCCGCATCATCGTGATGAGCAATCGCATCGTCAAAGATATGGGCTTCGATTGGTACGACCAGGTCGAGCACGCACCGGGATTTTGAGCCTGGACGCGCGGCGCTCAATTCATCGCGCCGAGCAGCACCGCGATAGTTTTGCCATCCCGCACCAGCGCGATACCGGCGCGGCCAGCCAGGTGCTTCCAGGACTCGGGAGGACTGGCGAACGTCCACAGTTGGTCACCCGGTCGCATCTGCGCCTTCAGCGCTTCCCATTCGCCGTGCTTAAAGCCGAACGGTTTGGCGGCCTCCGGATATTTCTCAACTCGATCGTCTGTGATGCCCGGATTAACCGCCTCGGCTTCCGCAACGGTGGTCGTATTTTGCAGCCATTCCTTCGGAATTTGCATCGCAGCGCCACCGGATGCGCTGTCCGCGGCTTGGACCATTGCTGGAGCAGCAAAGCAGAATGGCGAACGATAATGCGACGATGAAGCGCATGGTACGGCTCCCGCCAATCCGGATCGCTAACTGAACGCCCATCTGTGATGCTTTTATGGCCGCTTGAGCCTAGCGAATTAGTCCAACGTGATATGCGCCTCGGTGATGACGCGATTCCACAATGCGGTTTCGTCGGCGACGAACTTTGCCATGTCCGCCGTGGTGCCGCCCATGACTTCGAGGCGCAACGACTGGATCTTCGCGATAACTTCCGGCTTCTGCAAGATATCGGCGATATCGCGATTGATCTTTTCCGCAAGCGGCGCCGGCGTGCCGGGCGGCGCGGCCATGGCGAACCAGGTGATCGAGCGGAAGCCCGGAATTCCCGATTCGGCGATGGTCGGGATTTCCGGCACGTCCTTTGATCGTTCGGCGCTGGCGACGCCGAGCAGTTTCAGCTTACCGGCGCGATACAGCGGCACCGACGTGGTGAGCGTGTCGAAGAACATATCGACATTGCCGGCCATGACATCGGTCAGCGCCGGTTGCGCGCCATGATAGGGCACGTGCACCATCTTGATGCCGCCAAGCACTTCAAGCTCGCTGCCGGACAGGTGTGCGGTCGAGCCGACCCCCTGCGATGCAAAGGTGAGCTTGCCGGGATTGGCCTTGCCGTAGGCAATCAGATCCTGCACCGAAGCGGCCGGGAAATCCGGCCGCACCGCGAGCACGTTTGCAATCTTGGCCAGGAGAATGATCGGCACGAATTTGGTCGGGTCGTATTTGAGGTCGTGAAATAGCAATTGCTGGATCGACAGCGGTGACGGCGGGCACAGCAAGAGCGTGTAACCGTCGGGGTCGGCATGCGCCACATATTCGGAGCCGATGTTCATCGCTGCGCCCGGCATGTTCTCGACGATGACCGGCTTGCCCCATTTCTGGCTGAGCTGATCGGCGACAAGCCGGGCCATGATGTCGGTGGTCGATCCGGGCAGGACCGGTAGCACGATCTTCACGACACGTGACGGGTAGGGCTCTTGCGCGCTTACAGCCAATGGTGCGAGCAATGCAAAAAAGAGGGCCAAGAGCCACAAACGTATGCTCAGCATGTCGATCCCCGGGTTCGCGCATTTGCGCCTTCGCGCCAGCGACTATAGAAAATCCTGCGAGAGAGAGCCAAGGGCCGGCCGCACTCAGCGTTGCGGCGTAATGCCCGGGTAGGTTGAGGGATCGCAGCTTCTCGGCTCATTCCCGCGGAAGCGGAATTCAGACGGACGCAATCCAAACTGCGGTGACCTTTTTTTGAGTTCCCGCTTTCGGGGGGACGAGCGGGTGGGTTTTAGGCGATGAGTACCAAGTACCGATTGGGCGTCGACGTCGGCGGTACGCACACCGATCTCGTGCTGCTCGACGCCGTCGGCGGCACGCTCGCCGTGGAAAAGGTCTCGACGACGCCGAAAAATCCCGCACTCGGCGTCATGCACGGCATTGAGAATTTTGCCGCGCGCGGCATCGACCTCTCCGCGATTGAATTTTTTTCCCACGGCACGACGATTACCACCAATGCGCTTCTGGAAATGCGCGGCGCCAAGGTCGGCTTGCTCATCAATCGCGGCTTTCGCGCCATCCAGGAAACCCAAGGTCAGGCGCGTGACGGCAATGTGTTCGATTATTTCTTTCAGAAGCCGGTGCCGATCGCGCCGCAGAGCCTCACGCGCGAAATCGGCGGACGGATCGACTATACTGGCGCGGTGCTCGAACCGCTCGACGAGGAGGCGGTGCGCCGAGCGGCGACGGAGCTCAAAGCCGCCGGCGTCGACTCGATCGCGGTGTGTTACCTGTTCTCCTTCATGAACCCCGCCCATGAGCAGCGCAGCGGTGCGCTGATCGCCGAAATATTTCCGCAAGCGCATGTGTCGCTGTCGAGCGATGTGCTGTCGCGAGTGCGTGAATGGCCGCGGCTGTCGGCGACTTTGCTCAATGCCTATCTGGCGCCAGTGCTGGTCACCTACATCGCCGATCTGGAACAGCGTCTCAACGGTGCCGGCGTGGTGACCCAGCAGCGGTTCCTGATGCAGTCGAACGGCGGCGTCATGCCGTTTGCTGCCGCCGTGACCGGACACAAGACCGTGCAAAGCCTGTTGTCGGGGCCAGCCGCGGGCGCACAAGCGAGCGCCTATCTACCGCATCAGGGCACTCCCGGCCTGGTCACGCTCGACATGGGCGGCACCAGTTGCGACATCGCCTTCATCGAAGGCACAGCCCCGCTCGAAGTGACCGAAGGCACCGTGGCGCGCCGCCAGCTCGATGTGCCGGCACTCGACCTGACCACAATCTCCGCCGGCGGCGGCTCGATCGTCTGGATCGACCGCGCCGGATTCTTGAGCGTCGGCCCGCAAAGCGCCGGCGCCGATCCCGGCCCGGTGTGCTATGGCCGTGGCGGCCGGAATCCGACCGTGACCGATGCCGACATCGTCTGCGGCTTCCTCAATCCGGATTATTTCCTCGGTGGCACGCAAAAGCTCAATGCCGCGGCTGCGCACGCGGCGCTCGAAGCGAAAATCGCCAAGCCCTTGAACATGACGGTCGCGGAAGCCGCAACCGGCATCCGCCGCATCGTCGACATGCGCATGGCCGACGAGGTGCGTGTATTCGCGGCGCGGCGCGGCGTTGATTTGAGTGAATTCGCGCTGTTGCCATTCGGCGGCGCCGGCGCGGTTCATGCCGGTGCGGTGGCCGAGGAGCTTGGCATGCGCCGCATCATCGTGCCGGCACGGCCCGGTGCATTTTCCGCGCTGGGGCTGCTTTGCACCGACGTGCTGCACGACTACATCCGCTCCGAATTGAGCGCGCTCGACCGGCTCGATCCGGCCCATGCCGAAGCCATGTTCCGCGAACTCGAAGCCAAGGCGGCGAGCGAACTCGCCGAGGAAGGTCTCGACCCGAGCGCGGCCGTGTTCGAGCGCGACCTCGACATGCGTTACTCTGGGCAGGGCTACGAGCTGCGGGTATCGCTGGGCGGATTATGGCAACACAAACTTGACGGCAACGCTTTATCGGCGGTGCGGCTACGCTTTCACGAGGTGCATGAAAAAGTCCATGGTCATGCCGCCAAGGAGAAGGCCGTCGACGTGGTGAGCTATCGGCTGCGGATTCGTGTCGCCGTACCAAAATATTCGCCGCAGCCGCAGCCGGCCGGTAAGCCGTCGTCGCCGCCGTTCGCCGCAGTCAAAGGCACACGCCGGGTGCTGTTTGACGCAAACAAGGCGGTCAAAACCACGGTCTACGATCGCGACCAGCTTGCCGCCGGCACGGTCTTCAGCGGTCCCGCCATCGTCGAGCAGTTCGATGCGACGACCGTCGTGCCGCACAATTGGCATGCCGCGGTCGACCGCTATGGCAACCTGGTGCTGGAACGCGGGGATCGTTGAATGGTCGATGCCATCACAACCCAGGTCGTGCGCAATCGCATCGGCAGCCTGATGCAGGAGATGCATTACCATTTCTATCGCTCCGGCTATTCCACCATCATTCGCGAGTTCGCGCGACTTCTCCTGCGTGATCCTCGATCGGAACGGCGGCCTGATCGTGGCTCCGCCGATGTTCTTCCACGCGCCGGTCTATCGGCATCTGGTCGCCAAGACATTATCGTTACACGGCGGCGATATCGCCGATGGCGACATGTTCGTCTGCAATCACCCCTATGACGGTGGATTACCCCATGTTTCCGACATGGCCTTTATCGCGCCGATTTTTGTTGGCGCGACTTTGGTCGGCTTTGCTGGATCGATCGCGCATAAGGCCGATGTCGGCGGCACCAATCCGGGTTCCACCTCAGCGAATGCGACTGAAATCTTCCAGGAAGGCCTGCTGCTGCCGCCGGTGAGGATCTATAGACGCGGCATCTACAATGACGACCTGGAGCGGCTGATCCTTGCCAACAGCCGGCAGCCGGACCTCGTGCGCGGCGACATGCATGCGCAAATGGCGGCGACGCAGATGGGCGCTGAGCGCATCAAGGCAACCTGCGATCAATTCGGCGCCGCGGCGGTGATGGAGGCGTTTGCGGCCTTGCTTGCCGGCGCCGCCCAGGAATTGCGCGCCGCGATCAAGGCGCTACCCGACGGTGAAGCTTACGCCGAGGGTTTCATGGACAACGACGGCGTCGAGCTCGACCGCCCGGTGCGTTTTGCCGTGACCGTACGCGTCGTGAAGGGCGAGATCACTTTCGATTTCACCAAAGCCGACCGCCAGGCCAAGGGGCCGATCAATTTGCGGCCGTCGATGGTCGAGGCATGCGTGTTCTACTGCTTGATCGGTGCGCTCGATCCGAAGCTGCATTTCAACGACGGCATGCGCGAAGTCGTGAATTTCGTTTACGCGCCGAATACCGTGACCAATTCTAGCGCACCAGCACCGGTCAGTTCCTACCAGGCCGCCAACCTCAAGCTCACCGACGTGATCCTCGAAGCGTTGGCGACGTTCCGCCCCGAGCGCGCTGCCGCCAATGGCGGATCGAGCGGCGCCATGCTGATCTCGTGGAAGGATGGCGGGCGCGCCGGCCAGCCGTCGCTGCAATATGAAATCCTTGGCTCGGCCTACGGCGGCGGCAACGGCAATGACGGCGCTTCCGCCGTCGCCACCCACACCAGCAACCTTCACATCACACCGATCGAGATACTCGAAACCGAATTCCCTTGCCGCATCGTCGAGTTTTCCATGGTGGAGGATTCCGGGGGCGCCGGCGAATTCCGCGGCGGGCTTGCGTTCCGGCGCATCTACGAATTGATGCAGGATGCAAGTGTGGTGCGGCGCTACGACAAGGCGAAATTTCCACCGAAAGGCATTGCAGGCGGCAAGCCCGGCAGCCGCAGCCGTTTCGTCATCCATCTTGGCGCCAAGGACGAGCGCGAGACGCCGGCATCGGGGCGCTACGAGTTGCGCGCCGGCGAGCGCTTCCTGCTGCAAAGCGCCGGCGGCGGCGGTTACGGCGACCCGCAAAAGCGCGATGCCGCGGCGCTCGCGCGCGACATCGCGGAAGGTTATGTCTCGGCCGCATCGTCGGAAAACGAATACGGCAAGAAGGAGTGATCGTCATGGCGGACAGCAAGGAACGGGTCGGCATCATCGGCGCGGGACGCATGGGGTTTTCCATGCTCACGCACCTGATCAAGCACGGCTACGCGGTCACGGTCTGCGATCTCAGCGACAAGCAGCGTGAGGCAGCGCGCGCCGCGGGCGCCTCCGTCGTCGTGACGCCCGCGGAGGTCGGCAAGGCCTGCACCATCGTCATTCTCGGCGTTGGTTATGACGATGAAGTCGAGGATGTCGTGTTCGGCAAGAACGGCCTGATCGAAACCATGGCGTCGGGATCGATCATCGCCGTATCATCGACAGCGAAGCCGGACAATATGAAGGCGCTCACCGCACGCGTCGCAGCGAAAGGCATCGAAGTCATCGACGCACCGATCTGCCGCGGCCGCTTTGCGGCGGACAGCGGCACGTTGCTGGCGCTCGTCGGTGGCAAGACCGAAACCGTCGAGCGGGCACGGCCGGTCTTCGCCACGTTTGCCTCCGACATCGTCCATCTTGGCGAAGTCGGCAATGGCCAGGTCGGCAAGGCGATCAACAACCTGATGCTGTGGTTCAACGCCTGCGGCGTCATGGAGGCCGGCCGGCTCGCCGAGAAAACCACTGTCGACATGGTCAAGCTGCGCGACGCGCTGCTTACGAGTTCCGCGGCGTCCGATTCGCTGAAAGAGTGGGACCGTGTGTCCTTTACGTGGGCGATGAAGGATATGCAGATCGTTTCCGACATGACCGACAAAGCTGGACTGTCATTGCCGCTCACCGGTGCGATCAAGGAGGTCGTGAAAGAGGCTCGCCGTGCCAAAGCAAGCAATCCGCCGAACTGGACCGGCAACAAGCCGTTGAAATACAGCTAAGGGCTTCTACTGCTCTGCCTATTTAGAGTGCGTCCTGTGCATCCGTGTCAGCCGGCGCTATTCGGTTTGTCGCTCTCCATCGTTGGCGAAGACCACATTACGACAAAATCATTGCAGATCGAAATACGTTACAAAAATTAAATCGAATTGCGCCGGCTGCTTTAGCAGTCGCTTCCAATTTCTGCCGCAATAAAACTGGCACCTTAATTGCAAGCCGTCTGGCTAAGTTTCTTGCACAGTAATATTTGCACCACCAAACGGAGAGCCGTGCAATGCCGATGCGAGGCGAACTGCCCAGAGTTGTAGCGCGTTCCTGTCAACCCCCGTCGACGGCAGCCGTGATGTGCTCGCAAGTACGCGACTTCGTCACGAACCCTGAGCTGCACTGCGTCGCTGCATTCTGCACCATCGGTTTTCTGGTGATGCTCAATGTGGTGGTGCGATTCCCCGACCTCGGCGAATTGATCGCGTCGACCGCTATTTTTCCGTGAGGATTGTCTTTCGTCTTCTCCCGCGCCGGCGGGCGAAACGAACATCTACGACAAGTCCATTGCCGAGACGCCACCGTCGACGAACAGATTGGCGCCCCAAACGAACGACGAATCTTCGGTGACCAGAAACAGTACGGCCTTCGCCGCCTCAGCCGGCTGGCCTGGCCGCTTGGCCATGTTCGGCACCGGGCGCGACGGGTCGAATTCGTCCTTGCCGACCGGTGACCCGATCTTGTTCGGCACGATGGCGTTGACCCGGATTTTGTGCGGGGCGAGCTGTACCGCCATGGCGCGTGTGAGGTTCGCCACGCCGCCCTTGGCGGCCGAATAGGCGACGGCTCGGCTTCGTCCCGTGAAGCCGGAGGTCGAGCCGATATTGACGATGCGGCCGCCGCCCTGCATAGCCATCTGCTGGCCGACATGCTTGCCCATCAGGAATTGGCTCTTCAGCGTTACCGCCAGCACGCGATCCCATTCCTCTTCGGTGATATCGAAAATGTGTTTGTTGTCGGAGACTGCAACATTGTTGACCAGGATATCGATGCGGCCGTAGCGGTCGACGATGTCCTTCACCAGCGCCGTCACGTCCTTGCCTTTGGACACGTCGGCGGCGAACAAAGTCGCGTCGCCGCCGGACGCCCTGACGGCTGCGGCAACGCCCTCGCCGCGCGCCTTGTCGAGATCGACGATGGCAATGCGAGCGCCTTCAGCGGCAAACAGCTTGGCGATCTCTTCACCGATATTGCGTCCGCCGCCGGTCACCACCGCGACTTGGTCTTTCAACTTCATCTTTTCCATCCCTGCAGGCTTTGCCGCACACTTAGTCCTTGCTATTTTGCCCTGCAATTCTGCGTTAACTTATTGATTTTATGAACTTAAGGTCTGCAAAGCGCAAGCGGTCGCCAACCCGGCCGCCGCCGTCTAAACTGTGTAGAGCGAACCGGCGCAAACCGCACGGCAACAAAACGTCGAGAGAGCCAGCAGGCAGCCATGTTCACGTCATTGATGACGACCCGCCGTTTCCTACCGCTGTTCCTGTGCCAGTTCTTTGCGGCGTTTGGCGACAACTTCCTGAAGACCGCGCTTGTCTTCATCATCCTGTTCCAGGTTTCCGGCGCCGACGCCGAGGCATTGATCACGTTGGCCGGCGCTACGCTCATCGTGCCGTTCTTTTTTCTGTCAGGCCTCGGCGGCGAGCTTGCCGACCGTTACGACAAAGCCCTCGTCGCGCAGCGCATCAAGCTCGTCGAGATCGGCGTCGCCGTGCTTGCCGTGGCCGGCTTTGCTTTCCATTCGCTGACCCTGCTGTTCGTTGCGGTGCTGCTGTTCGGCACGCTCGCCTCGCTGTTCGGTCCGATCAAATACGGCATCCTACCCGACCATCTGACCCGCTCCGAATTGACGGCGGGCAACGCGCTGATCGAGGGCGGCACATTCCTCGCCATCTTGATCGGCACCATAACCGCGGGCGTCGCCGCGCGCGGCGACAGCAATCCGGTTCATTTTGCCTGGATGATGATCGTGACGGCGCTGTTGAGCTGGATTGCGTCCCGATACATCCCGAAGACCGGCGAAGGTGCGCCCGAGCTTGCCATCAATCGCAACGTGCTGGTCTCCACCGGCTCGCTGATCAAGCAACTGCGCGCAGATCCCCGGTTATGGTGGGGCGCGCTGGTAGTGAGCTGGTTCTGGCTCGTCGGCGCGCTGATCCTGTCGCTACTGCCGCCGCTTGTGACCATCGACATCGGTGGTACCGAGGGGGTCATCACGGTCTTCTTGACGATCTTCTCGGTCGCGGTCGCGGTTGGCTCGGCGCTCGCGGCCTGGCTGGCGCACGGCCGCATCGTTCTGCTGCCGACGCTGATTGCCGGAGTGCTACTCGGCCTGTTCTCGCTCGATCTCGGGTGGACCATTTCCGCCCTGGTGCCGGCGGCTCCGCCGCTCGGCATCAGCGACTTCTTCGCCTCGCGCTATAGCTGGCACATCGCCATCGATCTTGCCGCGCTCGCCGTTGCCGGCGGCCTTTTCGTGGTGCCGACCTTTGCCGCGGTGCAGGCCTGGGCCGGCGCCGACCGCCGCGCCCGCGTGGTTGCCGGCGTCAACGTGCTCAACGCCGCGTTCATGGTCGTTGGCGCGATCGTTCAGGCGGTGCTGCAAAAGCTCGGCTTTGGCGTCGCGAGCCTGTTCGCGATGATGGGCGTTGCCAATCTCGTGGTTGCAATCGTCATCGGGCGCACCATGCCGGCGAGCTGGATGAACGATTTTCTATCGATCGTATTCCGCGCCTTCTACCGGCTCGAGGTCGACGGCCTCGATAACATCGCCAAGGCCGGCGACAACGCCATCATCGCGCTCAATCACGTCAGTTTCCTCGATCCGCCTTTGGCGGTATCGATCCTGCCGAAACGGCCGGTATTCGCCATCGACGTCGCGATGTCGAAACATTGGTGGATCCAGCCGATCCTGAAATTTGTCCGCACCATGGCGCTCGATCCGCTCAAGCCGTTTTCGTTGCGCACCATCATCAACGCGGTGCGCGACGGCAACATGCTGGTCATTTTTCCGGAAGGCCGCATCACCGTTACCGGCAGCCTGATGAAAGTCTATGATGGCGCCGGCCTGATTGCCGACAAATCCGAGGCCATGGTGGTGCCGGTCCGTATCGACGGGCCGGAAGCGACGATGTTCAGCCAACTCAAGCGCTCGCAGATGCGGCGCCGGTTGTTCCCGAAGATCAAAGTCACAATCCTGGAGCCGTTGAAGCTTATTCTCGATCCCGAACTGAAGGGGCGCAAGCGCCGCCAGGCGGCGGGCGCGGCGCTATACACGATCATGTCGGATATGATCTTCAAGACCACCTCCACCAACCACACTGTCATCGAAGCGCTGGTTCACGCCGCGAAAATCCACGGTTCGAATTGGCTCGCGGTCGAAGATCCGGTCAGCGGCCAGATGACCTACAAGCGGCTATTGCAGGCGACCAGGATTCTCGGCTCGAAGCTGATGCCGCTGGCGCTCGAAGGCCGCCCGCTCGGCGTCATGCTGCCGACATCGAACGGCGCAGTCGTAACGCTCCTTGCTGTGATGTCAGCGGGGCGCGTGCCGGCGATGATCAACTTCACCGCCGGGGCAGCCAATGTGTTAGCTGCATGCCGCGCCGCTGATCTCGACACCATCCTCACCTCGCGCGTTTTCGTGGAGAGGGGCCGGCTCGAAAATCTTGTCGAGCAGGTCGGCAAGCAGGTGCGCATCGTTTATCTTGAGGACATTCGCCCAACCATCGGCCTGTTCGACAAGCTGAGCGGCGCGCTGCAGTGGAAGAAGCCGCTGGTGGCCCGCAAGCCCGGCGACTGGGCTGTAATTTTGTTCACGTCAGGCTCGGAAGGCTCGCCCAAGGGAGTGGTGTTGTCCCACCGCAATATCCTGGCCAACGTGGCGCAGGCCGCCGCCCGCATCGACTTCGGCCGCGAGGACAAGCTTTTCAATGTGCTGCCGGTGTTTCATTCGTTCGGGCTGACCGCCGGCACACTTCTGCCGCTGGTGTCCGGGGTGCCGGTCTATCTTTATCCCTCGCCGCTGCATTACCGGACTGTGCCGGAACTGGTTTACGGCGTCTGCGCTACTATTCTGTTCGGCACCGATACGTTCCTCAATGGCTATGCGCGCGTGGCCAATCCTTACGACTTCCGTTCGCTCCGCTATGTGCTGGCCGGCGCCGAGCCGGTGAAGGAAGCGACGCGGCAAATCTATCTGGAAAAATTCGGCTTGCGCATTCTCGAAGGCTACGGTGTTACCGAAACATCGCCAGTGATGGCGCTCAACACGCCGATGTTCAACAAGTTCGGCAGCGTCGGCCGCCTCCTGCCCGGCATGACGGCGAAACTGGAAAAAGTCGAGGGCGTCGAGGAAGGCGGGCGGCTATTCGTCCAAGGTCCGAACGTCATGCTCGGCTACCTGCGCGCCGACAAGCCGGGCGTACTTGAGCCACCGCCCGAAGGTTGGCATGACACCGGCGACATCGTCACCATCGACGAGCAAGGTTTCATCGCCATCAAGGGCCGCGCCAAGCGCTTCGCCAAGATCGGCGGTGAAATGATCTCGTTCGCCGCGGTTGAAATGCTGGCGGCCGACTTGTGGCCGGACAATCAGACCGCGGTGGCATCGGTGCCCGATCCGCGCAAGGGCGAACGCCTTATCATGGTCACCGACAAGCACGGTGCGACGCGCAGCGAATTCATGGCCTACGCGCGAAGCAGGCACGCCTCGGAACTAATGCTGCCGGCGGAAGTCGTCGTGCTCGAAAAGCTGCCGATGCTCGGCTCCGGCAAGATCGACAATCTTGCGATCACGAAATTTGTCCGCGACCAAGCGGCGGCGAAGGCTGCGACAGTGGAGCTGCCGCCTGCCGCGGCGGAGTAGCCACCGATCAATTTCGCGTGCTGCGCCATTGCCGCATGCGTTCGGTGGTGATGAATAGCAGCGGGATCAGGAAAATACCGAACAGCGCTGCGGCGATCATGCCGCCGAACACCGGTGTACCCACGGCATGGCGCGTGGCGGACCCGGCGCCCGTGCCGATCACGAGGGGGAAAAGTCCGAAAATGAAGGCAAAGCTTGTCATCATTACCGGGCGGAATCGCAAACCCGCCGCCGCGATGGCGGAGTCGTTGATGCCTTTCCCCAGCGCCCTCTGCTCGACCGCAAAGGCGACGATCAGAATGCCGTTCTTGGCGGCGAGTGCAATCAGTGCGACCAGGCCGATCTGCGCGTAGATGTCGAAACTCAGCCCGGCCAACGCGACCGCGACGAGCGCGCCGAGTATGGCGACGCTGACCGACATCAAGGCCGGAACCGGGACATTCCAGCTCTCATAAAGCGCGACCAGAAACAGATAGGCGAACAGAATGGCAAGCCCGAGGACAACGGTCGTGTGCCCGCCTGCCGCCACCTCCTGGAACGCGGTCCCGGTCCATTCGAAGCCGTAGCCCGGCGGCAGCGTCGCCGCCGACATGCGTTCCATCGCAGCGAGCGATTGCCCGGAACTGTAACCGGGTTTGGCCGCGCCGTTGACGACTGCGGCACGGTAGCCGTTATAGCGCACCACGGTCTGCGGGCCTTGCACCAGCTTGGGTACCGCCAGTGCGCGCATCGGAACCATGCCGCCTTTGGCGTTACGGACGTAGATACTGTTGATGTCCTCTGTGCGGTCGCGAAACGGCAAGTCGGCCTGGATGTTGACTTGCCAGGTGCGGCCGAAAACATTGAAGTCGTTGACGTAGAAACTGCCGAGTGTCGACTGAAGTGCGTTGAAAATATCGCTGATCTTGATGCCGAGCACCTGCGCCTTGTCGCGATCGATGTCGAGATAGATTTGTGGCGTGTTGGCAGCATAGGTGCTGAACACGCCGGCAAGCTCGGGCTGCTGGTTGGCCGCAACGATCAGTCCGCCAAGCACCGCTGCGACGTCGGTGGGCGACTGGCCCTGCAAAGCTTCGAGGACGTATTGAAAGCCGCCGGTACTGCCCAGGCCGAGGATCGGCGGGAGGTTGAATGGAAAGGCAATGGCGCCCTGGATTGCCCCAAGCTGTGGCCGCAGCTGCGCGATGATCGCGTTAGCGCTCTGCGCCCGATCGGTGCGCACCTCGTAGGGTTTCAGCCGGATGACGAAGAAAGCCTGATTCGACGATGCGACATAGTCGATAAAGTTCAACCCGACCACCGACAACACGCCTTCGACGCCAGGGATTGGCCTGACAATATCCTCGACCTCCTTGACCACCGCCTGGGTGCGGGCAACGGACGCGCCCTCCGGAAGCCGTAACGCCGCGAAGATCGCGCCTTGATCCTCATCCGGCAAAAAGCTCTGCGGAATCCTGCCGAACACCAGGACCGACGCCGCCAGCACACCCACCACAACGACGACAGCAAGCAAACCCACGCGCGTGAGCCGGCCGACCACCGCTACGTAGCCGTCGCGCGCTTTGTCGATGGCGCCGAGCACATAACGCATAGGGCCGCGGCTTGGCTGCTCGCGCTTTAACAGCACCGCGCATAAAGCCGGACTCAGTGTCAGCGCGTTGAGCGCGGAGATCAGCATCGATACCGAGATGGCCACCGCGAATTGGCGGAATAGCTGGCCGCTGATGCCGGGAATGAAGGCCACCGGTACGAACACTGACAGCAGCACCAGCGTGATAGCAAGAATCGGCCCGGTGATCTCCGCCATCGCTTTCTTGCATGCATCGGGAATGCTGAGTTCGGGCTCTTGCTCGATCACCCGCTCGATGTTCTCGACGACGACAATAGCATCGTCGACAACGATGCCGATGGCGAGCACCAACGCCAGCAAGGAGACCGTATTGGCGGAATAGCCGATGAGCAGCAACACGGCAAACGTGCCGACGATGGAAACCGGCACGGCAACCAGCGGGATCAGCGTTGTCCGCAGCTTGCCGAGAAACAGGAAAACCACGATGCCGACGAGAACGAGGGCGATAGCGAGCGTCCGCACCACCTCAACAATCGTCGCGGTGACGAACACCGTTGTGTCAAAAAACACGCTGTAAGTAAGGTCGGCGGGGAAGCGCGTTGCGAGCGTTGTCATGGTATCGCGAACCTGTTTCGCGACATCGACTGCGTTTGATCCCGGCGACTGATAGATGCCAATTGCAGCAGCCGGTGCGCCATTGAAACGGCTATAGCGATCTTGCGTTCTGGCGCCCATTTCAACGCGAGCGACGTCGCCGACGCGAACCACTGAACCGTCGGGATTAGATCGCAGCACGATGGCGGCGAAATCTTCAGGCCGGGTCAGCCGGCCTTTGGTCTTGATGTTGATCTGAACCTGCTGCTCGTTGGAGACCGGTGCGGCGCCGATGCGGCCGAGCGCCGCCTGGACGTTCTGGCTCTGCACCGCAGCGATGACGTCGTTCGGTGTCAGGTTGAGCTCGGTGAGCCGGTCGGGATCGAGCCAGATTCGCAACGAATAATCGAGCGGACCGAACAATGTGACCTGGCCGACGCCTTTGATCCGCGCCAGCGTATCGATGACGTTGATAGTCGCGTAGTTGCTCAGATAAATCGCATCGTAGGTGTTCTTGGGCGAATAGATATTGATAACTTGCAGTAGGGCAGCGGATTTTTTGCGTACCGACAGGCCGGCGTGCGACACCTCGTCGGGCAGTTGCGGCAGTGCGAGGCTTGCGCGGTTTTGCACGTTGACGGTGTTGATGTCGGGATCGGTACCCAGCGCAAAGGTCACGTTCAACGTATAGCTGCCGTCAGAGCCGCTGGCGGACTGGTAATAGATCGCGTTGTCGACGCCGTTGATCTGCTCTTCGATCGGTTGCGCCACCGTGGTTTCCACCGTTTCCGCGTCTGCACCCGGGTAGTTCGCGGTCAGCGTCACCTGCGGTGGTACGATTTCCGGAAATTGCGCGATCGGGATCGCCGAGATGGCGATTGCGCCGGCAAGAGTGATGATGATGGCGATGACGACGGCAAATCGTGGCCGGTCGATGAATATGGCGGAAAACATCGGTGTCAGTTACCCGGGACGGTGCTGGCCGACACGATTTGGCCGGGGCGCACCTTTTGAATCCCGTCGACGATCACGAGTTCTCCCTCCTTGAGGCCGTCGCTCACAACCACGTCACGGCCTTGCTCGCTGCCGGTTGTCACACGCCGCTGCTCGACCTTTTTCGTGTCGTCGACCACCAGAACATAGTGGCCGGCCTGGTCGAGCAGGACGGCGGATTGCGGTACCACCAGCGACGATCGCGGCCCGCCTCGCTGCACGATGACGCCGACAATTCCGCCGGGAATGAGCGCACCCTCGGGGTTCGGAAATTGCGCACGCACCACCACGGTGTCGGTGTCGGCCTGCACCTGGACGTCGAGAAAATTGGTGATGCCCGGATGCCGATAGACGGTGCCGTCAGGCAGCTTGATTTGAATGGCCACATGCGGGTTTTTGTCCGCTGACGCGGCTATTCGTTGCTTGTACTCGATGATATCGGCCTCGCTGGCCGGAAACGTCACATAGATCGGATCCTGGCTGACAATTGTCGCCAGCGTTCCAGAGGACGGACCGACGAGATTGCCCACCGTAAATTTGGCAAGTCCGATCCGTCCATCGATCGGTGAGTGGATTTCGGTGTAGCCGAAATTGATTTGCGCCTGCTCGAGCAGGGCCTGCGCCTGCAAAACGTCGGCCTGCGCGGACTGCTCGGCGGCAGCGAGCTGGTCGACCGTGGCCTGCGGGACGTTTTGATTGCGCACAAGTGCCTGAGCACGTTGCAACTGCAAATTGGCGTTGACTTCGGTCGCCTTCGCTTTGGCGAGATTGGCGCTCTGCTGGTCGACTGCCGCCTTATAGGTGTCCTGTTCGATACGGAATAACAGGTCGCCTTTCTTGACCTGCTGGCCTTCGGTGAAGTTGCGCTCTTCGATAAAGCCGGGGACGCGCGCGACGACGTCGACCTTGTCGGTCGCGATGACGCGGCCGACGAAATCGCCCGTTTCCGTCACCTGGCGGGTTATTACCGGGCTTACCGAGACCGCAGGCGGCGGCGAGGCGCCTTGCGCAGCAGCGGCGCTACCGCCAGCTGCGACAGCAAGTATGCTGATGACGGCTCTCCGGCCGAGCGAGTTATTGAGAACGCCCATCAAGGGTTACTCCCGGCCGCGCAACTGATTTGCCGCGCGTTGCCTCCGTCCTGGAGACGCCTGCGCTCTCACCGCAGAGCGCAGGGGAATATATAATTAGCTTCCTCGCATCGCCAGTACCCGGTCCACCATGGCGCCAGCCTCGCCCAGATAGTTCGCCGGATCGCACAGCTTGGCTAAAGCCGCGCGATCGAGGTGTTTGGTGACCTCCTCATTTTCTGCGAGCAGCTCGACGAGCGGCCGGCCGGTGGCGACTACCTTGCGGCAGATGTCGTAAACCAGATCGTGGGCGTATTGACGGCCGAGGTAAGGGCCAAGTCCCATCATGACGGCTTCGGAGACGATCAGTCCCTTGGTCAGGTCGAGATTAGCGCGCATCTTTTTCGCATCGACCTGCAAGCCGGTCAGCACGAAAAGTGTCTGCGCCAGCGCACCGGCACTCAGGCAAAAGATTTCCGGCAGCACGATCCACTCGATTTCCCACGGCCCGGTGGCGCGCTCGTGATCCTCGACCATGGCGTCGAGCAGCGCCGCGGTTTGCTGGCGCACCACCGAGGTGAGCGCGGTGATGTAAACCGACGAGATCGGATTTCGCTTCTGCGGCATCGTCGACGACGAGCCGCGGCCTTCGTGGAACGGCTCGTAAAGTTCTTCCACTTCGGTCTGCATCATCAGCTTGATGTCGAATGCGATCTTGCCGCAGGTGCCGGTGATGAGTCCGAGGAAGCAGCCGACCTCGGCGATGGTGTCGCGCACGGTGTGCCAGGAAATCGCCGGCTGGCCGAGCTTCAGCTCTTTCATCAATTCGGCCTGAGTTTCGAGGCCGCGGCCGGAGAGCGACGACAGCGTGCCGGCGGCGCCGCCGAATTCGCCGACCAGGACGCGCGCCTTGAGCTCTTTCAGACGTTGTTTGTGCCGCTCGAACGCGGCGAGCAGGGTTGCCATCTTGTAGCCGAAAGTGATCGGCACCGCCTGTTGCAGATTGCTGCGACCGGCCATCGGTGTGTCGCGATATTTGCCGGCCAGCGCCGCAAGCGCGTCGGCAATGCCATTGATGTCGGCCTCGAGCAGCGCCAGGCCCTCGCGGATTTGCATCACGGTGGCGCTATCGGTGATGTCCTGGGTCGTCGCGCCCCAATGGCACCACTCGCCGAGCCCGTCGCGACACAACGCCACGAGCTGCTGCACCACCGGCAGTACCGGATAGCCGATGCGCTCGGTTTCGGTCTTGAGCTTGGCGTAATCGATCTCGGCGGCGTCGCAATGCCGGACGATTTCCTCGCCCGCCTCTTTCGGGATGATGCCGAGCCGTGCCTGCGCCCGCGCCAGCGCGGCCTCGAAGTCGAGATATTTCTGCACGCGGTTCTCGTCGGAAAACACCCGCCGCATCGCCTCGGTTGAGAAGATGTCGCGGAATACGGCGGAATCGATCAATGTCGAGGGCATGGTCTCTCCTGGGCGCCAACAGGCTGCATTCACCTAACAAAATGGATTTGCCAAGCCCACCCCCTTAGACTGGCGATATGAGCGAGCGTCCGAGCCGCCCTTTCGATCTGCCGGCACGTCTGCGCGCGATCCATGAGGCGGACTATCCTCGCTTCAGCGACGCTGAAATGCAGCGCCGGCGCGCCGTCATGGCCGGGCTGCTCTTGGAAGTGGGCCTCGATCATCTCGTATTTTGCGGCGCCAACCGGTTCGGCTCCGTGGTGCAGTGGCTGACCGGCTGGCCGGTGACCGCGGAGGCCGTCGGCGTCTTCACGCCGGGCCAGCCGGACGCGATGTTCGTGCAACACGTCAACCACGTGCCGTTGGCGCGCCGGCTTGCGGCGCCGGCCGAGGTGGCCTGGGGCGGCAGCTCCTGCATCGAGGCCGCCGTTACCGTGCTAGAGAAACGCGCGGCGAAGAACGGGCGCGTCGGCGTCATCGGCCCGATGACGTTCGAGCAGCACGCGGTACTGGCGACGAAGTTCGGCGCCATCATCAATCTCAATCGCCACTATGTGCGGCTGCGCCAGGTCAAGTCTGAGGAAGAGATCGACTGGATGCGGATCGGCGCCGCCATGACCGATCGCGGCATGCTGGCGCTCGGCGACGCATTGCGATCAGGATTGAGCGAGCGCGATCTCGCCGAAATCGTCGAGCGCAGCTATGTCGCGCTCGGCGGCGTCAACGTTATCCATTATTTTGGTGTGACCGCGATGGCCTCCCCGCAGCTAGGCGTGCCGACACAGTTCGTCGCCAACCGCAAAGTCGCGCGCGGCGATATTGTCTTCGCCGAGATCAGCGCGGCTTTCTGGGAGCATCCCGGCCAGGTGCTGCGCAGTTTCGCGGTCGGCGACGAACCGCCGGGGCTTTACCGCGAGCTGCATGCGGTGGCCGATGCGGCCTTCGACGCCGTCGCCAAAGTGCTTAAGGCCGGTGCTCTGCCGCGGCAGGTAATTGACGCCGCGCGTATCATCGAGGATGCCGGCTTCACCATTATCGACGACCTGTTGCACGGCTATGGCGGCGGCTACCTGCCGCCGATACTCGGCTCCAAGAGCCGGCCGAGCGCGCATGTTCCCGATGAACCGTTTCGCGCCGGTATGGTCGTCGTCATTCAGCCCAACGTGGTGACGCCCGACGGCGGGGCAGGTGTGCAGACCGGCGAAATGGTTCTCATCACCGAAACCGGCATCGAGCCGATGCACGCGGTGCCGCGCGGTTTCGCGACCGTCTGACTATTCGGCAGCGGTTTTCGCCGCCGCAACGTTGCGGCGCGCCCAATAATCAGCGCTCTCCTTCGAATGTGTTGAAGCTTTCGCGTCCTCGAAGCCCGGCGCCATCGAAGCATCGGTGCCCGCCATGATCTGATGATGATCGATGTTGAGCGTGCGCAGCCAGCGTTGCTGTCCCATGGTCAACGCGATGAAATAGCCGATCTCGACCAGTTCTGGTTCGCTGAAATGCCGATGCAACCGCCCCCAGAAGGCATCGTCGACCGGCAGATCCCAGGTGATCGCCTCGGCATAGGACAAGGCGGCCTTCTGCCGTTCGTCATAGTGCGTCGAGGATTCGAAGTTGATCAGGTCGCGATAATCGTCTTCGACCAGGCCCTGCGATGCCGCCTTCATCGAGCGTTGGTTGCCGCAGAATTCGCATTTCACCGAGCGCGACACATAGACCCGGCAAAGTTCCTTGAGATCGTGCTCGGCGACGCCGTTCTTGAACACCTCGCGCCAGGAATTGGCGAACGACCAGAATACGGCCGGCACATGGGCGCGGACTGCCTGGCTTTCCGGCCGTGGCGTGCCCTCGCGGGCGCAACGTTCGAACTCGGCGATCATGGCGCGATCTTTCACCGTTGCCGGGTCGACGTAACTGATGCGCGGCTTGCCCATCGTCATTTCCTCCGCGCGCTCCGTGCGAGCGCTTCGCGTCCTTAATAGTGTACTACCGCAAAGTGTTAAAGCCAGAGCCGCGACGACAGCCACAATTGCGCGCGGCGCAAACCCAGATTCCCCAGCAATCATGCATTCCGCGAAGCGGCGGGAGCGCGCGGCAAACCGACGCTCAATTCTCGTAAAGGATACCGCTTCACTTTGATCGTTTCGATACACGCGCCGTAAAGAATACGGCTTCAATTGCTGTTCAGCATAGGCCGAGAAGCGTCCGTAGCTTCACTAATTCCATACTTCGCCGATCCAATAGTCGTCCCGACGAAACAAGAATTCACGGCGTCATTCAGGGGACGAAGTTGCGCGCGAGTACCTTAGTCATGGGTGGCTTTGCAGTCCTGTTCGGACTGCTCGCGGTATTTCTCGCGCAAGTGTGGCTCAACAATCAGGCCGATCAGCGCATGAAGAGCCTCGAAGCACAACGCAAGGTGGAGCCGCCGGCACGCACCATTGTCGTCGCGTCAAAAGCACTGCGATTCGGCGACGAGCTCGCCGCATCTTCGATGCGCGAAATTGCGTGGCCGGAGGGCGCACTGCCGGCGGGAGCATTCGGCAAGATCGCGGATCTGACGACCGGCAAGCGCATCGTGCTCGGGCCAATCGATCCCAATGAAGCGATCCTTGCTGCGAAGGTTACCGGCCCCGGCCAGCGCGCCACGCTTTCGGCGATGCTGGGCGAAGGCATGAAGGCGGTGACTGTCCGCGTCAACGATGTCGAAGGCGTCGCCGGCTTCGTGCTGCCAGGCGATCATGTTGATGTGCTGCTGACGCGGACCGGCGAGAAGAATACCGCGATCACCGACGTCGTTCTTCAGGATACGCGCGTGCTCGCCATCGATCAGCTCGCCGATCAGCGCACCGACAAGCCATCGGTCGTCAAGGCAGTAACACTGGAGGTCAGCGTTACCGACGGAGAAAAGGTGGCGCTCGCGTCAACCGTCGGCACGCTTTCGTTGATGTTGCGCAAGGCGGGCGAACTTGCCGATGACGATGCGCGGCGAGTGACGTCGATCGACCTCGGCAAGTCGAACGCCCCCTCGCAGGAATCCCATTTCGTGACCATTGGGGTGTTCCGCCCGTCGAAACAGGAACGGACTGAATACACCGTGCCAATCGAGGGAGCCGACAGCCACTCGGCTGCTCTTTCGACCGGTGCGGCGCACAACTGAAGTTTTGGGGACTAACGAGCAGCGGCGGGGAGGCCGACGTGACGAACCAGTACAAAGACACAGGCTACGGCGAAAGCCGACGGTATTCGGACGGGAGCATTGGCGTAGGCGCATTGTTGCGCAGCGTCGCGATCAGCGTGGTGCTGGCGTTACCGGCCGTGGCGGCGCTGGCGCCGCCTGCGGCGCAGGCGCAGCAACGGTTATTGTTCGCGAATTCGCGTACTTCAACAGTGACCGTCACGGTCGGCAAGTCTGAAGACGTTCACACCGACCAGAGCTTCACCGATATCACGGTCGGCGATCCAGACGTCGCCGACGTCAATCCGTTGACCGACCATGCGCTATCGATTCTCGGCAAGAAGATCGGCACCACGCGCGTCACGGTTTACGGCCCGGACAAGAAGGCGGTCGGCATTTTCGACATCGAGGTGTCCTACGACGTGTCGCGGCTCTCGGCCGAAATCGCTCGCTTCACCGGCGGCGGCATCAAAGTGTCGTCGATCGACGGCCGCATCATGCTCAGCGGCACGTCGCCTGATGCCGTCTCGCTCGACAAGGCGGTGACCATCGCGCGCCAGTTCGCGCCGGACGTCATCAACACAGTGGATGTGACACAACCGCAGCAGGTCATGCTGGAGGTGCGCTTCGTCGAAGCCGATCGTCAAGCGAGCCGCGAGCTTGGCGTACAGTGGAACGTGTTCGGCAGCCGCGTCCTGGCCAACGTCGGCAATCAGGTTCCTGCCTCGCAATTGCCGATTACAGCGCCGGGGGGCTCATTCCAGCAGCCGGGCGCGACCGTCGGCGGCCCCAACGTCGCGGCCGCTGCCGAGACCCTCTCGCCGGTGGTGGCGGCAGGCGTGCTGTCCGGCGCATCGCCATTTGGCTTTCTCGTCGGGCGTCTGGTCGGCGGCTCCAACCCGCTCGACGTCGAGCTCAATGCGCTTGAGCAAAAGGGCCTTGTTCGGAGCCTGGCGCAGCCCAATCTCGTCGCGCTGTCGGGCGACACCGCGAGCTTCCTGGCCGGTGGCGAATATCCGATCCCGGTTCCCGGCACGCTGGGTCAGGTCACGATCGAATACAAGAAATACGGCGTCGGTCTCGCCTTCACGCCGACCGTGCGGAACGACGGCCAGATCAATCTGGTGATCAAGCCGAATGTCAGCCAGCTCGATCCCGCGCATTCGGTGTCGATCGCTGGTGGCATCAACGTCCCGGCCCTGATCGTGCGCGAGGCTTCGACCACGGTCGAGTTGCGTGATGGCCAAAGCTTCATGCTCGGTGGCCTGCTGCAGAACCAGAGCCAGACCAATCAGGATCAGTTGCCTTGGATCGGCGACGTCCCGGTGCTCGGCGCGTTGTTCCGCAGCGCCGCGTATCAGAAGAACGAGTCCGACCTCGTCATCATCGTGACGCCGCACATTGTGCGCCCGTTGCGGCCGGTCGACGCCGTGCATACGCCGCTGGACAGTACGCTGCCCGGCAACGATATCGACTTCTTTCTGATGGGACAGGCTGAAGTATCTCCCGCGCTCGCCCGGCTTGCCGTCGGCGCGATCAACCGGCCCTATGTCGGCCACATCCTCGACCTGCCGAAAAACGGAGGCGTCTATGTCACCGCCAAGGATTAAAGGCGCAGGCCGCGCCATCGCCGCCGCGTTGGCATTCGGTGCGATGCTCGCCGGCTGCTTCCGACATCTATCTCGACCGCCGCGAGACGGTAGCGCTCGGTGCCGAAGACGCGATTGCATCGAACATGGTCGAACAGATGGTCGATCCGTGGCCGCGGCACAGCAATAACAACAACCTCGCCTTCAATGGCGAGCGAATGCAGCGCGCGATCGAGTGCTACCGCAAGGACAAGGTCACGCAGCCGGCCGATCTCAATCCGTCGACGGACTCGGCTACGCCGCCGCCGGTCACGGGCGATGCCTGTGCGGGCACGATGAGCGCCGGCAGCGCGCAACCGGCAAGCGGCGCCCCCGTAGCCGGAGCGGTGGCCCACTAGGCAATGTTGTTTCTGTAGAACGAGAGTCTCGAATGCAGGCCGGCCGAACCGCAACTTCCGGGACGCAGACAAAAGTGGTCGTACTGACCGCTGATGACGGATTCGAGGAGCAGGTTCGCGCCACCTTCGGCACCAGTGCGAAGATCACGCTCGATGTGATCAAAGGAAAACTGAGCGGTGCCGGCGACAAGGCGTTCGCTGGTTCAAACGTGGTCGTGGCCGATGTCGACGGCAGCGATGAGGCGGAGTTGGTGGCGCTCGAAAGCTTGATGGCGCGCATCGGCACCTGGCCGCCGGTTGTCGCGGTGACGCAAGTCTTCGAGGAAACCGTCGCCCGGCGCCTGATGCAGATGCGGGTTGCCGATTTCCTGGTCAAACCGGTGGCGCCAGTAGAGCTGGTGCGGACCTGCGCCCGTGTCGCGAAGGCGCCTGGCACTTCCGATACTACGGAAGCTCAGATCTTCACCTTCCTGCCGGCTGTTGGCGGAGCCGGCGTGACCACGCTCGCGGTGCAGACCGCGATGCTGCTCCTGAACAGCGGCGCGCGCGGCAAGACCAAGACCTGTCTGGTCGATCTGGATTTCCAGCACGGCGCCTGTTCCGATTATCTCGACATCGAGCCGCAACTCAATCTCAGCGAAATCGAACCGCGTCCGGAGCGGCTCGACCGGCAATTGCTCGAAGTCATGCTGTCGCAGCATCCCTCCGGCCTGTCCGTCATCGCCGCGCCGAATCGTCCGGCCGAGATGCGCTCGTTCGATCCGGATGTTGTGACGCGGCTGCTCGACCTGGTGTCGTCGCACTTCGATTATGTGGTGTTCGATATGCCGCGCACCTGGTTTTCCTGGACAGACAGCGTTCTGCTCGGTTCCAACAAGCTTTTCATCATCAGCGAAACGACGGTGCCCGGGCTGCGCCAGGCCAAGCAGCTCGTCGAGGCGATCCGCGAGCGGCTCGGTGACGGCCCGAAGCCGCAAGTCGTGATTAATCGCTTCGTGCAGAAGATGTTCTCGCCGGGCTTGCGCCGCAGCGATATCGAGCAGGCGATCGGCGACGCATTCCTGGCCTTCGTGCCGAATGATTACGCGCTGGTGCGCGAGGCGATCGATCGCGGTGTGCCGCTCGAGGAAGTCAAGAAGGGCAACAAGATTACCGCGACAATCCGGCAGCTTGTGCTGCCGCAGCCGTCCGTCAAATCGAGCGTCACGTCCACTGCGAAAAAACTCGGTCTGTCCTGGGCGCGCACTTAGAGCATGACCCGAAAAAGTGGAGACTGGCTTTCCGAAAAGATCATGCTCCAACGAAAAATCTAGCGCCGAAAGTGAAGTTCAGTCATGGCTGGTCGTTTCTCCGTACATCGCGTTGCCGCGCCCGAGCTCGTTCCCGCGGTTGAAGAGAGCGCGCCTATAGGAAAGCGTTGCGTGGAACACATTTCCCGAGCCCGTTGTCCGAGCCCGCCACACCGGCCGCAGCCAATGCCCTGCTGACCGACAAAGTGCTCGACGCCAAGGTGCGTTTGCACCGCCGGCTGATCGAGGAAATCAATCTATCGGCGCTGGAAAAACTGCCGGACGACGAAATGCGCGGCCACGTGCAGCAGCTTGTGTCGGAATACGTCGTATCCGAGCGTTTGGCGCTCAATACCCAGGAGCTCAACGACTTCGTCTCGGAAATCCTCGATGAGATGACCGGGCTCGGCCCGCTCGAACCGCTGCTCCAGGACGCAAGCGTCAACGACATCCTCATCAACGGCCACGAATGCGTCTATGTCGAGCGCCGCGGCCAGCTCGAACCGACCGGCGTGCGCTTCAAGGACGAAGCGCATCTTTTGCGCATCATCAACAAGATCGTCTCCGCCGTCGGACGCCGGGTCGACGAGTCGCATCCGATGTGCGACGCGCGCCTGCTCGACGGCTCACGTGTCAACGTCGCGGTTCGCCCGGTCGCCATCGACGGCCCGCTGGTATCGATCCGCAAATTCTCGAAGAAGCCATTCAACCTCAACAAGCTGGTCGACGTCGGCGCGCTGCGCCCGCAAATGGCGGAACTGCTCGCAGCAGCGGTGCGGGCGCGCGTGACGCTGATCATTTCCGGCGGCACCGGCTCCGGCAAGACCACCATGCTCAATGCGCTCTCGGCGTTTATTTCCGAGAAAGAGCGTCTCCTGACCATCGAGGACGCCGCCGAGCTGCAATTGCAGCAGCCGCATGTCGGCCGCATGGAAACCCGGCCGCCGAGCATCGAGGGCAAAGGCGAAATCCGCCAGCGCGATCTGGTCAAGAACGCGCTGCGCATGCGGCCCGACCGCGTCATCCTCGGCGAGTGCCGCGGCGAGGAAGCCTTCGACATGCTGCAGGCCATGAATACCGGTCACGAAGGCTCGATGGCCACGATCCACGCCAACACGCCGCGCGACGCCATATCCCGGCTCGAACAGATGATCGGCATGGCCGGCCTGCCGATGACGGTGTCCTCGATCCGCGGCCAGATTGCCGCCGCGATCCACGTCATCGTGCAATTGTCGCGCCTGTCCGACGGCAAGCGCCGCGTGATGAGCATTGCCGAGATCACCGGGCTCGAAGGCGACATCATCCAGATGCAGGAAATCTACAAATACGTGCGCACCGGTACGGCGCCCGACGGCAGCGTGCAGGGACATTTCCAGGCCACCGGTGTGCGGCCGCGCTTCCTCACTGACCTCATCGCCATGGGCATCAAAATCCCCGGCGCTTACTTCGATCCCTCACAGCCGCTGTGACGATGTTCTCCGATTTTGATCCTATCTACCTGATCTGGCTGTTCGTTGCGATTTCTGCCGGACTGACGGTCGAGGCTGTTTATCTGACGACCTACTCGGCGGCATCCTATCGCAGCAAGATCAATCGGCGGCTGATGCTGTCGAAGGATCGGACCGATCGTGAGAGTGTGCTGATCGAACTGCGGCGCGAGCGCGGTCTCTCCAGCGCCGGCAATTACCGCCTCGACCTGACCTCGATCAACCGGTTGGTCTTGCAATCAGGGCTCACCATCGGTTTCGCCCGCCTCATTGTCATTATCACCATTGTCACAGTCACTGTGTTCGCCGTGACGACATTTATTCGCGGCAGTCTGGTCGAAGCCGCGTTGGCGGCTTTGTTCAGCGCGACTGTATTGCCGTACTTCGTGCTGCGCATGCTCCGCGCGCGGCGGCAGAAGAAATTCGGCGCCCAGTTCCCCGATGCGCTCGACATCATCGTGCGCAGCTTGCGCGCCGGTCATCCGGTGCCGATCGCCATTGCCATGGTTGGGCGTGAGATGCCCGATCCGATCGGCAGTGAATTCGGCATGGTGTCGGACGAAATCACATATGGTGCGGATATCGAGACGGCGATGCGCAATCTTTACGGCCGCATCGGGTCGGACGATCTGCCGTTGTTCGTCACCGCCGTCGCGATCCAGGGCTCCACTGGCGGCAATCTCGGCGAAATCCTGGAAAACCTGTCCGGCGTCATCCGGCAGCGATTCAAGATGCGGCGCAAGATCCGCGCGCTGGCGGCCGAAGGCCGCGCCTCGGCGATGATCCTCTCAGCGCTGCCGATCGGCATGTTCCTCGTCATTCAGGTCATCACGCCCGAGTTTTACAGCTCGGTCTGGCAGGAGCATCTGACGAAGGTGCTGTTGTTCTCCGCCGGCGGCTGGATGAGTGTCGGCAATCTCATCATGTTCAAGATGGTCAACTTCAAGATCTGAACCATGGGTCAAACCGGCACCTTTGTCTTGTTCGGCAGCAGCGCAACGACGATGTTGAGCATGCTGATCTTTCTCGCGACCGGCACGCTTGCCTTCGCGGTGATGATCGGCGTACGCGCGCGCGAGGCCGTGCGCCGCCGCGCCGCGCGCGTCAACATCGACGACGATGTGCCGGGAGGCCGTCGCAGCCTGCGCTATTCCGGGCAGCGCGCGGTACAGAAGCTGATCGAATATACAACGAAGCACTATTCCTCCGTCGACACCGAGAATGTGAAAATGCTGCGTCGCCGGCTGATGCAGGCCGGAATCTACAATCCGCACGGTGCCGCCTGCTTCTTCATCGCGCGTGGCGTTGCCGCGGTAGCTCTGGCCTCTGCGGTATTTTTTGTTATGCCGATGCTGGGTTTTGGCGGCCAAGCGCCGTTCTGGCTTTTTGTCATGGCTGGCGGGTTGCTGGGCTATCTCGCGCCGAGCTTCTATCTCGACCGGATGATCAAATCGAAACGCCTGCAGCATCAATCCGGCTTTCCCGATTTCATGGATCTGCTGGTGGTCTGCGCCGATGCCGGCCTGAGCATGGAGGCGGCGCTCGATCGCATCGGGCGCGAACTCGGCGAATCCTATCCTTCACTCGCCGCCAATATCCATATGGCTAATCTCGAAATCCGCGCCGGGCGTACCTTGACGGAGGCGCTCGAACATCTGGGCGACCGGCTCGGGCTCGAAGAAGCGCGTTCGTTCGCCACGCTGATCCAGCAGTCGGACGAACTCGGCTCCAGCATCGGCGATGCGTTGCGGGTCTATAGCGACGATATGCGTCACAAACGGCTGTCGCGCGCCGAGGAGAAGGCCTACAGCCTGCCGGCGCGGCTGGCGCTGCCGATGATGATCTGCATCTTCCCGGTACTGTTCGTCGTGATCCTGTGCCCCGTCATTGTGCGGATGGTGACCGGAAACTGGTGATGCTTTCCTCCCCACTTGCGAGGGAGGGCCGAGCGCTCTGACCAGCGGGGGTAGTTCTTCGAGACTTGATGTCCGCTTCGCTCCGAAAGCGACCAACTTACTGCGTTGGTGTGAAGTAACGCTTTGGGTCGATGCCGTTGAAAAAGTAGGTTTTCGATTGGCGTTATGCTCTTGGGTGGTTTTTCAAGCGCTCGATCGGCGGCGATCTCGACGCAGACGTGACTTGACGCAAGGGTGAGCGATCTCAGGCAAGCGATACGCGTCGCTGGGCGGCGGGTGGCTCGAAGATTCGGAGCGCCAGGGTTTTAAGATTTTGCACGATGGCAGCGAGATGAAACTCGTCGCGTGCGCCAGAAAGGCCCCGCAACCGCATGCGCTCGAAGCCGTGGTAAATCTTCAAGTGTGCAAAGCGCATTTCGACCCGTTTTCGCTCGTCGCGCGACTTGAGGAACGCCTTTGTCCGCATCAACCGGCGCGTCACGTCGCGGGCATATTCATGAACATCGCGGGGAATTTGTCGTGACGGGCCATTGGGACAGCACTGCATTTTGAGCGCACAGACCTCGCAGTCGAATTTGGAGGCGCGATAGCGAAGCGTATTGCCGTCGTGCACGGTTCCGGTGGTGTGCAGCACCTTACCGTTCGGGCAGATGTAAACGCCTCGCCGCCGATCCCAGCGAAAGTCGCGGCGCGATAATGTGCCATCGTCGCGCTCGCTGGCATCGCGCACCGGGATGTGCGGTACAATCCTGTGGCCAACCAGCCAGCCCAGGAAGCGGCCAGTGCCATAAGCCGTATCGGCCGCAAGCCGCTTCGGTTTGAGGCCGAAGCAACGTTCGGTTCGATCGAGCATCGTCTTTGTCGACGCAACCTCGTCATAGGTGCGCGCTGGCGTGGGCTCGACGTCGACAATGATCGCGTGCGCGATGTCGATAAGATAATTGAGCCCATAACCGAACTGCACCCGCTTGTTGGCCTTGGCCGTCCAGGCCGAGCATGGGTCGCTCGGCGATATTAACTTCGGCGGTTTGCGCTTGGCGTCTGGGTCTTCGTCATCGAGCCCGGCAAGGAACTCAGCGGCGGCTCGTGTCTGCCGCTCTGGTACCGACCAGTCGATCTCATCAGGCGCCTTGCCGTGATAGCGGCTGGCATTAGCTTCAATGACGCTGGCATCGACCGCAAACCCCTCGCCCTTGACCAGCCCATTATCCATGCAGGCCCGCACTACAGCCTCGAAGACCTGGCGCAGAATGTCGCTGTCACGAAAGCGACCATGGCGATTGACCGAGAACGTCGAGTGATCGGGCACCTTGTCGTCGAGATCGAGGCGGCAAAACCAACGGTACGCGAGATGCAGTTCGACCTCTTCGCACAACCGCCTCTCGGAGCGGATGCCGTAGCAATAGCCGACGATCAGCATCCGGATCATCAGCTCGGGATCAATCGAAGGTCGGCCAATGTCACTGTAGAAGGCCGCCAGCTTGTCGCGAAGCTCAAACAATATCCGTGTCACGACCGGATTAATCCGGCGCAACAAATTGCCACCCGGGATGCGCCTTTCGAGGTTGAACAGGTAAAACAACTGGCTCTGATCGCCGGTCTGTCGACCCATCATGGCAAACCTCCGCCGCTGGATGCCTCCAGCAGACAGAATCATTGTTCGCCGAAAATCACGAACCCTTTTTCAACATGGGGTAATTCCGGGATCGAGCCAGACAAAGGCACAGGGAATCAGCTCTCCAGGAACGTATGAGGCCAGCCTCATGTGGCCTCGCAACGATGGAGAGCGGCAATGGAATATTATGTTGGACTGGACGTGTCGTTGAAGCTGACGTCGATCTGCGTCGTGAATCAGGCGGGATCGATCGTACAAGAGGGCGTGGTCGATTCTGATCCTGAGGCGATCGCGGCGTTCGTGAGATCGAAGGCGCAGGGAACGGTACGGATCGGCATCGAGACCGGACCGACGACTACGTGGCTATGGACTGAGCTCAAGCGACTTGGCTTGCCAGTGATCTGCATCGACGCGCGCCATGCCAAGGCGGTACTCAAGATGCAGATCAACAAGAGCGACCGCAATGATGCGGCCGGCATCGCCCGTATCATGCAGACCGGCTGGTTCAAGGAGGTGCGCGTCAAGGACCTCGACAGCCACGCGGTCAGAGCTCTGCTGGCGAGCCGGGCGTTACTGGTCAAGATAAAGCGCGATCTTGAGAACCAGATCCGTGGCCTTCTCAAGAACCTCGGTCTCGTCATCGGCCGCGCCAAGTTCAATGTCTTTGCGGTGCGAGCCGAGGAGTTGATCGAGAACCGTCCCGAGCTAGTGGCTGCGGTCAGGCCGTTGCTTGAGGCGCGCAAGGCCATCGAGCAGCAAGTCGGCGATCTCGATCGTAAGGTTCACAAGCTGGCGCGTCATGATGTGCAGGTCCGCAGGTTCATGACCGTACCTGGTGTCGGTCCGATCACTGCGCTCTGCTTCAAGGCCACGATCGATGATCCGACACGCTTCAAGCGATCGAGAAGTGTCGGCGCCTATGTCGGATTGACGACCCGACGCCATGCCTCCGGGGAGATCGACTGGTCCGGCCAATCTCAAAGTGCGGTGACGGCATGCTGCGCATGTATCTGTTCGAGGCAGCCGGCGTACTGCTGACCCGCGTGCCGAAATGGTCGGCGCTGAAAGCTTGGGGAACGAAGCTCGCCAAGCGCAATGGGCTTCGCAAGGCCAAGGTTGCCGTCGCGCGCAAGCTCGCGGTCATTCTGCACCGCATGTGGATCGACGCGACCGAGTTCAATTGGTCGACGAAGAAGGTTGCCGCGTAACGCGCAGAAGGAGATCACAGGGTTCCCGCGACACGGCGGGAAAAGTCGTCCCTGCCGGGACGGTGGCGGTGGTGAGATCGTCCGATTTTTTGCGAGCACCCGAAAGGGTGACCGCGCTTTCAACATTGATCCACCAGCGTCGTCTTACGCCATCATGCGGAGGGCTTGCCCCTACCGCGGAGAGAACAGTGGGCCCGGCAAGGATGATCGTGGAGAGCTTGACACCCAGACCCGGAATTAGAGAACACCATCGGTCAGGAGCGACAATATTGCGGCGCAGAATTTATGTGAGCCTCGAATGGCAGCCCGCTAAAGCGCCATTTTGACGGGGCGGTGCCACCACCGGCTTAAGGTGTTTTTGAACGCCGGCTTATCGTGGATCCCGCGGTCTGGTCGCGAAGCTGCGCCAACAGGTTCTGGTAGCCGGCATTGTCGGGCGAAAGCTTGGTCAGACCTTCCACGATGACTTGGGCGCGCCGCAGCGCATCGGAGGCAGAGTCCGGATCGTTGGATTGGCGCTGAACTTTCGCAAGCTTCGCGTAGCCCGAAGCGAGATCGCGCTGCCAATCGGCATTACCGGCATCGGATTGCGCGAGTCGCTCCCGGATGGCCAGACAACCGCGGTAGGACTTGAGCGCGGCCGCAAGGTCATTTTGCGCCAACTGCACGTCGCCGGACTTTTCGTATGACGTTGCGAGGTCGCTTTGCCGATCCGAGTTGCTGACATCGTAGCCCGCTAACTGCTCCGTGATGGTGCGGCTGTTTTGGTAAGCTTCCATCGCGCCGGCCGAGTCGCCGAGCGCCATGTCCACGTCGCCGATCTTGTTCAGCGCTTCGGCGAGATCGCTTTGCCTGTCAGTATTGCTAGGGGCGGATTTCGCCAGCCGATCCACGATGGCGAGGCTGCTGCGGTAGGATTCGCGCGCGGCGGAAAGGTCCTTTTGTGCAATCTGGACGTCGCCCAGCTTCTCATAGGCTATGGATAAATCGCTCTGCCAGCCGGCATTGCCGGCGTCGAATTTCGCCAGCCTATCCATAATGGCGAGACTGTCGCGGTACGATTTGAGAGCCCCGGTAAGGTCGCCTTTGGCGATTTGCACGTCGCCCACTCTGTCATCCGAGGCTGACAGATCATGTTGCCAACCGGCATTTCCGGGATCGGCAAGCGCAAGCCGTTGCCTGATGGCAAGACTCTGGGTGAAGGATTGCAGGGCGCCGGCAAGGTTGCCTTGCTCAACTTCGACGTCGCCAACTCTGTTCAGTGACGTCGAAAGGTCACGCTCCCATCCGGTATTGCCGGGATCGGAGTTCGCCAACCGTTCTTTGATGGTAAGGCTGGCGCGATAGGATTCGAGTGCGCCCGTGAGGTTCCCCTGTGCCATCTGCGCGTTGCCGACCTTGTCTAGCGACACCGAAAGATTACGCTGCAAGGCGCCATTGCCGGGTTCGGACTTCGCAAGCTGATCTAGGATTGCCACGCTGTCGCGGTAGGACTTGAGCGCGCCGGTCAAATCGCCCTGCGCCAGCGCGGCGTCGCCGATACGCTGCTGCGACACCGATAGATCGTGCTGCCAGCCGGCATTCTGCGGATCGGACTGCGCCAATCGCTCACCGATGGCGAGGTCGTTCTGAAACGATTTGAGCGCGCCAGCGAGGTCGCCTTGCGCCAACAGGATGTCCCCGATTCTTTCGTATGCAGCCGAGAGCCGGCCCTGCAGATCGGCCGTGTCCGGAAATGATTTGGCCAGCGGTTCTACGATGGCGAGGCTCGCTCGATACGATTTCAGGGCGGCGGCAAGATCACCCTTTGCCATCTGCACGTCTCCCACCGTCGCGTAGGATACCGAGAAAATGGTCTGCCATGACGCGTTGCCCGGATCGGTCGCAAGCAGGTCTTGCATGAGCTTCTGGACCTGCTCAGCGGCCACCAGCGCGCCCCCCGTGTCGCCGATCGACAGCAGCGACCGCGCGGTCTCGTCAAGCGCGGCGGCCTCACTTACCTTGAGATCAGGAGTCAACTGGCCGCTTTGGCCAAGCTGCTCCTGCAACGCTCGCGCGCGATCGAGGACGTCTTTGATCAAGCTGGCTGGAATGCCGACGCTGTCGCGGAACCGCTGTGCCAGATCGAAGACCAAGCCGTTGGCGGTTTTTGTTGCTGCCGCGAGCGTGTCTTCGGCGCGCTGGCGCTCTTCCTTCGCCGTTCTTTCCTCCTTGTAGGCCAGTCCAGCGAGCACGAGCGCAACCACCAATCCGGCCGCGAGGCCGCCGGTGAGGATATTGCGCCGCCGAGTCGCCCCGCGCCGGCTCTCCATGACGAACGACCGGGTTGCCTCGGTCGGCGCGGGCGCGTGATGCGGGCGCGAGGAGATCCAGCGCTCGGCGTCCTCCAAAGCAGGCGAGCGCGCCAGCAAGCCGCCAGGACGCCCCGACGCCCACCAGTGGAGGGCTTGTTCGCCGAACGCGGTGTGTTTCCTGATCCAGCTGATGTCGGTCTCGATCGCCGCAGCCAGCGCGTCCGCGCCGACGTCGAAGCGAGCGGGGTCGTCGAAGAAAATGAAGTTCAATCGCCGCAATGTGTCCGGTACCGCGCTGTCGTCCACCCGTCGGCAAACGATCGGCGCGAAGCGCTTGTTGAGCGAGGCCGCGTACTCGACCTCCTTGAGTGCCTCGCGGGAGGCAACCGCATCGGGCGAGAGCACGAACACGACGGTATCGGCGCGGTCGATCAGCGCCTGCAGGCGCTGCCACCAATCCTCGAAGGCATAAATCTCGGTGCGGTCGATCAGTGGCTCGAAGCCGCGCGCCTTCAAGGCGACTTCGAGCCGATCCACGAAGGCCACGTCCTTACGCGAATAGGAGATGAAGATCCGAGCCTTGGTCTCGGCGTCCACCGTATGCTCGGCTTTTGCGATCATCGGCGCTTCTCACCCAGGCCGAAGATATTAGCAGGCTCAAAACCGGGTCGGAACGTGGCGCGTTGACGGCCCATCGCCCCCCCGCCCCCCCGGCAGGCGGGGGAGGGCCTCAGCGAGCAATTCCTTAACTATCGTCGCCTAGCTTCGGGCGTCCGGTACTGCCCAGGCATGGATGGGGCGGGTCCCATCCTCGCAGATTTGTGCAAATTTCCGGGCGTGTCGTGGTCTTGAGCATGTGATGAGTATCCGAGTGGGGCGGATCCTGATCGTTGTGGCGGCGTGCCTCACGTGCCTATGCGCCTGCTCGAGTTCGACCCAGCTCGGCAGTCTCCTCAAACCGAATTCCGACGCGGCTTCGAGCGACGCCAAAGACGGCACCAACTCGCCTGACGTCACCGGCTCCTTCGTGACCCAGCCGGCTGAGCCGGGACCGAGCGGCGAGCCGGTTGCGCCGCTGTCAAAGCCCGGCCTGGTCGGCGATAATCCCAACGACGACTTGCAGCTCGGCAAGAAATATTTCCGCAGCAACAATTTCGGCCTGGCCGAAAAAAGTTATCGCGCCTCCGTCGAGAAGCATCCGAACGATGCCGAGTCCTGGGTCGGGCTGGCGGCGTCGTACGACCGGTTGCACCGCTTCGATCTGGCCGACCGCGCCTATGCGCAGGCCATCCGCATCATCGGTCCGACGGTGGAAATCCTCAACGACCAGGGTTTCTCCTACATGCTGCGCGGCGACTATGCCCGCGCCCACAAGAAGCTTGACGAAGCCCAGGTCAAAGACCCCGCCAACCCCTACGTCCAGGCCAATCTGCAATTGCTCGAAGAGAGCTATCACGACGGCAAGTCGATCCAGTAGGGCGGCTTAGGTTTTCGCCGTCACGCCCGGTCCCCGAGCCGGATGAGGCGCTTGCCCAAATTCTCGCCGCGATAGAGTTCGGCAATCGCGCCCGGGCAGTTCTCGATGCCATCGGTGATGTCCTCGCGATAACGAATGCGGCCGTCGCGAATCCAAGCCGCGAGCGGCACAATGGCTTCCTCGTAGCGATGCTGATAATCGAAGGCGAGAAAGCCCGACATGCGCGCCCGCTTGACCAGAATATGCCGCTCGACGCGCGGCCCGGATGGCGGCGGATCCCAGCTCGACACCGAGGCGGTGCCGCAGATCACGATGCGTGCGCCGATCGCAAGTTGCCGCATCACCGCATCGCTGATAGTGCCCGCGGTATTGTCGAAATAAACGTCGACGCCGCGCGGACAGTTTTCCTTGAGCGCGTCATCCAGTTTCCCGGCCTTGTAGTCGATGGCCGCGTCGTAGCCGAATTCCTCGCGGCAGAGTTTGACCTTGGCAGCGCCGCCGGTCAGTCCAACGGTGCGACAGCCTGCAAGCTTGGCGATTTGTCCCACCGCGGAGCCGACCGCACCCGCCGCCGTGGATACGGCGACGGTGTCGCCCGGCCGCGGCTGCCCCAGATCAAGCAGGCCGAAATAGGCGGTGACACCGTTGAGCCCCAGGATTCCCAGTGAGAGAGACAGCGGCAAATCCGCTTCCCGCACTTTCCGTGTGATCGATTTGCCGTCCGACACCGCATAGTCCTGCCAGCCCAGCAGGCCCATGACGGGCTGGCCTTCGGCATAATCGGGATGGCGTGACGCGACGACGGTCCCGGCGGCAAACGACCGCATCACCTCGCCAATGCCGACCGGGGTTGAATAATTTGCCACCGCGGCGACCCAGCCGCGCATGGCCGGTTCGACCGAGAGGAAGTCGTTGCGCACCAGGAATTGCCGGTCGGCAAGCTCCGGTACCGCGGCGTCGACGATCTCGAAATTATCGGCCTGCGGGATGCCGTTCGGCCGCGATTTGAGCCGCACCTGGCGGTTGATTTTCGGCATGTCGGGAATCTCCGCCCACGATGCGGCGATGTTAATCCGCGGCCTTTGGCCACGATAGGGCACGGCCGTTGAAATGGCGGCCCGCAACCGCCTTGAATGGCATGCTTTACGCCGCAATATGAACGTGAGATTGAGGGTCCCAGACCGGCGGGACGTGGAAAAGCGGCATGTTTGAATCGTTCAAGAGCTTCATTACCGAATTCGTCGACGGCGAAAAGCACCCGAGCCAATTCGGCGACGATGATTACCGGCTGGCGGCGGCGGCATTGCTGGTCCATGCCGCGGCCATCGACGGCGAGATGTCACAGAGCGAGAGCGACAAGCTGCACGCCGTGATCAAGCAAAGCTTTGCTCTCGACGATGCCGCGACCGAGGAATTGATCGCGAAGGCAACGGCCGCGGAGCACGAGTCGGTCGATCTTTATCATTTCACCCATCTGCTTAATCGCGCGTTCGACGAAGCAGGCCGCGCCCGTATCGTCGGGATGATGTGGGAAATCGTCTATGCCGATGGCAAACGCGACGAGCTCGAGGACAATCTGGTATGGCGCGCCGCCGATTTGCTCGGTGTGTCGTCGCACGAGCGTATCGCACTACGCCGTCAGGTCAGCGGCGAGTCGGATTCCGGCAACGAGCTGTGAAACCCATCACGCTGATCACCGGCGCCTCGGCCGGTATTGGGGCGGATCTGGTCCGCGTCTTTGCTGCGCACGGCCACGAACTTGTTCTGGTGGCGCGGCGGCAGGATCGTCTCGAGGCGCTTGCCGATGAGATCGCCGCAGCGGGGCGGCCCCGTCCGGTCGTGATGGCGGCCGATCTCGAGCAACGCGATGCCGTGGCCAGAATTCGCGGGCAGTTATTGCTGCTCGACCTCGAGCCCGAGATCGTCGTCAACAATGCCGGCTTTGGGCTTGTGGGTCCCGCCGCAAAGCTGTTGCGCGACGAACAGCTCGGCATGATCGATCTCAACGTCCGCGCTCTGACCGAATTATCGTTGAGCTTCGTCGATAGTCTCGCCCGTCATCGCGGCGGCATACTCAATGTCGCCTCGATCGCCGCTTTCCTGCCTGGCCCCCATATGGCGGTTTACTACGCCAGCAAAGCCTTCGTGCTGTCGTTCAGCGAGGCGCTGCATCGCGAGCTTTCAAGCCGTGGCATCAGGGTCACTGCGCTTTGCCCCGGTCCGGTCCCGACCGAATTCCAGGCGCGCTCCGGAATGAGAATGTCCCGATCCATGAATCCGATTACGCTGCCTCCGGATCGCGTGGCGCAAATTGGCTACCGCGGCTTCATGCGCGGCAAGCGCGTCGTGATTGCCGGACTTGGCAACAAGGTTGTGGTTTTCCTTTTGCGATTGATCCCGAACGCTCTGCTGCTGCGGGTCGTCGATATGCGCACCGCGCGGGACAGTTCATGACCGCGTCACGGCTTCTTCAATTTCGGCTACGACCACGATAGACACTGCACATACGTGTTCGAAGCACCCGGTCATGCAACAGTCGATCCTGATCATTCTGCACCAGGAGCACTCCACACCGGGTCGCGTCGGCAACGCCTTGCGGCAGCTCGGTTACGCACTCGACATCCGCCGGCCGCGCTTCGGCGATCCGCTGCCGCAGACCATGGCCGACCATGCCGCCAGCATCATCTTCGGTGGCCCGATGAGCGCCAACGACCATGACGATTTCATTCGCCGTGAGATCGATTGGATTGCCGTGCCGCTGCGGGAGAACAAACCATTCCTCGGTATCTGTCTCGGCGCGCAGATGTTCGCCCGCCACCTCGGCGGCAAAGTGTTCCGCCACCCTGAAGGCCATGCCGAAATTGGCTATTACCCGATCCGGCCGACCGCGGCCGGCCTCACCGTGGTCGAGCGATGGCCGGAATGCGTCTACCAATGGCACCGGGAGGGTTTCGATCTGCCGCTGGACGCCGAGCTTTTGGCCGCGGGCGATACGTTCGAGGTGCAGGCGATCCGCTGCAAGTCCGGCTACGGTCTGCAATTCCATCCCGACGTCACCCACGCCATCATGCATAAGTGGACAACGCGGGGACACGATCGCATGCAACTTCCCGGCGCCCGGCCCCGCGATACGCACTTCGCTGACCGGGCTGTGTACGACTACACGGCCCGCGCGTGGCTTACCGTTTTTCTGGAACGATGGATGTCGGCAATCCAAGGTCCCCCTGACGCCGAACGCATCGCGTGAAATCTCGCCTCCTGAGTTTCATCAGTGGCCGAGGAGCTGCTGGGCGAAAAAGGCGACGGTCTTGGTGTAGACCTGCGATGCGTTCCATTGCAGCAGCACCTGGAAATTTGGCGTGCCTTCGCCCCACGGCTGGCCGCTCTGCCAGCCGTAGCCTTTGAGATAATTCGCCGTCGAGGCGAGCACGTCCGGCACGCTGTGGATGAGATCGCGGCGGCCATCGCCATCGTAATCCACGGCGAATTTCAAATAAGACGAAGGCAGGAATTGCGTCTGGCCGATTTCGCCGGCCCAGGCGCCGTGCATGTCCGCCGGTGCCATGTCGCCGCGATCGACGATTTTGAGCGCGGCCAGCAATTCGCCGCGGAATTTGTCCGGCCGCCGGCAATCGTAAGCCAGCGAAGCCAAAGAGCGTATGGTCTGGAAGTTGCCGTTGCCCGCGCCGAAATCGGTTTCGAGACCCCAGATGGCGACGATAACCTCTGCGGGTACCCCGAACTGGGCTTCGATCCGCGACAGCATAGAGCCGTATTGAATGATTTTATTTCTGGCGCGCGTCAGCCGCGGCGGCACCATTCGGCCGGAAAACTGCTCGAAACTTTGCTTGAAGACGCCCTGGGCGTGGTCGCGCGCGATGATCGTCGGATCGTAGGTGATCCCGGTTAGGCTGGCCTGGATCGTTTGTTGTGAAATGCCCTGCGCCGCGGCTTCGGTTTTGAAGCCTTGCAGCCAGGCGCCGAAGTCCCCGCCGCAGGGCGCATTTTGCGCGAACGCCGCGCCGCCGGCGCAGAGCGTCAAACACGTAAGCAGCGGCTGAATCAGCCGTTTCAACCGAAAGCCATGGAACAGCATAAGCCCGTCCTTTTCAGCCCCCGGAGAGAATCATCAATTTTAGCCGCCAATATGATGCCGCAGCGACGCGCCCGATTCCAGCGTCACGGCTTGGCTGGTTGCTTGGCCGGTTCGTAGCGGTTGGCGTGAAAGAGTTCGCGGAAGACCTGGGTCGAGACCGCGACGACGGCAAGCGTGCTAAAGCCACCGATCAGCACCGCGGGAATGGTCCCGAACAGCGCCGCGGCGGCGCCGGCGCGGAAATCGCCGAGCTGGTTCGAAGTGCCGGTGAACATCGAACCGACGGCAAAGACCCGGCCACGCATCTCGTCAGGCGTATGCAGCAACAACAACGACTGCCGGATCACCACACTCGCAGTATCGGCGGCGCCGACGATGAACATGGCCCCCATGGCCAACAGCAGGCTTGGCGCCAGCGCCAGCAGAATCGTTCCGGTGCCGAACGTCGCGACCGCAACGAACATGATGTGGCCGACCCGGCGCGAGATCGGCCAGCGCGCCAGCGTCAACGCCGTCACCAGCGCGCCGGCAGCGGGCGCGGCGCGTAGCGCGCCGAAACTCAGTGGCCCGGACATGAAAATGTCGCGGGCAAAAATCGGCAACAGCCCGGTCGCATTGCCGAGCAGAACGGCAAACAGGTCGAGCAAAATGGCGCCGAGCACGACCTTGTGACGGCCGATAAAGACCAGCCCGCTGAACAGCCGCTTCAGGTCGACCGGCTCGCGGGTTGCCGCCGTCCGCGCCATGGCGATGCCGCGCATGACGAAAGCGGCCGAGAGCCACAGCACCGCGCAGGCGGCAAAAACCAGCGTCGGGCTCAATGCGATCAGGATACCGCCGAGCGCCGGACCGGTGACGATGGCGATTTGCGCCGCCGACGTTGAACCCGCGATCGCGCGCGGCAGCATGCTTGCCGGCACGATGTTCGGCAAAGCGGTTTGAAGGCTCGGCTGCTCGAAGGCACGGCCGGTGCCGACGATGAACGCCATGGTGAGCAGGAGAGCAGGTGTGAGTTGTCCTGTCCCATTTGCAAAAGCCAATACCGCGACGCCTGCTGCTTCGACGATCTGTGCGGTGGAGGCGATCATGCGGCGGTCATAGCGATCCGCCGCATGGCCGGTGGCAAGGAAGAGGCCGATGGCCGGAATGAACTGTACGAGGCCGACCAGCCCAAGCTGAAACGGGCTGCGGGTCAGTTCATACATCTGCCAACCGACCGCGACCGCCTGTACCTGCAGCGCGATGGAAGCGGTGACGCGCACATAAAGAAAGCGAAGATATGCGGGCTGTCGAAGCAGGGGGACAGACGGGGCGACTTCGGCGCTCATCGCCAAAGGTCATAATCGGCGCGGCAGGTTTTGTCGTGGGGCGCGCACGCAGTGCTGTGATGATGGACCGGCGATCAGCCGCAATCGGGCGGCGGTGGGTCGATATAGTTCAAAAACTGATCGCCCAGGCCCGTGAATGCCAGGAACGCCCGAATCGCTGCGGCGCAGGCAAAAGCCGCGACGCGATGAGCGCGGCTCGCCTTATTCTCGCGGCTGCAAGCCGTGGGGGTTGGGGACAATTCCGTGCACGCCTTTCAGCTAGTCGGCGGGACACACTTGCCGGTTCAAACACGCGCCTGCGCCCCTTTGCTGCCCATCCTTGACAGTGCGAAGCGGCGGTCCTAAATGGCCCGCACTCGCCAAAACCGGCGCTATTTTGCTTGGTTGAGGTCCATGGCGGGGCCGTAGCTCAGTTGGGAGAGCGCCTCGTTCGCAATGAGGAGGTCAGGGGTTCAACTCCCCTCGGCTCCACCAGCCTTCGCTCCTTGCGTCGGCTTGTTCGTGCCGTTCTAAGCCGTTAGGTTCCACCACCATCATCTGCGAATTCGAGCCATGCGCGCCCTGTTTCTTGTCATCGATCTGGCCCTGCAACTCTACATCTGGATCGTGATCGCGATGGCGATCTTCTCGTGGCTCGTGGCGTTCAATGTCGTCAACACGCGAAGTCCCGCCGTGGCCATGGTCGGCGATTTTCTCTATCGCATCACCGAACCCGTCCTGCGGCCGATCCGTAACATGTTGCCCAATCTGGGCGGCATCGACATTTCCCCGGTGATCTTGTTCTTGATCATCGTGTTTATTCGCTACGTGATCGCGATCTATATCCTGCCCAACGTGTTCTGAACGCAATGCCTGCACGATCGTGGACGCAAAGCCGCGGACGGCGTCGTGGTGGACATACACGTGCCCTCGCGCGGACGCTGAGCGCCACCCAGGAACAACCGACGAAGGCAGGCGCATGAGCGCGAAAATCATCGATGGCAAATCGATCGCCGTCGAGCTGCGCGCCGAGGTGGCGGTGGAAACGCGGCGGCTGACTGCCGATCATAATATCGTGCCTGGCCTCGCCGTCGTTCTGATCGGCGAAAATCCGGCGAGCATGACTTACGTCAAAAGCAAGGCGCGCGCTCTGATCGAGGTCGGCATGCGGCCGTTCGATCATTATCTGCCGGCTTCGGCGAGCGAGACCGAGCTGCTCAATCTCGTTGCCAAGCTCAATGCGGAGCCGGCCGTTCACGGTATCCTGGTGCAATTGCCGCTGCCACCGCACATCAGCGCAGCGAAGATTTTCGCCAATATCGACCCGGACAAAGACGTCGACGGTTTCCATCCGCTCAATGCCGGCCGGTTGATGACCGGCCTGCCGGCGCTGGTGCCTTGCACGCCGGTTGCATGCCTTAAGCTCATCAAGTCAGTGCATCCGTCGCTGCTTGGCGTCGACACGCTGATGGTCGGCCGTTCGCACATCGTCGGCAATCCGATGTCGCAGGTCCTGCTCAACGAAAATGCCACCGTTACTGTGGCACACACGCATACGCGCAACCTGCCCGATTACTGCCGCCGTGCCGATCTTCTGTGCGTCGCCATCGGTTGCGCTGAATTCATCCGCGGCGATTGGGTCAAGCCGGGCGCCACCGTGATCGACGTCGGGATCAACCGCATTTCAACGGGCGGCAAATCCCGTATCGTCGGCGACGTGAATTTCGCCGAAGCGGTCAAAGTTGCCGGCGCCATCACGCCGGTGCCCGGCGGCGTCGGGCCGATGACGATCGTGTGCCTGTTGTTCAACACCCTGCGCGCGGCATGTATGCAAGCGGGCCTGCCGGCACCGGCGGTGTAGTCGTTGTCATTCCAGGTTTGCTGCTACGCGCTGGGACGATGTCGTCAGCTATTCCAGCCGTACGCGACCTTATCGAGCACGCGCGTGCCGAATTTCTCCGACGAGCGCGCTACCGCCTTGCCGCCGAGGGCGCGATAAAACTCCACGGCGCTGTCGTTTTCCGAAAGCGCCCAGACGATCAACGATTTCATCGCGCTCTGTGCTAGATCGCGGCGCGCGGCGGTGAACAGGCGGCGGCCGAAGCCGAGCCCCTGGTATTCCGGCCGCAGATAAAGCTCATAGATCTCGCCGTCGTAATACAGGCTGCGCGCGCGATTGCGCCCATAATTGGTGTAACCGGCGATCTTATCGCCGAACTGCAGGAGCGCGATGCGGCTGCCTTTGCGGATGGCGCTTTCCCACCATGCCGGACCGCGGCGAATGATCAGCTTTTCGAGTTCGGTACCGGGGATGATGCCCTGATAGGCCATCCGCCATGCCTCATCGTGGGCGGACGCCACTGCATTGGCATCGCTTGCCTTGGCGCGGCGGATTTCGATGAGGACGGTACTCATGATGCCATCAAAGCAAGCGATCCACGGGCCTCAAGGGCGCGATTCATCAAGCGTTAACGATGTGGATTATTAGCGGAAAAGGGCAGGTCGTCCATCGCCGCAAGGGGAAAAATCCGTGGGTCGCGCACAATCTGCCCAAGCTGTTGCAGAAGCGACACGGTTCCTGGGATTTAATGCCGAACGCGCCCAATTTATCGCAGGTGGCAGTGCGACGACCGCACACCCGGCATGGAGTGTGCCGAAATGAGAATCCAATCGGGATAGCTGAGCTCAGCTCAAAGCATCATCCCGAAAAGCGGATAGCGGTTTTCGGATAAGATCATGCGTAATCAAAATGCTAGAGCGTGGATTTGATCCTATCAAAACCGAGCTCTAGACCCGCTCGGCTTCCTTGCGGCGTTCGTCGCGCTTGCGGTCGACCGGATCGAGCAGCTTTTTGCGCAGCCGGATCGATTTTGGTGTGATTTCGACGAACTCGTCGTCCTCAATATAGGCCAGTGCCTTTTCCAGCGTCATGCGAATCGGCGGCGTGAGGCGGATCGCTTCGTCCTTGGAGTGGGTGCGGATGTTGGTCAGCTTCTTGCCCTTGAGCACATTGACCTCGAGGTCGTTACCGCGCGTGTGCTCGCCGACGATCATGCCGCGATAGACCTTCCAACCCGGCTCGATCATCATCGGGCCGCGATCCTCCAGATTCCACATGGCGTAGGCAACAGCGTCGCCATGGTCCGTCGAAATCAAAACGCCGTTGCGCCGCCCCGTAATATCACCCCGATGCGGGCCATAGGCGTGAAACAGCCGGTTCATGACCGCGGTACCGCGCGTGTCGGTGAGAAGCTCGCCCTGATAACCGATCAACCCGCGCGTCGGAGCATAAAAGATAAGTCGCACGCGGCCGCCGCCTGAGGGGCGCATTTCGACCATCTCGGCTTTTCGCTCAGCGAGTTTTTGCACGATGATGCCGGAGTGCTGCTCATCGACGTCGATGACGACTTCCTCGATGGGTTCGAGCAGTTCGCCCGACGGTCCGTGCTGGAAAAGCACTTTCGGCCGCGATACGGAAAGTTCAAATCCTTCGCGCCGCATGGTCTCGATGAGAATGCCAAGTTGCAATTCGCCGCGGCCGGCGACTTCCATCGAATCCTTCTCGCGTGACTCTGAAATGCGCAGCGCGACGTTGCCCTCAGCTTCGCGCAACAGACGCTCGCGTATCACCCGGCTCTGCACTTTGTCGCCTTCGGTACCGGCGAGCGGGGAATCATTAATGCGGAAGGTCATGGTCAGCGTCGGCGGATCAATCGGCTGAGCCGGCAGCGGCTCAGTAACCTCGGGGGCGCACACAGTGTGCGAGACGAATGCTTCGGGCAGACCGGCGATGGAAATGATGTCGCCGGCAAAACCCTCCTCGATCGGAGTGCGCTCAAGGCCGCGGAACGCCAGCACCTTGGTGACGCGGCCCTCCTCAATCAATTCGCCGTTGCGGTCGAGCACCTTGACCTGCTGGTTGGGTTTTACCGAACCCGAAGAAATACGGCCGGTGACAATACGGCCCAGATACGGGTTGGCCTCGAGAATCGTACCCAGCATGCGGAAAGGTCCGTCTTCGACCTGCGGCGGTGCCACGTGCCGGACGACCAGATCGAACAGCGGCGCCATGCCCTGGTCCTTGGGTCCTTCCGGCTTGTCGGCCATCCAGCCCTGCTTCGCCGAACCATACAGGATCGGAAAATCAAGCTGTTCCTCGGTGGCGTCGAGCGCCGCGAATAGGTCGAAAACCTCGTTAGCGACCTCGGTGGGACGGGCATCGGCCCGGTCCACCTTGTTGATGACGACGATCGGTTTGAGGCCCATCTTGAGGGCCTTGGTGACGACGAATTTGGTCTGCGGTAGCGGTCCTTCGGCTGCATCGACCAGCACCAGCGCGCCATCGACCATATTGAGGATGCGCTCCACCTCGCCGCCGAAGTCGGCATGGCCCGGCGTATCGACAATGTTGATGCGGGTATCGTGCCAGACCAGCGACGTTGCCTTGGCCAGGATGGTGATGCCGCGCTCGCGCTCCAGATCATTGGAATCCATCGCCCGCTCGGCGACACGCTGATTCTCTCGAAACGAGCCGGATTGCTGCAAAAGCCGGTCGACCAGCGTGGTTTTGCCATGGTCGACGTGGGCGATAATGGCGATATTGCGAAGGTTCATTGGTGCTCTGGCAAGTCCGGGGGGTGTTGCGCGAATGCGCCCTTTTGCTGCGCTGCATATAATGATTTGATGACGGAAGGGCAAATTCGGCGCGTGTCAGTCCGCGAAATCGCGTTCGGGACTGGCGGTCCGGCTAACCACTTGCCGGAACTATTGAATGTCACCCCCACTTTATACCATGATACCCGTATCGCCAGCGCGGAGTGACGCATGCGTTGCCAGGTTGCCGTCCAGAATCGGCGCAACATCCTGTGTGTGTTTCCAAGATACTCGCCGGCCTTCGGAACCTTTCAGCACGCCTACAAGCTGATGTACCGGGTAAAGGCGTTCATGCCGCCGCAGGGTCTCCTCCTGATCGCGGCCTACATGCCTGAGAATTGGCCGGTCCGCTTCGTCGACGAGAACATCGCATTCGCGACCGCGGCGGACTTTGCCTGGGCGGACGTCGTGCTTGTCACCGGCATGCACATCCAGGCCGAGCAAATCCGCGACATCCGGCGCCGCGCGCACGCGGCCGGCAAGGTCGCAGTGCTGGGCGGGCCGTCGGTGTCGGCGTCACCCGAGATGTATCCGGATTACGACTATCTCCATATCGGCGAAATGGGCGACGCGACTGACCAGATCATCGGCGCTCTCGACGCCAGCGCGGCGCGTCCGCCGCGGCAGGTCGTCGCGAAAACGAAGGACCGCCTGCCGCTGACGGAGTTTCCGATCCCGGCCTACGAGAAGGTCCCGTTCGGCCGCTACCTCCTTGGCACGCTGCAGTTCTCATCCGGCTGCCCCTACACGTGCGAGTTCTGTGACATTCCCGGCCTCTACGGCCGCCAGCCACGCATGAAGACGCCGGCGCAGATCGTCGCCGAGCTCGACTTCATCTTTTCGCGGCCGAACCCGCCGACGACGCTCTATTTCGTCGATGACAATTTCATCGGCAATCGCAAGGCCGCAAAGGAGATGCTGCCGCATCTCGTCGATTGGCAGAAGCGCAATTCCTATCCGGTGATGTTCGCTTGCGAAGCGACGCTCAATATCGCCAAGCAGACCGGGATCCTCGAGCTGATGCGCGAGGCGAACTTCACCGGGATGTTCGTCGGCATCGAGACGCCGGAGGCTGACGCGCTCGACGCCATCAAGAAGGGGCATAACAACGCCGTGCCGATGATGGAGTCGATCCGGACCCTCAACAGTTACGGGCTGGAGGTCACTTCCGGGATCATCCTAGGGCTCGATTCCGAGACGGCGGATACCGAGCAGCGACTCAAGGACTTCATCGATCTCTCCAACATCCCGATGCTGACGATCAATCTCCTGCAAGCGCTGCCGAAGACGCCGCTGTGGGATCGCCTCAAGCGTGATGGCCGGCTGCTCGAAGACGATTCGCGCGAGAGCAACGTCGTGTTCCTGCGCCCGCACGACGAGGTCGTTGGCATGTGGCGTCGGGTAGTCGGCTACGCCAACGATCCGGAGCGGCTGTTCGCGCGGTTCCGCTATCAGGTCGAGGCGACGTATGTGAACCGCGTCGTCACACCGGCGAAGGGCAAGCTCACGTGGTCAAACCTGCGCGGCGGTGCCGTGCTGGCGTGGCGCGTGCTCCTCCATATCTGCTTGCTGTCGGACTTCTGCAAGCCGTTCTGGCGCACCGCCAAGCACGCGCTCCGTCATGGCCAGATCGACGGCATGTTCGGGGCGGCTTTCATGGGCTATCACTTGATCCAATTCACGCGCGAGGCGCTGCAGGGCGATCAGAACGCGTCGTACTACTCGGCGAAGAAACGCGCCGAACCGATGGCTGCGGCGAAGCCTCCGGTCTCCTCTAATGAACAAGTCGCGGCGTAACGCTCCCTCCATCCGGCAGCGCTTATAACCGCAGCATGGTCAGGCGCGGCGTCTGCGCCGGCAAGGGATCGAGCGTGATCGACCATAATGCGCGATCCGCGACGTCCTTGAGCGTGACGGTCAGGCTTTCGGTCGCGTCATCGATCGCCACATGACCGAAGAATTGCAGTCCATAGCAGGGCGCGAGGTTATCGCCCTGCTCCTCGCTTGGCGTTTGGTGGAACATGACCTGCGGCCCGAAGGTCCGATCCAGGTCTTGCCGCGTCCAGGTTCCGGCGTGGAGCGGCCCCGAAACGAATTCCCAGAACGGTTCGAAGTCCTGGAACACGGCGTGGTTCGGGTCGTAATAATGCGCCGCAGTATAATGCAGGTCGGCGGTAACCCAGATCGTGTTGCGAATGTTGGCATGCTTGATGAACGAAAGCAGCTCTGCAATCTCGATGCCGCGCCCGCGCGGGCCATCGGTCTGCTCGATCCCGCCTGAATCGATCACGTAGCCGATCGGCGAGTCGATGGCGATAATCTTCCAGGTCGCCTGCGAGCGAGCGAGTTCACGCCTGAGCCAGGCGATCTGCCGGGGTCCAAGCAGATAATCGTCGGGCTTGAGAATGCGATCTGGATGCGTTCCGTCCGGGCCGCGATAGCTGCGCATATCGAGCATGAATACGTCGAGCAAAGGGCCGTGCTCGATCTTGCGATAGACCCGGCCAGGTTCGGCCATGGTCTCGCGCAACGGTAGGAACTCGTGAAACGCGCGCCGGGCGCGGGCGGCGAACACGAGCGCGTTCTTCTCGCCGGTCGGCTTGTGCGGCAGGTCTTCGCCGGGCCACCACGTCTCCATCACTTCGTGGTTGTCCCAAAGTGCGAATGTGGGCACCGCCGCGTTAAAGGCGCGCAGGTTGTCGTCGAGAAGATTGTATTTGTAGTTGCCGCGATAGTCGGCGAGCGTTTCCGCCTGTTTTGATTTTTCCTCGGTGACAATGCTGCGCCATACGCCGCCGTCGGGCAGCTTCAATTCTGCGGCAATTGGGCAGTCGGCATAAATGTTGTCACCGCAGTGGATGAAAAAATCCGGCCGGTTGCGTAGCATAGTGGCATAGGTGCGCATGCCGCCGCGTGCCGTGTCGATACCCCAGCCCTGGCCCATCGTGTCGCCCGACCACAAGAACGAGACCGGGCGGCGTTCGCTTGACGGCGTACGAAAATGCCCGATCTGTGCTTCGCCGAACACTGCCGAGGATAGATCCTGGAAGCTGATGCGGTAGAAGATCTCCTGACCGGGCGGCAGGTTCTCCAGCAGCACCTTTGCGGTAAAATCCGATTCCGGGAGCGCGTCGACATATACCGCGCTCTTGATGTCGCGAAAGCTGTCGGTGGTTGCCGTCTCAACCAGCATCCGCGACGGACGGTCTGCGCGCGCCCAGACGACGCCGGACCGCGCGCGCACATCGCCCGATTGGATGCCGTGCGTAATTTGCGCCCGGTCGGGCGCGACGCTCAGGGAGGGCCGCGCGATACCGCCGATCGCGGTAATCGCCGCCGATGCCGCGGCGCTCTTCAAGATCGTACGACGCGTGAGCACCGTGCGGCTTCGCATGCTGGCGGCCATGGGGCCTCCGTCGTCGAGACGCCGTGGAAGGTGCTCGCTGATTCTGACGAAGGCTCGAATATTATGCGACGGCCGGATGACTCTGTTGTGGTGCTTTCGGCGCTGTTCTGGGTTCCACGTTAGATGCTGCGAAATCGCACCCGCCGCTGCGCATCGGCGAAGCGTGCCAGGTTCGTAAACGAAGCGTTTATGAGCCTAGGCGGCCGCGGCCTTCGAGGCGTCAGTGGCGACAGCGGTTCCCGCGCTTAGCGCCGTCTGGTCGATGATTGCCGCGCGGCGTGCGCCAATCGCGAAGCGAAGCTGGTCGAGCGCGAATGAAAACGACATACGAACCGTCTCGTTGAACTCCTCGTGCTCCGACTGGTGAATGATTGCGATCACCAGATTGTCGGCGTCGATCTGGAGATGGTCGACAACGTCGAGTGTTTGCGCGGCGTGAGCCTTGCGGATCAGATCGAGCACGCGTTGCAGCAGTCGCAGCCGGCGCGTCCGGCCGTCGCGGAGCAAATAGCTGGCGACGCCAGCGATCGCCGATCCGAATACCGGAAAGATCAACATACCGTAGAAAATGTCGTCGCCATACTTGTCGAAAAAGCTCTGCTGATTGTCATTCAAATAATCGAGCGTGCCGGGATGCGCCAGTACATCGGCATCCTTGTCGGTCGACGGCGCCTCGATCTTGACTTCACCGCCCATCTGCGACGCGATTGCAAGTCGCGACGTGTAGATCAATTTCGACAGATCGGCGATGCTGGAATGGTTGAATCCCTTTCGGGCGACAAGATATTCGGCGAAGCTTAAGCTCTTGAGCTTGGAACCCGGCATCGGCGGGACGCCGCCGAAGGTCCCGGCATCGATATCGATGGAGTCGAAAGCGGGGTTGCGCTTTGACAGCCCGTCCGCTTGATCGATGCCGATAAAAGTGGGTGCGCCGAACTGTGCCGCTGCCGCCACCGCATCGGAAATTGCCTCGCCGGTGGCCGAGCCGGCGACGAAGAGCACATCCACCGTATTGTTCTTGACGGCGGCGGCAAGACTTTGCGGATCGATTGGCAACTCCTGCACCTTGTCAAGCGGCACGCCGTAATGATTGAGCACTGCATGGAGCAGGTCCGCGGTGGCCTCGCTGCCGGTGACGATGCCAATGCGCTTGCCTGCCAAATCAGCGATTTTGATCTTGGGCTTGCCGAAATCATCGGACGAACTGTCGGAATCGTCGTCGTCGTCGTCGCTATCGTCGGCTTTGGCGCTCTTGGCCGCCTTGGTGCTCTTTGCGGGAGCCGGGGCTGGCGTGGCTGCGGCGGCCTTCGTGGCTTTGGCGCCCTTCGCGGTTGGCGCAGGCTTGGCGGCCTTTGCGGTAGTTGCGCTCGGCGCAGCGGCGGGTGGCGGAGGAGGTGGTGGCGGTGCGGGCAGAATGAACGCCATTACGTTCTGGCGCAAAATCGCCACCACCGGCCATTCCGCCGACCTGCCGACAGTGGTCGGCACGACGGCAAGATCGGCTTGCCCCTTGACCAGAGCCTGTGCCGAAGCCGCGGCGTTTTCGGTGGGGACATACTCCAACTGCATTCTCTCATGGCTTTGCGCAATGAGCTTGCCCAAGACATCCACGAGCTTGGCGTTGGAACTGCCGGCTGGGCCGGCGGCGATACGCATCACCGTAGGCTGTATGGAATAGTGAACTCCTGCCCAGATGCAGCCTCCGGCGACGGCGCCGCCAAGGATGGCCACGAGCCAAGTGTGCCGCAGAAACATCCTGACGCGGCTTCGCACCAAATGCTCAAGCAACTCTATACTCATGGTCAAACCCGATGAGTGGCCCTCTGCCGTTGACTGCGTCTGGCCCCAGCTTCCGCCTCTGCCGAAGCGTTGGGCCAGCCAAAACCTCATGGCGAGAGGCGGACGGTTCGGCAGTCCAGGCGGCATGGTTAATCCTAACACGAGCACCGCGTTTTGACGCCATGGCGTCACCGTGAGTTCATCTGCCAAATCGATGTTTTGGTTAATCCCCGTGCCCAGCGGAGTTCTGCGGAGTTTCCATCCCGGTTGTGACCTAACTTTGACAGAATTCCAGCGAATCCGGCCTATACTTATGAAACCGCCCGGCCGTGCCGTAGACCGCCGGAACCTCACCCCTGGATACTCGGTTTGGTCCGTGGTGGTTCGTTGGACGAGATTGTCTTCACCGATGGAGTTTTCCAATGGCTCAAAAACTGGCCGGCGCTGCGCGCAGCAGCGCGCTTGCCCGGCTGAAGGGTTGGAGCGAGGTCAAGGACCGCGACGCGATCAGCAAGAAATTCGTCTTTGCCGATTTCAACCAGGCCTTCGGCTTCATGACGCGCGCGGCGCTGGTCGCGGAAAAGCTCGACCATCATCCGGAATGGTTCAACGTCTACAAGAACGTAGAGGTCACGCTATCGACCCATGATGCAGGTGGCCTGACCGAACTCGATGTCAAGCTTGCCGAAACTATGGACAAGCTCGCGGGCTGAGGCGTGCCCGCGGCGGGTCCTGGCAATGAGGGACTTGCCGCCGCCTTGCAGACGCCGCCTTTCAACGCCATCTTTTTCGGGTTGAAGTCACTGGGCGAGGGGTCCGAAGGGTCCATGTGGTTTGGAGTGCAAGCTGCTTCGTGGCCTGACATTGCGGCGTTGACGCGCCGCATGGCCGAGAATGAGCGAGAGCTGCAGCGCAACTTCTGGCGGAAGCTTAAAGAACTCGCCGCAAGCCTTCCGTTCGCGGAAGATCTGCTTGCTGCCTATTACTGCGCGTTCGACCGGCAAACTCCCTTGCACGTGAAAGCGGTGCTGTTGGGCGCCATTGCCTATTTCATTTTGCCAACGGATTTGATCCCCGATTATATTCCGGTGATCGGATACATGGACGACGCCGCGGTGCTGGCCGGAGCCATCAAAGTGGTCAACTCACATATCAAGCCGGAACATCGCGATGCGGCGCAGCGCACGCTCGAGCGGATGCGCGGTTAGAGCACGGTCCGAAAGATCATGCTCCAGCGCAGCGTGATTACGGCCGCAGCAGGATTTTTCCCATCACCTTACGGTCGCTAATCGCTTTCAGCGCGGTCGCTATTTCGGTCAACGGATAAACCGCTTGTACATGCGGGCTGAGTTTGCCTTCGGCGCACCAACGCGCGAGTTCGGCGAGCAGCGCATGTTGCGCTTGCGGCTCACGCTTGCCCCATGAGCCCCAAAATACGCCGCGAATATCGCAGCCCTTGAGCAGCACCAGATTGAGCGGCAGCTTTGGAATCTCTCCAGCGGTAAAGCCGACCACAAGGTAGCGGCCCTGCCAGGCGAGCGAACGCACCGCCGGTTCGGCGTAGGGGCCGCCGACCGGATCATAGACGACGTCGATGCCGTGCTCGCCGCCGAGCCGCCGTAACGCATCGCGGAGGTTCTCATTAGCGTAATTCACCGTTTCGTCTGCGCCGTGGGCGCGGGCAAAGGCCAGCTTTTCGTCGGAGGACGCGCATGCGATCACGCGCGCGCCCATCATCTTGCCGAGTTCCACCGCGGCGAGCCCGACGCCGCCGGAGGCGCCGAGCACCAGAAGCGTCTCGCCCTGCTTGAGCTGTGCCCGCTCGCGTAGCGCATAGAGCGAGGTGCCGTAAGTGACCGTGAGGCCTGCGGCACGATCGAAGTCGAGCGTTTCCGGTATCCGCACCAGTTGTTGCTCAGGAACCGCGACGGCTTCCCGCGCCGCGCCCCAGCCCACAAAGCCCATCACATGATCGCCGGGCGCGACTTGCGTTACGCCAGCGCCGATGCTCTCGACAGTGCCCGCAAATTCCGCCGCCGGTGAAAATGGAAATGGCGGTTTTTGCTGATACTTGCCGGCGATGATCAGCGTGTCGAAGAAATTCAGCGCCGCTGCGGCAACACGCACGACGGCCTCGCCGGGCCCGGCTTGCGGCTGCGGGATGTCCTTGATCTCGAGGTCTTCCGCCGTACCGAAATGGGTGCAGAGAACGGCTTTCATGCGAAATCATCCCAGGCGAAAAAAGCTGTAGCGCCCGAAATGACTACCATGCTCCCGTAACGCCCGCATCACATAGGAGGAGGCGCAAGCGCGAGAACGCCAGCCGCAAGCGCGACTTCACGGTCCCGACTGGGACTTTGGTTCTTGCCGCGATGCTCGAGTGCGACAGGCCTTCAAAGAAGGCGAGCTGCACCATCTTCGACTGATCCTGCGGCAAGGCATCGATCGCCGCATGGACATGCTGTTCCATCCGCGCGGCATCGATGCTGGTTTCGTTGTCCGCGGCGGAATCCGGAATCAGAGACAGATCAATCTCCGTATAAATGTGCTCGCGGCTGCGGCGATGGACATCGATGCGGCGGTTCTGCGCAATACGGAAAACCCAGGTAGCGGCAGCCGACTTGCGGCGATCGAACAGGTGCGCCTTGTACCAGATTGTCTCCATGACGTCCTGGGTGACGTCGGCGGCAGCGAATGGTGCAAGCCCGAGCCGGACCAATTGGGCCTGTACGCGCGGCCGGAAGTGATCGAACAGCGCGCTGAAGGCTGCGTCGTTTCGGTCGGCGCCGACTGCTGTCAGAAGATCGTCGAGCTGATGAGCCCGCGGCAGCGGATATTCTTGCTGCCGCGAAGCCTGGTCGATGTGGCAAAGGGTTGTCACGCCCCGGTACCCTTCCGTACTAAACCCCAACAAGTATCGGCGGCTTGGCTGGCTCTGGCTGTGTCCCCGGTCACATTCTGTCGGGGCCGGATGGCCATGGCGGACCGTAACGGTCGTGCCGGCCGGCGCTCGCGCGCACCCGTGATAGTCCGAATTGGATTAAACTTGAAAGGTTTGCTATCAATCCGGGGGGTGTTCGCGAGGCCTGATGCAAATCGAAAGACGAAGGCGGATTGTCCTGCCGCTCGTTCTGGCAATGGCGTTTGCCGTGCCGGCAGCCGCGCAACAGCCGCCGGCGCCCGCGACCGCGCCTGCCGTCCCCGCCCCTCCGGCTTCAACCGCGCCGGCAAAAAAGCCCGCACCCAAGCCTAAACCTGCGGCTGCGGCGCCAGCGGCCGCCAAGCCCGCAACGACGCCCGCATCGCCGCCTGCCGTCGGCGGCGTGAAGCCGACGCTGTTGGGCCAGTACGCCGATTGGGGTGCCTATACGGCGTCCCCCGCCGGTAAGAAAACTTGCTTCGCCATCGCCAAGCCGGCGTCCTCGGTCACCAACCCGCCCGGCAGGCCGCGCAATCCGATCTACATGTTTATCTCGACGCGGCCGGCGGAGAAGGTGACCAACGAGGTCTCGCTCATCATCGGCTACCCGTTCAAGCCCGGCACCGAGGCATCGGTGGAAGTCGGGTCGACCGCCTATGCGCTGTACACCCAGCAGGATGGCGCCTGGATCAAGAACGCCACCGAAGAGGCGCAGATGGTCGATGCCATGCGGCAGGGTCAGACTGCGGTGGTCAAGGGCACGTCCGCGAAGGGTACACAATCGACTGACACGTTTTCGCTCAAAGGCCTGTCGCAGGCGCTCGACAGAACCGCGCAGGACTGCAAGTAGCGGCGCGCGCCCTCGCCATTCGCGGGCGAAAGCTTATCTATATTCAACTTATCGTGCCGCCCTTTGGATCGATGATGACCGCTTCTATTGCTGAAGCCGACACCGCGTCGACGCTGTTTCTCGAAAAGACGGCGCTCGAGAAATACGTCGCGCCCGCAAAGCCGTCGCTGGTCGGCATATCGCGCGACGCGCTGGCCGCGGCGCTCGGCACTATCGGCGTGCCGGAGCGGCAGCGGCGCATGCGCGTGCAGCAGATCTGGCACTGGCTTTATGTGCGCGGCGCCCGCGACTTTGGCGAGATGACGACGCTGTCGAAGGAGCTTCGCGCCGAGATCGAACGGCAATTCACCCTGGCGCGGCCTGAAGTCGCCGCCGAGCAGATCTCCGTCGACGGCACGCGAAAATGGTTGTTGCGGCTGCCGGGCGAGACTGACGCCCAGCCGCATGAAGTCGAATGCGTATACATTCCGGAGACCGACCGCGGCACGCTGTGCATCTCCAGCCAGGTCGGCTGCACGCTCAATTGCACCTTCTGTCATACCGGCACGCAGCGTCTGGTGCGCAATCTGACGCCGGGCGAGATCGCAGGCCAGGTCGTGCTGGCGCGCGACCGCCTCAACGACTGGCAGCGCGCGGCGTCAGCTGGCGTCGAAGGCGAAAAACGCCTGGTTTCGAATGTCGTCATGATGGGCATGGGCGAGCCGCTGTACAATTTCGAGGCAGTGCGCGACGGCCTGAACGTGGTCGCCGACGGCGACGGATTGAGCCTCTCCAAGCGCCGCATCACGCTGTCGACATCGGGTGTCGTGCCCAATATCGCGCGCGCCGGCGAGGAGATCGGCTCGATGCTGGCGATATCGCTGCACGCCGTCACCGACGAATTGCGCGACGAGCTGGTTCCGCTCAACCGCAAATATCCGCTGCGCGAACTCATGGATGCCTGCCGCAATTATCCAGGCGCATCCAACGCACGGCGTATCACGTTCGAATACGTCATGCTCAAGGGCATCAACGATTCACTGGTCGACGCCAAGGCGCTGGTGCGTCTGGTCAAAGGCGTCCCCGCCAAGATCAACCTGATTCCGTTCAATCCCTGGCCGGGCACAAAGTATGAGTGCTCGGATTGGGAGCAGATCGAAAAATTTTCCGAAGTGATTTTCGACGCCGGTTACTCTTCGCCGGTGCGCACGCCGCGCGGCCGCGACATTCTTGCTGCCTGCGGTCAGCTCAAGAGCGCGACCGAAAAACTCTCCGCCCGCGAGCGTCTGGCGCTGCGCGCGATGGCGATGACGGACTGAGTAGATCGGCAAACAAAAAATGGCCGTCCTTGCTCGCGCCATGATGGTGATCTTCGCCTATATTCTGGCATGTATCGCCGCCTCGATCGTGCTCACCATCGGCACGCTGGCGCCGGACTGGGATGAGATCAACCAGCTCGGCGCGCAGTCGCCGGATTTTCTGTCGATCGCACTGTGGTCGGTTGTCGCCGTGAGTTCGGCGGGCATCGCGATCATCGCCTTTGTCCCGGCGCTTCTCGTGATCGTGCTGGCGGAAGGCTTGGCCTTGCGCTCCATTGTGATCTACGGCGTGCTTGGCGGCGCGCTGGCACTCCTCATGTCCTATGGACTCGATTTCGCCGGCTTTTTCGCCCCGCAAGACAGCCTGGTCGTACACGAGCGCGAGGTGTTGGCCGCTGCCGGTATCGCAGGCGGCCTTGTTTATTGGCTGTTCGCCGGCCGCAAGGCGGGTTTCCGGAAGTAGCCAATTGCGCCGCCGGCTGCTTGCGCCGTTTCGGCGCCTGCCTATAGTCCGCGCCAATTTCGACGGGCGTTCCCCGAACTTCAGGACCATCCATGGCCAAAGACGGCGCTAAAGACGTGAAAAAGGTCGTGCTTGCCTATTCCGGCGGGCTCGATACGTCGATTATTCTCAAGTGGCTGCAAACGACCTATGGCTGCGAAGTGGTCACCTTCACGGCAGACCTCGGCCAGGGCGAGGAGCTCGAACCGGCGCGCGCCAAGGCGCTGACGCTTGGGATCAAGCCGCAAAACATCTTCATCGAGGATTTACGCGAGGAGTTCGTCCGCGACTACGTGTTTCCGATGTTCCGCGCCAACGCGCTCTATGAGGGCCAATATCTGCTAGGCACCTCGATCGCGCGGCCGCTCATTGCCAAGAAGCAGATCGAAATTGCCGAGAAAGTCGGTGCCGATGCCGTCGCTCACGGCGCGACTGGCAAGGGCAACGATCAGGTGCGCTTCGAGCTTGCCTATTACGCGCTCAAGCCCGACGTGAAGGTCATCGCACCGTGGCGCGAGTGGGAATTCAAATCCCGCGAGGCACTTCTCGTATTCGCCGAGCAGAACCAAATCCCGATCGCCAAGGACAAGCGTGGCGAGGCACCGTTTTCGACCGACGCCAACCTCCTGCACACGTCGTCGGAAGGCAAGGTGCTTGAGGATCCGGCTGGTGAAGTACCGGACTACGTCTATTCGCGCACCGACGCTCCGGAAAAAGCGCCAGAAAAGGCGGATTACGTGACCGTGGATTTCGACCGCGGTGATGCGGTCGCGGTCGACGGTAAGCCGCTGTCGCCAGCGGCGCTGCTGACACAGCTCAACGCGCTCGGCCGCAAACACGGCATCGGCCGGCTTGATCTGGTCGAGAACCGCTTCGTCGGCATGAAGTCACGCGGCATGTACGAGACGCCGGGCGGCACCATCCTGCTTGCGGCACATCGCGGCATCGAATCGATCACGCTCGATCGCGGCGCGGCGCATCTCAAAGACGAATTGATGCCGAAATATGCCGAGCTGATCTATTACGGCTTCTGGTTTTCGCCAGAGCGGGAAATGCTGCAAGCGGCAATCGACAGAAGCCAGGAATTCGTTTCCGGCCGGGTGCGGCTGAAGCTCTACAAAGGCAATGCCGGCGTCGTCGGCCGCGAGAGCAAATATTCGCTCTATGACCAGGACCTGGTGACGTTCGAGGATGGCAAGGTCGCCTACGACCAGCGCGATGCCGAAGGGTTTATCCGCCTTAACGCGCTGCGACTGCGCACGCTTGGGCAGCGTAAACGCAAATTAAAGCTGTAGCTCGCCAACACGTCCCGTTGTTGATCGAAGCGGAGCTGGCTTTACATTTTTGGAAGATCGCCGCCTGCCGGCTTGCCGGGGAAATAGTCAGGTTCAGACCCCGGTCCGTGCGGATCAGCCGGCTCATCAACCGGATACGGCGTTCGCGGTTTTTCCGGTTCCGATTTCCGTGGTTCGGCCGGCCGCTTCTGTGCTGTTTCGTTCATGGCATGCCTTTCGCGGTTGTCGTCACATCTCGACCGTGATCTTCCGATTTTCACCGAGGTTTGGCTTGTTACCGGTGAGGCGCGTCTTGATGAATTCAAACGCCGCAACGGCTTTGCTCGCCGGGCCGTCCCATAATTCTGCGGTCTGCGGCGTGACACGAAGCACGCAAACGTTCGGATCGTCCGGTCCATTCCACCACATGTTATCGGTACTTTTCCAGATTGCGGCGGCTTTGGCGTGATCTTGCAGCACGGCGGCGCGCGCCGTAATCGACAGGTAGGCATGGGCGCCGGTATCGACGAAGGTCAGTCCGACCTCATGCTCGGTGTCGATCTCGTGTTCCTTGCCGCTGCGCGAATCCGTGACGAACCAAACCAGGCCGGCATCGCGGTCGGGGCGCGCTTCAAGAGGTCGTGCGCGCAAGCCGCCGTCGAAACGCGTCGTGAGCATGCACACGCCCACCTTCTCGATAATGTCCCAGACGCGTTGGAGATGATCGCCTGCCGCCATATCCTGACAACGGATGGCGGCGGCAGCGGGTTCCCTGGCCTTGCCGTTCTCTCTAGCGTTGCCGCTCTCTAGACTTGCCGCTCTCTAGACTTGCCGCTCGACCAGCGCGCGTTTGATCTCGGCGATGGCCTTGGCGGGATTGAGGTGCTTGGGGCAGGCCTTGGCGCAATTCATAATGGTATGGCAACGGTAAAGGCGGAACGGGTCCTCCAGATTGTCGAGCCGCTCGCCGGTCGCCTCGTCGCGCGAATCGACGATCCAGCGCTGCGCCTGCAATAGCGCGGCCGGTCCGAGATAGCGGTCGGAATTCCACCAATAGCTCGGGCATGACGTCGAGCAGCACGCGCACAAAATGCATTCGTAGAGTCCGTCGAGCTTGGCGCGGTCTTCGTGGCTTTGCTTCCACTCTTTCTGTGGGGTTGGCGACACGGTCTGCAGCCAGGGCTCGATCGAGGCGTGCTGGGCGTAAAAATTGGTTAGGTCGGGCACCAGGTCCTTCACTACCGGCATATGCGGCAGCGGATAAACCCTGACAGCGTCTTTGACTTCGCTCATCGCCTTGGTGCAGGCGAGCGTATTGGTGCCGTCGATGTTCATGGCGCAGGAGCCGCAGATGCCCTCGCGGCAGGAGCGGCGGAAAGTCAGCGTCGCGTCGACGTTGTTCTTGAGCCAGATCAGGCCATCGAGAATCATCGGCCCGCAGGCGCCGGTGTCGACGTAGTAAGTGTCGATGCGCGGGTTGTGACCGTCATCGGGGTTCCAGCGATAGACACGGTATTCGCGCTCTGCCTTGGCCTTGGCTGGATGCGGCCATGCCTTGCCTTCGGTGACCTTTGAGTTTTTCGGCAGCGTGAATTGAACCATCGCTTTTTGCTTTCAGTAAACCCGCGCTTTGGGTTCGATATAGGACACGTCGTTGGTGAGCGTGTAGGTGTGCACCGGCCGATAATCGATCGTGATCTTGCCGGTATCGGTATCCAGCCAGGTCAGCGTGTGCTTCATCCAATTCTTGTCGTCGCGGTCGGGAAAGTCCTCGCGTGCGTGGGCGCCGCGGCTCTCGGTGCGGTTGACGGCAGAATCGACGGTGACGACGGCCTGCTCGATCAGGTTGGCGAATTCGAGCGTTTCGACCAGGTCGGAATTCCAGATCAGCGAGCGGTCGCTGGTCCGTACGTCGGCAATGCCGTCGAACACTTCGTGGATCAGCCTGGAGCCCTGTTGCAAGACCTCGCCAGTACGGAACACGGCGCAATTGGTCTGCATCACGTTCTGCATCCGGTCGCGTAGCTGCGCGGTCGGCGTGCCGCCGGAGGCGTTGCGGAACTTGTCGAGCCGCGACAGCGCCAGATCGGCGGAATCCTTCGGTAATTCTGGATGCTTATCGTTGGGGGTGAGGAGATCGGCGCACCGCAAAGCCGCCGCACGGCCGAACACGACGAGATCGATCAGCGAATTCGAGCCCAAGCGATTGGCGCCATGGACCGAAACGCAGGCCGCCTCGCCGAGCGCCATGAGCCCGGGGACGACGTAGTCGGGGTTACCGTCTTTCTTGATCAGCGCTTCGCCGTGATAGTTCGTAGCGATGCCGCCCATATTGTAGTGAACCGTCGGCACGATCGGTACCGGCTCGCGGGTCAGATCGACGCCGGCGAAAATGCGCGCGGACTCAGTAATGCCAGGCAGGCGTTCGGCGAGAAGCTTCGGGTCGAGGTGATCGAGGTGAAGGAAGATGTGGTCCTTCTTCGGCCCGACACCGCGGCCTTCGCGAATCTCGATGGTCATCGCGCGTGAGACGACGTCGCGCGACGCGAGGTCCTTGGCGGACGGCGCATAGCGCTCCATGAAGCGCTCGCCTTGCGCATTGACCAGATAAGCGCCTTCGCCACGCGCACCCTCAGTGATGAGAACGCCCGCGCCGTAAACGCCGGTCGGATGGAATTGCACGAATTCCATGTCTTCGAGCGGCAGGCCGGCGCGCAGCACCATGGCATTGCCGTCGCCGGTTTGGGTATGCGCGCCGGTGCAGGACGCATAAGCGCGCCCGTAGCCGCCAGTGGCGAGGATGGTCATCTGTCCGGAAAAGCGATGAATCGTGCCGTCATCGAGATTGAGCGCGATAACGCCACGGCAGCGTCCATCGTCGTCCATGATCAGATCGATGGCGAAATACTCGATGAAGAATTCGGCTGAGTGGCGCAGCGCCTGGCCGTACATCGTGTGCAGCATGGCATGGCCGGTACGGTCGGCGGCGGCGCAGGTGCGCTGCGCAGTGCCTTTGCCGTAATGGGTGGTCATGCCGCCGAATGGGCGCTGATAAATCTTGCCGTCTTCCTCGCGGCGTGAGAACGGCAGGCCCCAATGTTCCAGCTCGTAGACCGCTTCCGGCGCGGCGCGGCACATGTATTCAATGGAGTCCTGGTCGCCGAGCCAGTCGGAGCCCTTGACCGTGTCGTACATGTGCCAGCGCCAGTCGTCCTCGCCCATATTGCCGAGCGATGCGGCGATGCCGCCCTGTGCCGCCACGGTGTGCGAACGGGTCGGGAAAACCTTGGTGATGCAAGCGGTGCGCAGCCCGGCTTCGCTGCAGCCGACGACGGCGCGCAAGCCGGAGCCGCCGGCGCCGACCACGACCACGTCATAGGCATGATCTTCGATCGGATAGGCGCGGCCGTTGATCGCGGGCGCGGTGGCTTTGCCGTTCGTTGCGTTGTCCGCCATGCTCACAATCCAAACGAAAGTTTCAAGATGCCGTAGACGGCCGCAAGCCCAACAACGACCGTGAAGAAGGTGTTGGCAATCAGCAGGGTCAGTTTCGCCGTCTCGTCGTGCACGTAGTCTTCGATGATGACCGCCATGCCGATCCGCATGTGGATGCTGATCGAAGCGATAAACAGCAGCATGATGATGGCGATGGCCGGCGAGCCGAGAATCTGCGCCGTGGCGGCCTGGTTGCGGCCGAGCAGAGTGATCAGAATAATCACCGCGGCGATGGTCAGCGGGATATTAGCGATCGCCGTCACACGTTGGTGCCAAAAGTGGATGGTGCCGGATTTTGCCGAGCCGTGGCCGCGCACACGCGCGAGCGGCGTGCGGATATGAGCATTGTTGCTCACGCCGAGCCTCCCATCGCCAGTAGCCCAATGATCCACAGGATCACAGTGATCATGATTGAGCCGATCAGGTTCGCGGCGACAAGCCATTCACGTTCAGCCGGGCCCAAACCCCAGCCGTTATCCCAGATCAGGTATCGAACGCCGCCAAGCATGTGATGGATCAGCGCCCATGTGTAGCCGAACAGAATGAGCCGCCCGATCCACGAGCCGGCGAACCATTCGAACCGCGCATAGCCGTTCGGGCCGGCGGCGGAAATAAACCACCAGGCCAGGATCAGCATGCCGAAATAGAGACCGAATCCGGTGATGCGATGCACGATCGACATCATCATCGTTAGAGTCGGGCGGTAGATTTGCAAGTGCGGCGATAACGGCCGCTCAACACGGGCCTTGGTTTCGGCCATGGTGTTCATCCGAATTCCCCCGGCGGGCGCCGAGCTGGAGATCGTTCCTATCCAATTCGCGTTCTTACCGCAATGCAACGACGCACAGATCTCGTTGCTATAGGCAGCCTCATTTCGTATTATGCGAAAGCATATCCTGCAAATTGATATACGCAATGGGAATTCTGCAAAGTCTAACTTCGTATTATGCGAAGGTAAGATCATTCCATGCGATTTGATCTCGCCGATCTCAGCCTGTTTCGCCATGTTGTCGAGGCGGGCAGCATCACCCACGGCGCAGGACGTGCGCATCTCGCGCTTGCCGCTGCCTCGACCCGCATCCGCAACATGGAGGACGCGCTGGGTGTCGGACTGCTGACGCGGGGGCGACAGGGTGTGACCCCAACCCAGGCTGGACGCACCTTGCTTCAGCACGCACGCACCATTCTGCGCCAGGCTGAGCGCCTGCATGAGGACCTCGGCGCCTATTGCGGCGGCCTCGCCGGCCAAATCCGCGTGCTGTCGAACACCAATGCGCTGACGGAGTTTTTGCCGGAAGCGTTGAGTTCGTTTCTGGCCGCACATCCGAGCGTCAGTATCGATCTGGAAGAACGCCTGAGCGACGAGATTGTCGGCCTGATCGCCGAAGGCGTCGCAGATCTCGGCATTGTCGCCGGCACTGTCGATTCCGGGGGCCTCGAAACCTATCCGTTCCGCCGCGACCGCTTTGTCCTCGTGGTTGCGCAGGATCATCCGCTGGCCAAACGCACGCGGATCAACTTCGAGGAAGTGCTCGAACACGATTTCGTCGGGCTGGACCGCTCCAGTGCCATTCAGCGCTTCCTGGCGACCAAAGCCGTACGGATCGGCCGGCCGCTGCGGCTGCGTGTGCAGTTGCGCTCATTCGATGCGGTGTGCCGCCTGGTCGAATGCAAAGTCGGTATCGGTATCGTACCGGAAACGACCGCGCGCCGCGTGTCGAAGACCATGGCGATCAAACCGGTTACGCTGTCCGATCCGTGGGCGGTCCGCGATCTGACGATTTGTATTCGTAGCCTGGGCGAGCTGCCGCTCTACGCGCGGCAATTGGTCGAGCATTTGCGCGATCAGCGCGGCATCAATACCCAGTAATCGAGATCGAGCAGTACGGCGGGATCGTATTCGTCGCCGGTCTTGAGCGGAAAATCGCCGCACGGTTTGTCGCTGGTGGCGACGGTGCGCAGCCGTAGCGCGCCGACGTCTTCGCGGCCCGGCAAGTCGGCCTTCGCCAGAATTTCCGACCAGGCAAAAATGGTGCCGCCAGCAAACAGCGGCGCGACGTGCCGCCCGCCATTGATAGCCGCGACGTGGAATGCATTGGCGAGGCCGTTGAAGGTCAGCGCGCGGGCCAGCGAAATGACGTGGCCGCCATAAATCAGCCGCCGCCCGAACCTGCCCTGTTTGGCGCTGAACAGATCGAAATGGATGCGCGCCGTGTTCTGGTAGAGCCGCGTGGCGGTCTGATGTTCGGCCTCCTCGACGGTGATGCCATCGACATGATCGATGCGTTCGCCGACTTCGTAATCGCCGAAACGATAATCGCTTCCGGCCAGCGCGCAGTCATAAGCGGAAAGATCGAGCGCGGGACAGGCTTCGCCCAGCACTTTCGCTTCGAGTACCGTTGGCAGGCGCGGCACGTGATCGCCGGGCGCCGGCGCGGCTTCGTCGCCTTTGCGCACCATGACCCAGCGCACATATTCTAGCACCGGCTTGCTGTGCTGATTGAAGCCGGTCGTGCGCACATAGACGATGCCGGTCTTGCGGCTCGAATTCTCCTTTAGGCCGATGACCTCGGAGAGCGCGTTCAGCGTATCTCCGGGATAGACCGGGCTGCGGAAGTAGCAGCCGGCATAGCCGAGATTGGCGACGGCATTGAGGGAGATGTCGGGTACGGTTTTGCCGAACACGATGTGAAATACCAGCAGATCGTCGATCGGCGCGCGCGGATAGCCGATCTCCTTGGCGAAGGCATCGGATGACTGCACGGCGAAGCGGCCACCGAATAGGCCAGTATAAAGCGAGACGTCACCGACCGTGACCGTGCGCGGCGTTGCGTGGCGGATCACTTGGCCGATGCGAAAATCTTCGAAATAATTGCCGGGGCTGGTCTTGGGCATTGGATCCTTGTGAAAGTCCGGTGTGTCGAAACCCGGCGTTCCGCGGGCAATTTCATAGCGCACCCTCGGCTACCACAAAAGTGTCCGACGTTACAAAAGCACGCTTCACGCGGCCGTGACCACGAGGCTGAAACCCTCGCCCGTAGCCGCCGTATCTCTATCTGACGACGACTTCAGTGTCGTCTCCACGCGGCTCCGCTGCGGCGAACTCAATCAAATGGAGACTTCTATGTCCAAGCGTTTCGCTTTGCTTGCCTCCGCGGCCATGATCGCTTTCACCGCCGCGGTGGCGCCCGTTCCGGGTTACGCGCAGATGAGCGACAAGACCGTGACCGTCGGTGGCGCGCCGATGTATCCATCGAAGAACATTATCCAGAACGCGGTCAATTCCAAAGACCACACCACGCTGGTCGCTGCGGTGAAGGCCGCCGGCCTCGTCGATACGCTGGAAGGCCCGGGTCCGTTCACGGTGTTCGCTCCCACCAACGAAGCATTCGCCAAGTTGCCGGCGGGCACGGTCGATAACCTGCTCAAGCCCGAGAACAAGCCGACGTTGGTCAAGGTGCTGACCTATCACGTCGTTCCCGGTCGCATGACCGCGGTCGCGCTGATGAAAGCGGTCAAGGACGGCGAGGGTGAAGCCCACCTGAAGACCGTCGCCGGCGAGGACCTGATCGTGAAGCAAGCAGGCCCCGGCAAGCTCTCTGTCACCGATGCCAAGGGCGACGTCGCCATGGTCACCATTGCGGATGTTTTGCAATCCAACGGTGTTATTCACGTCATCGACACGGTGATGCTGCCGTAAGGACGGTTGCCTTCGTCTCTGCTCCCTCTCCCCGTTCGCGGGGAGAGGGTCCACTGACAGGATTGTGAGGCGCTTGTGCGCCTCGCTTTTGTTATAGGATTGCCGAGACGACCGGGAAGCCATGACGATCGAAGCCGCAACCAGTTCGCCCGCGGTGGCCGATGCCGCAACAGAGCCTCTCATCCATCCGCTGTGGGTGCGCGTGACGCATTGGGTCAATGCGCTGGCCATATTCATGATGGTTGGCTCGGGCTGGCAGATCTACGACGCCTCGCCGCTGTTCAGGTTCATCGAATTCCCGCCGCAAATCGCGCTCGGCGAGTGGCTTGCCGGCGCGCTATTGTGGCATTTCGCGGCAATGTGGCTCCTTGTCATCAACGGCATCGTCTATGTCACACTCGGGATCGTCACCGGCCGCTTTCGCCGCAAGCTGTTTCCGATCCATCCACGCGAAGTCGTCAACGACCTCCTTGCGGCGTTGCGCGGCAAGCTCTCGCACGACGATCTCTCCGTTTATAACGCGGTCCAGCGATTGCTCTATGTCGGCGTGCTTCTCGCCGGCGTCGTCATCGTGCTTTCGGGCCTGTCGATCTGGAAGCCGGTGCAATTCAAGTGGCTGACCGCTTTCTTCGGTGGCTATGACTTCGCCCGCTACGTGCATTTCTTCGCCATGGCGTCGATCGTCGGCTTTCTGACAGTGCACGTCACGCTGGCGCTGATTGTGCCGAAAAGCCTGCGCGCGATGATTGTCGGCCGCTGAAGGACCATGAAGAAAAACATGCCCCGGCAGCGTAAACCGATACCCGGTGTCGATCCAAAGCTCCTGATCAAGGACGCGGCGAATCTTTTGCCGGTATCCTCGCGGCGGCTGTTCCTTCGCGGCGCCGCAAGCCTTGGCGCACTCGCCACCCTGACCGGCTGCGATATCATCGACGGTCCGACGGCCGAGAGTGCATTGCGGGTCATTTCGAATTTCAACGATTGGGTTCAGGCTCGCATTTTCAATCCGAACACTCTCGCTACGGAATACCCTGAGAGCGCGATCACGCGGCCGTTCCCCTTCAACGCCTATTACAGCGAAGACGAAGCACCGGAGGTCGATGGCGACACCTACCAGCTCGAAATCGGCGGCCTGGTCGACAACAAGAAGCCGTGGACTTTACCCGAGCTCAATAAACTGCCGGAAGTGTCGCAGATCACTCGCCACGTCTGCGTCGAGGGCTGGAGCGCGATCGGGTCGTGGCAGGGCGTGAAACTTTCGGACTTTTTGAAAATGATCGGCGCCGATATCACGGCCAAATATGTATGGTTTCAGTGCGCCGAAGGTTATTCGAACACTATCGACATGCCGACTGCGCTGCATCCACAGACGCAACTGACACTGAAGTTCGATCACAAGACATTGCCGGTTGCCTACGGCTTTCCGATCAAGATCCGCATTCCGACCAAGCTTGGTTTCAAGAATCCGAAATACGTCACCGCCATGTGGGTGCAGAACAACGACGCCGGCGGCTATTGGGAAAATCAGGGCTATAATTGGTTCAGCGGGCAGTAAGAATTTCGCCTCTGAGCAGCATTGCAGCTGCGGCGCGTCAGCTTGCCAAGCCATGCGCGGCGCTTTAGCAATCGACGCCCCAGTTCCGCGAGGCGTCAGTCATGCCCACCTACAACCTGCTCCTCCTACCCGGCGACGGCATAGGTCCGGAGGTCATGGCCGAGGTAAAACGGCTGCTCGCCTTTTACGCAAAAAAGGGCGTGGCGAATTTCCAGACCGAGGAAGGCCTGGTCGGCGGCAGTTGCTACGACGCGCACAAGGTCGCGGTGACCGACGAGACCATGGCCAAGGCGCACGCGGCGGATGCTGTGATCTTCGGAGCCGTCGGCGGGCCGAAATGGGACAAAGTGCCGTTCGAGGCGCGTCCCGAGGCGGGGCTGCTTCGCTTGCGCAAGGATCTCAGTCTGTTCGCCAATATCCGGCCAGCGATCGTCTATCCGGCGCTCGCCGATGCTTCGAGCCTCAAGCCCGAGGCGGTGGAAGGGCTCGATATCATCATTCTTCGGGAACTCACCGGCGGCGTTTATTTCGGCGAGCCGAAAACCATTACCGATCTCGGCAACGGTCAGAAACGCGCCATCGATACGCAGGTCTATGACACCTACGAGATCGAGCGCATCGCGCGCGTCGGTTTCGAGCTGGCGCGCAAGCGGCGTAATAAAGTCACGTCGATGGAAAAGCGCAACGTGATGAAAACCGGCGTGCTGTGGCACGAAGTGGTGAGCCAAGTGCACGAACGCGAATATAAGGACGTCCAGCTCGAGCACATGCTGGCCGATGCGGGCGGAATGCAACTGGTGCGCTGGCCGAAGCAGTTCGACGTCATCGTCACCGACAATCTGTTCGGCGACATGCTGTCCGATGTCGCGGCGATGCTCACCGGCTCGCTCGGCATGTTGCCGTCGGCGTCGCTCGGCGAGCTCGATCCCAAGACCCGGCGCCGCAAGGCGATGTATGAGCCGGTGCACGGCTCAGCGCCGGATATCGCCGGCAAAGGCATGGCGAATCCGATTGCCATGCTGGCCTCGTTCGCGATGGCGATGCGCTATTCTTTCAACATGGGCGCCGAAGCCGATCGGCTCGAGGCCGCCATTGCGGCCACGCTCGCCAAGGGGTTGCGCACCGCCGATATCAAATCGGAAGGTGCCACAATCGTCAGCACGTCCGAAATGGGCGAGGCGATTGTCGGTGAGTTGGACAAGCTTGCGGCCTGATCCCGGCTAGTGGCGAAAAACACGCTTCGCACTAAAACGGCGTATTGGGATTAAAGCCCGGTATCGAGCCGAATCCAGGCAGCGGATATGAGCCGTGCCCGCCGGTGTCGGGTCCGATGAACCAGTTCGGATCGCCAAGCGGCGGAAAAGCATAGTCCCTGAAGCCGCGGTCGCCCACTGACACTTCCGTTCCGGTCTCGAGATAGGAACGACGCGGAATCACGATTACGGTGGTGGTGCCGTTCGGTCGATGGATGATGGTCTTAGTGGGCTCGATCACCGTACCGCTCGCGGTTCGCATGACAGGATCGGGCCGGCCTTTCTTGGTGACGGCGCCGGCTGAGTTCGCCATCACCGCAAAGACGGCCACGGCGGTAGCCGCCACGGCAAATACACGCATTTGTCCTCGCTCTCGCACGCCGCCACTGTAGACCGCTTCGCTGGCTCGCAATAGCACCTTGGCAACGGTCTACAATCGTCGGGCGTTCCCTTGCCGCACTGCGGTAGAACGTTTTCCTCCCATGCGCGGTCTTTTTGTCACATTATTCTGCCGAGAGGCGATGCCCTAAAATCATCGCCTAGCTTGGCGGTCCGGAGGGAGCGCCAAAGCCAACAAACGCGCGAGGGAGGACATGCCATGCTCACGCGACGATCTGTATTGGGTGCAGCCGGGACAGGCCTTGCGCTTGCCGGCAGTGGTCTGTCGAGGTTTTCTGAAAGCCGGGCTGCGGGCGCGGGTGTATCGCCCGGCGTGCCCGCGGGTGTCGTCAGCTCTGCCACCATGGAAACTCTGCCGGGCAAGAAGCCGCTCATCCGGCTTGCCTATCGGCCGCCCAATTATGAAGCCCCGCTCGATTATTTCCGGACGCCGATCACGCCGAATGACGAATTCTTCGTTCGCTATCATCTCTCGGACATTCCCGACGTCGATGCGGCGACCTACAAGATCACGGTCGGTGGTGACGGCGCCAACGGCCAGACCGAGTTGACTCTGGACGATCTGAAAAAACTGCCGGCCTACGAGATCGTCGCGGTCAACCAATGCTCAGGCAACCGGCGCGGCCTCTCCAACCCTCATGTCGCGGGTGTCGAATGGGGCTATGGGGCCATGGGTTGCGCGCGCTGGAAGGGCGCGCGCCTCAAGGACGTCCTCGCCATCGTCGGACTTAAGCCTGAAGCAATCGAAATTGCATTCAACGGCGCTGACGGTCCGGCCTTCGACAAGACACCCGACTTCATCAAGAGCTTGCCGGTTTGGAAAGCGACCGATGAATCGACGTTGGTCGCCTACGAAATGAACGGCGCGCCGCTGCCGCACTTTAACGGCTTTCCGGTCCGCCTGATCGTGCCCGGCTGGACCGGCACATATTGGATGAAGCATCTCATCAGCGTCACCGCGCTGACCAAACCGCAGGGCGGCTTCTGGATGAATCCGGCCTATCGCATACCAGTCGGTATGTTCCCGGTGGTGGCGCGCTTCGTCTCGCAGGAAAACGCCACCTCAACGCCGATAACGGAGATTGTGGTCAATTCGCTGATCACCAGTCACACCGACGGTGCCGCGGTGAAGGCCGGCAACGTTGCGGTGAGCGGTTTAGCCTGGGACGGCGGTTACGGCATCACCGGCGTCGAGGCCTCGACCGACGGCGGTAAAGCCTGGTCAGCCGCGGCGCTCGGCGGCGATCTCGGCCGCTACGCCTTCAGGCCGTGGACGTTCCAGCTCAAAGCCAAGCGTGGCAAGAACACCGTCATGGTCAATGCCACCAACAAGATCGGTCAGACCCAGACGGCAGCATTGCTGTTCAATCCTGCGGGCTACCACAACAATGTGATGCAAAGCATCACGCTCAACGCGAACTAGGGGAACCACGCCATGCGCACGATGGTCCTTGCCGTGATTGCCGCGCTTGTCACGCTCCCTGCGGTGGCAGACGAGCCGACGATTGCGCTCAAGCCTGGTCCCGGACTCGATAAGGTGGAGGCCAATTGCGGCGCCTGCCACAGCCTCGTCTATATCCAGATGAACTCGCCGTTTCTCAACACGGCGGGCTGGAATGCCGAGGTCACCAAAATGATCAAGGCGTTCGGCGCCCCGATCGGCGACGCCGATGCCAAAGATATCGCGTCCTATCTCGCTGCGAATTACGGAACGTAGCGATCGAACGTTGTCAGCGCGACGGAAGGTGTCCGCGCAGCGCCGACTTCAGTCTCGAAATCTGCCGCGGCGCGATATGCTCCTCACGCTCAGGCGTTGCCGCGAGAATCGGGCTGCGCTGACCGCAGAACCTGCGTTTGATCTCGGCGCGGGCAAAGAACGCACCGAGTTGGCTGTTGCCGTTGACCATGGTGAGCCGGTCGAGCATGCAGCCGAGCGTCGCCCGGTCGACCACTTCCTGTCCGGCGCTGCAATACCATCCGGTAATTTGCATTGCCGGATCATCGAAGGCGCGCGCAAAGCCCAGGCAGCGGCGCACATTACCTTGGGGCGCGATGGCAAAATCGACGAGGGCCACCGGCCCGAACTTGCTGTCGATCTCGCCTGCCGGCTTGACGTCATCAGTCACGGTGTAGTCGATGATGCGCGCGGCGATCTCGCTTGAGGCGTCGAGGAAGCGCTCGGCCTGAGGGCCGGACCGAAACACTTCGGCCATCGCATAGGGCCGGGCGTCGGCGGCATCGCCCCATGTCAGGACATCCTTGCGTGCGCCATCGCCGCGGCGGCGCAGAATAGCGTAGTTGAAGGCGCTGCCGTTGAGTTCCGGCATGACCAGCTCAAAGGCGGGGTAGGGGCGTTCGACGGCGGTCCACGCCGGCAGCGGCACCGGATGGATCGCCGCAACGCCGCCGGGTTCCTGAAAAAAGCTCGCCGCCGCGACGGCAAGAATCGCAAAGCCGCCCATATAAGCAAGGATGCGCGCGAAGGTGGCGCGGATATCGTTTGGTACGGAGTACGAGGCCGGCTGCACCGCCGCTCCCATCAACGTTGTGTTAGGGACGTTTCTCGCCTAGAAGCGCTTCCGCTCTGGTTCCCAGGCAGCGTGGTTCGGGGCGAATTTTCGGTGGAGAGTTAACAATGGGTTACAGCGTCGCCGTCGTTGGCGCGACCGGCAATGTAGGCCGCCAGATGCTCGAGATTCTGGCCGAGCGGACGTTTCCGGCCGATGAGGTCGTGGCGCTGGCGTCGCGCCGCAGCATGGGCACGGAAGTATCCTTTGGCGACCGCACGCTGAAGGTCAAAGCGCTCGAGCATTTCGATTTCTCCGGCGTGGATATCTGCCTGATGTCGGCGGGCGGCGAGGTCTCTAAGGAATGGTCGCCGAAGATCGCCGCCGCGGGTGCGGTGGTGATCGATAATTCTTCGGCGTGGCGCTACGATTCCGACGTCCCGCTGATCGTGCCAGAAGTCAACGCCGATGCCGTCGTCGGCTTTCGCAAGCGCGGCATCATCGCCAATCCGAATTGCTCGACGGCACAACTCGTCGTCGCGCTCAAGCCGCTGCACGACAAGGCAAAGATCAAGCGCGTCGTGGTCGCCACCTATCAATCGGTTTCGGGCGCCGGCAAGAACGCGATGGACGAGCTTTTTTCGCAGACCAAGGCGGTGTTCCAGATCAACGAGGTCGTGCCGAAGCAATTTCCCAAGCGCATCGCCTTCAACATTATTCCGCAGATCGACACATTCATGGAGGACGGCTACACCCGCGAAGAGTGGAAGATGGTGGTCGAGACCAAAAAGATCCTCGATCCCAAGATCAAGCTCACCGCGACTTGCGTGCGCGTGCCGGTATTCATCGGCCATTCCGAGGCGGTGAATATCGAATTCGAGAACGAGATTTCGCCCGATGAAGCGCGCAATATTCTGCGCAACGCACCGGGCTGCCTCGTGATCGATTCGCAGGAGCCGGGCGGCTACGTGACGCCTTACGAGGCGGCCGGCGAGGATGCGACCTACATCAGCCGCATCCGCGAGGACGCCACCGTCGAGAACGGGCTCGCAATGTGGATCGTTTCCGACAATCTGCGCAAGGGCGCGGCGCTCAATGCCATCCAGATCGCCGAATGCTTGATCAACCGCAAGCTGATCACCGCCAAACAGAAGGCGGCTTGAAAGCCGCCGTGGAATCTCGGAAAAACCGCATTGGCACAACGGCTGCAAAGCCGTTAGCGTGAGATCGCCGGACTTTGGTGGAGTTTTGCGATGACCGTTCGCCCGCGCCGCAGTGTCCTTTACATGCCCGGATCGAACGCACGCGCTCTGGAAAAGGCGCGTGAACTGCCGGCGGATTGCATAATCCTCGATATGGAGGACGCGGTGGCGCCGGAGGCCAAGGCGCAGGCACGCGAGCTCATCGTCAAATCGCTGAAGAACGGCGGCTTCGGCAGCCGCGAAGTTTTGGTGCGGATCAATGGCCTCGACACTCGCTGGTGGGTCGAAGACCTCGATGCGGTGGCGGCGGCCAAACCGGATGCGGTGCTGGTGCCGAAAATCTCGGATCCGTCTCAGTTGCAGGACCTTGCCGCCCGCATTGTCGATATGGGAACCGATCCCAAGATCCGCGTCTGGGCGATGATGGAGACGCCACTGGCGATGATCAATGTCGGCCAGATTGCCGCCGGGGCGCTCGATTCCGAAACCCGGCTTGCCGGCTTCGTCATGGGCACCAACGATCTCGCCAAGGACACTCGCGCGCGTCTCGTGCCCGGCCGCGCCCCGATGCTGCCGTGGCTGATGAACTGCGTCGCCGCGGCGCGCGCCTACGGCCTCGATATCCTCGACGGCGTCTATAACGATCTCGGCAATGCCGAGGGTTTTGTCGAGGAGTGCAAACAGGCCCGCGACCTCGGCTTCGACGGCAAGACGCTGATCCACCCGCGGCAGATCGAGCCGTGCAACGAAACGTTCTCGCCGAGCAAGGACGAGGTGGAGGCGGCGCGCAAGATGATCGCCGCCTTTGACCAGCCGGAGAATGAGAACAAGGGCGTCATCCAGATCGACGGCCGCATGGTGGAACGCTTGCACGCCGAGATGGCGCAGCGCACGGTTGCAATCGCCGATGCCATCGAAAAGCAGACGAGCAAATGACCGCCAATCCAGCGTCAGACGCTGGATTGCTTCGCGGAGCCTGGCATTAGAACGATCCATGACCAAGCTCTCCCGTTCTCGCGGCACGCCTTTGCGCCGCGAGTTTCTGATGACGGTCACGTGAAGCGCGAA
>CAWFBB010000018.1:0-328678 GCA_963813825.1 uncultured Alphaproteobacteria bacterium
CTGACACTCAAGGTCCCCGAGTGAAAATTTCTTAGCATCTCACTCGTGCTCATACCGACCGTAACTGCCTGCGCTGGTTTGACTTTCTCTCTCGTTTCGCACGCACATGGCACCTCACTGAAGGCGCCCCACACCCGTGCTGGCGGCGCCAAATCGGTGCCAAAGAAATGCATGCGACGCTGACAGAAATTGCCTTGAGAGCAGCCAAGCCCGAGCAGGGCAGGGCGGTCACGATTTGGGACGGCGCGCTCAAGCACTTCGGCGTACGCGTCAGTTCTGGGGGCGCGAAATCCTTCATCGTCCTTTTGGGGTCCGGACGGCGGCACGCGATCGGGCGCTCATCCCACGATTCGCTTGCGGAGGCGCGCATGAAGGCCAAGCAACTCCTGGCGGAGCGGACGCTTGGACGTTTTCAAACGAAGAACATCACGTGGGACGCCGCAGTCGAGCAGTATCTCTGCGGTTTGCGAGAACAGGGTGAGAGCACACACCAGCAAAGAATATCGCCGTGTCTCAAGGCGGGCTCTCGATCTGGCTCGGCACGACTGTCAGATATCACCAAGGCCGATATCGCGCGGAAGCTCGATAAGCTACACAACATTCCTTCGCAGCAGCGTCATGCCCTTATCTACGCGCGTAATGTTCTTCAAATGGGCGCAAGACCTGGACTACGTCGTACGCAACCGTGCGTCACCGCGACTGCACCAAAGTATGTGCCGCGTTCTCGCGTTCTTACTGATGATGAGCTGCGGCGGGTTTGGATAGCGAGCGATCAATGCGGCACATTCGGGGATATCGTGAAGCTGCTGATTCTCACCGGGCAGCGCAGAGGGGAAACTGCGGCACTGGAACCAGAATGGATAGGAACCAATACTATCACGCTGCCGAAGGGAGCTACGAAGAACGGGCGGAGAAGCATACGTCTCCCAATCGGTCCCATGACAGCTTCGATTTGCGGACGTCGCCACCTCAGGAGGGTTGTTTTTGGCGCGATGGAGAGAAAACAAATTGAGTGGCTGGTCCACGAGCAAGGTTGTGCTCGATAAATTGTGTGGAGTTTCCGGTTGGACGCTGCATGACCTGCGGCGGACGTTCGCCACGAACCTTGCTGCGCTCGGAACGCCTATTGATGTGACCGAACGTATTCTCAACCATGTATCTGGCACGCACAGCGGTATCGTCGCGGTCTATCAGCCGTTCGTACATGCCCGAGATGCGAAAAGCTGTGGAAGCGTGGGAAAAGCACCTTTACGCTCTAATTGAGCGGGCAAAAATCGCCCGCGTAGCATCGCAGGCATTGTAGGGTTCTGCAGCGTCGCGCCACCATATTGAGAAGCGCGGAATGACTGGTTGATTTCACTCTTTGGCGGTGGTTCGGTTCCTCAATTAGGCGGTGGTTCATCTTGCCCCTGGGCACCACCAACCCTTTTCATAGCTCTTCATAGCTTCGCATTCAGACCAACTTTTTTGAGCGTAATTCAATCTGCTTATTGGAAATTCGTTCGAACACTACTCCACATGCCGGACTGTGACAGTGTGGGTACGATGTGGGTACAATTGAGAGTACAGCTCTTTGACAACGAGGTCGTACCCACATGTTTCTCACACAGCTCGCGATCAAAAACGCGAAGCCGCGCGAGACGCCATACAAGCTCCGCGACGGCCACGGGTTGTTTCTTTTGGTGAGCCCGAACGGCAGCAAACTATGGCGTCTTCGCTACCGCTTCAGCGACAAGCAGAACATGCTCAGCTTCGGAGCATTCCCCGAGGTTTCACTCGCGTCAGCCCGCACTAAGCGGGATGAAGCGCGAAAACTTCTCGCCGAAGGCGTTGACCCTTCACAGCAACGAAAGGCTCGGACAAGATCACCGCGGCGATGGCGGCGAGAAATACTTTCGGAGCGCTCGTCGAGGACTGACCCGGTCGAGCTTGAAGATGAAGGCGCGGCTGAAGTCCACGACTAAGTAAGAATATTTGCGGGCTTCTTCAGGAGTTCTTGCGGCTTTGTTGACACCTAGCGCCCCATTAACGACATCATGCCGGCCTGAAATCCTCGTGATCGCGCCGTTCGTCGGCGTGGCTGGCGTGTAGTGCACTGCGCACCCATTCCAGCACCTCGTCGTCGAACTTCAGTTGGCCAAGCAATTCCGTGAACTGCTTCTCCAGTACCTCCTCGCGCACATAGCTGCGGCGGCAGGAGGCCGGATTGCCCTGACATTTATCCGCATAGCCGGTGCAGTGGTAATAGACGTAGCGCTGCTTTTTGATCTCACCGACCACCGAACAGCCGCACTTGGCGCAGGCAATCAAGCCGGAGAAGGCAAAATCATGCTTGCCGCGTTTGGCCTTACTGACATTGCGGCCGTCGAGAACGCCTGAACCCGCTCCCACAATTCCACTGAAATGAGCGGCTGGTGCCGCCCCTGGATCAGCTTACCGTTCCACTCGAAATGACCGGTATAGAGCCGATTCCGCAAGATCGTATGCACCGCACTGACTGGTACGCTGGTGCCGGTTCTGCGGTAGATAAAGCCCCGCATCGCGCGCCATCTGCGCCACTTCTTTCAGCGCATGTTGGCCCGTCGCATACCACTCGAACAGCTTTGAGACGATGGGTGCGACCTCAGGGTCGGTGGCGATGATCTTCTTCCCGTCCGGCCAGCGACGTTGCGATAGCCGAGCGGCGATTGGTCGGCCAGATTCCCTGCTCGGCCTTCTCCTGCATACCCTTGCGCGCTTCCTCCGATAGATTGTCGATGTAGTTCTTCGCCATCAGCACCTTGATGCCGTGCATGAACTTTTCCGAAGACCGCGACTCCCGCGACAGCACCACACCTTCCTTGGGGAAATGAATTTCGACATCCAGTTCGTCGACCGTCACCCAGTCCTTGAGGTTGCGGTAGAGCCGGTCGGTCTTCTCGACCAGCATCACCCGGATCGCGGGGTGCTCCTTCAAATAGCCGACCATTTCGCCGAAGGCGGTACGGCCCGTCTGCTTGGCGCAATCACCGCCGATGCCGGGTCGCCTCGCGCGCGCGCGTTAGGGCAACCATTATGGGTAATTTGGCCAAATACTGGTTATTGTTCAGTACGCCGGCCGCCGCTGCGCTGCGCGAGCGAGAGCAAGCGCCCCTTCTGTCAGTGCTCGTAATTTCCGATCATTTGTCGATGACCCGGTACCTGATCTCGGCGCCGGCAGCAGCATCGGCGGTCGCGCCGATCGCCCGAGCTCCATCGTCGCCCCCGAACCAGAATTTGCGAACAACAATTCCGCTAAAACGAAATGGCGACGTCGCCAGCAGCCGCAGCGCCGGCTCGAGCCGGTCGGTCTGCTTGGCGCAATCACCGCCGATGCCGGGTCGCCTCGCGCGCGCGCGTTAGGGCAACCATTATGGGTAATTTGGATGGGCCGGCATAGCTCGCCGTCACCGATGCGACGATCAAAGCCGCGCACCAAATCAAGAGACGTATTGTTTTCACGGCGACCCGCCCCGCGAGAAAGCTACTCAAAGTGAAGATACGATTCCAGTCGTTTTTCATGCTGATGACGGTCCAGCCGCTTTTCGTGGCTTCCTGATCGAGAATGGGCGTAAAAGCGCCGACTTTCGTTGCCGGTAATCTGCGCGCCGGCCCGTAGGCATATTCACGCTGCGCGTCATCGTGCAGCACCAGCATCATGAGCCGTGCACCATCGCCCGCGCCGGTATATTCCAGCATTTCGCGGTCGCCATCGGAATTGCCGAAAGCCGCGTGCGGACGCCGGCCGATCATCAGGTGAATACCTTCCGGTTTTCCGGCCATGTCGTCGTTGAGAAGCAACCTCGGTTCTTTGGTCAGGAACGGTTTGCCAGTCTTGTCGTAGTCGAATTTGGTACCCCCGGCGGTACCAACAACTTGCTCCGGCGGAATACCGTAAACGTCGTTGCGAGTAGACGCGCACGAAATCCTGACCGCCGCCAGTTACAATGTAGGTTTTGAAGCCGTTATCGCGCATATATTGCAGGACTTCCTGCATCGGTTGATAGGTAAGTTCGGTGTAGAGGCGCTTCCAGTGCGGGTGCTTGGCGGTCGTAAGCCACTTCTCAACATCGGCCTCGAATGTTTCGACCGGCATACCGGTGAGCGTTGCCGCCAGAATTTTTTCGAGGTCCGGCAACGACAACTTCGCCATCGCCTCGCGGTCGCCTGACAGAACAATCTTGAAAGGTTCGACGTTCTTCAATTCAGGCTTGGCCGCCACCACGTCAGGTACGCGATCCAGGCAATACATCACCTGGCTGTACATCGGATGTTCGACCCAGAGCGTGCCGTCTTGGTCGAAAGTCGCGATCCGCTTCTCGGGCGGTATGAATTTCGCGCTGCCATGATTGGTGGTGGCGAGCACGAAATCGAGGATCGCCTGTTTGGCGGGACCTTCGTTCCACGACGAGAGCGGAGCGCCCGGTGTCACTTGCGCCCACGCCGCCGTGGAAAGCAGCGCTCCAGATGTCGCCGGCAACAAAGCCAGCCCCGAAATCAACGTGCGACGATCGATGCCGGATGAAACGTTGGCAGATTTCATTTTGACGTCTCGATGGCGTATAGCTGCAAATCACGGTTCGGCGGACGCGCCATTAGCACACCCGCCGAATCTTTGTTGCCGCCGCTTAATTTAATTTCCCGTAGGCAGCATTATGTGGACGCCTTCTCTTGCAAGTTCCTGCTTGATGAAATCGAACGTTTGGTATTCGGTGAGGGTAATCGGGTGATAACCGAGGCCCTGCATTTTCCGTGGTGGGTACTTGACGTATGTGCTCATCAGCTTTCTCAGCTCACTTTCCATAGGCACGGCCATCCAGCTGCGCTCCGTGAAATTATTCATGAAGATGTCGTAACGCTCTTGCGGATCCTGCCACAGGTCGAAGATTTGCGGCACGGTCGCCACATACTGTTGAGCCCCTTTCCAGCCGAGATTTGTATCGACCGCGAGGCCGCCGGTCGGCTGGCCGTCGCCACCGCGGAGGTTGAACACGAATTTGTAGTTGTTGTAGCGGATGGCGCCCGGCGTCAGTTCATCCTCGGTGAAGTAGTACCACGTTGTGCGTCCTGACATACCGGTGCCAAACAGAACCGGGGACAGGTCATAGCTGTCAAAGATGATAGGCTGACCGTCGCGATCGTTCTCCGGAAGTTTGCCGACGCCGGCCAGCGACGCGAAGGTCGCCATGTAATCCAGACCGCCGACAATATCGAAATTTCTTGAGCGGGCTTTGATCTTTGGACCCCACGCGATGGCTGGTACACGGTTGCCACCCTCGCGGTCTGTGCCTTTGGTACCGCGAAACGGCGTGTAGCCGGCGTCCGGGTAAACGTCCTGCCACGCACCATTGTCCGTCGTCCAGAACACGTAGGTATTCTTGTCGAGGCCGAGCGAACGAACTTTATCCATGAAGCGCCCAATGCGCGTGTCTGCCTCGACGATGGAGTCGGCGAATTTGCTCTTGGACGGAGACTTATGGATAAATTCCGGGGCCGGCAGGTTCGGCTGATGCACCTTCATGAAGTTGACACTCATGAAGAATGGTTGGCCGGTCTTGGCCGCCTTATCGAGATAATCGGTCGCTGCCTTCTCGACATAGGCGTCCAGAAATGGAATCCCGACGACACCTTGGGCGGGGGTATCAACGTACTCACCACTGACTTTGAACTCTTCGCGCGCTGCCCCACCCGCATTGCCGGACAGTGCGCCTTTGGTTACCCGTTGGAACATATCCCGTAGCTCCGGGGCCATGTCGGGAAACCATTCCGGATCACCGTAGGTGTAGGCGTTGAGATGATAGAGAAAGCAGTACTTCATCTCATCGTAGCCTTGGGCAATTGGGAGCGCGTAGTCGGCTTCACCCAGGTGCCATTTGCCGGTGAAGAAGGTGCTGTAGCCTGCCGTTTTCAGCACCGACGCCAAAGTCCACTCGGCGTGCGGAAGTCCGCCGCCCTGACCTTGGAACGCGACCGTCGTCATACCGCTGCGGTTGGGAATGCGTCCCGTCTGCATCGCTGCACGTCCGGGCGTACAGCTTGGCTGCCCATAGAACGAGAAAAATGTCATGCCTTCGTCGGCCATGCGATCGAGATTGGGCGTCGGCATGCCGCGGCCTGGGCCGCCGCCGTAAACGCCGGCGTCGCCATAGCCGAAATCGTCTGACGTAATCAGGATGATGTTAGGTTTGCCCGACGGCGCGGCTGGCGCTTGCGCTGTTTGGGCGGACGCAACAGAGCCTAATGCTCCCGCCGCGGCCAGCGTTGTCCCAGCCAACAGCATGTTGCGGCGATTCATCGTGTGGTCGTTGTCGTTATCGGTGGGCATTTGGTGCTTCCTCTTTCATGATGCAGCGAAAGCCGAGATGGCTCGTGGACGTATCGACTGGCTCAGCATGCCGCGCAGCGGGCCGGTAGCGGCGGCAGTAATTCGGCGCGCACAGATGCGAGCCGCCCTTGATTGCCTTGCGCGGGATTTTGATCTCGGGTTGACCGGGATCGTAGCTCGCGTACTCGCGCCCGCCCCGCGGATTTTCCGGAATGCAGCACGCCTTTGGCGCGTCGGCTTCGTGCTTATCCGTCCACCAGTCCGTGGTCCATTCCCACACATTGCCGATCATGTCGTGGATGTCGTAACCATTGGGCGGAAAGGATTTTACCGGTGAGGTGCGATCGAAGCCGTCGTCGCACCGATTTTCGTGGGGGAAATTTCCCTGCCAGGTGTTGGCCATGTGTTTGCCGCCAGGCGTGAACTCGTCACCCCAGGCATATTCGGCCCCGTCGAGGCCACCGCGCGCGGCAAATTCCCATTCTGCTTCCGTCGGCAAATCCTTACCGGCCCATTTGGCGTAGGCGAGCGCATCGCCGAAAGTGACGTGCACTACCGGATGATTGTCGAGCACGTTGATGTTGCTCTTCGGCCCGTAAGGATGACGCCAATTTGCGCCTTTCAATAACGTCCACCACTCACCCCAATTGCGCAAATCGACCGGACGGTTCGGCGGTGTGAACACCAGGGAGCCGGCAAAGATCAGGTCCGGCAGCGAGCCAGGATAATCTTTCGGATCGGGCACGGTTTCGGCGAAGGTAACGTGACCAGTGGAGCGGATGAATTCCTTAAACTGCTGGTTGGTCACAGGCGTGCGGTCAATCCAGAACCCATCGATGGTGACGCGGTGCGACGGCGCTTCTTCGGGATAATGCTTATCCGACCCCATGCGAAACGTGCCGCCGGGAATGAAAATCATGTTCGGCGGCGCCGATTGGCCGGGCCGCGCTACTGACGCAACAGTATTGTCCCCCACGCGCTCCTCACATTTAACGAGTGAAGCCTCGGCGAACGTCGCACCGGACTTTCAGATTCTTGAATCGCTTATTGCAGCAAAGCCTTTTCATTCCACGCGCCTGATCCGGCATGTGGAGACTAAGAATATCGACTTTACGAGGGTCGGGCGAGGAAAGTAAGCGTAGCTGACGACAAGCGCGTGATATGCAAGCTTATGAAGCGTGTCAAAATGCAATTTCGATGGTTGCCTCAGGCTACCATCCACCGAGCGATTTTGCACCGCAACGCCGGATATTGCCTTCCGGTAATCTTATCGGCGACTGTGGTTGCGAAGCCACGTCGCGATCAAATCCGGCTTCGCCTCGCGGAATCGACACCCGCGCCCTCGCGCGACCGTCAATCTGGGCTAGGGTGAACGCGTTCAAAACCATTTAGGGAAGAAGCAGAACAAGTCGGGGGCAAGCATGAGGCCGGGTCACTGCACTTCAGGTTTTCGCGGGACACAAACTCGCGGGTTTTTTTTCCGTCGATCGCGGCCAAGCGCGGCAGCGGTGCTGATTGCAGTCGCTGTCCTCGCGTCGCATGCCGGCACCGCACGCGCGGACGAGAACGGCGTGAGCTTTTGGGTGCCGGGCTTTTTTGGCAGCTTGGCCGCGGCGCCGCAATCACCGGGTTGGTCGCTGGCAGCCATCAACTACTATACAAACGTATCGGCGAGCGGCAACGCCGCCCTCTCTCGCGAAATCAGCCTTGGCCAATTCAACCCGACGCTTAACGCCAGCATAAGCGCCAATATCAGCGCCCGGGCCGACATCGGGTTTTTTGCTCCGAGTTACGTGTTTGCGACGCCGTTCCTCGGTGGCCAGGCCTCTGCCACGCTCCTGATGGCTTATGGCCAAAATAGTACCGGGCTGAATGGGACTTTATCCGGCACGGTGGGCGGCATTCCGTTCACCAGGACCGTTGGTCTCAACCAAACGACCACGGGTGTCGGCGATCTGATCCCGCAATTTGCGGTGCGCTGGAATGCCGGCGTCAACAATTACATGGCTTACCTGACCGGCGACATCCCGGTCGGCGATTACAGCTCCAACAATCTCGCCAATATCGGCATCGGGCACGGCGCCATCGACGGCGGCGTCGGCTATACCTATTTTGATCCAAAGACCGGCCATGAATTTTCGGCGGTCGCAGGACTGACTGGAAACTTGGAGAATGACTCGACAAGCTACACGAACGGCGTCGATTTCCACCTCGACTGGGGCGCATCGCAATTTTTGACCAAACAATTGCAGGTCGGCCTGGTCGGCTATGTGTACGAACAGCTTACGCCAGATAGCGGTTGTGCACCGATCGTGTGCCCGATGGAATCGCGCGTCCTGGGTATTGGCCCGCAAATCGGATACGTCTTCCCGGTAGGGGGCATGCAGGGCTATCTTAACCTGAAGGGCTATAAGGAGTTCGACAACAACGACCGGCCCGACGGCTACAATGTCTGGTTGACGTTCGTGCTATCGCCGGCTCCGCAGTCTGCCACGGCGCCGCCGTCCATGGTTACCAAGGCGCCGCCGCACGGCTGAGAGATCTCCTCGATGCCGAAGACGAGCGATGCACAGTCGGCGCTAGCGATGGGGCAAAAAGACCTGGACAGGATTGGCCCCACCATGTGGCGTTGGATTAGCGAGGCATCGGTAACGGGTGTAGGCGTCGCCCGCAAGGACTAGGACTTCGACCTGGACGACATGCCGATCCCGGCATGTGACCTACGAAGCAACGCCGTTGCAGGTGGATGCAACGTGCAACGCAGTTGCCTGTGCCGTTATCCTGGGGCAGTGACACCGTCACGCGCCGATGTGATGCCGTCATAATGGCCAGTTCGCTGCCACTGTTTCATCTCTACGGCGACCCGCCGGACGATCAGGCGTTCGACTTCATCCACGTCGAATCCATCTCGTCGCGTTCATCGATCCACGACTGGATTTTCCTTGACTGATTTTGACTTCGTTCGTAGCCTTCCGAAGGCTGCTAAAGCGCGCTGTTGCAAAACAAGGCGATGGTGTTGGTCGGTCAGAAGAAGGCCGTCGTCATCGCGGTGCGCAACGTCTCGGGTCGGCGGCGCTGGTCGAAGCTGGCGGAATGGCTGAATAGCAAATCTTAAACTGGCGTGAACACCGAGCGATTGAATTTGCTTTGCTGGGTATCCACTTTTCCACAACCGTCGTGGCCGCCTTGTGGTGCTACGCGGCAGCGTTGTCACCACAAGCTATCCCGCTAGCGTCATGTGCCGGAACGACGGCAAGCCACGCGACTTAGTACTCTAGCCAAGCTGGTAGCATAATCGAATTATCCTGAGTTCTTCACCAGGAGATTAACATGAGGAAAATCGCAGTATTAATTGTTGTCTTGGGGACGACTCTGTACCCGTGCTTGGCACGGTTCCTGCTCACGCCCAAGCAACACGAACGTGGGTTTCGGGTGTCGGTGACGACGCCAATGCGTGCAGCCGAACGGCTCCGTGCCTGACCTTCGCGGGCGCTCGTCGTCCGCGTTTATGGCATCGCCTTTCGCTTACCGGTTTTTTCCAGGCGCAAAAGAACAAACGAGAAATGAAATCTCACATCTGACTAAGGTAACCGTCAATTTGGCGATTTGTGACATTGTCTTTCGATAGGTTTCGCAGATCTTTAAGGTGCTGGAAGACCGTGTCTCGATAGCTTTTGTTTTGTTGATAGGTGGAGAAGAACGTCTCGGCTGCCCCAGAATAGTCGCCCATCTCCTGTTCCATTTCGCCGAACTTGATGTTGGTGTCCGTCATTATTTGCCCTCGATGGTCGCCCGTAACTGGATTTCCCACCACCTCGTGTGCGGATGTGATTGCCCCGGGTCCCGGCGTGTTTCGGTCGCGGCTGACAAGGACATAGACTGTGGAACTCACCAAAAGCAGCGCGACCGCGATAACCGCTACCGGCATTTTCCATGTCGTAGGCTTTGCCGCATTGATCGCGTTTGTACCGGCATCGGATAATGTTGCCGCCGCCTTTTCGAGATCGGCGGGTGACGCCGCTTCAGAAGCGGGAGGAATTGTAGCAACCGGGACGCCCCTTGGCGGCTGAATTCTCGCCCGGGCCTGAGGGATCGACCTTCCAATGTGAGTTCTCATCAGTAATCTTCTCGTCGTCGGGACGCGCGGCGCTGTGATCCCGCGCTACCTCGACGTCCTCCTCCGCCGGCTCTTCGACTGGCTGCCCCGCTTCTGTCTTGGGAAGGAGCGACTGCACCGCTGCGACGAGCTTCTCCAGGTTCCTTTCCATCGGCGTCGTCATCGCGTCGAGCCAATGAACCGTGTCGAGATAATAGGCGAGCTCGTCGGCCGGCATGACCTGCTCGATCCGCAGAGGTAAAACAGCCTTTCCTTTACTAAAAGCCTGATCGACTTCCCGATAGATCTGGGCTGACCCGTTTGCGTTACCAGAAAAGATCAATACTATTACCCGACACTGCTCGATCGCGCGTACGATTGAGGCGCCCCAGGGCGCGCCCGGCACGATGTCTCTTGGGGCCATCCAACAGCGAATTTTGGCTGCCTCCAATGCCGCACAAGTCGCCTTCGCAGCGATCGAGTTTTTAGTCGAATAACTGATAAAGACATCGATGCTCATCAACTTTCCCCAGCCGCCGTAACGGTTCGAGGCGGGCCACTCAAAATCAATCGAGTAGCATAATGGCGCGCAGTACGGAACTATCAAGCAACTTACAGGAGTTTAATAAGCATGCGCCACGACTTAAATTTCGGCAATAAAGATACTTGGCGAACTCGATTTCAAAGGGTCCGATCGATGCGCTTGAAATAGTCAGAATCACATCACCAAATTGTGGATGGTCTGCCTGAGGATCCGCGTCAACAGCGCCGGCAGAGACCCGCAACCGCTCATCGGCGACTTTTCAACGCTATTGGTCAGAAGCCGATATTTCAACCCAACGGCACTTGCTATTTGGCTATAGCGGCAATCGAAAAGCTCGTGTGACTACTGCCGCGGCATCGCGTAATTAACGCGAAATCCCCACTATGCTCGCGCGAGACCCTCCACGAGTCCATCCGCAAGCCGAGCGAGGGCAGTAATTCTGTTCTTAACACCGAGATTTTGATACTGATCGTAGTTTGGATTGGGATCAGCGAGTAGCTTGGCGTGGCTCTGAACAATGCCGTAAGCGTCGACAGCGCAGCCCGTGTAAGCATCAAGTCTAGCGTCAGAATTCCAGTGCGCATGAGCGAACATGTCGGCATTACTCTTGCCGTAAGCCGCGGCGTAGGCACCGGCGCCCATCGCAATTGTCTCATCGAGCGTATAGCGCTTGGCGATCGTGACGGCAGGGCCTATTCGGCCCTGCGTGAATATGCCGAAATGCATCGATTAACACTGCCCGCCATTCGATGGCGGCGATTTGGCGTCCGGCAAGGGCCGCAGCGTGCATATCTTCCAAGGCCTTTGGACTTTCCTCGCCCGACCAGGGGTTTGGCTCCGGCCGCCTGCTGAATTCGACGACGAGTGGCCCGATCGTATTGGCATGCCAGTCGTGGATGACGGAAAACGGAACTTTCCCATCGAGCCGCTTTAGCTCGCCATAAAATCTAAGGCCCCAAGTTTTAGCAGAGCCGTCAGGAAACGTCGGTGCGGCCTGAATTAGGCGCGCATCGAATAGTGCGTCAGCTGCCTTCGCCAACCAAAGTGGCATGATTTGCGGCGGACAGTCCGACGATCCGTTCAACTCGTCGCCAAGCACCCTCAAAATCCCCGAGGGCCGCAGGCGCGGAGTATTGCCCTCATAGAAATACTTCCTTGCGAGATCGTCCTCACTCGCTCGCTCAAAGCGCTCTAGCGCCTCCGCAGCAGTGTTAGCCAGCATGTTGCTATTTCCGCGAGCTTTGCATCGTCATATTCACATCCGTTCCTACGCACTAAGTGGTGACCGCCTTGGGTCATAAACCGCCGCCCCAGCTACAAGATTTCGGGGCAGAAAGCACGCCAACAACGGAGACGACGGAGTAGTGGGCGCGACCGAGCCAAGAGCCGATGTAAGATACTGGCGAAGCCACTAACGAGTTTGAGCGGTCCTGCATTGGGCGGCATTTACATAGACTGCGGGACGTTCTCCGGCGATTTCAAGTCGGGCTCAGCAATATTGGGGGTGCTGGAAGGTATGCAACCAATGGCTGACCCGACAGTCTGCGCGATCCTTACGCAACTGAGCGAACGTGTGCGGACCATGTTGCAGACAAAGGCGCCGATCGAAACCGAAATTCATCCAAACGACGCATCGGCTCTGCTCCCGGACCTGCGCCGATACCGAGCGAAACTTGAACAGCGGCTTGGCCCAATTCGCGATCCCCATACGGCCATCCATAACGACCGGGTCGCAGGAGAGACGTACTGGATGGAGACAAAAAGAAAATATGGCGACGGATTGGGGTGGCAATATTTTTGCGTGCTCGATCTCGAGCGAGCGTTTGATATTTCGGCTGCCGACCAGAAAGCCGTCGTTCTTAGTTGGGATTGACCGCTAGCCGACGCGACCAGTCACGGAACCGAGACCACTGATATGCGATTGGTCGGTGAGGTCACCGGTGGTCGAATGCGGCCCGCTACCGGTTCCGTTCGCCCAATCATAATCGGCTTGGACGCCGACAACCCAATTGCCACCAAATTGATAGTTGCAGCCGCCCTGAATACCGCCCAGCCAACTATTTATGGTGTGGCTGGAAACAGGGAGTCCGCCCATATCGGGAAGCGACCAGTTATTTTGAGACCAGATGCCGCCGCCATTACCGCCGACGTAGCAACCAGTCCAATTGTAGATCACGGCTGCCGGAGGTGGCGCTTTGGTATAAACCCGCGCCGGAAGGTCAGACGCGACTGCCGCACCCGCAACACAAACTGCGAATAAGCCGATCGCGCCGGCAAAAAAAGCTCTCATTAGCACGGTACTTCGCGGTGACGACGCCGCTGCGAATATCTTTTGCGGCTTAACATTACTGACGCTTGGGTGCGGCGCGAGTGTCAAAAGACGTAAGCCGGGCCCGCTGCCGGATTGGGAACCGCGCGGGGCGGACGCTCCGGCAAGCGCCACGTGCTAGTTCCAATGTGCTGCGAGATGCTGCCGTTGAGATCGATCGCGACAATGACGCGCGCTGCAATCTTGTCGTACGGCTTGCAATGGCCGAAGCATGTCGTAAAGTCGCGACCGGCGACAAGCGGAGTACGATCATGACGATCCCAACTCTGAAGGTTCTAGCGAGTTCTGCAACTGCACGGGCCGGGCGCAACGGTCCAGAGCGATCACCCGGGGATTAACGCGCTTCTCAAAGATTTTCCCAATCCGATCGTCGATGATCAGGGTGCGATTTAACCGGCAGTGATGGACGAAGACACGGTCTCGGACACACCGGCCCCAACTCAGGTCTATTTCCGGCGCGCTTTCGGCCGCGGCGGTCCCTATGCTGGCGGCTTCCGCCGCGGCGTCTATCATCCCTATGCGGGAGGGTTCCGGAGAGGCTTCGTGAGAGCGACTAGCCGCTCCGTTTCCCGCAGGTTAGCATCGGGATAAGGTATGTCGATCGAGGATCCGGCGCCTCCCGTTTTTCAAAACCAACCGATCTCGCAGCTCCTGATTAAAGTTGCGTCGAGATGCAATATCGACTGTTCGTACTGCTACTGGTTTCGCGACCCGTCGGTCTATAGCAAGCCCAAACTGATGAGCGACGCGGTGCTGGAGCAATTGCTCCGGCGCATGGAGGAACACGTCACCGCACACGCGCTGCCCGAGTTTCCCGTCGTCCTGCATGGCGGCGAGCCGCTGCTCTGGGGCGTCGAGAATTTCCATCGTTTCGCCGCCGGTTGCGACGCCATCACGTCGCGGACAAAGTGCGACATCCCCATCGCGGTGACCACGAATGGGTCCTGATCGACGAAGCGTGGCTTGATTGCTTCGAAGCAAACGGCATTTCCGTCGCGATCAGCCTGGACGGGCCGAGCCATATTCACGATGCGCACCGCCGCACGTTCCAGGGCGGCGGCACCCATGCGGCGGTCGAACGCGCCGCACGCATGCTGACGACACGCAAAATCAGCGTCAGCGCTCTCGCAGTGTGCAATCCGAAGCACCCGCCGAAGGACTACGTCGATTTTTTCGCCGATTGCGGCATCGACCACTATGACATCATGATTTCGGACGCGACAGTGGACGAACAGCCACCGTCCGTCGCCGCTTTCTATAATGGTCTGTTCGATCAGTGGCTGGAAGTGAACCGCGAAAAGCAGAGGGTCGAAATTCGCATCATCACCGACATGGTCGCCGCCCTGCTTGGCAAGAACGCGCCGACCGAGGGCGTCGGCTACCAGCCCGTAGAGTTGTGCACGGTGATGACCGACGGCACAGTGGAGGCGCATGACGTGCTGCGCATCGCTGGCGAAGGCGTGAGCAAAACAACCTTCAACATCTTCGATCATGCCATCGATGAGGTGAGAAACGAGCCGCGCTGGAAAGCCGCGCGCGACGCATCGATCAACCTGTCGGAGAAGTGCCGGCAATGCAAATTCATGAACGTATGCGGCGGCGGCTACCTCCCGCACCGGTTCTCCCGGAACAACGGTTACGACAACCCGTCGACGTACTGCCACGATCTGTATGCCATGTTTGAAAACATGGAGCAGGTACTGCAACGCCACCTCTATGTCAGCCGGCCCGACGGCGAGCGCGTCCACGTCAACAGCTGATGACGATCACGGTCGACGCCGGACCGAAATCCAGCCGCTAGGGATTGGGGCGATCGAGTGCGGCCGCCACCATCTTCGATGCGGAAAGCGGTTCTCGGCGAATAGTGGATCAGTTTGCATAGGGCACTAAACCAGCTTGCCAGTCGGGCCGAACGGCGCATATTCGCCGCCATGGCCGGGTTAGAAGAAAGTAGCAGCCCCGACGGCTGGCTAGTGCGGTTGATTACACCCGGGACCACTCCGGCGGTGCCAGCGGTGGCGCGGTATTTCTGCGCTTACGAACCCGACGAGCTCCGGGCCATTGAGTTGGTCAAGGCATATGTTCAGGTCGCTACCGGCGAAACTTATGACACTGTACGGCGGCTAAACATCGATGCCTTCACTGCGGAAGGCATGAACCCGGGCGATGTGAAGCAGTATGACCTAGTTCAAGCGGAATCTAAATCGTGAAATGGGAATATCAAATTGTTAGGTCAGATACTGTCGAGAACTTTGAGGCCTCGCTCAACAAGCTTGGAAGTGAAGGGTGGGAGGCGACCTCCGGAGCCTACGCAGCAGACGAGTTTAAAAAGGTATCCCTTGGGCACGGAATGCCGCCCTCTATGAGGGTTGGTGCGTTAACGTGGGTCGCTCTCATGAAGCGCTCAATTCCGGATTAGTCCCGCGCGACGCTAACGGATGGCACGAATGACCGGATCGAGGGCATCAGGGCCGCTTTATGCCTAAAGTTATTCACGGACGCTGACTTTCTGCATCCGAGTGTCGTCATACGGCCGTCATCAGCCGAAGCTGACATTCCCTTTAATAGACGACGCTGGTGCGTCGGCCGCCAACCGGTTCCGACATCTGACGCGGGCCGCCGTCGGTTTCGCGCGCGTCAACGCCTACAGCGACAAGCTCCGCACTGCGGCAAGTTATGGTGGCGAAGTGACGTTGTAGGTCAGGCGCAACCGAGCAAAGCGGTCGGCTCGTCCAGTAATGTCCGTTGTGCCTCTGACAACGACCGAATTGTTTCATCGCGCGAAACGACGCGATGGGCCAATGATCGGGATAGGGGGGAGCCTCTTGGCCCCGCCCCTCCCACACCACTACGTACGGGTCCGTATACGGCGGTTCGAGAAGTTGCGCTAACGCGCCTCGATCAAGGAGGGGAGACCGAGCGATTTGAAGTGGGCATTGGAGAGACCCATTGAGATAGCTTTGCTCCGGGCGATGTGCCAGGGGCCACGGCCGCTGGTTGCCGTATTGCGCAGCTCCCCTGAGACTTGGCAGTGCGATCAGTGCCGCACGACGGCGCCGTGGTGTTTTCCACTGACGCCACAGAGCGGCCCGCAATCGCAACCGGACCCAGCGAGTGAGAGCGATCAACACCTCGGGCGTTTCGCAAAAGCCGAAATAGCCGCGCCAGCCCCGCATGTACGGTGCCAACTCTTCCATTGTCGTCGCGATGCTGACGCCCTTGGCCCTGCGCGTGATCTCCCGGATTCGCTGCTTGAACCGTTCCAGAGATTTCGGCGCGATCGTGCGCTTGGTGTCCGGACCAGCCGTAAAGCTGAACCCGAGGAACTTCCGTTCCTGCGGTCGTGCCACCGCACTCTTGGCCTCGTTTACCTTGAGCTTGAGCTTTTGTGTGATGAAGCGCGTGATGCTCTCCATCGCAGAATGCTACCCAAGGGCGATCTTGTAGAGGCTTTGCCCATGGGGATTTGGTGCTCGCGTCGAGCCCGTTAGTCGCCGTCCTCTATTTTCTGGCCAACCGGGACCAGCTTAGAGAACTGCTGGCTTGGCTTGGAACATTCGTTCACTGAACTGAGCGGCGCCGGTACGTTGACAACATGGATTGGCAGCAAATAATTCCGGTTTTATCGTCGTCGCATGGCTGTGTTTGTCGCGTGTCCACTTTATTAGAGCCGCGCCAACTGAAGCGGTCTATTCGTCGGTCTTGGGCTGCGGTTGCTGCTGTTGCTGAGAGACATGACGAACGCCGTCGATGGGCATAAACTGGCCCGACGGGAGATGCATGGCCATTATCAGAGCTTCGCTCACCCGGCAATTTTTTTTGTTAAACTTGGAAGCTCCGCAGGCGGCCAGCTACCAGCCATGGTAATGGCGTCGCCCCCAATTTAGCCAAGCGGCAGCCATTTTTTTCATATTGCCACGATCATCCAACGACACAGGATCGGCATCGGTAAGAAACCGAAGCGCCCAAAACCAATGATCGGGATCGTCGCCTTCGCTTTCAAGTTGACTGAGGATTAAGGGGATTGCTCGCTCCCCCACGCGCGCGTCGCCGGCTTCAATGCCGCGATTGAGAACAGGCAGCGCGCCGCTGTCCCGACTTGGAAATGCTCAATCAATTACTCAATCACTTCGTCTGCGCATCAACTTCGTCGGCGATCAACCAAACTCACGGCAAAATATCGCAATGGGTAAATCGCCGGTATTTGCTTTTGTTTTGTCTCGATTTATCCCTCTTATGGTTGATAACACTTGGTCTGAAAGAAAGATGCCGGCTCACCTTGCTGTGATGCGCGGCGCAGTCCTGCGAGATTAAGATGCGCGAGGCGGTGGTGGCGTGGTTCACAGTTCTCAGGAGTGAGTTCAGCCATGAGCAAAAGTATAATCAACGTACTCGCATCGCTTTTCGCCACCATCTTCATAGCCGCAACTTTTCCAGCACTGGCTGGGGCCGTCGGCGGGCTTGGTAACGCTACCCGTGTCACAATCTGGGTTCCCGACTACCTCGGTCACGATGTCATTGAGTACGTACTTGATTACACCCACAATCAAAACACGCCGACCTTCACACAGACACCTTTGAAGATTGGTGAGTTCGTGTCTGGGGCGCACGGGCCTTGCAACCCGAATGCCGTCGCCATGAGGGGTAATGAACTGTACATCGTCTGCAACAGCGACTGGGGCGGGCCCGACGTAGTCGTGGGCTATAATACGTCTACACACCAATACAAAGAGATCACTGGCATTGCGACTGATGGGCACAATTACTTCTCTGACAGCCATCTTGTCGGCATCCTGTTCGATAGCCACAACAATCTTTGGGTCAGCGGCGTCCAGAAAAATGATCTCCTGCGCGTCCCTTCTGCCGAACTGGCGACGAGCAGTCCCAAGATCGACCGCCAAGTCATCAACTCGCCGAATTCGCCGGTCGGATTGGCGATAGACAGCGACAATTCGATCTGGGTGGTGGGCCAGTATGGTGGGGGCATTGTGGTGAACTTCCCCGACACGGTCTTGAATGGGCCCGGCACTTATCTTGGGTCAACCGCACTCAACCCGTCTCCTAAATTCTGCATTTCTAATGGGGCGTCTGGGTGTCAGCAAAAGTCGAGCCTGTTCAACAATCCCGAAGGGGTTGCTGTGTTTGACGGTTCGATTTGGGTCTCGAACAACGGTGGTGGCGCGCCAGCTTCGACCATTGTGCGTTTAGAGAAGGAGCAAAAGAACCAATTGTCGGCGACAAAGTATGGCGGCGTTACCAACAAGCCGTTCGCGTGTCCAGGCGGTATGTTTGCCGTGGCGGCTCCTTCAGGAGGAAAGGCATCCCTGTGGGTTAATGACGAGGGCTTCGACGTGCCCAACACTGATTGCGGCTCTTCAGGCGCCGACCAAAGCGGTCACATCGGTCGCGTACTCCAGTTTCTGGCCAACGACCTACTTCAGCACGAGGCTAGTCCGGAGCCGGAGCAATTCACGGACTGGAATAAAATCTACACCAGCAGCCCGGGCTTCGGTGGAATCCTTGTGCAGATGAATTAAAAACCCATCGATTAGGTCACGCTCATTTAGTCGAGCAACCGATAAATGGGTGATCGTGCCAGCGTTCTTCATGCGAGAATACCGCCCATTGTTAGCGAGGCGCCTTGAACTGCACTCCGGTTCGATGACGAAGCGGCCATGGGCTTCAACCTCGCAAGATGGAGGACGACCGCAACGCAAGGCGGACGCTGAGGCCGCGGCCTAAAAAGTCATGACCGCGGCGGCAATTCTGGAAGTCGGTCGATAACCTGACCTCGGGCGGTTTCGCGGCGATGTGGCAACAGCGCGTCCAGACACTCTATGCGCGCTATGGCGCCGACCCTCCGCCTTCGTGTCCGTTATCGGGTTCCTAACTGCCGCGCTGGCGCAGCGTAGGCGTGGCGGTTCATGACCCATAACGTCACTTCGCCACAATAAATTGCCGCAGTGCGGAGCTTGTCGCTGTAGGCGCTTTATGCCTAAAGTTATTCACGGACCTGTCTCTCAGCGTCCGAGTGTCGTCATAAGGCCGTCATCAGCCGAAGCTGACATTCCCTTCATAGACAACGCTGGTGCGATCGGCCGCCGACCGGATCCGACATCTGACGCGGGCCGCCGTCTGTGTCGCGCGTCGACCGGGGTCGGAGCGGCCGCGACAATAGATTGATTGGACAGAATTTTGATTTTCACAACCTGGAGGTGACAATGCGAATGATGTTGAAATTTAAAGTCCCGGTCGAGAAGGGCAACGCAGCGCTCAAAGACGGGTCCCTCGGAAAAGCGATGGAATCGATCATGGGTCAGCTCAAACCGGAGGCCGCTTACTTTGGAGTGTCCGATGGCCTGCGCGGTGGAATGATATTCTTTGACATGACCGAAGCGTCACAGGTCGTCGAAATTGTCGAACCGTTCTTTCTGGCGTTCGATGCGGCGGTCGAACTTATCCCCGTCATGACCGGAGACGATCTACGGAAGGGCCTTGCGAAAGCAATGCCGAAGTGAGCCACACGGCGCGTTCTAATAGTTGATGCCTTTCGGTTGCACATTGGCGTTGCCGCGGTTAGGCCCCACTGCCGACTGTATCGACGGTGGGGCTTTTTGATTCCGGTTAGTCGTCGAGAAGCGAGCTTGCGCGCCTATCGCGGTCGAGCAGAAACTGACCTGAGCCGACATTCAAATCGCGGCGATCATTCGACCTTGATATTTGCAGTGCGAATGACCTTCGCCCATTTATCTGTGTCCGCGGCAACGAAGCTACCAAACTCAGATGGACTCATCACGACAGGCTCTGCACCGGTCTCGGCTAGCTTGCTCGCGATGCTAGTATTAATCAGCGCATCATTGATTGCCTTGTTCAGCTTCGCGATGATTTGAGCGTCTGTCCCCGCGGGTGCCCCGAACCCACTCCAGATGTAAGTTTCATAGTCCGGGACGAACTCCTTTATGGCCGGGACGTCTGGCAAGACGGCAGACCGGCTGTTCCCCGTCACTCCAGCCGGGCGGAAGCATTTTTTTCACGGCCTCTACCGCCCGTTCGCGTGGCGTCGCAGCGGCCCAATAGATGGTCTGGCCGCTCTTACTCGCAGCAACGACATAGATGCCCCCCGAATAGATATTGCCCAATCAGTCCTCAATAGCAGCCGAACTCTTTGGCCGCGGAATCTCTCTCAAGAGCTTCCGCGGCACTCTTGGCAGCTTGGCGATATTCACAGCGATCAGGAAGGCTTCATCCCGCGACAGCCAATTCATCGACATCTGCCGCTGCGGCTCGTCCTCAAAATAGACGTAGCACAGCACTTGGCCGGTCTCGTCTTTGACGGCGAAACTTTCGGTGTTCTTGGATCGACCAGGGCGGCGGGAAGCGGCGGGGAGAGGGCATGAGCTCGATGACCTGCATCAGACCTGCATCACGGACGAGACAACGCGACAGACGAGCAATAAGGCACCAGCTCTAACGGCTTACGGCGTCACCGCCTCCAGGTAACGGCCCTACATTGAGAGTGACGGCGTCACATCCCTAAGTGACGGCGTAACACATCGGCGCGTGACGGCGTCACGTCCCCTGGTAACGGCAACTCGTTCCGGGCGTCGTCAGTGTTGCGATCATTCTCGGGCATACGCCTGGAAATCCGCTGTGACGTTCCCGTCGTCGGCATAATTCGAGGGATGCCGATGCTTGAAATACCTATCTGATCTCGCACCGTTGTTTCATAACGCGGGACGATAGCGAGGCAGGTCTCAATGGCGTGCAACGGATTTGCGTGCAATCTGAGACGACAGCGCGAGTTTTTATAAACTAAGCGTGGTCTCGTAAAATCAGGAATTGCCGGAGAAGCAGAAAATCTTGCCCGCATATATACCCGTCTGGCGATAGGCATCCGCGAGGCTCGGCCCGTACATGATGAGCGCGTCAGTGGCGCTGCCCTCGTTCGAGATGTTTCAATGACCAATATTAATTCATAAAAAGCGGACGGCGAAATGGCTATCGGAGCGCTATCTCTTCTCACGCAGAGTTAGGTCACGCAATATGCCAACGACAAGGCGCAAGAGCTCGGCCTGTGTCCGCGTCTCTGTTTGCGCGAGCGCCGAGCTTAGATGAAAGCGCACGGTATTGATCGAAATGCCCTCGCGTTGAGCGTAAGATTTAAGGTCGTCATCGAAAGCAAGCGCAGCAACTAATTTTGCCGCTGCCGGTTTCAGGCCGAGCGATGTTTGCAATACTTCCGGGACACCCTCGCGGCGGCTTTTCGGATCGTGAATGAGAAGAATCACTCCTGATTGTTCGATTGGTTGTCCGAGCCATTCGCGTAAACTCGATGAGGAAGGCGCCACCAAAACCGCATAGGCTCGCCCGATCAGTGCGGTAGGAATCGGAATTATCCCGCCAGCGCCCCCACTACACGTCTCTACAATCAGGGTGTCCAGTTTTCTCCTTACCGTCGGGTGATGGGCGGCTGGCCTCCCGGTCCGATCGAGAGTCAGGCCGTCCCCGCGGTCTAAAACGATGCGTGCGGCTCGATTAACAAAGTACGCTGCGCCGGAACTATTGAGCAGCACAACGCCGGTCGGCAGGCGCTCGACGACGTCCTGAAGTCCCTCCGCTTTTGCTTCGACGCCAATGAAAGCACGGCGCAATTGTAGTGCGCGGACGAGGTGAGGGACAAAGCGCTCTACACGCGCAATTTCCACATCGTTAAAAGTCGCCCTGTCTGTTCCTCTATGTAGGCCGAGCAGAGCAAAACGCGATTGGTCGGCAAATAGTGTGGCGCCTAGAGTTTCTCGAAATCCAAGGCCACGATAAAATTCATTGACGAATGCGCCATTCCGAAGGGTGTCTCTGGATAAGATTCGATTTGTGGTGGAAGCCGTGCCTGGTGCGAGCTTGGCGAATGCCGCGGGTGCCGGATCTAGGACGGCAATTTCGAGATATTTTCGGCCTGCATCACCGTCCCAAGCTCCCGATGTCAGTATGACATGTGTCGCGGGCTCTTGATTGTCGAATGAAACAAGCGCTGCACCTCGACACCGGAATTGGCTGGCTAGGCCAGTTAACGCCTGCCCAAGCGCGGCTGAGTCGGTTGCGCCGCGGTAGATTAGGTCGATTAGGTCTTCGTTCGGCTTTGGCCGGGTCAATTATGGTCCCTCGCACCATCCGCCGAACGGCAGCCTCTTTGAAAGACTACAAAACTACCGATTTGAATAGTGCGTTCGCTTTGGCGGAATTGCAATGTGCTCGAGAGTTAAATTTTAATCCAGCTATTCAATTGAATAGCGACAATGGCCTAAGGCCAAACTCATAGTGCCCTTGACGATCGACTTTATTGTTATCGGCTCATTTATTGATCCGTCGGGAATGAGCTTCAATGTGCTGGATGCGTACTTGCCGCATCCTCAGTGCGAGCCACCGTGCTTATACCGCCGGTTCAACAACCGGCAATAATGGGGTGAAAAATGAAATTATCATTAGGACCGTTGGCCGCGGGAGCTTTCTTGTCCACGATGGGAGTGGCATTTCCCGTTAGCAACTCAAACGCTGCGTCGATTACCGTCGATAACGCTTCTTTTGAAACGATCCCTAGCGCAGGACTCCCAAACCATGATGGGTTTGGTGGCACGTATTCATTTCAGGTGCCGATCCCGGGCTACCAGGATATTGGGGACATTGGTCAATGGCAGCCTGCCAATAATGGTCGTTTTTTCAATTCTGCTCCGCCCGACGGGTCCACGATCGCTTTCGTCAACAATGGGATGATTTGGCAGACTCTCAGTCCAACGGCACAGGCCGGCGTAACTTACACGCTGTCGGTTTATAGCACGGTTTCGATCGGTAGTGGCTGGAATGGTGTAGCCAGCCTTGTCATTGGTGGTGACGCATCAAGTGGGTCTCTCCAAGGTGGTACCGGTGCGAGCTATGCTTCGGCTCCGGCGGTGGCCGGAACTTGGGAACTTGATACGATTACTTATACCGCAACGGCTGCGGACGCAGGCAAATCAATCTCGATCCGACTTGCGAGTTCAAACGGTGACGACTTTAGCCAGTCCGACTGGGATGACATTGGTCTCTCTGACTCCACCTCGGTCTCCGCCACTCCACTTCCCGCCGCCCTCCCGCTCTTTGCCGGCGGTCTCGGCGCTTTAGGTCTATTCTGCCGCAGGAAATGGAAGCCGGCGGCTTTCCCGGCCTGATCGACGGCAACACCATTCGATAAAAAGCTCCGGTCAATGTCCCGGGGTTTTGTCGGCGTGACGCCCTCATCAATGCCGGCTATTGGACCCATATCGGACCTCAGCTTTCCGCTGCGAGGGCGCTATACGGCCACGACAGCCTTGCGGTGCCCTGCATGGCGGGTGCGTTGCTTTCGCCCGATGCCATCGTCATGCTCTATCGTGAGCCGCAAAGGCAAAATAAGCGCTCGGGAGGATTGCATGGGGCTGAAGTCGTTGGCCGTGCTGGCCGTTGCTGGGGGTTTGCTGCTCGGTTTTAACGCCCGCGCTTCGGCCGACGATTATCCCAACCGCCCGGTCAAGATCATTATCGCCTTTTCGCCGTCGGGAGCGATCGACATTCTTGGCCGGTTCATCGCCGATAAGCTGAGCGCGATGTGGGGGCAAAGTGTCGTCGTCCTAAACCGTCCTGGCGGCAGCGGCAACATTGGCGCGGCTGCAGCCGCCGAGGCGGCACCCGATGGCTATACGCTGCATTTCGGCGCGCAGACGCTTGCGACCAACGTCACGCTGGCGCCCACTGATGCGTTCGACCCCGTCAACAGTTTCGAACCGATCATGCTGGTGGGAACTTCGGTCGAGGTGTTTCAGGTTTCGGCGGCAACGCCATACAAGTCGGTCCAGGAGGTGATCGACTACGCCAAGGCCAATCCAGGCAAGCTAAAGTATTACTCGGTCGGCATCGGCTCGACGTCGCATCTTTCGACCGTGCTATTCATGGACGTGACCGGCACCAAGATGCAGCATGTGGCCTATAGCCAGATGTCGCAGGGCATGAGCGATCTCATCTCGGGCCGCACGGAGATCAATTTCGGCCCGATGGGGAGCTCGCTGCCGTACATTCAGGATGGCAAAATGCGGGCGCTCGCGATTAACGGCCCTGCGCGCTCCAAGATGTTGCCTGGCATCCCGACCCTGGCAGAGGTCGGCATCAAGATGGGTCAGGAGTTCGAGCTGGTACGGGTTCTTCGCACCGAAGGGCACGCCGAAACCAATTATCGAGAAGATCAACAAGGACCTTCAGACCGTCATCGATATGCCGGACATGCGTGCGCGCGAACTGCAGCTAGGCTACCGCTTTATCGGCGGCTCGCCCGAGCAACTTGCCGCTTACCTGAAGGCCGACATCGTCAAATGGGAGGTGCTCGACAAGAAAGGGCGCCTTCAAGTGAGTGACAGGTACAGTTGCTAGGCTACTGTGGATCGAATAACCGATTTGCGAAATCGCCCTTCAGCCTTGCCAGGAAGGATGATTGGCCGACTATCGCTAATGATGTGGTGGACGGCGCCCGCTCCCGACAACGAGCTCCGATAGGGTGATCGTTGTCGACAAATCACATCAGGGAGCGGTCACATGCAAATTACTACGATTGGTTTGGATATCGCCAAGAACGTGTTTCAAGTTCACGGGATCGATGCTGGCGAGAAAGTCGTCGTCCGGAAGCAACTTCGGCGCAGCCAGATGCTGGCGTTTTTCGAGGCACTGCCCCCTTGCCGTAGTCGGCATGGAAGCCTGCACGTCATCCCACTGTTGGGCACGTGAACTCACGAAGCTTGGCCACCAGGTGCGACTGATGCCGGCAAAGGACGTGAAGGCTTACGTCAAGCGCAACAAGAACGATGCCGCCGACGCCGAGGCAATCTGTGAGGCGGTGCGACGCCCGACCATGCGGTTCGTGCAAATCAAGTCGGTCGAGCAGCAGGCGCGCCTGATGCTGCATCGCGCGCGAGACCTTTTGATGCGTCAGCGGACCCAGGTGATCAATGCCTTGCGGGCGCACATGGCGGAAGCCTCGGCATTGTGGCTGCGCAAGGGCGCGAAGGGGTCAAGGAGCTGCTGAAGATCATTGCGAGCGAACAGGATGCGCGTATGCCGGTTGATGCTCATACCAGCCTCGTCGTGTTGGCGGCTGGGCTGCAGGCGCTGCAGACGATGATTAAATCGATCGAGAGGCGGATTATCGCTCAGCATCGCTCGGACGAAGCAAGCAAGCGGCTCAGGAGCATCCCTGGGATTGGCATAGTGGGTGCGACCGCTATCGCCGCCACCGTTCCGGATCCGAAGGTTTTTCGATCGGGTCGTGACTTTGCGGCCTGGATCGGGATCGTGCCGCGGCAAGATTCGACCGGTGGCAAACAGAAGCTCGGACCGATCTCGAAGCAAGGCGACCAATATCTAAGACGCATTCTGGTGGTCGGAGCCCATGCGGTGTTGAAGCGGGCGCGCCACCAACCGGAGAAGTATCCGTGGGTCACAAGGCTTCTCGCCCGCAAACCGTTCAGGGTCGTAGCGGTGGCACTTGCCAACAAGATGGCGCGCGTTGCCTGGGCGTTGCTGGCCAAGGGTGGCACCTATCGAGCGCCTGCACTTGCGGCAGCGGCCTAACTGGTCAAGCGATGGGAGGATGAGGTTGCGTCTGCGCGTTCACGAACTGCAGGGGTGATGACGACGTTGATGCGAAACGGTCGAGACCGTCGATCGGGAAAACCCGTGAAGGGCCACGCGATACTTGAGCGCGCGCGCTTTCGTTGGGACTCGATCAGCGGATCACATCAGGGCCAGCGGCCATAGCGGCCGCATCGCAACGGGGCAAGCCTCGACGCGAAAACAGGCCGGATACATGGCTGCACCCGAACGCTTCGCAAAACGTCAAATCTCCTCTTGCACCGCGGGCGCCGTCCATACATGGCCCTTAACGTCGCGCCGACTAGTCGTGTTCGTGTCCGTTATCAGGAGCGTAGCTGCCTCGCCGACTTAGTGCAGTCGAGGCAGAAATTGACCCACTTCGGAAGTGGAGCGTGCGTCGCAGTATCCGTGCACATGTGGTGCGGACACCGGCGCGCCGCGTTGACGGCGCGCCGGGACTTGTTGGTGGCAGGGATCAATTGAGCGTCCATGAACTGCCGACGGTGAAGCCGTAATCGTTGACCTGCGGGGACGCGGTGAACGAGGCATTGAAGCGCCACTTGTCATTGAGCGCATAGCCGAGACCGGAAGCAAGACCAGCCTGGCCCTTGAAGGTGCCGACCGCAGCCGCGACCGAGACCTTGCCGGGACGGGTGTCGTATTGCAAACCAGCCGACGCCATGGCGAGCGCAATGCCGGCGCGGGCTTCGGTCTGGTTGACATTGACTTGGTTCTGCAACGAGCCGACCGAGCTTTGCAGGTTGGCGATGTCGGCGGGACCGTAAGCCGAGGCGGCCAGGTTGCCGCCACCATCGGCGCTGAGGAACTTGGTCGGGCCCGACTGCGCCGCAAGGCTTGCGGCCGAGTTCACCCCTGGCATCGTATAGGTGTTTGACGCGGTGCCGACCATGACCTGGTTGGCTGCCGTGGTAACAGCACCGCTGCCGATCGCGGTCGAGCCGGCAAAGCCTGCTGATCGCACGCATTGCCGATCGCGGTGGCACCCTGGTGGCACTCGCCGTTGCGCCTTGTCCGATCGCCGTTGCGTTGATGGCGGAGCCGAAGCGGCGGAGCCTACCGCGATGGCGCCGGTCGCGCTGGCGATGGACGTCTGGCCCAGCGCAACGCTGTTGTCGCCGCTGGCGGCGGCGTTGAAGCCGAACGCCGAGGCATTGACGCCGCTTGCCACCGCGCCGATGCCGACCGCAGTGCCGGGATCGCCGGAGGCGTAAGCGCCGGTGCCGATGGCGACGCCGCCGCCCGTGCTGACGCCGCTGCTGCCGCCTAAGCCCGGTGAGCCGGGCGGAGCGACGCCGGGTGGATCGGCGAAGCTGCTCAGCGCCAGATCGCCGTTACTGTCGGCGGTGACGTAATAAACCGTACCAGTTTGCGCCGCGGTACTTGCCGCCGAGGACACACCGGGCAACAGATAGATGTTGGACGTGGTGCCCAGCGTCATTTGATTGCCGCTGGCTTGTGCTCCGGCCCCGATCGCGGTGGCGAACGTGCCGTTGGCTTTCGCGCTGGTGCCGAATGCCGTGGCGAACTGGCCGGTGGCGTTGGCATAGGCGCCCGTCGCGGTGGCGTAGTTGCCGTTGGCGACCGTGTTGCCGCCGGCCGCGGTGGCAAAGCTGCCGATGGCTTGGGCGTCGATCCCTAAGGCAACGGCGATCTGGCCGTTGGCATTGGCGTAGGCGCCGGCCGCGGTGGCGTAGGTGCCGCTGGCGAAAGCGCTGTAACCTTCCGCGGTCGTGTACTGGCCGATCGCAGTGGCGTAGGAGCCCGTCGCCGTCGCGGAAGCCCCGGTAGCATTGGCGTAACCACCAGTCGCGGTGGCGAACTGGCCGATCGCATTGGCGTAACCACCAGTCGCAGTTGCGGTCGCACCGTTAGCAACGGCGCCGCCACCGCTCGCGGTTGCGAACGTGCCGGTCGCCTGCGCTCCGGCGCCCGTCGCCACTGCGAACTCGCCGTTGGCAAAGGCGCTGGTGCCGGTCGCGGTCGTATAGGCGCCGTTGGCCAGTGCGTAGGCACCCGTCGTCGTCGCATAACTGCCGTTTGCGGTGGCTTGACTGCCGGTCGCGGTGGCGAATTGGCCGAAGGCGTTTGCGATGTAGCCGCTCGCCGTCGCGTTGCTGCCGGTCGCGAAGGCTTGAACGCCCGTTGCGGTCGCGTAGGTGCCTTGGGCATTGGCTAAGTAGCCTGTCGCAGTAGCGGAGCTGCCGGTCGCGTTGGCGCCGTCTCCCGTCGCGGTCGCAAAGGTGCCATTCGCGTAAGCGCCGCCCCCGGTCGCAGCGGCATAACTGCCGTTGGCGAAGGCACCGTAACCCGTTGCGGTCGCGTCGAATCCATTGGCGCTAGCGTAGGAGCCCGTCGCCGTCGCTTGGCTGCCGTTTGCGTTGGCAAGGTAGCCGGTCGCCGTCGCGTAACTGCCGTTGGCGATAGCGGTATCGCCGGTGGCCGTCGCGGCGCTGCCGTTGGCGTTGGCGCCACCGCCCGTCGCGGTCGCGCCTATACCGTTCGCCGTGGAAAAGTTCCCCGTCGTCGTGGCATAAGTACCGTTGGCCACGGAGTGTTCCCCGTAGCAGTCGCGTTGCCGCCGGTCGCGTTTGCGCCAACGCCCGTCGCGGTCGCGTTGTCGCCGTTGGCGTTGGCGTATGAGCCCGTCGCGGTCGCAGCGCTGCCGTTGGCGTAGGTCCCGGCGCCGGTCGCGGTCGCGAAAGTACCGATGGCGTTAGCAAAAGTGCCGCACGCTAGGGCATTGATACCGGTCGCCGTTGCTCCAGCGCTGCCGGCATTGTTGTTGAGGTCGCAGAAGTACTGCGCGGCTGCCTGTTGCGGGCTGAGCGCGAGCCCGGTTGTGCCGCAGACGCTGACAGCAAGTGCGAGCGCGCGCAGCATTCCGCTGTTAAGCGCGCTGCTCGCCAACAGCCGTGCGCGATGACCTTGCGGTGCGGCGCCCGCCGTCCCGACTGCCTGCAGGGTGTTGAAAGTGACTTCCCGCGATCGCCGCAGCAGCCGTTTGCGCTCGTGCCCGAACTGGCCATTGACGATCGGTGCCGCTGTGTTGAACGTAGACATCTTCCCACCACCCCTGTTGGTGGGGCCGCGCCAGCGGTATTGCCGATCATCGCACCGGCTTAGTCCAGAGGCGTGACGATCGTGGCCTAACTGAAGTGGCCATAGCCCTACTGCCCCACAGGGGCAAAGCTAACAGCGGGAATGCACGCTGTCTGTTATCCCTTCAAGCATGTACGCCATCTGCGCCGCCGAGATCGACACCGCCCCGCCTGACGCCGACGGCCATATGAACTTTCCGCGGTCCGGTCGTTTGGCGTAAAGCGATAGTCCAATTCCATCGTGCCAGAGGATCTTGGCGAGATCGCCGCGGCGACCTCGGAACATGTAGAGATCGCCAGCATGGGGATCGCGCTTCAGACTCTCCTGAACCTGAAGCGCCAGACCCTGCATGCCGCGCCGCATGTCGGTATGCCCAGTCGCAATCCAGATCCTGACGCCGCTCGCTATCGGTATCATCGCCGCGACAGCGCCTTCAGAACTCGCGTCAGCGCCGCCGTCTCGACGTCTGCCCAGACGATGATACGCTCGCCGGCCGAAAGAACGATTTCCATCTCGCCGACCGCATCCGGGCAATGCCCTTCTGCGGCCAATGCCGGCGCTATCGTCACCGGAACGATCCCCATCGGGACGTTCTGCTCAGACCGCTCAACCCCCAACTTGCGACGCCATGTGAACAACAGATTGGCGTTGAGATCGTGACGTCGAGCGACCTCGGCGATCGACGCCCCCTCTTCGAGGCTCTCTTCTACGATCCGACGCTTCTCGTCCCGCGTCCACGATCGACGCCTGCGCACGCCCGGCGCGAAATCACAGTCATTGCCAACCGACATCTGAGATGGTGTCCATTATCCGTAAGAGGACACGATCATCGTGCCACTCTTCAGACAGCTATCTCCAACATCGAGAGAAGTGCCAGGCGGCCCCGCCAGCGTAGGGATACGTTTTTCACCCTAAAGGATGCGATCGACATAACTCGCTGCACCGCGAAACAGATCGACTTGATCGTTCCCATATGAGATCAAGCCGCCTTCCCTAATTGCGAACGCGTAGGGATAAATCGCCGGTACTCGATGCTGCGCAGCCAGTCCGATTATTCGCTCACGGTGCACGATGTTAAAACTATCGGGTATAACAATCAGACCGTCGCCGTGATCATACCCGAGTGCGCCAACAGCACTCTCAATTTCACCAGGGCTGCTAACGGGAGTCGCGGTTAGCGTTATTACGAGCGATGCCGCCGCCGCGTCAAAGGATGCATGGTAATAGTCGGCGTTAGCATAAGGTGCAGTTTTCGGATTGAACAGGAACGCCATTCTGTTCGTGTCAGGCGCGATCTCTTTGAGTATTTCGACCCATTTCCCTCCCATAGAGGGTTCGTAACTGCTGAAGCCGGTAATGAACTTTCCAGACCCGGCCAAGCAAAGTCTCCTGATGGTCTCTCAGAGTTTAAATTTGTCCGTTTAGCGGTCGTTTTTTGTCGCCTGACATCAGCCCATGTCTTAGAGCGCAGCAGCACTCCGAGACAAACACCTCTCGATTATTATTTATTTACGCGATCCAGCAGATCCCGGACCCGCGCTGCTAACAGCTGTTGGCCGATCGGCTTCTGAACAAGTTCGACGCCCTCGTCCAGGCGCCCGTGATGCACGACGGCGTTTCTTGAATAGCCCGTCATATAAAGGACTGGTAACCCCGGTCTCAGGCTTTGGGCTTGCTTGCCTAGTTCGCGTCCGTTAGGGCCAGGCATGACAACGTCGGTAAGCAGAAGGTCTATCCGCCTTTCGCGTGCTTCCAAGATTGGCAGTGCAGCAGTCGCGCTCGGCACGGCACTAACGCGGTAACCAAGACCGCGCAGCACTTCTGCGATGTAAGCGCGAAGCTCGGCATCATCCTCAACGACAAGAATTGTCTCACCACGCTCCGCCGTGCCGATAAATTCTCGTCCTCGTCCTCGTCCTCGTCATCATCGCGTTGGCCGACATAGCGGGGCAAGTAAATTCTGATCGTCGTACCCTGATCTACTTCGCTATAGATTTTGATGTGGCCACCCGACTGTTTCACAAATCCATAGACTTGGCTCAGCCCTAAGCCGGTGCCCTGGCCAGGTTCTTTCGTGGTGAAAAACGGCTCAAATGCACGGCTTACAATATCGGGAGCCATACCGCGTCCGGTATCACTTACACAAATCAGTACGTACGGGCCGGTGGCTACTTCGGGGTTCTTTCGGCAATACTCATCGTCTGCAAAGATATTGGCGGCTTCGACAGTAATCCTACCTCCCGTTGGCATGGCGTCGCGGGCATTGATAGCTAGGTTGAGCAACGCGCTTTCCAAATAGTTAGGGTCAACTTCGATTTGCCACAAACCGGCGGCGCCTATCGCCTGGATTTCAACGCTTTCCCCCAACGTCCTCTGCATAAATTCCGCCGCTCCGTTAAGAAACTTATTGAGGTCAATCGGTTTCGGATTGAGCGGTTGGCGACGCGAGAAGGCCAGCAAGCGACTCGTCAGCGCCGCCGCACGATTGGCTCCTCGCAGCGCGTTCGTGACAGCACGGCGCAGATTAGCGTTTGGTTCAGGGAGCATCTTCGTATGCCTCTCGATCGTCTCTAGATTGCCAAGTACGATCATCAGTAGATTGTTAAAGTCATGGGCGATGCCTCCGCTCAACTGGCCCACCGCTTCCATCTTTTGCGAGGCTACCAATTGCTCTTGCGTCTCCTTGAGAGCGCGCTGCGCTTCATATCTGTCGGTTACGTCGCGGGTAACCTTGGCAAACCCGATCAGCTCGCCCCTGTTGTCTCTGATGGGATCGATGACAACCAGCGCGCGGAACTTCGATCCGTCTTTTCGAACGCGCCAACCTTCAGCTTCGAAGCGGCCTTCGTTCGCTGCCGTCGCTAGCCCCTTGGCTGGCACGCCAGCCTTACGATCGTCTTCAGTGTAAAAGATGCTAAAATGCTGGCCTGTAATCTCGTTGGTACGATAGCCCTTGATCCGCTCCGCGCCCGTGTTCCAAGAAAGAATGTATCCTTGCGGATCGAGCTGAAAAATTGCGTAATCAATCACCGCGTTTATGAGCTGACCGAAGCGCAGTTCGCTATCGACAAAGCGTTCGCGAGCTTGCAACCGCTCGGTAATATCGCGGGTGACCTTGGCGTAGCCTATAAGGTCCCCATTGTCTTCGTATACAGCGTCCAAAACCGCCATCGCCCAGAACCGCGTGCCATCCTTACGCACGCGCCAACCCTCTCCTTCCCAGCGGCCTTTTTCCCTGGCGGTCTTTAACGCTTCATCGGGAACGCCGCGTCTTCGGTCCTCCTCGGAAAAAAAGGTGGCATAAAGCTGGCCGATAATTTCGGCGGCTTCGTACCCTTTAAGCCGCGTGGCGCCGGTATTCCAGCTCATCACGCGCCCATCTACGCTAATCAGATAAATGGCGTAATCGGTAACACCGTCGATAAGAAGTTGAAGACGGCGCGTATCATCCAGAGATTGGATGTTATTAAGCGGCATCCGGTCTCCTACTCCCAGTCTGTTTTGAAAATGAAGGTTATCCCCATCGAACAAACGCTAAAGCGAATTAACAGTTCCATGTCTGGAGCGCCTGGCCCCGGCACCTCCCTTGGCAACGGCATCCTGCCAGGACAAACGTAAACGTCCTCATCAGCCACATATCGGAAGTCCTGCTTACCGAAGTGTCCTTCTGTTTTTTCCCGGCATGCGACCTACAAAGCAACTCCGTTGCAGTTGTATGCAACGCTGTTGCGTGTGCCGTTATCCTGGGGAGGTGGCGCCGTCACGCGCCGATGTGATGCTATCACCTGGGGACGCCGTCAACTCAATGTAAGGCCGTTACCTGGAGGCAGTGACGCCGTCAGAGGAGCCAGTGGCGCGAGCCGATAGCCGCACCAATCGTCGGGGAGAACAGCTTGGCCTGCCGCTCGTTCCACCCGGCGATCAAGCGGCTCGGCGTCCTCCATCACCTGAGCATCGGTCGCGCGTCTGGCGGCGGCCACAGCGTCGGCCTTGGCCTTCCGGTCTGACTCCATTTTGCGCCTGTTGAATCCCATAGTGGGATCGTGGCGATGGCGTCGGCGGTGTTGAAACCTGGTCAGCCTCTGGCCGGCGTGGCAGCTATGCCCCCGCGAGCGGATATTCGATTGTAAGCGCCGCTACACTCGCGGCGCGCTAGGTCAAATTCGCCCTCGGGCGATTACTCGCCCGTGATGCCGGCCTGCGCCACCACCTGCTTCCATTTCTGCGTCTCCGCCGTCATGAAGACCTTGAACTCCTGCGGCGAAATGATGCGGGTTTCGATGCCGAGCTTTTGCATCGACGCGCGTGCCTCGGGTGTTTGTATGGCCTCGTTAATCGCCGCATTGAGCTTTTCCACGATCGCCTCCGGCGTTCCCGCCGGTGCCAGAACGCCAAGCCATTCCGTGGCCGTCAGCCGCGGATAGCCCTGCTCGACGAATGTCGGAACGTCGGGAAGCTCCGAGAAGCGCGTCTCGCTGCTGACCCCGAGCGCGCGCAGTTTGCCGCTTTGGAGTTGCGCCAGCACGACCGACGGATTGTTGAACATCACCTGCACCTGCCCCGCCAGAAGATCGACGATCGCCGGTCCGGCGCCGCGATACGGCACATGAGTGAGCTTGATCCCGGTCACGAGCTGCAAGAACTCGCCAAGCACATGCGGCAGCGTGCCGGTCCCCGGCGACGAAATGTTGATCTTGCCCGGATTGCTTTTGGCGTAGGCAACAAACTCTGCGAGTGTCTTCGGCATTGCCGGGTTGACAGTGAAGATTTGCGGGCTCTGCTCGACCAGCGCGATCGGCGTCAAATCCTTGAGCGGGTCGTAATCAAGCTTGTAGAGAAACGGCGCGATCGTCAGCGAGCCGGCGATCGAAAGGACGAGCGTGTAGCCATCGGGCTCGGCCGAAACCACGAGCCTGGTACCGACTGTGCCGGCAGCGCCCCCCGGCCGGTTCTCGACCACGATGGTTTGCCCCAACAACGGCGACGCGTCGTTGGCGACGATGCGCGCGAGCACATCGGTCGGGCCGCCGGGCGGGAACGGCACGATAAGGCGGATCACCCGATTCGGATAATCCTGCGTCGCCGCAAACGAACCGCCGAGGACAGATGCCGATGCGAAGAGGCCGGTGACAACCGCACGACGGCAGATCATGATGCGGACTCCACGGTTATTAATGACATTCCCACGCATGACCGCCCCCAGTCCACAATGTGGTGAGCGAACCGGGACGGGTCAACGAGCTGGCTGGGCTTTTTTTTAGGACAAGGACGCTTTTTACAGGGTATGTCTGCGGCGCCACATGCCGACCTATCTGCAATCTCACTTGTGGCCGGGTATTCGCCGTGTAAAGGCGTGTCGGCCTTCGCCAGACCAGCAACCTAATTTATCATTTTTCTGGCAATATAGTCTCTCTTTTGTAGGTATTGGTCTCGTTTGATTTCGCCGCGGGCATATCGCACATCGATAGCTGATCGCAACGCCTTTAGCGGGCGTCTCGCCCGCCAGCGCCAAATCGCTGCGAGCGTCAAAGCAAACACCGCCCCCGCGGTAAAAGCGAACAGGCCAAACAATATCACGGCACGAACTCCGATTGGCGCGCCGCGTGTTGTGACAACTCCCGGGCGTCGTTTAATGATGCGTCAGACTGGAGCGCGGGTCAAAGGTGGATAAAAGCAGAAAGACCGCCTGCGCGGCGGTCTCTCCCCAATCAGATCAGTTTTTTGGATTAGGCTGCGAGAGCGGCATACTTACGTTTCCGCGACGTAATCGTCGAACTGAGCGCGAGCCGTACTACACGACTTACTACTCTCCGGAGACGGGGGCGTTTGCATTTTCCACGGATGGAAGGAACAGAGCGCCTAATAGTTAAGGCAGAAAAGAAAAAGCCCCGCGTCGAAGCGGGGCTAAGTTCGTATTGCAGTTTTCTTATTTAGCGCTGGTTGGGCTGTCCGCCCTGACCACCTTGTTGTCCGCCCTGATCGGGCTTCGGCTGCTGCTGGCCCGGCTGTTGCTGACCGGGTTTGTTCTGATCGCCCTGGCCGCCTTGCTGACCTGGGTTGTTCTGGTTTTGCTGATTCATTCGAAGTTCCTTTATCGGTTGGAGACGACATACGGACAATCATTCCAACGCAGTAACGTTCCTGTTCCTCCGCTCACGTCTTTTCTCTTGGTGCGCCACACAAATCATTCGTGGCGCGCCCAGGCAAAAATGCGCCGATAAATTAAGCGGGCAGTTCTCTTTCGCGGCGGGCAGCTCCGCAGGCACCCTTTCGCACCGCTCGAGGCTCTACCTCGCCGCGATGTCCGCCCATGACAAACAGCTATACGTCGGGTTCACAAAACAAGTTGAGGTACCGGAGCGCGATTGCCTGGCTATTCGGTGCGCCGCCACGGGCTTTTGATAAAAAAGCAATATCGATATATCAATCGGCACTTGGGGCTTAGGGGAGCCAGACGATTGCGCGGATTTCGTTCAGACGTTGCGGGAGCGCGACCCAATCCTCTCCGCCATTTTCACTTCGGTAGAGCTGACCAAGCGTCGCAGCCGCAAAAACAAGATTGGGATCGGCGCGATGGGTCGCTAGGAAATAGACCGAGCTTTCAACGGATCCTGGAAGGCGCACGTCCTGCCAAGTCCGACCCACGTCTACACTTCTAAACAGGCGCCCCTTCGTTCCCGGAGCACCGTTCCCATTTGTCAGCAGCAGGGTATCCCGCTGATCTGCTTTTGAAACGATGCTTCGCGTGTACTGCCACTCGGATTCGATCCGCCGCAGTGCCCAGTTTTCACCGTCATCTTCGCTCGTATGCATCCCAGCATTGGTCGCGGCGAACACGGTTCGGCCTCCGTTAGATAGAACGGCAAATCCATGAACGTCCTCACTCGCTAATCCCGCGGTGTACCGTGTGAACGAACGGCCTCCGTCCCTGCTCAACCAAGCGCCGTCGATCTCGACCCCCGCCCAAACCAAAGATGGATCGTGCGAATCGAAAAGAATATGCGTGACGCGTGTCCAATGCTGAGCCGGCGGTCTGCTCGCCGTTGTCTTTGAGGCAATCGATTTCGGATCCTCAAAGAAACCAGTGCTGACGAATGGTTTCATAGGGAGGTGCAAATTCCTCCATGTCTGACCTCCGTCCTCTGAGCGGTAAATTGCCGCCAGGTTGTGTCCCGGCCAATAGAACGTTCGGATCAGCGGGAGAGACAGCCAAAGCTGTAACTAACTGCACGTCAGTCGGTGATGGTAAGCCAATCCATCGTGCATCAATCGACTCCCCACCGATAGATTCCGCTATCCGAGCCCGCCAACAAACCAGAAGGTGTTTCAAGCAGTGACCAGACACGACTACCGCTGTACATGGCGGTGCTGGTTGGCATGCGAGCCAGCGTCACGCCTAGATCGACGCTGGTCCAAACAGATAGGCCGTTAGTTGCAACAAAAAGGGTGGGCATGAAATGCTCTCCGAAATCGAACTACATAGGTCAGTTTCCTGGCCGAACGCGTCGCCGACGGAGCTCCGCCCCGTTCGGGCTGCTGGGCGAAAATTACGCACACATTACGGCCCTGGTGAAGCTGGGAGATTTTCATGCACTTCAACGGTGCGCGCGAAAGTGGCGCCCGATCGCGACGGTGCAATCATCTGGAAAACTTGATCGATCACTGCATAGTCCATATAGCCGAGGCGCGCGATCGGCCTGGCCCGGCAGATGTCGACCTTGCCATCAACAATCAGCCTATCGTCGATGTGAACGCCGACCACGCGACCGAAGGTGACGTAGTTGCCTAGTCCATTTGGCGCCGCCGGTAATTCTATGGTTTGGAGAAACACGCATTCGAGATGCACCGGCGAGACTTTTACCCGCGGCGCCTTGACCAACTGCGACGGCAACCATTCCAAACCGGCCGCGTCGAATTCGTTAGCTCCTCTCGGCAGAACCGCTGAAGTGCGGTTCATCGCCTCGCGGGTGTCGTACGTTGCCAAGTTGACGACGAACCCCCCGGTTTCTTCGGCACCATAGCGGGAGTCCTTGGCGCTGCCATCATCGCGCGCACTAGATGCAAACATCACACAGGGAGGTTCAGTGGCGGCCGCATTGAACATGCTATAGGGCGCAAGATTAGCCCCGCCGTCGGCATCCACAGTCGAAATCCAGCCAATTGGCCGTGGCGCGACAAGCGCCTTGAACGGATTGTACTTCAATCCGTGATTGCGCTTATCGGGCTCGTAGAACATTCAAGCCTCAATCCTCGATGACGATAGCCCGCACTGGCGACGCTTCGACATTGATCATCTTCAAGGGCATCGCAATCAGCGTCACCCGCGGCTTGGTAATGGCGCCGAGGTTCCGCAGCGCTGGCATCGTCAGAATATGGCGCTCATGCAGCTTGCGCGAAGTGCTGCTGGCCGGGTCCGCGCCCGGTACCTTTCCACCGTGATAGAAATCGAAGCCGACGATGCTGACGCCGTGGTCCTCAAACCACTCGATCACTCCATCTGTTAGATATGGCGCGCTTGCCATCCATTCCGCAGATCCGTCGAACCGACTGTCGTTGATGCCTGTCCGCAGCAGAACGCGGTCGCGGGGCTGAACGCGGTCGGCGATGGCCCTTTCCATGTCTTCAGCGGTGATGCCGCCCTTGGGCGCGCGACGGCGAACATCGGCGACCACCGCAGGGCCAATAAATAGGTCGAGCGGCAGATTATGGATGTCGTCGCCGCCCTGCACCATGTGAGAAGGTGCATCGACATGGGTGCCGGCATGTAGGCGCATATGCGCGGCGCGCACAATTTGGCCGAGACCGCCAGGATAATCCTTGATGACCTCGACTTCGAACTGCATATCTTTTGTAAAGCCCTCATAACTGCGCATGTGGTAGATCGCAGCGTTTAGATCGACGCTGATGTCGATGACCTTGGCGGCGCGTAGCGCCCGATCCACAGCGCCTTCCCCCAGAGCCTGTGCCGATACGGCGCCGCGGTCTAATGTGTCGGTTGCCATGCGTTCCTCCTGTAATGGTTGGACCAACGCATAGACAGACCCGAGTCGGGATGCAATGGTGAGCGGATGCGATACTTTCTGTGGTTGTGCGCGTTGCTGGGCGCCTTCACGACGTCCGCCAACGCGGCCGATGCCTGGCCAAGCCACCCGGTGACGATGATCGTGCCGTATCCAGCCGGCAGCGCCACCGACATCATCGCCCGCATCATCTCCCATAGCCTCGGGGAGAGGCTGGGACAGCCGGTGATCGTCGAGGATCGGCCGGGTGCCGATGCGACTGTCGGAACTCGCGCAGTCGCGAGGGCGGCCCCTGACGGCTACACGTTGGCCTTCGGTTCGCCAAGCGCGTATGTCTCAGCACCGATCCTCTATCCTGATCTCGCTTACGATCCGGTCAAAGACTTCGCACCGGTCGCACTTGTCGGTCAGACCCCTTACGTCCTCGCAGTCTATCCCGGCCTTCACGTCAAGACGGTGCTCGATCTCGTCGCATTAGCGAAGTCGAAACCCGGCATACTGAATTATTCGTCGGTCGGCGAAGGAAGCATTTCGCACGTCGGAATGCTTGTTTTCGCTAATAAGATGGGCATCGCGTTGACCCACGTTCCTTATAAGAGCACGGCACAGTCGATCATCGATGTTTCAAGCGGCATTATTCATCTTCAACTCGCGTCGATCCCGCCCGCACTGCCGCTATACCAGGCCGGCAACGTGCAAATACTTGCGGTTGCAGGAGCCGCATCACGTAGCTCTGATGCCTGACGTGCCCACCATGGCGGAGGCCGGAGTCTCGGATTTCGAGGCGACGTTCTGGCTGGCGATGTTCGCTCCAGCCGGCACGCCCAAATCGATCGTTGAAAAAATCAACGGCGAGCTCGCAACGGTCCTTCAAAGCGTTTCGGTGAAGGCGGCTTTCGAAGCGCAGGGCGTCGAGCCCAAGCGTTCCAGCCCAGACGAACTCGGCGCCATGCTTCGCCGCGACATCGACACCTTTCGCGACGTCTCGGTGAAATACGGTATCAAACTGGAATAGACCTTGTGATTACTGGTGGCGGACAGCGGTGAAATCACGGCCATCGATAGCGCTGGCTTTGGTTCACTCAGTCGGTTACCATTACCAGTCCGGCTGGTGTTGAGGCTGGCATCGTCGCGCCAAGCGAAGGCAATGCAATTACGATCGACGCCCCGGCGCTGATGTCACCTTGCGGGGCCTCACTTTGAACGGCGCGGCGTCAGCTCCAACGGGATCGTCTTTAGTTCGGGCGCGAGCCTCACCGTCCAGACTGTGTGGTGGAAAATTTTGCTGGCCCCGGCACCTCCCTCGGCAACGGCATCCTGCCAGGACAAACGTAAACGTCCTCATCAGCCACATATCGGAAGTGTCACCGTCCCGTCTGCACTGCTAACTCGCGCCGACGAGGTGATCTAATAAGTCTTTCGCAATGCGGCAATTAGTGGTGGCCAAAGGTCGAGACGGGTCAATCACTGCACATGAGCGGCGGCTGAATGTCTGCTGTTCCTCTGTTTGACATCCGCGGACACCATTTAGCGGCACCGATACGCGGCCAAGAACGTCTGAAAATCCTCATCGGAAATGCGGACCAGTCCGTTGATCCGGTGTGCGACGAGACGTCCCTCTTGGATCCAGCGCCGCACCGTGCGCGTCGATGCTTCGAGGCAGTCGGCGATCTGCTCGATCGTGTAGAATTTTGGGAAAGAACTCGTCGGCCGCGATTTCATATTCGCCTCCAATCACTCAAAACCGCCCGCGGATTGCACGGTGCCCCTCCGTTCTGGCGCGACTTATTCAACGCTTCGGAAATATTGGGGATGACGGCGCAAAAACGCGGCGCGGTTGGACAACCCTAAGACTGCTCACCAAAATGTCAGTCTTAGATTTCTTCGAACCGCAACCGCTCCGGTGTTGCCGCCGCCTTTGAGCAGTTGATGCCGATGGCTAAAAAAGATTCCGGGCTAGAATCCGACAATTTCTCTGTTTGCCAAGTCGACATGGGCATTGGGAAACTAGCTGGAAACAGCAGCTCTTCAGTATGACTATTGATGACTTCGCCTAACGGCATTTGGCGATCTGGCAATCTGAACGACTGAGCATCCCTACCGAGTGGGCTTGGCAACTCCTATGCGCATCACTTATCGTCGGCACTATGATGCTCAAGATTGGGTACTTCGCCGAACCCATCGCGCCGGGTGTTCAGCCCTCCACATTGCTGGATAGCAGCGGTGAGTTCGCGACTTACAACGACGTTCTTATTGTAGCTAGCCAGACCGCCAACGATCTTTCAGCACATTCATTCGTCATCGAATGGCCCGGGGGAACGAGTGATCGCTATGTTCGGGACGGGGATGTATGGAGACGGTTAGATGCTTAGACGGGTTGTCGATGACTAGAGAAAATGGACAAGCGGTGGTCGCGGTGCATGGCTCACGGTGAAATGCGCAATCAGAATAAAGAACAGAACTCCAATGGAGACGCTCCGCTTCCGCCAGTTTCAGCCAATACCCTAGCACGCTGCCTCGGGGTGACGCCAAAGGTCGTGTACGACCTTGCGAAGGAAGGTGTTATCGAACGCGGCGCGGGCCGTCTCTACCCGCTTGAAGATAGCGTGCGCCGGTATTGCGATTATCTTCGGCGGCAAGCTAGCGGTTCAACTAAGATGGTACTCAACGCTCCGGGAACGGCTGAAAACCGATCTGATGATCCGCCCACCCCGGATGCTGGATCGTAGCGCCCTTGTCCGCAACGGGAACCGATACGGCCTGCAATACGCTTCTTCGCCACGTAATTGGGCCAAAGATCACTTCCTGTTGGGCAGCGCCAAACTTTTCTTGATCTCGTCAAATGTTGCTGTTCCGCGATCGGTTCGGTCCCAATAATATAATGGTTCATTAAAGTGCCCTTGGAAGCTTTTCAACGCCGCTTGGGCCGCACCCCTCATGGTAAAGGCTCTCTCAGAATGTATTCCAATCCGATCTACAAACTGATCTGCACTTTTGTACTCATCGGATGTGCCAAATGGCCCTACAGGAACACCGCGACGCCAATGGCTATACACATCACGCCGCTCTACAAGAGCTACAAGCCAATTTAGAGCTAGCCGCTCGGTCTTAAACACCCGGCTATATCCTAACGGCCGCTCGCCTGCCGCGATTATGAAAAGCGGATCGAGTTCTTTTTCATCGAAAGACGATTTCAACTCGAAATCCGTGAAGGGATCGGAAGGTGTTTTCTGTTGAGCGTCAGCCCACGGATTTTCGCGACTGAGCTTAGCTATAGATATCAGATCAGCCTTGGCGAAAACTGCTGTTACTACATATTTCAGATTTAAGAACATATCTGTTCCCGCCCAATTTCCTCAACAGGCGCTCAATCGGAAATGCGGTTAGTGCACCACCCGGGGAAGCTGTGGTCAATAATCGCATTTTCGTTTTTTCGAACCTCCGGACTACTCTTAGCCGGTCCAATCTAAAGCGCCAATTTGTGCTGGCAGTCACAGCCTGCGGCTCGGCTCCCACTAACGTTGCTATAACGGATGGAGGGAGCCATGAAACTGACATGCTTCGCAGTCGCGCTTGTGGTGTTCGGATTTGGGGGAATACAATTGCTGCGCGCGCATTCTAATCCGCCGCAGCCTGCTTTCTGCTTCACTCCGAACGGTTGTGTTCCCCCGCCCGATGTTCAATCGGCCAGTACCATCACGTTCGGTTACTGAAAACTGCAATCATTGCGGCTCGCGATATTGAGTTGCTGCTCCGCTGGCGTGACAAAGCAAATTACAGCGTAAAGCCTGCACCCGACGCCACGTCGATTCTTCCTGCTCTCAACCGGTAAATGGCCCAGCAACTTGCGCACGTCGGCGAGTGTCTTTAGCGTCATGAGTTCGGGAATGACCATCGGCCGGAGCAGGGCGTGACCGGTTCGGACGCTTAGGCGTCGTCACGCTCACGCAACAAAACCATGCCGGTTAGAAAGGGCGAGTGGCGAGAAAGTCGGAGATCTGGCCGCAGTTAGCTAGCCTTCCGAAACTGGATGACTTCCGTCACTTCATGGTCGCAGCGCGGACATTCATAGATGCGCTGATCGTGACCTGGCCGGTCGGGATAGATGCGAACCAGCACCATCCGAGTGCCACATCTTGGACAAGAGGGGCACGCCAGAACAGGGGGCGGTACGATCTTCGCTACCAATTTCGCATCTCGCACGCTCGCACGCTACGCATTGCCCATTTGTTGGTTACGCCTACAGTGTGCTTATTTCAATCGTGTGACTGTGCACCGCAATAAGGTTGCTGCGACGCACTGATCAGCGACGTCGACCAGCCGGGGCGACGGCTGCGCTTCGCGCGATGCCGCTACTCCCAATAGGCCATGTCGCGCGGAGTGAAACGCCGCTCATGGTTTGAGCGTACGCACGCGGCGCCTATTTGCCAGCCGCTAGGGATTGGGGCGATCAACTGCAGCCGCCACTATCTTCGATCCCAGCGCTGCGGAAAGCGGCGAGCCACCACGGTGGAGTATCAGTCCTACCATGATGTGGAATCGTTTGGCTCGGGGGTCGTGTCACTTACGATTTCCCATCGCAAGGTATGACACATCTTTCGCAGCGCCTTGGCTTCACCGTGCCGCATAGCGATGATGTTGTCGGGTTGGAAGGCTATGACAAAATCTTCGCCGTCGCGACTGATCGATACTTGTCGTCTAAAGGGAACGGCGTTTTTTCAAAAGGACTCGACAACGTCAAGCTCTGACATTTTTGCCACTCACATGCCTACAAAGCCGCACAAAGGGACCGTACCAGCGGTGAAACGCATTGACCAGTGACCGGATAAGGAGAAGCTGCAATGCCGTTCTACTAAAAAGGCGCCGCTCGCATCTACTATAAGGAGGCTGGCTCCGGTTTGCCGCTGTTGGTCATCCCCGGAGGAGGATTGAACTCGACGATCGCCGGCCTCAAAGGTAGCAGCTCGGCGTTTAACCCGATGGATGAGTTCAAAGAAGAGTACCGCTGCATCGCATCGGACCTGCGTAACGCCCATGGTGGCCAGTCCACCGGCCCACTCGAGATTGAGCGGTCATGGGACGCCTACGCCGACGACCAGCTCGGGGTGATGGATCATCTGGGCATCGATAAGTTCATGGTGTTGGGTTTCTGTATTGGCGGACCCTTCGCCTGGAACTTATTGAAGCGGGTACCTGATCGGATTGTCGCCGCCGTACTGGCGCAGCCCAGCGGTTCGCGTCCCGAGCTGCGCGATCATTTCTACAACAACAATATGAAGAGCTGGGGTCCGCCGCTCACCGCCGGACGGCCGGAGATCACGATGGCAATGGTCGATAAATTCCTGACCAAGATGTACCGCACCGATCCTGACTTCGTCTTCACCGTGACGCGCGATTTCGTGCGCAACTGCCAGACGCCAGTCCTTATCCTGCCGGATGATGTCCCGTCGCATCCGTACGCCGTCGCCATGGAGGCCGCGATGCTCGCGCCTAAGTCCGAAGTGAGCATGTTTCCGTGGAAAGAACCAAAGGAGCGGATTCCTCTGGCGGTTCGCCAAATACGTTCATTCCTCCGGGCGCATCGCTCTGCTGTTGGTTAAACGGCGGTGTCGCCGAAATCAGTCCCGAAACAGACAGGAAGCCAATCGTGCTGCGCGGCAGCTCAGGGTTAGAAAGTGCCTCATGCAGCAGCAGTTCGGGTGAAATCCAACACGCATTTTTTGCTACGCGGCGTTTTCAACCCGCATGTCGATCTCGCTGCGCAGTACGCCGAAATCGATCGGTTTGGTCAGCAGGGATTCGGCGCCGCTCTCCAGAACTTTGCGCTTAGTCTCCAAATCTCCGTAGGCGGTGATCATGATGATCGGAACGTCAGGGCGCAGGGCTTTCGCCTTGGGCAGGAGTTCAAGCCCGCTCATCCCCGGCATGTTGATGTCGGACAGGATGAGAATGAGCGACTCGGCGCCCGCATCTGCGATGCGCGTCAGCGCCATCGCGGCCGATTGCGCAAACTCCATCGTGAAGCGTCCGGCGCGCAGGTCGCGCCGAAACTGCTGCCGGAACAGCACCTCGACATCGGGCTCATCGTCGACCACGAGAATGAGCATGCTCACGCGTGTTCTCCCGATGGGATCAATGACGCCCCGGCACGGGGCAGAACGATCTTGAATTCGGTGAAATGGCCCGTCTCGGTTTCGACCTCGATGGTGCCAGCGTGTTGTTTCACGATGATGTCATGGCTGATGGACAAGCCCAACCCGGTACCCTCGCCCGCGGGCTTGGTGGTGAAGAAAGGATTGAATATCTTTTCTCTTACCTCAGCAGGAATGCCAGCGCCATTGTCGCGAATTCTGATCTCGACGCGATCGCCGAGGTTTTTTGTCGCAGCGGTGAGGGTGGGCTCGTACGGGCTGCCGTCGGTTTGCGCCTTTCGCTTGGTCGCGGCGTAGAAACCGTTTGAGATCAAGTTCAGCAGCACCCGCGTGATCTCCTGCGGGAAAAGATCGACTTCGCCGGCGGCGGGGTCGAAGGATCGTTCCAGCGCGATATTGAAACCCTGCTTTTCGGCGCGTGCGCCGTGATAGGCGAGGTTGAGGCTCTCCTCAACGAGAGCGTTGATGTCGACCGCCCGGTGCTCGCCGGAGCCCTCGCGCGAATGCAGCAGCATGTTCTTGACGATCGAGTCGGCGCGCTTGCCGTGCTGCACGACCTTGTCGAGATTGCCTTGCAGCATGTCGGCGATCTCGGCGATTTCCGTGCGGCGCTTGTCATCGAGCTGTACGCCTGCCAGCGCCTCGCGCAATTCGTCGATCAGTTCGATCGAGACGGACGAGAAATTGTTGACGAAGTTGAGAGGGTTCTTGATCTCGTGCGCGATGCCCGCGGTGAGCTGGCCGAGGGAAGCGAGCTTTTCCGTCTGCACCAGGCGGTCCTGTGCGGTGCGCAGGTTCTCCAGCGATTTGCTTAAATCGGTCGTGCGCTGTCGAAGCTCATTGAGCAGCCGTGTATTCTCGATTGCGATGACGGCCTGGGCCGCGAAGTTCTGCACAAGCTCGATCTGCTTGTCGGTGAACGGACGGACTTCCTGGCGGTAGATAACGATAGCGCCGATCAACTGATCGTCTTTGAGCATAGGTACATAAACTGCGGAGCGTGCGCCGCCGAGCGTTGCTGCCTTGCCGGGATGAGGATCGGCGGCTTCGTCAGCGGTATGTCTCACTTGCTTCGTCCGCGTAATTTGATCCAAGTGACCGCCCGGTGGCGCTTGAAACGGCCCGCGGTGCCTTTGAAATTCGGCAAGGTCCGGCGGCGTACCAAATTGCGCTGCCAAATGGTACGCATGGTCGTTAAAGTGGAAGAGCGTGCCAAACTTAGCCTCGCAGATGCAAGTCGCATTCTCCAGCATGGCCTGAAAGACCGGCTTCAATTCGCCCGGTGAACTGCTGATGACCTTAAGTACGTCGGCGGTCGCAGTCTGTTGCTGTAGAGACTCACGTAGCTCACTGAGCAGCCGCGTATTCTCGATGGCGATGACGGCCTGGGCGGCGAAGTTCGTAACCAGCGCGATCTGCTTCTCGGTGAAAGGACGAACTTCTCCCCGATAAATGCTAATGGCGCCGATCAGTTCGTTGTCTTTCAACATCGGCACGACGATTACCGAGCGCGCGCCGGCAACGCGGGCTGAAATGCTGGGGGTGGGCTCGGCCCTTTCGTCGGCGATACGGACCACATCTTTTGACCGTGCCACGCGCTCGAGTCCGGCTCCCGCCACAGGTCGAAAGCGACCCCGCTTGCGATGAAATTCGGTTAGTTCCGGCGGCGTCCCGAACAATGCAACCGCCTCGAATGTCTCGTCATCGTATCGAAACAGAGTGCCGAATTTCGAGTCGCAAATGCGCACCGCGTTCGCCAGCATGGCTTGAAAAACCGGCTCCAATTCGCCAGGTGAAGAACTGATGACGCCGAGAACCTCCGAGGTCGCCGTCTGCTGCTCCAGCAACTCGCGCAATTCACCGAGCAGCCGCGTGTTCTCGATGGCAATAACGGCCTGGGCGGCGAAGTTTGTCAAAAGCGCAATCTGCTTCTCGGTGAGTTCGCGTATCTCGGTGCGAAAGATGGTAATGACACCAATTGCCTCGCCATCCTTGAGCATCGGCACGGTGACCATCGTGCGAATGCCACCGATCTCCACGGAATTGACGGCTTTCGGATTGCGGGCGAGATACGAAGCAGCTTTGCTCAGGTCCGCGACCTGGATTGGCTGGCGCGCCGATAGTGTCTGGAATGCTTGCAATTCGGCATCCGGCTGGAGCAGCATTCCGACCCGCCACTGCTCGTCCCAGGCTTTCGTCAACGAGCCATGGTGCGCGGCTACACGGAGCGCTTCGCCTTCACGCAGAAACAGCGTGCCGAAATTAGCTTGGCAAATCCGCGTTGCGTTATCCAAGATAGACCTGAAGACCGGCTCCAACTCGCCGGGCGACGAGCTGATGACGCGCAACACGCCAGCCGTCGCTGTTTGCTGGTCCAGGGATTCCCGCAATTCATTGAGCAGTCGAGCATTCTCGATGGCGATAACCGCCTGAGCGGCGAAACTCTGAACCAGGTCGATCTGCCTGTCGGTAAACGGGCGAATTTTTTTGCGGTAGATCGTAATAGCGCCGACTATGTCGTCCTCCCGGACCATTGGGACAAGAACAAGTGAGCGGCTGCCGCTAAGCTTGACGGCAGTTACCACGTAAGGATCGCCGTCTTTGTATGGCTGCTCTCTCCTGACATCGACAATGTGAACTGGCCGCCGTGTGCTGATGATCCGGTCAAGCCCAGTGCCGGGACTAGGACGGATCGGCGCGCGTAGCTGAGATTCTGCGAACTCAGGCGGCGCACCGCGCAGCACAACCGCGCGAAGGACGCCTTCGTCGAAGCGATAGAGAATACCAAAGTCCGCCTCACAGATGCGCGTAGCATTCTCCAGGATCGCCTCAAACACCTGCCCCAGGTCGCCACGCGAACTGGAGATAGTCTTGAGTACTGCCGTCGTGGCTGCCTGCCGTTCCAGCGCCTCGTGCAAATTGCTTCGAAGCTGGCCGATTTCGGTCTCTTGGCGCGTGGGAACAGCGCTGGCGAGCGCGGGGTTGGCCGCCCGAAGCCATTTCGTTGCCGTCTTCGGGCGAGCCGTCTTGCCCGCTTTTCCCGTCGTGACGATGCGCCGCTTCATGTCCTGCCCTGAAGGCCGCCAACTTAGCGGGTCTTATCGGCGGGCCGGAAGTGGCCAATTTATGTCAACTTGCAATGGCGGCAGGGGTTTGCAACCGCGTCACCTACGTCATTTCGAGCGCAAGCCGAATACTTCGACTTCATGGAACTCAGTGACCCGCCCGGCAGCGGCAGGCTAGTCGACGAGGCGGTCTAGCTCACGCCGGCGACGGTCCTCTGCATGTGACGGCGTCACCTTCCTCATAGTGACGGTGTCACCTCGCTACGTTGAGAGTGGCGGCGTCACCTCTCCTGGTGAAGTCCCATGAAACGGCGTTACGTCTCCTCGTGACGGCGTTACATTGGGGTGTTACGGCGTTACATCCCCCCGTGACGGCGTCACATCAGGGTGTAACGGCGTTACGTCCTCCCGTGACGGCGTCACCTCAAGCTGTGACGGCGTCACATCCCCGGCGTGACGCGTCACTTCGTAGGGGTCATAGACCCGGATCGGCATATCGCCCGGGTAGGGTCCTTGTCCTTGAGGGCAAGCCGCATACGACCATCCCGGACCACCGCACCTCCAGCACCTCATGCGGAAAAACGACCTTCGGCTCCGCCCAAGAGCTTGTATTCACTTTGATTTTGCCGTCCGGGAGCTTCTCGACCGCATGGTCGCCTTGTCGGTCACGGCGAGGGTCTCAAAGGCCATGGGGTCTACTCTCATAATTCGGCGTTAGGATTTAGCTGACGAGTTTCGACGATTTCGGCCGTTTCGGCGGTTTTGCCGTTTTGGCGCTCGAGGCGGTAACGGCGTTACCTTTCGACCGTGATGGAAATGCACTTGAAGATGGCCTGCAGCCAAAGATTAGCGTCACGCGTGACGGCCCTCTGCCTTGGACGCAGTCAATTCGGCTAACGTGTCGAATAATCGAGCGCCAGGCGCCGGGCACCATGAAGACGCAGCCCCATCCATCCGATCGAGAGGTGCTGGCGGGTCTGGTCGAGCGCGTCACCTACCAGAACGCCGAGAACGGCTTTTGTGTCATTCGGGTCAAGGCGCGGAGCCACCGCGACCTCATCACGGTAGTGGGGCACGCCGCCACAATAGCGGCCGGCGAGTGGATCACCGCATCAGGCGACTGGGTCAACGACCGCACCCATGGGCAGCAGTTTCGGGCCCGGTTTCTCAAGACCTCGGAGCCCACGACGGTCGAGGGCATCGAGAAGTACCTTGCCTCGGGCATGATCCGAGGCATCGGCCCGGCCTACGCCAAGAAGCTCCTGCGCGCCTTCGGCGAGAAGGTGTTCGAGGTCATCGAGACCCAAGCCGATCGGCTACGGGAGGTCGGCGGCATTGGGCCGGTGCGTGCGGGTCGGATCGTCGCCGCCTGGGCCGAGCAGAAGGCGGTGCGGGAAATCATGGTCTTCCTGCACAGCCACGGCGTCGGCACGGCGCGGGCGGTACGGATCTTCAAGACCTATGGTGCCGACGCCATCCAGGTCATGACCGAGAACCCGTATCGCCTGGCACGCGATATTCGTGGCATCGGCTTCAAGACCGCCGACGCCATCGCCATGAAGCTCGGCATCGAGAAGACCGCCATGGTGCGGGTCCGCGCTGGTATCTCCTATGCGCTTACCGAGGCGATGGACGAAGGCCACTGCGGCCTGCCAACCGACGAACTCCTTCCGCTGGCGGAGAAGTTGCTCGAGGTGCCGAAAGAACTCGTCCGCACCGCCCTCGACCTCGAGCTACAGGAAGGCACGGTGATCGCCGACCGCGTTGGCGAAACACCCTGTGTATTTCTGGCGGGCCTGCATCGCGCGGAGCGCACCATTGCGGAGCGGTTGCTGCGCCTTGTGAACGGCACGCTGCCTTGGACCTGGATCGATCCAGGCAAGGCATTACCATGGGTCGAGCACCGTATCGGAATTGCTCTTGCGGAAAGCCAGGTGGCCGCGATCCGGCTCGCACTGATGTCCAAGGTGCTGGTCATGACCGGCGGGCCCGGTGTCGGCAAGACGACGATCGTCAACGCCATTCTGCGCATACTCGCAGCGAAGGAAGTAAAACTTCTGCTCTGCGCACCAACGGGCCGCGCGGCCAAGCGCATGAAAGAGGCAACCGGCATCGATGCAAAGACCATCCACCGGCTGCTCGAAGTCGACCCCAAGGGCGGTGGCTTCAAGCGCGGCGAAGACAACCCGCTCGAGTGCGACCTGTTGGTCGTCGACGAGACCTCCATGGTCGACGTCATGCTGATGCAGGCGCTCATGAAGGCTGTGCCGGCCAAGGCCGCCCTCCTGCTGGTTGGCGACATCGATCAGCTTCCTTCGGTCGGCCCAGGCCAGGTCCTGGCCGATGTGATCTCGTCAGGCGCCGTGCCGGTAGTGCGCCTCACCGAAGTATTCCGGCAGGCCGCGCAGAGCCGCATCATCACCACTGCCCATCGTATCAACCAAGGCGTGATCCCCGATCTCAGCCCACCCGAGGCCGAAAGCGACTTCTACTTTGTGCAAGCGGATGACCCGGAGAGCGCGGTGAGCCGCATCATCGAGTTGGTGAAGACGCGAATCCCGCGGCGGTTCGGGCTTGATCCGATCCGCGACATTCAGGTGCTTTGTCCGATGAACCGAGGCGGCGTAGGCGCACGATCGTTGAACATCGAACTTCAGGCAGCACTCAATCCTGCCGGCGATCGCAAGGTGGAGCGGTTCGGCTGGACCTTCGCCCCCGGCGACAAGGTCATGCAGATTGAGAACGATTACGACAAGGAGGTCTATAACGGCGACATTGGGTTCGTGACCGGGGTCGCGCCTGATGAAGGCGAACTCACCGCCAGCTTCGACGAGCGCACGGTCAGCTACAGCTTCGGCGAGCTTGACACCCTGGTGCCCGCCTACGCCGCGACCATCCACAAGAGCCAAGGGTCGGAATATCCCGCGGTGGTGATCCCGGTCATGACGCAGCACTACGCCATGTTGCAACGTAATCTGCTCTACACCGGCGTCACCCGCGGCAAGCGGCTGGTCGTTTTGGTCGGCCAGAAAAAGGCCGTCGCCATCGCGGTGCGCAACGTCTCGGGTCGGCGGCGCTGGTCGAAGCTGGCGGACTGGCTGAATAACAAACCTCGCACCGGCGTGGCTTAGTCTGACCTCAAAACCAGCGCTGATCTCCAACTTCGTCCCCCTATATCCGCTGGGTCTCTGCGCGCTCACTCCGTTTGACGCTTGCTCAAAACACGCCGCGCCGTCCTATGGCTGTCCGAGGGAAAGTCTGGACTGCCTTAATAGGCAGCGACCGCCGTCCACTCTTCACTCCTGATCGCCATGTAGGCGTTTCACGCCCCGTAATATGCCGACGCATCGATCTCCTGATGTATCGCGGATTGCGTAGTCTGCGGCGCCGGTGCATCCGCTCCATGAACGTCCGGCACACCTTCAAAGCGCCTAATTGCCTCGGCGCGCGTACAGCCAACCGACCTCATTATGGTGCCAAGCAATTCTTCGCGTAGTCCCGGCAGCACAGGGGAAGGGGCGCTCGCTACGGCGCTCTTTGCAGGCGCGCGTCGCGCCCCTTCCCCAGATATTGAGAGTAGTGGGGATTTCCCCACCTGGACTGTAGTGGGGGTTTTGCTCATTGGGTGAACGTGATTTTCGGTGGGGGGTTTCCCCACTGAAAACTGGCTGCTATCCCCACTGGACTTCTGTTTTCCTGGAATCGATCGTTGGCCTCCGCCCCAAGTGCGTGATGGCGCAGCTCGTGCCAGATCTCGAACCTCAATTGCGCGGTCTATTGTATCGATGCGACGCCATTCGTGCGTGGGCTGGTCCGCCTTCCTCCACCCGCCGACGTAGGTAAGCCGATATAAACTAGGGGAACGAAACTCTGCATTACCGGCGCGACCACGTTCTGTAATTTCCAAAAATCCAAGTGCAACATCCTCTCGAATTGCGGGAGCTATCGCATGACGATCGATGCCGTAGGCTTCGAAATCGTCGAAGGTGACCGGCAGGCGCCCGTTGTTGGTACCGCCATGATGGGCCAACTCGATCTCAACGCGATCGAGCACACGCCGAGCCGACAGGCTCAGAACTCGATACGCCGGCGATTCCAACATTTCGATAAGGCGGGGCGCAAATTGGCCCCCGATACTGGTTCGACGTCTTGCTCGGCCCAGCATCACACCCTTGCTGGGCTTGAGAAGCGGAGGGCGCGCAGCCAAATCTCACGGTGAAGATGGGACTGAGCCACAGCCTTTGGCTCCTACCACCCCGGCCGCTGTTGTCGATCGCGTTCGGCAATCCGCAGGCTCTGCCAGTCGGAGACCTCAGTCTCGATCCATCCAACCGATCGGCGACCAAGTGGAACGGGCTTTGGAAATAACCCAGCCGCGATGAGATCGTAGATCGAGGACCGGGACAAACCCGTGCGCGCCTCGACAGTCGGACGCCGCAGAAAGACCGTTTTATCGATTCCCGGCGGAACAACCGCTACGTCGGTTGGTGCCGTCGCGATCCCAGCTTTCGCCGGCTTATTTCTTATGGCGTCCATCGGTCTCTTCGTGAATCGATTTTCCGCACGACAATGGCCGCCAAATACCGAGTTAGTCGATGGAATTTGCTCCAGAATTTATGAGGGGGTGAATTCCGTCATTCGCCGTCGCGCTCCAGCCTCCGAAGAACGTACTCCCTATAACTTTGGCGGACCTCATAAAGCCCCTCGGGGAACTGTTTTCGGAACCGATCGGTGAGCCACTCTTCAAGAAGCTGGCCGCGATCGTCTCTCGTAGGCAGACCAAAGTCTCGCCAAGCGGCCGTAATTAGCCGAATGAAAATGCGGCTTTCGCCGGGCCACTCACCAATGGATATAAAAGTTCTCTCCCAGAACTCCGACACCTCGTAGATAAAATTTCGCGTAAATGGATCGTAATTCCCGCCCTTGCCTACCGGCTTCCGGCTTGTGATGAAATCACTGATCGCCAGCCCTACGCCGGGTAGAAAGTCATAAGTTTATCGAACTCGTCGGGCTCACCTTTCACATAGGGTTTCTTGGACGGAAGAAGTTTGGTCGAAAGAATGACGTCCGTTTTATCAAAACCTTTGTTTCGCTCGATCAGAGATTTGATCTTCATGAAATCGCTAAATAGTCGTCGCGTCTTGAGTAGACGGCGGGGCTCATTAACGTAGTAATTTTCGGCATGTATTCTGGAAATCGACGCCGCAAAGTATAGGGCATGCCGCACAATTGCGGTGAACTCGCGCGCCGATTCGTCCCTTGCTTCGACGGAGTGCAGTTTTTCGGCGACACTATCGACTAGATAAGTTCCTAAGGGAGCGTCCTCTAAAAGCGGGGATACCTCTGGAATGAGATTACGCTTCCGCTCGCTGCGCTTCGACCGAAAATACGACTTTGTGCTCGCCCGCGGCATCAGTGTTCTATCGGTAAATCACAATTATCTCGGCCGAGCTCGCCACTGGTCGTTCGCAGTATCTCGCCCATTCATCCATTAGCCGGCGTCTTTTCAGGAAGAGGTCCCCTCGCCGATATGCGGCTTCAACCTTATCTCCCACGATATGTGCTAATGCCATTTCCACAACATGATTGGAATGGACGGTTGTTTCAGCCGCCCAATCCCGGAATGTACTGCGAAAGCCGTGCACCGTAATGTCGCCGTGACCCATTCGCTGGAGCGTTTTCAACATCGCCATATTTGAAAGCGGACGATCGCTGGAACTGGGAAAGACAAATTGTTTCCCGCGCGAACTACCGATAACCTCAAGCGCGCGCTTCGAGAGCGGCACGCGGTGTTCGCGACCCGCCTTCATACGCTCCCGCGGCACGATCCAAACCTTTGAAGCAAGGTCGATTTCCGACCACCTAGCTCCGAGCACCTCACTCGTGCGCAGTGCCGTAAGCACTGTTAGTTCAAGCGCGCGCGCTGCGATTTCGTCACGGCTCCTCAATTTGGACATGAATTGCGGTAGTTCAACATACGGCAGCGCAGAGTGGTGCTTGACGACGCGAACCTTGCTGGGTGCTGGCAACAGCTTGTCAAGATGGCCTCGCCACCGTGCCGGATTTTCGCTAGACCTAAATCCTCGAGCGGCAGCCGAATCTAACACGCTCTCAATTCGACCACGAAGCCGCTTCGCCGTTTCGGGCTTTCTATTCCAGATGGGCTCCAAGCATTTCAGAACCGCGGGTGTATCGATCACCGATATTGTCAACTCGCCAAGCACGGGGAAGGCGTATGTCGCTAAGGTCGAGCTCCATTGGGCACGATGCTTTGGATTGCGCCACGCGGCTTGGTGAGTCGCGATGTAACTTTCCGCACATTCTTTGAACGTGACCTGTCGAATAGTTTGAATTCGGCGCTGATCAAACTCGAATTTCCGCTGCTCAATCGGATCGCGACCATCAAGTAGAATTTGGCGGCATTGCTGTGCGGCTTGACGCGCTTCGGCGAGAGACACAGTGCTGAGCGATCCCAGCCCCATGTGTCGCTCCCGCCCGTTTCGCTCGTACCGGAAGATCCAGGATTTTGTGCCCCACTTTGAAACCTGCATAACGAGGCCGCCGCCGTCGCTGTAGCGACCACGACGCTTCTTGAATCTACCGCTCGTGTGCTCAACCGATTGTGCGGCATTACGCACCAAATTTTGTGCAAGATAGAGTTGGCTCTACCTCCGGATCTATCTCCGGCTACAACACGGAACATGTCGGAATGAGTCGGCCGTGTCTAGAATAGAAGGCTCGATAAGGCGCTCATAATCAACAGGTTTTTGCTTCCGAGGAAATCCGAGGAAGTCGGTTGATGCTGCCTCCCTCTCCGCCACTTGCCGTGCGTAGAACGCCGGACTTTCCGGGCAAATCAGGAGCTTCCAGCGGTTTCGCCTTGGAACCTGCGCAACGATGCGGCGTTGAATCTTGCACACGGGCGAAGCCTCTTCCGGCGCTTACCGTGTCTACCCGACCCGTCTTTGCGTCCTTCAAATCATTGATGGCGCACTGGAGCCTTGCAGGAGGGCTGTGATGCGTTGCGTTCTTGTCAGTGAAGCAAATCTCAAGGCAGACACGTGCTGCACTTATTGCCGCAAGAAGATCGGCGATAGCTACGCCAGAGAGATCGGCAGCCGATATATCTACTGCGGTTACGACTGTTATGAACGCGCGTCGACAACGCCGATTGTTGTTGTTTTAAGCAGCCGCAACGCGGCGGCGAATTCAGGGACGGTCAGATCATGATGAAGTGCGATCATTGCCGCCGCGAGCTCGGCCATAAAATCCATCGCTATTGGCAGATGCGATTTTGTTCTCCAGCCTGTGTGGACGCGTACCGACGGCGGTTAGATGACGAAACCAAACTCAAGATATCGCGGCTCGACGTCATCGCGGCCGGAACGCGGCAAACTGGCGCCTTGTCCAGGTTCGGCAATTCGATCCAGTGGTCGCTGCGCTAGGCCGTTCTTCACATCTGACACCTGCCATGCTTTTACCAGGGATCGTAACGCCCTCCGGCGCGTTACTTCTTGTCCCTGGTTGGGTTTTTCCCGGTAGTGAGGTGATGCACGGATCGCACCATCGATGTGTCCCTCGGACCGTCCCCGGGAGGGCGACATGTCGCGCCATAGCAATGTTTGCCGTGATTGCGCTGACGACGCCGACGGCGGCCTTTGCGGCTGATGCCCCGGTCGCGGCGGGAAACTCCGAAGCTATCTTCATAGCGGAACTTGGGCTTCTGCTTTTTGTCGGCCGGCTCATGGGCGAGGCCGCGCAACGCCTCGGTCAACCGACAGTGATGGGGCAGCTGATCGGTGGCTTGTTGCTTGGGCCGTCCGTGCTCGGCCTGCTGTGGCCGGCAGCTCAGCACGCGCTGTTTCCGGCCGTCGCCGAACAGAAGAGCATGCTCAATGCCATTTCGCAGCTCGGTGTTCTGCTGCTGTTGCTACTTACCGGCATGGAAACCGACCTGCAACTCGTCAAGCGGGTCGGCCGCGCGGCCGTGACAGTTTCCATTGCCGGCGTGGCGCTGCCATTCGTCTGCGGCTTCGCGCTCGGCGAAATGCTACCGGCCGCGCTTCTGCCTAATCCCGACGCGCGGCTGGTGACGGCGATTTTTCTCGGCACTGCGCTGTCGATCTCTTCGGTGAAGATCGTGGCGATGGTGGTGCGCGAAATGAATTTCATGCGGCGCGATCTCGGCCAGATCATCGTCGCGTCGGCGATTCTCGAGGACACGATCGGCTGGGTCATCATTGCAATCGCCTTCGGGCTCGCGTCCGCGGGCAGGCTCGACGTCTGGTCGGTCGGACGCGCGGTGGTGGGCACGGCGCTGTTCATGGCGGCAAGCCTGACCATCGGCCGGCGTATCGTGTTCTATCTGATCCGCTGGGCGAACGACAATTTCGAGAGCGAGTTTCCCGTCATCACTACGATCTTGATCATCATGATCGCCACGGCGCTGATGACCCAGCTCATCGGCGTCAACACCGTGCTCGGCGCTTTTGTCGCCGGCATCTTGATCGGCGAGTCGCCGATTCTCACCCGGCACATCGACGAGCAGCTTCGCGGCTTGATTTCAGCGTTGTTCATGCCGGTGTTCTTCGGCCTGGCCGGCCTGAATGCCGACCTCACGGTGCTGAAAAATCCGCAACTCGCGCTGCTCGCTGTCGCGCTGATCCTTATCGCCAGCATCGGAAAATTCCTCGGCGCGTTCGTCGGCGGCAAGCTCGGCGGATTGAGCCGCGCGGAATCGCTGGCGCTCGGGTGCGGCATGAATGCGCGGGGCTCGACGGAGGTGATCGTCGCCTCGATCGGCCTGTCGATGGGTGTCCTCAACCAGAATCTGTTCACCGTCATCGTCGCCATGGCGATACTCACAACGACCGCCATGCCGCCAATGCTGCGCTGGTCGCTCAAGCGTCTGCCGATGCGCAAGAAGGAGCGGTTGCGGCTCGAGCGCGAGGAGATGGACGCCAAGGGTTTTGTGACCAATCTCGAGCGCCTGCTGCTGGCCGCCGACGACAGCCCCAATGGCAAGTTTGCCTCGCGGCTCGCCGGCATCATCGCCGGCTCGGGCGGCAAGCCCACCACGGTCGTCGATATGTCGAAGGAGGACCGCGGCAACAAGAGCGCCAAGGCTGAAGCCGGAAAGCCGGCGGACAAATCCGGCAAGAACGCAGCCGCAAAGGAAAACGGTAAGCAATCACACGAGGAGGTCGAGCACGCCGCCGCGAAGTCGACCACGTTGGACGCACATCCCGATGAGGAGAAGCCTGGCAAAGTCGACGTCACCAGACGGGAGAATGAGCCGAGCGGCCCATCCGCGATCGCCGGCGAGGCCCGCAAGGGTTACGATCTTCTCATCGTCGGCGTCGCCAAGACCCGCAACCCAAAGGGCGGCTTCGGCAAGGACATATCGGATATTACCCGAGGCTTCGATGGCCCCATCGCCGTGGTAAACGCCCACGAACCGCGCCGTAACAGCCTGACACGCCGCCACGGCAAAATCCTGATCGCGGTGAACGGAACAGAGGTGTCGCGCCGCGCAGCCGAAGTCGGGTTGACCTTGGCGCGGGCGGATGATGCGCAAGTCACCGCGCTTTACGTAACGCGCGCCGGCGGCTCAGGCGGTGCCGGCAAGAGCGCGTCGCGCAAGCGAGCGAGCCGCCGCAGCGAGCGCGCTGTTCTAAAGGATATTGCCGCGCTAGCCGAGCGCTTCGAGGTCGACATGCGCAGCACGACGCTGTCGAACCTGGCGCCCGAGGAAGCTATCCTTAAGGAATCCAAGCGCGGCTACGACCTGATCGTGCTCGGTGTCAGCAGGCGATCCGGAGAAACCCTGTTCTTCGGCAATACTGCGGCGTCGGTGCTCGACCGTTCCAGCATCTCAAATCTGTTTGTCGCGAGCTGAATTCATGCCAAGAGAAGCCTGATGGCGATAATTCCCCTCCTCGCGCAATCCTCGTTCGATCCCGAAGTGATCGAAAAGCTGGTCGCGGCCTACGAGGACGCGTGGCGAAAGATCGAAAAATCCGGCAGTACGTTTGCCTCGCCGCGTTACCGGCGGGTCGCCAAGGAAATCATCGCCAAGCGTATTTTCGACATGGCGCAGCGCGGCGAGATCGAGCCGCAGCGCCTCGCCGACGATGCCGTCGCCTATCTGGCGCAATCGTACACGTGAGATAACGCCCGGCGCGACAGTGCCCCCGCCGCAACGCAACAGGCACCTTTCATGAGCTTGCCTGAATTGAAGAAACGACAGCCGCACCGCGCCGAAAGCCCGCGCGCCACAGCATGGCGCGGCGCCGGCGAAACCCAATCGGCGGTCCTTGCGATCGTCACGGCCGCCGTCGGACTTTATTTCATCAAGCCCATTCTGCTGCCGTTCGTGGTGTCGGGTATCGTCGCTTATGTCTGCACGCCGCTCATCGACTGGCTGGCGTTGCGAACACGTATGCCGCGCGTGCTCTTTGCGGTTCTGCTGTTCTTGACGCTGCTCGGCATTGTGGGCGCGGTCGCCGCAGTCACAGGACAACGGCTCATCACCGAAACCGGCGCAACGCTGGGCGAATTGCAGGGGACACTCGAACAGCTCCTGCGCGGCGCCAATGACGGCGAGCCAATCCATCTCTTCGGGCTGACGCTCGACGATCAGACCGTCCGCACCGCATTCGATCGGGCCCGCGACTGGTTCAGCCAACCCGACCACATGGCGCTCCTCACCGGCTACGGCTTGATGGCCGTGATCGGCACATTTTTAACCGCGGTTCTTTCGCTCTGGCTCTTGATAACCGGCGCGAGTGTGGCACGCGGATTGTTCTGGCTGGTGCCGCCAAGCCGCCGCGAACTCGTGGCGCAGATCTGGCTGCGGCTCGACCCGGTGCTCAAACATTATTTTCTGGGCGTCGCCGTCACTGTCGGCTATGCGACGATAGCGGCCTATGTCGGACTCGCGCTCATTCTCGGTTTGCATCACGCGCTGCTGCTTGCGCTCCTGACCGGTATTGCCGAAACCCTGCCGTTCATCGGTTCGACCGCCGCGGCAATCATCGCCGGCCTCGTCGCCCTTCACGCCGCGAGCGGGCTCATGAGCATCGTCGCATTCGCGGTCTATGCCATCGTGCTGAGGCTTTCGATCGACCAGCTTGTCGCGCCGCTCGTGCTCGGTCGCGCCGCGAATCTGCATCCGGTGCTGATCATTTTCTGTTTTTTGGCCGGTGCGGTGACGTTCGGAATCGCCGGTGTCATCCTGTCCGTGCCGGTGGCGCTGACGGTCAAAACCACACTGGCGACGCTGTACGGCGACGAGGACGACCAGGGTTAGGCATGATCCGGAAAAGTGGACTTCCGATTTTCCGAAAAGGACCATGCCCGATGGAAAATCTAGTGCCCACCGGCGCCGAGCAAATCGAATTCGCCGCCGAGAACAAGATCGAGACGTCCGGTGCGCCAGTGCCCCGCGGCGTCGCGAACCAGCGGCGGCTCCTCGCGGTAGCGCCGTACGACGCTATTGATCATCGGCGCGGCGTCGAGCGTTTTGAGAATGAGTGCGCGTTCCTTGAGAGCCGGCACATCGCCGAGCGGCGCCGGGACCAGGCGGACACGCGCGGTGCTTCGGCCCGAAGCGCTCTCCGACTGCTCGAACACGTGCAGGCCTGTCTCCGGCACAAGCACGCGGTGTGCGCCGAAGCCGCCAATCACACACGTCGGCGCGTCTTGATCCCGCGCCGTCATGTCATTGAACTGCATGCGCCGTTTGCCGGCCCAGGCGCGATACATCGCCATAAGGCGGCGGCACCACACCAGCGCCTGCTGATGATCGGCTACATTATCGAACACCGGCTCTACGATCAGCACAACCTCGATCGGGCTGTTGTCGAACGCATCCTTGATACCCGCTCTGACCAGATGCAGTTGCAACGCCATCCGGCCTGCCAGTTCCGGCGAATAGCCGCGGGGCGATTGTGCGGAGCGCTCCAGGCGGCCGCGCAAGGTGCCGGCCGTTTCGTTGGCGTGCTTGACCCGATCCATCAGCGCAAAGCGGGCCAGCGTACCGAAACGATCCGCACGTTCCCAGAAGCCGGAGGACGCCATTTCGGCAGCCAGCTTATCTTTCAACGCTCCCCAGTCCGGGGAACCGAGCACGCGTTCGACATCGTCGTATTCTGCCTGCAGATGCTTGAATTCCTCGAGCGTCCCCTGCGGCGCCAGAATCACCGTGGCGAGTTCTGATCGCGGCGTCTCCGCCTCGGCAGCCGCCAGATCGATGCCGCCGGTATCAGCGTCCGGATCAACAAATTCGACCTGAATGCCCTTGCCGTCGCTGCGGACGAAGAGGAATTGCTCGCCTTCGGGGAACCGCTGCTCCACAATGATCCCGGCAAGCGGCGCAATCAGATACTGATCGATCGCCCGCTTAAGCGGCCGCGCACCCATCTCCGACGAGAAGCCCTTCGCGAGCAGAAACTCAAGCGCCGATGATTCCCATTCTATCGCCCAGGCGCGATCCTTTAGACCGCGGCGGTCGAGCAGCGCCGCGAGCTCCTTTTTCAGGATGCTTCGCATCAGATCGCGCGTCAGCGGTTGAAACACGATGACCTTGTCGAGACGGTTCTGGAATTCGGGCCGATAGGTCTGGCTGATGGCGCGGAGAACCTGGTCCTTGCTGAAGGCGTCGGCGCGCGGTGTAAAGCCAAGACCGAGACTTTGATGCGAGGTGGCGCCAAGGTTCGATGTCAGGATCATGATGCAGTGACGCAGGTCCGCGACCTGCCCCATCGCGTCGGTCAGCCGGCCTTCGTCGAAGGCCTGAAGAAACAGATCCCAGATATTCGGATGCGATTTCTCGAATTCATCAAGCAGGATGACCGAGAACGGCTGTTTGCGCACGCGGCTGATCAGCGAGTCGCCGTCCGCGGCGGCCATACCGTTCTGACCCAGAATCTTGCTCGATCGAATCGAACGTCTGGAATTCGCTCATGTCGAGACGGATCATCCGTTCGACATCTCCGAACAAGAATTCCGAAACCGCCTTTGCGAGCTCGGTCTTGCCGGTACCGGTAGGGCCCGCAAACAGGAACACAGCGATAGGCTTGCCGGGATCATTCAGCCCGGCCTTGAGCATCGCGACGCGGTCCACCACGGCCTCGACGGCCTCGTCCTGTCCGATCACCCGGGCGGCGAAGAAGTCCCGCACCGACTTCAGATCGAGCTGGCCTTTGGTATCGAGGATCGACACCGGAAGGCCGGATAACTGCGATAACGTTTCCAGGACCTGCAGCGGCGTAATAACCTTGCCATGGTCGTTGTTGGCCCGAGATGCCGTCAGTTTGAGCATCAGCAAAACGGAGCCGGGCAGGCCGGAATTGCCAAGATACTGACTGGCCGTTTCCAGTGCGATTTTGGCGCAATCGCCATCGAAGTGGACGTCAGCCGCCTTCGACATCTTGTCGATCACGTCAATGACCAGCGGCAGCGTCTCGACTTGCGACAACGGCTCGATCGTAACCGTCTCAAACAGGCCGCGCAGCGACGGTTTGATTTGCAGCAAGCGAGCCATGCCTTTTGGTGTCGTTTCGCACCAGATCAAAACACGTCCCGCGGCTATGGCCGGAACGATCTGATCCAGCATCGTCGCGCTCTGGCCACTATGCCGCCCGCTCATGGCAAGTTGCAGGATGTCCGGGATGTACCAGATCGTCTTATGGCTGCTGTCGAGCCCTTCGATCACCTGGCGGATACGGCCCTCAAGCTCGCCGATATAGATCTGACCGGCTTGCAGATCGGCGCCGCCTGCTTCGAACACGTTCCAGCCGTTTGACGCCAGCCGTTGTGCAAGCAGCCGCAGGAAGGAAGTTTTGCCGACCATCGGCTCGCCCGAGACCAGCAGAGAGCGCGGCGGAGTCTGACGCAGTGCCGCTTCAGCGAGCGCAAACGCCTCATGCCAAGCTTTCGGCTCGATCAAAGCGCCGTTCTCCATGTCGTCCCAGTAACGGCCGACGGAATTCAGCGTCTTCTTGCTCGGCGCCAAATCAACGACAGTTGGCGCGCTGCGATCGAGCTCGGCGATCAGCGCCGCCGCATACGGATGCGTGACATTGGCCAGAAAACGCCGAATGAAGGTCGCGGACGAAGCTCTAGGTCCTGCAAGCGCATTGCCGAACGTCGCCGCCTCTTCGCGTGCCGCACATCCGGCGAAGTAATCGCGGAAGATATTCAGCATCCACCGATTGTCGATCCACCCTTCTTTGGCGTAGGCCGCCGGCGCGCCGACCGGCAGCCGCGGCTTGGCTTCGGCAAGAAATTCCAGCGCGAAATACATCGTCCACGGCGAATAGTATTCACACTGCAGGAGCACGCGGTCGATGGCGGCCGTTGCGTCGGCGCGTTTGCGCAAAGCCACAAGCGCCGCGCTGGAGAGCGCCCAGCTGTTGCCTTCGACATATTGCAGCACGGTGTTGATCGGAACCGCAGACGCCGCAAGCAGTTGGGTGGCTTCGGTGAAATCGGCCCGCGTCAGCAGCGCGCTCGGATGCGCCGCATTCGATCCGAACGGGCCGAAGGTCTTTTCAAGCTCGGCCAGACGGGCCCCGAGCTTGCCCAGATCCACCGAACCGGGGGCAGTCGCCGCCCTCGCTCGGCGGCGCTGCCACCATTCGCGGATTTTTTTGCGGCGAACGAGCGCAAAAATCCCCAGCAACAAGACGACATAAAAGAGAACAACAGCTATGCCGTCAGCCACCTGGCCCTGCCCCGTGCCTGCTATCACTCCGTTCCGGACATTGCCCTTTGTAAGCAGGACGTCAAGCGTTCAGCCCTGCGAGATGAACTTGGTGACGAGATAGGCGCCGAGGCCTTCGATACCGCCTTCGCTGCCGTGACCGCTTTCCTTGACGCCGCCGAACGGCGTCTCCGGCGTCGAGATCGCGATCGAGTTGACGCCGACCATGCCGGAATCCAGCGCGTCGCCGATCTGCCGCCGCAGTCGCGTTCGACGTGGTGAAGGCATAAGCCGCAAGCCCGTATTCCAGCGAGTTGGCGCGCTCGACCACTTCATCGAAAGTCTTGAAGGTCACCACCGGCGCCAGCGGCCCGAACGGCTCGTTCTTCATCACCTTGGCGTCGTCCGGAATGTCGGTGATCACCGTCGGCTCGTAGAAATAGCCCTGGTTGCCGTGCCGCTTGCCGCCGGTCTGAATCTTGCCGCCGCGGCTCTTGGCGTCGTTGACGAAACCTTCCATCGCCTCGATGCGCCGCGCGTTCGCCATCGGCCCCATGGTGATGCCCTTCTCCAGGCCATCGCCGAGCTTGATGCCGCTGGCGTATTCGGTGAAGCGCTTGAGAAAGCGCGGGTAGACGTCTTCCTGCACATAGAAGCGCGTCGGCGAAATGCAGACCTGGCCGGCGTTGCGATATTTGAACGCCGCGATGGTGTCGGCCGCCTTTTCCGGATCGGCGTCGGCAAACACCACCACCGGCGAATGGCCGCCAAGCTCCATGGTGGTGCGCTTCATGCCCTTCGCCGCCAGCGCGGCGAGGTGCTTGCCGACCGGGATCGAGCCGGTGAAGGAAATCTTTCGCACTGCGTCCTTGCCGAGCAGATATTCGGAGACTTCCGAAGGCACGCCGAACACCAGATTGAGCACGCCCGCCGGTAAACCGGCATCGACGAAGCAGCGCACCATCTCGACGCAAGCACCGGGCGTTTCTTCCGACGCCTTGAGGATGAGCGAGCAGCCGGCCGCAAGCGCGCCGCCGATTTTCCGCGCCGGCGTCAGCACCGGGAAATTCCACGGCGTGAATGCCGCGACGATGCCGATCGGCTCCTGTAGCACGAGCTGGCGGACGCCCTTGCCGCGGCCCGGCACGATGCGGCCGTACGAGCGGCGTCCTTCTTCGGCGTACCAGTCGATGATATCGGCCGACGTTATCACCTCGGCGCGGGCTTCCGGATAGGTCTTGCCCTGCTCCAGCACCATGATCTTGGAGATCGCGTCGAAACGCTCGCGCATCAGGTCGGCCGCTTTATGCAAAATCTTGCAACGGTCATAGGCCGAGGTGGCACGCCATACCGCGAAGCCTTTGCCGGCTGCTTCCAGCGCTTGATCGAGATCGGCGGTGCTGGCATGCGGCAAGCGGGCGAGCGGCTTTTCGGTCGCCGGATTGATCACGTCCTCGCCTTTGCGGCCGTCAGCGCCGTGCCACTTACCGCCGATGAACAATTCGAGATTGCCGTACATGACGTCCTCACTGGGCTTTTGGTCTGGTTGTCGTTGGCAAAAGGATTTAGCAGGTTTTCTCGTCTCGTTCATCCCCACTCCGAGCTTACGATCAGCCCCCTAAACGGATGCGGCGATGATGACCAGACGGTTACGCTCCCCCCTTGTGTCGGGCAATGAGTTGATCGGCAACGTCGTTGAGGTCATCACCCACAAATTGCGGCTGTGGACCGACTTCCAAAACATCGTTGCCGGCACGCTTGATCAGCGCGGCGCTCCATCCGGCCGCGACGGCGCCGAGAGTGTCCCAGGTGTGGCAGGCGATAAGACAGAACCGGGAGGGCTCAAGCCCGAGCTCTCGCTCGACGTAGCCATAAGCCTGGCGCGATGGTTTGTGATGCTTTACCCCGTCGGCACTGAATCGTCGCTCAAAGAGATCGGCGATGCCGCCATGTTCCAGCTGGCGGGTTTGAACCTCCAGCAGATTATCCGTGAGCGTGAAGAGCCGGAAACCTGCGCCGCGTAATTTGCGTAGTGCCGCTGGAACCTCTGGGTGGGGTGGCATGGTGGAAAACTTTTCCGTGAGCTCTTTCTTGTCCTTGCCATCAATCTTGATGCCGCGCGTATCCGCCAGCATTTTCATCACTGCCGAACCGATATCGGTGAACGGAACGTAGCAGCCAGCGACAGTCAGGGCCGCCGAATACATGATGAGGTTGGCGAACCATAGGCGCATGGCGCTCTTGTCACGGAAGATGCGCTCGAAGGTTGGCGCCATCGTTTCAAGGTCGAGAAGCGTCTCGTTGACATCGAAAACGATCAAGGGGAGAGCGGCCATGTCCTTAAACTCCTCTTTTGTGCCCCCCAAAGCCTCGTATTTGTGTCCCCAACCGTTGCTGATCAAGCTCGATTTATAAGTAAGCCTTCCTAGCTGACCCTGCGTCGGATCGATGACGAAATTGGTGAAGCCGCCGTCGCGCGCATCCATTCCGGCGAGCACCTCGTTGACCTTGGACAGCGGCGACACCCGGTGCTCGAGCACGGAGAGGTCGAGCGTGCCGGCTGCGGCCATCGCCGCCATGTCTTCGCCTTCGCCGGTGGTGAACCAGACCGAGCCCTGCAAGCCGATCCGGTTGGTCATCATCCAGAACGCATTGAGCGGCAGCGTTTCCATGACCGCGCCGACATTGACCGCGCGGCCACCGCGGCGCAGGCAATACAGCGCGCGCATCATCGCGCTTGCCGGCGCGCCCGGCGGCAGGCAATCGATCATGCCGTCAACACCGTAGCCATCTGTCATCTTCTTCGCCCAGGCCACGAGCGGATCGGGATTGGCCGGTGACGCATTCTGCGCCGGCGCATTTGGAACAGAGAGGACCTCAATGCGTCCGGGCGCCAGCGCCTTGACGCGATCGAGCAGCGCCTGATTGCGGCCAGTGCCGAGAATGGTCGTCGCGCCCATCGCCAGCGCCAGCGACGCGGCGTTGAGACCAAGCTGCCCGCTGATGCCGTTGATGAGAAGCGATTGCCCGGGCCCGACGCCGAGCTTCTTCATCGCCGCATAGGCGGTGCCGTAATAGCCGAACCGTGCGGCGGCTTCGAAGCTCACATCTATCCGGCAATTTGACCAAAGCGGTCGCCGGCGCGGTGATGAATTGCGCCAGCCCACCATACGGGTACGCCCGCATGATGTCCTGCGAGCGGCCGAAATAACCCTGCAGCGTCCAGTACGGACAATCATGCGGCTGACCGCTGCGGCACATCCGGCATGAACCGCACGAGCGCCCGGGATTGACGTAGACGCGCTCGCCCGGCTGCACGGAAAAAACCTGCTCGCCGACCTTGGCGACGACGCCGGCCGGATCGAGACCAAAGATCGCCGGCAGCGGCGGCATCATCTTGTTGTCGGGCGTGAGCGAGCCGAAGAAATTGCTCACCACGCGCGCGAGATTGGGAACGACGCCGCAGGCTTTGACCTCGACCAGCACATCGGTCGGCCGTGGCTCCGGCACGTCGATGCGGTCGAGCGTCATCGGCGAGCCGTAGGCGTGCAGCCGCGCAGCGATCATCGTGGCCATGTTTCCTCCCACCCTTTCTTTGAGCAGTGACCTTAGCCGTCCCCGCCCCGCTTCGCTACGCAGCGGGGACAGACGAAAGCATTCTCGCGATGCGCCCCACTCCCTCTCGCCTCGCGCGGGCAGAGGTGGAACAAGCGATCTCGTTCTCGCGATGCGGTCTGCATCCGAGGTGTCGTCACGACGGCAATGAAGCCACGAAAACGTCTCGCTCTCGCACCGATCTTCGTCAGAGCACGCCGGCGGTGGTCACTGGCATCCTCACGATCAATGCTTCGAGCCACGACATGTAAGCGTAAGAAGAAGGCAAAGGAAAGCGGAACGCCGACAGACGCTGTTCACGAAAACCACCACACCTTCCGGTGCGGCGCGCGCCTTGCAAGGCGCGCTCGCCTATCGGCGTTCCACCACGGCTCTTACCTAAGGGAGTCATCGTCCCAAGGCTCACCCCGGGCCAGGCTTCGTGCGGAGAGCGCCACGAGGCGGGTTCGCCGCCGACGCATCACCGCACTTCCAGCGAGCACCTCGCGCGCCGGTCATAGTGCCGGCAGGCTTGATACCCGAGACGCCCGGGAGCGGAGGTGACGAGCCGCCGCCCGCGGGCACCGCATCCCGTTCCGATCAGCCAGGGTCACCGGCTGATGTCCTTCACGGCGAACGGGATTAATCGCCATCAATCTTTTGCAACGGCGTCCGTCAAGCAAATTTCGGGACCAGCGGACGCGCTTCATCCAAGTCTTTGTTGAATCATTGTTAGTTGCAAATAAAAATACCTCCCAACGATCTGCAAATATCCGCCGCCACCGAAAAGACACCGTCACTCCGCGAATGATTCGTAGAGACGAGCCCCCCTTCCGCTGGGCCGTGTACTCATCAACCTGGCCAATGTCCGCTTCAGTCCGAAAGCGATCGAATTGCTGCGAGACAGCGAAATGACGCGAGGGCCAATAAGCAGCATTGCGCTTGAAATGAAAGAGGCCTCCAACTGAGGGCGCCTATCGTTTGTCCATCACTGAGTGCTTGCATTCAGTGCAATGGACTGCATGCGTCTCGGGCCAAGGTCCTATCGCTGGCAACTCGCCAATGTATTTCATGTCGCTGCCGCAACGGTCACACTTTCGTGCGCGCTCACTCTCGGCGTCTTGCCACTCTCGTGTCGGTAGATTTCAAATAACGCACCCTATGGATCGGTAGCGTTATAGGTTCCGCAAATACTGCAATGGATGAGTAACCCGTGCACTTGATCAGCCTCAGCGTGCATGAGAACGGTGCAACATTTGCCGCAAGTGTAATCAATAGTATGGGTGCTGGCGTCTAAGATGGGTGGGGCGCTGATGGCGCGGCCGACGCTGGGTGCCGAGACTACTGTTAGCGGTCGTTTTTCCCGTGCTGGCATCAATAATTCACCTCTTCGCCCGTAACTTCTGATGAAGATATTGAGGATCGAATTCGCCAAGAGCTGCAAGTTTTTCCCAATCTCTCACAATCAATTTACCGGCCTTGAAGTCAGCGGGTGCATGCTTTCGTAGCCGCTGAAGATTCCGATTTACACTGACGAGGGACATGCCCAGCGTTTCTCCAATCTGCGTTTGAGTTAAGGGCAGATTGCAAATGTTTGCTTTCACGAGACCAGCTTGTTTCGCCCTGAAATAAAGCTCGCAAAAGAGATGAGCCAAACGGGTCAAACCATCGCGACTGCTATTATTTGTTATGGCTTCACGAAAGATCGACGCGTCGATCAAAGTTTGGCGCCAAACCGCGAATGCTATCGTCGGTCGCTCGCAAAATAACTCGATCAACTCGTTATGAGGAACAGCGCAAACCATGGCCCTCCCTACTGCACACACAGAGTGGTCCATCCGGTCCAGGAATAGCGCCTGAGCGTCAGGCCAATCGCCAGGCAAGTGATACGATAAGTATTGGCGTCCGCCAGATTCCAAGGTGTGATACCTCGCAATCAGGCCCTCAATGACAATTGCCGAAGCTCGAGGGAAATCGCCTTGGTGGACAAAGTCTTGTCCCGGCGAAAGCACCTGCGTAGTGCAGGGCAAAAGACGTATTTTTTTTATGTCGTCGAACTCGAGAGGCGAATGCTCTGCCAATTTATTTAAAAGAACATCAATCGGAGCCATTCCTGTACCGTCAAAAAAGGAATCGCTACGATAAGGCGATCAGGATATTCGTTCTTTATCAAAAGACACAAACGAGTTCCGGCCCCAATATCTTATGAACAATACGCGAATTCGCATGTCAAAAGACATATCGGTGACGTGACACATGCCTAGATCAGCGCGAGCCCAGGTCGCTGCGAACCAATTATGTGAGTGCCGCCGGGCGGCCCTGTCGGGCCACGGGGCGGAGCACCAATTGGCGAGGCCCGCGACTTCCGCTGTGGTTCAGACGCGACCGAGGCGAAGCTGTCAGCTGATCCGGAATGTCCGTTATGCCTCCGGTAGCCGACCGATTTGTTTCGTCGCCGCCAAATGACGCTCAGGGCCAGGAGACGGCATTGCGGACTACCCCGGCAGTCGGCTCTTTCTCGTACGAGCGAGCCAGCAGCTGAGCAATTTAGTTGTAACCGTGTCTACTGCACCATTCAGATGCTCGACTAGGGCTAGAGCCCTTTTTCTGAAGATTCGCCATGCAGCCCGCGTAAGTGCCTTTCTTTGGAGCATTTTGCGCGACGCTATGGTCTTGCGTTAAGAATACGAATGCGGCCGCAAAAAACATTGTGGTCACGAGCCTAAACATTACATCCTCCATCATCAGGCAAACTAATCTAAATTCTACCCCCTCTTCAGCCGTTGACAATGTCCGAGTTGGGTCAAGCCCGTCGCATTGAGTGCCCGCCAGCCGGGTCCGCTTTGCCCCCAATCGCGACGAAGTTGGTGCGCGCACTTAGCGCCGTTCAGGGCCAAGAGCAGCCTTGAGCAGACGCAGCAAACGGTGCGTCTATTCGATCACCTCGTCGGCGAGCGCTAGAAAATCGTTCGGCAGGCTGATGCCCGTGGATTTGGCAACCTTCAGATTGACCACGAGCGGGTAATGGGTTGGTTCCTCAAAGGGCAAATTGCCCGGTTTTGCGCCGCCGAAAATGTGCGCAGTGAGGTCGGCGGCGCGTTCGAATGATTCCTTGATGTCCGCGCCATAGGACATCAAGCCGCCGTCACGGACAAAGAAATCGTATTCGTACATTGCTGGAATACTGTGTGCATTTGCGTAATCGAATACCCGCTTTCTATTGAGCCCCGTCAGCGAGTCGGCGACCATCAGAATGGCGTCCGGCCTTTCGCCATCCATGGCCTCGAAAACCCCGTTGAAGTCATTTGGCTCGCGCACGCCGAGTGGTTGTACCGCCACTCCGAGCGACTGGGCAGCAGCCGACGACAATTCGTAACGCATGGTCATGCCAAGGTCATCCCGGTTCCACAGCATCGCGACGCGGCGCACGTTCGGAACAGCCTGCTTGATCAGCGCGAGACGCTTGGTCGAAAGCGCAGCGGCGTCATCGGAAATGCCGGTAACCACCCCTCCGGGACGCGCCAGCGAGTCGATCAGATGTGTCGCGACTGGATCGCCGCAGCCAAAGGCGACAACTGTCGGCACATTCGCGACCTTGCAGGCAAGCGCGGTGCGAAACCCAATGACGACGACCGCGTCAATTTGTTCCGCTTTCATGTCCCGGGCGGCTTCGCCGAGCTTGGCAACCTGACCGTGATTCATGCTCAAACTTCCTCGCCGTCTCCGTCCCACAAACGCAGGCAGGGACGTGACACAAAGCCCAAACCACGAAGCCGAAGGCCGCCGCGCTGCGACTTTGCCTTGAATGTGCGGATACGCTCTTATTACCCCCGCCGCTGATGAGCGGCAAACCTGAACGCTGCCGATGACACAGGACAACGCCGCCCCCTCGCATCGCATTGCTGCCTTGCTGCGCGCTTCCAGACCGCGTTGGCGCTTTTGCGTGCGCATGACGGCGTCTGGCCTGGCGGCGTTCGCGGTCGGCCAGGCGTTGCACATTCCGTTGAATGGGCTTTGGATGATCCTCACCGCCATCGTGGTGACTCAGATGAGCGCCGGCGGATCGGTGCGCGCGACACTCGAATACATCATCGGCACGGTCGGCGGCGCCATCTATGGCGCGGTCCTCGGTATACTCGTTCCGCACAACACGCCGTTGGCGGAGGCTTTTGTCATGGCGCTCGCGATCGCGCCGCTGGCGCTTGTGGCGGCGTTCAATCCGAATTTCCGGGTTGCGCCGTTCTCGGCGGTGCTGGTCATCCTCATTGCCGGTCAATTCGGTGAAGGCCCGATCGCGTCAGCCATCACGCGGTCTGGTGAAGTGGCACTGGGCGGGATCATCGCGGTGGTTGTTTCGCTGCTGGTCTTTCCCCAGCGGGCGAATCATATGCGCCTGAGCGCTGCGGCTCGTTTATTGGAGCGGTTCGCGCGCGACCTACCGGAACTCCTGACCGGCTTCACTGCCGGGCTTGACGCAGCGGAAAACAGCCGCATCCAGAATGACATCGGCGCCGCAGTCACGCGTTTCCAGCAGATTACAACAGAGGCGCAGCACGAAATTCTCATCACGCTGGCGTCGCAGCCGGATCCCGGCCCACTGTCACGCACGATGCTGCGGCTGCGGCACGATTTGGTGATCCTCGGCCGCGCTGGAGTAAAACCGCTGCCCGACACACTGCGGGCGCGCCTGAGCGAACCGCTCGCCCGCGTGGGCGCCGCGGCAAGCGCCTTTCTCAACGATAGCGCAGCCGCGCTGGACCGGCGAAACACGCCGCCGCCGCTCGATGGTTACGAAGCCGCACTCTTCGCCTACATCGCGGAGGTCGAAGCGGTGCGCAGCGAGGGTCTGACGCAGCCGCTCACCAGCAACGAAGTCGAGCCGGTTTTTGCCCTCGGCTTCACGCTCGAGCAGCTTCACCAGAATTTCATCGATTTGCAGCGCTGCGTGCGGGACTACGCACGCCGACCGCGGCGAAAGAAAAAACCATAAGGCAATCGAGCCAGCAGCACTGTGGGATTCAACGCCGGCATGCACTCATGACGTGCCGTTGATTTATTACATCACTCGGCGTTGAGCGACTGCACGCTCCAGGCGGTTCCGACATTGCCATAGGTCGCCACCGACGACACGGTTGCGCCGTTCATGAACCAGGCGGCGACATTCCCCAGAGTGTCGACCCAGAGAATATCGCTCTTGGTGTCGCCGTTATAATCGCCGGTTTGGACGATCGACCAGGTGAGAGGGACATTGCCGAGCACGGCAGACGACATGATTTGCGTGCCGTTCATCAGCCACAGTCCGACATTGCCGCTGGTGTCTCGCCATAAGATGTCTGTCGAACCGTTGCCGTCGAAGTCGCCGACACCGGCGATCGTCCAATTGAGCGGCACGATGCCGAAGTCTGCCGTCTGGGCGATCTGGGTGCCGTTCATCACCCACATGCCAACCTCACCGGTCACGGTGTTGCGCCAGAAAATGTCACCGCTCACGTCGGCCCCGGCGATGATCCAGTTGGTCGACACCTTGCCCACGACCGCCGATTGCTGAATTGCCGCCCCGTTCATGAACCAGATGCCGACATCGCCGGCGGTGTCGCGCCAGAGAATGTCGGCCTTTTGGTCGTTGTTAAAATCGCCGCTGCCGGCCACTGACCAGTTGGCAGGCACATTGCCGAGGATCGTCGACGACGCGATTTGGCTGCCGTTCATCAGCCACATCCCGATGTTGCCCGCGGTATCGCGCCAGAGAATGTCGGCATCGCCGTTGCCGGTGAAGTCACGCTGGGCGACGACGGACCAGAGGGCCGGCACATTGCCAAGCGTAGTGGCCTGCAAAATGGCCGCGCCGTTCATCAGCCATTGTCCCAAGTTGCCATTGCTGTTGCGCCACAAGAATGTCGCTGGCGCCGTCGCCGTTGAAGTCGTGCGTGGCGAAGCCGCCTGTTATCGTGAAATTGCGGTAGTCGAATGCGCGCATCGAACCACCATCGCAGCCATTGAGGAAATAGATTTGACCGGTTCTCAGCGTATGGCCCTGTGCGGCGTTGGCCGACACCGAGGACGGATACCAGCCGTCGAACTGGGTGCCGCCCGCGCTCGCGCCCATGCACGGATTGAAAACGGTGTTAAGCGAATTCGTGATGATCTGGGGCGGCGTCCAGTTCTGTCTGTCGAGACTTGTCGCGGTCGAGTAGTACCAGGCGGCCTGACCGGCCGGCGCGGTGTAAATACACACGAAAATCATCACGTAGCGCCCGAGCGCGTCGTTGCGGCTGATCTCCGGCTGTCTCTCGTTTCCGGGGCAAACCTTTGCGGGCATGACGCCGCTGTCGGACCCGCCGATGCCAGGCTGACTGAACGCGCCGTTGTTCCATTTGTGAAACTGCAGAGTGCCACCGACATTGTCGGTGATCAGATTGGCGCGCGCGACCCGGATCAACCCGTCATTTGCTGACGGTTGGAAGGATTTATAAGGGACGTATATGTAGTTGCCATCGACGAATGCGGTCGGGATTGCATTGCCCAGATTGATCTGCTGATTGGCCGGGTCTGTCGGCTGCGGCGTTGCGATCGACAGGATCGGGTAGCGGTTCTGACCGCCGAGCACATTGTCCACCGGTTGTGGCCAGGTTTTGCCGTTGTCCGAGGAGCGCGCCAAGCCGGCGGTGGCGTAATAATCAAACACATTAACACCGCCTGGGCAGTGATTTCTCAGCCTCGTAGATCATGATCAGATTGCCGGGCGGCAGCGTCGGGTCCTGCACCACCGTTCCAGGCCCGGTATAATTTTCATCGAATTCGGCATTGTAGCTGGGATTGCACGACCCGAACGCGACCGGCGGATTCATGACCTGCTCGCTATAGCCGAGACCGGTCGCCAAATTGAACGTCTGCAGGTTTTGGGATTGGAGCGCCACCGCGCCGCCCATCCCGCCCGTGACCGCGCTCGATCCGAAAACGAGAAATCCGTTGGCCGCCGGCGACGGGAAGAAGGTCACATGCTCGTCGGGCCAGCTCGTCAGGTTGCTCGGGTAGGAGATCGGCTGATCAGTGCCGACCGAAAAAGAACTAATCTGCGCCCACGCCGGGCCGATACCGGCCACCAGTGCGAGCGCGCCTGCGATGAGCACCAAGCCTGCGCGGGACGCACCGCTCGATCGCAAAACGGACATATGCCCTTACTCCATCGTCGCTGGGCGTTACGCGCATCCCCCTATGCGCGCAACGCGATCAGATCCACCGGTCCGTCGAACAGTGTTCCTATAACTTCCAAACTCCTCGCGGCGCGGTCGGCATCCCAGCCGCCATTCGCGACATTGAGCAGGAACTTATCCTGGATGTCGGCGCGCGTCAGCGGCTCCTGCGCGCCGCCGCGCATGTAGGGCTGGCGTTCCTCGACCACGGTGCCGTCGCGCAGCGTGGCACGGATGTGGCCGGTGAAATTCTTCGGATAGGGATTTTTTGGATCGATCTGGTAGCGCACTTTTCCAGCAAGCGCGACGACCGCCGGATCGCGCACCGCCGCATCGGAAAAATCGCCGAGACCCACATTGCCGCGCACGAAGCCGGCGGCGACACAGTACGGTGTGGAGAATTTTCCGGCGTAGCCGTTGGCGGGCTTCTGCTTGGCGGCGAGCGGCTCCCACAACCGGTGCACCGTGCCCTCGCCGACCTCGCACACCATGTCGACGACGTCGTCGGATTTAACACCGCGCGCCGCGAGCCGCCGCGCGCAGTCTATGTAGGGATGCGTCATGGTCCCGCACGGATACGGCTTGAATGCGAGCGTTTCGGTCACCCAGCGCTCGCCGAAGTCGCCGAGCGATGGCGTCGTAATCGCCTTTGGTGGTATTGGCGAAGCCGTGAAAGAAGCCGTGCACACCTTCGAACACCGTGCGCGGCCCAACAAAGCCGGCGCGGCCAAGCAGCGCCGCGCGAATACCCGATTGCGCAGCCCAGCCGGCGTGCAGCCGCTTGGTCCAGGCGCCCTCGGCCAGATATTCGATGATGCCGCTCGCCATCGAGGCGACGGTGCCGAGCGCATCGACCATCTGGCGCGGATTAAGTTTCAGCGCCGCGCCGACGCCGGCCGCGGCCCCCATGGCGCCGAACACCGCGGTCGGATGAAAACCGGCCTTGTGGGTGAGCGTCGGCGCGACCGTACTGAGCCGGCACATCGTTTCGACACCGACAGCGATGCCGAGCAACGCGGCGCGGCCGTCGAGATTGTGCCGCTCACAGGCCGCCAGTACCGCAGGCACGACAACTGCGCCGGCATGGACCGGGCCGCCCTCGAACGTATCGTCGAAATCCTCGCCATGGACCGCCGTGCCGTTGACCAGCGCAGCCGCCGCTGCCGACAGCGTGCGCGCGTGGCCGATCGCGGTACACGGCCCGTCGTCATCGCACGCGGCAAGCACGGCCTTCACATAATCCTCGTTGCGCGCTGTGACGGCGAGGCCGACGACATCGACCAGCAAGTCTTCGCACTTGGCGCGCACAGCATCGGGCAAGCGCGACGCATCGAGCGCACAAATCTTCTGCGCCAGATGTTCGGCGATGGCGGTTTTGGGCAGTTCGTTTGATGTCATGAGTACGTTTCAGTTGATGAGGACCGCTCATTCCCGCGCAAGCGGGAATCCAGCACCGGGTCTCGCTTGCGCGGGGACCCGCGGAATAAGAGGTATCAATACTTATTGGCGATCGGCAATTCCTCGGCCGGGAACAGTGTGATGACCCGGCAGCCTTTGTCGGTGACGACCACTTCCTCCTCGATGCGCGCGGCGGAGAAGCCATCGGTGGCGGGACAATAAGTCTCCAGCGCGAACACCATGCCTTCCTTGATCTCGGTCGGATGCTCGAGCGAGACCACGCGGGAGATGATCGGCCGCTCGTGGATGGCGCAGCCGATGCCGTGGCCGAATTGCAAACCGAACGCCGTCATCTCGTCGGGGAAGCCGAAATCCTGCGCCTTCGGCCACACGCTGCATACACGGTCGGTGGAGACGCCCGGTTTGATCAGGTCGATGGCGAGATCGAGCCACTCGCGCGCCTTCTTGTAGGCATCGTGCTGCACCGGGGTGGCGCGGCCGACGTTGAAGGTGCGGTAGTAGCAGGTGCGGTAACCCATGAAGCTTTGCAGTATGTCGAAGAACGCCTGGTCGCCGGGCCGCAGCATGCGGTCGGTGAAATTGTGCGGATGCGGATTGCAGCGCTCGCCGGATATTGCGTTGACGGCTTCGACGTCGTCGGAGCCGTGGTGATAGAGGAACTTGTTGACCTCGGCGACGATGTCGTTCTCGCGCACGCCGGGTTTGAGTTGCTCGTGGATCAGGTGATAGGCGCCATCGACCATCGCGGCCGAGCGGTTGAGTAGCGCGATTTCATCCGCCGACTTGATCTCGCGCGCTTCCAGCATGGTCTGCTGGCCGTCGGCGACTTTCAGGCCCGCCTTTTCCAGCTCAAACAGCATCGGCGGCTCGATGATGTCGACGCCGACCGGCATCTTCTCGCAGCCGGCTTCCTTGATCAGCGACGCGATCTCCTTGGCGTGACGCGCCATTAATCCGAAGGCAGGATTCACGGTGCCGCGCAGGCCGATCAGGCCGGCCTTGCAATTCTCCGGCTTGAGCCACGGCGTATAGAGCTTGTGGTGCACGGCGGCGGAGCCGAAATCCCACAGGATCGGATCGTTGCTGGTGCGCGTGATCAGCGCCCAGCGGCACAGCTTGTCGCGCTCCCATTCGCCGATCTTGGTCGAGGTGCAATAGCGGATATTGTTGACGTCGAACACCAAGAGCGCGCCAAGCTCGGACTTCTCCAGCGCCTGCTTCACGCGGCCGAGCCGGTAGCGGTGCAGCCGCCGGTAATCGACCCGCTCCTCGAAATCGACCGCCGTGATGCCGAGCGCCGGCAGCGCGCGGCCCCAGTTGTAGCGCGGGTTGACGTCCTCGGCGCGGATCGTCGTCGGATCGCGGGTTATTTCGTCCATGGCCGGCTCCCTGAGTACTTTGGCAATACTATATGCGTTTCCCAGGCGCAGCGCCGCATCAGGGAAACGTTCACGTCACGCCGGCATCGGCACCTCGCCGACGTCCTTCGGCACTTTGTAGCCTTTGACCGTCGCCGGACGCTTGGCGATGGCGACGTACCAGCGCTTCACGTTGGGATATTTGTTGAGATCGACGGTCTGCCATTCGAAGCGCGAGACCCACGGCCAGATGGCGATATCGGCGATCGAATACGCGTCGGCGACGAATTCGTGGTCGGCGAGCCGCCGGTCGAGCACGCCATAGAGCCGGTGTGCCTCTTTCAGATAGCGCTCCTCGGCGTAAGGCGCCTTGCCCGGATTGTACTTGGTGAAGTGATGCACCTGGCCGAACATCGGTCCCGGGACCACCCATCTGCCACATCAACCATTCGATGGTGGTGTAGCGCGCATCGCCGGACTTCGGCAGCAGCTTGCCGCACTTGTCGGCAAGATAGATCAGGATCGCGCCGGATTCCATCAGGCTCAGACCGTTATCGCGATCGACGATCGCCGGAATGCGATTGTTCGGGCTGATCTTCAAAAATTCCGGCTTGAATTGCTCGTCCTTGCCGATATCCACCGCGTGCACGGTGTAGGGCAAGCCCATTTCTTCAAGCGCAATGGAGGCCTTGCGGCCATTCGGCGTCGTCCAGGTGTACAGATCGATCACGGTGCTGGTCCTCGCTGTCTGATTGAATAGAGACTGACTTAAGCGGCGCTCCTGAGCGTCGCGAGATGCGCGGCAATGCCGTCGCGGACTTTCGGGCCGTGGGTTGCCATCTCGGTGAACTCATGGGCCGAGATAAGCTCGTGCAGCCCGGATTTAAAGCTCGGCCAGTCGCTGGCGCGCGCCCACCAGGCCTGCGCATGCGGCCGGCTTTCCGTCCATAAGTCGAGTAGCCCGAGATAGTCGAGGCGCGCAGCAAACGGCATCAGGTTGATATCGGCGAGCGACGGATTGGTGCCAAGTATCCACGGCCCGCCGTCCTCGGCAAGCGTCGCCTCGAGCAGCTTGAACGCCCGCTCATAGGCGGCGACGGCGTGCACCACGAACGGCGATTGCACGCCGTGCTCGTAAGTCGACTTGAAGCGATCGGTGCGGCGCGGATCGCCGACATTGCGAAAGCGAGCCTGGCGGATCTCCTCGGGCATCGCCTTCATCCGCTCGCGGAACATCGCCGAAAAGCTGATCTCGGTGACGCCGTCGAACAAACCCTCGTCGACGAATTTGCTCCACAGCCGCATACGGCTTTGCAGCCACGGATCGGCGGGAATGAGCTTTGGCGCATGCGGAAAAGTCTCGTCGATATATTCGCAGATCAGGGTCAATTCGATCACCGGCTTGCTGTCGTGAACCAGGGTCGGCACCACGCCTTTGGGATTGAGCTTGAGATATTTCGGATCGTATTGCTCGGCCTTGAACAGATCGACGCCGATCGCCTGCCACGAAGCTGTTTTGCGCGCAATGTAATGCGCACCTTCTGGCAACAGACCGAATTGCCGAAATCGTAGAGGATAAGCTCGCTCACGCGACCTTCTTTCCCCACAGCCGCGTGGACGCGATGTCGGCGCCGTCGCGGATCGCCTTGAGCTTGAGCCAGACCGCCGGCTCGATGACCCACTCCCGCCGCGTAAAGGTGCCGAAGCCGCAATCGGTCGAAGCGATGACGCGCTCGCGGTCGCCGATGGTCGCCACCGCTTCTTCGATGCGGCGCGCCACGACTTCGGGATGCTCGACGAAGTTGCTGGTGGTCTCGACCACGCCGGGGACGAGGATCATGTCCTTCGGGAACGGCACGCGCTTGAGGGCCGAGTATTCGTGGGCATGGCGCGGATTGGAGAACTCGATCGACAGCGCGCCGACCTTGGCCTGGTAGAGCGCCGGCAGAATCTTGTCGAGCGCGATATCGTAAATGTGCGGGCCTTCCCAGTTGCCGTAGCAGACGTGAAGCCGAACCCGATCGCGCGGGATGCCCTCGATGCCCATGTTGATCGCGGCGACGTGGCGCTCGCAGCGCTTGACGAAATCTGCGTCCGACAGGTCGCGGTACATCATGGTGCGATCCATGGCGAGGTCCGGCGCATCGATCTGCAATACCAGGCCCGCTTTGTTGATCGCCAGATACTCGTTGCGCATCTCGCGCGCGATGGCATCAAGATAAGCATCATGAGAGTCGTAATAGGCATTGAGCATCGTGGTCGAGATGATGCCGGGCGACGCCGCTGTCATGAACCGCTCGGAGAACGCGTGCAACTCGCCGGCGATCCTGTTGAAGCCTGTAGTCTCGTCGGTGATCGGCTTGAGGTCGCGATATTTGATCTCGGCTTGCGCCTCGGGCGCGCCGTGCTGGCTCTTCGGCGGATTCGGGAACCGCCGCATCAGGTAACTCATCAGTTCGGGAAAATTCTCGAACTCCATACCGCGGCGGCGCTTCGACACGCCGGCAAAGCCCGACATGCGCTGCGGTACGTAGGTCTGAAAGCCAATGCGGCGCTGCTCGCCGTCATTGCCGATATCGACGCCGGCTTCCATCTGCTTTTGCACGACGTGACGGACTGCCTTGTCCATTTCGCCCGCCAGCATTTTCGGATCGAGGCTCTTGCCGTCCTCCTGCGCCACGAGAAGGTCGCTGAGCGTCTCGTTGCGCGGCAGGCTGCCGACATGGGTGGTCAGGATACGATCGCTACTTGTAATCATGACGCTTACTCCGGCGGCGGCGTGGTCGGCGAGGCAATGTCATAGCGCAATTTGGCCGACCTGCCAGCGGCATTGCAGTCGAATTTTCGCACCGTCATAATGCGTTGAGTGGGCACGCCATTGCCAATTCATGGGCAATTCGTGGGGTGCGTCCCGGGGGAGGATATGCCGCGATGAGTGCGTCCGCCGACGCCATCCCGCGCGACTACAATTTCGCCGCCGACATCCTCAAGCGCAATCTCGACGCCGGGCGTGGCGACAAGGCCGCCTATATCGATCACCGCGGCAGCTACAGTTACGCGGCGCTGGCGGCGCGGGTCGAGCGGTTCGGCCATGTACTGCGCGCGCTCGACATCCGCCGCGAAGAGCGCGTGCTGATGTGTTTGCTGGACACGATCGACTGGCCGACCGCTTTTCTCGGCGCCATCAAGGCAGGCGTGGTCGCGGTGCCGGTTAACACACTTCTGACCGAAGACGACTACCGCTTCATGCTCGAGGATTCGCGCGCCCGACTGCTGATCGTTTCCGAGGAGCTGTTGCCAAAGTTCGCCAAGGCGATCGAAGCCAGCAAGACCCTCGTTCATGTCATCGTCTCCGGCGACGACGCTAGAGGCCACCAGCGCTTCGATGACTTGCTCGCTGCAGCCAAGGCTGATGCCGCGACCGCGTCGACCACGCGCGACGATATGTGCTTTTGGCTTTACACCTCGGGCTCGACTGGCAAACCGAAGGGCGCCGTACATACCCATGCCGATCTCAAGCTCACCGACGATCTCTACGCCGCGCCGATCCTCGGCCTCACCGAAAACGACGTCTGCTATTCGGTGGCGAAGCTGTTTTTCGCCTATGGCCTCGGCAATGCGCTGACCTTCCCGATGTCGGTCGGCGCCACGACGGTGCTGCTGCCGCAGCGGCCGACGCCCGACCTCGTCGCCGAAATTCTCAAGACATACGAGGTCACCGTGTTCTATGCGGTCCCGACATTTTATGCCGGCTTCCTCGCCAGTCCCGCCGCACCGGAGCGCGCCGAGGTGAAAATGCGGCGCTGCGTGTCGGCCGGCGAAGCGCTGCCGCCCGACGTCGGCCGGCGCTGGAGCGAGCGTTACGGTGTCGATATTCTCGACGGCATCGGCTCCACCGAAATGCTGCACATCTTCCTCACCAATCGTCCGGGCGACGTGAAATACGGCACCAGCGGTAAGCCACTCGACGGCTACGATCTGCGCCTGGTCGACGATGACGGCAAAATCATCGCGACACGCGGCGAGATGGGCGAACTGCAAGTGCGCGGGCCGACCAGCGCAATGATGTACTGGAACAATCGCGAGCAATCGCGCTCGACATTCCTCGGCGAATGGACACGCTCGGGCGACAAATACGTCGAGGACCAAGAAGGCTATTACGTCTACTGCGGCCGGCGCGACGACATGCTCAAAGTTTCAGGCATGTATGTGTCGCCGTTCGAAGTCGAGGGCGTGCTGCAAAGCCATCCCGACGTGCTCGAAGCCGCGGTGGTCGGCTGGCCCGACGGCGACGCGTTGATCAAGCCGAAGGCGTTCGTCGTCCTCAAATCGCCCGACGGCGCCGGCGACGAGCTGGCGCGGATACTGCAGGATCACTGCCGGCAAAAGCTCGCCGCCTACAAATATCCGCGCTGGCTCGAGTTCCGGACTGAATTGCCCAAGACCGCCACCGGCAAAATCCAGCGTTTTAAGCTCAGGGCGGAAGCGGAAGGGAAGTAGCCGAGAACGGGGAGTTCATCCGCTCGTCCCCGCGGAAGCGGGGATCCGGCGCTGGATTCCCGCTTGCGCGGGAATGAGCGGAGATTAGTCGGCCTTTAATCCAGCGGCTCGACCTTCACGATGGACGCGCCGTGGTTGCTGCCGATCCACAGCGTGCCGGGATTTTTCGCATCGTCGACAAAGACGCGGCGAATATTGGTCGGTCGCGGCAACTGATATTCGGTGTATTGCCCGGTCTTGATATCGAGCCGCGCCACTCGGTCGGTATTCATCGAGCCGGTCCACGCATTGCCGTTCTTGTCCTCCACCGCGTCATACGGCGCCGACCACGGCGTGGGCACTTTCCATTCGGCAATCTTGCCGCTGTTCGGATCGAGCATGCCGATGGCGTCGCCGAAGTACTCGGCGAACCACAGGCGGTCTTGATCGTCGACGCGGCCGCGCCGTGGATGCGAGTTCGGCGTCGGCGTCAGGAACACCGTCGGCTCCTTGGACTTGGCGTCGATCCGCACGATGTTGCCGGCGGAGAAGTCGAGCAGATAAAGATTGTTCTCCGCGTCCGAGTGGATGCCGTAGGTGCCGATGCGCTTGCCGGTGCGCGGATCCTTCGGCACGCCGACATCTTCGAATTTGTCGGATGCGAGATCGAGCCGGTAGATGTGCCCGCCGGCGGAATTCTTGATCCAGACTTTGTCGTCGGCGGGGGTGCCCTCGACCGCAAGATGGCCAAGCTGGCCGGCGTCGGAATCCCATTCCTTGGGTGTCGACCAGGTTTCGAACTTTCCGGATTTGCGGTCGAGCTTGGCGATGGCGCTCTGATACATCACGCCGACCCACGGATTGTCGTCCTTGTCGATTTCGAGATCGAGCGTGCCGAGCGAATAGCCGGGCTTGGTGACGGGAATCGGATATTGCGTGACCTGCCCGGTCTTCGGGTCCATCTCGCCGATGAACATCTGGCCGAAGTCCGAGTACCAGACGTTGCCCTCGTGATCGAGCACGACATCGTGCGGCTCGATCAGTTTATTCGGCATGTCGTATTCGGTGATGATGACGTGCGTGGATTTGCCGGTGAGCCGCGGCAGTGTTTGCAGCGGCCAGCTCCAGGTATCCTGCTGGCTGAGGTTGAGGCCGGCGAGCCACTCCGCCGCCTTCGGCGCCGCATCGGCGGAAATAAGCCGGCGCACGGCGTCGCCGACAAGCCGTTGCGGCTTCAGCGGCGTAGAGCCGGGATAATATCCGGCCATGCGCAGGAACAACTGCTGAAACTCGTCGGCATCGTGGGTCGAGCGCACGATGCGTTCCAGCGTGTGACAGCTATTGCAGTCGAGCACCAAGCGCTTCTGGTCGTCCGTTCCCGGCATGCTCATGAGCCACTCAGCGTTCGACATTTGCGTGCTGAGATTGCGTGTTGGCTTGAGCTTGATATCGATCTTGTCGTCCTGCCCGGCGGCAACGGTCGTGTCCTTCGGGCCGTCGATGTCGTAGCCGACGGCGCGGATGCCGATGGCGTAGTGGCCCGGATCGAGGCGCGAAGCCGGGAAACTGAAATGACCCTTGTCGTCGCTGATCACCGAGACGGTGATGGTCGAACCGTCCCTCTTGGCGCTGACGACGACGCCTTCCATCACGCCTTCCTTGGCGGAACTCACATCGCCCGAGAGCGCGGCCGCGTTCTGTGCAAAGGCCGGCGGCGTCAGCATCGTCAGGCAGGCGGCCGAAGCGAGCAGTAAAGTCGTCATCCGCATGGGTGTCTCCCTGTGCCCCGTGGCAGGCGTGGTGCGACGCCTTGCGTTAATATTTGCCGGGTATTAGTACGGCCATTCTAGCGCCGCGGTAGCTCAGCCGGTAGAGCACCGCATTCGTAATGCGGGGGTCGGGGGTTCGAATCCCTTCCGCGGCACCATCAATCGCAAGTCCTGGTTCCGCCGTTCCGCTAGGCCAGCAGCCGCTCGACGTTTGGCCAACTCTGGCGCCCGAAGGTCAGGAGATCGGCCGTAAGATCGGGTGGGCACCACTCGAAGAAGCGCCGGCTTGAATGCCGGCCGTGACTTGATGCGCGCGAACCAGTCGGTCACTCGCGGCCGCTCGCTTTCCCACATCTGCGACATGCCGAGCATATCAAGGCGGTTGACGTAGGGCGTCACGGCGATGTCGGCGAGGGAAAATCTGTCGCCGGCCAGCCACGCCTGTTCTGCCAGCACATTCTCCATCTTGCCGAGATAAGTGTCGTAGAGCCGGTATTTGTCGCCCAGACCGGGCGCATCGAAACCCAGGGTCACGATCTCTTTTTTGCGCTCGTGCCAGCGCGGCATCACCGATTGCGAAGGGGTGCTGGCGAGAAAGTTTTCGTAATCCTTCGGCGGCAACCGTTTTATGATGTGGCGATGACACGATGAGAAAGTCACCTCGGCGCAGGCCGGATGCAAATCCTCGTCGACCGCCTTGGTCCACACCCGCATCGCGGCGCGCGCCTGCGGGTCATTCGGCTTGAGTGCAACATCAGGAAAAACGTCGTCGAGATATTCGTTGATGACCGTCGATTTAACGATGACACTGCCGTCGTGCACCAATGTCGGCACTACGGCCTTGGGATTGAGCTTGAGATAATCGGGCGCGAACTGATCACCTCTGAGAATGTCGAGGTAGTGGCCCTGCCAAGTCAGATTCTTCTCACCGAGCGCAAAACGCACTTTGGCGGCGCAGACCGATGAGCCGTGGTGATATAGATCGATCATGACGCGGCGCACATCTTAGCAGGCGCCGCCAAATAATCGACAAAGCTGGACATTAAGCCGCCACCCGCCATTCCGCGAATGCGCAGCCGACATAGACTTCTTCAAGCGGCGCGTAGCCGATCAGCTCGAAGCCTTTGTTGCCGGCGGTGGCGTGGGCCACGACCCAGTTGCGCACCTCATGGCCGCCGTTGCCGGTGTGGCGCACCTCGTGTTCGAGCGTCGATGCCAGTGCCTTCGGATCGCCGCGCTCGAATAGCGAGATGCAGGTGCGGTCGAATTTCTCGTCGATCTGGCCCATGCCCGGCTCGCCGATGAAATGGCTCAGAGCCGCCGGTGGCGAGCACCGCGACGCGGAGATTCTCCGGATAGCTCTCGATCGCATCCTTCGAGCAGCGAGCCCCAGGCGAGGCAACGCCGCATCGTCGGCATCGGATCGTCGACTTCGTTGACGACAATCGGCACGATCGGCGGAATCGGATCGAGGCCCATGCGCCACAGCGGCAGGCAGAAGCCATGATCGAGCGTGAGCCGGTGCGACAGCGACGGATCGAAATCGTGTTCGATGGCCGTATTCATGATGTGCGAGCCCAATCCGGCATGTCCGGCGAGCACCGGATGATCGAACACTTTTTTCAGAAACGGCTCCGGCGGGCCGTCATGCTCGGCGCCGATGCCGACGCAGAACGCCGGGTAGTTATTGAGGAAAAAATTGACCCAATGGTCGGTCGAGACGATGACCAGAACGTCAGGCCGCACTGCCGCCAGACGCTGGCCGACCCGGCTAAATCCCTGCTCGACCGCGGCGCGCGTCGGCGGCGACAGGTTGTCCCATTCGCGCGCGATCATCGGGCCGTGACTGGCTGCGAAGATGCCGACCAGGCTAGCCATGATGTGACACTCCTCTTTTGTCTTTTTTCTCCGCTTCAGCTTTCGGAATTTCATTCAAGCGGCGAATGAACTCCGCATCTTTCATGCCGGTGATCGCGTAGTAGAAGCGCAGCAGATAGGCGTTGACGTGCGGCGCGATCGTTTCGATGTCGTCAGCCAGCAATGCGCGCCGCAGGTCGGCGCTCATCGGATAGCGTGCCAGCACCGCGTCGCGGTCTTTCTTGTATTCGGCTGCCAACGCCGGCTGCTGAATGTCGAAGAACAGTTTGTTGAGCCAATAATCCTTCACCTCAGACCTCGTCTTCCATTCGGTTGGCCTTGATCCGGATTTGTCACCGATCAGTCCAGACTAATCCCAGCATCCTTGATGAGCTTCGTCCACCTATCGTATTCGGCGTGAATAAAGCCATCCAGCTTCTCAGGGTCGACCCACATATAGTCGGCGCCTACCGCCGCGAATTTTGCTTTCAGCTCAGGCGACGATGCGGCGATCTCCTTCTGAAGTTTCTCGATCACCGCTTTTGGCGTACCGGCCGGCGCAAATAGGCCGATCCAGGAATTGACGTTGAGACCACTAACGCCAGCCTCTTCCATGGTGGGAACATCCGGCGCGCTCTTCGATCGTTGCGACGTCAGGATCGCGAAGCCCTTGACCTTGCCGGATTGAACAAAGGGAAGCGCACCCGTGACCGAATCAAAAAACAGATCGACGCGGCCCGCGATCAGGTCTGGATAAACCGCCGTGGCGCCTTTGTAAGGCACTTCGACAAACTTGGTATCGGTCGCTTTCATGAAGGCAACCGCTGTGAGTTGCTGCCCGGTGCCAACGCCAGCGGTCGCGAGATTGAGAGTACCGGGACTGGCCTTCGCTGCGGCGATGATGTCCTTCACGCTGGCGAACGACAAATTGTTTGATCCGACCACCATATAAGAGAGCCCATAGACAATGGCGACCGGAACAAGTTGCGTCAGGGCGTCGTACGGCGCTGTCCGGTACAGACTGGCGTTGAAGATAATATTGCTGAGCCCGCCGGCGACCAGGGTGTAACCATCCGGCTGGCGCCGCAATCGCCGCCTGCGTGCCAACGATCGTGCCCGCACCGGTGCGGTTCTCGACAAAGACGCTTTGCCCCAGGCGCGTGCTCAATTGCTCGGCCACAAGCCGGGCCATCACGTCATAGCCGCCGCCCGGGCCTGTTGGCACAATGATCCGGACCGGCCGCGCCGGATAATCATCGGCGCGCGCTGGCCAGCCTGCCATGGCAAGCGCGGCAACGACGGCAAGAACCGCGGCAAGACCTGCTGCTGCTTGTGGCAAGGTTTTACACGCCATCAATTCCCCTCCCGCCAAACCGCTTGTTGATTTATGCGGCGTACCGGCGCGGCTGCCTAATATTGCCCCTTGGGATCGAGGCCAAGGGCGTGCTGGCCGTACATCGTGCTCACCGCATCCCAGTTCATGCTGACATGGACCGCCGCCGCGTGAGCGTCACGCCACGCCCGCTGAATCGGCTTTGAGGTGAAGATGCCCTGCCCGCCCGAGGCCTCGAACATCGCGTCGACTGCGCGAACCAGCAAACGCACGCTGAACGCCTGCGCCAGCCGATTGCGCACCCGCATATCCGTGTTGGCCTGATCGCCGTCGGCCGCCGCCGCCATCGCCTTGTCGAGCGCGTCGAAAATCGTCAGCCGCGCCGCTTCGATCGAACCGGTCGCTTCGGCAACGCGGCTCTGAATGGTCGCGAACTCCGCCATGCGATTGTTGCCGCCAGTAACGGCGCCGCGCGTGGTGCGGACCTTCGCCATATCGACGAAGTCGGCCAGCGCACCCTGCGCCATGCCGAGCACCGGAGCGACGAGCGTGAACGGCAATGCCGACATCATGGCGTTCCGGTACAGCGGATTATCGTGGACCTTCGCGCCGGGCGTTGTACCCGAACACAGATCGGCGACCGTCACGACCCGATACGCCGGCACAAAGGCATCATCCGTCACCGCGTTTTTGCTGCCGGTGCCGGCAAGACCCATCGTGAACCAGTTGTCATCGATCCGAACATCCGCAATCGGCAGCAAAAAGAACGCCGGTGTCGGCGCTGCACCCTCGCCGCCGGGCGGGATCATGCCGCCGAGCACCAGCCACTGCGCGTGATCGCAGCCGCTGGTAAAGCTCCAGTTGCCGCTGAGCCGATAGCCGCCATCGGCCGGAACCACCTTGCCGACCGGCGGGTAGGAGCCGAACAACAGCGCGTCGGGATCGGACCAGAACTCGTCCTGCGCCTGCTTCGGGAACATCGCCGCCAGCCACTGATGGACGATGCCGAGACTGAATACCCAGCCGGTCGAGCCGCAGGCGGCCCCGATCGGCGCCGCCACTTTCACCAGCGCGTCGAAGCCGTATTCGTAGCCGCCGTAGATCGCGGGCGTCATGACGCGGAACAGCCCGGCGTCGCGCAGGCGGGCTATCGCCTCGGCCGGGACCTGCCGGTTGCCCTCGGTGCGCTCGGCTTGCGCGCGGACGAAAGGCGCAATCTCGGCCGCGCGCGATACCAGGTCGGCGACCGACGGACGGGGCGTATTGGTCTTGATGCTGACCACGGCCATGGCGCGGCTCCGGCTCGACGTGAATGGTAATCGCGCACACAGCCTAGCGGGCGCTTGGGATCACTCAAAGATGGCAAAGCATGACTAGCGATATCATTTCAGTATCTCTAACATCGGGCCGTGAAGCTTGCCCAGCTCAGCTACGTCGCCGCCATTGCCGAGCAGGGCAGCCTGCGTGCCGCGGCGCGCCATCTTGGCGTTGCGCAACCGGCCTTCTCGCGCAGCATTGCCGAGCTTGAGCGCGAACTCGGCGCGCCGCTGTTTGAGCGGCACGCCCGAGGCATGGTCGCCACACCGCTCGGCGTGGCCTTCGTGCAGCGCGCCAACTCCATCCTCAACGACGTCCGGCGCGCCAGGGACGAGTTCGAGCAATTGAAGGGCAACGCGACGGGAGAAGTCACGATCGGGCTATCGATCGCGGCGCACCTGCGCCTGTTGCCCGGGTCGCTGCGGCCGTTTCGCGAGCGTCATCCGAAAATCCGGCTGCACGTCATCGAAGGCTTCTTTCCGACGCTGGCGCCGGGTCTCCAGGACGGCAGCGTGGACTTTTATATCGGTCCCGATCCGGGCATGCGGCTGCCATCGGCGCTCAAGAAGGAGACGCTGCTGACGGAGGAACGCGCCGTGCTGTGCCGGGTCAAACATCCGCTGGCCAATGCGACCTCGCTCAAGGCGCTCCGTCACGCCGAGTGGATCACGACCTCGATCACGCCCAAGGCCGAAAACGAGATCGGCGATATCTTCAAGCGCCATCGCTTGCCCGAGCCGGTGCTGGCGCTGCAGAGCCAATCGGCGCTCACACTGCTGACCTGCCTGACAAACTCCGATCTGTTGGCCATGGCGCCGTCGCAATGGGTGGATTCGCCCATCGCCAATCAGTTGCTCAAGACCATTCCGGTGAAAGAAGAGCTATCGGGCGTGCCCATCATCGTCGTCATGCGGCGCGACGTGCCGCTGGCGCCCGCTGCCGGTTTTCTGCTGGACCTGATGAAACGGGCCGCGGGGCATCTTCGTCCCGACGGCAAGCGCGCTCAGCGATCCGGCTGATGCGCAATCAATGGCAAGAGCGCGATTACGCTCCCGGCTAAGCCGAAGCCGGCAATTCCAGCGCGGCGGCGCTCGGGGACCGCCAGAGCGTCCAGATCAGCGTAACCAGCGCGAGCACGACGATCGGCCAAAAAAACAGCAAGTTCACAATGCGGAATGGGCCGAACCAATACAATGAAAACGTGAGCATGAATCCGAAAGCGGACAAAAGCCTGAATTGATAGAGAAGAGCAGGCCGCGCCCGCAGCATGAGGATCAATGCAAAATATGCCGGGATCAGCAGAGGAACGAACCAGCGGATAGAGGTGGAAGACCCGCTGTAGTTGTTCGATCCCAGCGCGTACACCATCCAAGAGCCCGCAGCTGTCAAGGCCGCGAACAGCAGTTCGGCGCGCCATTGCGGGAACGAACGCCACAGGCTCGCGACGCCGACCGGTATCAGGAACAGCGGCAAATTGTAGAGCAGGAATCCATGCTGACCCACCAGCATCTCCATCGCGTACTGGACCAGAGTCCAGACGGAATGGTGGGACCAGACTCCGGTTATGTTGTCGGCCGTGAATGCCGAGCCCGGATAATCGAGGAACGCGACATTCGCACCGGGCGGTCCGATCATCCCGGTAATCTGATAATTGAACCAGTGATGCATGGCCATGAACGGAACCATGCTCGCTGCACAGAGCGCCAACGACTTCAAGTTACGCCACTTGATGCAAGCGTAGATCAGCGCCGAGATGACGAGCACCGGCCCGATCCCGAGGTCGAGCGTGTAGGCCAATCCGATTAGAAGACCGAACAAGGCGGGACGTTGTTTCTGCGCACACGCAAGAACAAAAATCACCGCGAAGACCGCGAGTTCAACGATACTGCTGTTGACCTGCCGTGCATAGATCGGAGCGACCGTCGCAAGCGCGAGGCTCGCTGTGACGATGAACGATGATTGCTCCGACAGTCCGAGTCTCAAAGCGAGAGACCAGATGCAGCAGACGCCAATCACAAACGCAAGGCTGGAGCTCGCCAAGGTTAGCAAATAAACGAAAATGTGCGGATCCTGCGCCGCCGTGAGACCGGTGAGCTTCTGAGCGATCCAGTAAACCCCAGCCAGGTAGAGCGTGGCGACGGGCGGCTTGTCGGAATAGAAATGGCCGTTGATGAACAACTTGTCCATCGTACCGCCGGTCGACGGGAGGTCATGGCCGTAGGGGTCCAAATCGAACTGGTCGGGGACTTTCACGAAGATCGAATTGTCGATCGCCCACGTATGCTGGTCGACAAGCGCCTCGACGCTGGCGAGCCGGCTGCCGTCATTCCAGCTGCTGGCGTACGGACGCGCGCCCAGCACGGCGATCAAAACCGATCCGATCAGGATAATGCTGAATCGCGAAATGCCGAGCACTGGACGCTCCTCGCTGTGTGCGCCAATACTTCGATTGGCACGAGTCGGAACATGAATGCCGCCTTGAGCGCGCGGGCCGGCGCCGGTGACGCCGGCGTCAACCCCGGTCACACTGCGTCCGGGTTAATGGAAAAGAGTTAAAGGGAGAGAAACTTGCCTGTGATGTCCGGAAAACGCGCCTTCCTCGACCTGCTCAAGCAGGAAGGCGTCAAAGTGATGTTCGGCAACCCGGGCACCACCGAACTGCCGCTGATGGATGCCTTCGCGGTCGAGCACGACATTCGTTACATCCTCGGCCTCCAGGAAGCCGCGCTGATGTCGATGGCCGACGGCTATGCGCAGGCCTCCGGCGGTCTCGCGGTGCTCAATCTTCACGTCGCGCCCGGGCTCGGCAACGCCATGGGCATGCTCTACGACGCGATGAAGGCGAACTCGCCGGTGTTGGTCACCGCCGGCCAGCAGGATCTCGAATATATCGCCACCGAGCCGGTGCTGACCGCTGACTTGCCGACGCTGGCGCGGCCGTTCGTCAAATGGGCAGCCGAAGTGCATCGCGTGGAGGATTTGCCGCTCTACGTGCATCGCGCGGTGAAGACCGCACTGGCGCCGCCGACCGGTCCGGTATTCCTGTCGCTGCCCGGCGACATCCTCAAGAATGACGGCGACATCGATCTGCTCGAACCGACCCGCATCGCGTCGCGTGTGCGCGGCGATACCGCGGCGGTGGCCGCCGCCGCCGACATGCTCGCCAAGGCGGAGCGCCCGGTCATCATTGCCGGCGATGCGGTGGCACAGAGCCGCGCCCATAAGGAGCTCATCGCGCTCGCCGAAGCCGTCGCCGCGCCGGTCTATGTCGAATTCATTCCAAACACTGCGTCATTCCCGGCATCGCACCCGCTTTATCGAGGCATGATGACGCGCACGCAGGCCGGCGTACGCGAAGTGCTCGACAAGCACGACCTGGTGTTCTCCGTCGGCGGCGATCTGTTCACCTGGTCGCTGCCGTCGAACGTCAATCCATGGCCGCCCGGCCTGCCGCTGATCCACCTCGACACCGATCCGTGGCAAATCGGCAAGAATTATCCGGCGAAAGTCGCGATCCTCGGCGACCCAAAAGCGACGCTGCCCGAAATCACGGCCGGCATCGGCGCGCGGATGACCGCGAGCGCCAAGAGCGCTGCGAGCGCACGGCTGAAGTCCGCGACCGAAACGATCAAGAAGGATCTCGACGCGTTCCGCGCTAAGGCTCGCGCCATGGCCGGCAAGACTCCGGTGCAGCCGCTCGCGCTGCTCGAAGCGATCGGCGCGATGCTGCCGAAGGACGCGGTGGTGATCGAGGAAATACTCTCGTCTGCGCCCGGCATCCGCATGTTGATCAACAGCAATGACGAGCAGAGCTTTTTCGGCCTGCGTGGCGGCGGCATCGGCTGGGGACTGCCGGCGGCGATCGGCGCGAAGATCGCGCTGCCGGACCGCCCAGTGGTGGCGCTCGTCGGCGACGGCAGCGCCATGTACACGATACAGGCGCTGTGGACCGCGGCGCGCTACCGGCTGCCGGTGATCTGGGTGATCTTCAACAACACCAGTTATCGCATCCTCAAGCAGCGCCTTGTCATGCTGCGTGGTCTTGCCGAGCAGGCCGACAAATTCGTCGGCATGGAGCTCAACGATCCGGCGATCGATTACGTCGGGCTGGCCCGCTCGCTCGGCATTGACGCCGCGCGTGCGGGAAATGTGAAGGATGCCACCGACTTGATCGGCAAAGCGCTCAAGGACGGCAAAGCAATGCTGATCGATGTCGACATGGAGCGCGGCTACAAGCCGATGTGACCTTGCAGCCGGCAACCAGCGGCGTGACAAGATGACGAATGAGCCAGCCCATTTGAGCGTCCTGATCTCTCGGCTGGTCTTCGCTGGAGCGTATGAAAAAGTGTTGCCGGAATTCACGCGAACGAGCGGTCTCAAGGTCGCGACCGGATCGGGTGCGTCGCAGGGAACGGGCCCGCAAACGATCGCCGCACAGCTTGCGCGCGGGGTGCCCGCCGACGTGGTGATCCTCTCCAGAGAAGGCCTGAACGAACTGATCGCCGCCAACAGGATAACCGCAGGTACGGATGTGGATCTTGCACAGGTTCCGCTGGGTGTAGCGGTGCGCGCTGGAGCCACGAAGCCCGACGTCAGCACTGTCGAACTTTCACGCACGCTCTGCTCAGGGCCGGCAGCGTCGCCGTGCCGGCAAGCACCAGCGGCATCTGGCTGATGAAGGAGCTTTTTCCGCGGCTTGGCATCGTCGGAAAAATCGACGTCAAGGTGGGACCGCGCGGCTCCGATGCGGCCGGCATGGTGGCCGCCGGAACGGCGGCTATTGCGGTCATGCCGGTCAGCGAAATCGTATATGCGCCAGGCGTCGAGTGCGCGGGCAGCATCGCGCCGGAGATTCAGTTCGTTCAGATATTTTCCGCCGCCGTGGTTGCCGGCACGGCAGCGCACGAAGGGTCCAGACAGCTGATCGCGTTTCTCGCCTCGGCGCACGCGTCAGAAGCAATCAGGAACAGCGGCATGGAGCCGCTCACGGCGCGCACCTCAGGATGAGGACGCCGTCAGCGGCATATCGGCAAAAATCTTGTACTGCTGCACGCGCGGCTTCGCCTTGTCGTCTTCGTTGAGATATTCGACGGAGCTTTTTCCTGCATACGCCGCGGGCAGGATCATGACGCGGATAAATCGCGTCGGCCGGTCCGCGGCCTGGGCAAATACGGGATCGGGCCCACTCTCGAACCATGGACAGCCCGGACCGTAGGACGTCGAGCGGCCGTGGGTGTCGATGCGGATGCCGCCGTCAAGCAGGCAGCGGATGCCAGGGCCCTGGTGGCGGTGCAGGTAGGCGCAGCCGCCCGGCGGAAACGCTACACTGTCGCCACGCAGCAGCAGCGCGCCCTTCGGCATGGTCGCAAGATTAACGGCAAGCTTTTCGCGGGAGACAACGACCATTCCGGCGGCCGCACCGGCTGGGCCGCCGTTCGTCACGAATTCCCAACGCCACAGGGTTGCACCGAGGGCGCCGGCCTTCAAAGTCACTGCTCCCTCACCGCTCCAGGCTTCGCCGTCGCTCAGCGTTTGATCCGCAACGGCGAGCTCGCCATGCACCACGAAGATCATGCGCGGCAGCGCTGGCAACGACGCCTCGCTACCATTTGACAGCGTATCCTCGTAAAGCCGCAGCACCGCGCCCATACACTTGCTCCTGCGTCATGCGCGGGGTGAGTGTCTGTGCTGATGGCCTCGCGCGCAATGGGATTTACACCCGCGCGCAGGCGTTGCTAAATCGCCCTCAACTCAGAGGATTTCAGATGCCCACCGTAGACACCGAGCGCTTTCGCCTGCGCAATTTCGTCGAAAAGCTGGTCGAGAGCGGCGATTGCGAAGTGCACGAGAAGCCGATCGACCTGATTGATGTGGGCGCCGTGCTCGAGGGCAACCCCAAGGCCGTGCTGTTCAAGGCGGCAGGGCCGGAAAAAGCCGAACTGGTCGGCAACGTCATGGCATCGCGCAAGCGGATCGCGATGGCGCTCGGCACCGATGAACGCAATGTTGCTGGGCACGCTTGCGCAACGCCTCAACACACTGCATCCGCCGGTTAAGAGTATCGTCGCAACAGGCGCCGGTTCAGCAGGTCGTCCTCAAAGACGACGAAGCCGACCTCTGCGCACTGCCCGCGCATCTGCAGCATGCCGAAGATGGGGCACCGTATATTTCCGGCGGCATCGATTATGCGCTGATCCCCGGAACCGCTTTCACCAATGTCGGCTGTCGCCGCATCATGTTGCGCGGGCCGCGACAGGCCGGCGTCGACCTGATTGCGCCGAGTGACATGCGCGCGATCTATCTTGAAGGCGCCGCAAAGAATGAACCAACGCCGGTGGCTTTCGCCGTCGGCTCGCATCCGGCGGATTTTCTCGCCGCCATGACGGCAATCCCGAATGTCGATGAACTCGCGATCACCGGGGCGATTCGTGGCCAGCCAGTGCCGGTCGTGAAATGCGTGACCAATGACATCTATGTGCCGGCAGACGCCGAATATGTGATCGAGGGCTATCTCGATCCGGCCGGTCATGTCGAGCCGGAAGGCCCGTTCGGCGAATATGTCGGCTACTACGGCGTGGTGAAGCGCAATCCGGTGCTGCATATCACTGCGATCACGCACCGCGAGGACGCGTTGTTCCAGACGCTCACCATCGGCGGGCGTGCGCTGGCGCGCACCGACACCGCGCAGCTTTCCGCGATGAAAACGAGAATCGGCGGCATGGGCCGCGCTGATGGCATCGGTGCGCGAGCCGCTTGCGGTTTACGCCACGCCATCGAGCGGCGGCATGTACAATGTGCGTGTGTCGCTGCGGCAGCGCGTGCCGGGCGATGCCAAGAACGCCATCGCGGCGATCTTCGGCTCTCATGCCGAGGCGAAGCATGTCTTTGCCTTCGATCCGGACATCGACGTCTTCTCCGATGCTGAATGCGACTGGGCGTTCGCGACCCGCTTCCAGGGCGATCGCGATCTGGTCACCGGCTCGGGCTTCCGCGTCGTGCCGCTCGATCCGTCGCTTGGCGGCGCGCGCACAGGCGCCAAACTCGGCTTCGATTGCACCATCCCGTTCGGCAAGGCGAATACGCTGGAGTTCTCGGTACCGACGCCGCCGGTTGCGAAGAAGCAGGCGTCCTACAAATCGGCAGAGGAAGCGCTCGCCGCGGGTCCGGCAAGCTTCCTGGAATTGATGGCGGCGCTCGACAGCAAGGACGGCCGCGAAATCGTCCGCCAGCTCGACAAGCTTTATGCGTCGCGGCAGCTTGGCCGCAACGATGACGGCCGATACGTGCTGAAGAAGAATTAGCGCGCCAGCGACAATACTCGCGCCGAGAACAAAGAGTTGGGAGGAACTTCAATGCAACGAACAACGCCGCCATTCCGCGCCGATCACGTCGGCAGCCTGTTGCGCCCGCCGGCACTCAAGGCCGCACGCAAGAAGCGCTCGCAGGGCGAAATCACGCCCGCCGAGCTCCGGGAGGTCGAAAATCGTGAAATCGAAAAAGCTATCAAAAAGCAGGAAGAGATCGGGCTGAAGCTCGCTACCGACGGCGAATTTCGCCGCTCGTGGTGGCAGTTCGACTTCTTCGCCAAACTCGACGGCGTCGAGCTTTACCAGGTCGAAGGCGGGATTCAGTTTCATGGCGTCGATACCAAGCCGGAGAGCGTGCGCGTGATCGGCCGGATCGATTATTCTACGCATCCGCACATCGCCGATTTCAGCTTCGTCAAGGATCACACGCGGGTCGCCGCGAAGATGACGATTCCGGCCCCGGGCGTGCTGCACTTCCGCCAGGGGCGGCAATCCATCAGCAAGCAGGCCTATCCCGATCTTGAGCCGTATTTCGAGGACCTCGGCAATGCCTATCGCAAAGCGGTGCGCGCGTTTTACGATGCCGGCTGCCGCTATCTGCAACTCGACGACACCACCTGGTCGATGATGTGCGATGCGCGCGAGCTCGACCATTCGCGCGAGCGCGGCGACGACCCGTCGAAACTGCCGGCGGCCTATGCGCGCCTGATCAACAAGGCGCTCGAAGGCAAGCCTGCCGACATGGCCGTCACCATGCACACCTGCCGCGGCAATTTCCGCTCGACCTGGATCGCCGAAGGCGGCTACGACACCATGGCGGAGCGGCTGTTCAATGAAGTCGGCGTCGACGGCTATTTTTTGGAATACGACAGCGATCGCGCCGGCGGCTTTGAGCCGCTGCGGTTCTTTCCGAAAGGCAAGAAGCAGCTCGTGCTCGGGCTGGTCACATCGAAGTCCGGCAAACTGGAGAAGAAGGACGACATCAAGCGCCGCATCGACGAAGCGGCGAAACATGTCGCGCTCGACCAGCTTTGCCTGTCCCCGCAATGCGGCTTCGCCTCGACCGAAGAGGGCAACGTCCTGACCGAGGACGAGCAGTGGGCCAAGCTGCGCATGATCGTGGAGCTCGCGGACGAAGTGTGGAGTTGAATATGCAACGCGTAAAGCCGCCGTTCCGCGCCGATCATGTCGGCAGCCTGTTGCGCACCGGGTCGCTGAAAGAAGCTCGCGAAAAGCGCCAGCGCGGCGAAATCTCCGCCGCGGCGCTCACCGCAATCGAGGATCGCGAGATCGAGGGCGTTATCCGCAAGCAAGAGGCGGCCGGGCTCAAGTCGATCACCGACGGTGAATACCGCCGCATCTCCTGGAACTACGATTTCCTGGAAAACCTCGACAACGTCGAATCCTATGTCGGCGAGCGCAAGATCAAGTTCGCCGCCACCGGACCGCAGCCGCGGCCGATCCTGCTGCGCGTCATCGGCAAGCTCGGCGGCTACAAGCCGCATCCGATGATCGAGCATTTCAAGTTCCTCAAGGCGCACACCAGGCAGACGCCGAAGTTGACGATCCCGGCGCCTTCGTCACTGCATTTCCGTTACGGCCGCGATGCCGTGCCGGCGTCGATTTATCCGTCGATGAACGATTTCTACCGCGATCTCGGCGAGACCTACCGTAAGGTGGTGCGCGCGTTCGCCGACGCCGGCTGCCGGTATCTGCAGCTCGACGAAGTCAACCTGGCCTATCTGTGCGATCCGTCGCTGCGCAAGCAGATTGCCGATCGCGGTGAGGATCCGGCGACGCTGCCGGACGTCTATGCCGGACTGATCAATGCGGCGGTCTCGGACATTCCTAACGACATGACCATCACCATGCATCTGTGCCGCGGCAATTTCCGCTCAAGCTTCGTCGCCTCAGGCGGCTACGAGCCGATCGCGGAACTGCTGTTCAACAAGATCAACGTGCACGGCTATTTCATGGAATATGACACCGAGCGCGCGGGTGGCTTCGAACCGCTGCGCTTTGTCCCGAAGGGTAAGACCGTCGTGCTCGGGCTGGTGACGACCAAGACTGGCACGCTGGAAACGAAAGACGATCTCAAGCGTCGGATCGACGAGGCAGCGAAGCATGTCTCGCTCGACCAACTCTGCCTGTCGCCGCAATGCGGCTTCGCTTCGACCGAGGAAGGCAATAACCTCGCCGAGGAGCAACAGTGGGCCAAGCTGCGGATGATCGCCGAGGTCGCGCGCGAAGTCTGGGGGGACTAGCCTGATGCCAGGAAGCGTCCCAGGTATCGTTTCGGGAAAAGTCGCCATCGTCACCGGCGCCGCCCGCGGCATCGGCCGCGGCATTGCGCTGTTGATGGCGCAGGAGGGCGCGCGCGTCGTGGCCTGCGATATCGGGGCGAGCCTCGATGGTGCCGGCACCGATGCCGGACCGGCGCAAGAGGTCGTCAACGAGATCAAGAAGGCTGGCGGCGAGGCGATCGCCTCGACGCTGTCGATCAGCGAGCCGGGCAATGCCGACAAGATCGTCAAGGCGGCGCTCGACGCATTCGGCCGCATCGACATCCTGGTCAATAACGCAGGCATCCTGCGCGACAAAATCTTTCACCGCATGAGCTGGTCAGACTGGTCGGACGTGATCGGCGTGCACCTGCACGGCAGCTTCAATATGAGCCGCGCCTGCGCCACGCATTTCCGCGAGCAGAATTCCGGCAGCTTCGTGCACATGACCTCGACATCGGGACTGGTCGGCAATTTCGGCCAAGCCAATTACATGGCGGCAAAGCTCGGTATCGTCGGGCTGTCGCGCGGCATCGCGCTCGACATGGAACGCTTCAAGGTGCGCTCGAACTGCATCGCGCCGTTCGCCTGGACCCGAATGATCGATTCGATTCCGGCCGAAACCGAGGAGGAAAAGGCACGCGTTGCCAAATTCCGGGAAATGACGCCGGAAAAGATCGCGCCGCTCGTCGTCTATCTCGCCTCGGACAGCGCCAACGGCATCAGCGGCCAGATCCTTTCGGTACGCAACAACGAAATCTATCTGTTCAGCCAGAACCGACCGATCCGCACCTTGCAGCGTTCCGACGGCTGGACGCCGGAAAAAATCGCAGCCCAGCTTAAAGGCGCGTTCGCTTCGTCGTTCACGCCGCTCGAACGTTCGAGCGACGTTTTTTCATGGGACCCGGTGTGATGGCTATCGTCTACGACAAACTGATGGCGCTCGATATTCCGCCGAGGGAACAGACCTATACGCAGAAGGATTGCATCCTCTACGCGCTCGGCATCGGCTTCGGTCACGATCCGATGAACGAGGACGAACTTCCCTTCGTGTACGAAAAGAACCTGAAGGTACTGCCGACCTTGGGCACCGTGCTCGGCCATCCGGGGTTCTGGGCGCGCGACCGCGATACCGGCATCGATTGGGTGAAAGTCGTCAACGGCGAGCAAGGCATCACGCTGCACCGTCCGCCGATGGGCCAAGGCACAGTCATCGGCAAACAGCGGATTGTCGAAGTCATCGACAAGGGTGCGGGCAAGGGCGCGCTGATTCTTTCCGAACGCGACATCACCGACAAAACGACCGGAGAACCGATCGCGACAGTAACCCATACGATATTCTGCCGTGGTGACGGCGGCTTCGGCGGGCCGCCGCGGAAGTCACCCGAGCCGCATCCGATACCGGTGCGCGCGCCGGACGCGGTCTGCGATCTCGCCACGCGGCCGGAAGCGGCGTTGATCTATCGCCTCAGCGGCGATCTCAACCCGCTTCACTCCGATCCAGCCATTGCGAAACAAGCCGGCTATCCGCGCCCGATCGCCCACGGTTTGGGCACCTTCGGAACCGCCGCTCACGCCGTGCTGAAGACTTTCTGCGGCTACGATCCGCAAAAAATCTTCTCGTTCGCCGCGCGTTTCTCCGCACCGGTATTCCCGGGCGAGACCATCCGCACCGAAATGTGGCGCGACGGCACGGTGGTAAGCTTCCGCTCTCGGGTCGTCGAGCGCGATGTCGTCGCCGTCAACAACGGGCGCGCCGAGGTCAAGTCGTGACCGAAAGCGCCGACCTCGCACCGATCCGCGAGGCCGTGCGCGCGTTGTGCGCAGACTTCCCCGGCGAATATTGGCGCGAGCTCGACCGCGAGCGGGCCTATCCGGATAAATTCGTCGCGGCGCTGACCAAGGCCGGCTTTCTCGCAGCCCTGATCCCCGAAGAATATGGCGGCAGCGGGCTCTCCATGAGCGCCGCCGTCGCCATCATGGAAGAGATCCAGGCAACAGGCTGTAACGGCGCCGCCTGCCACGCGCAGATGTACACCATGGGTACGGTGCTGCGTCACGGCAGCGCAGAGCAGAAGGCGCGCTATCTGCCCGGCATCGCCAAGGGCGAGCTTCGCCTGCAAGCCTTCGGCGTAACCGAGCCGACCTCGGGCACTGACACGCTCGGCCTGCGCACGACCGCAGTGCGCGATGGCAATGACAGCTATATCGTCAACGGCCAGAAAATCTGGACGTCGCGTGCCGAGCATTCCGATCTCATGCTGCTCCTTGCCCGCACCACGCCGCGCGAGCAGGCGGCCAAGCGCACGGCGGGGCTTTCGGTGTTTCTGGTCGACATGCGGCAGGCCAAAGGCAACGGCCTGACCATCCGGCCGATCCGCACCATGATGAACCACGCCACCACCGAAGTGTTCTTCGAGAACATGCGCGTGCCGGCGGAAAACCTCATTGGCGTCGAAGGCGAGGGCTTTCGCTACATTCTCTCCGGCATGAACGCCGAGCGCATTCTAATCGCAGCGGAATGTATCGGCGACGCCAAGTGGTTCATCAAAAAGGCCACAAGCTACGCCGGCGAGCGCGTCGTGTTCGGCCGGCCGATCGGGCGGAACCAGGGCGTGCAATTTCCCATCGCCCGCTCCTACATCGACATGCGGGCCGCCGAATTGATGGTGCGCGAGGCGGCCACGCTTTATGAAGCCGGCCAAGACTGCGGCGCCGAGGCCAATATGGCGAAGCATCTGGCCGCCGAGGCGTCCTGGGCCGCCGCCGACATGTGCCTGCAAACCCACGGCGGCTTCGGCTTCGCCGAGGAATTCGACATCGAGCGAAAATTCCGCGAGACGCGGCTTTATACCGTGGCGCCGATCTCGACTAATCTGGTCCTGTCCTATATCGCCGAACACGTGCTCGACCTGCCGAGGTCGTATTGAGCAGCACCCTCCCCCTCTCCGGCCTCCTTGTTGTTTCGCTCGAGCAGGCGGTCGCCGCGCCGATGTGCACGTGCCGTCTCGCCGATGCCGGCGCTCGCGTCATCAAGATCGAGCGGCCGGAGGGCGATTTCGCTCGCGGCTACGACGATCTCGTCCACGGCGAGTGCAGCTACTTCGTCTGGCTCAACCGCGGCAAAGAATCGATCGTGCTCGATCTGACCACGACCGAGGACAAGGAAGTGCTGGCGGCGATGCTCAAGCGCGCCGACGTGTTCGTTCAGAACCTGAAACCCGGTGCGGCGGCAAAGCTCGGATTTTCCATGGCGCGGTTGCGCCGTGAAAACCCGCGGCTGATCTGCTGCTCGATCTCCGGTTTCGGCGAGAGCGGACCGCTGGCCAAGCGCAAAGCCTACGACATGTTGATCCAGGCCGAGTCCGGGCTCGCTTCGATTACCGGGACAACGGAGCCGTCGCGCGTTGGCGTTTCCGTGGTCGATATCGCGTCCGGAATGTATGCGCAGCAGGCTATCCTCGAAGCCCTATTGGCCCGCGAGCGCACCGGCGAAGGCGCCGAGCTTTCGATTTCCATGTTCGACGCCATAGCCGATTGGATGACGGTGCCGCTGTTGCAGGAGGAAGCCGGCTTCCCGCCTAAGCGCATCGGCCTCGCGCATATTTCGATCTCGCCGTACGGCGCTTTTCGCAGCGGCGACGGCATCGACATCCTGATTTCGATCCAGAGCGACCGGGAGTGGCGCCTGCTGGCGGAAAAAGTCCTGGGCGACGCGCAGCTCGCCGCCGATCCGAACTTCGCGACCAATGTCGAGCGCGTTAAGCGCCGCGCCGAGACCGATGGCCGGGTGGCGGCGGTGTTTTGCGCGCATGACGCCGACGCACTTGAGCGGAAACTGGCAGCCGCCGACATCGCGTTCGCCCGCGTCAACACGGCGGCCGATCTTTCGCGCCATCCACACCTGCGCCGCATTACCATCGGCACGCCAAGCGGCCCGGTGTCCTATCCGGCGCCGGCCGAACTGCGCGGCTCCACGTCGCGGCACTACGGCCCGGTGCCGGCGCTCGGCGAGCACAGCGAGAGGGTGCGCGCGGAGTTCATGCCGGTTACTATCAATGCCAAGTGAGTGAGTGAGGGAGAAAATCATGGAAATCGGCTTCATCGGTCTGGGCAATATGGGCGCGCACATGGCGCGGCGGCTGGTGCAGGCCGGACACAAGGTCATCGTGTACGATACGCGGCAGGAGGCGATTGGAAATCTCGCTGCGCTCGGCGCCGTTGCGGCGCGCTCGCCGAAGGAAGTCGCCGACGCGGCAGAGACCGTGATGGTGAGCCTGCCCACTCCCGATATCGTGCTCAAAGTCGCAACCGGACCGGACGGTGTGATCGAAGGCAAACGGGTGCGCCGCTTCGTCGATTTGTCGACCACCGGCTCGGTCATGGCGCAGCGCATCTTCAAACTGCTCGCGGCAAAAAACATCGTCCAGATCGACGCGCCGGTGAGCGGCGGCGTTCGGGGCGCCGAGAAAGGCACTGTCGCCGTCATGGCGTCCGGGCCGCGCGCCGACGTCGAGGCGGTCGAGCCAGCGCTCAAAGTCATCGGCAAGTTCTTTTACATCGGCGAAAAATCCGGCGCCGGGCAGACGATGAAACTCTGCAACAACGTGCTGTCGGCGGCGGCGACGGTGGCAACGTCCGAATCGATGGTGACCGGCGTCAAAGCCGGTCTCGATCCGCGCATCATGCTCGACGTCATCAACGCCAGTTCCGGGCGCAGCACCGCGACCGAGCAGAAGTTTCCCGAGGTCGTCCTGCCGCGCACGTTCAACCAAGGCTTCACCGCCGGGCTGATGAAGAAGGACGTCGACCTGTTTCTCTCCGAAGCCAAGGCTCTCGGCGTGCCGGTCCAGACCTGCGAGGCGGTCGCCGCCTTGCTCAAGCTCACCTGCGACGAACTCGGCCCAGAGTCCGACATCACCACGGTGATCCAGCCGATCGAGAAGCGCGCCGGGGTCGAGGTGCGTTCGCCAAAAGCGTAAAACCGTTGCTGGGTGGCGCTGTGTTACCGTGTGATCGCGGCGGGAATTTCAATAAACTAATATGAATCAATAGCTTATCTGAAAGCAGCATTGTGTGATGGCGGTCACTTCGGCTGCCGCTTCGGCCGGATAGGTTTTGGTCATCGATCTCCGATACGGACGTCGGTTTTGTTACCCCCAAAACCGAATGTCCTTGAAGGGGGGCTCTCGTCCCCAACTAGCCCCCGATGACCCCCAAGGGTCAGTACCCAGCCCGCCCGGATCCCCCGTCCAGGCGGGCTTTTACTTTGTGAGAATCTGCCGCATGGTTTGCTATCGGGACGCGGTCCCGGTCCTTGAGTGGCGATGGGCGCAATGCCATCGAACCGTCCTGTTTCGACGAACCAGAGCCTGCTGTCGGGGTTGCCCGAGCACTTGTCCACGAAACTGTTCACCGCCGCGACAGCAGTGAAACTGACTGCGGACGAGACGCTGTTCACGGCCGGCGATGCCGGCGACGGCTGTTACCGAATTAACGAAGGTCTGCTGAAAGTAACGATGGTCTCGCGCGCTGGCGGCGAACGCATTCTCGCCTTCCTGGGCGCGGGCGCCATCGTCGGCGAACTTGCGCTCATCGACGGCTTTCCGCGCTCGGCATCGGTCGTGGCCGTCCGCGACGCGCAGTTGAGTTTTCTCAGCCGCGCCGCTTTCGACGAGTTCACCAAGGCCCATCCGGAAGTCTACAAGTCTCTGGTGGCACTGCTGGCCGCGCGGCTACGTGAAACCGACGCAGTGATCGCCGCGGGAAGCTTTCTGCCGCTGCGCGGCCGCGTCGCGCTGACGCTGCTCGAGCTGGCCCACGAATTTGGCCAGGATGTCGGATCGGGCCGCATCGTCATTCGTCAGAAGATCGGACAGGCCGATCTCGCCGCCATGGCGGGAATCGCACGCGAAAACGTCAGCCGCATCCTCAACGACTGGAAGCGGCGCAAACTGGTCAGCCGGTTGTCGGGCTATTATTGCCTTGAGAATAAGTCACAACTCGAACATGAAGCCGAGCTGTAGCACCTTCCGTCTAACTCTAGCCGGTCTGACATGAATACGCCTCGGCTCGACGACTTCCGCCGCATCGTCGTGAAAGTCGGCTCCTCGCTGCTGGTCGATGCCGCCGCCGGCCGGCTCAACGAGTCCTGGCTCGCTGCGCTGACGGCCGATCTTGCGCCGCTTCATCATGCCAAGCGCGACGTCATCGTGGTGTCGTCGGGAGCCATCGCGCTCGGCCGCGCCGTACTCAAACTGCCAGAAGGGCCGCTCAAGCTCGAAGACGGGCAGGCGGCGGCCGCCGTCGGCCAGATCGCGCTGGCGCGCACATGGACCGAGGCGCTGTCTCGTCATGGCATTACCGCGGGACAGATTCTGGTGACGCTCGGCGACACGGAAGAGCGGCGGCGTTATCTGAACGCGCGCTCCACAATCGACAAGCTGCTTGAGTGGCGCGCGGTACCGGTTATCAACGAAAACGATACGGTCGCGACGTCTGAAATCCGTTATGGCGATAATGACCGCCTCGCGGCGCGCGTTGCGACCATGGTCAGCGCCGATCTCGTGGTGCTGCTGTCCGATGTCGACGGCCTCTACGATGCGCCGCCCGGCACGGTGAAGTCGGCGAAACATATTCCGCGCGTCGATCGCATCACGCCCGAGATCGAGGCGATGGCCGGCGCCGCCGGTTCCGAGCTTTCGCGCGGCGGCATGCAGACCAAACTCGAAGCGGCCAAGATCGCGACCGGCGCTGGCACCCACATGGTGATCGCCTCGGGCCGCGTTGAACATCCGCTGCGGGCGATCGCCGAGGGCGCGCGTTGCACCTGGTTCATCGCCATGGACAACCCGGTGACCTCACGCAAGAAGTGGATCGCCGGCACACTCGAACCGAAAGGCACGATCACTATCGATGCCGGCGCGGTCGCCGCTTTGCGCCGGGGCAATAGCCTCCTGCCGGTCGGTGTGGTGCGGGTCGAGGGCGGCTTCGCGCGCGGCGACGCCGTGATTATCCGCGGCCCGGACGGCGCGGAGATCGGCCGCGGCCTGTCCGCATACGACGCCGAAGATGCGCTCAAGATTAGAGGCCGGGCGTCGGCCGACATCGCCTCTATTCTCGGCTTCAGCGGCCGGGCCGAGATGGTCCATCGCGACAATCTGGTGGTTGGCCGGGATTAGCGATTTCGCCGCCGCCCTGGCAATGCGCAATTCGCACGTCTCAAGTGTGATTTGTCGCAGATGACACGTTGGCCATCCATGTTAGCGTTATGGTGGCGAACTTTAGGTGTGTAACACCTGCGTTTGAGGGAGATTTTCGATGTCGCGTTTCTCAGGAGTCATTGTCGCAATGTTCGCGCTCGCATTGACCGCGATGGCGCCGGTCGCAGCGTCAGCGCGAGGCGGGGGTGGCGGCGGCGGCGGGCATTTTGGCGGCGGTGGCGGCGCACATTTTGCCGGTGGCGGAGGTCACTTCGGCGGCGGCGGTGCTCATTTCAGCGCGGCACGCGTCGGAGTTGGCGGCGCTCATTTTAGCGGTGTCGTTGGCGGCGGTGTACGCCTCAGCGCCGCACGGTATGGCGGGTACGGCGGCGCGCGATATGGCGTCGCACGCTATGGCGGCGCGCAGTTCGCGCCCGTGGGCCGGCGTTTCGCTGTTGGCGGTCCGTCTGGAGGTTGGCGACACGGACCCTATTATGGGCATTACTACGGGCGGTATGCCGGCATTGGCGCTGCCGCCTTACTTGCAGGCGCTTATATCGGTGCCGGTTCCGACTACTACGATAGCCCTTATTACGGCGACAGCGCCGATACGAGGACGGCGCCGATTACAGCGGCGGTTCCGACGGATCCTGTGTATGGGTTCGCCAGCTTGTAATGACCTATTACGGCCCGAGCTGGCAGCTCATTCCGGTCTGCTACGGCTACTGAATTTCGAAGCGCTCATAACGGGGCCAGTACACGCGGCGCCCGTTGGCTGTCGCGAGGCTATGCGGCTCCTGACGCTTGCGCAAAAAATGAACCCCGGCCGCTAAAGCGGCCGGGGCTCGACGCCGGGTGATTGAGGGTGAGGGGCTGGGGGCTTCGCCCGGCGCGTATAATCAATGCCGCTGTTGCCGCGCGGTTCCTCCCCGAGCAATAATTTTTCTCGACTGCGAACGCCGGCCGGCAGCCCGGTTTCGCCTCGACTTTTCGCCAGGCAGTTGGCTGAGATCGGCCGGAAGCTTGATGCGGCGGCCGCCCGGGAGCACCACATAGCGCGAAAACACGCGTAATTGGCCATCTTCACCGCCGCGGCCTTCGACAACATACTTGGCGCCGACCGGAAAGCGGGTTGGCAGGGAACTCGACGGATCATGTGACTGACGCATGGCACCCTCTCTTGGACCGCTCTTAGCCCCGCCTTTTAAATTCTGGAGCCCTGCTCAAGTTCCCCCAGTTCTCTGACCGTAGCGTGACGGCTGTGGATTGCTGTGCGTAAGCATCTCCGCCGAGCCGCCTCGCCCGCCCTCTCCGAACGTGATAGGAACTGGCCGAATGCAAGACGGATCAATGCCATGAACGCTCCGCTCAAAGCGGTCGGCAACCCCGACACGCTAGAAGCGACGATGCGGAACATCGGCCGTGAGGCGCGCGTGGCGGGCCGCGCGCTGGCGCTTGCGTCCGGCACTCAGAAAAACCGGGCGCTAGCCGCCATGGCGAAGGCGATCCGCGGTTCCAAGGCCGCAATCCTGGCCGCCAACGCCGAGGACTCTGGCAGAAGCGCGCGCCGCCCGCGCCACGGTCGCCTTTCTCGACCGCCTGACCCTCGACGCCGCGCGGATCGAGGCCATGGCCGATGGCCTCAACGTCATCCGCAAGCTCGAAGACCCCATCGGCACTGTCATGGCGTCGTGGCGCCGTCCCAACGGCATGCGGATCGAACGTGTACGCGTCCCGCTTGGCCTCGTCGGCGTGATTTACGAGAGCCGGCCAAACGTTACGGCGGACGCTGGCGCACTCTGTCTCAAAGCCGGCAATGCGGTCATTTTGCGTGGAGGTTCCGAGAGCTTCCGTTCCACCCGTGCCATTCACGCCGCCATGGCGGAAGGCTTGGTCGAATCCGGTCTGCCTGCCGCCGCTATCTCGCTGGTGCCGACCCGCGACCGCGCCGCCGTCGGCATGATGCTCGCCGGTCTCGATGGCGCGCTCGACGTGATCGTGCCGCGTGGCGGCAAGGACCTCGTAGCTCGCGTGCAAAGCGAGGCACGGGTGCCGGTGTTCGCCCATCTCGAGGGGGTCTGTCATGTTTATGTCGATGGCAAAGCCAAGCTGGCGATGGCGAAGTCGATCGTGCTCAACGCCAAAATGCGACGCACCGGCGTCTGCGGCGCCGCCGAGACTCTATTGGTCGATCGGGCGGCGGCGAAAATGCTGAAGCCGCTGATCGAAATGCTGATCGATGCCGGCTGCGAGATTCGCGGCGATGCGGCCGTGCGAGCGGCTGACAACCGGGTCAAGCCGGCCAGCGAATCCGATTGGAGCACCGAATATCTCGACGCCATAATGACTGCGGGTGTGGTCGACGGCGTCGATGCTGCCATCGCGCATATCGAGCGTTACGGCACCCATCACACCGACGCGATCGTGACCGAGGACAAAGCGACGGCGGAGAAATTCCTGCGCGAGGTGGATTCGGCGATTGTGCTGCACAACGCCTCGACCCAATTCGCCGACGGCGGCGAATTCGGTTTCGGCGCCGAGATCGGTATCGCCACCGGCAGGCTGCATGCGCGCGGCCCCGTTGGCGTCGAACAGCTCACCAGTTTCAAATACCGCATCCGCGGCAGCGGACAGACGAGGCCGTGACGGAACGATTGCTATATCGCCTGTCGCGATGGCAGCCGGCGGCGGATGCACGGGGGGGTTCTTTCTGAGATCATGAAGCGGGAGTTTCCTCCTGCGCGCTCGGCCGCCGCAAGGCATGGTGTCCGAGAACGCATCGTTCTGCCACCCTACGCGCCCGGCATGCGCATTGGGCTGTTTGGCGGCACATTCGATCCGCCACACGCGGCGCATCGCGCCGCCTGCCTGCTGGCGCTGCGCCGGCTCGGACTCGACCGGGTGTGGTGGCTGGTCACGCCAGGCAATCCGCTAAAGGATACGCGCGGTCTTGCCCCACTCGCGGAACGGGTCGCCGCCGCGCAGGCGCTGGCAGACCATCCGCTCATCAATGTGACCGATCTCGAGGCTGCGCTCGGCACGACCTACACCTACGAGACCGTTTCATATCTGGTGCGGCGCTGCCGCGGCGTGCATTTCGTCTGGATCATGGGCGCGGATAATTTGCGCACCTTCCATCGCTGGCAGCGCTGGCGCGGCATCGCAGAATTGGTGCCGATCGCCGTGGTAGACCGGCTCGGTCCAAGTCTGTACGCATCGGCGAGCGCGGCCGGACAGGCGCTGGCGCTATTCCGCGTACCGGAAACCGCGGCAAAAAGGCTGGCCGACCGCAAACCGCCAGCCTGGGTCTACCTGCACGGTCTCAAATCGCCGCTGTCGTCGACGGCACTGCGCGCGCAGCGTGCGTCACGACCCCGCTAAATGACATTGGCTTGACGCCAAAGCAGTTGAAACCATTAACCCGGCATGCCTATCTTAACACCGGTGCCCCGGATTCGGACCGGGGGCCGGAATGGAGCGATAACGAAACTGGAGCGAAAGGATAAGCACCCCTGTCCACAGTTGTGATCTCTCGGGACGATCGTCGCGTCCCCGAAGCGGTCTCCAGAATGCGTCCTGACGCAGAGGAGATCCTCCGATTGGTCCTCGCTCGCCTCGACGACATGAAGGCCGAGGACATCCTCACCATCGATCTTCGCGATAAATCCTCGATCGGCGACTACATGGTCGTGTCATCCGGCCGGTCGCAGCGCCATGTCGGCTCGGTCGCCGACCGGGTGGTCGAGGATTTGCACAAAGCCGGCGTTGCGGCGCGTGTCGAAGGCGCGCCGCATTGCGACTGGGTGCTGATCGATGCGGGGGCCGTGATCGTTCACGTGTTTCGGCCCGAAGTCCGCGCTTTCTACGATCTCGAGAAGATGTGGATCACCGGCCGCCAGACACGGCACGCGAGCTAAGCCGCTAGCGAACTGATCAAGTTGGTGAGACCGGCACCGAGTCCGGCCGGTGGTTTTCATGCGGCATTAGCCGATGCGCATCCTGATTGCCGCGGTCGGCCGTCTCAAGCAAGGGCCCGAGCGCGAATTGGCCGCGAATTACCGCAAGCGCGCGGAGGCCGTTGGGCGCTCGCTCGGGCTGCGCGAAGTCGAGATCGTCGAAATCCGCGAAAGCCGGGCGCAGGACGCTGAGCGCCGCCGCATCGAAGAATCGATTGCTATCGCCAATATCGTCCCGGAACGCTCGGTCATCGTCATCCTCGACGAGCGCGGAACCAACCTTGACAGCGCAACGCTCGCGGCCAAGCTGGGCGAATGGCGGGCGCAGGACCGGCCGGCGGCGTCCTTCATCGTCGGCGGCGCCGATGGTGTGGCGGCAAGCCTGCGCGAACGTGCCAATCTCAAGCTTGCGTTCGGGACGGCAACGTGGCCGCACCAGCTTGTCCGGGTGATGTTGCTCGAGCAAATCTATCGCGCCGGCACGATTCTCGCCGGACACCCCTATCACCGGGCGTGATCGACCTTAATGTTTTGCAATCTCACCGAATTGTGACGATGCCGCAGAAGTCGGTCTTATTCCGGTCGAATCTTGCTGCTTTTTCTTGCCTTCCTGAGGCTTGGGTCTACCCTTGAATACGATGATTCTCCGACGGTCGAGTCGTACCGATCCATGCCTTGTGCTTGGCTCGGCGTTGGCTTTTGCGCTGCCGTTCGGAGCCAATTGGGCCGCTTTTGCTCAATCTCCCTCGCCGCCCGCGCCGATCGCCGACGTTCCGTCACCCTCGACCGCACCGGCACAACCGACAACCGACGTGCTCAGGCAGCACGATCAGGAACTCGACGCGGCCCGTGCCCAGCAACGGGCGACGCTGGACGCGCAAGTAAAACTCAAGCGCGAAATCGAGGCGATCAACGCCGATCGCGCGACGCTCAATGAACAGCTCATCGACAGTGCCACTCACGTCCGCGACGTCGAGGCGAGCATTGATGTGACGCAGGCACAGCTCAAGCCGCTCGACGAACGGGAGCAGGTTATCCAGACGTCGCTGCAACAGCGCCGCGCCGTCATTGTCGAGGTCCTCGCCGCTCTGCAGCGTATCGGCCGGCAGCCGCCGCCCGCGCTGGTGGTGCGCCCGGAAGACGCGCTGCAAGCCGTGCGGACTGCGATCATGCTCGGTGCCGTGGTCCCGGAAATGCGATCTCAAGCCGAAGCGTTGGCCGGCGACCTCAATGAGCTGTTGCGCGTGCGCAAAGACATTGGTGCCGCAAACGTCCGGCTCGCCGGCGACCTCGACGTGCTGGCACGCGAGCAATTGCGGTTGAATATGCTCATCGACGAGCGGCAGCAGAAACAGGCCGCGGCCGAGCAGGCGCTCGACGCGCAAAAGCAGCATGCAACCGATTTAGCGCATCAGGTCGATAACCTGAGGGACCTCATCGGCAAGCTCGAGCAGGGCCTCGACAGCGCCACCCGCGAAGCCCGCGCCCAGGCCCGCTCGATCGAGGAAGATGCGATGCGGCCCGATCTTGCCGCGCTGAAGGATCCCGGCCGCATGACGCCCGCCGTGGCGTTTGCAGCCACACGCGGGCACCTCCGTCTGCCGGTGAACGGCGTGCGGATTCGGGAGTTCGGCGCGTCGGATGGCGCCAGCGGAACCCAAAAGGGACTCTCCATCGCGACCCACGGCAGCGCCGAGATTACTGCCCCATGCGACGGTTGGGTGGTTTACGCCGGCCCGTTTCGCAGTTATGGGCAACTCTTGATACTCAATGCCGGCGGCGGGTATCATGTGCTGCTGGCGGGGATGGAACGGATCTCCGTCGATCTCGGCCAGTTTGTACTGACCGGTGAACCCGTGGCTATAATGGGCGGCGGATCGCAGGTGTCCGCCGCCGTCGCGACCGGGACCAAGCAACCTGTACTTTACGTGGAGTTCCGCAAGGACGGCACTCCGATTGATCCCAGCCCCTGGTGGGCGACAAACGAAGGCGAAAAGGTTCGCGGATGATGCGCAAGACTTCTCTCATTTTCCTCGGCGCGCTGGCTGGCGCCGCGGTAACGCTGCTGGCGACCCAGCCTCATTCATTGCTCGGCGGCTCCGCCGCCAGCGCGGCGGCCTCCGACACCTACCGGGAGCTCAATCTTTTCGGGGACGTATTCGAGCGCGTGCGCGCCGACTACGTCGAGAAGCCCGACAATTCCAAACTGGTCGAATCGGCAATCAACGGCATGCTTGCCGGGCTCGACCCACATTCCAGCTACATGGATCCGAAGAGCTTCCGCGACATGCAGGTGCAGACCCGCGGCGAGTTCGGCGGCCTCGGCATCGAGGTCACCATGGAAGACGGTCTGGTGAAGGTCGTAGCGCCGATCGACGATACGCCGGCAGCCAAGGCCGGCGTCATGGCGAACGACATAATCACCCAGCTTGACGACGAGAATGTGCAGGGCCTCACCCTCAATCAAGCCGTCGACAAGATGCGCGGGCCTGTCAACACCAAGATCAAGCTTACGATCATGCGTAAAGGCAGCGACAAGCCGATCGAAGTGTCGATCATGCGCGATGTCATCCGCGTGAAATCGGTGCGCTCGCACAACGAGGGCGACGATGTCGGCTACATCCGCATCACGCAATTCAACGAGCAGACAACCGATGGCCTCAAGCAGGCGATCAACGACCTCAACAACCAGCTCGGCGCCGACAAGATCAAGGGCTATGTGGTCGATCTGCGCAACAATCCGGGCGGCCTGCTCGACCAGGCGATCTCGGTCTCCGACACTTTCCTCGACAAAGGTGAGATCGTGTCGACCCGCGGCCGCAACGCGGAAGAGACGCAGCGCTTCAACGCGCGGCCCGGCGATATGACCAAGGGCAAGCCGGTGATCGTGCTGATCAACGGCGGCTCGGCTTCGGCATCGGAAATCGTCGCCGGCGCGCTGCAGGACCATAAGCGAGCGACGCTCATCGGCACGCGCTCGTTCGGCAAAGGCTCGGTGCAGACCATCATCCCGCTTGGCGCCGGCAATGGCGCGCTGCGGCTGACCACGGCGCGCTACTTCACACCGTCAGGCCGCTCAATTCAGGCCAAGGGCATCACCCCCGACATCGAGGTGCTGCAAGACGTTCCGGACGATCTGAAGAACCGCACCGACACCAAGGGCGAAGCTTCGCTGCGCGGCCATCTTAAGGCCGAAGGCACCGAGGAATCGGGTTCGCAATCCTACGTGCCGCCGGACGAAAAGGACGACGCGGCGCTGAAGTCGGCGCTCAATCTCCTGCGTGGCGCGACGACGAACGCCGCCTTCCCGCCTAATCCGAAGACCGCCGTTCCGAACTAAGCGGTTGATCCCATAAAGCTGAATTCGGGGCGGTGAGAGCCGCCCCGAATTTTTTTGAGGGAACTTGCATGCCGCAGCCCCATCGGAACCCGTAAATCGGTAACTTCCCGCTCGGGGAGGATCGCTTACCCGCCGTGATAGACTGCGGCGCATGATTCGCGATCGATTGGCGCAAATTTCGAGGGCCAGTGGACGATGACGGCGGACGATCTGAACGCGCCGCTCGGCCAGCAACCAAAAAAGCGGCGATTTGCGATCCCGATTACGGCATCGCAGGTCCTCGGCAGTGCCCTCACACTCTTCCTCGGTGCCTTCGTGCTATGGGCCGCGCTCGGCAATAACCCGTTCGGCGGCGAACCGATGGTCGTCGCCAAGATCAATGCCCCGTCGGGGCCAGCGGCCAGTGGCACACCGAATGTGCTGTCCGGGCTCCCGCACCGATATGACGGTCCCGCCGGAGCACCGCCGCAGGCCGCCCAAGGAGCGTCAGCCGCTGCTCCAAATACCATCACCATTATCGACGGCAAAACCGGGCAGCGGCAGGAAGTCGAAATCGCCGGCCCCGCCAGCGATGCGGCGGCGCCCGCAGTAGCAGGCGCATCGGTCGACCAGAAGTTCGCCGAGATGACGCCGCACGGGCTTATTCCAAAGGTCGCCGCCGATGGCGTGCGGCCGGCAGATGCCTTTGCCGAGCCGGTGAAAACGCTACCCGGCAAGCCCGACGCGCCGCGCATTGCCATTATCATTAGCGGGCTCGGGGTGAGCGAGAACGCCACGGCCGACGCCATCAGCAAATTGCCCGGAGCGGTAACACTCAGCTTTATGCCCTACGGCAGCAACGTCGCGGCGCTGGCCACTCGCGCCCACGACCAGGGGCACGAAGTCCTGCTGCAAGTACCGATGGAGCCGTTCGATTATCCGGACAACGATCCCGGACCGCAGACGCTCTTGACCTCTCTCACACCGCAACAGAACCTTGATCGGCTCTACTGGCTGATGAGTCGATTCCAGGGCTATGTCGGGCTCACCGGCGCGATGGGCGCGCGGTTCACCGCCTCCGAGCCGTCATTCACACCGGTGCTGCATGAAGCCGCCAAACGCGGCTTGATATTTGTCGACGACGGATCAAACCCGCGCAGCCTCGCCGGCCGGATTGCTGGCGCCAACAATGTGCCGTTTGCCAAGGCGGATATCGCGATCAACTCGGTTGCAACGCCGGTCGAAATCGATCGAGCGCTCAGCCGGTTGGAAGTAGCGGCGCGCGAGCGCAGTAATGTCGTCGGCATCTCATCGGCGCTGCCGATGTCGATCGAGCACATCGCAAAATGGGCAAAGGGATTGGGCGAGCGCGGCATCGTGCTGGTCCCAATTACAGCCGTCGCGCTGAAGGCCAAGCAGACTTAGCGAATAGCGAAATCGCGAAGCAGCGAATAGAATGACTTCCCTATTCACCATTCGCTACTCACCATTCGCCATCTAACATGCGCTTCGAAGATCTGCCCTATCGTCCCTGTGTCGGCGTCATGGTGCTCAACCGTGCCGGTCTTGCTTTTGTCGGCCGCCGCATCGATGGGCCGGAGCATATCGATGCCGCCCATGCCTGGCAGATGCCGCAGGGTGGTATCGATCCGGGCGAGGATGCGTGGCCCGCGGCTTTGCGGGAACTGCGCGAAGAAACCAACATCACCACAGTCGAGCTGCTCGGCGAAATTCCGGAATGGCTCAGCTACGAAATCCCGCGCGACTTCGTCGGCCTCGCCTGGAAAGGCAAATACCGCGGCCAGCGGCAGAAATGGTTTGCGTTGCGGTTTACCGGCGTGGAAAACGAAATCGACGTCGCTAATCCGGCCGGCACACATGAGCCCGAATTTGCCGCGTGGCGCTGGGAACCGATGCTAAATATCCCCAAACTGGTGGTGCCGTTCAAGCGCGCGGTCTATGAGCGCGTGGTCAAGGAGTTTGCGAAGTTCGCGTGAGCTTGGGCATGATCCGGAAAATGCCTGTCCTCGGACTTGGTCCGAGGATGGAAGCCAGTTTTCCGAAAGATCACCCTCCAACTAAAAACCTAGTGTCCCTATTCAGAGGTTCGCTGCATTATGTGCCAGAATGTTGAGGCATCAAATTGATGCAGCAAACTTCAGATTCGGGACACTAGACCATGATCCTATTCAACTTAATCGAATCCTGGCCAAGGTAGAGGATTCATAAACGGGTAACGCCCGCTTCCAAAGGTAAATCGGACATCGCAATTTAAGAACGGCCCTTCCGTTTGCGGCCCATAACCGACATTGAACGTGCCTTGCCAAACAGTTGCACAATGGCGGTCTGAGCCCCTTCCAGAGCGCCCGTTTAAGCCGATACGATGCCCGTGTCCTGAGCCTAAGGCGAGGCAATGAGACGACGCTCCAAAGCAAGCGGCGAACCAGTCAAACCGCGACGCCGTAAGAGCCTGAAACGCCGAAAAGCGGCAAAGGCCGTATTTTGTCGCAGTTCCTCCGGCGTCAGCCAAGAGACAAAGTTTGCGCTGCTCACCCGCGAGCGTGATGAGGCGTTAGAACAGCTCTCCGCCGCCTCTAAGGTTCTCAAAGTCATCAGCTCGTCGCCGGGAAACTTGAAGCCAGTTTTCGAGGCGATACTGGAGAACGCAGTAAGGATTTGCGACGCAAAATTTGGCGTCCTGTTCCGATACGATAGCGAATCTTTCGATGCGGTCGCGCATTTCGGCGTCCCGCCAGCATTTGCCGAGTTTCACCACCACGAAGGTGCGTTTCAATCAGCTTCCGGTACCCCACTCGATCGCCTGCTGCGAACAAAAGAGGTAGTCCGCATGGCCGACGAGTCGGCAGAACGGATTCGTGACCCCGCGTCTAAACTCGGTGGCGCGCGATCTCGTATCGCTGTGCCGATGCTTAAAGAGAATGTTCTGATCGGTGCTATCACTATCTATCGCCAGGAGGTGCGGCCATTCACCCACAAGCAGATCGAACTGGTGAAAAGCTTCGCCGCACAAGCCGTCATCGTCATCGAGAACGCGCGCCTGCTCAGCGAACTGCACCAGCGCACGGACGATCTCGGCGAGTCGCTGCAGCAGCAGACCGCCACTGCCGACGTGCTCAAGGTCATCAGCCGCTCGACGTTTGATCTGCCGACCGTTCTCAGTACGCTGGTGGATTCGGCGGCCAAGCTGTGCGACGCCGAATGCGCCTTCATTTTCCGCCTTGAGGATGGCGCCTATCATCTGGCCGCCAGCCACGGCTTTTCCGAGGAGTACCGGCAATTCATTGTGCGTAACCCCATCAAGCCGGGGCGGGGGACGCTTGTCGGGCGGACGGCGCTGGAAGCCAGCACGGTTCACTTCCCGGACTGCTTAGCCGATCCAGAATACGTGTGGGTCGAATCACAAAAGATCGGCGGCTTCCGCACCATGCTGGGTGTGCCGCTATTGCGTGAAGGAAATCCGATCGGCGTGATCGCGCTGACGCGTTCGGTCGTCAGGCCGTTCACCGAAAAGCAGATCGAACTGATCGAGACATTCGCCGACCAGGCCGTCATTGCGATCGAGAACGTGCGGTTGTTCGAGGCCGAACAGCAGCGCACGCGCGAACTCACCGAAACGCTGGAGCAACAGACGGCAACAGCGGAGATATTGGATGTTATCAGCAAGTCGCTCAGCGATACGCAGCCGGTATTCGATACAATCGTTAATAGTGGAGTGCGACTGTTTCCTGGCGCGGCGATCTTCATCGCGCTCACAGAGGGAGACCAAGTGAGGGCCGCCGCGATCGCAGAATCCGATCCGGCCCGCGCCGAGGCATGGCGGCGAAGATTTCCGTTTCCGCTCACGCGCGCGTACATCCACAGCACGGCCATGCTCGACCGCACGATGCTGGATATCCCCGACGTCGAGGATGCACCGGACGAAATGGCCGCTGGCAAGCAAAATTTTCGAGGAACCGGCTACCGGGCGATCACGATCATGCCCATGATACGGGGCGACGTTGCGATCGGCGCTCTCAGCGTTGTTCGTCGCGAGCCAGGGCGGCTTTCTGACAAGCAGATTGCGGTGCTTAACACCTTCGCAGCCCAGGCCGTGATTGCCATCGAGAACACGCGCCTACTTAGCGAGCTGCGCCAACGCACCGACGAACTTGACCGCTCGGTCGGTGAGCTACGCGCGCTCGGCGAGGTTTCACAGGCCGTCAATTCCACGCTCGATCTCGAGAAAGTGCTTTCCACTATCGTCGCCAATGCAGTGCGGCTCTCCGGCACCGAGGCTGGCGCGATCTACGGCTATGACGAATGGACACAGGAATTTCGCCTTCGCGCAACGTACGGTATGGATCAGGATTTAATCGACGCGCTGACGCAGCAACACATCGGTTTTGACGAACCGAACGTGGCTTTGGCCTTCGCGCAGCGCGAGCCGATTCAGATCGCTGATTTGAAGGAAGAGACTCGTTCTGAGTTGAACGAAGTAATCCTGCGTGCCGGTTATCGCGCGAGATTAGTGGCGCCGCTACTACGGGGAGACGATGTTGTCGGTATGCTGGTCGTCCGCCGCAAGATGGCCGGGGAATTTACGCAGAACACTATTGATCTGGTTAAAACCTTTGCTGCGCAATCGGCATTGGCGATTCAGAATGCGCGGTTATTCGACAACGTTGAAGCTCGCACCCGCGAATTAACAAAGTCGCTGGAGGATCTGCGCACCGCGCAGGATCGTCTCGTGCAGACGCAGAAGCTTGCTTCGCTCGGCCAATTGACCGCCGGCATCGCGCACGAGATCAAGAACCCGCTTAATTTCGTCAACAACTTTTCATCTGTATCGATCGAACTCATCGACGAATTGCGTGAGGCGCTGGATGGTGCCCGGCTCGACGGCAAGCTGCGCGCGGAGATCAACGAGATCGCTGATATGCTGCAAGGCAATCTCGACAAGGTGGTGCAGCACGGCAAGCGCGCCGACGCGATCGTCAAGAACATGTTGCTGCATTCCCGACAGGGATCGGGCGAGCATCGGCCGGTCGAAATCAACACCCTCGTTGAGGAGAGCCTCAATCTCGCCTATCACGGCGCCCGCGCCGAGAAGCCGGGCTTCGAAATCGCCCTGGAAAGGTCCTTTGATCGAGCCGCCGGCGAAGTAGACCTTTTCCCCCAGGAGATTACGCGGGTACTGCTCAACCTGATTTCAAACGGCTTCTACGCAGCCACCAAACGCAAAGCCGAGGCTAATAGGGGCGACTACGCACCCACCGTCACTGCAGCGACGAAGAACCTTGGCGACAGCGTCGAAATCAGTATCCGCGATAACGGCACCGGCATATCCCCTGAGGTGAAGGAGAAGATGTTCAACCCGTTCTTCACGACAAAACCTGCCGGTGAAGGGACTGGGTTAGGACTTTCGATCAGTCACGACATCATCGTCAAGCAACATGGCGGGTCCGTAGCGGTCGATACGAAGCCCGGCGAGTTCACGGAAATTCGGATTGTTCTGCCGCGTATGGCGGCTTTCTCAGTCTGATTCACTCAAAGCGCATGTCCAAGCGGGACAGGCCCAACACTTGATTGCGCCGTGGTAGGATCGATCATGCGTTTAATCGGAATAATCTTGGTCGCTGGAAATCCGCTCATCTGAGCATGCTTATGAATGATTTCTTCGCCAGTGGCGAGGTAAACGCAGAATAATTTATCGTCTGCAATGTAACTCTCTACCCACTGAATATCGGGACCAAGCTGGCGCAGAACGTCATTTGATTTGATAGCGGCTTCTTTCAGTTGCCGCGGATCGAGGCCGCCGGCCTTCGGAATGTCCCTCTCGATGATAAAGCGATGCAGAGACATATAATTCCCTCAAACTCTGTAAGTTGCTCAGCATGCTTGTACTACTTCACGTCGCACCTGTGAACCCATCGTACCAGCGGGTAATGTCTCAGTTTGAAATTTCGCGAGCGACAGCACTGATGATTTTGAGAGCGCCGATGATGATCAAGGCACCGAGGCCGTAGACAACTGCATTCACAGCCCACCCGATAGCTGTGCCAACGATGACGGAATTTCCTACCGCTCCCCAGAATAAGAACGCTGCGCCCATGCCCGGAAGTTCTAAACCTGCCCAGTCGCTAGTGCCGTCTCTCATCGACGGTATACCCATAAAAACCGATGAGATGAGAAACCCAATTCCCATTGCGATCATAAAACTTCTTTTCATGTCCGCGCGCCTCCCTTGCGAAGCTTACCGCTAGGGCCTCTGGGCATTAGAAATCTCCTATGGCTGAGCGCATACCGACCACGCTGCCCGCAAAAGGATACCGAAAATATGCCGGATTATGCAGCGAGCTTGCGCAGGCCGCCGCAGACCCGGTCGAAAAGGGAATACTCATGCAGAGCGCGACACAGTTCCGCCGCTTGGCCAATCGAAAGGACAAACAGAAACCTAGTCAAGTGTCTGAAAATTCAAACTGAGACACTACCCACCAGCGCCGATGGGAGACTTGAATGCACCGGCAGACGTCGCCTATTGATGTGGTGGACGGCGCCCGCTCCCGGCAACGAGTCCGATAGGGTGATCGTTGTCAACGAAGCTTCCACATCAGAGGAGCGGTCACATGCAAAGGTTACTACAATCGGTTTGGATATCGCCAAGAACGTGTTTCAAGTTCACGGGATCGATGCTGGCGAGAAAGTCATCGTCCGGAAGCAACTTCGGCGCAGCCAGATTGGCATTTTTCAGGAACTGCCGCCTTGCCTAGTCGGTATGGAAGCCTGCGCGTCATCCCACTATTGGGCACGTGAACTCCGAAGCTTGGCCACGGTGCGACTGATGCCGGCAAAGGACGTGAAGGCCTACGTCAAGCGCAACAAGAACGATGCCACCGACGCCGAGGCAATCTGTGAGGCGGTCGACGCCCGACCATGCGGTTCGTGCAAATCAAGTCGGTCGAGCAGCAGGCGCGCCTGATGCTGCATCGCGCGCGAGACCTTTTGATGCGTCAGCGGACCCAGGTGATCAATGCCTTGCGGGCGCACATGGCGGAGCTCGGCATTGTGGCTGCGCAAGGGCGCGAAGGGGTCAAGGAGCTGCTGAAGATCATTGCGAGCGAACAGGATGCGCGTATGCCGGTTGATGCTCATACCAGCCTCGTCGTGTTGGCGGCTGGGCTGCAGGCGCTGCAGACGATGATTAAATCGATCGAGAGGCGGATTATCGCTCAGCATCGCTCGGACGAAGCAAGCAAGCGGCTCAGGAGCATCCCTGGGATTGGCATAGTGGGTGCGACCGCTATCGCCGCCACCGTTCCGGATCCGAAGGTTTTTCGATCGGGTCGTGACTTTGCGGCCTGGATCGGGATCGTGCCGCGGCAAGATTCGACCGGTGGCAAACAGAAGCTCGGACCGATCTCGAAGCAAGGCGACCAATATCTAAGACGCATTCTGGTGGTCGGAGCCCATGCGGTGTTGAAGCGGGCGCGCCACCAACCGGAGAAGTATCCGTGGGTCACAAGGCTTCTCGCCCGCAAACCGTTCAGGGTCGTAGCGGTGGCACTTGCCAACAAGATGGCGCGCGTTGCCTGGGCGTTGCTGGCCAAGGGTGGCACCTATCGAGCGCCTGCACTTGCGGCAGCGGCCTAACTGGTCAAGCGATGGGAGGATGAGGTTGCGTCTGCGCGTTCACGAACTGCAGGGGTGATGACGACGTTGATGCGAAACGGTCGAGACCGTCGATCGGGAAAACCCGTGAAGGGCCACGCGATACTTGAGCGCGCGCTATTGGTTGGGACTTGATCAGCGGATCACATCAGGGCCAGCGGCCATAGCGGCCGCATCGCAACGGGGCAAGCCTCGACGCGAAAACAGGCCGGATACATGGCTGCACCCGAACGCTTCGCAAAACGTCAGATTCCTCTTGCACCGCGGCGCCGTCCATACATGGCCCTTAGGACTATCGAGCGTTACCAGCGAAAGTCGGCTTTGAGGGCGAAGCGGACAGTACGCCCGCCGTTTCACACGGTGCGCATATAAACTGCCGGTCCCGGCGCGGCCAAGCCATCGGTCTGTGTCGGCAATAGCATCCGACGGCCGGCGTAGCCAATACTCATCCGGCGGAACACTGTTGCGCTACTGCGTCAACGCCGCCTGCAATGACGTCAATTGTTCGAGGTGTCTGGCGAGCTTGTCGCGCTCGGTGTCATCGGTGCAATCGGCGACATCTTCCTCGGTGTCTTTGATTTCGCCTGCAAGCAACGCCATGTCGAAATCCTGGCGCGCCACGGCTTTATCGGCGAGCACGGTCAGTCCGGCGGGGCCGACTTCAGCAAGCCCGCCGATCACCACGATCGGTACGCGGTCGTTGCCGTTGAAGATCGTCACGATGCCCGGCCGCAGCGTCGTCACCAGCGGCGCATGGCCGGCAAGGATGCCCATATCACCTTCGGTGCCGGGCAAGTCCACCTGATCGACATCGCCGGAGAACAGCACACGTTCGGGCGAAACAAATTCGAGATGAAGGGCAGCCATGGACTATGCCTCGGCGGCGAGCTTCTTGCTCTTCTCGACCGCCTCCTCGATGGTGCCGACCATGTAGAAGGCCGCTTCCGGAAGGTGGTCGTATTTACCGTCGACCAGATCCTTGAAGCCCTTGATCGTATCCTGCAAGTCTACGAGCTTGCCGGGCGAGCCGGTGAACACCTCGGCGACGAAGAACGGCTGCGACAGGAAGCGCTCGATCTTGCGCGCCCGCGCCACCGTCAGCTTGTCCTCTTCCGATAGTTCGTCCATGCCGAGAATGGCGATGATGTCTTGCAGTGATTTGTAGCGCTGGAGAATTTGCTGCACCTGACGGGCAACGGCATAATGCTCCTCGCCGACAACCAGCGGCGAGAGCATGCGCGAGGTGGAGTCGAGGGGATCGACCGCCGGATAAATGCCCTTTGCCGCGATATCGCGCGACAGCACTGTGGTGGCGTCGAGATGCGCGAATGAGGTTGCCGGCGCCGGATCGGTGAGGTCGTCGGCCGGCACGTAGATCGCCTGCACCGACGTCACCGAGCCTTTTTGCGTCGTGGTGATCCGTTCCTGCAACGCCCCCATATCGGTCGCGAGCGTCGGCTGATAACCGACCGCCGAGGGAATACGGCCGAGCAGCGCGGAGACTTCCGAACCGGCTTGGGTGAAGCGGAAAATGTTGTCGACGAAGAACAGCACGTCCTGGCCCTGGTCGCGGAAATGCTCGGCGACGGTCAATCCCGTGAGGCCGACGCGGGCGCGCGCGCCGGGCGGCTCGTTCATCTGGCCGTAGACCAGCGCGCATTTTGAGCCCTCGACCGAGCCCTTGTGCGGGTCCTTGTTCACGCCCGACTCGATCATCTCGTGATAGAGATCGTTGCCCTCACGCGTGCGCTCGCCGACGCCAGCGAACACCGAATAACCGCCGTGGGCCTTGGCGACGTTGTTGATCAATTCCATGATCAGCACAGTCTTACCGACGCCGGCGCCGCCGAACAAACCGATCTTGCCGCCCTTGGCATACGGCGCCAGGAGATCGACGACCTTGATGCCGGTGACGAGGATCGCCGCCTCGGTCGATTGGTCGGTGTAGGCAGGCGCCTCCTGGTGGATGGCCCGCATCGATTCGCCTTTGACCGGACCGGCTTCATCGACCGGTTCGCCGATGACATTGATGATGCGGCCGAGCAGGGCCTGCCCGACCGGAACCGAGATCGGCGCGCCGGTGTCGGTAACCTCCTGGCCGCGCACCAGACCCTCACTCGTGTCCATAGCAACGGTCCGCACCGTCGATTCGCCAAGATGCTGCGCAACCTCGAGCACCAGGCGATTGCCCTGGTTCTTGGTCTCGAGCGCGTTCAATATCGCAGGCAAATGACCTTCGAACTTTACGTCGATAACAGCGCCGATAACCTGGGTGATGCGTCCGGTTGGATTTGCCATCGTGGCCCTCTTCAAGATAATGAGTTACAGCGCCTCGGCGCCGGAGATGATCTCGATAAGTTCTTTGGTGATCATCGCCTGGCGCGTGCGGTTATAGAGCAGTGTTTGCTTGCGGATCATGTCGCCGGCATTGCGCGTGGCGTTATCCATCGCCGACATCTGCGCGCCGTAGAAAGAGGCCGCGTTCTCCAGCAGCGCCCGGAGAATCTGCACCGCGAGGTTGCGCGGCATTAACTCGTGAAGAATATCTTCCGCGTCCGGCTCGAACTCGTAGACGGCGCCGCCCAGCTCGTTCGTTGCCTTGGTGTCGAACACCGGCGGGATGATTTGCTGCGCGGTGGGTATTTGCGCGATCACCGAGCGGAAACGCGAATAGATCAATGTACAGACATCGAATTCGAATTTGTCGAACAGCGCGATGATCTTCTCCGCGATCCTCTCGGCGTTTTCGTAACCCAGCGCACGCACCGAGCGCAGGTCGACCAGCTCGACGATCTGCTGCGCATAGAGTCTTCGCAACTGGTCATAGCCCTTGCGGCCGACGCAAAAAAACTTGACCTCTTTGCCTTCGCCCATGAGCGTATTGGCGCGCTCGCGGGCGAGCCGCACGATCGCGGTATTGAAAGGACCGCACAGACCGCGTTCGGCGGTGCAGACCAGAAGAAGATGCCTCTGATTGTCGCCAGTACCTTTCAACAGGCGCGGCGCCGAGTTGGAGCCGCCTACCGAGGCCGCAATGTTACCGAGCACGGTATCCATGCGGTTGGCATAAGGACGCGCCGCTTCCGCCACCGCCTGCGCACGGCGCAGCTTCGATGCCGCGACCATCTGCATGGCCTTGGTGATCTTCTGCGTCGCCTTGGTGGCGGCGATGCGGTTGCGCAGGTCTTTGAGCGAAGGCATCCGAAACTCGATCTATTGCAATGCGCTCACGCGAAAGTCGTTACGCGAAGGTCTTGGCATAGCCGTCGACCACGCTCTTGAGCTTGCTCGCCGTACCGTCGTCAAGGTCGCGCGACTCGCGGATCGACTTGAGGATGTCGGCATGTTGATTGCGCAGCGCGCCAAGCAGGCCGTCCTCGAACGCCCGCACGCGATTGACCGGCAATGGATCGAGATAGCCGTTGACGCCGGCGTAAATGACGCAGACCTGCTCTTCCATAAGCAGAGGCGAGAACTGCGGCTGTTTGAGCAGTTCGGTGAGCCGCGAACCGCGGTTGAGGAGACGCTGCGTAGTGGCATCGAGGTCGGAGCCGAACTGCGCGAATGCCGCCATCTCGCGGTATTGCGCGAGCTCGCCCTTGATGCGGCCGGCAACCTTTTTCATCGCCTTGGTCTGCGCCGCGGAGCCGACGCGCGACACCGAGAGACCGACGTTCACCGCCGGGCGGATGCCCTGATAGAACAGGTCGGTCTCTAGGAAGATCTGGCCGTCGGTGATGGAAATAACGTTGGTCGGAATGTAGGCCGACACGTCGTTGGCCTGGGTTTCAATCACCGGCAGCGCCGTGAGCGAGCCGCCTTTGTTGTCATCGTTCATCTTCGCGGCGCGCTCGAGCAGCCGCGAATGCAGATAGAACACGTCGCCCGGATAGGCTTCACGGCCCGGCGGGCGCCGCAGCAAGAGCGACATTTGGCGGTAGGCGACGGCTTGCTTGGAGAGATCGTCGTAGATGATCACGGCGTGCATGCCGTTGTCGCGGAAATACTCGCCCATGGCGCAGCCGGCGAACGGCGCCAGATACTGCATCGGCGCCGGATCCGACGCGGTGGCCGCGACCACGATCGAGTAGTCGAGCGCGCCGTTTTCCTCCAGCACCTTGACGAATTGGGCGACGGTGGACCGCTTTTGCCCGATCGCCACATAGACGCAATAGAGCTTGATCTTCTCGTCGCCGGAAGCGTTGATCGACTTCTGGTTCAGAATCGTGTCGAGCGCGATTGCGGTCTTTCCGGTCTGGCGATCGCCGATGATCAGCTCACGCTGGCCGCGGCCGATAGGGATCAGCGCATCGATCGCTTTCAATCCGGTCGCCATCGGCTCGTTCACGGATTTGCGCGGAATGATGCCAGGCGCTTTGACGTCGACGCGCGCCATCTGATCGGACTTGATCGGCCCCTTACCGTCGATCGGATTGCCAAGTGCGTCGACGACGCGGCCGAGCAGTCCTTTGCCGACCGGCACCTCGACGATGGCGCGTGTGCGCTTGACGGTCTGGCCTTCCATGATCTCGCGGTCGGTGCCGAAGATCACGATGCCGACATTGTCCTGTTCGAGGTTGAGCGCCATGCCTTTGATGCCGCTCTCGAACTCGACCATCTCGCCGGCCTGCACATTGTCGAGGCCATAGACGCGGGCGATGCCGTCGCCGACCGACAGCACCTGGCCGACTTCGGAGACTTCTGCCTCCTGGCCGAAATTCTGAATCTGCTCTTTGAGGATTGCGGAAATTTCCGCGGCGCGGATATCCATTATCGAGCCTCTTTCATCGCGTGCTTGATGCCGTTGAGCTTGGTGCGGAGCGACGTGTCGACCATGCGGCTGCCGAGCTTGACCACAAGGCCGCCGATGATCGTGGGGTCGACCTTGATATTGAGGTCGACGTCCTTGCCGCTCACCGCTTTAAGCGCTGCGCGCAGCGCGTCCAGATGATCGCCCTTGAGGTCTTCGGCGACCGTGACTTCGGCGGTCGCCTCGCCTTTGTGTATCGCCACCAGCTCGCGATAACCTCTGATCATGTCGCGCACCGCGAACAGCCGGCGGTTTGAGGTCACGAGCTTGAGGAATTTTGCGGTGAGGCCGCCGATGCCGGCCTTGTCGAGCACCGCGGACAACGCCTGCAACTGCACTTCGGCGGAAAAAGCCGGGCTGCGCACCAGACGATGCAGGTCGGCGCTCTCGGCAATCAGAGCGTCGAACCCGTCCAATTCAGCTTTCACGGTGTCGATGGCGTTGCCGTCGCGCGCAAGTTCGAACAGCGCGGTCGCATAGCGGCCAGCCATACCGGAAACAATGGGTTCTTCGCTTGCCAAAGTGGTGCTCGCTTCGCGTGCTCTCGGGGGCTTTGGTTTTTTTCCAGAAGCTGCGCTGCGGTTCCCGGTGGACCCGCGCAAGCCCTTGGGATTTAAGCGGGACTTGGATGTTCGCAGAGATCGCAGAAAATCCCGCAAACCCGCGAAAATCGAGGCGTTTGCTAACATACCGTGCACTGCCGCGCAACACGGCGAAAGGCGGGCAAAATGTGGCTTGGCCAAACAGTGGATCGCACCAGGACTAAGCGGCGTGCGCCGCCGTATGTTGCCGGATCACGTCGAGGAAAATGTCGCCGTATTGCCGCAGCTTCGCTTCGCCGACACCGTGCACGGCGCTCATCTCGATCGGGGTTGCCGGCTTGCGGCGGGCCATGTCGATCAAGGTCTTGTCGGCAAACACCACATAGGCGGCAACCCGCTGCTCTTTGGCCAGCGCCGACCGTCGCTGCCGTAGCGCCTCGAACAAAGCGGCATCGCCTGATGGTCCATCCGCAAGCGCAGCGGCGTTGGCGGCGGGGCGCACAGCCTTGCGCGTGGCAGGCTTGAGCGTGTCCTTGCGCAGCGTGACCTTATCGACGCCCTTGAGCACGCGCCGGCCTGCTTCGGTCACGCTCCATGTGCCATACCCCCTGATGTCGAGCGCGACGATGCCGGCGCCGTGCAGTTGGCGGAAGATTGAGCGCCATTCCTGCTTGCCGTATTCCTTACCGACGCCGAAGGTCGGCAGCCGATCGTGGCCGAATTTCTCGATCGCCTCTGTGCTCTCCCCGACCAGCACGTTGGTCAGGTGCTCGGTGCCGAAACGTTCGCCGGTACGAACGATAGCCGACAGCGCCTTCTGCCCCGCGATTGTGCCGTCGATGACTTCGGCGCCGTCGCAGCAGAAATCACAGTTGCCGCATGGCGGCGGCGTTTCGCCGAAATAGCCGAGCAAAGTCTGCCGACGGCAACGCGGCGATTCGCACAGCGAAACAAGAGCATTGAGCCGCTGCCGATCGACCCGTTTCTGCGCGTCGGAAGCGTCACCTTCGTCGATCTGCATGCGGCGCAGCCGGATGTCGCCCATGCCGTAGAGCGTCAGCGTGTTGGCTGGCAGACCGTCGCGGCCGGCGCGTCCGATCTCCTGGTAATAGCTCTCGATAGTGGCCGGCATGTCGGCATGCAAAACAAAGCGGACATCGGGCTTGTCGATCCCCATGCCGAACGCGACGGTCGCGATCACGACCACACCATCCTCTTGCAGGAAGTCATCCTGGTTGCGCGACCGCGCCTCAGGCTCCATGCCGGCGTGATAGGGCAACGCCTTGACGCCATTCTGGCAGAGGAATTCCGCCAATTCCTCGGTCTTGCGCCGCGAGCTGCAGTAGACGATGCCGCTTTCGCCCTGATGGTTTTTGACGAAATCGGCGACCTGCTTGCGGCCGCCGATTTTGGCCGCCATCGCCAGCCGCAGATTGGGCCGATCGAAACCATGCACGAAGACCACCGGCGGGCGGCTGAACAGCTTATCGAGAATATCGGCGCGTGTTGCGGCATCTGCGGTGGCGGTGAACGCCACCGTCTGAACACCGCCAAGCGCTGCCTGCACCGTACCGAGCGCCGCATACTCGGGGCGAAAGTCATGACCCCATTGCGAGATGCAATGCGCCTCGTCGACTGCCAGCAGCGCGACCTTGGCGCGCTTGAGGCGATCGAGAGTTTCGGATTTCACCAGACGTTCCGGCGCCACATAGACGAGGCGCAATTCGCCGCGCGCCATGCTGTCGATGATCGCGCGATTTTCGGCGGCATCATTCGCGGAATTGAGCGCCGCTGCGGCAATCCCATGGCCGCGGAGTTGCGCCACCTGATTGCGCATCAGCGCGATCAATGGCGACACCACGATGGTGAGGCCGTCACGCAGCAGCCCTGGAAGCTGGTAGCACAGCGACTTGCCGCTGCCCGTCGGCATGACGGCGAGCACATCGCGGCCATCGAGGACGGCGGCGACAATGTCAGCCTGCCCGGCCCGGAACTCCTCGAAGCCGAACGTGGTGCGCAGAAGACGCTGGGCTGCCGCGAGATTTGACATGTCCATTCTTGTTTAAGTTCTACCTTTGTTCTCAAGGATATGCAAGCAAAGGGAGCGGCAGATCCGCTGCTGGCCCGCCCGTACTCTTTTTACTTCAGAGGGTTAGCGACTCCGACGGTCCAATAGCTACCGAGCCTTGTCTGCAATTTGCTGCATTGCCACATAAATGGTGCAATGCAACAATATGACTATGCCCGATTCGCAGATAATCGCTGGAGTACATGATGACTGAATATGGAGACATCTTCGACTACAATCAGAGCGCGATTGCCTTTGAGGCGCTGAATCTCGGCTTTATGGCGGTCTATGGGCTGCTTATCGTGTGGGTCGCATCCCATACCAAGAACTCGGTTGTGGGTTCGCTACAGTCCACTTGAGTTAATTCTCCCGTGATTGGGCATGAGGCCGCCACAGTTGGCGGCCTCAGCATTTAGAGACCGAAATTTCTACAATAATCGGGGACCAGCGCTGCTGAGATCACGGGGAAGGATTTAGGAGGAGGCTAGGCGCCGCCAATCCATCCACTTCTCGCATAACCGCTTTTCTTGCGCCGGCGCGCCCGCTGAGGCAGGGTCCGCACCCAATCTGCACCCTGTCCTATGACCGCTGCCGGAATTCCCCCTGCCGGGCACTCGCTCGGCCGCCTCACTCAGCTTTTGTGCCTGCTTTGGCTGGCCGGCGTTGCCTTGCGCATGACGATCCTGGCGATGCCGCCGGTGATCCCGCTCGTCCATGCCGAACTGCATATGTCGGAAACCCAGGTCGGCCTCTTGATCGGACTGCCGCTGGCGTTGTTTGCCATCGCCGCAGTGCCGGGATCGCTGCTTGTGGCGCGGATCGGCGCGAAGCGCGCAGTCGTCCTCGGCATGACCATCGCGGGGGTCGCCAGCGGCGCTCGGGGCGCAGCATTCGATATCTGGACGCTTTACGCGGCTGTCATCGCGACCGGCCTCGGCATCGCCATCACACAACCGGCCATGCCGGCGCTGGTGCGACAATGGCTGCCGAACCGCATCGGGCTCGGCACCATCGGCTACACCAGCGGCATGCTGATTGGCGCGATGTTTTCGGCCGTGTTGACAATTCCGTATGTCCTGCCTTGGACCGGCGGCAGCTGGCGGCTCGATCTTGTGCTGTGGGCGGTGCCAGCAGTTCTCATTGTGCCGGTGTTTGCGCTGTTGAGCCCGAAGAGCGAAACACCGCTTTCGCTGGAAAAGACACTTGGCGCGCTGTGGTGGCCGGACTGGAAAAATCCGCTGATCTGGTTTCTCGGTCTGACACTCGGCGCCAACAACAGCAGCTTCTTTTCCACCAACGCCTTCCTTGGCGACTATCTGGCGAGCCTGGGCAAAGCCGATCAGCTCGGCTCCGCGCTGGGCTGGCTCAACGGCGCGCAGATCGTTGCGCCCGTCCTGCTCCTGTTGGCCGCGAAACAGACCGAGCGGCGAGCGTGGCCATACTTGATCTTCGGTCCCGCTTTGTTGGCATCATTCCTGGTGCTGATATTCGTGCCGACCGACCTCGCTATCGCTGTCGCCGCGGCTTTGGTTGGTTTCACTACGGCGATGACATTCCCGACGACGCTCGCTTTGCCGCCGCTCCTCACCGCCCCGGCGGACGTTCCTCGCACCGCGGCCGGCATGTTTACGATCAGCTACACCACAGCAATCATCATTCCGACCATTAGCGGCGCATTGTGGGACGCAACGGGAAAGGCGTGGACAGCCTTCGTGCCGCTGTGCGTTTGCGCCGTTGCGCTGACGGTGTTCGGCGCGGCAGTAACCCAGTCGCGATCCGCCAGCGAGACATTGGCCGCCGAATGAGCCATGCTGGCAAAAAATCCGGGAGGACATAATTCCGCAATGGCCAAGCCAGCGAAAAAATCCGTGCCACGCCGCGGCGCGGTAAAGCGGCCATCGAAACGGCCGATGCTGCCGACCGACCGCATCGCCTATTCGCCGATCACGCAACGCGCGCCGCTCAAGCTGCCGAACGGCGCCCGCATGGTGGTGTGGGTGATCGTCAATGTCGAGGAATGGGATGCCACGCAGCCCATGCCGCGCACCGTGCTGACCCCGCCGGCCGGCGGCTCGCCTATGCCCGATGTGCCGAACTGGGCCTGGCACGAATACGGCAACCGGGTCGGCTTCTGGCGCTTCGTCAAAGTGTTCGACGAATTCCAAATTCCCGGCGTGATCGCCATCAACGGCTCCGCGCTCGCCGCCTATCCGCCGATCGTACAGGCGGCGGTCGAGCGCAAGTGGGAATTCATGGGTCACGGCTTTACCCAACGCAACATGCAGAAGGTGCCCGACGAGCGCGCCGATATTCGCAAGACCAGCGAGGCCATCCGCAAGGCCACCGGCAAGCCGCCGCGCGGCTGGCTCGGTCCCGGCCTCACCGAAACCTGGCAGACTCCCGATCTGCTCGTCGAGGAAGGTTACGGCTATGTCGCCGACTGGGTGCTCGACGATCAGCCGGTGTGGCTGAAAACCCGCGGCAAGCCGATCGTGAACCTGCCGTACACGCAGGAATGCAATGACGTCGCCATGATGCTGATCCAGCACCACAATGCATCGGAGTACGCCGACCGCGCCATCGATCAGTTCGAACAGATATATGCTGACGCCGCAAATTCGGCGCGTGTGATGGCGCTTTCGATCCATCCCTACATCATGGGCGCGCCGCACCGTGTGAAATATTTCCGCGAGGCGATCCAGCACATCCGCAAGAGACAGGACGTGCTGTTCTGGACTGGGGAGCAAATTCTCGACTGGTTCATTGGCGCCGGACCCAAACAGCCTTGAGAACTCCGTGAGAAATCCCGAACCCGCTAAAACGACTGCCGACGATACCGGCGCGCGGATGATGCTGGTCGTGCTGTGCCTGGTCTGGGGCACAACCTGGCCCATCATCAAAATTGCGCTGACCGAAATCGATCCGCTCAGCATGCGCACCTGCACCTACGCGCTCGGATCCCTGACGCTGCTGGCCATCTGCCTCACCAAGCGCCGCAACCTGCACGTTCCGGACGCTCGCGCCTGGGCGCACATTGTCGCCGCGTCGATGCTCAACGTCGTCGCCTTTCCGCTTTTGACCGCCTTCGGCCAGCTCGCTACGACGACATCACGAGTCTCGATCCTCGCCTACACCATGCCGATCTGGGCCGTGGTGCTGGCCTGGATGTTCCTCGGCGAGCGGCTGACGCGGATGCAGATGCTTGCGCTGGTTCTGTGCGCGGGCGGTCTTGCGATTCTGATCTATCCGCTAACCGCGCACGGCCTGCCGTTCGGTGTGGTGCTGACGGTTATCGCCGCGATCAGCTGGGCTGGCGGCACGGTTTACCTGAAATGGGCGCATATCAAAGCCGATCCGATGGGCGTCGCGATGTGGCAGCTCGTTGTTGCCTTCTTCATCGTTACCGCGTTCACGTTTGTGTATCAGGGCGGCGTCGATTACAGCAAAGCGCACCCTGTAGCCTTGCTCGCCATGGCGTTTTCCGGCGTCCTGGGCAGCGGTGTCGCCTACGGCTTGTGGTTCGCCATTGTCCGGCGGCTGCCGGCCAGCACCGCATCGCTCGGCGTACTCAGCGTGCCGGTCATCGGCGTGATCATGTCGATGATCCTGCTCGGCGAACGGCTGACATCCGCCGATATCGTCGGCTTCGCGCTGATCTTCGCCGCCTCCGCCTTCGTTCTGCTTTCGCCGCAAGCGCCGGTGGCTGAAGAAGCGCCGCAGGCAACCTGAACAGCCGCGCCGCCTTCGCGTTCTACACCGGCAGGCAGAGCGCGTTGTCGACCAACAGGTTGTCGTAAACGCAGCGGCGCTCGGCGAGCTTGAGCCGGTCGCCGACGCGGCGGAATTTATCGTAATAAACGCCGACCTGGTGCAGCTTGGCGTCCGGCCGGTCGAACAGCACCTGCACGACGACGTAGTTGCTGCGGGCGCGGATGTCGCCGTTCTGCTCATCGCCGAGCACTTGCAGATTGCCGACGATGTGGCGGAGGTACCGCGGCGCGAACATTTCCGTCTTCATCGCGTTGGCGCGGTCAAGAATCATGCCCTTGTTCTCGCAATAGATCAGCCCGACCGGCATGTTGCGGTCGGCGTTCTCGCGCGAGATCACGACATAGAATCCGTCGTCGGTGAACATCTCCGCCCAATCGGCCAGACGGTTCTCGTCGAGCGCCGCCGCATAGGCGTTGTTGAACTCTTCGATCTCCCGATGCAGCAGCAGCGCTTCGATGCGCCGGTCATTGGCCGCGTCATTGCGTAAATCGAGCATTGGCGCTCTACAAATCCATCGCTTGCCGCCAATGCCTGTACATGGCGCGGACGGCCGACTCGGAAATCAACGTATCGGAGGTGCCGACCCGCTTCGGGTCGAGCTTCACCAGATGCGTACCGCCCGGCACGTGCTGCATGCCGTCCTGCACGAACTTGATGGCCTCGTTATCTTCGAGCCCGAGGAATCCGGCAGGCCCCATCAAATTGCCCTGGCGCAGGCGGTGCCGAGTCATCTCCTCATCGTCGCCTTCGAAGCCGAACATGGTCCATTTCATGATGAACTCATGGGGGCCGGTCGGCACGATCTGGCGGACGCCGAGCGTGTTCATTTCGCGCTGCACGATCAGATTCGGCCAGATCGTCGCCATGGTTACCGACCACGGGCTGTCGAACTCCTCGATGAAATCCATGAAGCGCGGCTCGTTGAGGGTCATGCCTTCCTTGAAAGCGCGCATCTCTTTCTTCGCCTCGCCGGAGATCGCCTTGGCGTCCGACTTCGCCGACGCCATCACGCCATGCCGGCCGCTCGCGTCGGCGAGCATCAGCGAGCGATTGCCGACAACGAGCAGGCCGAACGTCACCAGGAAGGTATGCAACAACGTGGCGTGATACGGGTCCTTGAGATTCTCGTGATAGAGCTTCCAGTTGCCCGGCAGCGAGTGCCGATAGTGGCCGAGCACGCGCAGCTTGCGGCCGTCGAACGTCGCCTCGAATTCGCGCATCACCTCGGGTCCGAGATAATCGGCCAGTGATTCCATGGTGTCCGAATAGGATGCGAAGACGACGCCGCGATGGCTGGTCACCGCGAGCTTGCGGGGACCGTGTTCCTGCATCTTGAAATCCGGTGGCATGCCGCCCTTGCCACCGACACCGCGGCGGAACGGAACGCCGATCAGATTTCCTTTCAGATCGTAGGTCCACTGATGATACGGACAGACGAATTCGTTGGCAGTGCCACTCAACTCGCGGCAGAATTCCGTCGCGCGGTGGACGCAGCGATTTTCGAAAGCGCTGATCGACCCGTCCTTCGCCCGCGATACCACGATCGGTGTCGGGCCGACATTGGAGCGGATGTAGTCGCCGGGATTTGCAATTTCGGCTTCGAGCGCGACGTAGTTCCAGGTCGGGCCGTGGAAGATGCGCTCGATCTCCCGCTCATAAACTACCTGGTCGGTGTAGACCCAGTCCGGAATGACGGAGAGATCGTCGTTGGGCCACATGTAGCTGTCATTCTTGAATTGCAACGCCATTCGGATCGCCTCGCAAAACCGGCCCCGGCATCATAGCCGCATTCCGCGTCGATTGCACCGTCGCGGGCTGCGGCGTACGCTTTGAAAAACTGCGAAGGAGCAAGACCATGGCGCAGGAGCCGCTCGCCACCCGGGGCAATTATCTGCACATCTACGATTTTCGCGTCATGAAGGGTAAAGAGGACGAATTCATTCGTCTGTTCGAAGAGTTCGATTATTCGGACGGCAATCCGATGCACAAGTCGTCGGCGCAAGTGAAAGACGGTGTGCTGTGCCGTGACACCGAGGACCCGCAGCGCTTTTTCCTGATCGCCGAATGGGCCGATATCGAAGAGCATGCGCGCATTCGCAAGATTCTCGCCAACGAGATCAAGCCGGAATTCATCAAATATATCGAAGGCCACAAGTTCGTGCCGAAATATGTCGAGGTCGTCTCATCAACGCCGGACGAAATCCTGAAGAAGGCTGCGGAGTAGGGCCGGACGTCAGGCACCGACCGCCAGAGCCATTTCCGCGGCACGGGCCGTCATCGCGCTCCGCGGATCGGCAAGCGGCTCGATGACGGTGAAGTGGTTCATCCCCGCAATCTCCTCGTAGCGCATTTTCGCCGAATTCTGCCAGGCTTGGGTAATGAGCCGGCTCTGGCGCAGGAACTCGCTTGATTCGAGACCGCCGACGACGGCGTCGAAGGTGCGTCCGGGCGCGACCGGCCAAAATGCCGGGGAGAGCTGGCGCGCGGTCTCGGCGGTGAGCCGCAAATCCTGGTTCGGCGTGATTCCCACCAGCGGGCTCAAATCGAACACGCCGGAGATCGAATAGCCGGCCGGCACCAGATTGGCAGGTGCTTTGGGATAGAGCGTGGTCCAGTCCGTCGCAGCCATCGCGCCCGCGAGATGTCCCCCGGCGGAGTGGCCGACAACGAAGATTCGCCGGCTATAGCGCTGCCACAAGAACACGCAGGCGCGGCGCATCTGCTCGATGATGTCGCCGATGCCGACGTTGGGGCACAGGTCGTAGCCAACGACCGCGACCATGATGCCGCGCGTATTCAAACCGCGCGCCATGTGACTGAACATGGATGGATCGAGCGAGCGCCACCAGCCGCCGTGAATGAACATTGCGAGCGGCGCAGCCTCGCCCGCCTCTGGGAGGAACAAATCGACGGACTGCCGCGGCGTATCGCCGTAAGACAACCCCAGCTCGGCCCGGCCGGCCTTGAGTGCATCGGCGCGATAGAATTCGGCATCGCGCGCCCAACGTGCAAAAATTTCCTCGTGTTCCGGCACGCGGGCGCGATTATTATATTCGGCTTCGTAATCGATAGCGGCCATTGGCGGCTCCCGCGGTCAATGCGCAAGATTGCGGCATGGCGGGTGTGCTGGCAAGTTGCCGCACAATTAGCGCCTTCACTCCCGGTCAGAATCTGCTAGGGCATGATCCCGAAAAAGCTTGCCCTCGGACTTGATCCGGGGGTGGTCGGTTTTCGGCAAAGATCATGACCCGCTAAAATGTGGAAACGATGAAAGTTGACGGCAAGGCAATGCGCAGCATCTGGCTCGAACCGGATGGCTGGTCGGTCGGCGTGATCGATCAGACGGTATTGCCGCATCGTTTCGCGACCGCTCGCCTGACTTCGCTCGAACAAGCGGCGCATGCCATCCGCGCCATGGTGATCCGCGGCGCGCCGCTGATCGGCGCAACTGCGGCCTACGGCATCTGTCTGGCGCTGCGCGACGATGCCTCCGACGAAGCGCTCGACCGCGCCTATGCGTCCTTGCTGGCCACGCGTCCCACCGCCATCAACCTGAAATGGGCGCTCGACGAAATGATGGCTGCGGTCCGCAACCGGCCGCGCGCCGAACGTACCGCCGCAGCCTACCGGCGCGCCGCCCAGATTTGTGAGGAGGACATCGCCATCAACAGCGCGATCGGGCGCAACGGATTGCCGCTCATCGAAAAGATCGCGGCGTGCAAAAAGCCGGGCGAACGTGTCAACATCCTGACCCACTGCAATGCCGGCTGGCTGGCGGCGGTCGATGTCGGCACCGCCACGGCACCGATCTATCTGGCACATGACAACGGCATCGCTCTTCATGTCTTTGCCGACGAGACCCGGCCACGCAATCAGGGCGCCTCGCTGACGGCGTGGGAACTCGGCCGGCACGGCGTGCCGCACACGGTGATCGCCGACAATACCGGCGGGCATCTGATGCAGCACGGCATGGTCGATCTGGTCATCGTCGGCACCGACCGAGTCACCGCAAACGGCGACGTCTGCAACAAGATAGGCACCTACCTGAAGGCGCTGGCGGCGCGCGACAACAATGTGCCGTTCTATGTCGCACTGCCGTCACCGACTATCGACTTCAAGGTCGCCGACGGCGTCGCCGAAATTCCGATCGAGGAGCGCAGCGCCGACGAGGTAACGACGATGACCGGCAAAACCGCCGACGGTCGCATCGAAAGCGTGCGTGTCGTGCCTGACGGTTCGGCGGTGGCGAATTACGGCTTCGACGTAACGCCGGCGCGATTGGTCACCGGGCTGATCACCGAACGCGGCGTGATCGAGGCTTCGCCGAGTGCATTGGCCGCAGCTTTCCCCGATCGCACGGAGACGCGGCGATGATGCCCGCAGTCGCATCCGTGCCGGTTGATGGCCGCCAGTCTCGGACCGCGCTCGCCGTCGCCCGCGGCACTGCGCGCTACCTGCATGCGCTCGGCTATTGCGTGGTGAGCGAACTGGCGCTGCCGTCGGGCCGGCGCGCCGATCTCGTCGCGCTCGGCAGCGGCGGCGAAGTCGTCATCGTCGAGATCAAGTCCTCGGTCGCCGATTTCCGCGCCGACCAGAAATGGCCGGACTACCGGATGCATTGCGACCGGCTGTTCTTCGCCACAGCCGTCGATGTGCCGTGCGAAATATTTCCCCCTGACGCCGGGTTGATCGTCGCCGATGCATTCGGCGCATCGATCCTATGCGAGGCGCCGGAGCACCGGCTACCGGCGGCGACGCGCAAAGCGATGCTGCTGCGCTTTGCGCAAGCGGCGGCGTTGCGCTTGCAGGCGCTGGCCGATCCACAAGGTCCCTACGCAGGGGAAATCTGATAAGGAAACTAGGCCGCAGCGGCAGCCGGGACATACTCACTCTTCAGCCGCTCGAGCCAATAGCGCAACGCAACGAGATCGACCGGCTTCGGAATTGAATCCCACACGTTAAGATGCAGCGACTTGGCAACCTTTACACTGTCGTGTCGCGTGACATCATCGCAGCCGCTGATGACGATGATGTGCGCAGTGCAGCCTATATCTGACAGATGACTCAGCACGTCGTTGCCGTTATGCGCCCCCAGCGAGAGGTCCAGTGTGATGCAGTCGTACCGAGTTTCCTGGAGCCTGCGCACCGCTTCATCGTAAGTCGACGCGCCTGCCGGTGCATAGCCGGCCCTGGCGGCGACGCGGCAGATCATCATGCGGTTGAGTGTGTCATCCTCGATAACAAGCAGACGCGACTGCGGCAACCGCATGACATCACCGCCGGCAGAGCCTTGCCGATTCGCATCACGCAATTCCGCCGGATCGAGCATGTGACCTTCCCAGCTTTCGTCCCGCCGAAACCATAGGAGAAGTCCGGGAAAATCGGCTTAGAGAATTCGATAAAATTCGAAACGATCTAGGTAAACAGCCGATTATTTCGGCGCACGCTTGGCGAGAATGCGCTGCAAGGTGCGGCGATGCATGTTCAGCCGCCGCGCGGTCTCCGAGACGTTGCGACCGCACAATTCGTAGATGCGCTGGATGTGCTCCCAGCGCACGCGGTCCGCCGACATCGGATTTTCCGGCGGTTCGATCTTTCTGTTGTCGAGCGCCAGAAGTGCCGCAGCGACATCGTCGGCATCGACCGGTTTGGCGAGATAGTCGACGGCGCCGAGTTTGACCGCATTCACTGCGGTGGCGATGTTGCCGTAGCCGGTGAGGATGATGGCGCGGGCCTCGGGCCGGCGCTTCTTCATGGCCGAGATGACATCGAGGCCGTTGCCGTCACCAAGCCGCATGTCGACCACCGCAAAGGCGGGTGCGGCTTTCTCGACCTGAAGCAGGCCCTCGGCGACCGATTCGGCGGTCGTCACCGTGAAGCCGCGGCCTTCCATGGCCCGCGCCAGACGTTGCAGAAAAGATTTATCGTCTTCAACGATCAGGAGTGAGCGCTCGTTCGGTGCCGCGGCGGCCGCTGCATTGGTCATGGCAATTCTGCTCCATCAAATAATCGCCAGCCCCCAAGAATCTTCAATCAGGCCAAACATCTTCAATCAGGCCAAACCATACCTAACAATTAAGAGGCTTGGGTCGCTGGCTCAAGAGGGGACGACGCCAACGGCCGTTCGAAATCGGCCCGACTCCAGGTGACGGACACCGTCGCGCCATGCATCGGCGGCGCCTGGTTTGTCAGGGAAAGCTTGGCGCCGGAGCGCTCCAGGAGCGTCTTGGCGATGAAGAAGCCCAGGCCGAGCCCAAAGGCTGCAGCTTCGTCGGCATCCGGCTCGCGCGGCTCGGGCCGCCGATGCGTCACGTAGGGCGCGCCGATACGATCCACGACCTCGGGAGCAAAGCCGGGCCCGTCGTCGCTGATGGTGATGCTGACTTCAGATGCAGTCCAATCGGCAAAGATTTCGACCCGACGGTGCGCGAAATCCACCGCGTTCTCGATCAGATTACCGAGGCCGTAACGGATGCCGGGGTTGCGGGAACCGACCGGCTCCGCCGCGCGATTTGGCGGTAGAGTCACGCCGATCTGGACGCCGAAATTTCGATGCGGCGCGATGGCTTCCTCGATCAGAGCCGCAATCGGCATGCGGTCGAACGGATCGCCGGCGGGCAGTTCGGTGATCTTCGCCAGAATCTCGCGGCAGCGCTGCGCCTGCTCGCGCAGCAATTTAATGTCCTCGGCGTGCGGCGATTTCGGATCGAGCGCGCGTTCGATCTCGCGCACGACGACCGTGATGGTGGACAGCGGCGTACCGAGCTCGTGAGCTGCCGCGGCGGCAAGACCGTCGAGCTGCGACAAATGCTGTTCGCGCGCCAGCACCAGCTCGGTCGCCGCCAAGGCGTCGGAAAGCTGGCGCGCTTCTTCGGCGATCTGCCATGTGTAAACGCCGATATAGCCGATCGCGAGCAGGATCGAGAGCCAGACCCCGACCATGTAGATTTCCGGAAGCTGCAGCGGGTCCTCGCTGTCCCACGGCAGGTCGTAATGGAAAAAGACGAGCACAGTGGCGCAGAGCATCGCGAATGTGCCGATCAAGAGCGTCATGCGCGGCGGCAGCGCGGTTGCCGAGATCAGCACCGGCCCAAGGAGGAGAAACCCAAACGGATTCTCCAGACCACCGGTGAGATAAAGCAGCGCTGCCAGTTCGGCGATATCGAACGCCAGAAGCCACGCCGCGCGGTCAGGCTCAAGCCATTGCGTCTGATGAAAGCTGGCGCGCAGCGCGACGTTGAGCAGCGCCGCGACCGCGATCACGGCCATGCAGGCCCAGATCGGCACCTCGAACTCGAGGCCGAAATGGACCACCAGCACAGCTGCGAATTGGCCGAAAACCGCCAGCCAACGCAACCGAACCAGCGTATCCAGCCGCACATTGCGCGGCCGATCATTGAGCTGTGGCAGACCGAACATAGCCATCAATCTAGCCCCTGGAAGGTACCAATCCAAACCGGCAAGGTGACGCTAGCGCCGGCCGCGAGGATGCGCGACATTAGGACCAAGCCTAACCCGTAAGTCCAACCAACCCTTTGGGAGTGACCGCCATGCCATATGAGCTCGATCAGTTCATAGCGGACTGCCGTTCCGTCCTGTCGCGCGACTCCGGGCCGAAAGGCCGCGAGGAAGTACGTTCGCGGCTCGAGCACCTGCTGCAAAATCCGGATTTTGTTCGCAAGCACTGCGAGGAGGCACCGCGCGGCCTGCATGTGCTCTATGACGACAAGGACCTTGGCTTTCAGATCCTCGCGCACATCAACGACAAGGCGCGCGAAGGCGCGCCGCATGATCACGGCGCCTCTTGGGCGATCTACGGCCAGGCGACGCACCACACCGACATGATCGAATGGGAGCGCGAGGATAACGGCGCCGATCCCAAGCATGCCAAACTCAAGCCGGTGAAGAAATATAGCCTGACGCCCGGCCATGCCGGTATTTATCAGGACGGCAAGATTCATTCGATCGCCTATCCCGATCATTCGCGCTTCATCCGCGTGACCGGGACCAACCTCGACAAGATCGACCGCGTGCGTTTCGACCTCAAGACCGGCGAAGTGCATCGCATGACGCCGCAGATGGCGACGTGACGGCTGCGGTAAGCCCCGCCGAGCTGCGGGGTATGATCGGCGACGGCCGCGAGCTGGCGCTGGTCGATGTTCGCGAGGAACTGATCTTTTCACAGCGCCACTTGCTGTTGGCGCGCTCCGTGCCGTTAAGCCGGTTCGAACTCAAATTCGGCCGCCTCGTGCCACGCCGCTCGACGCGGATCGTGGTGTGCGACGACGGCGACGGTTCCGCCGAAAGCGCCGCGGCGGTCCTTGCCCGCAACGGCTATTCCGATGTGTCGATGCTCGACGGCGGTGTCGGCGCCTGGGCAGCCGCGGGGTTCGAAGTATTTTCCGGCGTCAATGTGCCGAGCAAGGCGTTCGGCGAATACATCGAGCATTCAAACGGTACGCCCAACATCAGCGCGGCCGAGCTCGAAAGCCTGCTGCGCGAAAAAGCCAACGTGGTCGTGCTCGACAGCCGGCCGTTCGATGAATATTCGCGGGTATCGATCCCAAACGGCATCAACGTACCGGGCGCCGAACTCGTCCTGCGCGCGCGGGAGATAGCACCGTCACCTGACACCATGGTCGTGGTCAATTGCGCCGGCCGCACCCGCAGCATCATCGGCGCGCAATCGCTGATCAACGCCGGGCTGCCCAACAAGGTCGTCGCGCTGCGCAACGGCACGATGGGCTGGAGCCTCGCCGGCTTCACGTGCGACAGCGGTAAAAACCGCCGCGCGCCGGATATTTCGCCGCCGATGCGCGATTGGGCGCGGCAGGCGGCGCATCGCGTCGCCAAAGATCACGGCGTCGCGCACACCAACCGGCAGACGCTGGACGACTGGCGAAAGGACGAGACACGGACACTTTATTTGTTCGACGTCCGCGACCCCGCCGAATTTGTCGCCGGCCACGTCGCCGGTGCGATTTCGGCGCCGGGCGGCCAACTGGTGCAGGCCACCGACCAATATGCCGGCACGCTCGGCGCGCGCATCGTGCTCATCGACGATGCCGAGGTGCGGGCGGACATGACCGCATCGTGGCTGCGCCAAATGGGCTGGAAGGACGTATTCGTTCTTGCCGACGCCGGTACGGAAACCGGCTGGCCGGTTGCGCCCGTGCTTGCGGGCAATACACCCGCCGGCGAGGCTATCGACAGCGGCGCGCTGAATGCGCTGCTCGGACGCGAAACGGCAACCGTCCTCGATCTTTCGCTCAGCAAGGATTATCTGGCGGGCCATATTCCGGGCGCCTGGTTTGCGATCCGTACCCGGCTTGAACGTGCGCTGAAAGCAATGCCACTGCGCGGCACCTTGGTGCTGACATCGGAAGACGGCATTCTGGCGCACCTGGCAGCAGCGGAAGCGCAGGCGCTGGTCGACAGCCCTGTGCGGTATCTCACCGGCGGCAACGCGGCGTGGCAGGCGGCCGGTTTCGCGCTATCGGCGGAGCCGCAGATGGCCGATGAGGCGATCGATCAGTGGCGCAAGCCTTACGAGCGCGGCGGCGACACCAGAGCGGCGATGAACGAATATCTGGCGTGGGAAATCGATCTCTTGCCGCGCGTTGAACGCGACGGCTCGCTGAAGTTTTCAGCGCACTGATTTATTGCGCGACTTCGAGCAGGATTTCGCTGAGCCTTTCCGGCATGTCCACCATGACATCGTGGCCGCAGGGAACGCCGTAGGTGCGCCAGGATGAATCCGACTGCGCGGACTCCAACGCCCGGTCGAATCCCGGATTGGCGTAGCTCTCGGCACGGATATAGGTCTTGCGCGCGATCCGGTCGCGCGCGCCACTCAGCGCAATCTTGCCGGTAAAGGTCGCGATCGGTTGCCCGACGCACAGCCGGTCGACCCAGGCGCGGTCGGCTGCATTGACGCCGAAGGCTTCCGCCGCTCGTGGCGAAATTGCGATATCGCCGCGTTGCAGCGCGGCAGCGATGCTATCTTTCACCGCAGGTGCGGTCAGATCCTGCACGCTCTCGCCATTACGCGGTACGAAGGCATCGAGAAAGACGATCGAGCGGATGGCCGGCGTCATTTGCTCAGCGACCCCCGAGATGACGAAGCCGCCATAGGAATGGCCGCACAGCACCACATCGGTAAGGCCTTCCCACTTTATGACGTTGATCACATCGGTGATGTGGGTTGTCAGATCGATGCCGGCGCGCAGCAGATGCGATCGCTCGCCGAGCCCTGTCAGTGTCGGCGTGAAGACGGCATGACCGGCGCCGCGCAGCCGATCGGCGACGCGCTGCCAGCACCAGCCGCCATGCCATGCGCCGTGAACCAGAACGAACGTGCGGGCCATGAAGTTTTCTCTTTAAGGATGCCACGCTTCGCTGGTGACTGGCTCCGCGGGCCGCCGCGCCGTCTCAATAACGCTGAGCAATGCGCGCAACGCCTCGGGCACACCCTTGCCGCTGACGCCGGAAATGACGAGCGGGGTTTTCTTCGCAGCACGCTTGAGCCGCGCCAATTGCTGCTTGATCTCGTCGTCGCTGAGCGCATCGGCCTTGTTGAGCGCGACGATCTCTGGCTTATCAGCAAGGCCGTTGCCGTAGGCGGCGAGTTCGGCGCGCACGGTCTTGTAAGCAATACCGGCGTCGTCGCCGGTGCCGTCGACCAGATGCAGCAGCACGCGACAACGTTCGACGTGACCGAGAAAGCGGTCGCCCAGTCCGACGCCATCATGTGCACCTTCGATGAGGCCCGGAATGTCAGCCAGCACGAATTCGCGGCCGTCGGCATCGACCACGCCAAGCTGCGGGTGCAGCGTGGTGAACGGATAATCGGCGATTTTCGGCTTGGCGGCGCTGACCGCGGCTAGGAATGTTGATTTGCCGGCATTCGGCAGGCCGACGATGCCGGCATCGGCGATGAGCTTGAGCCGCAGCCGGATCGTGAGTTCGATGCCGAGCTGGCCTGGATTGGCGTGGCGCGGCGAGCGATTGGTCGAGCTCTTGAAGTGCGCGTTGCCGAAGCCGCCATTGCCGCCATGCGCCAGCTCGACGCGCTCGCCGATTTCGGTAAAATCAGCGAGCAGCGTCACGCCGTCTCCGTCGTAGATTTGCGTGCCGACCGGTACCTTGAGCACGGCATCGGCGCCATTAGCGCCGTGCCGGTCCTTGCCCATGCCGGCGCGGCCATTTTTGGCGGTGAAGTGCTGCTGGTAGCGGTAGTCGATCAGGGTGTTGAGCCCGTCCACCGCTTTGGCAATGACGTCGCCGCCCTTGCCGCCGTCGCCGCCGTTTGGGCCGCCATACTCGATGAACTTTTCGCGCCGGAACGACACGCAGCCGTTACCGCCGTCGCCGGAGCGAATATAGACCTTGGCCTCGTCGAGGAATTTCATTTGGCATTCCGTAGTCGGCAGGCGCTCGCCGTGCAATGCAAATCTCGAAACCGTCCGGATCGCCTCCTATGGAGGCGGCTGTAGCACCGGATTAGTGTAGATAGTTGGCGGGCCGAACTGGCCAGCCGGAACGCTCGCGGAGAATGGTAAGCGTGTGGTCGGTATTCAAGCTTGCGGCGCGGGCCGCGGTGTGGCGGACGACGCCAGATCCGCCGCTTGTCGGGTTGCCGAGCCTGCTCGGCTGGGCCGTGACGCTGGCCCTCATGCGCGTAGCGCTGCAATTCGCTGCTACCGCCGGCGAGCCGTCTCATTTCAATCCTTACGGTCTCAATGCGGTCGTTGCCTGGCTTGCGTTCCAGCTTGCCATAGCGGCTTTTTTCGTGCGGCCGGCGGCCAGACCCACCGCGCTTACGGCCATGTTCATTCTCTCGATCATTGCCGACGTTGCCGCAGCCCTGGTCCAGTTCGGCGGACCGCTGCTTCCATCAAACACGCAGTTGGACGCTTTGTGGTCGCATGCGCCTGTCGCAGCCGCCTTTTACGCCATCGAAATCGGCTGGTGGCTGGGCGCGATGACCTGCGTGCTTGGCAGCGTGCAGCCGAATTCGCGATTGCGCCTGCTGGCTCGCTCTGCGGCGCTGTGGGTCGCCCTGTTCGCCGCACATGCGCTGATGCCAGACGCGCCGGTATTTGTTGCTCCCGACTTCGATATCCGTAGCGCCAACTGGTGGGAGTATTTGTATGCCCGCTATGGAGCGCAAGAAGTCGCACGGCTCGAGAAAGAGCAGTCGGATCTTCTCAAAACCGAAGTCGACACTCTGGCGCCGCAGCGCCAGGGCACGACCGACATATATGTCATCGGTCTTGCCGGCTGGGCCGATCAGGAGGTTTTCGTCAAGGAGCTCGATGGCGCGCTGACCTCGATCGGGACTGTGCTGCCGATAAAGGATCATACCCTGCGTCTCATCAACAATCGCGAAACGGTATCGAGCATGCCGCTTGCGACCCCGAAGAATTTCTCAGCCGCGGTTCATGCCGTGGGCGGCGTCATGGACAAGGACGAAGACGTGCTCTTCGTCGTCATGACATCCCACGGCAATCAGCAAGGCTTTGCCCTGCAACTTCCCGGCAACCTGTCGACCGACCTGACGCCGCAGCAGGTCGCCACGGCGCTCGACAGCGAGGGGATCAAGAATCGCGTCGTCATCGTCTCGGCCTGCTTTGCCGGAATCTTCATGGCGCCGCTACAAAACGACAACACCATCGTCATGACGGCGTCGGACGACAAGAGCACGTCGTTCGGCTGCGCGCCGGAGCGCGACTGGACCTATTTCGGCGACGCCCTGTTCCACCAAAGCTTGCAGTCGGGAACGGATTTCGAGCAGGCCTTCGATCACGCCCGTGTCCTGATCCAAGGCTGGGAGCTGATGGACCGAGTGCCGCCGTCCAATCCGCAAGGCTGGTTCGGGCCAGCGCTCGTCGCCAAGCTTGCACCGGTATTCCAGGCCGGCCCGAATTCGCAATAGGACGAGTCACGCCACCCGCTTCACCCTGCCCCACGACTTGAGCGACGCCCACAGACCGCGATCGAGGCGAAAACGGTCGATGGGCGCGGCGGAGTTGATGGCGCGGATGCGGCACAGCCGAACTCCGGTCCACTGGAAACCGCATTTCTCCAGCACGCGCCGCGACGCCGGATTGCTGACGCGCGCGCCCGATTGCAATATGTCGTGATCGAGATCGCCGAAGGCGTGGTCGATCACGGCGCGCACCGCCTCGGTGGCGAAGCCGCGGCCCCAATAGGCCACGCCGAGCCAATAGCCGATTTCGGCGCCGTCCTCCCGCAGAACAAAACCGCAGGCGCCGATCGGCGCGCCGTCGAGAAGTCATCGACAAAGCAAGTTTCGCCGTCACCCGCGTTGACAGCCGCGATGAATTGCTCGGCATCGCCGATGCCGTAAGGATGCGGAACGCGCAACGTGTTTTCGGCGATGCGGCGATCGTTAGCGAGTTTGGCAATGATCCTGGCATCGGCGCGGCGGGGCGCGCGCAATGTCAGGCGCTCCGTCTGCAGGATCGGGACGCTCCGCGACCGCAGCGTTTGCGCAACAGCTTGTTCGGAGAGAGTCATGGCATGGGCTCCTTGCCAGAAAACCAAAAGGGGAACCGGCATCCCGGTCCCCCTTGCTTCGAAGCCCATTCGGGCCCGCCGGGCGACTAGATGCCGGCGGACCCCACATGATCCACCGTATTACTCGGCCGCTGCCTCCGTCATCGGAAGTACCGAAACGAAAATGCGGCCCTTGGCTTTGCTACGGAACTCGATTTTGCCGTTGATCTTCGCAAACAGCGTGTGATCCTTGCCGATGCCGACGTTGCGGCCCGGATGCCACTTGGTGCCGCGTTGGCGCGCAATGACGTTGCCGGCAACGACCTGCTCACCACCGAACATCTTGATCCCCAGTCTTTGACCGCCAGAATCGCGACCGTTACGTGAGGATCCGCCTGCTTTCTTATGAGCCATTACTGGCCTCCGAACCTGTCTTGGTTACGTCCTATATGGCAATGGTGACAAAATCATCACCACCATACTTCACTTCTTTTTACTGCCTCGCGCCGCCGGTTTCTTGCCTTTGGCGGCCGGTTTCTTCGCCCGGGTTTTGGGCTTCTTGGCCGCGCTTGCCGAAGTCTCATCCGCATCCTCGCCGGATTCCGGTGCCGCAGCCGCCTCGGCTTTCGGACCCGATGCCCGCTTCGGCCGCGGCGGCGCGGTCTTGCTCGCCTTCTTGCCGTCGGTCAGGATTTCGGTGATCCGCAGCAAGGTGAATTCCTCGCGGAAGCCGCGCTTGCGGCGCGAGTTCTTGCGCCGGCGCTTCTTGAACGCGATGATCTTCGGCCCGCGCGCCTGTTGCAGCACTTCGGCGGCGATCGTCGCGCCGGCCACGGTGGGCGCGCCAAGCGAAACACTGTCGCCACCCACGACCAGCACCTCGCCGAATTCGACGATCTCGCCCGGTTCGCCCTTAACCTTGGCGACCTTGAGCACATCCTCGGCGACGACCCGATACTGCTTGCCGCCCGTTTTGAAGACCGCGAACATCGTTATTCCTCAAATTCAATCCCGGTGATCGGAGTTGCGTCCGGACCGGCTTCTTCCAGTCGTTACTGCTGATGGTCACCGGCGCCCGGCGCGAGCCATGCCGCACCAAATATCCGGCCGACCGGCGTCCTTATGGCGGGGCGCCTAGCCCCTTGTCAAGAAAGCCAATTAGCAGCGCGCCGCGACGCTAAATCGCTTGCAGAACGTAATCTATTGGCGTTCTTTAAGGTCAAATAACGGCTGAATTTTCCGGCCGCACGTCGAGTAGCGGGAGGGCCCATGTCGCGCAAAACCACGCGCCAAGCCGGATCCGGGCCAATGCCGAACAAACCCCGGCCGTCGCTTGCCGCCGCCATCGCCGCCGGTGCGCTGGCACTCGGCAGCCTGTTGCCGCAAGCCCCAACCCAAGCCCAAGCCCAGGATTATCCGAACCGGCCCATCACCATCCTGATCCCGCTTGCCGCCGGCGGCGCCATGGACATCATCGCGCGCTCGTTCGCGCCGAAATTGGCTGCGCGTCTCGGCCAGCCGGTTGTGATCCAGGAGCGCGTTGGTGCCGGAACGGTGCTCGCCGCCAACGACGTCGCTCACGCTACGGCTGACGGTTACACGCTGCTCGACGCCCCGAGCGGCACGCTGACGACAAACGTCACGCTCTACAAGACACTGTCCTACGATCCGGTCGCCGACTTCATACCGATCGCGCTGTATTGCCAGGTCCCGTTCGTGCTGGTGACCAATCCGGCGCAGCCATTCAAGACCATTCCTGAGCTGATCGCCTACGCCAAGGCCAATCCAGGCAAGCTATCATTCGGCTCGACCGGCATTGGCGCGGTGCCGCATCTCGCCGGCGAAATCCTCAAGAGCATGGCGGGGATCGATATGGTGCACGTGCCCTATAAGGGCGGTCCACCGGCGCTCAACGACATCATGGGCAACCAGATCCAATTGTTCTTCGCCGACACTGCGATCACTCCGCCGCTCATTGCCGCCGGTAAAATCCGCGCTCTCGGCGTGTCCTCGAAAACGCGCGTCGGCGTGCTGCCGGACGTGCCGGCGATCGCTGAATCGCTACCCGGGTTCGAAGCCGTGTCGTGGCATTTGATCGTCGCGCCGAGCGCGACGCCGCGTCAGGTCGTCGACCGGCTGCACGATGAATTCAAGAGCGTCATCAAGTCCCCGGATATCTGGCAGCAGATGATCGCCATGGGCCTCATTCCCGATCGATACGCCCTCGGTCGACGACCTGCAGCACTACGTCAAATCCGAGATCGGGCATTGGGGCGATCTGGTACGAAAGGTCGGCATCGCCGGCACCGAGTAGGAAAGCGCATGATACGGCTGTCGCGCCGAACATTGTTGGCCATGACGCTGCCTGCCGCAGCGACGGCGACAATGGCGCGCGCGGACGACGCTGATGATTATCCGAACCACCCCGTATCGTTCATCGTGCCGTTCGCGCCGGGTGGCAGCACCGATATCCTTGCCCGCATGCTCGGCCAGAAGCTCGAAACGAGTTTCGGTAAGCCATTCGCCGTCGAGAATCGCCCAGGCTCGGGAACGGTGATCGCAACCAACTTCATCGCGAAATCTCCGCCGGACGGTTACACCATCATGATGGCGGTGTCTTCGCTCGCAATCGACGCGACACTGTACAAGAAGCTGCCTTACGATCCGATCAAGGATCTGGCCTTGGTTGCGCTCGTTGCGACGGTGCCGTTCGTGCTGGTGGTCAGTCCATCGCTGCCGGTGCAAAACGTGGACGACCTGATCAAGCTCGCCAAGACAAGACCGCTGAGTTACGGCTCCGGCGGCATTGGCGCCTTCCACCACCTGGCCGGCGCACTGTTTGCCAGCATGGCCGGCATAAAGGTGACGCACGTGCCGTATCACGGCACCGCGCCGGCGCTGGCCGATCTGGTGGCCGGCTACGTTCAGTTCATGTTCAGCGATCTCGCTCCGGCGCTGCCGCTGATCACGGCCGGCAAGCTGCGCGCGCTCGCGGTGACCACCAAGCAACGCTTCAAGACCATGCCGGATATTCCGCCGCTCGATGAGGCCGGCGTGCCCGGCTTCGATTTGGCCGCCTGGCAAGGTGTGATCGCGCCGGGTGAAACGCCAAAAGCCGTTCTCACCAAGCTCAATTCCGAGTTCAACGCAGTCGTCGCGATGAGCGACGTGCGCAGCCGAATGACCGATCTCGGCACGAACCCGGTCGGACAAGGCTCGCCCGACGAGCTTCAACATTTTCTGGAATTGGAAATCGCGCGCTGGGGCAAAGTCGTCGAGGCCGCCGGCATTGCCGGGACCGAGTGAGGTGCCGCAACTATCCCCAAGTGACCAAATCGACCGCCAACTTCCGGCGGGCGAAGAAATATTCCTCGATCACGTCGCCCATTTCGTGCGCGATGCCGAGGCCGCGAGCAGCGCGCTGGCGCGTTGCGGATTTGCGCCGACGCCGGTTTCCATCCAGGTCAGCCCTGATCCCGCCGGCGGCACGCGTCCGACCGGAACCGGCAACGTCACCGTCATGTTCGCTCGCGGCTATAGCGAGATTCTGTTCAAGACATCCGATACGCCGCTGTCCCGTGAGTTCGATGCGGCGCTCGAACGCCACGCCGGAATGCATCTCGCGGCTTTCGCCGTGGCGGACGCGGAAGCTGCACACCGCCGCCTCGCCGCGAATAATTTCGCCGTTCGCGACTTGGTCCGGATGTCGCGTCCAGTCGAGACCGCGACCGGCCCAGACACGGCGGCCTTCACCATTGCGCGCGTCGCACCCGGCGTGATGCCGGAAGGGCGCATCCAGATGCTGACCCACCATACCGAAGCACGCAGTTTGGCAGCCGCGCTGGCTATCACATCCCAACGGCGCCACTGGCCTCATCGATGTCGTCATTGCCGTCGCCGACGTCGAGGAAGCCGCACAGCGTTTTTCGCGCTTCACCGGCCGCGCGGCGACGCGGACGCCGGGCGGGGCGTTGATCCGGCTCGATCGCGGCGGCGTCTACCTTATCAGCCACGAGTGGGCGGCGGAGCGATTGCCGGAGATTGCGTTCCCGACGCTGCCGTTCATGATCGGCTATGCGCTGCAGGTGAAATCGCTCGCCACGGCCGAAATGGCCGTGGAGGCTGCCGATCTTGAATGGCACGCGTTCGAAACCGGAATCGCGGCGGCGTTTCCGGCCGAGCTCGGCGAGGGCGCATGGTGGTTTGTCGAGAGCGCGTCAGCGCTGCCGTGGCGGCGCTAGCGGCTTACGTTATTCCGCGGCAACCTTTGCGGATTCGGCGGGCACAACTTCTTTCACCGCGCCGCCCCAGCCGTTGTGCGTCAGGTCGAAAATCACGCCGTCTGGGTTCTTGTATTTGACCTCGTAAAAGGCGTTCGGATTGTCCTTCGGCGCACCACCGAAATAGGTCGCGCCGGCGTCGATCGCTTTCTTGGTGGACTCTTCGAGATTGTCGACCCACATACCGAAATGCACGAGGCCGAGATGGTTCTTCGGGAATCCCGGAACATCGCCGGACTCGTATTTGAGCAGCGCGACATTGATCGTGCCGTCTGAGACGTAGCAGCCGATACCGGCCTTGCCGACGCGCTTCATTCCGAAGGCGTCCTCGAAGAATTGAGCGGCTTTGTCCGGATCGGATACGGACAGGGCGATGTGACGAAGCCGAGCGACCATGGGCAACCTCCGGGGTATTAGTGTCGATTGGCCGGCAGCATCCTCCTGCTCCCAAGAAGCGTCAAGACGGCCACCTATTCGGCTTTGATACCGGCCGCGGCAATGACGTCATGCCATTTCTTGAGGTCGGCGGCGACGCGATCCGCGAGTTGTTGCGGCGTGCTGGCGTGAACTTCAACTCCGACCTTGTTCATCGCCGCCACTGTATCGGGTTCGGCCAACAATGCGTTTATGGCGGCATTCACTTTGGACACAATCGCCGCGGGCGTGCCCGCCGGAGCATTGATGGCCTGCCAGAGCACAGCTTCGTAACCCGAAAGCCCGCCCTCCGCGATCGTCGGCACATCCGGCAGGGCCGGACTGCGATTCGCGCCGGTCACGCCTAGCGCTCGCACCCGGCCTTGCTGGATAAGGGACAGGGTCGGCGGAATGGTGACGAACGCGGTATCGACGCGGCCGGCCAGCAGATCCGGCACTTCCTGCTCAGTGCCCCGATAGGCGACGGCGGTAAGCTGGACATTGGCAAGCTTCGTGAACAAGACGCCGGCCAGATTGGCGAGCGTTGCCTGCCCGGCCTCGGCAAAGGTGTGTTTGCCCGGCTCGGCTTTCGCCAGCGCGATCAAGTCCTGCGTCGTCTGCACCGGCACGCCCGGATAGCTTGCAAGAACGAACGGTGAAGCACCGAGCATCGAGATCGGCACGAAATCCCTGACGACGTCGAAGCTCTGCGCGGGATTGAGGCTCTGCGTGATCGTCGAACTCGTGTTGACGAGACCGAGCGTGTAACCGTCCGGCGGGGAATGGGCGACATATTCGCCGCCGACCGCGGTACTCGCGCCAGGGCGATTTTCAACCACAACCGGCTGCCCAAGCTTGCCGCTCAGCCCCTGCGCAACAATGCGGGCGACGATGTCGGAGCTGCTGCCGGGCGGGAACGGCACGACGAGGCGGATCGGGTGATCCGGCCAGTTGCCCGTTTGCGCGGCCGCCGGACCTGCCGCGAACACGGCCAGCAACAGTGCTAATGCGACTTCCCTCACCGCAATCTCCCAGCGCTTAAGTAATTGCATCGGCTTCCTTCAAGCTTTCAAACAAAGCCGTGCGCAGCAAGAACTTGCGCGCCAGCACCGGATCTTCCGATGTGCGCCGCAACTCGTCGTGATTGCGCCGGCGCACCTGCGGATCCTGCTCCATGAGCAGTTTTTTGTTGCGGATGGTTTGCGCTTGCGTGTGCGCGACCGCGACGTGGCGGCGCTGGCGCTCGTAGCGATCGAGTACGCTGTCGTCGGCCTCGCCGCGCGAGATCGCGATGAGCTTGTCCGCCAGATTGATCGCGTCATGGATGCCGCTGTTCATTCCCATGGCGCCGATCGGGCTGTTCACATGCGCGGAGTCGCCCGCGAGGATCGCGCGTCCAGCGCGGAATTTATCTGCGACACGTTGATGCACGACGTAGAGGTTGCTGCCGACGATATCGAACGGCTTTCCGATCGGCAGGAATTTCTGCATTTGCGCCTGCAAGACCTCCGGCCGCATCAACGCATTTTCGTCCGCTCTCGGATCGGTCGGGAAGTGCACGCGCCAGCGGTCGGGCGGACCCTTCCAGTGAAACAGGTTCGACCATTCATTCGGGTCGGAGATGTAATTACGGTGAGCGTAGCCGTGCTTGCGGAAGTCGTAGGCCACTTCGATGTTCAAGGTGCGGTCGTCGTAGGTGAAGCCCTCGAATGCGATGCCGAGCTCCTTGCGCACGACGCTGCGCGCGCCCTCGCCGCTGACCAGATAGCGGCCGTTCGATGATCTCCTCCTCGCCGACCGGATTGATGACGCGTGCAGTAACACCATCGGCATCCTGCGCGAACGAGACGAATTCAGTCGAAAGGCGCACATCGATATTGGGATGCGCCTTCGCCATCTTGAGCGCTTCCTCGACAATCTTGATGCGCTCGCATTGCAGCACGTAGGGAAAGCGCGTGTCGTTTTTCAGATGAACGTGATCGAAGGCGGCGATCAGCTTGCCTTCGGCCGATCCCAGTAATGGAACACCGGCGCGACGATGCCGCGCGGTTCGAGCTTGTCATAAAGCCCGAGCCGATCGAGCATTTCCAGCGTTGCGGGATGATTGGTGCCGGCACGCGGCACCTGTTCGAGGAAATTATCGTCGCCGAGCGCCTCGACAAGGCAGACCTGCAAGCCTGCTTGCGCCAATGCCAGCGACAGGCAGAGCCCGACAGGCCCGGCGCCGATGACAACAATACGATCTGGATAGTGTGGGCAATCAGGCTTTCGCCGTGACTTCCTTGGTGGCGCCGGCCCAGCCGTGATGGGTCAGATCGAACACCACGCCGTCCGGAGCGCGATATTTCGCCTCGTAAAATGAATTCGGCGATGTCGGGCGGCCGGCGAGATACTTGCCGCCGGCATCGGTGACCTTCTTCTCCGCTTCGTCGAGATCGTCGACCCACATGCCGAAGTGATACAGGCCCGGCTTCTCGTTGCCCTCGGTCTTGAGCAGCGCGACGTTCATTGTGCCGTCCGACATATAAATGCCGCGTCGCGCCGTGCCGGCGCGCGTCATGCCAAACGCATTCTCGAAGAAGTTCGCGGCCTGCTCCGGATCGTCAACGATGATCGCTATGTGGCGAAGTCTGGAAGTCATGGCCGTCTCCATTCTTGGTTTTCGGCATCAGGGGATGGCGCACCATAATAAGCAGTGCGATATTTGCATAGCCTCGCTTTCGCCGATGCCGGGACCACGATCACGCCATGCCGCGCGCCGCCAATGCAACCGAATACGATTTCATCATCGTGGGCGCCGGCTCCTGTGGCTGCACGCTGGCAAACCGGCTGAGCGAGGAAGCGCGCGTCCTCGTGCTTGAAGCCGGCGGCTGGGATCGCGATCCCTGGATCCACATTCCACTCGCCTGGGGCCGTATGATGGCGCGGCGCATGCACGATTGGATGTATTCGTCCGATCCGGAGCCGGGCATGAACGGCCGGCAGATCGAAATCCCGCGCGGCAAGGTGATCGGCGGGTCATCCTCGATCAACGCCATGGCGTACGTTCGCGGCCATCGCGGCGATTACGATCGCTGGGCCGACGCAGGCCTCGCACAATGGTCCTATGCACACGTGCTGCCCTATTTTCAGCGGCAGGAATCCTGGGAGGGCGGCGCCGATCAATATCGCGGCGGCGACGGCCCGCTGACTACGCGGCATACACGCTTTGCCGATCCGATCGTCGAAGCGTTCGCGGCCGCGGGCGCCGCGGCAGGCTATGGGTGGACTGACGACTTCAATGGCCGCCAGCAGGAAGGATTCACGCACCGGCAGGTGACGATCCGCAACGGCCGCCGGTGCAGTGCTGCGGTCGCTTATCTGAGACCAGCGCTGGGCCGGGCTAATCTCAGCGTCGAAGTCGGCGCGCTGGTCACCCGTCTGCTGTTTGAAGGTCATCGCGCCGTCGGCGTCGAATACGTGACTGGCAGCGGCGACACCAAGCATGCCTTTGCCGGGCGTGAAGTGATCCTGGCCGGCGGCGCGATCAACTCGCCGCAGCTCTTGATGCTTTCCGGAATCGGCGATCCGGCGGAGCTGCGAACCCACGGTATCGAAACAAAAGTGCCGCTCGGCGGCGTTGGCAAGAATTTACAGGATCATCTGTCGGCCGATGTGGGCTACGTCCGCAAGACGCCAGGGAAATTCCACCGTGAGATGCGACTCGACCGCATCGTGCGTGAGCTCGCCAGGGCTTATCTGTTTGGCAGCGGCTTCGCGAGCGATGTGCCGGGCGGCATCACTGCCTTCCTCAAGACCGGACTCGACCCCAAACTGCCCGACGTACAATTCCTGTTCCGGGCCGGATCGTTGGCTGCGCAGCCATATTTGCCGCCGTTCTTGCCGAGCTTTGCGGACACTTTCGGCTGCCGGGTGGCGTTGTTGCGGCCGAAGAGCCGCGGCCGTGTTTCGCTTGCGTCTGCCGATCCGCGCGCGCCAATGCGCATCAGCTTGAATTTTCTCGGTGCCGAAGACGACCTGAAAGTGCTGCGCGCTGGCATGCGGATGGCGGTCGACGTGGGTCGGCAGACGCCGCTGGCACCATTTGTCGCCAACCAAGAAACCCCGCTTAACTCCGATGCCGAGATCGACGCGCATATCCGCGCGACCGGCATTACCGTCTATCATCCGATCAGTACCTGCCGCATGGGCAGCGACAGCGACTCTGTCGTCGATCAAGAATTGCGCGTGCGCGGCGTCGAAGCGTTGCGCGTGGTGGATGCCTCCGTCATGCCGGACCTGATCGGCGGCAATATAAACGCTGCGGTGATCATGATCGCCGAGAAGGCGGCCGACATGATCCGCGGCCGGCCTGCGCTGCCGCCAAGCAATGCGTGATATAAGCTCGCAGGACCAACGGAGACCTTCATTGCACACGCCGACGACCACCGAACCGACCTGGCCGGACGCGATCTACGCCCACTTCCAGCGGGTCGGCGTCCGCCAGGTTGGCTACGTGCCCGACGCCGGCCACAGCCGGCTTATCGCGCGCTGCCAAGCCGACAACAGCATCACCGATGTGGTCCTGACCACCGAGGAGGAAGGCGTCGGCTTGGTCGCCGGCGCCGCGCTCGGCGGCCAGCGCTCAGCGCTCCTGATGCAATCGAGCGGCGTCGGTAATTGCATCAATATGTTTTCGCTGCTGCGCAATTGCGGCTTCGGCTGCGTCATCTTCGTCACCATGCGCGGCGAGTTCGGCGAGTTCAATCCGTGGCAAGTGCCGATGGGCGCGATCACCGAGGACGTTCTGCGCCTCGCCGGATTTCTCACTTATCGCGTCGACGATGCCGACGCGGTCGACGACATCGTCGGCGCGGCCTGCGACATGGCGTTCGATGGCAATCTTCAGGTCGCGATCCTGTTGTCACAGCGGCTGATCGGCCGCAAACAATGGACCAAATGATGCTCGACCGGCGCGACTTCGTGCGGCAGCTGCTGATCGATCGCGGCGATCTCCTGGTCGTGCCCGGCCTGGGCTCGGCAACCTACGATGTCGCCGCGGCCGGCGATCATCCGCTCAACTTCTATCTATGGGGCGCGATGGGCGGCACCGCCATGATCGGGCTCGGGCTGGCGCTGGCACGGCCGGATCGCCGCGTCGCCGTGCTCACCGGCGACGGCGATATGCTGATGGGCATCGGCAGCTTGGCCACGATCGGCGTCAAACAGCCGCGCAATCTCGTCATCGTCGTGCTCGATAACGCCCATTACGGCGAGACCGGCATGCAACCGAGCGCGACCAAATCCGGCATCGATCTCGTCGCCATGGCGCTGGCCTGCCGCTTCAAGCAGGCACGCGCGGTTTCGCGCATCGAGGAGGCCGCCGATGTTCGCAAGCTATTGCACAGCCGGCGACGGCCCGATCCTGGTCAGTGCCCGCATCAAGGAAGAGGACGTGCCGCGGGTGCTGCCGATCCGCGACGGCCATGTCATCAAGCAGCGTTTTATCGAGGCGCTGAACATAAAAAGCTGAATTGGACGTTCTGCCCGAGATAAACGGGCGTGCAGCGCGCGCGGTCACTCCGCCTTGAGGTTTGCCGCCTTGACGACCTTGCCCCACTTCTCGGTCTCGTCGGCAATGAGCTTGCCGTATTCGGCCGGCGTGCCGCCGATCGCAATACCGCCGACTTCGGCGAAGCGTTCTCTTCATCTTCGGTTCGGCGAGGCTGGCGTTGATCGCGGTGTTGAGCTTGCCGACGATGTCTGTCGGCGTGGCCTTCGGCGCGCGCGATGCCGTGCCAGACATAATACTCGTAGCCCGGCACCGATTCCGCCATGGCGGGCACACCGGGCAGTAAGTCGGAGCGCGTCGCGCCGGTCATCGCGATGACGAGAAGCTTTCCGGCTTTGACGAACTCCAACGACGTTGCCAGCGGCGCCCATGTGACCTGGGTTTGCCCGGCAAGCAGATCGGGCATGTAACTGCCGCGATAGGGGATGTGGACCAGTTCGATGCCGGTCAGGACCCTGAGCAACTCGCCAGCCATGTGGTTCGCGGTGCCGTAGCCCGGCGAGCCGTAATTGATCTTGCCGGGATTAGCCTTGGCATAAGCAATGAACTCGGGGACCGTCCGAAACGGCATCGACGGATTGATCACCATGACAAGCGGCGACCGGAAGGTGCCAATCACCGGCGCTATGTCGTGGACGATGTCGAAAGTCAGATTTTTGTAGAGCGTGGCGTTGACCGCATTGGTGATGGTCATGCCGAGCAGCGTATAGCCGTCGGGCGCCGAGTGGATGGCCAGATCGGCGGCAATATTACTGCCCGCTCCCGGCCGGTTATCGACGATGAATTCCTGACCCATCCGCTCCGACATCGATTGCGCGACCAGGCGCGCGATAATGTCCGGCGTCAGGCCGGGAGGATAGCCTTCGACCATGCGCACCGGACGCGACGGATAATCTTCCGCGAAGGCAAGACGCGACGCGGCCGGCAGCAGGCGCCGCGCCCGCGGTCAGTCGCAGGACTTTTCGGCGCGAAAGCTTCATCGCGGAACCTCGCGAGGAGCGTATTCAGGCGGTGAGCGTCTCGCCTTTGCCGCCCCTCGCCGGCAATGGCGCAATCAGTCCTTGCGATTCCAGCAGCGGGAATATCCCGCCGCCGCACATCAGGTCGACAAGCTGGCGCGGTAGCGGCGATGCCTTGCGTACTTCGCCGGTTTGTTCGTTGCGGACGGACAAATCGTCGGTCGAGACCGACGCCGTCTGGCCTTCCTCGAACATGCCGAGGACGCCGGGACATTCCAGTGCCAAGAGGCCGAAGCTGACGCAATTGCGGAAGAACAAACCGTTGATCGATTCAGCGATCAGGCAGGCGATACCGGCATTGCGCAGCGACAGCGCCGCCGGCCGGCTCGAGCCGACGCCGTAGCTCTTGCCGCCGACGATGAAATCGCCCCGCCTGACCTGATCGACCCATCCGGGTCGATTGGCCTGGAAGATGTAGCGCACGCGCTCGGCCTCGGACACATAGAGCGCCGGCCCCGGCATCATCATGTCGGTGTTGATGTTGTCGCCGAATTTCCAGACGCGTCCTGAAATCACCAGTTCGCTCCCTTCATGTAGTCGCCCGGATCGGCGATCACGCCGGCGATCGCCGATGCCGCAACCGTTGCCGGCGATCCCATGAAGATACGCGCTGTCGGGTCACCCATGCGGCCTTTAAAGTTTCGCGTGCTCGCGGTGATGCACGTCTCGTTGGCCCCGAGCACGCCCATATGACCGCCGCCGCAAGCGCCGCAGGTGGCCGGCGTGACGACAGCGCCGGCATCGAGCAACGTCTCGATGTAACCGGCCTTGAGCGCCTGCCGGTAAATCGCCTGCGAGCCGGGCGTAATCAGGAACCGCACGCCGGCAGCAACGCGGCGTCCGGCTACGATGCGCGCCGCAACCGCGAGATCCTCGAGATTACCGTTGGCGCAGGAGCCGATGAAAGCCTGGTCGATGCGCTCGCCGACCGCCTGGCCAACCGGCACCGCGTTGCCGATCATGGCGTCGGGCAAGGCGACCAGCGTTTCGACGGCGCCGAGGTCGAGCGTGCGGCGCTCGGCATAGACCGCGTCGGCATCGGGATATTGCGGCTCGAACGCAACGGGATTGCGCTCACGCATATAGTCAAGCAACACATCATCCGGCTCGAAGAGCGAGAATTCGGCATTAAGCTCGGTGCCCATTGTCGACAACGTGCGGCGCGCATCGAGACTCATGCCGCGCATACCTTCGCCGCCGAACTCGACGTTATGGTTGGAATGATCGCCGTAGGTCTGCGCGATGTAGAGGAAAAGATCTTTCGCGGTGACACCGGGCTTGAGCTTGCCGGTCAGGTCGTAGCGGATGGTCGGGCAGACCGCGAACCAGGTCTGGCCGGTGATGGCGGCGTAGATGATGTCGGGGCCGCCGACGCCGCGCGCCGCGCAGTTGAACGCACCGCCGGCACCGGTGTGGGAATCCGAGCAGACCAGCACGCCGCCGGGCACCGCATAGCCTTTGTCGGCAACCACAGTATGCGCAATGCCCTGATCGTAGCCGACGTCGTGCAGGCGCTTGATGCCGAATTTCTTGGCGAAGGCGCGGCCGTCGATTTGGGCCTGGGCGCAACCGCGATCCGGTGCCGGCACGCGATGATCGAAGATGACGGTGATACGGTCGGGATCGGCGATCTTGACCGGATCGCGCCAATAGACCGGGAAGAAATTGCTGTCGTAGAGCACGACTGTGTCGACATCGACGACGACCAGATCGCCCGCGGCCACCGACGGCTTTTTGCCGGCGCGCGCCAGAATTTTATTGAGGATCGGGCTGCCCATGACGCTTCCTCGTTTTTCTGGCGGATGAAGCCGCCTTTGACCGTATCATAGCCGATCCACGGGCGGCCGCGAGGGACTTAACGCCGCGCAGTTCCTAGCCAGCAAATCCGCCGCTATCCAGGAACGCTTGTTCGGCAGGCGTCGTCGCGCGGCCCATGACGCCGTTTCGATGCGGAAATCGGCCGAAATTCACGACGATGTCCCGATGCATCGTCGCATACTTTAATAGCCCTGAATCGCCAAAGGCCTCATAGAGCGCCACACAACGGTCTTGATCCGCCAGTGACTCCGAATGCATGAACGGCAAATAGAAGAACGGCCGCAATGCTTCTTCGGTGGCTTTGTCGAAACCGCGAGCAAGCGCCCGGTCGGCAACGGCTCGCGCCAGCGGATCGGTCGCGAAGGCACGTATACTGCCGCGAAACATGTTTCGCGGAAACTGGTCGAGCAGGATGACGAGGGCGAGCGCGTCTTCGGCATTATCTTCTGCCGCCGTGAACTCACCGCGCGCCGCGGCCTCGTACGTCGCCAGAAACTTCGAGACTTGATCGTCCCGGTCGAAATCCTCGTCTTTCTCGAACCATCGCTTCGGCCCGGCTTCGCGCCAGAACGAAACAACTTCGGCCAATTCAGCGATGCTCATTTGGTCGTCCGGCTCTAACGGTCTGCGATATAGTTTCGGATGAACTCCTGCACCTCCGGTTTGACATTGAGCAGCGCGCGAATGCGCTCGTTGGCGCCAGCGTCGGCGACGTATTCGGGAACATATCCAAACACTTTCGTGGCATCGCTGATATAATCAGGATCGTTCTGCATTTCACCGATAGCCTGTTGCAAAGCGGCCAGAGCCGCTGGCGGCGAATGCGGCGGCAACACGACAAGGCGCTGGGTGGCGTTGTTCACGCTGAGTGCGGCGAGATAGGATTCCCAGCGCAGGCCGGCAGGTTCCGCCCCTTTGAGCTTTCGATACACGTCGAGGAAAGACGGGATTTGCAGTCCCTGCACCTGTTTGGGAACGGAAAATGACTGACCGTCGTAACCCGGATCGTAATAAAGCGGGATCACTTCTCCCGCTTGCACCAAAGGCTCGATCGCAGTTCGGTAAACTGCGGGAGACTCCGCGTAATAATTGACCTCGCCACGCTCCAGCGCCATTCGCACGCCTTGCGATCCCGGATAGGCGGTAACGTATTTGTAGGGCACGCCGAGCATGTCGAGCGCCAGACGCATCATGACGTCCTTCGCGTTGTCGCGGCTCAATCCGCCGACAATGAGATTCTCGGCACTCAGTATCTGGTCGACACTTTTAATTCCCGGCTTAACATCCGTCCGCATGTAATGAATTGCCGTTCCGGGCTGTAAGGCCACAAAATCGAACTGGTCGAAAGCGATGCGCCTCTGATTGAGCGCGATGGCGTAGATCCAGGGAACGCTGCTGAAATAGCCAATATATGTGCCGTCGGCAGGCGCCACTTCGCCCATATAATTGGCGCCGGCCATGCCGCCAGCACCATCAAGATTGCGAACGATCAACAGCGGATTGCCCGCGATATGTCGCGCGATCGCTCGCGTGAAGAGTTTCGCCTCGACGTCGGTTGGCCCACCGGCGGCGAAATTCACCAGGACGGTGACCTGTTTGCCTTTGTAGAAAGCGTCCTGAGCAAGGCTTTGCGCGCGTGTCGCTACCGTGAGCAGCAGGCACAACGCCACCGTGCAGACATTCCTCCGGATGGACATTTTTTCTTTCCAACTGTGAGCATTTCTGAATACGTCGCATGCTAGCAAATTCGGCAGTTGACGAAAGTCATGCCCGCGGTAGACAGGTATGCACCGCTGCGTCTGGCGGATCATTCAGCCTGAGGATCGAGCGAGATATGGAGACAACCGCGTTGGGTTGGCCAAACGGATGCCGCACGGCCGTGATCATCAGCATTTTGTTCGAGACTTGGTCAGACAAGAAGTCGCCGAGCTATTTTGCCCGCACCACCCCGCTGAAGCCCGGGCTCATTGATCGCGGCGGCATTCAATGGGGGGAATACGGCGGCAAGGAAGGAATATGGCGACTCATTCGCGTTCTCGATCGTTGCCAGATGCGCGCCTCGGTCTTTTGCAGCGGCCGCTCGGCCGAACTTTATCCCGACGTCTTCAAGCAGCTTACAAAATCCGGCCATCTCGTCGAGGGACACGGCTACGTGCAGGACCAGGCGTTTCTGGAATTGCCGTCTGACCAGCAGAAAACGATCATCCGCAAAGTCGTCGACCTTCTCGCCAACGCAGCAGGACGGCCGCCCGAAGGCTGGGCGACGCCGATCTACGGCTGGGATGAGCATACTTTCGCGCTGTTGGTCGAGGCGGGAATCAAGTGGTACGCGGACGCCCTCGACATTAGCCTACCGCGCAAGGAGACGACCGCGGCCGGCCCGATCGTCGCATTGCCGTGGTCCGACTTCGTCGACAATCGGGTTTTGCGCGCCAGCCCGCGCGATTATCTCGACGTCTACACCGATACATTCGACTACCTGCACGAACATGAACCCGGCGGCCTCATCAACATTGCCATTCATGCGCATTTCGGCGGACGGCCGCTGATCATGGCGCAGTTTCAGAAGCTGCTTCGCTATTTTTCGAGCTTCAGCAATGTCTGGTTCCCAACTCATCGTGAACTGGTGCAATGGTTCCTCGATCAGGGCATCGACGATCTTGCTTATCGCAGGCGCTTCTTTCCCGATGCATGACGGCGCGGCCTGTCCGGTCCAGGTTTGATTTGAGATCGCCGTGGCAAAGACAAATTCCTGGATCGGTAGCCCCGTAGAACGTCGCGAAGATTTGCGATTCACAACGGGACGGGGTCAGTATGTCGACGATCTGACCCGGCCGGGGCTGATCCACGCCGTCATTCTGCGCAGCTCATATGCCCACGGCAAAATCGTGAAATTTGCGGTCGGCACAGCCGCGGCGATGCCGGATGTCGTCGGCATCGTAACGGCTGCTGAAATAGGCGCGGTGCCGAAGATTCCGCTGCGCATGGAGCCGTTGCCCGAACTTGCACGGTTTTCCCAGCCGGTCATTGCGGTCGATAAGGTGCGGTATGCCGGCGAGCCGATCGCCATTGTTCTGGCAAAGAGCATCTCGGCCGCCGAGGATGCCGCCGCGGCGATCGAACTCGAAATCGAGGCGCTGCCGGCTCTTGTCGATGCGCGGACAGCTTCTGGAAGCGACAGTTACCTCTTCGAGGAGCACCAGACAAATCTCGCGCTGACATTGACAGGCGTTTGCGGGGACGTGGACGAGGCTTTTCGCAAGGCGGCATATGTGAAATCTGGGGCATTTCGAGTTCACAGGCACACCGCAAGTCCAATGGAGCCGAGGGGAATCCTCGCCGAGTGGGACGATGACAAGGGCAAGTTGACCGTTCACGGCGCCTGCAAAGTGCCGTTCGCAATACGGGCGCAGCTCGCGCGCGACATGGAGCTTCCGGAGACGGCCATTGAGGTGATCGAAAGCGACGTCGGCGGCGGTTTCGGCGTTCGCGGCGAATATTATCCCGAAGATTTCTTGATTCCGTTCGCTGCGCGGCGCTTTTTACGCCCGGTGAAATGGATCGAGACCAGGCAAGAACATCTTCTGTCGTCTGCCCACGCCCGCGAGACCGAGATCGAACTTGAAATCGCCTGCACCAGCGACGGCACCATTTTGGGACTGCGGGGCGTCGCCTATTCCGACATGGGCGCCTACATCCGCCCCAATGCCGTGACGGCGCCGCGCAACGTCGCCCAGGTCATCTCCGGTCCGTATCGTGTCGCCAACGTGCAAATGCGCGTCGAGATGGTGATGACCGACAAAACGCCCACGGCGAGCTATCGGGGTCCCGGCCGCTTCGAGGCCGACTTCGCCCGCGAACGTTTGTTGGATATCGCGGCAAATGATCTCGGCATCGACCCGGTCGCGCTGCGCCGGAAAAATCTCATCTCTTCAACCGAAATGCCCTACGCACTGCCGAAGGTTCTGCCCTATGGCAGTACGACCCATTGCGACAGTGGCGATTACGTCGCCGCCATGGACCGCTGCCTGGCCGAAATCGATTGGGAAACAATCCGGCGGCACAGCGGACGCTGCATAGCGGGCAAATACCACGGTTGCAGCCTGGGCTGTTACATCGAAGGCGGCGGCTCCGGGCCCCGAGAGATCGCGACTTTGAAGCTGGACCGCCAAGGACAAGTCGACGTTTTCGTAGGTTCTTCCGCGCTCGGGCAAGGCATCGAGACTGTGTTCGCGCAAATTGCCGCGGATACCCTCGAAACGCCGCTCCACAATATCAAAGGGGTATGGCACGGCTCGACCACATATCTGGCCGACGGCTACGGCTCGTATGCGTCGCGTTCCACTGTCATGGGCGGATCGGCGATCGTCATGGCGGCCCAAACGTTGCGGCGGCGCATTTGCGAACTGGCCGCCGCTCGATGGCAATGCGCGGCCACCGACATCGTGCTCGACGGATTGGACACGGCCAGATCGGCCGGCGAAGTCATCCGTATCCGCGATCTGATGCAAGCACAGCCCGATGCCGTGCTCACGGCCACGGAGACGTTCGCCTGCACGGCGCGGACCTACTCTTATGGAACGCACGCCGCCCACATCACCGTCGATGCCGACACCGGCGAGATCGAAGTGGTCGATTACGTCGCCGTCGAAGACGTGGGCCGCATCATCAATCCGCGAACGCTGCACAGCCAAACGCATGGCGCCATCATCCAGGGCCTTGGTGGCACCCTTATCGAGGAGCTCGCATACGACGCCGAAGGACAACTCATTTCCGGCTCGCTGATGGACTATGGCCTGCCGGTGGCGACGCGCTTTCCGAAAGTCAAAGTCATTGCCACCGAGGATTGGCCGTCTCCTCACAATCCGCTGGGAGTCAAAGGAGCAGGCGAAGGCGGCATCGTTCCGGTTGCGGGTGTTATCGCCAATGCGCTGGCTTCAGCCCTTGCCTCGTTCGGCGCCGAACCACACGTGCTGCCGCTGACGGCCTCTCGCGTCTGGTCCATGATGAGAGAGCAGCGGGACAAACAATCCGCCCAACACTGAACGGATTTCTTGGTCTACTCGCTCACGTGAATATCGGCGCGCTTGACCACAGCACTCCACTGATCGCGCTCCTTGTTCAGGAAGGCGGCAAACTCGTCAGCGGAGCCAATTTGGGCTTCGACCGCGAGCCGGCTCAGCACTGGCTTAACCTGATCGCTTTGCAGGGCCTGATTTATCGCCGCGTTCAATTTTTGCACAATGTCCGGCGGCGTTCCCGCCGGGGCGGCTATGCCGGTGAATGAGACCGAGACGAAATCGGGCACGCCGGCTTCGATCATGGTCGGCAGGTTCGGCAATTGCGGGATACGTTTGTCGCTCGTCACCGCGAGACCCTGAACATTTCCGTTCTCGATGGCGGGTATCGCCGGCTGCGCACTATCGAAGCTGAATTGCACTTCGCCGGTCATGACCGCCTGGGTCGCCTGCCCGCCGCTTTTGTAAGGCACGTGGATGATATCGAGACCCAGTCGCTGCTTGAACATTTCGCCGATCAGATGCAATGGCGTGCCGATCCCTGCGGAAGAGAAATTGAGTTTTCCCGGATTCTTGCGCGCGGAGTCGATAAGCTCGTGCACCGACTTTAATCCCAACCCATTGTTAGCGATCAGAATGTTCGGCGTGGTGCCGAGATTGGCGACCGGCACGAACGCTTTGGCCGGATCGTAACCGACGTCTTTGATGAGAAGCGGCGAAATCACGATGTTCGCGGTGTTGGCGAGCAGCAGCGTGTAGCCGTCAGGCGCAGAGTCGGCAACTTCGCGAGCACCCAAGGTGCCGCCGGCACCCGGCCGATTCTCGACAAAAACGTTCTGCCCCATTATCGGCGATATTCCGGCCGCGATAAGCCGCGCCATCACATCGGCGGGACCACCCGGAGCAAATGCGGCGACAAGCTTGATCGGCCGCACCGGATAGGTTTCGGCCATCGCCCTGTCGCGTGTGGAGAAGACTGTCAGCAAGGCCAGCGCTGCAGCAACGTGCGCCATCGGCCGAAGACGCTTCATGTGGATTCCCCGGTGAGACTTTGACGGCGATTACGCCACCGCCTTCGCCGCCCCTTTTGCCGCCACCTTCACCGCCTCGATGATCTCTGGATAGGCCGCACAGCGGCAGAGATTGCCGGACAGGTAATGGCGGATGTCCTCATCGGTCGGATTCGGATGCTGCTTCAAAAGCTGATGCACCATCAACACGAAACCGGGCGTGCAGTAGCCGCACTGGAACGCGCCGCAATCGATGAAGGCCTGCTGCACGATCGACAGCGCGCCGTTGGCATCGAGCGATTCAACGGTGGTGACGCTCTTGCCGTCGACCCACGGCGCGAAATAAAGGCAGCCGGAAACCGCCTTGTCGTCCACCAGCACCGTACAGCAGCCGCACAATCCCTGCCCGCAGCTTTCGCGAGCACCGAACAGATCGAAGCGCTGCAACAGCTCGACCAGATTGCGGTGCGGCTCGATATCGGCCGAGACTTCCTGGCCGTTGAGTGTGAAATTGATGCTGCGCATGCTCATCATTCATCCTCTAGTGGGCGGCCTTGTTTGATACGCAGCGCCCGCAGCACCGCTTCCGCCGTGATCGGCAGTTCGGTGATGCGCACGCCCACGGCGTCATCGATCGCGTTGGCAATCGCCGGCGACACGCCGAATGTTCCGGACTCGCCTAGGCCCTTGGCGCCGAACGGACCGGAATGCTGTTCGGCCTCGACCAGTTCGTTCGTCATCGGCGGAATGTCGGCGATACCGGGGATCTTGTAGTCGGCGAGAGAGGCGTTGGTGACCTGGCCGCCGTCGAGATGCATGATTTCAGAGAGCGTGAAGCCGAGTTGCATGACCGCGGCGCCGGACAATTGCGTGCGCGCCACGCCGGGATTGATCGGCTTGCCGCAATCGGCGGCATTGACCAGCCTGATAATGCGGATTTTTCCAGTCTCGATATCGACTTCGAGTTCGACGCCGGCACCGCCGACCATCCAGAACGGCGTGACGTTGTCGGACAACCCGGTCTGCGCGTCGGGCGACTTGTAGGACGGCACAAAAGTCGCCGTGCCAATGACATTGCCGGCCTGCATGCCGTAGCGCTTCTTAAAGATTTCCGCCGGCGGATAATTGGTGCCTTCCGGCAATCCGGCTTCGGTGGCAAGGGCGCGGAGTTTTGTCCGGGCATCCTCGGCGGCAAGCCGCACGGCATTGCCCATGTGATACAGCGAGCGCGAGCCGAGCGTGCCCATATCGTACGGTGTCACGTCGGTGTCCGGATGGACGATGCGCACGTCGTCGGCGTCGAGGTCGAGCACTTCGGCGACCATGAGCGCATACGCGGTATCCGAGCCCTGCCCCATATCGACCGTGCTGGTGTAGAGCGTCGTGCTGCCATCGGCAGACACATTGACCACGGCGACCGACGTGGTCGGCGAGATCGAAGCTTTGAATCCGATGGCAACGCCTCGGCCGCGCCGCACCGTGCCGTTGCCGTGGTCGAACGCCGCGTTCCAGTTCATTCGCGCCGCAATGGCGTCGAGCACTTCGGCGATGGCCGCATCCTTCATCGCAGTGCCGCTCGCCTGCGGGCGACCCTCGCGCAAAATATTCTTGCGGCGGAACTCGACCGGATCGATGCCGAGCTGACGCGCAATCAAGTCGGTGTGGCTCTCATAGGCCCAAACCAGTTGTGGTATGCCGAAGCCGCGCAACGCACCGGCCGGGACGCGGTTGGTGTAGAGCGAGTAGGAATCGATTTTGATATTGTCGATGTCGTACGGCCCGGGCGCGGTGAAGCCGGATTTTTGCGTGACCCTCGGGCCGATATCCGCATAGGCGCCGCCGTTCCAGAACACCTCACAGGCGCGCGCCACCACCTTGCCATCCTTGGTGACGCCGCTTTTGATGCGGAACGTCGTCGGATGCTTGGTGATCATGTAGAACTGCTCTTCCATGGTCAGCGCAATCTTCACCGGCCGGCGGACCAGCATTGCTAGCGCCGCCACCAGCGCCTCGAGCTTGACATAGACCTTGGCGCCGAAGCCGCCACCGAGGTGCGGCACTTTCACCCGCACGCGGTTCTCCGGCCAGCCGAACAGCCGCGCGATCTCGGTGCGCACGAACGACGGCGTCTGGCTCGACGTATGAATTGTCAGTGTGCCGTCACCAGGCTCGGCGACCGACACGAATGCCTCGAACGGCAAATGCAGGCACTGCTGGGTCTTGAACGTGTGCTCGACCACATGCGCGGCGCCGGCGAGCGCCGCGTCGAAGTCGCCACGCCGCAAGTGATAATCGAGCGCGATATTGGTGTTGGTGCGACCCTTGAGGTGCTTCAGATCAGCAAAAGTGCCGGCCGGCTTGAGCGTGTCGTGAACGACAATGTCGGGCTGCATGGCCGCGACTTCGTCATAGACCGCCGGCAGCTCATCGTATTCGGCAATGATCGCCTGCACCGCCTGCTCGGCAACATGCGGATCGCGCGCCAGCACGACCGCAACCGGCTCACCGACATGGCACACCTTGTCGAGTGCCAGGATCGGCTGATCGTGGAACGCCGGCCCGTAGTAAGGCTCGGGGATCAGCTTCTGAATGTCGGCACCGGTGACGACACGATAGACACCGGCGATCGCACTCGCCGCCGCCGTATCGATATTGCGGATGCGGCCATGTGGCACCGTGGCGCGAAACACCTTGCCGTACAGCATACCAGGCAAGCTCAAATGGCGTGTGTATTCGGCACGCCCAGTCACCTTGGCGCGCACTTCAAGCCGCGGGATATCGCGCCCGACCTGCTTCATGGTCGCACCTAATGGGCGCCTTCGGCCAAGGCTTGCCGCACGGCGCGCCGCAAATAGACCCGAAGCAGTTCGCGTTTGTACGCTGCCGAGCCATGTGCATCGGCGAGGATCGAAGCTTCCGCGGCGGCCGCATCGCCGGCGCGATTGAGCACCGCATCGTCAGGCGAAGCACCTTGCAAGACCGCTTCGGCCGTCGCTATGCGCGTCACCTTCTCGGTCGCGGCGCTGACGACGACGATCGGGTCGCTGATGACATTGTCTTTAAGCGCGAACGAGACGGCAACGCCGAGCGCCGGCCAGTCGTCTTCGGTACGCGACGTGACTTTCATGTAAGCGGCCTTGCGTCCGTTCAGCGCCGGCACGATCACGGACGTAATCAGCTCGTTCTTTTCCAGAACGGTTTCGTAATAGCCGGCATAAAGTTGTTCGACGGGCAGTTCGCGATTGCCGTTCGGGCCGTTGATCGCGACCTTGGCACCCAGCGACGCGAGCACCGGAGGCAGATCCATGTGCGGATCGCCGTGGGCCAGCGCGCCACCGACTCGCGCCACATTGCGCACGCGCGGATTCGACAGCGTCCGCATTGCGCGATGGAGAACGGGGAGCCGGGCGGCGACGTTGGGGTCGTGTTCGACATCGCTCAGGCTCGCCATGGCGCCGATGCGCAAGGCGTCGCCGGTGACGGCGATGCGTGAATGCTCAGGCTCGATCTTGTGCAGGCAGACCAGGAGGCTCGGCTCAAATACGCCCGCCTTCATCATCAGCATCAACGCGGTACCGCCTGAGACGGCACGGATCGTCGGCTCCTCCGGGTCGAGTAGCGACATCGCCTCCTTCAGCGACGTCGGTTCCACCATATCGAACGGTATCACTGGATGCTTCTCCCGCAGGTATTTTTGTGTTTTCAGGCGGTCTCGTGGCTCAAGACGTAGTCGGCGATCTGCGCGCGCGTGCCGACCCAGATATCCGGCGACGTCATAGCCTGCTCGATGATCTTCTCATAGAAATGTGCGCCGCGATGGTGGCCGAAGATATGGGCATGGCTGGTCACGTCGATGATGCGCAGTTCGTCGTCACGGACGCGCGCAATGCCGATCACCTCGTTGAACGAGTCGAGCATCATGCGCGGCGGATGGCCGTATTTCATCGACGGCATGTCGTTGACGTCATACGACAGCGGAATGGCGACGATCTTCTTGTTGCCGTGGTTGGCAACGTAAGGGAGGTCGGTGTCGAACACATCGCCGTACCAGCGATAGCCGGCGTCAGCGAGCAGCTTCGGCGTCGTCAGCTTCGATGTACCGCGCGGCGACAGCCAACCGATGATCTTCTGGCCCGACGCCTTTTCCAGCAGCGCCGTGCAGCGCTCGATGTTCTTGCGCTCCTCCTCGTCCGACAGCAGCGCCGGAATGACATCCATCGCATAGGAGTGCGACAGCACTTCATGGCCGCGGTCCGCGATTGCCTTGACCGTCGCGGGTAAGCGCTCGGCGATCACCGCGTTGGTCATGACGCTGGCCTTGGCGCCATGCCGATCAAAGGAATCCATCAGCCGGTGGATGCCGACCTCGACGCCGTAGGCGGCCCAGGAGATCGCCATGGTGTCGAGCACGCCAGCAGGGAGCGGATTGCCCATCGGGCTGATGCCGGGCGCTTTGCCGTCCGACCAGGCTTCGAGACAGACATTGAAGACGACAGCGATGCGCTTGCCGTCCGGCCAGGTCCAAGTAGGCTGCTTCTTCATTCACGTCCCCGGAAGGCGCATATCGCCCCGATTGGACGGGAGTTAAATCACACTCGGGTTTGCCTCGTCGAGACGCCCATCACGCGCGGCTGCTGCGCGGCGCCAAATCTTGCGGCGCCATGTAGCGGGCGCCGGCCACGACCAGAAGCGTCATCAGGGCGGGTGCGACGGCGAGCACAAGGCTCATCGCGGCGACCGCCGCGGTGGCGGCCCAGCCGATCGACGCAAAGGCCTCGGCGAACGTCGCCACGCGAGAAGAAACCTGGCGGCGGCGGAACTGACTGCGCTTGGCCTGGCTGCGGAACCAGAGCTGGATTGAGGTCGCCGACATGGTGGCGACGATGATGCCGCCGCTTGCCACCAAAGCATGCCAGGGCGAACCGAAGGCGAGCACCGCAATCAGTGGCGCGAATACGATGGCGATAACGCCGAGCACGGCCTCGACTTTGGCGCGCAAGATGAAACCTGGCGGTATCGGCGCGGTGGCAACAAGATCCGGTGCATCCTCGCCGGAGATCGCGAGCCAGGCGAGACCGCCGCCAAGCTGTCCGGCCGCCATCACCAGCACCGGCACCAGCAGCGCATAAGCGCCGTTGCCGTCGTCAAAGCTATGCCAAAGAAGAAGAGCAGGCGGGATGAGGTACAGCATCTGCATTAGCGTTTGCGACACCAGCCACGGATCGCGCCGCAGCAGCATCCATTCCTTGCGCCGCAGCGCCGACCGCGGCGACATCGAGCGGAACGCCGTCAGCGGACGCAATCCAATACTGCTGGAATGGCCCGCGCCGGCCGCCACCAGCGCGTATTGACCAAACCGCGGCGCCACCAGCACGATGGCGAGACCGAGCAGCGCAAGGCTAAGCGCAATTACGCCGACCAGCGGAACGCCGTCACCCAACGCGGCGCGCGCCGGCCACCACAACAGGCTGGCGAGACCGGGCGCGTGTGCCAACACGGCTTGCGATTGCAGCACGGCGACGCGCGAGATCGTGCCGTAAGAAAGAATGGCCGCCACTTGCAGACCGATGACGAAGGCGGCGCCGACCACGGCCGCAACAACCTGCGCGATCAGCCGGGTGCGCTTGGGACCGATCAGGCGGAACAATGCGACGGTCAGGCCGACTGCGACCGCAGTCGCCGCAGCTCCCATTGCGACGATCAGGCCATAAGCGCCGAGCCAGCGCCAGCCACCGCGCGCAATCAGCACATCGATGAACGGCGCGGCAATCGGGACCGCCATCATCGCCATGGCGATTGCGACCGTTGCGATCCGCACTGCGAACAATTTGTCGGCGGCGACAGGAGAGGCGAGGATAAGATCAAGATCGGAGCGTGAATAAAAAGCGCGCGTCATTGATTCCATCGCCTGCGAAACCATCAGCAGCCAGGACAGCAGAATACTCGCGGTGATCGTCGTCAGCATGGGCGCGTCGACGGCAGCGTCGGCATAGCCGCCGACCATCCAATAGGCGACGAAGTGCATGAAGACGGCGAAGACGAGAATCGCGAAAACGACCCGGACCAGCCGTTCGCGCCGGCCCGCGGTTATCATCGAAAGCCAATCGCGCCAGGCGAGCCGCGATTCGTGGCGCGCAAACCAGGCCGTCGTACCCGGCGCGTAACTCATGCCGCTTGCGCCTGCTCGGCGACCAGCGCCAGGAACGTGTCTTCGAGGCTGGCGCCGCGGCTCGGACCGCCGGCCGCTCCCTTGTCGGCGGCGATCCGCAATTCTTCGAGCGTACCTTCGGCGATCAGCTTGCCGTGGGCGATAACGCCAATGCGGTCCGCCATGCGTTCGGCGACTTCGAGAATGTGCGTCGTCATCACGATGGTACCGCCGGCATTGACGCGCTCGCGCAGCACGCTTTTGACCTGGCGGGCGGAGCCAGCGTCGAGCCCGGTCAGCGGTTCGTCGAGAATGATGACGCGCGGCTCATGCACCAGCGCGCCGGCCAGCGCCACTTTCTGCCGCATGCCTTTGGAAAAACCTTCGCAGCGTTCGCCGGCATGCGCCGCGAGATCGAGCCACGATAACAATTCCTGCGCACGGGCTTCCGCCAGCGCCGGCTCGATGCCCCACAGACCCGCGACGAATTCCAGATATTCGCGCGGCGTAAGCTTGTCGTAGATCATCGGCTCGTCGGAAATCCAAGCCATGATCTGCTTGGCCGCCGCCGGATCGGCCAGCGCATCGATGCCGCCGACGCGGATCGTGCCGGCATCGGGCCGCAACAGTCCGGCAATCATCCGCAACGTCGTTGTCTTGCCGGCGCCGTTCGGACCAAGCAGTGCATAGAACTCGCCCTGGCGCACCTTCAGATCGAGGCCATCGACCGCGGGGCGGTCAAAGCTTTTGCGCAGTCCGTAAATTTCCAGAGCAAAATTGTCCGCAAGCATCGCGTTCTTCATGAATTGGGACATAGGAAGCGACCTGACGCTAATCGAGAGAGGTTTCGGTCTCGTGAATCCGCATTGGCGAATTTGCGCCGTAACGTCAAAGTGTTATGCGGTCAATCTCGGCCAATTCGGCGGCCGACAGAGCCCAGCCGATGGCGCTAATGTTCGCCTTGATCTGTTCCGGCTTGGTGGCGCCGGCAATAATGCTGGCGATATAAGGCCGGCTTGCCAGCCAGCTCATTGCCAGTTCGAGGATCGTATGACCGCGCTGGACCGCAAAATGCGAGAGCGCTTCGACGATACCGAAGTTGCGCTCGTTGAGATAATCGTTGGCGCGCCCGGCCTGCTTGGCAAGCCGCGAGCCTGGCGGCGGCGGCACATTCCTTTGGTACTTTCCCGTCAATAATCCGCTCGCTAGCGGAAAGTACGGCAGCAGGTTCAGTCCGTGCCGCTGCATCGCTGCCAGCCGATCCTTTTCCACGCCGCGATCGAGCAGGCTGTACTCATCCTGACAGGTGATGAAGGACGCCAGAGCGAGTTGCTTCGACGTCGCCAATGCTTTCTCAAGTTGCGCGGCGGAAAAATTAGAGCAGCCGATAAAGCGCGCCTTGCCCGATTTGATCAGATCGTCGAGCGCGCGCAACGTCTCGTCGATTGGCGTCGCCGGGTCGGGAAAATGCACCTGATAGAGATCGATCCAGTCGGTCTTGAGCCGCCGCAAGCTCGCCTCGACCGCCTCCATGGCATAGCGCCGCGACGCACCTCTCATTTTGCCGGTGTTGTCCATCGGCAAACCGAATTTGGTTGCCAGCACTATATCCTTGCGGCGCGGCCCGAGGATCCGTCCCAGGAATTCTTCCGAGCCGCCCCTGTTGCCGTAGGAATCGGCGGTATCGATCAGCGTGATGCCGAGATCGAGCGCCCTATCGACAACACGCCGCGACGCCTCGAAATCGGTGCGGCCGCCGAAATTGTTGGCGCCGAGGCCAACAAGCGAAACTTCCGGACCCCCGGTGCCGAGCCTGCGCTTCTGCATGCGACGGCCGAGGCTCAACCGCTGACATTATACGCGGCGAGCGCAGCCATGTTGACGAGCTGGGCGTCGTTCGCCGACAGCGGCACGATCTGCACCGAGCGGTCGAGACCGACCAGCATCGGGCCGATGACATTGGCGCCGCCGAGTTCCATCATCATCTTGGTCGAAATCGCGGCCGACTGCAGCGCCGGCATGATCAGGACATTGGCGGGCCCCGACAGCCGGCAGAACGGATAGGCTTCGCGCAATTCCATGTTCAGCGCGACGTCGACGGCCATCTCGCCATCATATTCGAACCCGACCCGCCGTTCATCGAGAATACGGACGGCTTCCTGAATGCGCTCCGAGCGCTCGCCCGGCGGATGGCCGAATGTCGAGAACGACAGAAACGCAATGCGCGGATCGTAGCCGAGCGAGCGAGCGACACGCGCGGCCTCGATTGCAATATCGGCCAGGTCCTTCTCATTCGGCAGTTCGGTCACGGCAGTGTCGGCGACCAGCACCGTCCGGCCGCGCGCCAGCACCAGCTCGATTCCCATGACGCGATGGCCGGGCTTCGGATCGATGCAGCGCAGCACATCCTCGAGCGCGACCGAGAAATTCCGGGTCACGCCGGTCACCATCGCGTCGGCATCGCCCAGCGCGACCATGCAAGCGGCGAAATGGTTGCGGTCCTGATTGACCATGCGTTGGCAGTCGCGTTGCAGATAACCCTTGCGCTGCAAGCGTTCGTAGAGATAGGCGGCGTAGTTGGCGTTGCGCTTGGAAATCGCCGCGTTAATGATTTCGATGCTGCCACCAAGTTCGACGCCGAGCGCCTGCGCGGTCTCGCGCACGGCCCGCTCGCGGCCGACCAGCAGCGCCGAGCCCAGGCCCTGGTGCACAAAAGTCGCCGCCGCGCGGATCACCTGTTCCTCTTCGCCCTCGGCGAAGACGACCCGCCGCGGCTGCCGGCGCAGCCGCTCGTAAACGCCGGTCAGCACGCCGGCAACCGGATCGAGCCGGCTGCGCAACTGCTGCCGATAGGTGTCCATATTCTCGATCGGTTTGCGCGCGACATTCGATTCCATCGCCGCCTTAGCAATTGCCGGAGGAATATCGGAAATGAGACGCGGATCGAACGGCACCGGAATGATGTAGTCGGGGCCGTATTTCGGCCGCGCCCCGTAGGCCACCGCGACTTCGTCAGGCACGTCCTCACGCGCCAGCGCGGCGAGCGCGCGCGCCGCCGCGATTTTCATTTCCATGTTGATCGACCGCGCGCGTACGTCGAGCGCGCCGCGGAAAATATAGGGAAAGCCAAGCACGTTGTTGATCTGGTTCGGGTAGTCCGAGCGGCCGGTCGCCATGATGGCATCGGAGCGCACCTCAGCGACTTCCTCGGGCGTGATCTCCGGGTCGGGATTGGCCATTGCAAAGATGATCGGCTTGTCCGCCATCGCCTTCACCATCGCCGGCGTCACCGCGCCTTTGACTGAAAGCCCGAAGAACACGTCGGCGCCGGCTAGCGCTTCGGAGAGCGTGCGCGCCCTGGTCTTTACCGCGAACCCCGACTTCCACTGGTTCATGCCGTCGGTGCGGCCCTCGTAGATGACGCCCTTGGTGTCGCAGAGGATGAGATTCTCAGGCCGAAAGCCGATGGCGCGCAGCAGTTCAAGGCAAGCGATGCCTGCAGCGCCGGCGCCGTTGCAGACCAGCTTAGTGTCCTTGATTTCGCGGTCAGTAAGGTGAAGCGCATTAATCAGGCCGGCGGCAGCGATGATCGCAGTGCCGTGCTGATCGTCGTGGAACACCGGAATGTCGAGCAGTTCGCGCAGCCGCTGCTCGATGATGAAACACTCCGGCGCCTTGATATCCTCGAGATTGATGCCGCCCCAGCTTTTGCCGAGCACCTTTACGCAATTGATGAATTCGTCGGGGTCTTCGGTCGACACTTCCAGATCAATCGAGTCGACGTCGGCGAAGCGCTTGAACAGCACCGCCTTGCCTTCCATCACCGGCTTGGCCGCCAGCGCGCCGAGATTGCCGAGACCGAGGATGGCAGTGCCGTTGGTGATCACGGCGACGAAATTGCCCTTGGTCGTGTAGTCGTAGGCGAGCGCCTCGTTCTCGGCGATGGCGAGAACAGGTACGGCGACGCCCGGCGAATAGGCCAGCGAGAGGTCGCGCTGCGTCGCCATCGGCTTGGTGGCGACGACTTCGAGCTTTCCGGGCCGGCCTTGGCTGTGAAACAGCAGGGCTTCTTGGTCGGTGAAAGTCGGCCGGTTCGACCGACCGCCGTTTTTGGAAGCCATTTCAATCCCTGCTTACGCTGAACCGTCTCACGCTGAGCTATGTTGGGGCGGGCGAGGGAACTGTAGCGAAACCGCCAGCCCCCGGAAAGCCTGTCAGTGAGCCGCATTGAACAAGCCCGCGCGGGAGAGTAATCGTCCCTTTGACTCTGCCCTTCCGTCCTCGCCGGCACCCGCATGATCAAATTCCTGCTGCGCTTCATCGGCCTTTGCCTGCTGGCGCTTGCCTTCATTTTTTTCGTCTATGACGGCACCAAGGCCATCGCTAACCAGCAATGGATCTACATGAAGGTCAGCGACGCCTGGGCCATCGTTGACCAGACTTCGCTGGTGAAATTGCAGCCGGCCATCGAAGCCCACGCCCCGCATTGGCTGTGGGATCCGGTGACGCTGACGGTCCTCGATGCGCCGACGTGGCTGGTGCTGGCTGTGTTGGCGGCTATTCTCATCCTGCTCGGCCGCAAGAAAAAGCCGCTGATCGGTTACGGCCGCGATTGAACCGCCGTTGTCACCGGCGAAATGCGTAGGGGGAGTGAAATGCCTGCCAACGGGTACGATTACATCATCGTCGGTGCCGGCTCGGCCGGCTGCGTGCTGGCCAACCGGCTGACTGAGGATCCGTCGGCACGCGTACTGCTGCTCGAAGCCGGCGGCCGCGATTGGCACCCTTACATCCACATCCCGCTCGGCATGGGCCGCATGCACGATTACGGCATGTTCGACTGGGGCTACCTGACCGATCCCGAGCCGAACCTCAACAACCGGCGCATCGAGGCGATGCGCGGCAAGGTTTTGGGCGGTTCGTCGTCGATCAATGTCATGGCCTATACCCGCGGCAATCCGAGCGACTACGACCGCTGGGCCCAGAAAGGCGCGCGCGGCTGGTCCTATGCCGATGTACTGCCCTATTTCCGGCGCTGCGAGAGCTTCGATAAGGGCGCCGACACCTGGCGCGGCGGCTCCGGCCCGCTCGGCACTGAATTCGCCCGAACCCAGGACCCGCTCTACGAAGCCTGGCTCGAAGCCGCCAAGAGCTGCGGCTACCCGCTGACACCCGATTACAACGGCAAGCAGCAGGAAGGTTTCGGCCGCGGTCAGTTCACCATCCGCAACGGCTGGCGCTCCTCCTCCTCTAACGCCTTCCTCAAGCCAGCGCGCGGACGCAAAAACCTCACCGTCGCAATCAACGCCCACACCACGCGCGTCACGCTGCAAGGCACGCGCGCCACCGGCGTCGAATACGTCCAAGACGGCGCCAAGGTGCGCGCCGAGGCGGCGCGCGAAGTCATTCTGTCGGCCGGAACCTTCAACACACCGCAGCTCCTGATGCTGTCGGGCATCGGACCGGCGGAGCATCTGCGCTCGTTCGGCATCAGCGTCACCGCCGATCTGCCGGTCGGCAAGAATCTGCAAGATCACCTCGGCGCCTACATGACCTACACGCGCAAACAGCCCGGCACGTTCCATCGCGAGATGCGGTTCGACCGCATGGCAGTGAGCATGATCCGCGCTTACCTGTTCGGCACCGGGCCCGGAACGGTGGTGCCCGGCGGCCTGCACGCTTTCATCAAGACGCGGCCGGAACTGTCGGTGCCCGACATCGAATTCATGTTCCGCGGCACATCGCACGCGCCGCACCTTTGGTTCCCGCTGATCCGGCCGCCGTTCCTCGACGGCTTCGGCATCCGTCCGACACTGCTGCATCCTGACAGCCGCGGCGAACTCCTTCTCGACATCGTCCGATCCGCTCAAGGCTCCACGCATCGTCTATCGCTTCTTCACCGCGCCGAACGATCTGCCGACCCTGCGCGAAGGTTTCAAGCGCGCGCGGGAAGTTGCGTTCAACAAAGCGATGGACCCCTATCGCGGCGATGAGATCAGCCCCGGGCCGCAAGTGAAGACTGACGATGAGATCGACGGCTGGCTGAAGAAGACCGTGATCACCGCGCATCATCCCTCCAGCACCTGTGCGATCGCGCCCGACGGCGTGCTCGACTCCGATCTCAAGGTGCACGGCATCGAGAGCCTGCGCGTCTGCGACGCCTCGGCGATGCCAGATCTCGTCTCCGCGCACATCAATGCCTGCGTGCTGATGATGGCCGAGAAAGGCGCCGACCTCATCCGCGGCAAGCCGCCACTGCCGCAGGCGGAAGCGGCGTAACACTCGCTTCATCCTACCCCGCGTTAGCGCGGCTATCAGTTCTAGTTCTCCGCGTCATGGCCGGGCACAGCCGTTCGAAGGACGGCGTCGCTTCGCTCGCCTGTGTCCCGCCCATCCCAATCATTGGCTCAGTGCCCGCCTAAGCGAGATTGCCGGGTCAAGGCCGGCAATGACGACACGTAATCTCGTTCTCGCAATGCGACCTGCATCCGAGTCATTCAAGCGCAAGCCGCCAAAGCCACGAATTTCGCCCTTCTTTCTTCGCTTCACTGACCGGAAGAAAAAAGGAGGCAGAACGCCGACAGGCGCCGGGTAACAACCTCCGCACCATCGGGTGCGGCTGCGTGCCCTGTGAGAGGCACGCCCGCCTATCGGCGTCCCACCGCGGCTCTACACCAAGGGACTTTCGTCCAGTGGCTCAGCTCCAGGCCTCGCTTCCTGGGACCCGGTTCCGGCGGGTGTTACCCGCCACTCCCCCTGTCCCAGTCCAGTGACAGCACCTCACGCACCGGCCGTAGTACCGGCGAGGAAGATGCCCGGAGCTGCCCGGGAGCGGAGTGTATCGGCTCCGCGCGCGGGCACCGCACTCGCTCCACCCTCCGAGAATACCTTCGCGAAAGGCGTCCGTCAACGAGCGAGATGTGACGCCGGTATGCCAACGCGGCAACGATGTCAAAAGATTCGTTCGGCACATGATTTGTGGAGGAAAATCGCGGGGTTGTGAGACATGAACTAATACGCCCGAATGCCATCTTCTTGCTCACTCAAAATAAAAGATTTGTAGCGCGCTCCCGGTGCAAGTACCTTTCCTACTTCCAATTTTTGGAATTTTGTGGAATGCTGCATGAATGATCGTGATCGGCACGGAATTGATCGAGCGTTATCTTGCCGATCACGCCGGCCATAAGGGAATCAATGCGGCGCACTCGCAATACCAAGCTTGGCTCGACATTGTGGGGCATGCCCTGTGGCGTAACCCGGAGGACGTCAAGTCAGCTTATCCAAAGGCGAGCATTCTCAAGGCGGGCCGCGTCGTTTTCAACATCAAGGGAAACGACTACCGCTTGGTTGCACGCATTCAATATCAGGCAGGTGTTTTGGCGATCAGATTCTTTGGCACCCATGCCCAATATGACAAAATCGATGCGGAGACTGTGTGATGGATGCAAACCTGATTTTGATCGATAGCGCTGCGGAGCTTGTACGCGCGCGCGCCCTCGTCGATCGGCTCTGGGAATCGGATGATCCCGCCGACATCGCCCAGCTCGCGGCGCAGGCGCGTCTGATCGCCGCCTATGAGGAAGGCAAATGGCCACGCCGGCCGTCGAGCACGGCGGATCTGATCCGCCACCTCATGGAGCAGCACGGGCTGACGCGCGCCGACATGGTGCCGATTCTCGGCACGCCAAGCCGCGTCAGCGAAGTGCTTGCCGGCAAGAAGGGACTGAGCATGGCCATGGTGCAGCGACTGCGCGCGCGGTTTAAAGTTCCGGCCGACCTGCTGCTGCCGCCGCTAAAGAAAGCGCATACCCGCAGTGCAGCAGCCAAACGAGCCGCGGCGTGATCGAAATGTAACCTGGGTTGAGCGAAGCGAAATTCAGCAACGATCGAGCGGCTCAACGCATCGATTTCAGGCCCATCTATTTGAACACAGATGGTAGGCTTTATTTCCAGTTCGGCCGCCTGGGAAGGTCGCCCCGTATTCGGACCATTAGAAATCCGCAGTGAATTGGTGAAACACTTCGGCGCAATCGATAACGCAAATTTCGACGACGCTACTATCAAAAATATCCCTCTCTGTCGCTCAGAAGAATTCTGCGTGACCCTAACGGGCCTAGCAAACTTTTTGCCGCCCTTAACTGGATGGAAGAGCGAATCGGTGCTCAGGTCCGCTAAACGAGTGCAGAGCGCAGATTAGCATAGCGCGTAATCCGCCACTCGATTGCCGTGACGTGGCGGATTATATGCTCGGCTGATCCGCCCTGCTAAATTGGCGCAACAAAGGATCTCAGGTGCCCTCACCCAAGCCCATCCCCATCTTCGACGGCCACAACGACGCGCTGTTGCGGCTCAATCGCCGCGAGGGTGGCAACGCCGTGGCGGCATTTCTCGACGGCGAAGAGAAAGGGCATCTCGACCTGCCGAAGGCGCGCAGCGGCGGATTTGCCGGCGGCCTGTTCGCGATCTTCGTGCCGTCGCCGAAGCGAAAAGATGGCGACGCGCAGTCGCCAGGAACGATCGCAGGACACCGGCAGCGACATCGGCAGCGACCCGGCGCCCAGCTCTCGACATCACAGAGGCGCAGCGCGTCACCTTTGCCATGGCGTCGCTGCTGATGCGCATCGAACGCGAGTCGAAAGGCCGCGTCCGCACCTGCCGCAACGCCGACGATATCGAACGCTGCCTCGCCGATGACGTGCTGGCGGCGGTGCTGCATATCGAAGGCGCGGAAGCGATCGACGAGAATTTCGAACTGCTCGACGTACTCTACGCCGCAGGCCTCCGCTCGCTCGGCCCGGTGTGGAGCCGGCCCAATGTATTCGGCCACGGCGTGCCGTTCCGCTGTCCGTCGTCACCCGACACCGGGCCTGGCCTGACCGATCTCGGCAAGGCGCTGATCGGCGCATGCAACCGGTTGCGGATTCTGATTGATCTGTCGCACCTCAACGAGCGCGGCTTCTGGGACGTCGCCGCCGTCTCGGATGCGCCGCTGGTCGCCACGCATTCCAACGCCCACGCCTTGAGCCCGCATTCGCGCAACCTGACCGACAAGCAACTGGCCGCGATCCGGGAGACCGGCGGCCTCGCCGGCGTCAACTTCGCCACCGCCTTTCTCCGCGCCGACGGCCGCCACGACAAGGACACGCCCGCGGCGCTGATCGTCGACCACGCCGCGCACCTCGTCGAGCATCTCGGCGAGGACGGTGTCGGCCTCGGTTCCGATTTCGACGGCGCACAGATTCCGGGTGAAGTCGGCAACGCCGCCGGGCTGCAAGTGCTGGTCGAGATCATGCGCAAGCGCGGCTTCGGCGAGCCGCTGATCGAGAAACTGTGCTATCGCAACTGGCTGCGGGTACTGCGGCGAACGTGGGGAACTGCGGACAGCGCGTGACATGCCATCGCCGCGCCGACGGCCGCTCCGCGCGGCACTCTTTTCAGGGACGCGCTGGCGGCGTGCCGCCATGTGGCTCGCCATCGTCGTCACCGCGCTGATCATCGCGCCTTATCTGATCGCGCCGCTCTATCGCTTTGTTGATCCGGTCTCGACGATGATGCTGTGGCGGTGGGCGACCGGGCAGCGCGTCGAGCGCATCTATACGCCGCTCGACCGCATCGCGCCGGCGCTGCCGCTCGCCGTGATCGGCGCCGAGGATGGCACCTTCTGCCACAACCGCGGCATCGACCTCGGCGCCATGCGCGAGGCGATCGAGCAATCCGGCGACGACGTCGCCGAGTCGCGCGGCGCCTCGACGCTGACCCAGCAGACGGCGAAGAATCTGTTCCTCTGGCAAGGCCGCAGCTTCGTGCGCAAGGCGCTGGAACTGCCGCTCGCGCTCTGGATCAATCTGGTGCTCCCGAAGCGGCGGGTACTGGAAATCTATCTCAACATCGCCGAATGGGGACCGAACGGCGAGTTCGGCGTCGAAGCTGCCGCGCACTACGCCTTCAACAAGCCGGCGCGCAGTCTGACAACCTCCGAAGCAGCGGAACTTGCCGCGATTTTGCCTAATCCGATCCGCCGCAGCGCCCGCACGCCAGGCCCGATCGTGCGCCGGCTGGCCGGCATTTACGTGCAGCGTTCCTCGGATTTTCCGGCGCTGGACGCCTGTATTCGCGCCCACTAGCCTCAGCCGCTTCGTTCTTCTATAAGCCCGCCAACCCCATCGATCCCGATACAGGAGTGCGACGCCATGGCCGTCCCGAAACGAAAAACATCGCCGTCGAGACGCGGTATGCGGCGGTCAGCCGATGCGCTGAAGGCGCCGACCTATGTCGAGGACAAGGATTCCGGCGAACTGCGCCGACCGCATCACATCGACCTCAAGACCGGCATGTATCGCGGCCGCCAGGTGCTGGCTAAGAAGGGCGAGGCGTAGAGGCTCCAACGCGGCTGCGAGACGCGCGTCATGTTCGCTCTTGGCTTTCCGCTGCTGCTCGTTCCCTTCGCCATCTACAATATCATTGCGTTCCTGATGCCCGGCGTCGCCTGGACGGCGCCGGTGACCACCGTGCACATGATGTCCGGGCAGGATTGGGTGCTGACCTGGGAAGACGTGCTGATCGCGTTCAGCATTTTCCTGCTCTGGATCGAAATCATAAAGTCGACGCGGGTCGGAATGCGCTCGGTGATGGATCACATCCTGGCAATGGGATTGTTCATCGCCATGCTGGTCGAGTTCCTGCTGGTGCAGCAGGCTGGGACGTCGGCGTTCTTCCTGCTGATGATTATCGCGCTGGTGGACGTTCTCGCCGGCTTCATCATCGGCATGCGCAGCGGCCGGCGCCAGGTCGAGATCGACGGACCTGAGCGGCCGGCGTGAAATTCTCGTTCCCGCCCTCCTGAGGGGGCCGCGAAACGGCCCTCGAAGGACGCATGACCCGGGCCGTCGCCCTTCAAGGCTAACGGGATCTTTTAGAGCGACCTGGACATGGCGCGGCCAGGCGGGGTCGGCCAATGGCCGAGTGCATCGTAGGCGTTGATGGCTTCCGCCGGATCGGCGCGGCGGCGCGTTCGGGTTTGCGGCGCCTGCGCCCATGTTGCGATCAGATGGGCGACAAAGTTCGCACTGGGGCGCGTGACCGGTGCGGCGGGCGCGCCTGAAATGTCTCGCTCAAATGGTACGACCGGAACAAGATAGCCGCTCATGGTGCGCCTTTTGTCCCGAATTGGGACGTTTACCTGGCTTCACCCTGTGCATGCGCAATCAACGTGCCACTGCGCCGATCGATCCATCGCGGCGCTTCCCAACCACCGTTTCGGCGGTAGCGATTTTCCGAATTATTTAAAGTCTGCTGCTAACTTAGCGGAGCAACGGCCGTCTGCTGTCGCCATCTGCGGACTGCACCATTCCGAATTGAGGCGACTATGTCCACTGGCGGTCAATACGACCCGGCTCGTTCGGGCACACCCGACGCTGCGGCGATCCTTAATTCGATCGGCGAGGTCGCTTACGATTGGCGCATCGACAACGACGCGCTGACGTGGGGCGATAACGCCGGCGAGGTGCTGCTGATCGGCGATCGGGCGGCGATTTCCACCGGCCGCGCCTACGCGCAATTCCTCGAGGCCGAGAATGCCCAGGCGCGCTTCGACGTCGTCGTCAATTCTGACAAGCGCGATGACGGCTGCGGCGTTGCCTATCAGATTCAATATTGCATCCGCCCCAAGCCCGGTTCGGACACCAAACTCTGGGTCGAGGATATCGGCCGCTGGTTCGCCGGTACCGATGGCAAGCCGGCGCGCGCGCACGGCCTCGTCCGCGTCATCAACGAGCGTTACGAATATGTCCGCAAGCTGACCTATCTGGCCCGCTTCGACGGCCTCACCGGCGAACTCAACCGGCATCACCTGAATGGGGTTCTCGAAGACACCATCGAGGAAGCGATCCGCTTCCGTTCGTCATGCGGCTTCATGCTGGTCGCTATCGATAACCTGGCGCGCATCAACGAGTTCCTATGGTTTCGACGTTGCCGACCAGGTGATCGCCGCGGTCGCCAGGCGGGTGAAGAGCCGCATGCGCGGCAAGGACACGCTGGGCCGCTTTTCCGGTAACAAATTCGGCCTCGTGCTGCGCGACTGTACGCCCGACGACATGGCGATTGCCGCCGAGCGGATGCTGGCGGGCGTGCGCGACGACATGGTGCCGACCTCAGCCGGGCCGATTGCAGTCACCGTCACCATCGGCGGCGTCAACGCGCCGCGCCATGCCCGCGGCATGATGGAAGTGCTCGCGCGCGCGCAGGAAACTCTCGACAGCGCCAAGGGCCGCCGCCGCGGTTCCTACCTCGCCTATCAGCCCAACATCGAGCGCGAGGCGATGCGGCGCGGCAACGTGCGCGCCACCGACGAGATCGTCGCTGCGCTCAACGAGCGACGCATCTTCCTTGCTTACGAGACCATTGTCGCGGCTACCGACCGTAAGCCGGCGTTCTACGAATGCCTCATGCGCATCCGCCGCACTGACGGCAGCCTGATCGCGGCGAACGACATCGTGCCGGTTGCGGAGCGGCTCGGACTGGTGCGATTGCTCGACCATCGCGTGCTCGAGCTTGCCGTCGAAGAAATGGTCGGCACACCCGATCTGCAAGCAAGCCTGAACGTGTCGGCCGCCTCGACCACTGATCCCGACTGGTGGGCCGGCCTCGGTTCGCTGCTGCGGTCGCATTCAGGCGTTGCCGAGCGCCTCACCGTCGAGATCACGGAAAGCGCGGCCATTCACGACATCGATGAGACGCGCGGCTTTGTCGCCCGCGTCAAGGACCTCGGCTGCCGCATCGCCATCGACGATTTCGGCGCCGGTTACACCTCGTTCCGCAATCTGCGCAAGCTCGGCGTCGATATTGTCAAAATCGACGGCGCATTCGTGCACGACATGATGCGCTCCGAGGACGATCGAGCCTTCGTGCGCACGCTGATCGATCTATCCAAGCGGCTCAAGCTCGTCACCGTCGCCGAATGGGTGCAGGACGAGAAGGCGGCGCAGACTTTACAGGCGTGGGGCTGTGATTACTTGCAGGGCGCGCTGATTGGCCTCGCCACACCAGAGCGGCCGTGGCTCAAGAGCATGGCGAAAGCGGTTTGATTTTCCGTCGCCCTCGCGCGTGCGAAGCGAGCCAATCAAGTCGTCAGTGACCGACTTGAATGAGCTGAATTACTCGCCGCTGCCGGTCAGCTTATCGACCTTGCGCTTCATTTCGTCGAGCTCGCGCTTGAGAGCATCGATGTCGCCGCCTTTGGCCGGAGATTTTTCCGGCTCCGCTGCGGCGGCGGCGGCATCGCTTTCGCGGCGCGCGAACGGCGTGAACATGGCGAAGGCGCGTTCGAACATTTGCATATTGCGCCGCACCGTATCCTCAAGCGCGCCGAACGGGCTGCCGCCGAAGGCCTGCGCCATCTGATTGCGAAACTTTTCCTGCTCGCGCGTCAGCGAGTCGATCGAGACTTCGAGATAGCGCGGCACCAGCATGCCCATGCTGTCACCGTAGAAACGGATGAGCTGGCGCAGAAAGGCTATCGGCAACAAGTTCTGCCCTTCCTTGTTCTCCTGCTCGAAAATGATCTGGGTCAAAACCGAGCGGGTGATCTCCTCGCCGGTCTTGGCGTCATAGACAACGAAATCCTCGCCGTTCTTGACCATGGCGGCGAGGTCTTCGAGTGTCACATAGGTGCTCGTGCCGGTATTGTAGAGCCGACGGTTGGCGTACTTCTTGATTGTGACCGGTTCGGCGGTTTTGGCCGCGGTCGTCGTGGTGGCGGTTTCGGACATCGCGGCAATCACCCCAACTTCACCGCCAAAATAGGCGGTTTTGCAGGGCACGGCTACCGTTTTGTGATGCGCCCTTGCCGCATGTCGCCTTGTCGAGGGCCGGTCGCGTCCTTATGACATATACCTAACGATCCAGCGGCTAACGTGCCCGCAAAGTAGCACCACGAGCCTTAAAAGGACCTGCCATGAAAGATGATGTCGTCATTGTCAGTGCCACGCGTACGCCGGTCGGCGCCTTCAACGGTGCCTTTGCCGCTCTGCCGGCTCATGAATTGGGAAGAACTGCCATCAAGGCGGCACTGGAACGCGCCGGCGTCGAGGCGCAGCGGGTCTCCGAAGTCATCATGGGCCAGATTCTCACGGCCGGGGAGGGCCAGAACCCGGCCCGCCAGGCCTCGATCGCGGCCGGCGTGCCGGTCGAAACGCCAGCCTGGGCGGTCAACATGCTGTGCGGCTCCGGTCTGCGTTCGGTAGCGCTCGGCTATCAGGCCATAGTCAACGGCGATTCCGATATCGTGGTCGCCGGCGGTCAGGAATCCATGAGCATGGCGCCGCATTGCGCGCATCTACGCGCCGGCGTGAAGATGGGCGACTTCCAGATGATCGACACCATGATCAAGGATGGCCTGTGGGACGCCTTCAACGGCTATCACATGGGCAACACCGCCGAGAACGTCGCCAAGCAGTGGCAGATCACACGGGCTCAGCAGGATGAATTCGCGGTCAAGTCCCAGAACAAGGCCGAAGCGGCGCAGAAGGCCGGCAAGTTCAAGGACGAGATTACGCCGGTGACCATCAAGAGCCGCAAGGGCGACGTCGTCGTCGATGCCGACGAATATCCCAAGCATGGCACTACGCTGGAATCGATCGGCAAGCTGCGCCCGGCCTTCGACAAGGAAGGCTCAGTCACCGCCGGCAACGCCTCGGGCATCAATGACGGCGCTGCCGCGGTGGTGCTGATGACGGCGAGCGAGGCGCAGAAACTCGGCAAGACGCCGCTCGCCCGTATCGTGTCGTGGGCTCAAGCCGGCGTCGATCCGAAGATCATGGGCACCGGCCCGATCCCGGCGTCACGCGCGGCGCTCAAGAAGGCGGGCTGGAACGTCGGCGATCTTGATCTCGTTGAGGCAAACGAAGCGTTTGCCGCTCAGGCTTGCGCCGTCAATAAGGATCTCGGCTGGGATACCGGCAAAGTCAACGTCAACGGCGGCGCCATTGCCATCGGCCACCCGATCGGCGCATCGGGCACGCGCGTTCTGGTGACGCTGCTTTACGAAATGCAGAAGCGCAACGCCAAGAAGGGCCTCGCCACACTGTGCATCGGCGGCGGCATGGGCATCGCGATGTGTTTGGAGCGCTGAGCCGCGGGATTTCTCGCAATCAATAAACGTCATGCCCGGCCTTGTGCCGGGCATCCACGTCTTTAAGCTTCACCACAGAAGACGTGGATGGCCGGGACAAGCCCGGCTATGACAAATATCGGGAGGATTTCATGGCTCGCGTTGCGTTGGTAACGGGCGGTACGCGCGGCATCGGTGAAGCCATCTGCAAGGCGCTCAAGGCCGCCGGCTACACAGTCGCCGCCACCTACGGCGGCAACGATGAGGCCGCGCAGAAGTTCAAGGCCGAGACCGGCGTCAGTGTTTACAAGTGGGACGTTTCCTCATTCGACGCCTGCGCCTCAGGCGTCAAACAGGTCGAGGCCGATCTAGGCCCGATCGACGTTCTGGTCAACAACGCCGGCATCACTCGCGACTCTCAGCTTCACCGCATGAAGCCCGAGCAATGGACCGAAGTGATCAACACCAATCTCGGCTCGCTGTTCAACATGTGCCGGCAGGTGATCGAAGGCATGCGCGCGCGCAAGTTCGGCCGCATCGTCAACATCTCTTCGATCAACGGCCAGAAGGGCCAGTTCGGCCAGGTGAATTATTCAGCCGCCAAGGCCGGCGAAATCGGCTTCACCAAGGCGCTGGCGCAGGAAGGTGCGCGTTCCGGCATCACCGTCAACGCGATCTGTCCTGGCTACATCGCGACCGACATGGTGAAGGCGATGTCACAAGAGGTGTTGCAAAAGAACGTGCTGCCGTTGATTCCGATCGGCCGGCTCGGTGAGCCTGACGAGGTCGCGCGTTGCGTGGTGTTCCTGGCCTCCGACGATGCCGGGCTGATCACCGGCTCGACGCTGAGCGCAAACGGCGGGCAGTACTTCGCCTGACCGAGGCGGGATTTCCGTGGCTCCGGATCGTGACCCGATTCCATTGAATTGGAGCATGGTGCAGATTTTCATTTGAGCATTATCTTTCCCAATTGCGGATTTGTACTTTCGAAATCGTCCCAGAGCAGTTGCAGGCGGCGGATCATCATGGCTTTGCCCCCACAGTCGATCATCGAACGGCGGCGCGATCAGATGTTCCCCGATCTCGATCCGTTGGAGCTCGAGCGGGTGCGTCGTTTCGGAGAAGTTCGTCCATTCGCCGCCGGCGAGGCGCTGTTTACGACCGGCCATGTTGGCGGCGGCTTCTTCGTTATCCTGGCCGGCAAGGTCGACGTGACGCAGCGCGATCAATCGGGCCAGCCAAACCTGATTGTCACCCACGGACCCGGTCAATTCATGGGCGAACTGGCACAATTGGCCGGCCGGCCCTCGCTCGCCGACGCCACGGCTCGGGAGCCGGTGCAGGCGCTGCTCATTCCGCCGGACCGGCTCCGTGCGCTGCTGGTCGCGGAAGCCGACCTCGGCGAAAGGATCATGCGGGCGCTGATCCTGCGCCGTGTCGGACTGCTCGAGACCGGAGCCGGCGGCCCTGTCATTGTCGGCCGTGCCGACAATGGCGACGTGCTGCGTCTCGAGGGCTTTCTTCGCCGCAACGGTCAACCGCACCGTATGCTCAACCCCGAAACCGATGCCGAGGCGAAGGCGCTGATCGAGCGATTCCACGTCGATCCTGGTCAACTGCCGATCGTGCTCTGCCCCGGCGGACAGCTTTTGCGCAATCCGGGCGAGGACGAGCTGGCCCGCTGCATCGGACTGGTGGGGCCGATCGATCCGAACCGGACCTACGATGTCGCAGTGGTCGGAGCCGGACCGGCGGGACTTGCCGCGGCGGTCTATGCCGCGTCGGAGGGTCTCTCCACCCTGGTGCTCGATTGTCGTGCCTTCGGCGGTCAGGCCGGCGCCTCGGCGCGGATCGAAAACTACCTCGGCTTTCCAACCGGAATCACCGGCATGGCCTTGATGGCGCGAGCCTACAATCAGGCGCAGAAGTTTGGTGCCGAGATGGCAATCCCGGATCAGGTCGCAAGCTTAAGCGAGTCTCGCCCCGATGGCTTTGCGCTGCACTTGCAGAACGGCGAACGGGTCAGCGCGCGCTCGATCGTTGTCGCCAGCGGCGCCCGATATCGCCGGCTTACCTGCCCGAACTTCGATGCGTTCGAGGCATCGAGTGTCCATTACTGGGCATCGCCGCTGGAGGCGAAACTGTGTTCCAATCAGGAAGTGGTGCTGATCGGGGCGGGTAATTCGGCCGGCCAGGCCGCGGTCTATCTCTCGGGCCAGGGCGTGAAGGTCTGGATGCTGGTGCGCGGACCGAGCCTTGAAGCCAGCATGTCGCGCTATCTCGTTGACCGGATCGAGGGCCTCGCCAACATCGACGTCGTAACGCACGCGCAGGTCAGCGGTCTTGAAGGGCGCGACGGAATACTGGAGGCGGTTCACTGGCGTATCGGCACCACTGGCCAAGAGGTGCGGCGGCCGATTCGCCACTTGTTTCTGTTCATCGGTGCCGATCCTAACACCGATTGGCTCGCGGGATCAGGCATTGCGCTCGATGCCAAAGGCTTCGTGCAAACCGGCGAGGATGCCGACGGTGCGGGCCATCCGCTCGAGACGTCGCGGCGTGGCGTGTTTGCCATTGGCGACGTGCGCGCGAAATCCACCAAACGCGTGGCCGCGGCCGTCGGCGAAGGCGCGCAGGTCGTGGCCGCGCTGCATTCTTTCCTGGTCCCGGCACCCGGGCAAACCGTTACGGCGACCGTTCCTTCGCCACCGACTCAGAGCCATTGAACGCGAAGCGCATCAATTCGCTTGCCGCTTGCCGTCCAGATATCCCGCCTCGCGAAACCACCGGATCGCATCGTCAAGCGCTTCCCGGTACGGCCGGGCGCGAAACCCGAGATCGCGTTCGGCCTTGGCCGCGGAAAAGAACATGTGGTGTCGCGACATCCGCAACCCATCCACGGTCGCCAGCGGCTCGCGACCGGTGAACCAGGCTGCGGCTTCCGCCGCATAGGCAAACGAAAGCGCGACGGCGCGGGGGATGCGAAGCCGGGGCGGGCGGCGGCCAACCAGGCGCGCGATGTCGCCGAGCATAGCGGCGAACAACACATTCTCGCCGCCGAGAATGTAACGCTCGCCGATGACGCCGCGCTGGAGCGCCGCGAGATGCCCGTCGGCGACGTCGTCGACATGGACCAGGTTCAGGCCGGTGTCGACAAAGCCGGGGATGCGGCCGCAAGCCGCCTCAACGATGATGCGCCCGGTCGGCGTCGGCTTCACATCGCGGGGACCGATCGGCGTCGATGGATTGACGATGACCGCCGGGAGTCCCTCGTTTGCGATCATAGATTCGACGAGGCGCTCGGCTGCGATCTTGCTGCGCTTGTAGGTGCCGATTCCCTGCTCCACCGAAAGCGGAATGGTTTCGTCCCCTGGCGCTCCGTCGTGCGGCCATCCGAGCGTGGCGACGCTGCTGGTATAGACCACGCGTTCGACGCCGGCGCGCAAAGCCTCCTGCATTACGATGCGGGTGCCGTTCACGTTGCTGGCAAAGATCTCGCTCCGATCGCGCGCCCAGAGCCGGTAATCGGCCGCGACGTGGATCACATTGCGGATGCCGCTCATCGCCCGACGCACGGACTCGGCGTCGCGAAGATCGCCGGCGGCGTATTCCAGATCGAGGTCGCGCAGATGGAAGCGAGGGCTGCCGGCCCGGACCAAGGCCCGCACCGGAAAGCCGGCAAGAATCAAACGCCTCGCCACCGCCGAACCGACGAAGCCGGTAACGCCGGTGACCAGAATCTGAGCACTGGCGCCCATAGTAGCACTTTTCCGTTCGCAGTTGCGAGATGCGAAAGAATCAAGCATATTGGCATTATCAAAGCCATGGTGGGGGCCATGCAGGGGGAAGGTTCGATTTTTGCGCTGCAATAGTTCCGGCACATCGCAATCAATCGTAGCGTTGCAAAAAAGATGAGGCTGCGCCCGGTTTCTTGGCCGGGTTCGGCGGGGGTGACGTCTGCGTGCCTGCTTTTGTTGTGGGCGTGATCGAGGGTGGATCACAGACGCGAGGCATCCTCTATGAATTCCATCGGGGCTACGCTTTCGGAACGTCCGCTTGCGGACAGCGATTTCGCTGATCGGTTCGCCGATTCCGCGCTCGAATCCCAACATCGTACCGTCATTGCGCTTGTCGGCATGGCTTTCGAGGCCAAAATTGCTGCCGGTCCCGGAGTGCTCGTCGTCTGCCGCAACTCCAGGCGCGAACTGGCATCGGTCGCCGAATCCGCCGCACGGCAGGGCTATCGCGGCATTATCAGCTTCGGCGTTGCTGGCGGCCTTGATTCCAGCCTTCGCACCGGAGACTGGGTCGTCGCATCTGCCGTGCTGGAATCGCAGATTGCCCGCGCCACTGACCCGGCCTGGTCAAGACGGCTCCTCAATGTGATCTCGAACGCCAGTCACGCTCCGATCATCGGCGTTGACGCGCCGGTCGCCGAGCCGACCGTGAAACGGGAGCTGCATCGCACCACAGGTGCTGCCGCGGTCGATATGGAATCCCATGTCGTGGCGCGGCTTGCCGCCGCCCATGGCCTCGCCTTCGCCGCGGTGCGTGTCATCATCGACCCGGCCCACCGCCGCGTCCCTTCGGCTGCGCTCCTCGGCATGGCCGAGGACGGGCGCGCCGACATTTGGGCGGTCCTGCGTGACCTTGTTGTGCGACCGTCGCAGCTATCGCTGCTGATCCGCACTGCCATCGACGCGTTCGCCGCCCGCGCCGAACTGCTTCGTGTCCGGCAACTGCTGGGACCGCATTTCAGATTCGCGGATCTCACCTGATCGACGCCGACGCTGCGCCGCCCGCGGAGAGGAAGGGTGCATCGCGAAACGTCTGGCGAAAATGCGCGCCGCCTGATGCGATTTCAGATCGAGCAGCCGGATGACGTTATTCACAGTAAGATTTGCGCGGCGAGCCGTTCGCTCAAAACCGGTTCTTGCGCTCGCGGATTTCCGCGAACACTTGCCAAGCCGGCTTGCCGGAAAGGCCCAGCGATTTCGCCACCTCGGGATTGTCGGCGCGCAGAAATGGATTTTCTCTTTTCTCGGCGCCGATCGTCGCTGGGATCGTGGCTTTGCCCGCGGCGAGGAGCCTTTTCACCTCTTCGCCGCGCGCGGCAAGCGCCTTGTTGCCCGGCTCGATAGTCTTGGCGAAGCGGATATTGGCGTCGGTATATTCGTGGCCGCAATAAAATTGCGTGTCGTCGGGCAGCTCGCGCAATTTCAGCAACGAATGCCACATCATCTCCGGATTGCCTTCGATGACGCGGCCGCAGCCGATCGAAAACAGTGTGTCGCCAACGAAAGCGATCTTATCCGCCGGAAAGAAATACGAAATGTGCCCGGCAGTGTGGCCCGGCGTATCGATGACGCGGCCCTGCAAGCCGCCGACCTTGACGCTGTCGCCCTCGCCCACAGTTTCGTCGACGTCCGCGATGCGCGCGGCTTCCGCGCGCGGCGCTACCACGCGGCATTTGTGATGGGCCTTGAGCGCGGCGATGCCTTGCGTGTGGTCGGCGTGATGATGGGTGACGAGAATTTCAGAAAGCCGCCAACCGGTCTTGGTGAGCGCGGCTTCGACCGCCGCTGCTTCCGGCGCATCGATCGCCGCCGTCGCGCCGCTTGCCTGATCGTGGATGAGCACGCCGAAATTGTCCTTCAGGCAAGGAAACAGATAGGTCTGTGCAGCCATGTTTCACCCATGTCATGCCCCGCGCAGGCGATTACTGGATCATCCGCCGGAGCTTGTCATCGGGCCGCCACTTCGGGCCGGACCCGTCGGCGGATGATGACACAATAAGGGATCAACCACATCCCGATAAGCGTCCGGAAAGACCTCCCAATCCATGCTACTTTGCGGCCATGGATGTCGTCGACTTGCGCAATTTCTATGGCCAGCACCTTGGCGTCGTGGCACGGCGGTTTGTCGGCCGCGGCATTCGCTCGCGCTGGAAAGATACCCGGGCGCTGCGCGTGCTCGGTGTCGGCTATGCGACGCCCTATCTCGGCCTGTTCCGCGAAGAGGCCGAGCGCTGCCTCGCGATGATGCCGGCGCCGCAAGGTGTGGTGCGCTGGCCGTCGTCGCGGGCAGCGCTGGCGGCCTTGGTCGAGGAGGACGAGCTGCCGCTGACCGACGCCGCGGTGGACCGCATCCTGTTGGTGCATGCGCTGGAAATGTCAGCCGACCCGATGGAACTGTTGCGCGAAGTCTGGCGCGTACTGGCGCCGGGCGGACGGCTCCTCGCCGTGGTGCCGAACCGGCGCGGGCTGTGGGCGCGCATGGACACGACGCCGTTCGGTCACGGCCGGCCCTATTCGCGCTCGCAGATCATGCAATTGCTGCGTGAGACCTGGTTCACGCCGACCGGCTGGGGCGAAGCGCTCTATGTGCCGCCGATCGCGCACGGCTTGTTCTTGCGTTCGGCGGTGGCGTGGGAGCGCACCGGCGCGACACTGTCGGCGCCATTCGCCGGCGTGCATATCGTCGAGGCGACCAAGCAGGTTTACCGTTCGATCCCGGCTCGCCGCGAGAAGCGTCGTCTCGTTCCGGCGCTCGAGCCGGTGCTGGCGCCGTCGCCGGGAGCGGCGGCAATGCGCTGAAGCCGCTGGCCTATTCCATCTTGATGTTCGCCGCGCGAATCACCTTGGCCCATTTCTCGGTTTGTTCGACGATGAATTTGTCGAAGTCGGCGGTCGAGATAGGGAACGGTACAACACCAAGATCGGCAAACCTGGCAATCATGGTCGGATCAGCGATTCCGGCACTGATCTCCTTGCTGAGCCTGTCGATGATATCGGCCGGCGTCTGCTTCGGCGCTGCGATGCCGATCCAGGTTGTTGCCTCGAAGCCGGGCATGAAATCGGCCATGGTCGGCACATCGGGCAGCGCCGGCCAGCGCGTTTTGGTCGTCACTCCGAGCGGGCGCAGCTTGCCCTGTTTGATATAGGGCATGGAGGCCGGCAGATTGTCGAACGCGGCCTGTACCTGTCCGCCGATCAGATCGACGACCATGGGCGCCGAGCCGCGATACGGCACGTGCACCATGTCGATGCCGGCATTCATCTTGAAGAATTCGCCGGCAATGTGCGACACGGTCCCGGTGCCAAAGGAGGCGAGCGTGATCTTGCCCGGATTAGCCTTGGCGTAGGCGATCAATTCAGGAATGGTCTTTGCCGGCACCTGATCGATGACTTCCAGCACCAGCGGCGACAGATAAACGCCGCCGACCATGGCAAAATCGCGAATGAAATTGAAGCTGAGATTGTCGTAGAGCGCAGGGTTGATCGTGTTCGATCCGACGGCGGCAAGCAGCGTATATCCGTCAGGCGCGGCGTGAGCCGCCGCCTCGGTTGCAATATTATTGGCGGCGCCCGGCCGGTTCTCAACGACGAACGGCTGACCGAGACGGTCCGACAGCCATTGCCCGATCAATCTGGCGCCAATATCGGTCGGTCCGCCGGGTGGAAATCCAATGAAGATATGCACCGGACGCGACGGATAGGTATCGGCGCGGGCAACTCGCAGCATTGGCGGCAGCGCCAATATGCCGGCAGCTTGCAGAAAGCGTCTGCGGATAAGTTTCGCCGAACCCATCCTCGGTGACCCAGAGGGGCTAGCGGCACGCGTTAACGCGTCGGAGCGGCTGTGAACATCAAATCTCGACAACGAGATAATCCTCTTCGACGGAAACCGGAAAACTCTCGGCGATATACGGCCCTTTGACCAGTTCGTCGCCCGGCGCCACCGTCACCACGAACTGGCGGATGCGCATGGTGGCGGGATCGCAATAGCTTTGTCCGGTGGCGATCTCGAATTCCCAGCCGTGCCAAGGACAGCGCAGGAATTCGCCGGCGCGGATGAGGCGGTAATCGCCGGGGCTGCCCGACTGCGCTAGCCCGGTGATCCGGCCGCTGCACAGCGGACCGCCCTTGTGCGGACACCGATTGCCGAGCGCGTAGAACTTTCCGCCGACGTTGAACAGGCCGATCTCGCGGCCTTTGGCGGTGACGAGCTTGCTGGTTCCGGGCGGCACCTCGCCGACGCCGGCAACGACGTGGCGGCTCATGAGAATACGATCCGGAAAAGTGGAAGCCGGCATTCCGACAAGATCGTGCTCCACTCAAATTCAGATCCGGTACAACGCCTTGGCGTTTTCGCGCATGACGGCGGCACGCTGGTCGTCGTTCATCTTGAAATTCAACGCGACGACTGGATCGTCGTAGTCCCAGTGGGGATAATCGCTGGAGAACATCAGCCGGTCCCAGCCGATCCAATCGAGCACGTCGTAGAGATGCGACGGCTCTTCGGGCTCCTCCATCGGCTGTGTGCAGAACCAAAAATGTTGGCGCAGGTATTCCGAAGGCGGACGCGTCAGATGCGGCGTCTCCTTGCGCATCCGCTCCCACTGCTTGTCCATGCGCCAGCCAAGTGCGGGCGCCCAGGAGAAACCGGACTCGATCATCGCCACTTTGAGAGCCGGAAAGCGCTCGAACACGCCTTCGGTGATCAGGCTGATGACATTGCCTACCATGCTGGTCCCGAAGGTGTAATGCTCCTGCATGTAATACGTGCCCCAGCCGGTGCCGCTGGAGGGGTGACCGTTCGGATTTCCTGCGGGATGCAGACCGAGCACCAGATTGTTGCGCGCGGCGGCCTCGTAGATCGGCCAGTATTTGCGCCGACCGAGCGGCTCGCTCGAGCGCGGCGAGATAATCACCTGGCGGAAGGCCTCGTGCTCGGCGGCACGGGCGTCAATCTCGCGCACGGCGAACTCGGGATATTCCTGCGGCACGACGATGCCCGCCTTCAGTCGCCGATCCTTCGCCACCCAATCGTGCAACTGCCAGTCATTGACCGCGTGCGAAAGAGCAGAGCCGAATTCGAGGTTGCGCTCTTCCATGCCGCCGCGGGACAGGCAGATCATCATGCCGGTTTCGCAACCGTTGAGGTCGAGATGCTGGCGCTGCATCAGCTCAAGATCGCAGCCGGGCGGGCCGCCGTTCGAGGGATAAGAGTCGGCGCGCATGCCGCTTGCCATCATTCGCGGAAACGGCAGTTGTCCGCTTAGACCCTGGCACACATGGCTGCCGAAGGTTTCGATGTGCTCGCGCCATTGCGACGAAAGGTATGGATAAAGATCCTTGGGCGAACGTTGCACCGGATGGATGTCGCAATCGACAAACCCGAGCCGCGCCCTTCCTTCTCTTCTCCGCTCGCGGGGGATGGAAGGGAGAGGGAACTCGCGTTCGGGCACTGGCTTGTTCATGGCGCCATCTCCTCGCGCATCGCGGTTCTTTCTTGGCTCGCGGTCGCCGCCCCGTCGTGCGCCGCGCGCAAACGTGGATAGGCTGCAAGCGGATTGTCGATCAGTATCTTTCTCAGCATCGCATCGGACAGCCCGTCCGGCAATGCATCCTCACCATCGAACTGCCAATGCGGATAGTCGGTCGAGAACATGATCAACTCGTCGGATCGCACGTGATCCATAATGCGATTGAGCACGTCGCCGTTTGGTGCATCGAGCGGCTGCAGGGTGAACCGGACGTGATCGCGCACGATGTCGGCTGGCGGCCGGTCGATCCAGGGAACCTCTGTGCGCACGCCGCGCCAGCTCCGGTTGGTCCGCCACAGCAGCGCCGGCAGCCAGGTGAAGCCGGATTCCATCAGCACCAGTTTCGTGCCGGGAAATTTCTGAAATACACCCTCGGCAAGGAAACTCACAAGGGTGTCCTCGAAGGCGGTGGCCTGCAGGACGCTGTCCTCAAGATGATAGGAAGGCCAACCGGAGCCGGTCGGCGCATGACGGAAGGTCGAGCCGGCATGCACGCCGATCGGCAGACCGTGCCGTTCCGCGGCCCGATAGATCGGCCAATAACTGCGGTGACCGAGCGGCCGGTCACCCATCACAAGCAGCAACACTTGCACAAAGCGCCGGTCGGGAGCGCAACGCTCGATCTCGGCGACGGCAAGTTCGGGATCCTGCGGCGGAACGAGAATCGAAGCACGCAGCCGCGGCTCGCGATCGAGCCATTCGCGCGCCATCCAACCGTTGACTGCCGTGCACAGAGCCGCCGCCATGTCGGCGTTGAACAGCGCGACCGCGCCATGCAGCACATTAGCGATCGCGAAGCGCGTACCGAAGGGGTCGAGCGCTTGCCTGCGCAAGACATCGAGGTCGGCGCCCGGTAGCCCTTTGGCCGGCCGCCAATCCGGCCGGGCGGCGTGCGGCAGATTCGGCGCATAGCTCGCGAGCATGAATGGGGAGCGATCGATATAGCGCCCGGCCAGATGCTCGCGCCAAAAATCGTCGAGATACGGCATCAATGCCGCGACGCTCGGCACAGCAGGATGAAGATCGCAGTCAATCGCGCCCTGAATGGGAAGCTTCATCGTACGTCTCGCGCAGCGCGCCCTGGTGGTTGCCGCTATATTACGCCTTGGCTGCCGAAGGCGCCAATCGGGATGTTGTTCCGAAGGATCGGCCGCCGTGTTATCCAGACGATGGCTACTCTTCGCTGGCAATCGCTTGCCGCGGCCAATCCAGGACCACAGATATGCCAAAATTTTTCAGCTTTGGCCTTGTGGCGCTGGCTGTGGCGGGCCTGACAGTCGCGCTACCCGGTCACGGCGCGCGATCGCAGGCCGCGCGAACGATCCGCATTATCCTGCCGGTACCGCCGGGCGGCGCGATCGACATCTTCTCGCGTGTCGTCGCCGAGCAGATTTCGACGGCCACCGGCACCAACATGATCATCGAGAGCAAGCCCGGCGCCGGAGGCATCATTGCGGCGGAATACGTGGCGCACGCACCGCCGGACGGCAACACGCTGCTGAGCAACAACAACGGCATTATCGTCAGTGCGATCCTGCACAAAGTGAATTACGATCCGCTGACCAGCTTTGAACCGATCTGCGATCTGGTCACCACGCCGCAAATCATCGTCGTCAATGCCGCGTCGCCCTATCGCACGCTCGCCGAATTGCTCGATACCGCGCGCGCCAAACCCGGCGAACTGTCGATCGCCAGCGTCGGGCCCAACACCACGCAGCACATCGGCATCGAGCGGCTCAAAAGGCTAGCGCATGCCGACTTGACCTACGTGCCCTACCCCGGCGGTGCGACCACGATCAACGCGTTACTCGGCAATCACATCAACGCAGCGGTTCTCAATTGGTCGGAGATCGGCCAGCAGATCAACGCAGGGAACGCCCGCGCTTTGGCAACCATGGCGGCGCGGCACATTGAACCCCTGCCCGATCTGCCGACGGTTGCGGAGTCTGGCTTTCCAGGCTTCGAGACCGACGTCTGGTTCGGTGTCGTCGCGCCGGCCAAGACGCCGAAGGACGTTACGGCTCAGTTGATCGACTGGTTCCGCGCCGCCGTGGCGGTGCCGCAGATCAAGGCCAAGCTGGTCGACCTCGCGCTCTATCCCAATCCGAAATGCGGCGCCGATTTCGACGCGCATATTCACCGCCAGCACGAACTTTACACGCAGGCGATTCACGACATCGGAATGAAGGCCGAGTAGCCTTTCGCGCCCCGTAGCCGACGAATCTGCGGGTAGTGGCGCGGCCGTTGTGTGGCCGATCGCGCGCGCAGCAATTGCCCTGCCGGTGGTTCCGTTTATCCGAGACGGGTCACTGACAATCGAGGCTGGCGAGCACGATGGAGGTCGCTTGCAGCCCCGTTCAGCTCAGATAGGGCCCTAGTCCAACTCGGGCGGCGTCATTTTAAGTTAGACAGGCCCAAAGTCCACGACAATGTCCCAATGACGGCTGCGCCGCAGTCGACTGATCCTGTGGCTGGCGTTCCAGTTCCGGTGATGAGGTAGCAGCTCTGTTTCGACAAAGTATCCGCATAATAACGCAGGTCGAATGTGATCACCCTGTATGTGTAACTGAAACCCGCGTTCCAATAGGTATAGTCAGGTAGTTGGATCGCAGGCGAAGTCGCCGTAGCCATGGTGGTGCCAAAGCTTTGGCGTCCAAGCTCAGCTGATAATGAGAGGCCGGAATCGAACGTATATTTGGCGGTTGCCGACGTGTAAAATTCCCATGCACCAGTGCGACTGTAATCGGGCGCATACAAGACATTCAGACCAAGTGCGAGCTTGGAAGCGACGGTGTATGTGGGCGATATGTAATATTCGAGATAGTCGACGTCGATCTGGCTTCCCGGATAGCTGAAATACTCGGCACCGGCCTCGATCGTCAACGGTCCGAATACCGGCCGGATGCCGGCAGCAGTCACCGATTCAAATTGGCCCAAATGAGGGATGTCGACTGACGATGAATTCTGCCCGCCGAAGAAGATGCCGTAACTCGCTTGGAAATTCGTCGACGCGCTCGGCTGGTGATTGGACAGCGTGTAGCCGCGGTAATTGTAGTCACTTGTTATCGCTGCGTTGAAAGTTGCGTCGAATTGGTATTGTGTCGGCGGCGGCGTAGGTATGGGCGTTGCAGCGGCCGGCGTATTCGGTGCCGCGTTCACACCGTCCGGCTGGGCGTTGGCCGACAGCAAATCCAAGCCGATTGCGAAGATCGCAATAAGGCCGGTCGCTGACAATGATCGCGTATTCGCGCGGGGGTGGTACGATAGCGAACCGACGTTCATAGATCGGCGATTATACGCTGGTTCATGAACCCGAGGCGCGCCGTGAGCAACCTCGCGACTAATTCATGCAGCACAGCTTCGGCATCGAATCCGTTGAGCACTTTCATTCGCGACGCGTCGAGACGATAAAGAACTGAGGGTTTGATAGCGACTGCGGAAGCCGAACGCTTTTTGTTCGCGGTATACGCTGCCATCTCTCCCACCAGCGATCCGTGGCGAAACTCGCGGAGGTGAATGATCTTGCCAGCTTCGGATTCCAGCTGGATTTCGATCGTTCCTGACTGAATCAGGTAAGCGCTGGCTTCAACGTTACCCTGACGAAACAGGTATTCTCCTTTGGCGAGAGAGACGGGCTCCATCGCCGATGCAAGCTTTTCTGCCTTGTCCCGGTCACCCAGTATTCCTTCCAGCATCGCCATGACCGAATTGGATTTCGCCTCTGTTTCGTTCTCCGCCAGTAGACGCTCCTCGACCCATTTCAGTGCCAAGTCGGGATCGCTGAGGAGCAGACAATTGTCGTCTGAGAACACGCCGGCGAGTTCGCAAGCTTTTTCCGCTTCCGGGCTAAGCGCACAAAAAATCGGCGTGATTTTCTTGGCAGCGAGCAAGTTTGTTATCTTTAGAAACACCTGTGCCGCCGTACTGTCGATCCCGCTCACCCGCCTGAAGTTGAAAATGAAATATGTGCCGCTGGGGGATTGATCGCAGACTATCTTCATGCGCTCAAAAAAGACGTTCGCAGTTCCGAAAAACAGAAACCCGCGCAGATTGAACAGCCGAACGTGCTCACCGACCTCCTGCAAAAGCATTCGTTCGGGATTTGCTCGCTCGACTGAACTCCCGATCTGATTGAGCGAATAAGACGAACCGAGGATGTCAATCTTGCTGTAGCGCACGATGAACAAGAGAGACGTCAGGACAATGCCAACGAGCACTCCGGGAATGAAGTTGAAAACCACGATCACTGCGAAGATCAGCCATACGATCCCGATATCGGCGACCTTCATCTGACGGCCGGCCTGTATGAGATACTCGTATATGAACTGCGTTGCCGCGACGAAGACGAGCGCGCCCATGGCTATCTTGGGAACGAAGCCGATGATGTTCTGGCCGGCGAACGCGGTCACTATCAAGAGAGCGCAGGCCGTGAAGGGCGCCAAGCGGCTGCTTGCGCCCATGTCGTGCGCCATCAGCGTCGCTGGCACTTCGATTCCGCCAGGCATGCCCAGGCAGGCGGCGCTCCCAATATTGGCAAGGCCGTGACTGACAAGTTCATGGTTGAGTTCGATCGATGTGCCGGTTCCCAATTCGAGGGCTGAAAATGAGAACGACGAGGTGAGCAAGCTGATCATCACAATCGCGCCGATCTCAGGCAGAACGGTGCCGATAAAGCCCCAATTGACGTTGCCAAAATCGAGGGAAAGCAAGCCCTTCGCATGCGTGGGGGCCGCAAGTGTGAATACCCAACCGTTGGCACGCAGGTCGTCGAGTGTATTACCTTGCCAATATGCGAATGCAAAAAATGCTGCCGCGCATGCGACCAGACTCAAAGGCAGGGTCAGCGAATGATCCTTGAACTTTAGAAGGACGTATATGCCGATACCGCAACACAATGCGGGCACCCAGCGGACGAGAGCATCGGGGGTCAGGATATGGCCGATGTGAAATACCTCGACGTCAATTCCCGTCACCATCGACACACCGGCGGTAGCAAACAACCAGCCGGTGCCGGCGAGAAATCCGCACACGACCGGAAATGGCATCAACTGTATGAGAAGGCCGAGGTTGAACCGCGCCGCCAGAATGTAGCAGATGCCAAGCAGCAGTGCCGAAAATGCCATTATGGCAAACATCGTGGCGGCGGCAGAATCGACGGAAGCGAAGTCCCCCATGCGCGTATTCATCAGAACCGCGACCGTCGCCAGGATCGCCACTGCTTGTTCCTCCGTCCCGGCGATGTGGACGGAAACCCCGGATGTCAGAGCAATGACGCCGACGATAATCGCGCCGCTCGTCAGCGAAAGCGCGACTGCGAGCGGCAAGTAAGGCGCTAAAGCGCCGGTGAAAATCAGCGACGCAAAAGTGAAGCCCCACAACACGTTATCGAGGCCGTTGATGCCGCCCAAGAGGAGGTCGGTCAGGTAGGAGATTGGCCGATAGCCAGTAGTCTGAATGCCGAAGAAGGGCGAGTTGTGTCGTGGCGTCGAACCGGCAACCTTCGAATGTACCTCAACCACGGCAAAAGCTTTCGCTCAGTCTTATTCGGATCAGCGAAGTGTGTCGCGTGATCGTTCGCGGTGATGCCGGACGGTACCCGCGTTGAACGCTTCTCAATTTCGCTTCCTTGCCTACCGATGGCACTGACTGCCAATTGTTATGAACGGCGAGTTCGGCACGTCGTCGTTTTTGAGGCAGCTCTAATGGAAACGAGCCCGCTCCCAATAGGCAGAATATATTAAATACATTGGACGCGAGCATGGCAACGGAAAATGTCGCGGGGCCATTACAGGGTAACATTGACTTGCACCGGCCCCGGTCTGCTCCACCGTGGCCGATGAGGTCATCGAATAAGCCTTTTGCAATGCCCAACGAGTGGCGGCGAAGCGCCACTTTGGGTCATCTCGATCGGCCCAACCCTCCCCCTCCTTGCCCAGCATTTGATGTCCGCTGTACTCCGAAAGCGACCGCAGGCAGGAACGGCAACAAGCGCAAAACAACTGTGCGGGCCTGCGCGTCAATAATATCCGACGGTCGCGCCGCCATCGACCGCGATGGCCGTGCCCTGAATGTGTCGCGCCTTCTCGGAGCAGAGAAATAATGCGAGCGCGGCAATATCCTCGGCCTTGCCGAGCCGGCGCAGGCCGTCTCTCGCAGTCGCTTCCTGCGTGAGCTGCTCGACCGATTTGCCGGACGCTTTCGAACGCTGTTCTATCAGTTGATAAAACCGCTCAGTCTCGGTGGCGCCAGGATGAATGACATTGACGTTGACGCCATCGCGCTTGCCGAGCTGCGACAGCGCCTTGGAGAAATTTCCCATCGCCGCGTTGACCGAAGCCCCGATGGAAAAATCGGCGCCAGGCGAACGCGCGGCCCCGCCGCCGATATTGACGACGAAGCCTTGCGCGGCTTTGAGCATCGGCCACAGCAGCCGGCACATCCGTACGCAGCCGAACAGCTTCAGCGCATAGCCGTCGAGCCAAGCCTCGTCCGGCAGATCGACAAAATTGCCGGCGCGGGTGGCGCCCGCCGAGCACACGAGAATATCGCAGCGATTGAACTTCTCTTTCACGGCATTGAAGACACTCCGGCAGCCGTCGAGGCTGCGCAGATCCGCTTCGATGGCGAGCGGCGCAAGACCCGCTTCGGCAATGGTCTTGCTCGCGGCCGCGAGGTTCGTGCCGGACGACGACACGATGACGGTCTGCGCACCGGCGCGCGCCAGTTCGACCGCGACCTCACGGCCGATGCCGCGGCTGCCGCCGGTGATAACCGCGACCTTTCCGGAAAACTCGCCCGGCATTGTTTCACTCCCTCCGCTTTATGATGCAAACGGCACCCAAGCCCGCTGCACCGCGGGCCGCGCCTCGATCGCATCGTGCCAGCGCTTCACATTGGCGTAATCGTTCAAACCGATGTCCCGCACGCCATGGATATGCACGTCCGAATACATCGTCATGTCGGCGATCGAATAATCGCCACCGAAATATTCGTGTGACGTCAAATGACGGTCGAGGATTCCGAGCATGTCGCGCAGGTTGGCTGTGTAGTGTTCCGCCGCGGGCGGCGCCTTGATCGGGGAGCGGATGACCCAATGCCCGAACTGCTGCGCCAGCGTCGTGAACGTCGCCGAACCGTAAAACAGCCACTGGTCGACATTGGCGCGTTTCGCGGCGTCCGCCGGGTAGAACTTGCCGGACTTCTCGCCGAGATATTTCAGGATCGCGCCGGACTCGCTCACCGTCACCGTCGCGCCGCCGGGTCCGTCGTGATCGACAATCGCCGGAATCTTGTGGCCGGGACTGATCTTCATGAAATCCGGCTCCATCTGCGCTTTCTTGCGCAGATCGACCGGAATGATTTTGTGCGGCAGCCCGGTCTCCTCCAGCATCATGCGCGGCTTGTAGCCGTTGTCTGTGATCCACGTGTAGCAATCGATCATCTCATCCTCCCAAAAGCTTGATTATCTTAGCCCGCGTCTAGTCCAGTTGCACCTTGCGCTCATAGAACGTCCATAACAGCGGAAACAGCCGCGGATTGAAGGTACCTTCGGCGCAGTCCCGCGCCTCCTCCTCGCTCAGCGGAATTGCACCGCCCATGATTTCGGCCTGAAGCTGAATTTGCGCGTTTTCTTCCAGGAACGTGCAGGCGAAAAACGCCTCTTCGGCGGTGGCGCCGGCGACGACGCTGCCATGGCCGCGCATCTGCGCCACGCGATGCTTGCCGAGTGCACGCGACAGGTCCGCCGCCTGATGCGTCGTTGACCACCAGCCGCGGATTGTCCCAGGTCGGCACGCCGGTGCAGAGAAACGAGCCGTGCAAAAATACCGGGCGCAGCGGCTTTCCGGCGATGCCGAGCGCGCGGGCGTGCGGCGCGTGCAGATGGCACACGCACATGGCGTCGGGCCGGTCGCGGTGAATCTGCGTGTGGATGCGCCATTCCAGCGGAATCAGACCGCCCGGATGCTCGATAATGGTGCCGTCGATATTGTAGACGAAAATCTGCTCCGGCCGCACCGTGCTTTTCTCGGTGCTGGCGCCTGGGCTGATGAAACACTTGTCAGTGCCCGGCACGCGGATCGAAACGTGGCCGAACATGCCGATCGTGCCTTGCATATTGAGCATGCGCGTCAGTGTTGCCGTCTTTTCGCGCAACAGGTTTTCATCGCTCATGAGAAACGAGAACTCCCCTTCTTTTTGCCGACGCTAAAGCGTGTTGGCGACGCCAGCGCGTTTGATGATGTCGCCCCAGCGGCCGATTTCGGCGGCGAGGAACTTGTCTTAGCTCTGCCGGCGGCGGACTTCGACCGGGATAGTACCGAGCTTGACGATCAGCGACTGCACGTCCGGCATTTCGGCAGCGTCGTCGAGCGCAGTGGCGAGCTTGTCGACAATCGGCTTCGGCGTCGCCGCAGGCGCGCAAATCATGCGACCAGCCGACGGCGTCGAAACCCGGCACACCGGCCTCAGCAATAGTCGGGAACATCGGGCAACGCCGGAACTCTCACGGTCGAGCTCACGCCGAGTGCCCGCACCGATCCGGCATTGATTTGCGCGACCACTGTGCCGGCGTCGGCGAACATCAAGGCGAATTGACCGGCCAATGACGTCGGTGAGGCCAAGCGGCGCGCCGCGGTAGGCGACGGCAGTCATCTTGGTCCCGGTCATGGTTTGGAACAGTTCGCCGGCGAGATGGATTGCCGAACCCGGACCGCCATGGGCGAAATCGATCTGGCCCGGGCTTCTGCTTGAGCAGCGCAATGAGGTCTGCGACCGAGTGCACCGGCAGTGCCGGGATTGACCACCAGCACCAGCGGCGTGCGAAACACCAGCGATAGCGGTTGCAGATCCTTGAGCGTGTCGAACGGCAGGGATTTGAACAGCGTCGGATTGGCGGCGAGCGAACTCGGCGCCGCGAGCAGCGTAAGCCCGTCCGGCGCGGCCCTGCACGACATCGGCAGTCGCGATCACGCCGCCGGCGCCGGCGCGGTTTTCCACGACGACGGGTTTACCGAACCGCTCCTGCACTTTTGCCGCAACAGCGCGCACGACAACGTCGGTGACTGCCGCCCGCCGGGAAAGACACGACGATGGTGATCGGCCCCGACGGATAGTCGTCCGCCTGCGCCGCAATTGAATGGCATGACGGCGCCGGCAAGCAGCGGCGCAAGTACTATCGATCGCCGTGTCAGCATTGGAATCCTGCCAGTTGTTGCCGAACCGGCCACGCTTTTCATTATGGCCAATCCTACCCGGGCCAATCTTCGGCGGTGACGGCGGCCGCATCGGCGCCGATGAAGTCCGTCAGTGTATCCTGGCCGCTGCGGTCGAGAGCTGCAGTCAGCGCAGCCTTGATCTCCGCAATCAAGCCAAGACCGCGAAACACCAAACCGGAATAGACCTGGATCAAGCTCGCGCCGGCGCGCATTTTGGCCAGCGCGCTATCGCCGGAATCGATGCCGCCGGCGCCGATCAGCGGAAAGACGTCCTCGACGCGCACATAAGTCTCGGCCAGCATGCGATTGGCGAGCGGATAGAGTGGGCGGCCCGATAGCCCGCCGGCTTCCGCCGCGCTTCTCGTATCGCGCAGCGATGAGTGGCCGCGCCACGGTGGTGTTGCCGACGATCATACCGTCGACCCGGCGCGAGCGCGCGATACCGACCACGTCGTCGAGATCGGTGAGTGTAAGATCGGGCGCGATCTTGAGCAGCACCGGGGTCGGACCCGCAGTCGGCGCGACGCGGTTACGGGCATCGATGACGCGTGCCAGCAGATCGTCGAGTACCGACGCCTGCTGCAGATTGCGCAGGCCCGGCGTGTTGGGAGAGGAAATGTTCACAGTGACGTAGCTCGCAACCGCCGCGAACCGCTCGATCAGCCGCACATAGTCGGCGGTGCGATCGGGCGAATCTTTGTTGGCGCCGACATTGATGCCGACAATTCTTGCCTGCCCCGCTCCGCCGCCAGGGTCGGATTGCTGAGATGGAGCAGCGCGCGCGGCAAGCCGCACCAGCACGGCGTCGGCGCCTTGCGAATTGAAGCCGAGCCTGTTGATGACGCCATGGTCGGCATCAAGGCGGAACAGCCGCGGCCGCGGATTGCCGGACTGCGGCTTCGGCGTAATGGTGCCGACTTCGACAAAACCGAAGCCGATGCGCAGCAGCGCATCCGGCACCTCGGCGTGCTTGTCGAAGCCGGCGGCAATACCGACCGGATTCGGAAAATTGAGGCCGAAGACACGGCTGGCGAGCCGACTGTCGTCGCGCGGCGCCGGCGGCAGCGGCGCGAATTTCAGCATCCTGATCGCCATGCCATGCGCATCCTCCGGATCGAGCGCACGGAGGAACGGTCGCGCCAGGCGATCAAGGAGGCCGATCACGGATCGAGCTCCGGAAACGAGCGACGGCCCGCCGCTTCGTCGTCAAGCGGTGTGGCCCAGCGCACCGCGGCGAGCAGCAAATCGCCATAGAGATGCGGAAACAGATCGCCGCCGCGCGAGCGCTCCCACTTCAGCGACGGTCCAAGCGCCCCGGCATCGACCGCGACCAGCATCAGATCGGCCTGTCCGGCGAAATGTTTGGCGGCGGTTTCGCCGGCTTGTGCGGCGGTCGAGAAATGGATGAAGCCGTCACGGCGGTCGAGCGCAGAGCCACGATACCGGCCGTCATGCTCGGCGCTACGCCACTCCGACCGGGTGCAGATTTTGTAGATCGTGGGCACGGCCTGTCCATCTGAATGTCGGATGGGCCGCGACCCTATCGGCCCTTGAGCGCGCAGGCAATAATTCCTATCATCCTTGCGGTTTGTGGGATGTTGGTGCTGATGCTCACGCATGCACAGGTCTGGTCTGCAATCGATCGCCTGGCCGCGCGGGCCGGACTTTCGGCTTCGGGTCTCGCCAAGCGCTCTGGGCTCGATCCAACCACTTTCAATAAATCAAAGCGCATCACAGCGGTCGGCCGCGCCCGTTGGCCGTCGACCGAATCGATCAGCAAGGCCCTGGAGGCGACCGGCACGACGCTGGAGACATTCGTCGGGCTTATCCAGAGCGGCACCGCGAGCCCGGCGCGCGGCGTTCCGCTGTTGGGCTTCGCCGAGGCCGGCGCCGGCGGCTATTTCGATGACGGCGGGTTTCCGGCCGGCGGCGGCTGGGACGAAATTGCATTCCCGGCGGTCAACGACGAGCACGCCTATGCGCTCGAAGTCTCTGGCCAATCGATGGAGCCGGCGTACCGCGACGGCGACATCATTGTGGTGTCGCCGGCAGCCCCGATCCGCCGCGGCGACCGGGTCGTGGTCAAGACGCGAGGCGGAGAGGTCATGGCAAAGGAACTCAAGCGCTCCACAGCGAAATCCATCGAGCTGAAATCGCTCAACGCCGAGCATCCCGACCGCACCGTCGCCGCCGGCGACGTGTTGTGGATCGCGCGCATTTTGTGGTCGAGCCAGTAATTCCGCTAGCCGTGGTGCCACCACAACACGGCGCCGCGGAACAGATAGACCGCGCTGACGGCGAAAATAATCCGCCGCGTCCATTGCCGGAAACCGTGATCGGTCATGCGCTCGATGACCAGCGGCGCCAGCGAAGTCGACGCGACAGCCAGCGCAATGGCCGGGACAAGAAACAATTTCGGTACATTGGCCATGCCGGATACCGTGCCGAAATAGGCGATGCGAACAACGTGACTCAATGTCTGGACTGTTGCCTTGGTGGCGTTCGTCGTTTTGCGGTCGAGCATGCTTTTCTGAAAGAAGATGTCGAGGAACAACCCACCGACGCCGGCCAGTACCTGGATGACGGTGGTGAGCACGCCGGTGATGAATGGAATGCCGCGCCACTCGATGTTCGGCCGCCACTCGCGCGGCAGCACCTCGATCGCAAATGGCATCAGGCCAAGGCTCAAGTAGACCATCGTCTTATCGGGAACGAATTTGATCGAATACATGGCAACAAAGGCGAGCGCAGCCCCGATCAGGTATTTGAAGAATATCGGCCAGCGCACGTAATGGCGCCATCGATAGGCACGCCAACCATTGGCGCAGAACTGGATGATCGAGAACAGGATCATCGCGCTCGCGACGTCGAAATAATTGAGCAACACGCCGAGCAAAATCATGCCGCCGGCCATGCCGAACACACCGGAGATGAATGAGCTAACGACGATGGTGAACGCGAGCAGAGCGTAGGCGGCGATGGTCATGCGGGCGCCCGGCGATCACGCCGAGCGGGCGAGCGCGCCGTCGATCATGTCGATGGTGTTCTTGATGCCGTAAGCGGCGACGAAAGAGCCGAAACGAGGGCCCTTCTCCTGACCGAGCAGCACCTGATAGAGCAGATTGAACCAGTCCAGCGAGACGCCGGGCTTGCCGTCCTTGCCCTTTTTCTTCTGGTCGAGAAACGGTTCGCGGCGGCCGACTTCATAGACCACGTCCTGGATTGCTTCAGCCGTAGCGTCAGGCGGCAATTGCGACAGCGCATCGCGCAGGTCGAGCAAAGCGGCGCGTTCAGCGTCTGTCGGCTCGCGGTATTTTTTTGCCGGCAACACGAAATCGCGGAAATAGTGGATGGCGTAATCGACCATCGCCGCAAGATGCGGATGGGTCTGTCGGGTCACGCCCGGACGGTATCGCCCGATGAAGCCCCACAATGTGTCGGCATTCTCGGCATTCGATGCGGTCACGAGCGACAGCAGCATCGCGAACGGTATCGGATTGTCGGCCTTGGGCGGCGTGCCGCCATGGATGTGCCAGACCGGATTGCCGAGTTGTTCTTTGGGAGCTTGTCGCCCATAGGCGTCGAGAAATTGGAGATATTCGTCGACTTGGCGCGGGATAACGTCGAAGTACAGTCGCTTTGCTGCCTTCGGTTCGCGATACATGAACAGCGACAGGCTTTCCGGGCTGGCGTAACGCAGCCATTCGTCGATGGTGAGGCCGTTGCCCTTAGACTTGGAAATCTTCTGGCCGTTCTCGTCGAGGAAAAGCTCGTAATTGAACCCCTCCGGCGGCGTTCCACCGAGCGCCCGACAGATTTTGCTCGAGAGCTTCACCGAGTTCGATCAAATCCTTGCCGGCCATTTCGTAGTCGACGCCGAGCGCGACCCAACGCATCGCCCAATCCGGCTTCCATTGCAGCTTGCAGCGGCCGCCGGTGACGAGCGTGGTGACGCGCTCCATGGTGTCGGGGTCCTCATAGGTGATGGTGCCGGCCTTGGCGTCGTGGGCAGCGACCGGCACTTGCAGCACAATGCCGGTCACGGGTGAGATCGGCAGAAACGGCGAATAGGATTCAGCGCGCTCCTCGCGCAGCGACGGCAGCATGATGTTCATCACCACGTCGTAGCGCTCCAGCACTTTCAACAGCGCGGCGTCGAACCGCCCCGACGTGTAACAAGCGGTCGATGACATGAATTCGTATTCGAAGCCGAACTGATCGAGGAAGGCGCGCAGGCGAGCATTGTTGTGCGCGGCGAAGCTGTCATGGGTGCCGAACGGATCGGGCACCTTGGTCAGCGGCTTGCCGAGATGCGCCGCCACCATTTCCTTGTTCGGCACGTTGTCGGGGACTTTACGCAGCCCGTCCATGTCGTCCGAGAAGGCGATCAGGCGCGTTTTGACGGTGTCGCCGGTGAGCACGCGAAACGCATGGCGCACCATTGTGGTGCGAGCGACCTCACCGAAAGTGCCGATATGCGGCAGGCCCGACGGACCGTAGCCGGTCTCAAAGATCACTTCGTCCTTCGGTGTTCGCTTCAGCCGTGCGGCGATCTTGCGCGCCTCCTCGAACGGCCAGGCGTGCGACTGCTCGGCGAGTTGGCGCAATTCAATCGGGCTTTCGATCGCGGCTGTCGGCATCGCTTACCTTTAGAGACTTATCGCCGGCATTTCAAAATGGGCTGATCGGAAAATAGCGCAGCCAAAGATCAGTATAGCTGCCCTTCTCCCACTGCCGGAACAGCGCCCAGTTCAAGGCCTGGCGCAGCAGATCATTGCCGCGCTTGACGGCGATGCCGACGCCTTCGCCGAAGAAATGGCTGTCCAGGAACGGACCGCCGCGAAACGCACAGCAGCCGCCGGAATCGGTGCCGTTGAGCCAGAACGCCAGCGCGATACCGTCGTCGAACAGCAAATCGACTTCCTTGTTGCGCAACGCCGCTCGCGCGGCTTCGGCGTTGGGATAGGGCCGCAATTCGGCTTCGGTGAACATCTCTTTCAGATACGCTTCGTGCGCGGTGCCGGCGACGACAGCGATTTTTTTACCCTCGACCAGTTCCGGCAGCACGTCGCCGATCGGACTGTCGGCGCGCGCCACGAAGCGCGCCGGCGTACGGTAGTAGGGATCGGTGAAATCCGCACGCTTGCGCGTCTCGACCGTCGGCGCGATCGAAGCGATCACCGCGTCGCCGCGATTATCGTTGAGCGCGTCGAGCAGCATGTCGAAGCGGCGCGCCTGAATGGTGCATGGGACCTTGATCTCATCGCACAACAGCCGCGCCAGATCGACATTGAACCCGGCGGGATTGCCGTCCGCGCCCGCATAGTCAAACGGCGGATAGTCTTCCTCGGTAAGGAAGCGGATGGCCTGGATACGCGACAGGTCGGGCCGCTCCGGCCGGCGCCGCGGGTCCCAAAACCCCGGAACCACCACGGGCTGCGGCGACGTTGCACCGGTTTGCGCCATCGCCGGGACAGCGCCGCCGGTAAAGGCGGGCAATAGCGCCAAGACCACGATTAACCGTGCCACGGTGCAGGGCAACGACTTGAGGTAACAAGGTATTGTCATTCCAGCGTGCATCGGCAACGATTAGCGGGTTGAGGTTGAATAGCTGGCGTGGCCGCCTCGGCCCGCTTAACGGGGACATAAGGAAAAGTCGAGGCAATCAAGCGTTTTTCCGCGCGTCGGGGGCTTTTTGTGGCGTTGCGTAGTGCTGATGGGCCGGCAGTTCGCGGCTCCAATGCCGCTCGGCCGGCTGGGGGCCTGCCGCCGGGAACCTCGCGGCGGGCGCGGTTGCCATCCCGCATCTTGCCGCGGCAGCGGCCCAGTGCGTGCCCGGAAGTCGATTGTGTCCGCGGCCTGCTTCCCGGCCGCATCATCGCCGCCGCAGAATATCGGGCGCGGCGGATCGGTCTCGGCGCCGACCGGGTGCTGATCTGTGCTGACGCCATAACCGAGGAAGCCTATCTGGCGGCACTCGCTGCGTCCCTAGGTACCGTCTACGATCCGCTCGACCGCGTCTCGCGAGCCGACTGCCCGCTCAGCGATGACGAGTTGATCCAGGCCGCCGCCGCTGGATTGTTGCCGCTGCGCCGCAACGGCCGCCTGGTCTGGATCGTTGCGCCGCGCTGCCTCACGGCCCGCCGCCTGGCCGATCCGCAGCAGCCGGCGCCTACTTGGCTTAAGCCGTTCAGCCTGACGTCCTCCGGGCATCTGCAGCGTTTCGTCTTGCGTCACACGCAACGTGCGTTGGGCCGGCGCGCCAGCGAAGGGCTGCAACGGACATCACCGCTGTTTTCCAATGCGCCGCGCAAGACAGGCTGGCGCAGCAAGGCTGCGATCGGGCTTGTGGTGCTTGCCGATATTTTTCTCGGCGCCGCACCGGCGATGACGATCGGAATTTTCGGCACCGCGCTGTGTCTGATCTTTCTCGCCACCGCCGCGCTACGGCTGTGGAGTGCATTCCTCACCGACAAACCACCGAGACGCTCGCGCGAAGTCGACGATCGGCCGCTTCCCATCTATACCATCGTCTGCCCGCTTCATCGCGAGGCAGCCGTCCTCGGCGACCTGGTCGCCGCGATCCGCCGGAAAAGCTCGATGTGAAGTTCGTCGTCGAGGCTGACGACGACGAAACCAGGCGCGGCATTGCCGATCTCCAACTCGGTCCGCCGTTTGAGATCATCACGGCGCCGGCGATTGGACCGCGCACCAAGCCGAAAGCGCTTAACGTTGCGCTGCCGCTCGCGCGCGGCTCATTTACGGTCATCTTCGACGCCGAAGATGTGCCAGAACCGGATCAGCTGCGGCGCGCCATCGCCGCTTTCAGATCGGGCGGCAAGCAGCTTGCTTGCGTGCAAGCCGCATTGACCATCGATAACACCGCCGACAACTGGCTCACCCGAATGTTTACCGCCGGCTATGCTGGCCAGTTCGACGTTTTGTTGCCCGCGTTGGCAGCGACGGGCTTGCCGCTGCCGCTCGGCGGCTCGTCAAATCATTTCCGCACTACTGCCCTGCGCGAGGTCGGCGGCTGGGATCCCTACAATGTCACCGAAGATGCCGATCTCGGCATCCGACTTTCTCGCCTTGGTTATCGATCTGCGACGCTGCCGTCGACGACATACGAGGAAGCTCCGGCGCGCTTCTGGCCTTGGCTCACGCAGCGCACGCGCTGGTACAAGGGCTGGATGCAAACCTGGCTGGTGCATATGCGCCGGCCGCGCCGGCTCGTGCGGGACCTTACCCCCACCGGCGCCTTCATCTTCCAGCTTCTGCTCGCAGGCAATGTGCTGGCGGCCCTAGTGCATCCGATCTTCATGGCGGGCCTCTGCTACGTCTTGCTCGCCGAGCCGCCGCTGCGCGCGGTCGGCTCCATGGGCGGCGCCGCGCCGGTATATGCCGCAACGCTGCTATGCGGCTATGTCTCGACTATTGTGCTCGATGCCATCGGATTGAAGCGCCGTGGCCTCCTGCGCCACGCCTCGGTGCTCGTTCTGACGCCATTGTATTGGTTTTTGCTCTCGCTTGCCGCGTGGCGCGCGCTGTTTCAGCTTTGGCGCGATCCGCAGCGCTGGGAGAAAACCGCGCATGGCTTGGCACGAACGTCGCGTATGCCGGAATCGCGCTCGTTAGAGACCGGCCGGCAATCCGCGCTGAGCACCGGCCCCGTGGCTTCCATGGGCCGAGCGCACCGACAGCGATCATTGGCGCCGCGCGCCAGGATGCTAGAGGCCGCGCGCCGTATGCCGCAGTAGCGGCGCCGCGAGGATCGTGGCACATTATGCATACCGTCCCGCAAGACCAACAAACGGGGAGAGTACGACATGGCTTGGGCTAAAGTGACCGATATCGCCTACGGGCGCCTGCGTTCGCCGGATCTCGACGTTCAGGAGGAGTTCCTGACCCGGTTCGGCATGAAGCGGGTCGAACGGACCAACAACGCGCTTTACATGCGCGGCACTGATCCGGCGCACCATATTCACATCACCGAGAAGGGCGATCCGAAATTCGTCGGCTTGGCCTACTACGTGGAGAGCGAAGACGACCTCAAGAAGCTCGCCAAGGCGCCTGGTGCGACAGGGGTCGAAAGCATCGACGAGCCGGGCGGCGGCAAGCGGGTCCGCCTGAACGAGCCGAACGGCTATCAGATCGAGGTGGTGTGCGGCATCGAGCAACTGTCGCCAATCGGGGTGAAGCGGCAGAAACTCAATTCAGGCGAAGCGCCGACCGCGCGCGCCGGCGAATTGATGCGGCTGCCGCGAGGGCCGGCGCACGTCAAGCGCATCGGCCATGGCGTTCTGATGTCGTCGAAGTTCGACGAAACAATAAAGTGGTTCCGCGAAACGCTTGGCTTGATCTGCTCCGATGACGTCTATGCGGAGAACAAAGACAATCTGATCGGGTCGTTCAATCGCTGTGATCGCGGCGACACTTACGTCGATCATCACGTGTTCTTTTGCCTCAATTCCGAAAAGACCGGCCTCAATCATATTTCGTTCGAAGTGCCGGATATCGACGACGTCTGCATGGGCCACGAATTTCTCAAGGAAACCGGGAAATACGAGCACATGTGGGGCATCGGCCGCCACGTGCTCGGCAGCCAAGTCTATGACTACTGGGCCGACCCTTGGGGCCGCGTCCACGAGCATTGGGCCGACTCCGATCGCCTCAACATCGCCAACGGTTCCAATCTCATTGCCGCCGAGGAAGCGCTGCGGTCGCAATGGGGCGAGCGGCCGCCGGAAAAATTTATCAATCACGTGAGTTTGTAAAACTTTTCTCTCCCCTTTATGGGGGCAGAACCGGAGACTGCTGCGGATGGCCAAACAAAAAATCGCCGGCTCGTTCGTCGCGCTGATCACACCGTTCAACAAGGACGGCTCGGTCGACTTCGCGGCGTTCCACAGCCTGCTCCGGTTCCAGGAAGAGCACGGCACGAAGGCCGTACTGATCATGGGCTCGACCGGCGAGACCTCCATGTTGTCGCCGGAGGAGAAAAAGAAAATCATCGTGGAGACGGCGAAGATGAAGTCGGCGAAAATGCCGATCTTCTTCGGCTGCACCGGCAACAACACCGAGACGACGATCGCCACTGTCCGCTTCGCCAAAGACAATGGTGGCGACGGCGCGATCCTCGCCGCGCCGGCCTACATCTGCGCGCCGGCAAGCGATATCGAACGATTCTTCCTCGACGTCGCCGACGCCACCGACTTGCCGCTCGGAATCTATAATAATCCGCCGCGGGTGCAGAGCGACCTGCATTGGGACAATCTCATCCGCATCTTCAAGCACCCGAACTATGTGGTGCACAAAGAGTCGACCGCCCGCGTCGGCCAAGTGGCGCAGGTGCTGGCGGCGAAGACCGACGTATCGGTGATGTGCTGCGACAGCCCCAATCTCGGTCTCGTGGTGCCGACTATGAGTCTCGGCGGCCACGGCACAGCGAACATGACCGGCAATATCGCACCGGCGGAACTCGCGACCATCTCGACGCCGTGGACGAGCTATACCGAGGCGGAGAATTTCAAGACCGCATATCTGCAGCTGCTGCCGCTCTTGCACTTCACCTATTCGGCAATCAATCCCGTCGCCGTAAAGTCGCTGATGAAAGCGCTCGGTATGCCGTCGGGCGAATTGCGCAAGCCGCTCACCGGGCTCGATGCCGAGGCGATCGCCAAGGGTCTGCGCATTATCGCCGAACTCGGGCTCGACAAGACTTACGGCTACAAACTTAAAGCCCTGTCGGCTGTCGCGGCCTGAACGAATTGGACCTCGGCATCTCAGGCAAGACCGCGCTTGTTTGCGGCGCGAGCCGTGGCCTCGGTAAGGCCTGCGCGCTGACACTGGCGCAAGCCGGTGTCGACCTCGTCATTGTGGCTCGCACCCGCGACGCGCTCGAACGCAGCGGCACCGAGATTGCGCAGGCGACCGGCGTCAAGGTCACGGCGATTGCCGGCGACTTGACAACGCCGATCGGCCGCGCCTCGGCACTCGCCGCCTGCCCGCGGCCCGATATCCTGATTAACAATTCGCAGGGTCCGCTGCCCGGCAACTTTCGCGACTGGATTCGCGACGACTGGATCGCGGCGCTCGACGACATGATGCTGGGGCCGATCGAGATGATGCGGCTGACAATGGACGGCATGATGACGCGCGGCTTCGGCCGCATCGTCAACATCGTGTCGCGCAGCGTGAAGATTCCTCAGGGCGAGCTTGGACTGTCGAACGGCGCACGCGCGGGGCTGGTCGGCTTCGCCGCGGGCCTCGCGCGACAGATCGCCGCGCATAACGTCACGATCAACAATCTGCTGCCGGGCCTATTCAACAGCGATGCCCAGCACCGTCATATTCGCGGCATGCTCGGGGGCACCGGCAAGACGTTCGAGCAGGCTTTCCGTGAACGCGCCGAAGCCAGCACAGCCAAGCGCTACGGCGAACCGGTCGAGCTCGGCGCTTTTTGCGCGTTTCTATGCTCGATGCATGCGGGCTACATTACCGGCCAGAGCTTGCTGATCGACGGCGGCGGCTATCCGGGCGCTTTTTAATGTCGTCATTCCGAGGGTAAGGAATCGGACACCTGATGCCACGCTTAAAAATATTCGCTCTCGCGCTTGCTATAGCATTGGCGCCGGGTGCTGTTTCGGCGCAGGATTTTCCCTCCCGCACCGTGACGGTGATCGTGCCGTTTCCGCCGGGCGGATCGGTCGATGGCGTGGCGCGCATCATCGTCGATCAGCTCAATCAGACGGTCGGGCCGCATTTCATCGTCGAGAACCGCGCCGGCGGCGCATCGGGCAATGTCGGCGCCAATGTCGTCGCCAAGTCCGATCCTGACGGTTACACGCTGCTGCTGACCGCCTCGCTCCACGTCGTCAATCCATTTCTCTACAAGAAGCGTGCCGTTCGACGTGGTGAAGGACTTCACGCCAGTTACGCTGATCGCAAAGGGGCCGCTGATCGTCAGCACAACGCCGAGCGTGCCGGCTAATAATCTCAAGGATTTTTTCGACCTTGTCCGCAAGGACCCGCAGAAATATACCTTCGGCACCACCAGCATCGGCTCCGCCAGCCACCTCGTGATCGAGCTTCTAAAGCGCGAGGCCCATGTCGATACGCTGGTCATCGCCTACAAGGGCACCGGGCCGGCGCTGACCGACCTGATGAGCGGGCAAATTCAGCTTCTCGCCGATCCGATGCTGTCATCGCTGCCGCAGGCGCAGGCCGGCCGCATCAAGGCGCTCGCCATCACCAGCCTCAAGCGTCAACCGGCCGCGCCGGAAATCCCGACGATCGAGGAATCCGGGCTGCCGGGCTTTGAATTCGTGTCGTGGTACGGGCTCTGGGGCCCCAAGGATCTGCCCTCGGCCATCACCGCGACGCTGCAAACCAGCGTCGCGACCGTACTGGCGCAGCCGGACGTCAAGGCGCGCCTCGCCACGCTCGGTTTCGAGTCGATCGGCTCGACGCCGGATGAATTTGCCAAATACATCTCAAGCGAGATGGAAAAGTATGGTCAGATCATTCACGATGCCAACATAAAAGCCGAATAGGCATCAGACGGGGGCGACGAATGAGGACGAGTGTTATGAACAGAATTGCGATAGCCGCTTTAGTCACCTCTGTCGCCGGATTTGCCGCGATCGCCAGCGCCCAGCAGCCGGCGGCGCCGCCGCCCGCCGCGCCTCCTCAGCGCGATTTCTCGAAGACCGTGATCAAGCCCACCGATCTCGGCAACAACACCTACATGCTCGAAGGCGAAGGCGGCAACATCACTGTCGCCGTCGGCAAAGATGCCGTCGTGATGGTGGATTCCGAATTCGCCCCGCTGCACGACAGGATCAAGGCGGCGATCGAGAACATCACCAAGCTGCCGGTGAAATATCTCGTCAATACGCATTTCCACGGCGATCATACCGGCGGCAATGCGCTGTTTCATAAGGATGGCGCGACCGTCGTCGCCCAGATCAATGTGCGCCAGCGTCTGGCGAGCGGCACCACCAACGGCCTGACCGGCGTCAAGACGCCGCCAGCCGATGCCGACACGCTGCCGACCATGACCTATACCGAACGGACCACGCTCAAGATCGCCGGGCGGCACATCATCATGCTCGGCCATCCGCACAACGCCCATACCGACGGCGATACCTTTGTGTTCTTCCCGGACGCCAACGTGCTGTCTACCGGCGACATTTTCACCAACGGCCATTATCCCAACATCGATTTTGCCAATGGCGGCAATATCAAGGGGATGATTGCGGGCGCCCAGACGTATCTCAAGCTCGCGAACGACAAGACCAAGATCGTGCCGGGCCATGGCCCGCTCGCGACCAAGACCGATCTCGCCGCTTACCTGACAATGCTGACGACGGCGCGCGATCGCATGGCCAAGCTCGTCAAGGACGGCAAGAGCGAGGCGGACGTCGTGGCGGCGAAGCCGTTTGCCGATCTCGACAAGACCTGGGCGGCAAGCGACCAGGCGAGCACCAACTTCATCCGCGTGGTCTATCACTCACTGGCGGACAAGCCGGGCGCGAAGACGGCAAGCACGAAGCACTAAACCCGCGAGCAGCGGCAAGGACTTTCAAGCCACCTTGCGCTTGGCGGCAAGCCCGTCGAGATGAGCCAACACCTCCTCGACGTGCAGCACGTCGGCGTATTTGTGGTGCAGGTCGAACAAATTGACCTTGTGGCTCAGCATCGAGCGGTCGTAGGTGCATTCCTCGACCACGACGTTGTGGAAGCCGTAGGAGAATGCATCGACCGTGGAAGCGCGCACGCAGCCAGACGTGCTCTCGCCGCAAATGATCAGCGAATTGACGCGCAGCTGTTGCAGGTGAGCGATCAATGGCGTGCCGAAAAATCCCGACGCGCGTTCCTTGTAGATCACGATCTCGCCCGGCTGCGGCGCCACCTCGGCCTTGATGTGGTAAATGTCGTCACGCTCGCGCGTCATGTTGCGATTGGTCGAATGCACGCCGCCGGTATCGACATGGCGCGTGGTGTAGATGACAGGCAAGCCGGCGCGGCGCGCCGCCGCAAGCAGTCTCTGGGTCGGCGGCAAGGCGTTCCAGGCGTGTTCGCCGCAGGATCCGGAATATTCGCGATCCACCTCGCGCACGGGCCGGTTACCGCCGCCATAAGCCTTGTTGTACAGATCGATCGCGAGCACGGCCGGATTGTCGCCCACGTAGGTCTTGCGCCGGTAGGCCCGATAGATCTCGATCGTGTCGGCGTCGACGACATCACGCCAGCAATGGTCCTCGAAATCCCCTGCCATAATCGGCTCCCGTCAGAGTTCCGCTGATCGCCGGTTCCCCTATAGCATCTTTCGAGGTTGCCCGTGCCACCGCACCCGAGCCGCACGCGAGCAAAAAAACCGGGCACGCATCGCGATTATGGTAGGAAATCCCCGAACTCTTGCCATAATGGGCCTACAGTGTCGGGAGTGATTGAGGGGAAAGGGTCACTTCATGAAATGGCAGACCGCCTTGGCCGGCGCGCTCGCGTCGGCCGTCTTCGGCTTTGTGGCATCCTCTTTTGTTTCGCCGTCTGTGGCTCGCGCGGACATGCGCATCGTCAGCGATCCGGGAGGCGAAGTCTCGGCTTACATCCGCAAGTTCCATGAGGTGCGCGATTCGGGAGAACACATCGTCGTCGATGGGCCTTGCCTTTCAGCATGCACATTGCTGACCGGCATCGTCCCGCCCGACCATATCTGCGTGACACGGCGCGCCGTGCTCGGGTTCCATGCTGCGTCCTACTACGATGACGCGTCGCGCTCGCTGGTGCCAACGCGCGAAGGCAGCGCTCTGGTGATGCGGCTCTACCCCGCCGAAATCCGCAGCTGGATCTTGCGGCACGGCGGCCTGACGCCGCATCTGATTGAGTTGCGCGGCCGAGAGCTTGCCGCGCTTTATCACACCTGCCAGTGAGGCGGCGCAGCGGCCGAGCCGGCAGGTTGTCGGCTGCCGGGTTCCGGCTTATGTACGGGCCAGCCGGATATTGCCGATGCCCGAAACTGCCGTTCCACGCCTGACATTGCGCCCTGTGCTGGCCGCCGCTGCAGCAACCGGAGCCGTGCTCGCTGGTACGGCCTTACTGTGGGCACATTACGGAACCACGGTTTTTTTCGAAAGCATTCGCGCCGGCTTCACTGCCTGTTTCGGCTGACCGGAGATCGCCGGTGAACGACAAGACGTCCCGCATTGCGATGGTATTGGCCGCGTTTCTCGGCGGCCTCATATTGTTTTTCGGCGCCATCGTGTTCGTCACCGGACGCATCTCCTCGCCGATCGGTTCGGCGGTGGCGAGCGTCGGCGGCCCGTTTCATCTCGAGGATCAGAGCGGCAAACCGTTCACGGACCAGGACCTGAAGGGCCGGCCGTTCCTGGTGTTCTTTGGCTTCACCCATTGCCCTGATATTTGCCCCACTACCCTGTTCGATATGTCGCAGGTGCTGCGCCAGCTCGGCCCCGATGCCGACCGCACCGGCGCCGTGTTCATCACCGTCGATCCGGAGCGCGACACGCCGGCGGTGATGAAGGACTATCTGTCGAGTTTCGATCCGCACTTGCGTGGGCTCACGGGCGACCAGGCCTCGATAGACGCGGCCATCAAAGCCTACCGGGTCTATGCCAAAAAAGTCCCGCTCAAAGACGGCGACTACACCATGGACCATACCGCGATGGTCTATCTGATGGATAAGAACGGCCAGTTCGTCGCGCCGTTCGATGTGACGCAACGCAAGCCGGACGCTGCGGCAGCGGACTTGCGGCGCTACTTTTAGGGCGTGGGCTCACAAGCACCTTTGATCCGGGCCAGCGGTGCGACGGACCGGACGAACCTATCGAGGCACATCGCGGAGAGAAAATCGTTCTAGCTTTGCTGATGAAGTCTCCAAGAGGTGTGTAGCGGCGGTTCTCCGCGGATCACTGCGATACTTCTCAAAGGCTAGATCAGACGGAAAGCTAACAATGTGTAGTTCCACTGTGCCCAGCTCATTTCGTAGTCGGCGCTGAAGCTGGCCACCATATTCGTTTAGCAGCGGAAGTACCTGATCCTCATATGCCTGAAACGCCTCAACCCCGTGGGGAGGAATACGAGCAATGAGAACAAACGTCAGCACATTCTCATTTTCGTTTGACATGGGCGCTCCTTGAAAGCCGTTCAGAATCGTCGGTGGCAGGCTGTCGGTGCAACGCGGACTTGCGTTATGGCCGCAATTGCTTGCCGGAGCGGCCTAAACGAATTCTGCTTATGGCACATCACTTCGATTTCGGGATGTCCACAAAACTGAAGCTTCGGAGCGAAGCTGACTGAGGCCGCCGCGCTCGACAAATCGGAGTTGTTATCGAGTATAGGCTCAGTGCACAGCAAGCGGCTCCTTCGTCGTAGCAAACGAAAATGGCCGGGACCCAGGGCCCCGGCCATTTCATCATTGCAGACGACGGTGGACGCTACGCGTGGTAATCCGCCGCAACGGTCTCGTCGATACGCTTGCCACCCATGGCATTGAAGACGGGGGTCAGCACCAGCGCAATGACGAGGTTGAGCACTACGGTGTAGAACGCCGTGTAGCCCGGGAACGTCATGCCGCCGAGCGCCAACGGATAGGCGGCGGCGAAGTTCACTGAGACCGCCATCGCAGTGCCCACCGCGGTGCCGACAGCCCAGCCAACCAGCAAGGCCCAATCGTTGAACCAGCGCGTATAGACACCGATCATCACCGACGGCACGGTCTGGATGATCCAGATGCCGCCGAGGAGCTGGAGCTCGATGGCGTATTGCGTCGGCACGAAGATGATGAAGACGAGCGCGCCGAGCTTGACGATCAGCGACACCCACTTCGCCATCTGCGCTTCCTCCTTGTCAGTCGGATTCTTGTTGATAAACTCGCGATGGATGTTGCGGGTGTAAAGATTAGCCGAGGCGATCGACATGATCGCCGCCGGCACCAGTGCGCCGATGCCGACGGCGGCAAAGGCGATACCGACAAACCATGACGGAAAACTGTGGAGGAACAGCGCCGGCACCGCGAAGCTATTTCCGAACTGCTTGAAACCCGCCGCGTATTCGGGAAGCGCGCCGACGCCGGATGCGATGGCGAAGAAACCCAGCAGGGCGAGCAGTCCAAGCATGAACGTGTAGCCCGGCAGCAATGCGGCATTGCGGCGAACGGCGCGGCCGCTCGATGCGCTGAGCACGCCCGTGATGGAGTGTGGATAGAGGAACAAGGCCAGCGCTGAGCCCAGCACAAGCGTCGCATAGACGCCGTAGGCACCCGTCGTGTTTGCTCCGGGAACCGCGAGCAGTACCTTGGCCGGCGGCACCGCAGCGAAGATCTTGCCGAAGCCACCGAGCTGGATCGGAATGGCGATCACCGCGACGAAGGCCGTGAGGTAAATCAGGATATCCTTGACGATAGCGATCGAGGCGGGAGCGCGCAGACCGCTCGAATAGGTGAACGCCGCGAGAATAATGAACGCAATAATCAGCGGCAGATCGGCGGCAATCCCGCTGCCCGATACACCCATCGCGCCGATGACGACCTGAAGGCCGACCAATTGCAGAGCGATGTAGGGCATCGTCGCGACGATGCCGGTGATCGTTATGGCAAGCGCGAGCCAACGATTGCCGTAGCGGCCACGCACGAAATCGCCCGCCGTGATGTAGCTATGCTTGTGACAAACGTGCCAGAGCCGCGGCAGAAAAAGAAAAAGGATCGGATAGATCAGCACCGCATAAGGCACCGCGAAGAAAGCGATCGCGCCGGCACCGAAAGCCAGCGCCGGAACGGCGATGAACGTATAGGCCGTGTAGACGTCGCCGCCGACCAGGAACCATGTGATCAGCGTGCCAAAGCGCCGGCCGCCGAGACCCCATTCGTGCAGCAGATCGAGATCGCCGGCGCGCCACTTGGCGGCAGCGAAGCCCAGCCAGGTTATGGCGGCGAACAGCAGCACGAAGATAGTGAGAGCGGTCCAGTTCAATTCAGCCACGGCATTCCCCCCAATTTTCCAATGCGCTCTATTTGAAAGCCTCGCGATGGCGCGAAGCACATTCGGCGGCGCGATTTCGGATTATTCGTCGGTCGCGAAGTAGACGATCGCGGTGAGAATTGCGCTGATGAAGACCCAGAGGAGCTGGTACCAATAGAAGAACGGCATGCCGACGAGCGTCGGCTCGAGCCTGTTGTAGGAAGGCACCCAGAGCAAAAACACGAATTGCACCAGGAGGAGCAGGTACCACCAGCTCCAACAAGACCGCTTTGCGCTTTGCTGATCCATTGCTTCCACCCCCCGCGCGAGCCGTTCGAGGCTCTTGGCGCGACGATAGCTCGGGTGTCCCCGCTGGGCAAAGAAAAAATTTAACAACAACAGCGGACTAGCCGGAAGCCGTTGCGCTGCGGCATAGCCCTGGCATCGGCTGCGGCAGTGCAGCGGCAGCGAAGTGGTTCAGGCCGCGGTTTTCTCCGCCGCAATGGTGCGTTGCATGAAGCGGACGAAGACGTCGGCGATCTCCGCTTCGTAGGCGCCCCAATCCGGGAACGGGATCAGCGGCACCTCTTGGTCGGTGATCGGCAACTGGTGAATCTCGCTGCCTGGAATGAGTTTGTGCGCGACGGCGGCGCTGGCGCTGGAATGGGTCTGGTCGTTGCCGGGAATGATCATGACCGGCACCTTGATCGAACGCAGCTCCTGTTCGGTAACGCCCATGACCGGGTGCTTGCCGCCGGCCTCGAATATCTCCTTCCAGCGGCTGAAGACTGCGATGAACTTATCCGCCGGTAGCTTGGCGAGGTAATCGCGGCCACGCGGATTCTCCTTGAACCGCTCCTTCCATGCGTCCATTTCGATAAGAGCGGGCATGCCGCTTTCCTTCGCGACCTTGATGAACTGGCCGTAGTAGTTCTCCGGCAGGCGCTTGGCGGCGAATTCGCCGCCGGTGACGCGCAACAGCAACAGCCCGCGCACCGCTTGCGGATATTTCAGATAGAACCGGATCGAGGTGCGGGCGCCGGCCGACGAACCGCAGAAGAATGCCGGCAGCGCATCGTTCTGTCGCATCAATTCGTGCATGTCGCCGAGCCACGGCGCCTCTTCGCCCTCGTCGCCATCGATCCAAAGGTCGGAGGCGCCAGTATTGCGGCGGTCGTGCAGCATGACGCGGAAGCCGTGCCGGGCGATCTTCTGCGCCATCGGAATGAATTCGTCATGGCCGCGGCGGCCGCCGGTGGTCGCCATGACCCACGGGCCGCGGTCGCCGATGACCTGCCAATTGATATTGACGCCCCGGATATTGCTGACTGGCATTTGACGCTCCCTAAAATTTGTCTGGCTTGCCAGCCGAAGCGCCGAAGGCGCCAAGACTGGAGCGGGCGATGGGAATCGAACCCACGACACTCAGCTTGGGAAGCTGATGTTCTACCACTGAACTACGCCCGCGACTTCGCCTATTTTACCCGGCATCTCTCCCATTTTGCTAGGGCAACATACGCGACGATACTCGGCATAACATCTCTAACGCTCCCAAGCGACCGCGCCCCGTATCTGAGGATGGATCAGCGGTTGCCGTCGTTCGCTAAGGTTTGTTTTGGCTATCCTGCGGACGGCCCGTCCCGCCTTAAAAGCGCTCTCTGGTTGTGCGACCATTGAGAATATAACAAGCCGAATCGGGAGCACTTTGACATGACGTTCGGACCAATTTTAGCAGTGCGGAATGTTAGGGCAGCGCCGAAGCCGCGGACCAGCACTGATCCCCGATACGTGATCGTGGAAGTTCAGACAAAAAACTCAATAGGTGATTTTCTTGAACTGGAAATGACGCGCGAGGCTGCCGTGAAAATGTCGGGCGAAATCGCGCGATTCCTGAATGAAAAGTGGGAGCCAGACGACCACGATTAGTGTAAGCGCGATTTTATAAGGTTTGTGGTTACAGCCTCCTCTTAGAAGCTGATGTTCCACCACTGAACTACCCGCAATCGTCGTGAGCATAGCGAAGCACCGCAGCGGGCGGCAAGGTAGAGCCGGAAACTTGAACGGACCCAGTAAGATGGTGACGAACAACGCTCAATTGCGTCGAGGATGATGGCATGCCGCAACCTGACATCGCGCACCTGTCGCCGGCCGGCGCGATCAAACCGACAGGCACATGGAGTGTCGGCGTACGCGCCGGCGATTTCGTGTTCGTGGCGGGCATGCGCGGCATCGATCCCGCAACCAACGCACTGGTTGAGGGTGACGAGACGCGCGTGAGGCAGGCGTTCTTGAATATGAAGACTGTCGCAGAATTCGCCGGCGCGAGTTTGCGCGACGCGGTGCGGCTCGTGGTCTATGTCACCGACATGAACCGCCATCGCCCCATCGTTAATAAAATCCAGGAGGAATTTTGGCGCGGCGGTCCCTATCCGCCGCGCAGCATCGTCGAAGTCACCCGCCTCAACCAGGATGACATCGTCGAAGTGGAAGGCACATTCTTTTGCCCTACGAAGGCACTAAGCGGCTAGGCTATTCACGCCCGAACTGCTTGCGCAATTCGATCTTGGCGCGTTGCAGCGTCCTGCGCTGTGCGGCGGGTAGGTTCTTGCCGGCGCGATTGATATAGAACGTGAGCATCGATTGGGCGGATCGGTAGGGATCCGACTTGCGCCGGTGGCTGCGCTCCGCCGAGCGTTTCAGCGATGCGGCAATGCGCTTGGGATCGCGGCCGGAGAACACGCCGCGCTTGAGATCGAGCGCGTCGCTTTCGCGTGTGACGCGCGCCGACCAGCGGCGGCTTGAGCCGCGACGAATTGATTTGCGGCGCACCGATCTCTGTTGCGCCGGCTTATGCCTGGTTTTGGCCATGGCGATACCTGCATACGAACCGCGATACCAAAATAATAAACCGGCCGCAGCTTTGTTCCGGCGGATGCCGCGCACTACTCGGCGGCGATGGCGTGGACCGGCGGCGAGGCGATCGCGGCGAGGCATTTGGTCAGAGCCTCGCCTTCCGGATCGAGCAATGCCGCCGAGCGCGCGCTGGCAATCGCATCGGCTGCCTGCCGGACCGCAATCTGCCCGGCGAGCGCCGGCTCGATCACCTGTGAAACGATCTGCCGATAATTATCGCTGCCGCGTTTGTGGGTGTCGCCATAACCTTTGATAAGACGCGCACATTCGGCGATCTCGATGGCCAATTCGACGGACAGCGGTGCGGCGCGCGTAATGAGGCGGAGCCAGTTTTCGATGTTGCGCTGCTCTTCCTTGAAACGCCAGGTCCGCGGCCGGAAACCGCGCAGACTTGCAAGAACATAAAACCGCAGGAAGCCCGAGAGCGACGCGGTATTGATCGCCATGCCCCAATGCGCGCCGCCGAACCCGGCGTGACCCTCGGCAAATGCGAGAATACGCTTCGCCAGCCACGGTGGCAGCACCGAGCAGAATTCCTCGACACCGGGATTGAGGAATTCCGTGATCGCAAATGTTTGGTCCGGCTTGATGCCCATGTCCTTCGCGATGCGGGCAAAGCGCGCCGGATCGATCTTGGCCTGGGCGACGCGGATCACGTCTTCGTACGACATCCGCACCGCGAGATGCCGCGCAGTCTCGGCGAGCAGGCGGCCATCGGCAGTGGCCTTGGCGTCCGCCTCGCGCACGGCGGCAAGTCGGCTGAGATAAAGCCGCGCATAGGCGACATCCTGATAGGCGGCAAGCCGGCGCACGCCTTCGGTCATGAATGCCCGAGCCGCTTCCGGCATGGTTTCGATTTCGTGTTCGAGTTCGGCCAGCGTGGCGTCAGGCGCGCAGAAGCGTTTAACAGGATTGGGACACAGCCGTACGCCATTTTTCGCCGCGTCCAGACCGGCGCGAAAGCCGCGCAAATTCGCCTCGACCGCCTTGCCGTCGGCGCGGATCGCGGCCTCGAAGGCGTCAGCCGGGATCGGAAGCGCGCCGGTGCCGGCGACGACGCCGAGCATCACCGCATTGATCATGGCGCCGTTTTGCCGCGCTATCGCCTCCAGATCGAGCAATAGCGACTGCTTCGAATTTTTCTCGACCGATTGGATAAGCCGCTGCGGATCGTAGCGGCCGTCACCCATCGCCATCTTCTCGACCGTGAGATAGGAGCGGCTGGTCGAGGTGATCGTCACAGTACGGTCGGGCGTGACATAGCCGCCGGCAATAGCGCGGCCGGCCTCCATCAGCTCGCTGGCAATAACGAGGTCGACGTCGGCAATGCCGGGAGCGAGCGCGAGAATCGGACGAGGAGTAGGAGCAGCCAGCGCAACCGGCACAAACTCGATGTGATATGTCGTAGCGCCAGTCCGCTGCGCGACGCCGGGGATTGAGGTCGATTGCACCGTAAATTTCTGACTTTCAGCCGCAGCCACGATCCAATCGGTTAGCACGCCGCCGCCCTCGCCGCCGAGCGCGGCGATCAGCACCGTCATCGGTTTGGTCGCTGATTGCTGTCCGGGCCTGAAGGCTTCTCGCTTTTCACTCGCCACTGGAGCGAGAGGATTAGGGATGGGGGTAATTGGAGCAATCGGCGATTGCGTTATGGCTTCCCCGCCGATCCAGCCAATCAGCGCGCTACGCACGCGATGCAATGTGCGATCCCACCAATTCGGATTGGTGATGACATCGGTGCGGTAGAACGACGGGCACAGCACCGCGGCATGCGCGACCTCGCCGCACAGCCCGCAGCCGACGCAACTCTCGACCACCGCCGCCACTGGATCAGTTCGCAACGGATCGGGATTGGGTTTGACGGTCAGCGACGGGCAGCCCGAGAGCCGGATGCACGAATGATCGCCGGTGCAGATCTCGTCGTCGACGCCATAGCGCGTCTTCACCACGCGCTCGCCGCGCTTGAGCTTTTCGGCGTCATCGGCGCGGATGCGGCGCTGCCGCGCCAGCATGCATTCGCCGTCAGCTATGATGACCTTCAACCCCCGCTCGGCGGTGCGCATCGCTTCCTTCAGCGTCGCCGCCATTTTCGCGACGCTGTAGGTGCGCACCGTGCGCAACCACGTGACGCCCAACGAGCGCACCGTCTTCTCGATGCTGATGCCGGTCGGCGTACCGCTGCGGTTCGCTGTGCTCGACGGCAGGTATTGCTGGCCGGTCGCGGAGGCGTAGCCGTTCTGCATCACGATCAGAACGCCGTCGCCCTTGTTGAACATGTTGGAGGCAACGCCGGTGATCAGACCGTTATGCCAGAAGCCGCCATCGCCCATGATCGAGATCGAGCGCTTTGCCATGTTGGGGCCGACCGCGGCGGCGCTGGCAAGCGACATGCCGTAGCCGAGGATCGAATTGCCCATCGAGAACGGCGCGAAGGTCGCGAACGAGTGGCAGCCGATATCGGCGCTGATGTGGGTCGGCCCGAGCTCGCGTTGCGCCAGCTTGATCGCGGCGAAGACCGGCCGCTCCGGGCAGCCGGTGCAGAAATTCGGCGGTCGCGGCGGGATGTCGCCAACCGCCGCCATGATGCCGGGCTTGTGCGCGAGAAATTCCTCGACCCGTGCAGCCACCGCATTGGCGTCGATACCGACCGGGCGCGTCTGCGACAGAAATGCGGCGATGCCGCGCAACATGACCTCGGAGGTGTAGTCGCCGCTGCGCGGCAAACAGCCCTTGCCGAGCACCCGGGTTTCGATTCCGGAGCCGCGCAGCGCCATGTTGATCTGCTGCTCGACATATTCGGGCGATCCCTCCTCGACAACCAGCACGGCGCGCTTCTGCGCGCAAAACTCTTTCAGTTCGTCGGGCACCAGCGGATAGGCGACGTTGAGCACATAGATCGGAATGCGCGAGACGCCGTACAGATCGGCGAGATCGAGCCGCGCCAACGCCCGCAGCAACCCGCTGGTCAATCCGCCGAGCACGACAATACCAACGTCGCCGATGTCGCCGGATATCACCTCGTTGAGTTTTTGCTCGATGATGAATTTTTGCGCCGCCGGCAGGCGCTCTTCGATCTTGAGCCGCTCCTGCGTGAAGATCACCGGCGGATGGGCAAGGCGTCCGTATTCGAAACGCGGCGGACCGGCGAGGCGATGCTGGCCGCTATAGGCGCCGCGCTTGTTGTCCTTGGCGGTAAACTCTCCGGTGACGTGACAGGCCCGCACGCGGAGATCGAGCATGACCGGCGCGTGGCTCGCTTCCGACAGTTCGAAACCTTTTTCGACCATATGGACGATGGTCGGCAGATCGGGCCGCGGATCGAGCAGCCAGATCGACGATTTCATCGCATAGGCGTAGGAGCGCTCCTGGATGACGCTGGCGCCCTCGCCATAATCCTCGCCGAGCACGATCAGCGCGCCACCGATGACGCCGGGCGAAGCAAGATTGGACAGTGCGTCGGCAGCCACATTGGTGCCGACGATGGATTTCCAGGTCACCGCGCCGCGCAGCGGATAGTTGATAGAGGCGCCGAGCATGGCCGCAGCGGCGGCCTCATTGGTGCAGGTTTCGACATGGACGCCGAGATCGGCGAGCAGATCCTCGGCATCGACCATGACATCGAGGAGATGCGACACCGGCGCGCCCTGGTAGCCGCCGACATAGCTCACGCCCGATTGCAGCAGCGCCTTGGTGACCGCGAGGATACCTTCGCCGCGAAACGTCTCGCCGGCGCCTAGCCGCAGTGCATCCACTTCTTTCTTGAACGAGCGTTCCATCGGGTGTCCGGAGGCTGAAATGTCGCGTCACATATAGCGACTTTTGCCGGACCCGTCATTCCTGCGCCGATCAACCGCTTTGCGGCAATCCGGAATGACCATTAGGGTGCCGCCTCGGGTGCGCCGAGGGGGAAGTGCCGGAGTTGCGTGGGGACAGATGGCAGGGCAAGCGCAAATCGTCATCGACCGGGTCAATCACACCTACCGCCCGGCGCATGGGCGCACCGTGCTTGCCCTTTCCGACGTATCGCTCGAGGTCCGCGCGCGGGAATTCGTGGCCTTACTCGGCCCATCGGGCTGCGGCAAATCCACCCTGCTCTACCTGGTCGGCGGTTTCTTGCCGACCGAGGCCGGTCGCATCGCGGTCGAAGGCAAGCCGGTCACCGCGCCTGGTCCCGACCGCGGCATCGTGTTCCAACATTTTGCATTGTTTCCATGGAAGACGGTGCGCGGCAACATCCTTTATGGCCTGGAACGGCAGGGCCTGCCGCGATCCGAGCGCGAAGAGCGCGCGCAGGCGTTCATCAACATGGTCGGCCTGCGCGGCTTTGAGGACAGCTACCCGTCGCAGCTTTCCGGTGGCATGAAGCAGCGCACCGCGATCGCTCGCACGTTGGCCTTCGATCCGAACATTCTGTTGATGGACGAACCGTTCGGCGCACTCGACGCGCAGACGCGTTTGCTGATGCAGACCGAACTCTTGAGCATCTGGCAGCGCACGCCGAAGACCGTGATCTTCGTCACCCATGACGTCCAGGAGGCGGTGTATCTCGCCGAAAGAGTTGCGGTGATGTCGGCACGGCCGGGCAGAATCAAGGCGATCGTCGAAACCAAATTCGACAAGCGCGATCCGAGCGTTCAGCGCAGCAAGGAGTTTGTCGATAAGGCCGACGAAATCTGGAATCTGGTGCGCGACGAAGCCATCAAGGCGCAAGAGAAAGCCCCAGCGTGATGCAAACGGCGTTGCGATATCTGCCATTGCTGCTGCTGGCTCTGGCGTGGGAGCTGGCGGCGCGGCTCCACGTCGTCGATTCCTCGGCGCTGCCGCCGTTGAGCAGCGTTGCGGTGGCCTGGGTCGATCTGATTCGTGATGGTGAGCTGATCAGCAACGGCGGGGCCTCGCTTTACCGCGCTTCTGCCGGGCTCGCGCTTGCCATAGCGGTCGGCGGTGGACTGGGCATCGCGATGGCGCGATGGCGGCTGCTCGAAGTCTTCATCAATCCGCTGGTCGAGTTGTTCTATCCGCTACCAAAATCCGCGCTGATCCCGGTCACCGTGCTGTGGCTCGGCTTCGGTAATGGTTCGAAGATTCTGCTCATCTTCCTCGGCTGCATGATTCCGATCACGATTGGCGCCTATAACGGCGCGCGCGGCAGCGACCATGCGCTCGTCTGGTCGGCGCGCAGCATGGGCGCCAACCCCATCCGCATGATGTGGGACGTCATTATTCCAAGCGCGCTGCCGGAGTTGCTCAACGGTATCCGCACCGCACTCGCGCTCGCCTTCATTCTCCTGGTGAGCGCCGAGTTGATCGTTTCGCAGCAAGGCTTCGGTTATCTGATCGGTTATCTCGGCTCAACCGGTTCCTACGAAGGCATGTACGCGGTGGTGCTGACCGTCGCCCTGCTCGGCTTTGCCGCGGACCGCCTCTATCAGCTTCTGATGCGGAGGCTACTGCGATGGCAGGAATAGAAGACAAAGCCACGCTGGCCGCTGCCGAAGCTCAGATTTCGGCGGACGCAGCGCGGCGCCTCGATGTGGTATTCCGCAGCGGCGCCGGCATCTTTTCGATCCTGTTGATGCTGATCGCCTGGGAGCTGTTTGCGCGCAGCGGCAAGGTGACGCCGTTCATGCTGCCGCGCTTCAGCGTCGTCGTTACCTACATTTATCACGATGCTGTCGGCGGCGATCTGTGGATCAATCTGGCGCTGACAATGTATCGCGCCATGGCGGGCTTCTTCATCGCTGCGGTCGGCGGCATCGTGCTCGCCGTGGCGATGTCGCGCTCACGGATTGCGCATTGGTTCTTCGATCCGATCATCTCAGTCGGTTTCCCGATGCCCAAAATAGCGTTCCTGCCGATCATCATTCTCTGGCTTGGCGTCTATGATTTCTCCAAAATCTCCATCGTCGTATTCGACGCGATCTTTCCAGTCGTGGCAGCAACGCTTGGTGGCATTGCCGCAGTTGAGAAGGAGCTGTTGTGGTCGGCGCGCAACATGGGCGCCAACGAGCGCCAGATCATGTGGCAGATCGTGCTGCCAGCGGCGCTGCCGCAAATTCTCACCGGACTGCAAGTGGCGCTGCCAATCTCGCTCATCGTCGCCATCATTGCCGAGATGGTGATGGGTGGTTACGGGCTCGGCGGCGCCATGATGGGCGCATCGCGTTTCGCCAACTCGCCCGGCGTGTTCGCCGGCATCGTCGAGATCGCTGTGGTCGGCTATGCGCTGATCAAGGCTATGGCGTTCATTCGCCGCCGGCTTCTGGTATGGCACCAGGAGACCGAGGAGCGTTCGTAAGAACTAATGCAATTTGATCCGCGGCTCGGTGCGCCGCGTAACTGAATTAACGAGCGTATCCAGCGCTACTTTGAAATTACCGTGCAGCGCCTGCAGATGCCGCTTGTGCAGCGAACGATACGCCAGCCTGGCGATCAACCCCTGCAATTTCACGTTCCGAAAAATGATACCCAGCGTGTCGTAATCGGCCAGCGACACCAGCGAACCCAGGTCGCGGTAGCTGAATTGCAGCAGCGGGGCGCCGCGCAGCCGGGCTTTGATCGCTTTGACCATGAAGTCGGCCTGCTGGTGCGCGGTCTGCGCCCGCGGCGGCAGCGGCTCCGTAGCGCCGGGCAAGATGCAATCGGCGCAGTCCCCGATCGCGAAAATGTCGTCATCGCGCGTCGTCTGCAATGTCGGCCGCACCACGAGGCGATTGATCCGATCGGTCTCGAGACCATCGAGATCGCGCAGGAAATCCGGCGCCTTGATGCCGGCGGCCCATACGATCAGTTCTGCCGGGACGACTTCTCCGGAGTCGAGAACCACCTCTCCGGCCCGCACTTCCATGACGCGCCTGCCAGTGCGAATATTGACGCCAAGGCCGCGCAGTACGTCCGCCGTTGCTGCCGCAAGGCTTTCGGGCAGCGCCGGCAGGATGCGCGCGGCCGCTTCGATCAACTCGATCTTGATGTGCTTGTCGAAATCGATGTTATCGAGATTGTACGAAGCGAGGTCGCGCATCGATTTGTGCAGTTCGGCGGCCAGTTCGACCCCGGTCGCGCCGGCGCCGACGATCGCGCAGTGCAATTGGCCGGGCCGCAACGGCTCGTATTGCGCATTGGCGCGCAGGCAGGCGTTGATCATGCCGCGATTGAACCGCGCGGCCTGTTCGACGGTGTCGAGCGCAATGGCATATTCGCTGACGCCGGGTGTGCCGAAATCGTTAGACATGCTGCCGACCGCGATCACCAATGTATCGTAACCGAGCACGCGCGGCGGGATGACGGTCTGGCCGTCCTCGTCCACGCTCGGCGCCACATGGATTTGACGCTTAGCGCGGTTGAGCCCGATCATCGCGCCGATCCGATAGCGGTAGTGACGCCGCCGCGCATGCCCGATCAATTCGAGCGAGTCGGTTTCGCTGTCTAGCGATCCGGAAGCGATTTCGTGCAACAGCGGCTTCCAGACATGGATGCGCGATTTATCGAGCAAGGTGATCGACAGCTTGCCGCGGCGGCCGAGCGACGCGCCGAGCAAGGACGTGAGACGAAGACCTCCGGCGCCGCCGCCGACGATCAAGACGCGATGCAGCGACGGATCGTCGGTCGACGCCGTTTCGGTGATCGAGTCATAAAGCGGGCTGGACATCGTGTATTCGTCCCTTGCCAAGCGGACAGCCTTATAATCGTGCAGCAGGGGCAGTGGTGCGGCAAGCCGTGCGCTTGCGCCATAGCAAGCTTTGCGGCCACAATCGCCCGCGCCGGAGGGAAAGTAATTAAAACTCGCACGGCGCAGGGACAAACTGGGGGGAATATGCGCGCAAAAATCGGATTGCTGAGCCTTGCCGTGCTGGCGCTCGGCGCCGGCCACGTTCGCGCCGAGCCGGTGCAAATTCGCGTGGCCTGGGTAGCGCCGGTAGCCAATTGGATTACGCTGTGGCTCGACAAGAAGGATCTCGCCAAGCATTTTGGCCAGTCCTACGTGTTTGAGCCGGTGCACTTTGCCGGCACGCCGCCGATGATTACGGCCATTGCCAACAACGAGGTTGAGATCGGCGATCTCGCCTATTCCACGCTGCCGATCGCCATCAGAAATGCCGGCATGGACGATATCCGCGTGATCGCGGACGACTTTCGCGACGGCGTCGGGGACTATTACAGTGTCAGATTTACCGTGCTCAAGGACGGTCCGATCAAGAAGGTCGAGGATCTGAAAGGCAAGGTCGTCGCCACCAATTCAGAAGGCAGCGCAGTCGACATCGCCATGAAGGCGATGCTGCACAAGCATGGTCTTGAAAACAAGCGTGATTACACTGTCATCGAGGCACCGTTCCCGGCCATGAAGGCGATGCTGGCGGAGCACAAGGTCGATTTGATTCCGGCAGTGCTGCCGTTCGCGCTCGATCCGGAGCTAGGCAATATCGGGACCACGCTGTTCACCAGCAAGGACGCAATCGGCATATCGCAATTCGTCTCGTTCCAGGCGCGTAAACCCTTCATCGACAAACATCGGGCCGCGCTTGTCGATTGGCTCGAGGATACCCAGCGCATCCTGCATTGGTATATGGACCCGAAAAATCACGACGAGGTGGCGGCAATCGCCGGGCGCTTTGTCAAGGCACCGCCCGAGCGGATGGGCTGGGTTTTCACCAAGACCGATCAATATCGCGATCCAGACATGATGCCGGACCTCGCCGCGCTGCAGCGGAATGTCGACATGACGAAGGAACTCGGCTACGCGAGCCAGAGCTTCGATGTCAAAGCATATTCCGACCTCAGCATGGTCGAAGAGGCGGCGAAACGCTTGAAATGAATCGCACCACACCGGTTCGATCGGGAGAGGAAACGATGCCCATTGCAAAAATTGCATGCGCCGGCCTTGGCGCTCTGGTCCTGGCTTTCACGAGTGCCGCCGCCAATGCCGAGCCGCTGAAAATTCGAGGCTCCTGGGTAGCGCCGGTGTCCAACTGGGCCTCGATTTGGCTCGAAAAAAAGGATCTCGCGATCCATTTCGGCAAGTCCTACGTGTTCGAGAGCACTCGTTACGCCGGCACTCCGCCGATGATCACCGCGATGGCCAACAACGAGCTCGAAATCGGCGACCTCGCCTATTCCACTTTACCGATTGCGATTCAAAATGCCGGAATGGACGATATTCGGGTCGTTGCCGACGAATTCCAGGACGGCTACGCCGGCTATCGCGCCGACGACTTCCAGGTGCTTGGCGACGGACCGATTCAGAAGATTGAGGATCTCAAGGGCAAAATTGTCGCCACCAATGCCGCCGGCTCGGGTGTCGATGTCGCCATGCGCGCCATGTTGCGCAAGCATGGTTTGGAGGCGAACAGGGACTATACCATCATCGAAGCGCCGTTCCCCGGCATGCGGGCGATGCTCGCCGAGAAGAAGGTTGATATTATCCCAACCGTTCTGCCATTCGCGCTCGATCCCGAATTGAAGAAGATCGCAAAGCCTCTCTTCTCGATAACCGATGCGATCGGCTTGTCGCAGTTTGCGGTGTGGGCCATGCGCAAACCGTTTATCGATCAGAACCGCGCCGCCATCGTCGACTTCATGGAAGATTCCATGCGCATCGAGCGCTGGTATCTCGACCCGAAAAACCACGACGAAGTGGCCGAGATCGCCGCACGAATGACAAAGCAGCCGCCGGAACGCTTTGGCTGGCTGTTCACCAAGAACGATTATTACCGCGCGTCCGACATGCGGCCGGATCTCGTTGCGTTGCAAAAGAACGTCGACATGACCAGGGACCTTGGCTTCGTCAAAGACAGTTTCGACGTCAAGGCGCATTCCGATCTCAGCCTGGTCGAGGAGGCAGCGAAGCAACTCAAGTAAATCCCAAAAACGCGCGGTGTCGATGCAACGGCGTTCGCATTACATCGGGAGGAAAAGATGCATGTCGTGAACTTGGCACGGGCCGGGCTTTGCGCCGCGACCGTGTGCTTTGCAGGCGCGGCGGGTGCCGATCCGCTCACCATCCGCGAAGGCTGGGTGGCACCGGGCAACTGGGGCTCGATCTGGTTGCAAAAGAAAGATGTCACCAAGCATTTCGGCCAATCTTACGTGATGCAGCCCATTCACTTCGTTGGTACGCCGCCGATGATTACGGCGCTAGCCACCAATGAGATCGAAGTTGCCAATCTCGCCTATTCGACGCTCGGCATCGCCGTCGGCAATGCCGGTCTGGACGACCTGCGCGTTATTTCCGACGAATTCCAGGACGGCGTCCAAGGCTATTACTCGCAGGAATTCATGGTGCTCAAGGACAGTCCGATCCGGAAGGTTGAGGATCTCAAGGGCAAGATCGTCGCCACCAACGCTGCCGGTAGCGCCGTCGACGTCTCCATGAAGGCGATGTTGCACAAGCATGGCCTCGAACCTAACCGCGATTACACCGTCGTCGAGGCGCCGTTCCCGGCGATGAAGGCGATGCTGGCGGAGAAGAAAGTCGACCTCATTCCTGCTGTACTGCCGTTCTCTTACGATCCCGAGCTGCAAAATATCGCTCGCGATCTGTTCGTGCAGAAAGACGCCATAGGCGTCGCCGACATGATCGTCTGGGAAGCCCGCAAGCCATTTATCGATAAGAACCGCGCGGTCATGGTCGATTTCATGGAGGACACGCTGCGCATCGTGCGCTGGTATCTCGACCCGGCGAACCACGAAGCCGCCGAGCAAATCCTCGGCGATCTGGTCAAGCGGCCGCCGGCGATTTTCGATTGGGCCTTCACCCGCAAGGACGTCTATCACGATCCCAATCTGATGCCGAATCTCGTCGCGCTGCAAAAGAACGTTGACCTCACGCGCGACCTCGGCTTCACCAAGACAAGTTTCGACGTCAAGAAATATTCCGATTTGAGCCTGGTCGAAGAGGCGGCAAAGCGGCTGAAGTGATGGTCACAAACGCAGTGACGCGCGCCACCGCACGACTACTGCTCGCCGCGGCGCTGGCGGCATCGATCGGCGCCGTCGAGCGTGCGGTCGCGGACACTTTTCCGACTCGTCCGATCACCATCGTCGTGCCTTATCCCGCCGGCGGCGTCACCGATGCGCTGGTCCGCCTGCTCGGCGACCGGATGAAGGACACGCTCGGCCAACCCATCGTCGTCGAAAATCAGAGTGGCGGGGCCGGCACGATCGGGGTCGGCCGCGTGACGCGCGCCGCGCCCGACGGCTACACGCTTGTCTTGGGCAACGTCGAGACGACGGTGCTCACGGCAAAGACCATGACGATTCCCTACGATGTCGTGGCCGACCTGGCGCCGGTCGCGCTGCTTCCGAGCTACCCGTTCCTGCTGGTGACGACAAACGACGTGCCAGCAAAGAATCTCAAGGAACTTGCAGCCTGGATCAAAGCCAATCCGCAAAAGGTTTTGCAGGGCGTCGTCGGCGCGGGAACCATGCAGCAGCTTTGCGGCCTCTCCCTGCAGAAAATGCTCGCGAAAAAATGGCAGTTCGTGCCCTACCGCGGCGGCACACCGGCGATGCAGGACTTGCTCGCCGGACAGATCAACTTCATGTGCACCGCGACGGGAAGTTTCCTGCCGCTGGTGCGTAACGGCCAGATCAGGGCCTATGCGATCACGGCGAAACAGCGCATGGAGTCGGCGCCGGAAATTCCAACCGTGGATGAAGCAGGTTTGCCGGGCCTTTATGCTTCGGTGTGGAACGCGCTATGGGCGCCTAAGGACACCCCGAAGGATATCGTCGCCAAGCTCAACACCGCCGCGACACAAGCCATGGCCGAGCCGGCCATCCGCAACCGGATTGTCGAGATGGGATTGGACATGCCGGGAGCAGATGAGCGGACGCCGGAGGCGCTGCGCGCGCTGCAAAAGGCCGACATCGAAAAATGGTGGCCGATCATCAAAGACGCCGGCCTCAAGGCCGAGTAGCGCCCCTCACCTCACCAAAACGTTGGTGAATTGCCAGGGGTCGCGCTTGTCGAGGTCTTCCTTGAACAGGCCGGGACGATCCTTGACCGGAGTCCAGTCGGTATAAGCACCGATCACCGGCCCCAGATACGGCATCTGCACTTCCAGACAGCGCCGGAAATCCATCTCGTCGGCTTCGACAATGCCGGCGTTCGGATTCTCGAGCGCCCACACCATGCCGGCGAGCACGGCGGACGTAACTTGCAGGCCGGTGGCATTTTGATAAGGCGCAAGCTCGCGTGCCTCGTCGATCGAAAGCTGCGAGCCGTACCAATAGGCATTCTTCTTGTGGCCGTAGAGCAGCACGCCTAACTCGTCGATGCCATCGACGATCTCGTCCTCGTCCAGGATGTGGATGCGCGGCTGCCGATTGCCGGCCTGACCGAACAGCTCGTGCAGCGACAACACCGCGTCATTGCATGGATGGTACGCATAGTGACAAGTTGGGCGGTAGATCGTCTTGCGGCCGTCTCGCAGCGTGAAATAGTCCGCGATCGAGATCAATTCGTTATGCGTGACCAGAAAACCATATTGTGCCTTCGCAGTCGGCGTCCACGAACGCACCCGCGTGTTGGCGCCGGGCTGGGTCAGGTAGATTGCCGCTTGGCAGCCGGTCTTATGCTTGAAGCCGTTCTTCGGCATCGACTTCTCGTGCGTGCCCCAGCCGAGTTCAGCCGGCTGCATGCCTTCTGAAAGAAATCCTTCGACCGACCAGGTATTGACGAAGATCTCGATCGGCTTCGGTTGCTTGGCGCGCTGGGTGTCACGTTCGGCAATGTGAATCCCCTTGATACCGGCCTTCCTGGCCAGTCTGCCCCATTGCTCGCGCGTCTTCGGCTCCTTGAACTTGAGCCCGAGATCCGCTGCGACATTCAAGAGCGCCTGCTTGACGAACCACGACACCATGCCGGGATTGGCGCCGCAGCAAGATACGGCCGTGGAGCCGCCGGGATTCTTGCGGCGGGCCGCCAGTACAGTCTCGCGCAAGACGTAGTTCGAACGCGCTTCTGGGCCGAGCTTGGAATTGAAATAGAAACCCGGCCAGGGCTCGATGACAGTGTCGATGTAAAGAGCGCCGATCTCACGGCAGAATTCCATGATATCGACCGACGACGTGTCGACCGAGAGGTTGACGCAAAAGCCCTGGCCACCACCCTCGGTAAGCAACGGCCGGAGCAACTTGCGATAATTGTCACGGGTGACCGCCTGATGGACGAAGCGAATGCCACGCTCATCCAAAATCTTGCGGTCCTTGTCCTCGGGGTCGATGACGACGAGCCGGGATTTGTCATAGTCGAAATGCCGCTCGATCAAAGGCAGCGCGCCTTTGCCGATCGAGCCGAAACCGATCATGACAACGGGACCGGTGATACGGGCGTGAATGGGCCATTCGCTCATCGTTCAAGCCTCCGACGACAATGTGGTGATATCCGCGGCAATGCGGAAACGGAAGGGACGCCCCGGATTTTGTCGGCGGCGTCCCCGATTTTCTAGGAGCGTTGATTACGCGGCGCGCGACCTGCGAACGCGTGAGCGTTCTTTGCGCAGGTCTTGCGCCACGAGCGCGGCAAGCCCGGGCATGGGGGCGAGATCGCCTGCCGCGCCGATCATACCGCGCGCGCCTGCGAGACAGCCCGGTTGCAGTTCGAGCGCCAGCAGGCGGTCGCGATCGTAGCGGCCCGGCATCCACAGTTCTCCGGTCTGCGCCGCAGCGAAACCGAAGCGACCGTAGTAAGGCACATCGCCGACTAACAGGATGACGCGGTGACCGAGCATGCGCGCACGCGCGACAGCACGGCGCATCAGCGCCGAACCGATGCCGCGATTGCGATGCTCCGGATGGACTGCGAGCGGGCCGAGCAGCAGCGCACTGCATCCCGGACCCGCAGTCACGTGCCAAAGCCGCACCGTGCCGATGATCTGGCCATTATCGATCGCCACCAGCGACAGCCGGTCAGCCGGCAAACGCCCTTCGCGAAGACGCTCCGACGTCTTGGTGAAACGCTCGGCGCCATAGGCGATATCGAGCAGCGCCTCGCGAGCCGCGATATCGGAATTTCGTTCGTCCCGGATGGTCACCATGGTCCACTCCTTTCCGCCGCCAAGCCCCGGCGCCCGCACTGATCGCGAGACGCCGAAGCCGGAGGTCTCATCGTCGTCAGATGTGAAAGGTCCGCAGCGGTGCGAAGCCGTTGAAGGCTACCGCCGCGTAGGTCGCGGTGTAGGCGCCGGTGCCTTCGATCAGCACCCGGTCGCCGATTTCGAGGCTGACCGGAAGCATGTAGGGCACCTTCTCGTACAACACGTCGGCCGAATCGCAGGTCGGTCCGGCGAGCACGCACGGCGCCAAGATGTCACCGTCCCGCGGTGTGCGGATCGGGTAACGGATCAACTCGTCCATCGTCTCGGCCAAACCGCCGAACTTGCCGATGTCGAGGTAGACCCAGCGCACCTCGTCTTCCTCGCTCTTCTTGGAGACGAGAACGACTTCCGCCTCGATCATGCCGGCATTGCCGACCATGCCGCGGCCCGGTTCGATGATGGTCTCCGGGATGCGGTTGCCGAAGTGTTTGCGCAGGGCCTTGAAGATCGCCGATCCGTAGGTTTTCACCGACGGGACGTTCCTGAGGTACTTGGTCGGGAAGCCTCCGCCCAAGTTGACCATCGTAAGGTTGATGCCGCGCTCGCCGCATTCCTTGAACACGGCCGCCGCCGAAGCCAGCGCCCGGTCCCAGGCGTGCTGGTTGCGTTGCTGTGAGCCGACATGGAACGACACCCCATGCGGCTCCAGGCCGTGCTTCATCGCATGCTCGAGCACCTCGACGGCCATTACCGGCTCGCATCCGAACTTGCGCGACAGCGGCCAATCCGCCCCGACACAGTCGGAGAGGATGCGGCAGAAGACGCGGGAGCCGGGCGCCGCGCGGGCGACCTTCTCCACCTCGGGCTTGCAGTCGACTGCGAACAGACGAACACCGAGCGCGAAGGCCCGGGCGATGTCCCGCTCCTTCTTGATCGTGTTGCCGTACGAGATGCGGTTGGTCGCGGCGCCGGCGGCGAGCACCATCTCGATCTCGGCGACCGAGGCGGTGTCGAAGCAGGAGCCCAGCGAAACGAGCAGCGACAACAGCTCTGGCGCCGGGTTCGCCTTGACGGCGTAGAAGACGCGGCTGTCGGGCAGCGCCTTGGCAAATGCACCGTAGTTGTCGCGCACGACGTCAAGATCGACGACGAGGCAGGGGCTGTCATCCAACCCTTCATCACGGCGGCGGCGCAAGAAGTCGCGGATGCGCTCGGTCATGGGAGTCGCTCCTTCATCAAGGTTCAAAGGGGGCAATCGGCCCAGCGTTGAAGTTCGGGCGTCCGCGTTTTGCGCAGACGTCCGGCGTCAGCGGTTGTTGGGCGCGAGCGCCGGCCGTGCGTTGGGGACACAGCGTGGTGCGCGGCTCTTCAGCCGATGTGCTGCCTTGGATTGGAGCGGGAAAACCCGTTCCGCACGGCCGGCAAGATGGACAAGCCTCTCCGGTGTTGGCTTTTGGACAGCCAACGAGACAAAGAAGCCCGCTCCGTCGTTGCTTTAAGCCGCGTCCCCCGTTGAGCGCGGGGTGCGCCGGTTTCGCCTCCGGCTGCCGATCACGTAGTGAGGCTCTAAACTGCAAACCTCAGGCGACTGTCCGGCCTCTTGTCCGGATGCCTACCGATCGACACACGGCCACAGGCACGTGCGAATTTGGGCGGTCGGCAAATAATCGCATCAGCCATGCATTGCAAGAAGATTCGTCACGATCGGTAAAAAATTTTCGCGCTATCCATTTCCCGCCGGCCGTAGCCGGGTGATCCGATCGCGGCTATGCTGCGTACAACGGGCTCGGCGTAGATGTTTTTGAACTGCGCCCGCGTCGTGAACTCACTGTTCTCACGGCGGTCACATGGCGACAGGCCGGCGTATCGCACTGGGTGTAGGCATAGCGCTCCTTGCAGCGACGGCAGAGTTTTTGCCATCGACGCCAGCAAGAGCTGACAATTCCTGCTCGCTGCAGGATCTCGGGAACGCCGCGCAAAATACCTACAACGGCTTCGTCAACGGACAATGCGCGGCAGCGCTCGCCGATCCGGTGGCGGCCGCGCTGACCGTTTATTTGACAACAATGGTCGGCGGGATGGGAAGCCAGTCGAGCGGTTTCTGCCAGGCAGTGACCGACGTCACCAACTGGACCAATAATGCGCAGAACGACATCAACAACGTCACAAGCGGCCTCAACAAAATCGACAGTTCTGGTCAGCTCGCCAATCAGTTCAATAGCGCGCTCAATTCCGTCTCCGGCGCCATAGCCGATGCCGCCGGGCTTGAAAGCGCTTTCACCTGCGCCTGTTCAATCACCGCCGGCCTCGGACAACTGTTCGGCGATCTGGGTTCCTGTGTCGAACAAGGCCTCTGCGACTTCGCTAATGCGGTCCATTCGATCATCCCGGGAATCGACGCATGCAGCGGCCCCCCCAATGTCACCTGGGTGAATTGCATGCAGGATCCGTGTAGCGGTTCGGGGATCAACTACACCTGCAACGGTGCTGGCGGCCTGTGGCCGGAGGACTGCGGAACTGGACCTTGCACGACAGGTTACGGCTCCATTCAGTGCCAGTCGTCGGGCAGCAGCGGCGGTCAGGTGTGCGGGATCGTGGTCGGCAGCGACCCCGGCAACGGCGGCTTGAATATCGAAGCCTGCAATTGCCCGGCGCCGAGACAAATGGTGTGGCACACCGGCGTGGACGGTGACGGCGACCCCTATCCCTACGAAACGTGCGATTGCCCGGCCGGCACTTCAGCCGCCGGTGCCGCTTGCATCTGCAACAACACCGGCTGGGCGCCGCAGGTGCCACCCATCAAGGGACAAGCCAATCCGGAAGGCGTCATTTGCCCACCGTCGTTGGTGGGAAAAGCCTGCCCCGCCGGCCAGCAGAATTTCGACGGCAATTGCGTCCCGGTCTGTCCGAGCGACGACGGCATGACGCTCAACGGCGCCTGTTGCGATCCGACACAGGTGACGTCATGCGGCTTCTGTTGTCCGCCGGGGACGACTCCGGACCCGTCGAGTGCGACTTGCATTCCAAAGCAGATTGCACAGTAGGCGACCATGAGATGCGGCTGCAAAAAATCCTTGCCGATCCAGCGCCAAACACGCCGCACAGCCGGATCGTGGTCCGCCGCGGCCGTTGGCCTGGCGCTCGTTTACTTTCATCCCGCCGCGTCGATGGCGCAGCAGCAGCCGCTGTACATAACCGGCGATGCCGCCGTGACCGGCTTCTCTGGGGCATTGCCGCCAATTCAGATCGCGCCGGGCGTCGATCCAAATACACTAACGTTCATCGACCCGAACGGACCGTCGCTGCGGGTCATCGATCTTCACGCCATGGGCGGACCGGCCGCGGCGCAGCTCGTCGGAGCGCCGAAGCCGTTCACCGTCCCGGCCGCGCAGATCGGGCAGGTATTCGGCGTGACGCTCGACGACAGCGCACCGCCCGATATCTTCGCGGCGGCGACGTCGGCCTATGGCCTTGCGATCGTCGCACCGGGAACCGGCGGACAGCCCCAGCACATCCAGGCTGGCGCACCGAACGCAACCTTCATGCCCGGCCTGTGGGGCCCGCAAGGCGGACCGGGTTCGATCTGGAAGATCAACACGGCCAGCGGCCAAGCCAGCTTGCTGGCCAATGTCACATTCAATGGCAGGCCCAATTCGGGCGCCGCTCTCGGCGCGCTGGCATACGATCCGGGATCGAAATCGCTCTACGCCAGCGACCGCGAAACCGGCCTAATTTATCAGTTCGACCTGAGCGGCAATCAGCGCAAAACTTACGATCACGGCGTTACCGGCCGCGACGCCCAAGGCTTGCCGCCCGTGGCTTGGACCGCTTCGCCGGGAATCGATGTCACGAGTCCGCAATTCGACAGCACGCAACCCGGGACCTGGAATTACGCGCCGGCCGAGCGGCTGATCTTCGGTCTCGCCGTCTACCAGAACCGGCTGTACTACGCCGTCGCCGACGGCTTGCAGATCTGGTCGGTCGGGCTGAACAGCGACGGATCGTTCGGGACCGACGCGGTCATCGAGCTTGCCGTGCCGGCGAGCGCCGGACCCACCGAGATTTCAAAGATCACTTTCGACGAGCAGGGGCGAATGTTCCTTGCCGAGCGGCCGGCAGTGACCGGCGCATTCGATTTCGAGGCGCTGGCGGTGCCTTCGATCGGCCGCGTGTTGCGCTACGCCCTTATCGGCACCACGGGGAGCGGTCAGCGCCTGTGGCAGCAGTCGCCCGACGAATTCGCCATCGGATTCCCGGCCCAGTACAGAAACGACAATGGCGGCGTCGCGATCGGCTACAGCTACGACGCCAACGGCAACCTCAATCCCGGATCGTGCGGCGGCTTCATGTGGTCGACCGGCGAAGACCTGCGCGATTCCTCGGATGTCGTGCTGGCCGCTCAACTTAGTCAATCCGGTGAGGTCAATGTCACCGGCCTACAGGGCAACGGGACGTGGCTTGCGGAGCCAGCCAACGCACCGCCGTTACAGAGCTACTTCGTCGATTACGCCGACGAATACCCCGATCCCGCCGCGCGCGGGCACATGGGCGACATCGCCATCGCGCGCCAGTGCGCACCGCGGCCCGCGACTGTCGCGCCGCCGCCGCCGCTGCCGACTGGATTTACGCCCGGTCCGCCCGGCGCACCGCCAGCTTGCGTACACGGTCACTGTCCCCCACCGCCAAAGCCAAGCTGCCCGCCAAACCAGTCGTGCGGCTGCATGCCTTGGCAAATATGCGGGCCCGGCGGCCATCCGGTGTGTCCTCCCAACCAAGTCATTCGCCGTTCCGACAACACCTGCGTTCCAAGTTGCGAGCGGCCCAACGTCCTCATCAACGGGCAGTGCTGTACCGTGGGTGCGCTGGCGGCCGGCGGCGCGTGTTCGAATTCGAGCTGTCCGGCAGGTCAAACCGCCGTCGGCGCCAGTAATTTCTGTTGCAGCAGCAGCCAGGTCTACAAAGGCCAAAACGGCGCGGCGGCCTGTTGCAGCGGCGCCGTCGTCAACGGCAAATGCCAGCCGCCGATAACGATACCGAAGCCAACTCCGCTCTGCGGTATCGGCTACGTTTCCACCGGCAATTCCTGTTGCCTGAAGTCGCAGATGACGTCGAATGGCACTTGCTGCCCGCAGGGCAGCGCACCCAACAAGACCGAATGTGTGCCGATCATCAAGATCCCGATCGGAAAGTCATGCTGCCCAAGCGGACAAATTCCGTCGGCGAGCGGCGCGTGCTGCCCGGCGGCGAATCTATCGTCGCTCGGCGTGTGTTGCTCGTCTGCCATCACGTCGAAAAACCGTTCGACGTGCCCGATCCCGATACAGAAGCCGGTTCCGGCTTGCAGCGCGGGCTACGCCAAGATGCCCGACGGATCGTGCTGTCTCAATCGCGACGTCGGCCGCGACGGCAAGACCTGCGTCGGCGGCACTCCGGGCCTAACACCGGCACCGGTGACGCCGCTGGTTCCACTGGTGCCGATCCTTCCGCCGTGCCCGGGCAATCAGATCCGCGATAGCAGAGGTGAATGCGCGCCGCCGCCGTCAACGAACCACCCGGCTTGTCCGGCTGGCGAAGTACGCGCCAGAGACGGCAACTGCGTTCCCGGCAAGGCGACAACGCCGCCTAGGGCGCTTGTCCCGGTCAAGCCTGCAAGGCCTGTTCTTCCCTCCAAACCGCCACCGGCACCGAGGTTCAGAGCGCCGGCAGGAGGTAGGGGCTTCCGCTAGGAAAATTCCGACGAGATGATGATTTTGGACATCGCGAGACATGGAGAAGACAATGAAGCTTGGATCTTTCGTCTGCCAGACGGTCATCGCCGGAGCGATCCTGCTCGCCCCGCAGTTCGCCGGCGCGCAGGACTTGCGCGGCGAAATCGACGCGATCGTGCGGGACTATCTCGCGGCCCATCCCGATGAGGTCGGTAAAATTGCCACCGATTATCTGACAAAGCATCCCGAAGTCATGACCGCGATCCTGGCCCAGATGCTGCGCCAGCATGCGACGGGCAGCGCGCAGGCGAGCGCCGAGCCAGCGCCCAATGCCGGCGTGAAGACCGCTGCCGACCGCAGCGCCGCCGTCTCCGGCAATGCGCAGGAACTGTTCTCGTCACAGCACCAGGTCAATCTCGGCAATCCAGACGGTGACATCACGCTGGTCGAATTCTTCGATTACAACTGCGGCTTCTGCAAACACGCCCTGCCCGACATGCTGTCACTGCTCAAATCCGACCCGAAGCTCAAAGTCGTGTTAAAGGAATTTCCCATCTTGGGTGTCGGCTCATCCGACGCCGCGCGCGTCGCGGTCGCGATCCGCATGCAGGATCCGGGCGGCACGAAATATCTGGCTTTCCACCAGGAGCTGCTCGGCGGCAACGGTCCTGCGAGCAAGGAAAAGGCGCTTGCCACAGCACAAGCCCTGGGCCTCGATATGGCGCGGCTTGAAACGGACATAGCGAGCGATGAAGTCACCAAGACGCTCAATGAAGATATGAAGCTTGCGAGCGCGCTGGGTATCACCGGGACGCCGAGCTACGTCGTGGGCAAGGATGTGCTGATCGGCGCCATCGGCGTCGCCGGTTTGCAGGGACGGATCGACGCGGCACGCCACGCCGTGAATTGAACGCGGGCGGGCCGCCAAAAGCGATGCCGCCTTGGGCCGCTCGGTCGAGGGCTGATTTACGTTCGCCTCGGGATGACGCGTGACAGCGCGTATGGGATACTCGGCGTCCCGCCTGAACAATCTCAACGGTGCCATCCCATGCCTGCTCTGCCGATGACATTCGCGTGCGGCCTGTACGACCGTATGCAAGCCCTGCAAACCGGCGACATAAAGCCCGACGGTATCGATCTCAATTTTCTCGTGATGGACAATCCGCGCGAGATTTTCGACCGCATGTCGAACCGGCTGGAGTTCGACGCGTGTGAAATGTCGAGCTCCGAATTCGTCACTCGTTTTGCCGCCAAGAAGCTGCCGTTCGTGGCGATCCCCGTGTTCGCCTCGCGGGTGTTTCGCCACGGCTTCATCATCGTCAACCGCAAGCACATCAAGTCGGCGGCCGATTTTGTCGGCAAGCGGGTCGGCGTGCCGCTCTACACCCAGACCGCCGCGATCTTCATCCGCGGCCTGATGCAACACGATCTCGGCATCGATCTGTCCAAGATCGAATGGGTGCAGGGCGCCATCAACGAGCCCGGCGGCTACGGCAATCCGTCCGTGATGCCGATGCTCAAGCCGGTCAATCTGAAGCAGAACACCAGCGGCAAGTCCCTGAGCGATATGCTCGAAACCGGTGAAATCCACGCCATCATCGGCTCGAACATGCCGCGCGCGTTCGGACGCCATCCCGACGTGGTGCGGCTCATTCCCGACTACCGTGCACAAGAGAAGGATTACGTCCGCCGCACCAAGATCTTTCCGATCATGCATCTTATCGTCATACGCAACGACATCTATGAAAAGAATCCGTTCGTGGCGACGAGCCTCTACAACGCATTCAATGCGGCCAAAGACTGGGCGCGCGAAAAGATGCGCTACTCCGGAACGCTGCGCTACATGCTGCCGTGGCTGCCCGACGATATGGCCGAGATCGACGACTTGTTCGGCGGCGATTGCTGGCCATACGGGGTCGAGCCAAACCGTCCGACCCTCGAAGCACTGGTTACCTACATGACCGAGCAGGGCCTGATCCCGGAACCGATTCCGATCGAAAAGCTGTTCGTACCGACGTTCGGATAACAGCGCGGCAGAAAAATAGGGAGGAGACCGTGCGCGTTCTGATCACTGGCGGCATGGGCGTCATCGGCGCTGAAGCCAGCCGCAAATTCGTGCGCGAAGGCCACCGGCCCGTACTGTATTCGCGCCACCGCGATGAATCGCTGATCGGCGATATCGTCGACAAGGTCGATATCGAGCTCGGCTCCATTCTCGATCGCACACGGCTCGCCGAAGTCATGAAGACGCGCGGCGTCACCCATGTCGTACACACCGCCGCCTATATCAGCGCACTGTCGGCTAAGCATCCGGCCGAGAGCGTCGAAATCAACGTCATGGGCACGGTCAATGTGCTGGAGGCGGCGCTGGCGGCAAATGTCGAGCGGTTCGTCTATACCAGCGCCAAGGGCGTCTATGGTCCGTTTCTCGGCGAATACGGATCGCCGACCTACAAGCCGGTGGCGGAAGATCATCCTAAAGAGCCGAAGCGCATCTACAACTCGGCGAAGCTGATGGGCGAGAATACGACGCTGTATTGGGGCACGCTCGGCCTCGACGTGGTCGTGCTGCGCTTTGCCACCACCTACGGCCCGGGCAAGACCACGCGTCACGGCAATATGGGCGTCACCAGCCAGATCATCGAGAAGCCGGCCGCCGGGCAGCCGTTCCATCTCGCCCAAGGCGGCGATCAGAAAGATGATTTCATCTACAATAAGGATTCCGCGCTCGGCATTTATCTTGCCGCGACAGCGAAGAACCTCAAAAGCCGAATCTTCAATATTGGCACCGGCATCGGCGTGACGCTCAAGGACGTCGCCGCCATCCTGCACAAGCATTTGCCCAACGCCGTAATCGATGTTGGACCGGGCCTCAATTTCCTCGGCGCGCCTTACCCGATGTACAGCATTTATGACATTTCCCGCGCGCGGACCGAGCTTGGCTACAAGCCGGGATTCGATCTCGAACGCGGCGTCGCCGATTATCTTGAAAGCCTGCAAAAGCTGAAGCTGCGCGCGGCGTAACGGGGCAACACATGCGTGACGTTCTCGAACTTCCCAAACTCTCGTTGCGCGAGCGCGACCGGCGCTGGGCGGCGGCGCGCAAGGAAATGGACGCGCGCGGCCTTGATTGCCTGGTGCTATGGGGCTGGCCATTGATGTGGGATTTCTGCATCGCTAATGCGCGCTACCTCTGCCCGGTCGGCGGCAATGCCGAATTCAATGTGCTGGTGTTTCCGCGCGATGGCGAGCCGACCTGCATCGTACAGATGCCAACCTTTATCACTGGCTGGAAGAGCGCGCAGGATTGGATCGGCGATATCCGGTCTCGCAAAGGGACTTGGGCCGACAGCGTCGCCGAGCGCATCAAGGAACTCAATCTCGAACGCAGCCGCATCGGCATGGACGGGCTCGCCGGTCCGCTCGATCCCGACGGCTGGCTGCCGCACAGCGTTTACTTAAGGCTGCAACAGCTCCTGCCCGGGGCCGGTATCGCCAATCTGGACGACATGCTGGAAAAGCTGCGCACCATCAAAAGCGGCGAGGAACTCGACATTCTCGCCAAGGCGGCCGACCTCGGCGATCTGATGCTGACGGCCTGCCGCGACACCGCGCGGCCCGGCGTCAAGGAGTGCGAGGTTTACGGCCGCATGATGGAAACCATGCTGGCCAATGGCGGCGAAGAGCCGACCTTGTTTCTGTGGGCCTGCGATAAATATCCTTACCCGCATCCGTTCCGTCTGCCGACGACGCGAAAGCTCGAACGCGGCGACCTCATCATTTGCGAGCTGCATCCCAAATACGGCGGCTATTACACTCATGTCGAGCGCACGTTCTGCCTCGGCGAGCCGGAACCGAAGCAACGCGAAATCTACGACGGTTGCGTCGCCGCCTATGAGCGCGGCCTCGAACAATTCGGGCCGGGCCGCAAAATCTCGGTAGCCATGGCCGCGGTGCGACGGACCATCGAGGAGCGCAAGCTCGCAATCTGCGAGACCGGAATCCACGGTCACGGCCTCGCCTCGCTGGAATATCCCCGCTACCGCTTTCACGCGCTGCACGCCGACCAGGATGCATTGAAAGTCGTCGGCGACGAATTCCGCCCCGGCATGGTGTTCGCCTTCAACATCGATCTCTACGATCCAGCCTGGCACAACGGCGAAACCGGCTGCGTCTTCGCCGAGACAATTCAAATCACCGCGACGGGTGCCGAGCGCATGCACGGCTTCTCGACCAAATTTCAAGCGATCGAGGTCTAAGATCCTTACGGCTTGAAATAGGACGCGCAGAACTTCGGCGTCTGGTCGCCGGGGGCACCGCACCTGTAAATGTTGTGGGAGACAATCAGCTCGCAGGAATTCTGCGCGTTGCACGGCGGATGCGTTTCGGTTGCCACCGCGATACATTGCTGGACATAGATCGCCGCCTGGCTGGCGCCGACGATCTCAGAACACGGCATATCCTTGGCATCGACCTCAGCGGTGAGCCCTGTGATGCGCGCCTGATAAGCCTTGCGGATGCAGGCTCGGTCGGCGACGCAGCTATTGCGGTGCGCGAGCCAGGCGTTTTGGGTTATGGCGAGAGACTTGACCACCTCGTCCAATGCATTGCCGGATTCCACCGGCATGCCGTCGAATTTATTTTTGTAGGCCGCGGCAAGCACGCGATCGAGTGCGGCGAGGCTGTCATCCGCGCAAATAACAGCCTCGGTGGGTGACAGCGCGCCGGTGCAGGCGAAGCTCGGCGTTGCCGCCACGGCAGGCAACTCCTGTTGCAACAGCAGGAGGACGATCGCAGCCGCCGCTAATCTCAAGCCGAGCAATCAAACCGCCTTGAGGTGCGCGTCCTTGCGCTTGAACAATTCGTCGTCCGCATAGCCCATGGTTTCCGGCTTACCGCGGCCGAGCATGACCTGGAAATAGACTGGCTCGAGCGAGTCGTTCTGGTAGCCGTGAATGACGCCGGCCGGGCACGCAATGCATTCCCACGGGCCGAGCCGCGTCGTGAGCCGCTTGCCGCTTTCGTCCTCGACGAAAACGTCGAGATAGCCTTGCAATACGAAGAAGCACTCCTCGACTTCATGGGTGTGCGCGGCGTTACCCTGGCCCGGATTCACATACATGATCGACAGCGTGAAATTGCCTGCCGGGATAACGCTCGTGTCGCCGTGCTTGCCCGAACCGCCGGCGCCGATGAAGCGGTGCTGGGCGCGCTTGTAGCCCTCGATCTTGGCATCCTCGAACGCGGCCCAATCCGGCTTCTTTTCCTGGAAGCGGCCGACGTATCTTTTCATGATGTCTTCGATCGGAACGCCCTCAAGCTCTTTCGGACGCGGATGGCGGGCGACGCTCATGGCTGGCTCCTGCACAATCTGGATTGATAGGGAATCTATTCTTGCCGTTGGCATTCGTCCATTCCCGTCATCCTGAGGTAGCCGTGAAACGGCTCTCGAAGGATGCACGGCCCGGGCCGTCGTCCATCGAGGCTCGCCATAGCACGTCAGGACGCGCGTAAAGGTGCTAGTGGCGCACCTCAGGGTAACGGATCAGCTTTCCGCCCCGCTTGCACCAGTTCCCAGATGCAGCTCGGCGAAAGCGGCAGCGCGCGCGGCTGCACGTGAAATATTTGCAGCGCATTCGCCACTGCGTTTGCCATACAGCCGCCGGCGGCGACGATACCACCCTCGCCCGCTCCCTTGGCGCCGAGCGGATTGATTGGCGACGGGTGGTCGTCGGTGACGAAGCAACGCAGGTTCGGGAAATCCGAAGCCGTTGGCAGCAGATAATCGGCGAGCGAGCCTGTGAGGAACTGGCCTTGTGCGTCGTACCTAAGATCCTCCAACACCGCGCCGCCCAGTCCCTGCACCAGGGAGCCAATCACTTGGCCCCTTATCGTGAGCGGGTTAATGGCGCGGCCGACGTCCTGTACCACGACATAATCAAGAATCTCGATTTGGCCGAGGCGCGCATCGACCGTGACGTGCGCGGCATGAGTTCCGTAGCTGTAGGTGTGTTTGTGGTTGAGGAACGCGCCCTCGGCGGTGAGGCCGACGAATTCAGCCAGCGGCAGCGAGGCGCCGCCGCCGATGACCTTGTCGACGTCGAGCGTGATGCTGGAGTCGGCGCAGCCGAGCCGCTTGCCGGCGGTCTCGCGCAGCAGCCCCATGAATTTTTGCGTGGCGTCGAGTACCGCCGACCCGCCCATCACCACAGAGCGCGAGTGATATGCGCCGTAGCCGTCGCTTACAATTCCAGTCGAGCCATGATGGACGTGGCGGATACACTCCATCGGTACTTCAAGCGCGTCCGCGGCAATCTGGGCGTAGATTGTCTCGACGCCCTGCCCGACCGACGACGTGCCCATGTAGACCGTTATGGTGCCGTCGGAGTTGACCTCGAGCCGCGCGCTTTCCTTCGGACCGGCCGCACCGCCTTCGATGAAGCATGCCACTCCGATACCGTGATATTTGCCGTCGATCAGCTTGCCGCCGAGCTTCGAGACGTCGGCGTAGTTGAACTCCTTCAGACAACGGTCGAACGTCGCTTCGTAGTCGCCCGAATCCGTCTGGTCATGGGCATTGGTGGGCTGTGCTGTGGCGAGCACGTAGGGATGCTCTGCCTTGCCGATCAGGTTGCGGCGGCGCAGGTCAATGCGGTCGATGCCGAGGTCGGCGGCAACCATGTCGAGCAGCCGCTCCATGTAGAAGCTGCCCTCGAAACGGCCCGGCCCGCGGTAAGTGCCAACCGGCGTCTTGTTGGTCATCCAGAGATGCGAGTCGACCTTGTGGTGCGGGACACGATAGGGCCCGGTCAGGAACTGCGGCGCGTTGCGCGCGCCCACCGCGCCGTTGGTGCGCATATAGGCGCCCATATCGGTGTGGATCTCCCCGCGTAGCGCAATGATCGTGCCGTCGCGAGCACAGGCGATCTCAAGATCGGCGGCTGTCTCGCGGGCGTGGTTCATTGCCATTAGATTTTCGCGGCGATCCTCGATCCACTTCACCGGCCGGTTCAAAAACTTCGCGGCAAACGGGATGAGAAAATCTTCCGGATAGAACTCTCCCCGCGCGCCATAGCCGCCGCCCACGTCGTTTTCGATCATCTCGATGTCGGATTCCGGCAACCCGATCTGCTTCGCCAGGATGCGGCGGTTGAAGAAGGGCACCTTCGCGGCGCCCGAAACCGTGAGCTTGTTCTTTGCCGCGTCCCACTCCGCCATCACCCCGCGTGGTTCCATGGTGAGGCCGTAGTGGCGGCCGGTGCGCAGGCTTTCGCGGCGCGTATAGGGCGCATCTTTAAACGCCGCGTCAGCATCGCCCTTGCGCGCTTCGAACGTGAGTGACCGGTTGGTGCCGGTGGCGTCGAACAGCACGCTTTGGCCTTTCGCTGCCATTTCCCAGGTCACGATCGCAGGCAATTCCTCAATCTCGACAGCGATCCGATCCAGCGCGTCCTCGCCGAGGGCGACGCTTGCCGCAAGCACCACGGCAATCGGCTCGCCGACGTAGCGCACTTTCTGGTAGGCAATGACAGGCTGCTCGTAGGGTCGGAATTCCGGCAGTGGCTGCAATCGCATCGGAACGATCGGCACGCCGGCGGGGTAATCCTTCGACGTCATGTCCTTGGCGGTGATGACGGCGTGGACGCCTTCGACTTTCAGCGCGCCGGACACATCGACGGAACGCAACCAGCCGTGCGCCACTGAACTGCGCAAAATCACCGCATAAAGCAGATCGGGCACCTGGAGATCGTCGACATAGGTGCCGCGGCCACGCAGGAAGCGCAAATCCTCGCGTCGCTCGATCGACGCGCCGATGTAGGTATTTCTCAGCGCACGCGTCACACCGCGCCTCGCGTTGCACCTGTCATGGCGCGGTTTTTTTGTAAGCGGCGCGGGCGTCGAGCACGGCTTCGACGATGGAGATATAGCCGGTGCAGCGGCAGAGATTGCCGGACAGTACTTCGCGCACGCGATCGGCATCGCAGTCAGGCTCTTCGCTGAGCAGCGCATGCGCGGTCGTGATCATGCCGGGCGTGCAGAAACCGCATTGCAGCGCGTGATGCTTGCGGAACGACGCTTGCAGCGGCGTCAGGCCTTCGTCACGCGACAGGCCCTCGACGGTGACGATCTTCGCGCCCTCGGCCTGCACCGCCAGCATCAGGCAGGAACGCATCGCAGCGCCGTCGACCAGCACGGTGCAAGCACCGCAGACGCCGTGCTCGCAGCCGACATGAGTTCCGGTCAACCGCAAATGATGGCGCAGGCAGTCGGCCAACGTCAGCCGCGGTTCGACTTCGACACTGACCGGTTTGCCGTTGACTTCGAAATTTATGGGCATGGCTGCGGCTATGCCGCGGCGGCGCGCAGCGCGCGCTCGACCATGACGCCGACCAGCGCCTTGCGATAGGCGCCACTGGCATGGATGTCGTCATCGGGATCGACCGACGCCGACGCGGCGGCTTCCGCTCTCACGATCGTCGCCTCGTCGATCGTGTTGCCGTTAAGAACCTGCTCGACGGCGTGGAGCCGCAGCGGCCGGTCGGCGACCCCGATGGCGCCGACATGGGCGTTGCGCACCTTGCCGCCCTCCTCATCGTAAAACAGCATCGCGGCGGCCAACGCGAAATCGCCGCGGCGGCGGGCGAATTCCTGAAAGCCGAAGCGGCGCTCGGCCGGCCACGCCGGCAGCCGGATTTCGGTGATGATTTCGTCGGGCTTAAGCGCGGTCATCAGCGGACCTTCGAAGAAGTTCGCTGCATCGATGATGCGCGGGCCGGACTTGCCGACGACGGCAATCTTCGCTTCGCAGGTGACGGCGATGCCGGGCATTTCGGCGGCGGGATCGGCATGCGCGATGCTGCCGCCCGCAGTGCCGCGATTGCGGATCTGATAATGCGCGACATGCTCGACCGCGGCGACCAGGAGCGGATGCGCCTTGCGAAGCGTTCGTCATCGAGAATCTCGCGCCAGCGCACCATGGCACCGAGCGTGACACCGTCAGCGCCGATCTTGATCTGCCGCAACTCGCCAAGCTTGCGCAGATCGACCAGCAGGGACGGCGAGGCGACGCGAAACGCCAGCATCGGCACCAGGCTCTGGCCGCCGGCCAGCGGTTTTGCTTCGCCGTCGTGCGAGGCCAGAAGCGCAACCGCTTCGGGGATTGTCGTCGGGCAGGCGTATTCGAAGGGCGGCAACTTCATGATCGCACGCTAGCTCATCTTGTAGGCAAGCCACAATCCGGCGAATCCGCCGACGCCGCCGAGCAAGACCGACGAATAGGACAGCAAATCCCCGCCCCACAGTTCGGGAATAAAGCTTCCGACCGTAGAGCCGACCAGGACACCGACCCAGATACGGCGCTGCATGGATGACCTATTTGGACCGCGATTGGGCAACAGCGCCTGCGCTCTGGATCGCCTGCCATACCCGCGGCGGCGACAACGGCAATTCATGCAGTTGCACGCCAAGCGGCGCGAGCGCCGCGGCGACCGCATTGGCGATGACGCCGCCGACCGGAATAATGCCGCCCTCGCCGGCACCCTTGGCGCCAAGCTGATTCAGGGGCGACGGCTTGTCTTCGAGCGCCACCGCGCGGATGGTCGGGAAATCGGTCGCGGTCGGCAGCAGGTAATCGGCGAACGAGCCCGTCAGGAATTGGCCGTTCTCGTCATAGATAAAGTGTTCGAGCAGCGCGCCGCCCAGGCCCTGCACGATGGCGCCGACACACTGCCCATGCAGCGTCAGCGGATTAACGATGCGGCCGACGTCTTCGACGGCAACGTAATCGATCAGCTCGACCTGGCCGGTTCGTGGATCGACCGCCACGTAGGCGGCGTGTGCGCCGTAGGAATAGGTGCGCTTGTTGCTCGCATGCGTGCCCTCGGCAGAGAAGCCAGAAAATTCCCTAAAGTCGATCGCGGCCCGGTCCGGCGCGACCGCCATGCCGCGATCGAAGGTGATCTCGCTGGCCGCGCAACCGAGCCGTTGCGCCGCGGCTTCGCGGACGAGATCGCGCAGTGTGTCCGCAGCATTAACGATGGCATTGCCGCCCATCACGATGGACCGCGACGAAAACGAGCCAAAACCCTCGGTGACGTAATCGGTCGAACCGTGGAACACATTATTGATGCGCTCCATCGGCACTTCGAGCGCGTCGGCGGCGATCTGCGAGAACACCGTCTCCACGCCCTGGCCGACCGACGACGATCCGACAAAGACCGAAATCTTGCCGTCGGTCTCGATGACAAGCCGCGCGTTCTCTCTCGGCCCGGTGCCGCCGCCTTCGAGATAGCAGCCGATAGCGATACCGTGGTAGCGCCCGCCGATCAGCCTCCCTTGCAGCTTTGTTCGTTCCGTCCAATTGAACTCGGCGAGGCAGCGGTCGAGTGTAATCTGATAATCGCCGCTGTCGCACTCGGTCACGATATCGAGCACCTGCACCGTCGCCAGCGCATAAGGCATGTCCGCCTCGGCAACCAGATTACGGCGGCGGAACTCAACCGGATCGATACCGAGATCGGCAGCCGCCATATCGAACAGCCGCTCGCGGCAGAAATCGGCCTCGAAGCGTCCCGGACCCCGATAGGTGCCCGATGGCGTCTTGTTGGTGACGACCATCGCCACATCCATGCGCACATGCGGGATGCGATACGGTCCGGACATGATTTGCGAAATGTTGCGCGATTGCGTAGCGCCGTTGGTACGCACGTAGGCGCCGAGATCGGTGCAAGCCTCGCCGCGCAAGGCGAGGATCATGCCGTCGCGGGTGCAGGCGATTTCCAGATCACATTCGACGTCGCGCGCATGGCTCAGCGCCATCAGGTTCTCGCGGCGATCCTCGGTCCACTTCACCGGCCGGCCGACGAGTTTCGATGCAAAGGGAATCAGAAAGTCCTCGGGGTAAAATTCGCCCCGCGCCCCGAAACCACCGCCGACGTCGTATTCGAGCATGCGCACTGAGGTTTCCGGCAGGCTCATCATCAGCGCGAGCGCACGCCGGTTGTTGAACGGCACCTTGCAGACACCGGATACCGTGATGTGCTGGCGCGATTCATCCCAAACGGCCACCAGCGCGCGCGGTTCCATGGGCACCGCGCCGTGCCGCTGCACCTTGAAATGCTCGCGGCGCGCATAGGGCGCAGCCTTGAACGCCATGTCGGTGTTGCCGAGTGTCGCCGTTATCGTCCCGGCGAGATTGCTGCCGGTTTCCTCGAATAGAAAAACATCGGATTTGCGCGCCGCATCACGCTCGATCACGGCGGTAAGCGGCTCGATATCGACGGTGATCACCTCCAAGGCGTCTTCGGCAATCGCAACACTGTCTGCAACGACGACTGCAATCGGCTCGCCGACAAAACGGACCTTGTCGACCGCGATGATCGGCTGGATGTACAGCTTCGACGACGGCAATGGATCGTGCCGCAGTGGAATTTTCGGCACCTTGCCAATGTCGGCCGCAGTGATGACGGCGTGAACGCCGGGGAGCGCCCGCGCCGCCGACGTGCCGATCGAGCGAATGCGGCCGTGCGCAATGGAGCTGCGCAAAATCACCGCGTGCAGCATTTTCTCGCTGACGAGGTCATCGGTGTATTGGCCGCGTCCGGTGAGGAAGCGCAGATCCTCGAGGCGCTCAATTGGGCTACCGATGAAGGCGTTGGTGGCGCGTCGCGTCGGAACGGTCATATGACGATCGCAGCACCGAGGTTGAGGAGCGCCCGCGCGACGCTGAGTGCCGCAAGCGCCGAGGTCTTCGGGTTAGTACGCGACGGCTTGCCTTGCAACTGGATGGCGAAGCGCCCGGCGGAGCCCTCGGCCTCAATCTCATGGACGTTGCCGGGCGCCGCGGGATCGGCCACCAGCTCGACTTCGGTTCTCTCGAAGCCGAGACCGGCGAGCGCCACGGCGGCGGCGACATTGGCGTTCTGCGGATAGAGCAACGCGGCTTCCCCGGCGTTGCCGCGGAAGAGCACGGTGCGGCTGGTCAGCCTGTCGAGGTCCGCAACCTTTTCCGCCGGCGAGCCGCGCCACGCCGCCGGCGGCTTGCGCGAGCGATAACGCACCGCATCGAGCCCACCGACCCGCATGGCGGCAATGGCATCAATGCCACCGATCGCGCCGGCCGGCAGCAGAATGCAGCTGTTGCCATGGTGCGCGGCCGCCTTGAGGCGTTCGAACAGCGCCGGCTCGGCCAGTGCGCCGATCGAGATCATCAGGAGATCGAATCCGCGGCGCAATACTGCGGGTCCATACTGCGCCACCGCCTGCTGCCCGGCGACTTCAGCGACGACAGTCGGCCCAAGCGCCAGCAGCGCGTCGAGCGATTCCACGATGTCGATGCCGGGGAGTGCGGCGCGCGCCCTCTCCGCCTGTCCTGGCCGGCACAGCGCGGCGGAGATTTTGACCCCGGCATCGGCTTCGCGTAGCGCCGCGACAACGTCGCGGGCGATGCCGCCGTAGCCGATCAATCCGACCGAAGTCATTGGTGACTCGCGTTAATCGATATGCACGCCGGAAGCTTTGACGACGTCGCGCCATTTCGGCCGTTCGGTCGCTATGAAGGCGGAAAATGCATCCGGGGACATCGGCGCCGGCTCACCGCCGACTTTGGTCAGCGCGGCAACCACATCCGGTTCCTCGAAAATATGTTTCACCTCGGCGGCGAGCTTGTCGACGATCGGGCGCGGCGTCCCCGCCGGGGCAAACAGGCCCTGCCAGCCCTCAACCGAAAAGTCCTTGATCGTCTCACCGATCGTCGGCAGTTCGGGCGCGCTGGCAATGCGCTGCGCGGTGGTGACCGCAAGCGCCCGCACCGCTCCCGACTGGGCTTGCGGCCACAGCGTGGTCATGCTGTCGATGGCAAGGTCCACACTGCCGTTCATCATGCTGGTCAGTTCGTCGGTGGTGCTACGGAACGGCACATGGGTCATGTGCGTGCCGGTCGCCAATTCGAACATGACGACCGAAAGATGCGACGATGTGCCGATGCCGGAGGAGCCATAATTGAGCTTGCCGTCATTCGCCTTGAGGTAAGCGACCAATTCCGCGACTGTCTTCGCCGGAATCTTTTGACTGACGACCAGCAGGTTCGGCAAGTGCACCAGGAGCGAAATCGGTTGGAAGTCGTGCTCGGGATCGTAGGGCAGAGTGCCGTAGATGAACTGATTGAGCACATTGCCGCTCAGCGTCCCAAGCAGCAGCGTGTAACCGTCGTTCGGCGCTTTCGCCACATAAGCAGTGCCGACGCTGCCGCCAGCGCCGGAGCGATTCTCCACGACGAACGGCGAGCCGAAGTCCGCCTCCATGTGCTGCTGCAAGATGCGCGCAAGCAAGTCAGCAGAGCCGCCGGCCTGGAACGGCACCACGATCGTCACCGGTCGCTGCGGCCATGCGTCTTCAGCCGATGCCGGGACCGCCATCGCTAGTACGCAAACCACGACGGCCGCGGCGGCGAAGCTCCTGAACTTGCGTCCTGTCATTCGCTTGCTTTCTTTGTGCGCGGTTTCGACTTCGGGCCCATCGGTTCCGGCTGAAACGGGCCGTCGCGCAAATCCAGATAAGCCTTTAACCCTTTGCTGCGCTGCGCCTCGAACAGGCGCTCGCGCTCTTCACTGTGCGAAGAGTGAGCGAGCGCGCCCAAGGCGCCTTCAAGCAACAGCGCCGAATTGACCCCGGAGGCCTGCATACCCTGCATCGCAATGGCCTTGTTGAGGCGGACCGAGGGCTCGGGCACGAGCGCGATGCGTTGCGCGAGCGCCCGCGCGCGCGGCATCAGCTCATCATGCGGCACCACTTCGTTGACCATACCGATACGCAGCGCTTCCTCTGCATCGAAGTGATCGCCGGTCAGCGCCCAGCGGTTGGCCGCCTTCCAACCGCACAATGCAGTGAACAGATAGGTGGTGTTCGAAATGTGCCGCACTTCCGGCTGCGCGAACACCGCCTTGTCCGAGGCGATCGTGATGTCGGCGGCGAGCTGGTACCAGAAGCCGCCGCCCATGGCCCAGCCGTTGACCGCCGCGATCACCGGCTTGCCGAGCCCCCACATATGCGTCCAGTGGTTGACGCGGCCGGTATCCTGGCGCTGCCAATATTCGATGTATTCGGCGTGTGACTTGCCCTGCGGGTCCGTGGGCCGAACGCCAGACGGCGACACCGCGGCCTGATCGTAGCCGGCGCAGAAAGCCGCCCCGCTTCCCGTGAGGATAACGACGCGAACAGCACGATCGGCGTCGGCTTCGTCGAATGCCAGGTGGATTTCCGCCTCTAGGTTGCGCGACAGCGCATTCATGCGTTCGGGGCGATTGAGCGTAATCGTCGCTACCTTGTCCTCGACGCTGTAAATCAGATCCTGATAACTCATCCACCATCCCCCGGGACCGGTTCGGCATAAACGCTACACCGCGGCGGCTGCAAATGGGAGCAGGTTCCGACCGCCCGTAATGGCATGGCTGATGCCGGATCGCGGCGGCAGCTCTTGCCAGATTGCCATGTCCCACGCGCAAAAATGCTGCTAACTTTTGGCCGCGTCCCGAGGCCGCGATTACGCGCCAGGCTCAGAGAGCCTCTCGATGGGTGGAGGAAACCAATGCTGACCAAAACGCCGCGCAATGGAAAGAACGGAAAAGGGATTTCGCGCGTCACCGAGCTGCCGAAGATCAATACGACAACCGACACTCGTGAAATTCTGGCTCATGCTGCCAAGGAAGCGCGGCAGGACGATTATTTCATCGTCGACGTCGACGCCCACGTCACCGAGACTGCATTCTGGTCCGAGGTTGTCGATCGCATGGACAGCGACGTTTACCGCCAGATGGCGCGCGCGTTCAAGGACCGCAGTCCCGCACCCGGCCTGATCAACTCGGCGCCCGGCATGCTGTATCAAGACGTGTTCGGCCGCATCCCGCATCAGCAACGCCTCGGTGAGGCCGTTCCGGGCGGGCGCACCCACGCGCAGGTCACGCTGGTGCAGCGCGCCATGGACTCCATGGGCATCGACTACATGGTGGTGTTCCCGACGCCCATGCTGGTGCTCGGCATGCATCCGCAGGTCGAGATGGAGGTCGTGATTGGCAAAGCCTTCAACAAATGGCTGACCGAAGAAGTGCTGCCGCATGATCAACGCATCAAGGCGATGCTGTACCTGCCGTTCAATCATCCCGAAGAGTCGCTGAAAGAAGTCGAGAAGTACGCCGACAATCCGAGCGTGATCGGCTATTCGGTGACTTCGACGCGCTTCCGCGCCGTCAATCACGACAGTTACATGCCGCTCTATTCTGCCATCCAGGCCACCGGAAAGCCACTGTCGTTCCATTCCGGCTTCCACTGGGGCGACCAGTCGATGCAGCAGTGCAACAAGTTCATCTCCATGCACGCGATCTCGTTCGTCTATTACAACATCATCCACATGACGAACTGGATCATGAACGGGCTGCCGGAGCGCTTTCCGAAGCTCAAGGTGATGTGGATCGAGAGCGGGCTCGCCTGGATACCGTTCCTCATGCAGCGGCTCGATTCCGAATACATGATGCGCTCTTCGGAAGCGCCACTGCTCAAGCGCAAGCCGAGCGAGTACATGCAGGAGATGTTCTATTCGAGTCAGCCGCTCGAGCGTTCGAATATCGAGCTCACGGAAGCGACGTTCAAGGCGATGAAAGCCGACACGCAGCTTCTGTTCGCCTCCGACTGGCCGCACTGGGACTTCGACCTGCCGAATTCGATCACCACACTGCCGTTCCTCAGCGAGGAGGCCAAGCGCAATATTCTCGGCTTCAATTCGGCGCGGCTGTTCAACCTCGAAGTGCCTAAGCACAAGCAGCCTAAAACCAAACCGAAGAAGGCTCCGGCCGGCCGCGAGCCTGTGACGGCCTGAGCCGAAATGCCGAAATCAGTGCAGCGCAAGTCGGCCAAACGCGGCGGCAAACCGGTCCGGCAAGCCGTACGTAATGGCGGCAAGCCCGCTGATTTCTGCGCCGCCGCGCGCGACGCGCTCAGGCGCGGCGAACCCGACGCGATTTCCGATCATACGCTGCAACAGGTGCTGACGGCGGCGGTGAAGGTTTATGCCGCGAAGGTGGAACGGCGCGGCCACGACGTGGCCCCGTTCCCGCAGCACGCGGTGACGGCGACCGAAACGGTGGTCACGGCGTGCGGCTTGATCCGCGCCGCCGATCTCAACATGTTCGACGTGGCGGTCTGGTTTCATCGCCCGCCGGGTATTGAATAGCGAGGGGAGACAAATGGAAGAGATCGCGGTAGGCAAGCTGGCCGACATCGCCGATGGCGATTACCGGATTTTTGCGGTCGAAGAGCTGGAGGTCGGCATTTTCCGCAACGGCAGCAAGGTGCTGGCCTACGAAAACGTCTGTCCCCACGCCGGCGGGCCGGTGTGCCAGGGCAAGATCTTCCATCAGGTCGAGGAAATGATCACGCTGGACAAGAAAAGTGCCGGCCTTCGCTTCGGCAAGCAGCGCCACATCGTCTGCCCGTGGCATGGCTACGAATTCGATCTCGCCACCGGCTGCCATCCCGGCGACGCCTCGGTACATCTCACGCCAGTGCCGGTCGCCGTGCGCGATGGAAAAATCTACGTCAGCGTACCGCGCTAGAGCCTTATCGGGTTTGATAGATTCAAAATCGGACTCTGCATTTTAATTGAGCAAGATCTTTTCCGAAAACCGGTGACCACCCCCGAATCAAGTCCGAGGGCAGGCTTTTCGGGATCATGCTCTAACTACGCGCTCTCGCGCAGCATCTCATCGGAAATCTTTTCCGCCAGCATGATGGTCGGAATGTTGGTGTTGCCGCGCGTTATTGTCGGCATGATCGATGCGTCGACGACGCGAAGTCCGGGAACGCCGTGAACGCGGCCTGCTGTGTCCGTCACGGCGCCGCGATCATCGGCCGCACCCATACGGCAAGTGCCGACCGGATGAAACGTGCCCGCCACGTTGTCCCGGATGTGGTCCGCCAGCGCCATATCGTCTTCGACCAACGCGGCGAGATTAATCTGGCGGTCGGCAAGCGTCGAGAAAACCGGTCGCGCCAGCGATGGCACGAGGTCGAGAACCGCGGCTAGTGCCGTGCTCGTCATCTTGTTCGTGGTTGTAAGCCGGTTCAAACGCCGCAGCCGGTCGGAAAATTTCACCGGGAAAGTCAGGCGCGTCATCGCCCGCACGGCATCGTGCGCCAATATTTCCACGCAGCGGCGGATGCCCTGCATGAAGCGCTGCGTGTCAAGTTCGTGACCGGTGAAATTGAATTCAACGCGCGGCGTCGCCGCAGGATCGGGCGAAGCGAGCGACACCTGGCCGCGCGCCATCGGCTTGAGCAGCGACGGCGCGAGATTGGCGACCTGACGGCCGAGCGGGCTCCATGAAGTCTTGCACTGGACGTTGATGTACATGTCGGAATTCGGCGCACCGGGCAGGCCGGACGAATAACGGAACGCCGACATCGGATGCGGCCGTATCTGGCTCGATTGCCTCGCATCGGGCTTTTGCAAAAGCCCGATGAAGAGAATGGCGTGGTTGGAAAGGTTCTTTCCGACACCCGGCAGATCACGGAGAACGTCGATGCCAAGTTCGCGAAGCTCGCTCGCTGCGCCCAGTCCCGCACGCATCAAAAAAGCCGGTGAGTGAATGCCGCCGAGAGCGACGATGATCTCGCGGCCATAGAAATGCATGGTTTTTCCGCCTACCGTCGCGATCACACCGATGGCGCGAGCCCCGTCGAACATGAGGCCGGTCGCCATGGCACGGTCGATGATCTTCAGATTGTCGCGGCTGCGCACTCCGGCGCCGAGATAACAGATTGCCGCGGAGCCGCGCTTTTGCGGCCAGTTGCTCATGGGGACGCCGCCGTAGCCGTCGCGGAAATCGCCGTTCATGTCGGCGACGAACGGGATCTGACGCTCCTGCGCGAACAGATGCACCGCCTTCGCTAGCGGCGCCCAATCCTCGACGGCGGTGCGGCGGATCGGAACGGGGCCGTTCTGGCCGTGCAGCACGCCGTCGAAATCCCAGTCGTGCTCAAGCCGCCGGTAATACGGCAACACGTCGTCCCACCCCCATCCGGAAGCACCGAGCGCCTGCCATTCGGCAAAATCGTCCGGCGTGCCCCGATAGGCCACCATTCCCATGACCGACGAGCCGCCGCCCATGACGCGGCCTTGGGAATATCCGACAAGCGGCGAGTTATCCTTACGTCGCCAATGCACTTTCAGATCGGGCCAGAAATAGTCGCTGTTGTAGTAGGAGGTCGGATAGGAATCGAGAATGTCCGCCGGCTCAGCACCCGGCGGCGTATCGCGCCCCGCTTCGAGCAGGAGCACCTTATTGCTCGATCGCGCCGACAGCCGGTTCGCCAGCACGCACCCCGCCGCGCCGGCGCCGACGATAACGACGTCGAAACTCACACATCCACCTTCAGCGCGGCGATAAACGCTTCCTGCGGGATGTCGACCTTACCGAACTGCCGCATCCGCTTCTTGCCTTCCTTCTGCTTATCGAGAAGCTTGCGCTTGCGTGACACGTCGCCGCCATAGCATTTCGCGGTGACGTCTTTCCTGAAGGCGCGCACGGTCTCGCGGGCGATGATCTTGCCGCCGATCGCGGCCTGGATCGGCACCTGGAACATGTGCGGCGGGATGAGCTCCTTGAGTTTCTCCGCCATGGCGCGGCCGCGGCTCTCGGCCCGGGTGCGGTGCACCAGCATGGCGAGCGCGTCGACCGGCTCAGCATTGACCAACATCTGCAATTTGACCAGGTCGGCCGGGCGGTAATCGGTGAGGTGATAGTCGAACGAAGCGTAGCCGCGCGACACCGATTTCAGCCGATCGTAGAAATCGAACACCACTTCGTTGAGAGGCAGATCGTATTTCGCCATGGCGCGATTACCGACATACGTCAATTCTTTCTGTTCGCCGCGGCGGTCCTGACACAGTTTCAGCACGGCGCCGAGATAGTCGTCGGGCGTGAGGATCGTCGCCTCGATCCATGGCTCCTGCATTTCCTCGATGTGATTGGGGTCCGGCATATCAACCGGGTTGTGAATCTCGATATGCTGGCCGTTGCGCAGCTTGATCTTGTAGATCACCGATGGCGCGGTCGCGATCAGGTTGAGATTGAACTCGCGCTCGAGCCTTTCCTGGATGATTTCGAGATGCAATAGGCCGAGGAAGCCGCAGCGGAAGCCGAAGCCGAGTGCGGCGGATGTTTCCATTTCGTAGCTGAAGCTCGCATCGTTGAGACGGAGCTTGCCCATCGCCGCGCGCAATGCTTCGAAATCCGCGGCATCGACCGGAAACAGCCCGCAGAACACCACCGGGATTGCGGGGCGAAAGCCCGGCAGCGGCTGGGCCACCGGCCTCTTTTCATCGGTAATGGTATCGCCGACGCGGGTGTCTGCCACCTCCTTGATCGAAGCGGTGAGGAAGCCGATCTCGCCCGGGCCGAGCTCATCGCGCTCGACGCGTTTGGGCGTGAACACGCCGACGCGATCGACCTCGTAAGCCGCGTCGGTTCCCATCATGCGGATACGCTGGCCCTTCTTGAGAATGCCGTCGACGACGCGAAACAGCACGACGACGCCGAGATAGGCGTCGTACCAGCTGTCGACCAGTAGCGCCTTGAGCGGCGCCGATGCGTCGCCCTTCGGCGGCGGCAGGCGGTTCACGATCGCTTCCAGAACCGCCGGCACGTTCTCACCCGTTTTCGCCGAGATCAAAATCGCATCCGAGGCGTCGAGCCCGATGACGTCCTCGATCTGCTGCTTGACCTTGTCGGGCTCAGCCGCCGGCAGGTCGACCTTGTTGAGCACCGGGACGATTTCGAGATTGTTGTCGATCGCCTGATAGACGTTGGCAAGCGTCTGCGCCTCGACGCCCTGCGAGGCGTCGACCACCAGCAGCGCGCCCTCGCACGCCGCCAACGATCGGTTGACCTCGTAGGCAAAGTCGACGTGGCCGGGCGTATCGATCAGGTTGAGCACGTAATCCTTGCCGTCGCGGGCCCGGTAATTGAGCCGCACGGTCTGCGCCTTGATGGTAATGCCGCGCTCGCGCTCGATATCCATGGAATCAAGCACCTGCTCGACCATTTCGCGCGCTTCGAGACCGCCGGTGGACTGGATCAGCCGGTCGGCGAGCGTCGATTTGCCGTGGTCGATATGGGCGATGATCGAGAAATTACGGATATTGGCGATGGGTACCGCGCTCATCAGGGGCAGATAACATCCGCGTCCCGCAGCGGCAAGCACTGGCTGGCCGTGAATGGCAAATCGCGAGCGGCAGCGTCCGCCGTCGTCGCTCGATCAGGCAGCGCTTGCGTAGGTTGGCGGCACTGATAAGACCGTCGCACTGCTCGATGGGCGCAAGCATAGACGACCAATGATGCAATGGCTCAGCCGTTGGCGCGGCTGGATAATCCTCGTTGTGCTGGCGGTGGCCTTCTTCCCGCATTTCGGCAAAGGCAACGACGGCGCGGCCAAGCAGCGTTACCTCTCGTGCCTGTCTTTCACGGTCGCCTTTATCGCAGTGAGTTTGCTGCCTGAAATCTTCGGTGCGCTACGCGGTGGGCACGTTGGCTATTTCAACGACTGGCTGCGGCAGGTCGTGGAGCCGACAATAGCACCCGGAAGCTCGCCGAAACTTGTCTTCTGGGATACTTGGAACGGGGCCAATCTCTACAATTAATCGCTGATCCTGGTGGGCGCAGCCACCATCGCTGATCGGCGAATACATGTGCTCGGCTGTGTTGTACTAAGAGTAAGTTTTCTGTTGCGCGCCGGCACTTCCAACGACCTCGCTGGCCAGACAGTTACCGATTTTGCCTATATTGCCTGCGGGCGCGATGGTCCTTTATTTCACCTTCGCGGCGATGCTGTGGGTTCGGCGTCCTCCCGGCATCCCTGCACGCGAAGGCAAGACGCTCGAACCGGCACTCGCGAATAGAGTTGAGACGCAAGCCGAGAACGCGGCGATTATACCCGTGACCCAAACGAACGCGCCGCGCTAATCCAAGAACATTTTCACCATCTCTGACCGCCCGATCGGCAGCATCGCATGCGGCACGCCGCTTTTTTGCTTTGGACACAGCGCAAGGGAATCGACACTGTCGTTGATCCGGAATTGCCTTCGCGCTACGCTGCGTTCCTTACTGGACTATTCGGCGCCGACTGGCGGATCGGGGTCTCATCGCTTCCATCAACAAGTCTCCACCGCGGCGAGATACTCACCCACCGGATGACTTACAATCCGCACATACATATCGCCATAAAATTAATTGTACTGATCAACGCATTGATTACGCCCGCGCGGCGGAACCGGCACACTGAATGCTAATGACAACAACTGAAATCGCCCAGCCGGCGCGCAATCCGTTCGAGCGGCTTTTTGGTGCGCTGGTCGATCCGGCGCGCTGCGAGCGTGCCATGGCGTTGTTGCTCGCCGCCTATGCGGTTACGTGGACGGTCTACGGCACCATCGCCAAGGGCAGCCAGGACCTTCACTTTGACATCGGCGAAATGTTCGCCTGGTCGCATCAGGTGGTGCTCAGCGCGCCGACCCACCCGCCGCTTGGCGCGTGGCTGATGCGGGCCTGGTTCAGCGTGATGCCGGTCGAAGATTGGTCGTTCTATCTGCTCGGCATAATCACGGCTACGGCGGCGCTGTGGATCACTTGGCGACTTTCGGCACGGTATCTCACACCCGAAAAGCGTGTCGTCGGTATCGTGCTGCTGACATTCCTGCCATTCTACAATTTTCACGCACTCAAATTTGCCGTCACCCCGGTGCTGACGCCGTTCTGGGCGGCGACAACATGGTGGTTCCTGCTCTCGTTTGAGACCCGCCGCGCCGGATGGGCGGCGCTGGCGGGCTTAGGCGCCGCCGCCGCAATGCTTGGCAAATACTGGTCGCTCGTCCTGCTCGCCGGCCTTGCGATCGCGGCAGTGACCGATCCACGCCGCAAGATCTATTTCCGTTCGCCCGCGCCGTGGCTGACGATAGCGGTTGGCGCGATAGCGCTGGCCCCACACCTTGCCTACATCGCGACCCATGGTTTCACGACGTTCACTTTCGCTATGACGTCGCATGAAACTACGTTCGCCACGGCTGCACAGTGGTCGCTCTATTTCATCGTCGGCATTCTCGGCTATATCGCCGCACCGATAGTGCTCAATCTGTTCGTAACCCGCCCGAGCTTGGCGGCGATCAAAGATACGCTGTGGCCGGCCAAGGCTGAGCGCCGCATCTTCGTCATTGCATTCGCCGCACCGTTCCTTCTTGCGGCACTTGTCGCCATTATAGTTCACAGTCGGCTCGACCCGCTGTGGTCGATATCGGGAATGACGTTGCTTCCGGTTCTGCTGTTGTCATCACCGCTGCAGTCCGTGCATCGCGCTGCCGCGATCCTACTGCTGGCGCTGGCGATCATATTTCCGCTGGTCATGGTTGCCGCCTCGCCGGTGATCGCCGTTGTCATCCACCGCAACGGCGTGCCGAATTACGCCACCCACTACCGGCTGACCGCGCAGGCCGTCGAGCGGTCATGGCGCGAGCACACCAACGCCCCGTTGCGCATCGTCGGCAGCTTCAGAAATCTCGTCGATGGCAGCAATGAGTACTTCCCGAGCCGGCCGGCGACGTTCGCGATAACCAGCCCGGAGCGCACGCCCTGGGTCAACGAGGACCGCATCGAGCGCGAGGGCATCGCGATCGTGTGTCCAGAACCGGAAATAGCCTGCGTGCAGAAAATGAACGCCTATGCCGCGCGCTACGGCGCCAAGGTTGATGAGGTCACGCTGGCACGACATTATTTCGGCACCGACGACACACCGGTGCACTATGAGATCGTGATTATCCCGCCGCAGACGCGTTAACAGTTTAGGCGTTCAGCCACGGCGCCAGACGAAGGCAGTGCTGACCGCAAAATTCCAGACTGCGCCGATCAGCGCGCCACCGAGCCCGGCGATCCACCATCGCGTGTCGTTGGCATAGACATCGTTGCTGTAGATCCAGGTGGCAAGCCCGACATTCGAAATCGCACCGATGGCACAGACCACGTGAAAGCGGATGAGGCCGCTCACAAACCGCCAGCCGGACAACCGCTGGTCCCGGAACGTCAGCAGATTGTTGAGCATGAAATTCCAGGTGGTAGCGCCTAGCATGGCGAGCGTCTGCGCCACGGCGAACGACAGCGCTTCCGGCTTCAGCAGCGCCAACAAAATGCCGAGATGGACGACAAGGCCGGTCAGGCCGACGAGACAGAACAGCAAGAACCGTGGCGAAACTGTATCTTTGGTGAGCTTTGAGGTGACAAGCGCGACGCATTCGAGCGCGATCTTGCTGTCGAGCTTGCTTTCGCCATGCAGGCGCTCGCGGAACGTACTGGGAATTTCGACAGTGCGCAGGCGAACGCCGCGCGTCGCCAGGATATCGAGCAGAAGCTTATAGCCCTGCGTGGAAATCCCGGGCGCGACCGTGTGAAAGACATCGCGCCGGATCATAAAGTAACCGCTCATGGTGTCGGTGAGATTGACCCCGAGCACGCGCTGTACAAACGTGTTCGACCAGCGGCTCAACAGCGCACGGTTTTTGTTGTGACCTGCGGCGGAGCCCCCGCTCATGTAGCGGCTAGCCACCACCAGATCGACGTCTCCCGCGCGCAAGCGATCAAGCATGGCAATGAGCAGCGTCTCGTCGTGCTGCATGTCGGCATCCATGCAGGCGAGATAGCGCGCCTGGCTGGCGAGCAACCCTTCGAGACAGGCCCCGGCGTGGGCCCGCCGGCCGATGCGGCGCATGCAGCGGACCCGACCGTTGACTTCGCCGATAGCACTGGCGACAGCCGCTGTGCCATCCGGCGAATTGTCGTCAACGAACAGCAATTCCCAGTCGCAGGAGGCGAGAACACGCGAAACCGCGTCGATCAGAATCGGAACATTGACCCGTTCATTGTAGGTCGGCACCACGATGCACAGTTCCGGCCCCGGCCGTGGCGCCGTATTCGCCTCTGGAGCTGGCGCCGGGGCTGTTTGGCTCAAACAGGCTGCGATGTTCACGGTCAGGACCTAACGACAACGTTGCAGCATATTCAATGCACCGGCCTTAATGCGAGGATAACGCGGCGGCCTGTACCCGCCCCATCTCCCGGTGAATGGACTGCTAAAGGGACCCATGCCATAGACCGAGGCGCCCCCCGCAGCCGCTTTCTCAAGAGTTAAAGCGCGCAACGTCTCCGGACCAATGCTGCTGTCTCATCTCGATCGGTTAGGTCTCGCCTTCGCCGGCCTCGTTGACGGATTGTGCGATCCGAAGCGATGGCGGCGGACCACGCTGCTGCTCGTTCTCGCCTTTGCGGCGGCGTGGATGCTCTATGGCGTGATCGCGAAGTCGAGCCAGGACATCAACGCCGACATGGCGGAGATGGTGATTTGGGCGCGCGAGCCGGCGCTCGGCTATCCCAAGCATCCGCCGTTACTCGCTTACGTGGTGAAACTTTGGTTTTCGATCTTTCCGCTGGCCGATTGGGCGTTCACGTTGCTTGCGGTAACGACCGTCTCCGCCGGCATCTACCTGGCTACCGAGCTTTGCGCTGTTTGGCTTGAAGGCGAAAAACGCGCGGCAGTGCCGTTTCTGCTCGCCGTTGTACCCTTCTATACTTTCTTCGGTTTGAAATTCGACCAGAACTCCGCGCTGATCCCGCTCTGGGCACTGACGCTGTGGGCCTTCATGCACTCCCTTGAGACGCGGCGCACCGGCTGGGCGGTGCTGACGGGGCTTGCCGCGGCAGCCGCGATGATGACCAAATATTGGTCGGCATTTCTCCTCGTGGCCTTGTCTCTCACGACACTGCTTGATCGGCGGCGTGTTGCCTATTGGCGATCAAGCGCGCCGTGGCTCACGGCCGGCGTGTTCATTGTCGCCGTGTTGCCGCACACGATTTGGCTCGTGCAAAATGAATTTCCGCCATTGCGATGGATCGCGACTAGGCGGTCGGCAAATTCAATTATGGATTATTTGGACTCGCTTACAGAGTACAGCGCCGGGACGCTCGGCTATGCCGCGACTGCACTCGCGCTTGGAGTCGTTCTGTTTCGGCCGACGCGGGCGGCGATTCGCGATAGCTGGTTCGCCATCGAGCCGGCGCGCCGCTCGGCGACACTGCTGTTCTGGACGCCGCTGCTATTGCCGGTCGTCGTGGCAATGTCCACGAAGACCAACTTGCTATCGCTCTGGAACGAGCCCGCCCTCAATCTTATGCCGGTCATGATGCTGGCGTCGCCGCTCGTGCTGGTGCCTCGCATCGCCGTGAGACGGCTCGCCGCGATTGTGACGATGCTGGCCCTGCTGATCGTCGCCGCTTCTCCGCTCGTTGCGCTGACAATTCTCAAGACCGGTGTCGAGAACGACGCCGTGTATGCGCGGTTGGCCGCAGAAGCTACCGAGCGAGAATGGCACGAAACGTCCAGTGCGCCACTGCGGCTAGTCGGCGGACCATTCGCGCTGGTAAGTTCGGTAGCCTTTTACATGACCGACAAACCAATGATCTTTGCCGACTTCTCACAGTATCTGTCGCCCTGGGTGAACCGCATGCGCATCATGCACGAGGGCATCGCGATCGCATGTCCGTCTGATGGCATGAATTGCCTTGAGCGCATGGCGGCGGTTTCCGCAACCGGGCCCATCGGAAGAATGACCGAAGTCACCTTGACGCCGCACTGGCTTGGCCTTCAAGGCAGGCCGAGAAGCTTCGTCATAGCAACCATCCCGCCCCGCCAGTGAGCAGCGGGCGGGCTCTTAATAGCGGTATTGATCCGTCTTGAACGGCCCTGCGACCGGGATGCCGATATAGCTCGACTGCTTGTCCGACAGCTTGGTCAACCTGACGCCGATCTTGTCGAGATGCAGCCGCGCAACCTTCTCGTCGAGGTGCTTCGGCAGCGTGTAGACCTTCTTCTCGTATTTTCCGGGATTGGTCCACAGCTCGATCTGCGCCAGCGTCTGATTGGTGAACGACGACGACATCACGAAGCTCGGATGGCCCATGGCGTTGCCGAGATTCACCAGCCGGCCTTCGGACAACAGAATGATGCGATGGCGATCGGGAAATTCGATCTCGTCGACCTGGGGCTTGATGTTGTTCCACTTCAGATTCTTCAGCGCCGCGACCTGAATCTCGCTGTCGAAATGACCGATATTACAGACGATGGCGCGGTCCTTCATCTTGCGCATGTGCTCGATGGTGATGACGTCGACATTGCCGGTCGCGGTGACAGAAAATGTCGGCGCGCGGCGCCGCGTCCTCCATGGTGACGACCTCATAGCCTTCCATAGCCGCCTGCAATGCGCAGATCGGATCGATCTCCGAGACCATGACCCGGCAGCCGGCCTGGCGCAGCGAAGCGGCCGAGCCTTTGCCGACGTCGCCGAAACCGGCGACCATCGCTACCTTGCCGGCCATCATCACGTCGGTGCCACGGCGGATGCCGTCGACCAATGACTCGCGGCAGCCGTAGAGATTGTCGAACTTCGATTTGGTGACGCTGTCGTTGACGTTGATTGCGGGGAACAGCAGGCGGCCTTCCTTGGCCATCTGGTAGAGCCGATGCACGCCGGTGGTGGTCTCCTCGGACACGCCCTTGATGCTGGCCGCGAGCTTGGCGAACCAGCCCGGCTTCTCCTTCAGCGTGCGCTTGATCAGCGCATAGAAGACTTCTTCCTCTTCATTCTCTGGCTTGTCGAGAAAGGCAGCATCGCCTTTCTCGGCGCGCAGTCCGGAATGGACCAGCATGGTGGCGTCTCCGCCATCATCGAGGATCATGTTGGGGAGGCCGCCATCGCCCCACTCCAGAATCTTGCGGGTGTATTCCCAATAATCCTTCAGAACTCTCGCCCTTGATCGCAAACACCGGCGTGCCAGCGGCCGCGATCGCCGCAGCGGCATGATCCTGCGTCGAATAGATGTTGCAGGAAGCCCAGCGCACGTCGGCGCCTAGCGCTTTCAACGTCTCGATCAGCACCGCGGTCTGAATGGTCATGTGCAGCGAACCGGCAATGCGGGCGCCGCGCAGCGTCTGCTTCGGCCCGAACTCCTCGCGCGTCGCCATCAATCCCGGCATTTCGGTTTCGGCAATGCTGATTTCCTTGCGGCCCCACTCGGCCAGCCCGATGTCCTTGACGACGTAATCGGCTTGCGGGGTCGTTGGCTTGGCAGCGGTGTTCATGGGATTCCCTGATGGTGTTTGGTTGCCGGAAATGACGGCGCGGCCTGACGGGCGGCGCAAGTGGCCGTGGCTATAGCAGCCTACTCGACGGACGGCAATAAGGACATAAAGATACCTTTATGTCTATGAACCAAAGTGCATGAAACCAAGCCGCCCACAGTGCATTTTCCTCACATGGATCAAGATGCTGGCACCAAATTGCCGATCAAGTCCCTCGGCAAGCTTGCCGAAGGCGAGGAGCATTGCCGGCGCTGTCCGCTGTACCGGAGCGCCACCCAAGCCGTGCCAGGTGAAGGTCCGAAGACCGCGACATTCATGCTGGTCGGCGAGCAGCCCGGCGATAAGGAGGACCTCGCCGGCAAGCCGTTCGTCGGTCCCGCCGGCCGCATTCTCGACCAGGCACTGCAAGACGCCGGCATCGCCCGCGAAGAGACTTTCATTACCAACGCGGTCAAGCACTTCAAGCATGAGATGCGCGGCAAACGGCGGCTGCACAAACGCCCGAACAGTTACGAGATCGACCGCTGCCGGATCTGGCTCGAACACGAAAGAACCCTGGTCAAACCATCGACCATCATTGCGCTTGGCGTGACCGCGGCACGCAGCCTTACAGGCAAGACCGTGACGATTTCAAATTTGCGGCAGAAACCGCTCCAACTGCCGGACGGCACTATGCTTGCCGCCACGGTTCATCCGTCGTCGCTGTTGCGGATAAAAGACAAGGCCGATAAGCGCGCAGCCTACAAGTCTTTTGTCGCCGATCTGAAAAAGGCCGCGGCCAAGAACAAAAATCGCTGAGGTCAGTTCGCTTTCGGCAGCACTACACGGCAGGCCGGGTAGCGGCAGCCGCTGATCGATATGGCACAGCGCCGTGCCATCGACGAACGCCGTCAATCCTTACGTCAGTCAATCACTCGTTCTCACCGAAGCGCAACTCAATCAGCACGGTCAGCGCGTCGATCGCTTCGGCGGCCTGCGGGCCAGTCGCCTCAACCGTGATCTTGGTGCCGGGCGACGCCGCGAGCATCATCAGCCCCATGATCGACGTGCCGCCGACGGTCTCGCCGCAGCGCATGACGCGCACATCGGCGTCAAATTTCTCGACCGTCTGGACAAAACGCGCCGACGCACGCGCGTGCAGTCCCTTCCTGTTGCAAATGGTCAGAACGCGAGACACAGCGCCTTCGCGGAGCGGCGGCTTCTCGCCGCTACAGTCGTCCGCGGTGCGGGCCGGCTCGTTCATTTGCCGGTGAGAACCCGGCTGGCGATGGTGACGTATTTGCGCCCGGCTTCCTGGGCGGCCGCGACGGCATCAGCCAGCGGGCATTCATCGCGGACCTTGGCAAGCTTGACCAACATCGGAAGATTGATGCCAGCGAGCACCTCGACCTTGGGTCGGCTCATGACCGAGATGGCGAGGTTCGACGGGGTGCCACCGAACATGTCGGTAAGGATGGCGACACCATCGCCGGTGTCGACGCGCTTGACCGCCTCGATGATGTCCTTGCGGCGCTCTTCGACGTCATCCTCCGGCCCGATCGTGACCGCTTCGATCTGCGCCTGTGGTCCGACCACGTGCTCCAACGCCGCGCGAAACTCGACAGCGAGGCGCCCGTGAGTCACCAGCACTACACCAATCATGGAACTCCCCGCGGGCGCGTCCCGGTTGCACCGCACGAAAGGGTGCTCATCTTGCCCATCCAAAGCCCCGGCGCAAGAGGCTTTCTCGTGGAATTTCGGAGTTTGTTGCATTGCGGTAGACGAAAGTCGAATCGGCACTCGGAACCCGCATTCGAGGCTCCGGCTATTCTACGGTCGTCATGGTTAACCAATCGCCCATCGGCGGTTCCGGCCGGCCGGTGCAACGGCTCAAAACCTCAAATCGTGCGCTAAATCTGCGCTTTCAGCCGGCCTGAGATGAGGTGGGCAAGTATCACGGGCAAGGCCTCGGCACCCGTTGCGACGGCAAGTCGCGGCAGCACTATGCCTGAGATATCAGTGCTTTGCCGATCCGGCAGTCTTTCGGCGTCGGCGGCATCAAGATCGACCACCAAACCGACCACGGCCCGAGGCTCATGATCGAGCCGCAGCAGCCCCAGCCCGCGAACTTCCAGAAGGCCGGCCAGCGCCTCGGCCGGCCGTACCAACACTCGCCCCCCTGCGGCCTCGAGATGAACGCGGTCGTCGCCGACCAGCATTGCAAAGCCGAGCCCGTTGCCACGCGCCGCCTCGATCAGTTCGCGCGCCAGCCGCGACTTGCCGGCGCCCGACGGCCCACGGATCAGCACCGCGCGCGCACCGACCAGAACCGCGGAGGCATGCGCCGTCTCTTGCGGCGCCATCACATCGCCGGCAAGCGTATGACAAATCGTGCGCCAAACACCGCCGGTTCGCCGTTCGCGTCGGGCGCGCCGGTGCGATTTTCGACCCAGATCGAGCCGCCGTGGGCATCGACAATCTGCTTTGAGATCGAAAGCCCCAGACCGGAGTTCTGGCCGAACCCCTGATGCGGGCGGTCGGTATAGAAGCGCTCGAAAATCTTTTCGAGCACGTCGGGTCGGACGCCCGGGCCATCGTCATCGACCAAAATCTCGACCTGGCTGCGCAGACGCCGGCAGGTGAGGCGCACCGTACCGCCCGGCGCTGAAAACGAGCGCGCGTTTTCAATCAGATTGTCGACGATCTGGCCGAGCCGGAAATCATGACCGGGAACCATGAAGGCGCGCGCCCCGCCGCCTTCGAAACGCAGCGTGACCTTGACGCCATCGTCGCGCTTCACTTCATTGGCGACCCCGACCAGTGTGCTGAGAAGCCTCGTCAGATCGACCGGCGCGGACTCTTGGCGCTGCAGCTCGGCGTCGAGTCGGCTCGCATCCGAGATATCGGTGATCAAGCGATCGAGGCGTTTGACGTCGTGCTGGATGATGGCGAGAAGCCGGCCCCGGCTCTCGTCGGATTTGGCGACGGGCAGCGTCTCGACCGCCGAACGCAGCGAGGTGAGCGGATTTTTCAGCTCGTGCGCGACGTCGGCCGCAAAGCTCTCGATGGCTTCGATCCGGCTATATAGCGCGTTGGTCATGTCCCGCAATGTGCCGGAAAGATGTCCGATCTCGTCGCGCCGGCGAGTGAAATCGGGAATCTCGACGCGGGAACGGATGCGGCGGCGAACGCTTTCGGCGGCGTCGGCAAGACGGCGAACCGGCTCAGCAATCGTGCCCGCCAAAAGAATCGATAGCACCACCATCACGGCGGCGGCAATCAGGAAGACCTTGAGGATGGCGAAACGTTCGGCTTCGACCATATCGTCGATGTCGGCGCCTTGGGTCGACAGCATCAGTGCGCCGCGCACTGCGCGGAAGCGCTGCACAGGCACGGCGACGGAAACGATCACGTCGCCGCGATCGTTGATGCTCACCATGCTGGCATTCTCGCCGCCAAGAGCTTGCGCGACTTCTGGATAGCCTTTGCCGTTGTCGGCGCCGAGCTCGTGGTAAAGCGGCAGATCGCCTCGTCCCAGCCACCTGCGCACCGCGAGCATGCCGCGCTGGAAAATGCCCGGCTTTTCAGCGGTCGGGGGCGGCAGATCGAAGCGCAGTACGTCGCCCCGCCCGAATAGATTGCGGCTGTCGACGAGAAGCACGCCATCGCGGTCGTAAATGCGGGCGCGCGTCTTGGTGGGAGAAATCAGGCGCCGCAGGATCGGCGCCACGCGCTCGGGATTGATCGGGAAGTCGATGCCGTACAGCGCTTCCTCGGTCGGCCCGTAGCTTTGCCCGGGCTGCAAATTGAGCAGCGTGCCCGGATCGACGGTAATCGAGGAGTCGGTGTCGCCGGTCGCCGAGGCGGCGATCGCGCCGGCGATGATTTCGCCCTGCACTAGGAGGCTTTGCACGCGAGCGTCGATCAACCCGGCGCGAAATTGCGAGAGATAGTTGATGCCGATCGACAGCGCGAGTAGGCCAGCGACGTTGAGCGAAACAATGCGGCGCGTGAGGCTCGAAGAACTCTGCGCAACGAAGAACTGCAACGCGCGGCGAAGCCAGTGGCCGACCCGTGCGATACCGCGGCGCGCGACGGACACGTCGCCGCCGCTCTCGCTTTCGACATCGGACCGGGTCTGGGATTGGATTGATGCGCCGGCCGAAAGGCTGCCGTCGTCGGAACCCCGATGAGGTTCCACGTTGTTCGCTTGATGGGCCTGCGCACCGGCGCGAGCCGTTTCTGCGGTTCGATCGAGCACGTCGTTTGCCGGGGTTCGGATCACGCCCCATTCTACCGTACGCTGCCGCTCCCGTCAGTATTCACCGGCCGGCGAACTTTGGCTCGCAATACGAGAGCGCGCGGCCCGGGCGCAGTTTCAGCGCGTCATTCCTTAAATCGATAGCCGACACCATACAGCGTCTCGATCATGTCAAAATCGTCGTCGCTGGCTTTGAACTTCTTGCGCAAGCGCTTGATGTGGCTGTCTATGGTCCGGTCATCAACATAGACCTGATCGTCGTAGGCCGCATCCATCAAGGCGTTGCGGCTCTTCACCACACCCGGCCGGCTGGCGAGCGCCTGGAGGATCAAAAACTCGGTGACGGTGAGCGTGACCGGCTCGTTCTTCCAGGTACAGGTGTGGCGCTCGGGGTCCATGCGCAGGAGTCCACGCTCCAGGACTTTGCTGTCGGCTTCCTTCGGCGCTGCGCCGTCCTTAGGCGAGACGCGGCGCAGTACCGCCTTGACGCGCTCGACCAGGAGGCGCTGCGAAAACGGTTTGCGGATGAAATCGTCGGCGCCCATTTTCAGGCCGAACAATTCGTCGATCTCCTCATCCTTCGAGGTAAGGAAGATCACGGGCAGATCAGATTTTTGGCGGAGCCGCCGCAGCGTCTCCATGCCGTCCATGCGCGGCATCTTGATGTCGAGGATGGCAAGGTCCGGCAGCGTGGTCTTGAAGCCGTCGAGCGCGGAGGCGCCGTCGGTATAGGTCGTAATGCGATAGCCTTCAGCCTCGAGCGCGATCGAGACCGAGGTTAGGATATTACGGTCGTCGTCGACGAGGGCGATTGTCGGCATGGCGGCTTTCTAACATGAATCGGCCGCAGCATCACCAGCCCGGCCCCGTCGACCTTTGAAGCCCCATGTGGGGGCAGAAGTGTGATTAAACAAGGCGAAGTCGAGGCAATTGCCGTGAGATGGAGTGACATGGGAAAGGAACAGGAAAGGATGACGATTGGGGGCCGGCATGGCTGAGGCCGACCAAAACGTCCCGCTGCCCGGCAGCATGCCCAATCGCCTTCCTGAAAATGCCCCGGCGCCAGATTTCGACCCGAAACAGGTCGCCAAGGCACTGTTGCGGACGACGCGGGCCGGAGCACTGGCGACCATCGACCGCAATACCGGACATCCATTCGCTTCGCTGGTTAACGTGGCGACCGACGCCGACGGCGCACCGCTCATCTTGATCTCACGGCTATCGACCCATACCGCCAATCTTGAAATCGACGGCCGCGCCTCGTTGCTGCTGGCGTCGACAGGCAAGGGCGACCCGCTGGCGCACCCGCGCTTGACACTCATAGGTGCTTTTATCCAGGTCGCGCGCAACGACACGCGAGGCCCGCGGCTGCGGCGGCGTTTCCTTGCCAGGCACCCGAAGTCCGAGCTCTACGCCGGCTTCGCCGATTTTTCGTTCTGGCGGCTCGACGCCGTTTCGGCGCACCTCAATGGCGGCTTCGCCCGCGCCGCCGATCTGAAAGCCTCTGAGGTGATGACGGACCTCTCTGGCGCCGAAGATTTGCTGGCCGCCGAAGCGGACGCCGTTGCTCATATGAACGAAGACCACGCCGAAGCCGTGCGGCTCTACGCCACCAAACTTCTCGGCGCGCAAGATGGCAACTGGCGGCTTACCGGCCTCGATCCCGACGGCCTCGACCTCGCCTGGGGCGACGCGACGCTGCGCTTGCCGTTTTCATCGCGCATTATCGGCGCCGAGCAATTGCGCAAGGCCGTGGTGGACCTAGCCGCCAAAGCACGCAGCGTGTAGGCGAAGCGCCCAAAAAGCGCCGGCAACCCAGAGACTCCCGCAACCGAAGCACGCGCCGTGCGTTGCAATGCAGCACAGGAATGCGGGCACGTCCGCCGGTTAGTCTTGAGGCAAAGTTGATCTTGGCAGGCCTGCATCGCTCGATATAGGGTCCACGCTTGCCGGCGGTTGGATTGGCGTTGCGCAGCGTCGCCAGCCGGCCGGACAGGGCTCCGGCGCAAACGATAGATGTGCCGATATTTGGGCTATCAGGCGGAGGCTAACGGTGCAGGAAACGGGAACGAGGAACGGCGCTTGCGGCGCCGACAAATTCGGCTTCAAAGATCTCGCCGGCATTAATTGGAACCTGCCAGACACTCTCCTGGTCGAGCACGCGATCCGTAACGGCGAGGGTTCGCTCGTGGACGGCGGTGCGTTCTGCGCCGAGACCGGCCACCACACCGGCCGCTCACCCAAAGATAAGCACACGGTCGTCGACACCACGACTGAGAACACCGTTTGGTGGGACGGCAATCGCAAGCAAAGCAAACAGCAGTTCGACACTTTGCTTGCGGATTTCATCGCCCACGCCAAGGGCAAAACACTGTTCGCCCAGGATCTCTACGGCGGCGCTGACCCGCAGTACCGCATCAAGGCGCGCGTCTTCACCGAGCTCGCCTGGCACTCGCTGTTCATTCGTCAGCTCCTGATTCGCCCCGAGCGCTCGGAACTCGCGAGCTACGTTCCCGATATGACGATCGTCGACATGCCGTCGTTCAAGCCGGATGCCAAGCGTCACGGTGGCCGCGAAGGCGCCGATACGATGGTGGCAATCGACTTCACCCGCAAGATTGTTCTGATCTGCGGCTCGTCCTATGCGGGCGAGATGAAGAAGTCGGTGTTCACGACGCTGAATTTTTATCTGCCGGCGCAAGGCGTCATGCCGATGCATTGCTCGGCCAATGTCGGCAAGGACGGCGATGTCGCGTTGTTCTTCGGATTGTCCGGCACTGGCAAGACCACGCTATCGGCCGACCCCAACCGGACGCTGATCGGCGACGACGAGCATGGTTGGAGCGAAAACGGCATCTTCAATTTCGAGGGCGGCTGCTACGCCAAGACCATCAAGCTTTCGAAGGAAGCCGAGCCCGAGATTTACGCAGCGACAAACCGCTTCGGCGCCGTGCTTGAAAACGTCGTTTTTGATCCTGCCACTCGCGTCTGCGACTTCGACAGCGACAAGCTCACGGAAAATACCCGCTCGGCCTATCCGGTCGAATTCATGCCGCTGGCGTCGAAAACTGGCAGCGCCGGCCAGCCGAAGAACATCATCTTCCTGACCGCCGACGCGTTCGGCGTGATGCCGCCGATCGCCAAGCTGACGCCAGCGCAGGCGATGTATCATTTCCTTTCCGGCTACACCGCCAAAGTCGCCGGCACCGAGAAAGGTCTGGTCGGCGTCGAGCCGGAATTCTCGACCTGCTTTGCCGCACCGTTCCTGCCGCGGCCGCCGGCCGAGTACGGCAACCTGCTGCGTGATCTCATCGGGAAGCACAATGTCGACTGCTGGCTGGTGAATTCCGGGTGGACCGGCGGCATTTATGGCACCGGCCGGCGGATGCCGATCAAGGCGACGCGGGCACTGGTCACCGGCGCGCTCGACGGCTCGCTGAAGAACGCAAGCTACCGAACGGATCCGTATTTTGGCTTCGCCGTGCCGACCTCGGTGCCCGGCGTCGAACCGCACCTGCTCTATCCAATGAAGACCTGGAAGGACAAGGCAGCCTTTGACGAAACCGCGCGCAAGCTCGTGCGCATGTTCCAGGAAAACTTCGTCAAATACGAAAAGCACGTCGATGCCGACGTGCGCGCCGCCGCGCCGGAAGTGCGGCTTGCGGCGGAATAGCGTCTAATGCGAGCACATCACATCGGATTGATGCCGAGCGCCTTCGCGAAGGCCGCAACCTGGGCGCGTTGCGCGTCGACAGATTTGCCGAATTCCTCCGGCCCGCCGATATTGGTGAGTTGTCCGGTCGTGGTCAGCCGGTCCTCGAAGGATTTGTCGACGACGGCCCGGATGTCGGAGGTGATGCGCTCGCGAAGCTCGAGCGGCATTCCGGTCGGACCGAACAGGCCGACGAGGCCGTCAATAGTCAGTGCCGGATAGCCGGCTTCACTCACCGTCGGGAGATTCGGTTGGGTCGGAGCGCGGACCGAGTTCGTCACCGCCAATAGCTTGATCTTTCCCGACTCCAGTTGCGGCCGCACGATCGCCAGCGCCGCCTCGTAGACCTGGACGCGCCCTTCGCCCAGATCGTTGGCGGCATCGACCGGATTGCGATATGGCACCTTGTTGATGCTTAGGTTTTCCTGTTGCAGCCACCCCGCAAATGTGAAATCGAGCGCGCCGGTAACGCCCGCCCAGTTCAGATTTCCAGGCTCGGCGCGGGCCAGCGCGGCCAGATCCTTGAGCGAGCTGACGTCCAAGCTTGCCGGTACCCCAACGGTGATGATGGTGTTGGAAACCCGCGTGATCGGTACCAGGTCGCTCGGCTTATACGGCAGGTTGTCGTGCAGATACGGATGCGCGGTGAACGACGATGACGGGGCGAACAACAGCACATGATCGTCATGCGCCGTGACGAAGGCATTGATAGCGACTAGGCCGTCACCGCCCGGTCGATTTTCCACGATGACCGGCTGGCCCCAGCGTTGACTTAGCTTGTCCGCCAACAGACGCGCCCCGATATCCGAGCCGCTGCCAGCGCCGAGGGTGAGGATGAATCGCACCGGGCGCGTCGGCCAGTTATCCGCCGCCGAGGCTGCGCCAACGGCGGCGAATGCGGCAATGAGTCCTAGGGCGAGAGCAAATAACCGGCGCATCATCTCTTCCTGTTTTCTATCGCAGCGATCGATGTCACGTGGAGCCGACTCTTCAGCCCGTGGGCGGCGCTTGCATCTCGCGGCCGGAGCGCCGCGCCCAATTCTCCCAGGCGCGGTTGAGCGTGTAATCGGTTACACGCGCGATTATCTTGTCGACCTCGCCGGCTGTCAGGAATTTTATCTCGCCCATCGCCATCGATTGCATTTGCAGCTTGGCGCCGACCTCAAGATAGACCGAGACAAAGACCGAGTGGCGGACCGAACGGCCGACCACGGTTGCGCCGTGGCCGCGCATCAGCGCGGTCGGCTGCGATCCCATGTGCTGGGCGAGATCGCGGCCCATCGCCATGTCGGTGACCAGAAGCGTGGTATCGCCGAACTTGTCGTGGGAATCCCATACCGGCACTTCATGGCCGATCGAAGCGCACATGTGCAAAAGCGGCTTGAGTTTTTTGCCGGTGACGCCAAACGGAATCACGCTCGGCGAATGGTTGTGGACGACTGAATGGACATCCGGCCGTTTCTCGTAGACAGCGCCGTGGATGAAACGCTCCAGATAGGGCACGCGACCACGCTCGTCGATTGCGGTGCCGTCGAGCGTATATTCGACGATGTCGTCGCGTTCGATCCGCTCGGGCGCACGCGCCCGGGAGAGCAAATAGTGGTCGGGTTTATCGGGATGGCGAGCGCTGACATGGCCGAAGGAATCGACGATCCCTTCGTTGGCCAGGATACGGTTTGCGGTCACCAGTTCTTCGAGAACGAAATCGAGTTTGCTCATTGCGCACCTCTCCCTTGTTGGCCTCGATCCTATTGGCCGCACGGCGCTTTGTGAACCGCGGTACGGCAAGACCGCAATGCGCAGCGCGGCAGCGCGTCGCGGGACTTCAACGCTATTCTGCGCTATGCCATGAGCCGCTGCCGCCGGCATTGAGGAGCTTGAACCATGTGGGGACGTTGTGTCGCGATTGTCGCTTGCGGCTTGATTGCTGCCGCGGCGGGCGCCAGCGCGCAAAACGCGGCCGCAAATTTCCCCGACCATCCGGTCCGGGTCATCGTCGCCGTGCCGGCCGGTGGCGGCGTCGACACTGTCACCAGGATCGTCACGGCCAAAATGAGTGCGCTGCTCGGCCAGCCGCTCGCCGTAGAGAACAAAAGCGGTGCCGGCGGCAGCGTCGCCGCTTCATCCGTGTTCCACGACACGCCCGACGGCTACACTTTGCTTGCGTCGCAGCCTTCGCCGATCACGACCAATCCGTTTCTGTATAAGTCGCTCGACTACGATCCGACACAGCTCGTGCCAGTGGCGATCATGTCGCACGTGCCGAACGTGCTGTTGGTACGGCCGGATTTTCCAGCCAAGACCGTGCAAGAGCTGATTGCCTACGCCAAGGCTCATCCCGGTGCGCTCAACTATGCGTCGCAGGGCATCGGCACGACCTCGCACCTGACCGCTGAACTGTTCGCGACGATTACGCACACCAAGCTCACTCACGTCCCCTACAAAGGCACCGCGCCGGCGCTTAACGATCTGATCGCGAGCCACGTCGATCTGATGTTCAATGAACTTGCGACTTCGCTCGAGCTCAACAAATCCGGCAGGGCGCGAATTCTTGCGGTTGCGACAAAGCAGCGTGTGGCCGCGATCCCCGATGTGCCAACTTTCGAAGAGGCCGGCGTGCCGGGCTGCGAGTCCGACACCTGGAACGCGCTGACCGCGCCGCCGAAAACGCCGGACGGCGTCGTCGCCAAGCTCAATGACGCCGCGAATAACGCAATGAAAGACCCGGAATTGCTCGACCGCTTCAAGATGCTGAGCCTTACGCCCGGCGGCGGCACTACTGCGGAAATGGGTGCGTTCATCAAGCAGGAGACACAGCGCTGGGGCAATGTGATCCAGGCCGCCGGAATTCAGCCGGAGTAGCTCCGGGCGGCCGGCAATCACGGCGCGCCGGTATGACGAATGCATTAAATCCACTCACACGGTCTTGCGCATTACCCCGCTGTCTCGCTAGCGTGGCCGGATCATGCGCAGTGCGCTCGCCAAATTGTTCAATGATCGGGATGCCGGGCTTGGCGGCAAGCTCACCGCCATTTACGGCGGCCTGATCGCCGCCAACGTGCTGGGCTGGCTCTGGGCGTTGATCGCGTTCCACGATTATCCGGTGCTGATCGGCACCGCTTTCCTGGCTTATGCCTTCGGGCTTCGCCACGCCGTCGATGCCGATCACATCGCGGCCATCGATAATGTCACGCGGAAGCTGATGCAGGATGGCAAACGACCGCTAGCCGTCGGATTGTTCTTCTCACTCGGCCATTCCACCGTAGTGGTGCTGGCGTCCGCCGCCATTGCGGTGACGGCAAGCGCCCTGCAAGACCGGTTCGAGGAGTTCAGGCTGGTCGGCGGCACCATCGGTACGCTGATCTCCGCGGTCTTTTTGTTTCTCGTCGCCGCGGCGAACTTCGTCATCCTGCGTTCGGTGTACCGCACATTCCGCGAGGTGCGCCGCGGCGGCGCCTATATCGAGGAAGACGTCAACCGGCTTTTGTCTCAGCGCGGAATTCTCGGCCGCCTGTTCAAACCGGTGTTTCGGCTGATATCGCGCAGCTGGCACATGTATCCGCTCGGCCTGCTGTTCGGACTCGGATTCGACACTGCGACCGAAATTGGCGTACTCGGCATTTCGGCCGCCGAAGCCTCGAAAGGACTGCCGATCTGGTCGATTATGATTTTTCCCGCGCTGTTCACGGCGGGTATGTCGCTGATCGACACAACCGACGGCGTGTTGATGCTGGGCGCATATGGGTGGGCCTTAAACCAGCCGGTCCGCAAGTTGTACTACAATCTCACCATCACGTTCATTTCCGTGCTGGTCGCCGTGCTAATCGGCGGCATCGAAGCACTCGGCCTACTCGCCGGCCGCTTCAATCTGCGAGGGCCGTTCTGGAATTACGTCGGCAGCCTCAACGACAATTTTGGCAGCCTTGGCTATTTGATCATCGTGATCTTCGTCGCAAGCTGGCTCGTTTCACTCCTTCTGTACCGCCTCGGACAATTCGAGCAGCTCGAACGCGCCTGATCCGCGGCAACGCGCCGCTTGTGATGGAGGCGAGCAATCCCACATTGAGCCTAGCTCCATTGAGGCCCGCGCGACCTAGCAAGGCGACCACGCTCATGGTGGACGATTTCGACCCGCCGGAACGGCCTCGTGCCGAACCGGAGATCATTCCGCCGGACCAAACCGGGCGCCGATCCGGCCAGCCGGTATGGCCGCCGACGTGGCGTCCTTACGATGCAGGGCAGGCACGCGGGACGCAGCGCGTCTACGTGATGCGGCCCGGCCCGCTCGGGTTCGCCATTTTCACGCTGGCACTGGCGTTCATCGTAGCGCTCGTATTCCTCATCGTCATCGGGGCCTTTTTGCTCTGGATTCCGGTGGTCGCGCTGCTCGTCGTGGTCGGAGCGGTTTACCGCCTTTTGCGCCGCTAACGCGCCGCCCCCGGCGAGCGAACAACACTCATTGTGACCGCGCCTCGACGCGAGGAATACACGGGGCGTTAACCATAATTCTTTATGCGTTGATTAACCATGCCGAAGTCCGCGGGCATGCCGCGCCACGGCCTTGATTGCGGGAGAGTTTGAAGTGCCGCGTACGCCGGAGACGACAGGGCGATTTCGTTCGACCTTCGCGCGCGCGATGACCCCGCAGTGATAAGAGTTATGTGCTGATGTTCGAAGCGCCGAGTCATAGCCAAGCGGCAGTCGTCAGGAGGAACGAACTCGTTCCGACTTTCGCTCCGGCCGGCGATTTCGATCTCAAACAATTGTGCTCCACCCTATGGCGCGGCAAAACGACGATCCTGATCTCGATCGTCGTTGCACTGGTTCTTGCGGTTCTGTTCGTCCTCATCGTGCCGTACAGGTACACTGCGACGACACAGATTCTCATCGACCCGATGGAACTTCACTCCGCTGGCAACGAACTCACCTCGCCCAGCCAGCAGAGCGACGCGTCCGTGCTTACGGTCGAAAGCCAGGTTCGAGTGCTCACGTCCGACAACCTCCTGAGCCGTGTCGTTACCGCCGAAGGTCTCGATCACGACCCGGAGTTCGTTCGCGGCGCCTTGTCGCTAGAGCATAGCTCGCTTGCCGCGCTCAATGAACTCAAGCGCCAACTCAGCGTCAGTCGCGCCGATCGCACCTATGTGGTGGACGTCAGCGTCACCAGCGAGGATCCTGCGAAGGCCGCGCGCATCGCCAATGCCATTGCGAAGACCTATCTCGCCGAACAAACGGAAGTCAGGTCCGATAATGCCCGTCAAATTTCACAATCGCTGTCCGGCCAGCTGAAGGAGCTTCAGGATCGCGTTCGCAATTCCGAGGATCGGGTTGAAGCCTATAAATCGAGCCACAACATCATCGGTGCCAACGGCGAACTCGTCGACGAGCAGCAGCTTTCCAGTCTGAATGCCCAACTCAGCGCCGCGCATGCCCATACCGAGGAAGCAAAGTCCCGTCTCGATCAGATCGAAGGCGCGAGGCAATCGAAGACCGACATAGGCGCGTTTCCCGCCGCGATCCAGTCTCAGACGATCACGGCGTTACGGACTCAGTATGCCGAGATCATGCGCCGCGAGGCCGAACAAAAGACCTCACTCGGCGAGCGGCATCCGGCGGTGATCGAAATCGAAGCGCAAGCCGATCGGCTGCAGCATATGATCGACGACGAAGTCGCCCGCGTCGCCCTTTCGGCCCGCGCCGAATACGAAAGTGCAAAAACCAACGAAGATACGCTCACCCGTAACCTCGATACGCTGAAGCAAACCGCGATGTCCACCAACGAGTCCTTGGTGGGCCTGCGCGAGCTGGAGCGCGAGGCGCAGGCCAACCGCGCCGTTTACGAGGCGTTCCTTGTGCGCGCGCGCGAAACCGGCCAGCAGGAGAAGTCGATACCAAGAACATCCGCATCATCTCCAAAGCCGACCTGCCGCTGAAGCGCAGTTGGCCGCCGCCGAGTCTGGTCATTGCCTTTGCGGCTTTCATGCTCGGCGCCGCCACCGGCACGGGTATCGTGCTGATGCGCGATACGGCCGAAGCGGATTTTTCGCGACGTAGCGCCGCCAATGCTTCCCCTCCGAAGTGGAGAGCGGCGTTCAAGACGCTGTGGCCTGTTCGTTCCACCTCATCCGATATTCCGGTGCTGGCGACGTTACCGCAAGTCGATGTCAGTTACGGCTTGAATGCGGTCGAGGATCCGAACTCCCGCTTCGCGCGGGAGATCCAAGGGGTTTACGAAGCGATCCGCGCGAGCCATAGAAAGCGCGGCAATCCCAGCGTCCTTGTCGTCACTTCCGACTGCGAGGACGACACGACTGCGGTCGCACTGATGCTTGCCGCGGCCGCGGCGGCAACTGGGCGGGTACTATTGATCGATGCCGACCTCAAACGTCGCACGCTCACTGCGATCGATGCCGATCAGAATGACGCCGGGCTGGTAGACGTCGCGGTAGGACGCCGTGAGCTTTCCGAGGTGATCGTTCGCGATCGGGAAACTAACGTCAATCTGGTGCCGTTCATCGCCGAGAACAGCCGCCGCGATCGCGCGATCAGTGACGCGGATATCAAGCATGCGTTCGACAAGACCAAGCGGTTCGACATGGTAATCGTCGCGGCGGTTGATCTGAGCAGTAATCCGAGCATCCGTTTCTTCGCTGCTCTGGTCGACCACATCGTTCTGGTCGCCCGGCCCGACGAAAAAGATAAACGCGCCGTCGATCAGTTTGTCTCGCGGCTCGGGGCCGATGCATTGAAAGTGCGCGGTGCCGTGCTGATCGGCGTCTAAGCGGCTGAAGCGTCAGCGGCTCGTCACCCGCGAGCATGGAAAACGTCTTGGCTCATATTGGCTATCATCCGCCCGAGAATTGGACGGGCCGCAGGACCGGCTCCGGCGCCATTCTCAACCCGCGCACGCTCGCCTTTGGCGCGAGCCTGTTGCTGGTGCTCGTCACCTTGCAGCCGTTCGCCGACCGCTCTGTCATTTCGACGATCTCCGCCGGATCGCTGGATACGGCCTATCCGGCGTTCGAGCTTTGCCTGGTCGGAATAAGCTTTGTGTTGTGCTGGCCCGCCTTGCGCATCGCATTGCCGTCTCTGGTGCGGCCCTTCAACGTGCTTCTGATCCTATGGCTGGCGGTCGCGGTCGTGACGTCGGAGAATTTCGACCTGTCGTTTCGACGTTATTTCGTGACCCTGCTGGACATGGGTCTCGCCGCGGTCGTGCTGCTGATGCCACGCGGCCTAAACGACTTCTCCCGCGTTCTGATTTTCAGCGTCGCACTTGTCCTCCTGCTTTGCTACCTAGGCGTCCTCCTCGTGCCGTCGCTGGCGATACATCAGGTGACGGACGCGCTCGAGCCCGAACTCGCCGGAATGTGGCGTGGGCTGTATTTCCATAAGAATACCGCCGGCACGATGATGGTCCTGTTTGTATTCGTCGGCCAGTTTGCCTGGCGGACCGGCCGACGTGCCGTGGGCGCCCCGATCGCAGTTGCGGCGGCGATTTTTCTGATCATGACCGTGTCGAAGAACGGGCTTGCTCTGCTGGTCTTCACGTTGGTTTTGACTGCAATAGCCGAACGCGTACGATCCTGGCGCTGGCGCGCAGCGATATGCGTACTGCCGCTTGTTTTGCTCAATATTTTCACGGTCGGCACGATATTCTTCGAACCGATCAAGCATATCGTCGATCTTCTTGGTATCGATTCGACCTATACCAATCGCTCGGAAATTTGGCAGTTCGTATCGCAACGCATCGCCGAACGGCCGATCACGGGTCATGGCCTGCAGGCATTCTGGAATACCAACACAGCATACGAAGAATCGGAGGGTTCAAAAAATTGGGTGTGGCGGGCCGGCGGGAGCCACAACGCCTATCTTGATCTGGCGCTGACTATCGGCATTCCCGGGACTGTCCTGATTATCGTCTGCTTCGTGATTTATCCGCTGATCGACTATCAGCGCCAGTTGCACGAACCGACCAACCGCCTGCTGGCATCGCTGTTCCTTCGAATCTGGATATTTTTGCTTTACACGACAGCCCTGGAAAGCATCTTTCTTGATCGCGGGTCGACCTGGTTCATGCTGATGATGGCGGTTTTTGGCCTGCGCTACATGTCGGTGCTGCGCGTCGCGCCGTAACGGACGCGCGACAGGGGCGGCAGGTTAAGCCACGACCTCGGGAATCGAAGTTCCAGCTGAGCGCGTGTCGATTGCAGGGCGGCGGTGCGGCGCCAATCTTGTTTAGATTTCCTTAATGCTAATGCGCGGAATCCTTAACGTTGACGCTATCTGGAACAAGCATTTTTTTGTTTATTTCGCTATGTTGCCGAGCCACGGTGCCGTCCCGACTAGTCCTGGCGTCGGCAGCAATCGAGGTCGGGAATGGGCATAGATCGGCACCTGGCGGAGTTCCTGCTTTTCGCCCGCGACGCTGGCGTCAAGTTCGATCGCACCGCCACATTGGGGCGGCTCAATCTCTTTATCGATCATCGTTCGCTGGACACTCTGTTCCACGAACATGGAATCCGGGCTACCGACGACGAAATTCGCGCCGTACGCCGGGACGGCTATTCTGAAAATTTCCTGCGGCGCCTCGGCGCGCAGGACGTCGTTTCCATCGACGCCTCCGACTATGAGAAAGCGTCGATTGTCCACGATATGAACCAGCCGATCGGCGACGAGCTGAAGCGGAAATTCTCCGTCGTCATCGACGGCGGAACATTAGAACACGTTTTCAATTTTCCGGTCGCGATCCGAAATTGCATGGAAATGCTCGAGGTCGGCGGACATTTCATCGCGCATACGATGGCCAACAATTTCATGGGCCACGGCTTTTATCAGTTCAGTCCCGAACTCTTCTATCGCGTCTTGTCTCCAGAGAACGGCTTCCGCATGCATCGAGCCGTCATGTTCGAATCCCGGATCGGAAAACCGCGGTGGTATGAAGCCGCGGACCCGCGGGAGCTGGGTGAGCGCGTCGAGCTCATCAACGGCCGCCAGACCTATCTGCTCGTTCACGCCGAGCGGGTCGCCGATGTGCCGATATTCGCCACGCCACCGCAGCAGACGGATTACAGCGCACTGTGGCAGAAAGGCACTGCTCCGACATTCAATTCCGGCGGCTTGCGGTCACGGATCCATAAGTGGGCTAAGTCGCACAACGAATTTTTCCTGAGGTATTCGCCCGGTTTCCTCTATGACCTCGCGCTTTCCACGATCGCACGTGGTTTGCCGAGGCGCGGCTTTCGCCGCCGCCAATTCATGCCGCTGCGAAACCTGCGCGGCTAGTTTCACGCCGATCCGGCGCGATTCCCGGCTCTAAAGGTTAACTCGAAGTTTTTGTAGCGCAAATCTGGAATGCGAGGACGCTTGCGCTGATATTCCCGATCAAGGGTGCCGATCGAATGCGCGACGTAATCGCGAGCGGAAAGCAGCTGTAGTGATGTTGTCACGCAGACAGGCGTTATTGGGTTCCGCGGCGGTGACCGGCGCATTGGCCGCGAGCTTGCTTAGCCCGCGCGCGAGCGGCGCGGCGACGGTCCCGGCGACGCTTGCGTCGTGGCTTGGCGGTCCAGCCGGCGCGCGTGTTCCTTATGGATCGTGCGTGCGCCCCGATCCGATGGATGCCGAAATTGATTACCGCCGCACGCTCAAAACCTATTGTCAGCAGCTGACGCCGGAAGGCGGTTTGTTCTGGGGTTATCTGCGTCCGAACCGCGAGGAGTTCAAGTTCGACTTCGGCGACCGCGTGCTCGCCTTCGCCGACGCCAACGGAATGACGATGCGCGGTCATACGCTTGTCTGGTACGACGCCATGCCAAGCTGGACTGAGAATATTCGCGGCGCCGCCGAGGCCGAACGCGAACTTGTCAACCATATCGAACGGGTTGTGTCGCACTACCGCGGCCGGATTAAAACCTGGCATGTCGTCAATGAGCCGATCGACGACGTGAAATGGGGAACAGTCCCGGGGCTACGCCCCAATATTTGGCTTCAAAATCTCGGCGAAAATTACATCGATATTGCATTCCGCACCGCCCATCGGGTCGATCCCTCGGCGGAGCTCCTGATCAACGAACACGGCATCGAAGGCATAGACCCGGTCTCGCCGAAGCGCCGGGAGGCATATCTCACGCTGATCCGCAGACTGCTCGATCGGGGCGTACCGCTCCACGGCGTCGGGCTGCAAGGTCACATCCTCGGAAAATATCTGATCGACCGCGACGGGATGTACAATTTCGTGTCCGAAATTCGCGGCCTCGGGTTGAGCGTCCACGTCACCGAGCTCGACGTCATCGATCACGATCTGCCGGCGGAAATAGCGGTGCGCGATACCATCGTCGCCGGCCGGACTTACGACTTCCTCGAAGCGATCTTTGCCGCCATCCGCCCGTCAGCCGTGGCGACATGGGGCATTACCGACCGCTACACCTGGATATCAGGAAACTTCAAGCGCAAGGATGGCTTACCCAATCGCCCCCTTCCGTTCGACAAGTCCTACCGGCCAAAGCTGATGTGGAACGTCATCGAACATTTCTGCCAGCCCGCGGCGTAGACGGCGCCGTTGCTCGAACGGGATGTCCGCTGGCCTATGCCGTTTCCATTTTGGATAGAAGTTGCGACTACCATGGGCTCAAGAGCCAAAGTATCTGAAACGTCGACAAGCCGATGAGTTTTAGCAGCGAACGCAGGATCGCAGTCGCACGGGGTGAGATCTTCGAGCTCACCGGCTTGCGCGGTGTCGCCGCCTTGATGGTCGCGCTGCTTCACTTCAATTTCGATGTCGCCGGGCGCTTTGGTCAGATCTACGAAAATCTCACACGTATGGGATTTCTGGGTGTCGACCTGTTCTTTATCCTCAGCGGCTTCGTCATCGCGTACAAATATCACGACATCCGCCGCTTCTGGTCGCGCGACTATGTTCGATTTATGTGGTTTCGCTTCTGGCGAATCTATCCGACGCATTTCTTCATCACGATCTTCTATGTTCCCATCGTCGTAACGTCGCTCTTGCTTAGCTATCACGTCGACCCGGAGCGATTCTCGCTCTCGTCCCTGATCGCGAACCTGTTGATGGTACAGAGCTGGCTCGGCTCCGACACGATGACGTGGAACGTTCCGGCCTGGTCGGTCAGCGCGGAGTGGCTCGCCTATGTGCTCTTTCCAGTTCTCATAACCTTGAGCGCCAAGGTACCGCGATCTCTGGTCATCGTGGCCTGCACAGCGCTGCTGCTTCTTGTTCCGGCGATTTTCGCCAGCGTGAACATATCCGGCGCCGGCTTCACGGGTCTCGTCAGACTGTTTCCGGAATTTCTCAGCGGTTGCCTGATCTGGCGGATCTACAGCCACGATATGTCGCGGGCGCGCATCTTTGACCTGGCATTGACTATCGTTCTGGTGCTGATGCTGACATCCGGTCTCTACCTTCCGACCGAATATCCGTTCCTGGTACTGCCCTTATTTGCCTGCGCCATTTATCTGTCATGCCGCTCGATCGGTATCGCCTCACGGATTCTCTCGAGCCGAGCGATGGTCTATTTGGGGACCATATCCTATTCGCTCTATCTGGTTCATTGGTCGGTACTCACCATGTTCCGCAGCGTCCTGCCTGCGAGTACGCCATTGCCGCTCAGGCTGGTGATCACGCTGTCGGTCACCACCCTGTGCGCGGCGCTTACCTATCATTGCATCGAGGCGCCCTGCCGGAGATTTGGCAAGGTGTGGTGGGACGCAGTTTCGTTGCGGCGCGGCGCGGCCGTACAAGTCGGATAAGCGCGAATTATCTAACGCGCGAGTTCCTTATCCTGCGACCTTCGCCAACTAAGCCCGATCGCGCCTTGCAAAGCCGTAGGACGGCGAACATTGCCTTCCGCATCCATTTGCTCATACCGTTTCCACGTCGCAGTCGTTCGGCGAATAGCAATCGTATCCTGGCCGGCCGGCACGAGCGCGAATCCCTTTTGTTCAAAATCGGCGGAGCAGAAGCTCCATTGCTCGGCGGGCATGCTTTCAGTCTCGAAGACCACGACCTTTGTATCGAGCTTGCCAAAATCAAATTGCGCCAGGATGTGGGAGTCATAGCCCTCTGCATCGATCACGATGATGTCCGGATTGGTGATGAGTGTGCGTTCGAATAGCTCGGAGACACTCACGCACGCAACGTTGTCTGTTACGATATATTTTTCCACGTCCGGAATTTGATCCGCCAGACGCAGCAATTGCGCATGGGACAGCGAGCCTACTCCGTGAGCCCACCGCGGCAATAACCCGGAACTGCAATCCAGGCTGTACATGGGCATCGTGCCCGCGCTTTCGGCGATGGCGTATTGCAGGAACGTCAGCCCGCTAAACCCCGCGTAAGTGTTCTGCAGTCGCTCGAAATAATAGCGCTGGGGTTCGACGAACGTGCCCCGAAGCTTATGGCGATAGATCGCCAAATTCAGCGGATCGGCGAGATAGCCGTCATTCGCACCGATCTGCAGGAATGTCTCTGCTCCATCACGCGAAACCACGGCATCGATGAATTCCTCCGCCGGACGCAACTCGTAGGCGCCAAACATATGAAGGTAGCGTCGCACGATGGACTTTTGACGCGAGGAAAGCGCCTGTGCCGCGTAGTCTTTGATGTTCATGATTGCCGTCTCTTGAGTTCGATTTCACTTCGGTTGTCGCTCAGAGCTCGAGCTACCCATGGCGTCGCTGTTTGTGAGCACTGGACATCATGGATTCGACGCCCGACCAAATGCCGAAACGGCACGTAATTTGTACTGACGACGTCAATTAACAGTAACGAATCCGGGCGTATTTCGCTTTTTTGTGCGCTGTTGTGGATGAGTTCGCGAGCGCTGCGGCCCCGGGTGGCACGCGTTTACGTCGGCAATAAACGGTCGAAGACTGGACTGCGCGGAACATACATTCTCCTTAAGACTAATGCCAAATTAACCTTTATTTTCCGCACCTTAGAGCCTAACACCCGGGCGAGGAGCACACCGCCATGCCGGCAGAATCCGGCTGTCTCACATTTGCTGCCACAACCCAACCGCGTTGGGACGTACCGGTCGCAACGATCGGCGGATTGCCCATCGCGATCATCGATCGCGCCCGATCGGCACAACTCATGGTGGACACCGCGCTGGCGCGGCGCGAAACCTCGGTGCGCCCGCTCGTCTTCACGTCCGCAAATGGCCAGGTGCTTTCGATGTGCGCCAATGAGCCGCGCATCCGCGATCTCTTCCTCGGGGCCGACCTCATTCACGCCGACGGCATGCCTTTGGTATTCGTGTCGCGGCTCCTTCAGAAAACAGCGCTTCCGGAACGGGTCGCAACCACAGACCTGTTCCACGACGTCGCACTCATCGCGCAGCGGCGAGGCGCCCGTGTGTTTCTCCTCGGCGGCGTCAAGTCGGTCATGGACCAGGCCATGCGGCGTGCGCGCACGCTCTATCCCGAACTCGATATCGTCGGTCACGACAGCGGCTACCTGCGCCGCGAAGGCGACGAAGACAGAACCATCGAGGCAATCAATAAGGCGCGGCCGGACATCCTGTGGCTCGGTCTCGGCGTGCCTCGCGAACAAGAGTTCGCGATGCGCAATCGCGACCGGCTGCACGGCGTCGGACTGATAAAAACCTCCGGTGGATTGTTCGATTTTCTGTCCGGCAAAAACTCGCGTGCGCCGGCCTGGATGCAACAGATCGGACTTGAATGGGTCTATCGAATCTATCTCGAGCCGCGCCGGCTTGCCGGACGATATCTCATGACCAACCCGCACGCGCTGTTTTTGCTGCTGACGCGGACCGCGGCGCCATGACCGAGCCTGCGGCGGACCGTGATCTGCCTCACGTCTGGTTGTGCGTACCGACTTTCCGCCGCCCGGATGGGCTGCGGAAATTATTGTCGCATGTCGAACGGTTGAACTACGCCGGAAAGGTCAGCATCGTCGTCGTTGATAACGATGCGGAAGGCCGCGCCGGCGCCGCAGCCGTGGCTGAAATCGCACCGGGATTTCGGTTGCCATTGACCTGCATCGTGGAACCGCACCTCGGCCAGACCTATGCATATAACCGCGCCTTTGTGACCGCCTGCCGCGCGATCCCTGCCCCCGACTACGTCGCCGTTCTCGACGACGATGAATATCCCGATCCGTCCTGGCTCACTGAGATGATCCGGGTCGCGCTGCACTACGGCGCCGATATCGTCGGCGGCCCGGTATTCCCGGTATTCGAGACGCCCGATCATTGGCTGGCAAAAAGCGGCTTCTATGCGCCGGCGCGTTTTTCCACCGGCCCCGTACCCATGATCTACGGCGCCGGCAACATGCTGATCAGGCGCAGCGTGCTCGAACATTATCTCGACGAGCCGTTCTCCCACGCCTTCGCGTATACCGGCGGCAGTGATTACGACTTCTTCTGGCGCTGCCGCATTGACGGCCGCAGCTTTGCCTGGGCTGACAAAGCCGAAGTGTTCGAAACCACTCCGCCGACACGAACCACCGTCGGTTATCTGCTGCGCCGCAAATTCCGCAATGGCACCGAAGCCACCCGTCTCGAGCGGAAGTTCATTGGCAGCGTCACGGGCGCCGTGCGGCGCTGGTACATCGGGCTCGGTTTGCTCGGTGTCGGAATCCTGTCGCTGCCGCTTGCGGCATTTGGCGGCCGCCGCGCGATGACGAGCAGCCTGATCCGGGCCGCACGCGGCGCCGGCCGTATCGCCGGCGAATTCAATCTTCTCTACGAGCAGTATCGCTGAAGCGACGTGGCGCACTCCATTAACCGCTCCGGTTTATAAATCGCCGTATTAGGATTAACGATTCACGACAAGTCGCGATTTACAGGCTCTTTATGGACGCCAGCAATATCGAACCTTTATACATGTGCCGGCTGTCGCGTCGTCTGAACAAGACCATCTACGGACACGCGACCGGTGAAATGCCGGCGTTCCCTAGCGCCGGTCGTCGATACCAGAACAGCGGCGCATGGATGACTCAAACTCAAAAACACTCCGATCCGCACACATCCGACAGTTTCAGCTCGCCCATTACGTTTCCGTTCGTCGCGAGGCCGACCGGAACGCCGTATCGGAAAGTCGTCGGCAAGATGTCGCGATTTCTTGCCCGCAACGTTCCCACCAAAAAATTGACCATGCGCAACACGCAACCGATGGTCACTTTCACATTCGACGACGTTCCGGCGACGGCTTGCGATCTTGGCGTGAGACTTCTCGAACGGCATGGCGCCCTTGGCACGTTCTACGTCGCAGGCGGCGGTTGTGAGAGAAACAGCCCTGTCGGACTGCTCGCATCGATCGATCAACTGAGGGCGGTCTATTCGAAGGGTCACGAAATCGGCTGTCAAACCTTTTCCCACGTGGCGGTTTCAAGCCTCAGCCGCGGTGAACTCGACGTCGAGTATTCGCGCAATCAGTCCGCACTCAAGCGAATCGACGGCAACCTGCAGGTGCGCAATTTCTCTTATCCGTACGGCGATCTTTCGTTTCGCGCGCGGCTTCATCTGGAAACCCTGTTCGATTCCTGCCGATCCATCGACCCAGGGATCAATGCCGGCGTCGCGGACCTCGGCTTGCTCAAGTCTTGCACCTTGGACAATCGGTCGATCGATCGAGCCGATATCTCCAGACTGATCGCGGACACGGTCCGAATCAACGGCTGGCTGATCTTCTTGAGCCATGACGTCTGCGACGAGCCGAGCCGCTTCGGAATACAGCCCGATCTGCTCGAGTTCGCATTGCACAATGCCCAGCAGGCCGGCTTGCAACCGGTGACGATTTCGCAAGCTCTGCGGATCGCGCGGGGCATCGCACCGGGCGGCCACACGACATGACCGCGGTCGGTCTCATAACGCCAACCTATTCGCTCGATCTGGAGCGATGCACGCTGTTGTGTGAAAGCGTGGATCGCTACGTCACGTCGTTTTCGCATCACTACCTCATCGTTCCCGATGAGGAATTGGAGATGTTCGCCAAATTCAATGGCGGACGTCGGCTCGTGATGCCGCTCTCGGAGGTGTTGCCGGCCTGGCTCAGGCCGCTGCCGCGATTCATTTTGCGCAAAAGGCGGCGCTATTGGTGGTCGGTGCGAGCCAAGCCAGTGAGCGGCTGGCACGTCCAGCAGTTTGCAAAGATCGCGATGGCCTGCCGCGTCCCGGAGGCTGTCTCCTGTGTGCTCGATTCCGACGTGGTGTTTTTCCGGCCGTTCGATGCCTCCGCAACCGATCATAACAATCGTCTGCCGCTGTTCGTCAGGCCGCGAGAAGTGACTGAGGACGCACCCTCCCACGCATCCTGGGTGCGCTCGACTCATCGGCTCTTGGGTTTGGCGACGCCTACATTCCCGGCCGACGACTTCATCGGTCACATCATCTTTTGGAACCAGCGCGCGGTGCTGGCGATGATCGCTCGCATCGAGCAAATTACCGGGCGCGATTGGATCGCCGCGCTCTGTCACGAGCATAAAATCTCCGAATACATGTTGTACGGCAGTTTTGTGAGCGATAATCCGGGTCTGCTGCGTGAGCACGTCTTGACGGTCGAATCCCCGTGCTTGAGCTATTGGGAGACGACACCACTCGACGAGGCGGCTCTCGAGCGCCTGCTTTATTCAGCCGTCGACGATTACGTGGCTTTTTCGGCTCAATCGTTCTCGGGTACGCCCGTAAGCAGCATTCGGGCGGTGCTTCGCCGAATGCCGGCGCGGAATGGTGCGGCGCCCGATCGATTTGTACCGTCGAGAGCGGCAGCAAAGTTGGTCCACACCGCTGAAGTCCTGTCACAAAGTCCAAGCTCGGAAGCTAATACCGCGAAGTTCGCATAATGCTTCTCGGACAAACCGCAATTAATTTTGCCGCCAACATCGTTTCGGCGGCGTTCGGCCTGCTCAACGTCATCATTTTCACGCGGCTGTTCGCGCCCGCGGAATTCGGCACCTATGTGCTGGGGGCCGGCTTCGCGGCAATCGCCAGCACGTTCATGACCACGTGGTTGCGGCTTCCCATCATGCGAAAGCATGCACGCGACGATGGAACGGACATCCGCGGCATCATCGTGCCTGGTCTTTTACTGTCGACCCTGCTGGTGCCGGTCGCGTATGTCGGCACCCTACTGGCCGGATTGACGAGCGGTCCGGCCTTTGCGGCCGCCGGGCTAGCGCTGGCGATCGGCATTTTCGAAACCGGCCAGGAATTGTTGCGGGCCCGGCTCCAGGCCTTCACCGTGATGAAGGCGACGATCGTGCGCGCCGTCCTGATTACCGTCCTCGGGGTCGCCTTTACGATCTTGGGCCGCACCGGGTTAGTGCTGCTTGTATCCTCGGCGCTCGCCTATCTCCTGGCCGCATTGATTTCGACCCGCATCGCATGGGCCGGGACCAAGATTTGTTACGACCGTGAGCAGCTGCTCGGCCTCGCCAAAGCCGGAATCCCGCTCACACTGTCGCTCACGCTCCTGGCGTTTTCGAGCCTGATCGACCGCTTCATCATTGCCCATCTTATCGGATCGGCCGAAGCCGGAGAATTCACGGCCGGTGCCGATCTCGTTCGCCAGGCGCTCATCATTCCCGCAGTCAGCGCGGCAGCCGCCTTCTTCCCGCTCTCGGTCCAAATTTACGCCAATCAGGGACACAGCGCCGTCAGGCTTCATCTTGAAGAATGTCTTGAGTTCCTGTTCGCGATCATAATGCCGGCCTGTGTGGGCTTCGCGATCATGTCGACCCCGATCGCCAATGTCGTCCTTGGCGCCGACTTCAGGAGTATGGCCATCGCGGTCATGCCGATCGTATCGGTCGCCGTCATCTTCCAGATCTTGTCGTATCAATACCTGCACATCAGCTTCCTGCTGTCGGAGCGCAATTCTTTCTATCTGTTGAATACGGGATCGGCGCTGATCGTAAATGTGATCGTCAGCTATCTGCTGATTCAGCGAATGGGTGCGGTCGGGGCGGCTTGGGGACGCCTTGCAGCGGAGATATTCAGTTTCTGCACCGCGCTACTGCTGTCTCGCTGGGCCTTCCCGATGCCGGTGCCTTTTGGCCGAGTGACGCGGGTATTAATTGCCACCATCGTCATGGCGATCGTGGTCCGAAGCCTCGCCCTCGCGCTTCATCTGCCGGACAAGGATGCGCTGGCAGTGCTGCTGCCTTGCGGGATCGGCAGTTACCTTGCGATGGGCTGGTTCCTCGATATCGCCAGGTGCCGTCATCGCGTCAGCCGTGGCCTCGTGGTCATGCGCAATGCGTTGGCCCGCGGATAGCCGCATCGCAAGCCTGTCTCCTGATATTGTTAGGTTCTACTATTGGCGGACGAGCGCGGCGCGAATCGCCGCCGTGGTGGCGCGCCACCATTCGTCGTAATCGATTACAGACGTCGTACGCTCGCCCTGCTTGGCCGCTGCCAGCAGCCGATCGGCAATCGCGGGCATATCGGCGTGGTCCGAAATGAACGACAATGCGCCTGACTCTATGATCGACAAGAAGCCCTTGTGGTGCGCGAATTCGCTCATCGAGCGCGGCGCAGTGACGACGATGGGCCGGTTCGATTGCAGGCAGTGAATTACGCTCGACCGGCGCGCGGTGAGGCCTTCGGGAAACAAAAACAGAAATACGCCGACCTCTTCGAACAGCGTATAGAGCTCGGCTTCGTCGGTGACATAGCCGGTAACGATGACCTGATCGGCAAGGCCAAGGTCTGCGACTTTGGACCAGAATTGCTGCTCGTACCCGTCGAGCGACGGCGGAAAGTTGCCGATAAATACGATCAGCGCGCGGATGCCGTGGGCGCGCAAATAACAGCCGACGTCGAGCAGCTCGGACGAAGCTTTGCCTTGGTAGAGCGATCCGAAATGACCGATGACGACGTCACAGCTGCGCGCTGCTTCGCGAATGCGCCGGACCCGGTCGGTGACATTAGGCTCATGCGGCCGGACTGTCGGCGAAGTCGGCACCAGCCGGCACTTTTTTCCGGCGCCAGCCAGCCAGCGGCTGCCGGCGATCTGGCTGGCAATCAGCGGCGAGACCACGATGATCGTCCGGCTGAGCAACACGTACGGCGCAAAGGCGAGCCGGCGCAGCCAGTGCAGTGCCGACCATTCGTGCATGCATGCAATGATCTGACAGCGCGTCAAGCTCGCGAACAGCAAGATTGCAAGCGGTAGCAGCAGCATCTTCTTCCATGCCGTCATCGGCACGCTGAAAACGATTTGATCGGCGCGCGCGACCTCGCGCAGGACCGCAGGCAGATCGCGCCACCGCTTCGAGACTGCGAGTAGGCCGAAGCCGTCGTCCGGGTAGTCCGTTTGTAGCTTGCTCACCAGCAACCGGGTGAACGACTCGACGCCGCACTCTTCCCCGCTTGGCGTCACCAGAAACAAACAGCGCTGCCGGGCGCGCCCGCTGTCTGGCACGGCTGCTGCCCCATGAACGGTGTCGCCGCTGAACTGGACGTTCATGACTCGCTGGAAGGTTTTGTCGGAACGCACCGCATGAACGGAAGTTTACTAGGCGGCCAGTTAATAAATCGCGTCGCCAACGACGCCGTTAACGCATCACTTCAATCGCGCTGACCGGCCAACCCTCGGTATTCCCGAACCAATATTCGTCAACCACGGGGCGTCGCGGCAAACACCTCGGGCGAAAATTAACGCGTCGCGGATGCGCCGTCAGCCGAGCTGCGGGGAGCGCGCTGCCTACCGGTAAGCCCGATTCCCGGTTCGGCTCGCGGGTAACGTTACTGCTACGAATTACAACAAATATCGGCAACCGACGCTACATTTAGCAGCGGGTTGGCAGCGTAGCGGCACAAGCAAAAGAGCGTAGGCGTGACTGTCATCGATCTGCCGCAGCATGGCCGCCCTGCGCGCACCTCTTTCAAGGTCGAGCTTTATGACAACGGCAACCTCGCCGCCGCGGATTGGCCATCGCTTGAGGACAGTCGCGATCTGAAGATGTATGTCTTCCAATCGCGGGAGTTCCTCGGAATTTGGCTGAATACGATCGGAAAAGCCGACCGCATCGAACCCTATCTCGTGGTGGTCAAGGATGGCGAGGGGCGGCCGATTTTATATCTCCCGTTCGCCATCGAGACAAAATTCAATATTCGGCTGCTGCGCTTCATGGATTGCGGCGTCGCCGATTATAACGCGCCGATCGTCGCGGCTGGCAGGACGTTATCACGGCAGGAATTCAACGCACTGTGGCGCGAAGTCTTGGCGCGGCTGCCTGGCTTTGACGTTATCGACCTTAAGAAGATGGCAAGCGACGTGTCGGGAACCGTCAATCCGCTGACATACCTCGACTGCGTGCCGTTCGGCGACAGCGGTCATTTAACGGCGCTGGCCGGACAAGAAAAAGCTCGCCCCAGCCCCTCGCTCGTCCGATTGCAACGCCGCCTCAAACGCGCTCACCAGGACCTGCTCAAGATTGGTGAGCTCGCCTATGTGGTCAATCCAGGCGCCGCCCTGTCGCAGTCGATTATGGAAAAATTATTCGAGCTCAAACGCCGAAAGTACGCACGTACCGTTGTTCCCGATTTCTTGGATGCACCGGGCGTCGCCGATTTTTACCGGGAGATGCTGTGTCCGCGATGGATCGGAAAGCTCGGCCACCTTTCGGCCTTGACGATTGGCGGCACGGTGATTGCCGCGCATCTCGGATTTGTCGGACGCGACCGATTTTACTACATCTTTCCCGCATTCGACGCGGATTATCGGCGCTATCGTCCAGGCCAGCTCTTGTTGGAGCATCTCGTCGATCGATCGATCAAAGAAGGCTATAAAATTTTTGATCTGGGCGTCGGCGACGCGTCATATAAAATGACATGGGAAACACATAATCTCACGCTGTACAGTCACGAGCGCGCGATGTCTGCCGCCGGTCAGGTTTACTTGCAGATGCGCCGCGTCAGACGCTTCCTCAAGGCCCGCGGGGTTCGGACCTGGTTTCGGCGGGCGGGCTGAGGAACCCGGACCCGAGAAGCGGAATTTACACGTGAGTTTGATTGTTTATAGATACGGCGCCGGCCACCTTAACGAACTTTAATGGGCACACCGATTGCACGTTGTAGCCAACCGGCATAGTTCCCACAGGGCTTTCGCCGGCGCGTAAGGCATTGGAACAGTAATGGAAGCCAGGGTAGAGCCAACGGGGGCATATGGCGGAGTTGACGGGCTACGGCCCGCGCCGACTAGGCGCAAGTCCCGGATTATCTACTTTTCGTTAGCGGGTCTCGTGGTCGTGGCGTTGGTCGCCGGAATTATAATCTGGCGACACAGCGGCTCGACTCATGCGGCCGCCCCACCGAAAGTGCCGGTTACCGCCACCGATGCAACGCAGCGCGATGTGCCGATCTATTACGACGCGCTCGGTACGGTTCAGGCATTCAACACGGTCTCCATCCGCGCCCAGGTCACCGGCCAGATCGTGTCCATCAACTTTCGCCAGGGCCAGGAGGTGCGCAAAGGCGATGTACTTGCCCAAATCGATCCGGCGCCATTCAAAGCTACGCTCGATCAGGCAGTGGCAAAAAAGGCTGCCGACGAGGCCCAACTGGTCGATAACGAGAAGGATCTGGCGCGATTCAAAACTCTCGTGGTCAAGAATGCAGAGACGCAACAGAACGTCGATCTGCAACAGGCCAAAGTCGATCAGTCAAAGGCGACGATCGAGGCCGACGAGGCCACAGTCGAGGCTTCACAGACACAGCTCAATTTCGCCACCATCGTCGCGCCGATCGACGGCGTGGTCGGGTTCAGGCAGATCGACATCGGCAACATCATCCACACCGCCGACGTCAATCCGCTCACGGTATTGACGCAGATCAAGCCATCCCAGGTGATTTTCACGCTGCCGCAGAGCGATCTCGGTCCAGTGCGCGAAGCCATGCTTCACGGCAGCGTTTCGGTTCTCGCCTTCGATCAGGATGACAAGCAGCAACTGGCGGAAGGTCATCTCCTTCTCATCAACAATCAGATCGATCAGGCCACCAGCACCATTCAGCTCAAGGCCGAATTTCCGAACGAGGACGAACGGCTGTGGCCGGGCGAGTTCGTTCGCGTCCGCATCCTCATCACTACGCACAAGAACGCCGTGATCATTCCGCCGGTCGCGGTGCAGCGCGGTCCGGATGGGACTTTATGTTTGGGTCATAAAGCCGGACAACACTGTGGAGCAGCGCCCGATCATGCGCAGACGATCAACGACGACACGGCGATTGTCACTAAAGGCCTCGCGCTCGGCGAGCACGTCGTGGTTACCGGGCAATCCCGGCTCGACGAAGGCACGCACGTCGCTATCCGGTCAACCCAATACGCCTTCAGGCGGACAGCAGGCGGATAAGAACTGATGAACATCTCGGAAGTTTTTATCTCCCGGCCGATCGCAACATCGCTATTGATGGCGGCACTGGCGCTCGTCGGCATCGTCGCGTTTCCACTGCTGCCCGTTGCACCGCTGCCGCAAGTCGATTTTCCGACAATCAACGTCACGGCGACGCTGACGGCGCAAGCCCGGAGATCATGGCGTCTACTGTCGCCACGCCGCTCGAATTTCAATTCGGCCAGATCGCCAGCGTGAGCCAGATGAGTTCCGTCAGTTCGCTCGGCTCGACTGTCATAACTCTGCAATTCGATCTCAACCGCAATATCGACGGCGCCGCCCAGGACGTGCAGGCGGCGATCACGGCGGCCGGTCCAAACCTGCCCAAGAATCTCACCTCGCCGCCGACCTACAAGAAAGTCAATCCGGCGGACTCGCCCATTCTGATCGTCGCCGCGACTTCGGATACGCTGCCCCTCTACAAAGTCGACGACTTCGCCGAGAACGTCGTCGCCGAGCAGATTTCACAGATTCCCGGCGTGTCCCAGGTACAAATTGGCGGTCAGCAGCGTCCCGCGATTCGCGTTCAGATCGATCCCGCCAAACTGACAGGCCGCGGGCTGACGCTTGAAGACGTGCGGGCCGCGCTGGCCACGACAACCACGGACGCGCCGAAAGGCACGCTCATCGGCCGTCAACAAAGCTTCACGATCTACGCAAACGATCAGCTGACCGAGCCCGAGCCCTTTAACGACGCCATCATCGCTTTCCGCAACGGCGCGCCGGTGCGCGTGCGCGACGTCGGTGTCGCGACTGGCGGCCCACAGGACGTAACGCTTGGCGCGCTCCATCGCGATCAACCGGCGATAATGTTGCTCATCTTCAAGCAGCCCGGCGCAAACGTGATCGAAACAGTCGACAATATAAAGAAGTCGCTGGTCGGACTCCATGGGCTCATTCCCCCGGGTATTCACCTCACGACGATTGTCGATCGGACGCAGACCATTCGCGCCTCGGTCAAGGATGTGGAATTCACCTTGTTGCTGGCGTGCGCACTGGTCGTGCTCGTGATCCTGGTGTTCTTGCGCAGCATACAGGCCACGCTAATTCCTGGTGCCGCGGTGCCGCTGTCGCTGCTTGGCGCTACCGCCATTATCTACCTCCTCGGCTTCAGCCTCGACAATCTGTCGCTGATGGCGATGACGATTGCCGTCGGCTTCGTGGTCGATGACGCGATCGTCGTGGTGGAAAATATTTTCCGCCATCTCGAGGCCGGCACGACACCCCTTCAGTCCGCCATCAAGGGCGCGCGCGAAATCGGGTTCACCGTCATTTCGATCAGCGTTTCGTTGATCGCGGTTTTCATCCCGCTGTTGCTGATGAGCGGCATTGTTGGCCGGTTATTCCATGAGTTCGCCATCACTGTCACCGCGGCGATCGTCGTGTCCGTGGTCGTGTCCCTGACGCTCACCCCAATGTTGTGCTCGCGCTTCCTGGTGAGCGAACACGACCGGGAGCATGGCCGCCTCTATCGCATTATCGAGCGAGGTTTCGATGCCATCGTCGAAGGTTACCGCCGTGGCCTCGACTTCGTCCTCGACCACCAGTTTCCGACACTGCTGGTGTTTCTGGCGACCGTCGCAACGACTGCTGTGCTGTTCGTGGTGATGCCAAAGGGCTTCTTCCCAACCCAGGACATCGGCATGATCCTCGGCATATCGGAAGGCGGCCAAGACGTCTCGGCGCACCAGATGCTGGACATCCAGCGCCAGCTCTCCGACGTGATCGCGACCGATCCGGATATCGCCGACTTCGGATCGTTTTTTGGTCCGAGCTACGGCAACACGCAAAACACGGGGCGGTTCGTCATTGGACTGAAGCCGCGCGACGAGCGTGAGGCCAGTGCTTCACAGATCGTCGATCGGTTGCGGCCGAAGCTTGCCCAAGTTCCAGGCGCGAAACTCTTTCTGCAACCGGCGCAGGACATCACCGTGGGCGGACGCATCGCGCGCGGCCAATTCCAATACGTGTTGCAGGATCCTGATTTCCATGAGTTGAGCGTCTGGGCGCCGCGACTGATGGAGAGGCTCAAGAAGCTACCGCAGCTCGCCGACGTGGCCTCGGATGCCCAGAACCAAGCGCCGTTGCTCACGGTCACAATCAATCGCGACGCCGCGGCCCGGTTCGGCATTCAGCCGCAGGTCATCGATGCGACCCTGAACGACGCCTTCGGCCAAGCTCAGGTGACACAATATTTCACCAACAATTCCTATTACATCATCCTTGAAGTGCCGCCTTCAATGCAAGGCACTCCTGACACTCTCAACCAGCTTTACATCAAGGCGCCAACAAGCGGTCAGCTTATTCCGCTGTCCACCCTCGTTAACGTCGACACCACACATATAGGCGCGCTGCTGGTCTCCCATTCCGGGCAATTCCCGGCAGTGACGCTGACATTCAACCTGCCGCCTGGCGTTGCGCTCAGCCAAGCGGTTGATGCCATTCAAAAAGCCTCGGACGATATCGGCATGCCCTCTTCCCTGATCACCAGTTTCCAGGGCAATGCGCAGGCGTTTCAGGCCGCGCTGTCGAACGAGCCGGTGCTGATCGCGGCGGCCCTGGTCGTCGTCTATGTCATCCTCGGCGTGCTGTACGAGAGCTACATCCATCCTCTGACGATTCTTTCGACGTTGCCGTCGGCCGGCGTCGGCGCGTTGATTGCGCTGTGGCTCGGCGGATTCGATCTGTCGGTGATCGGCATCATCGGCATCATTCTGCTGATCGGCATCGTCAAGAAAAACGGCATCATGCTGGTCGACTTCGCCATCAACCGCGAACGCGCCGGACTGTCGCCGCGCGAAGCGATACGTCAAGCCTGCCTGCTTCGTTTCCGCCCCATCATGATGACGACGATGACGGCATTGCTGAGCGGCGTGCCCTTGATGCTCGGACATGGTTCCGGCTCGGAGCTGCGCCAACCGCTCGGCTACGCCATGGTCGGCGGCCTCGCTTTCAGTCAGATGCTGACACTATTCACGACACCAGTGATTTATCTCTACCTCGACCGGTTCCAGTCGTGGCTGCGCGGCGATACGCCCGAGCATGAGGAAGCGCCGCAGGATCTCCGCATTGCCGCGGAGTGAACACGCCGGATGTGGAATGTCGACGAAAGTTCCATGGACAGAAAAAGTAATTGCCATTTTTAGCGTGAACCGGACGTCCCCTGAGAATTCTGGAACAACACCTTCCCTCTCGCGTTTTCCATGCAGCGAATGAGAGGAGATAGTCATGAAAAAGATCGCGCTCGGCGCTATCGCGGCCGCGAGCATATTGACCGCCGTACCGGCGATGGCGCAGGTCGGCTTTTATGCGGGACCCGGCGGCATCGGTGTAGGTGTTGGCGCGCCCGGGCCATACTACAGTAATTGCGGTTATCCGAACTATCCGTGCGGCCGCGGTTACTACGACTATTACAGCGGTCCCAGTGTAGGGGTCCGCGTGGGTCCCGGCTGGCATGGCCATTACGCACACCATTGGCATCGTTAACGCCAAATAACCCACATAACGTTCTCGAAGGGGCTCCTGCACGGAGCCCTTTCCGTTTCTAACTGACGCATTGGAATTCAACCGCCTCTCGCACTTGCAGCAAAAAAAGTTGCAGCGCAGTAACACCGTATTGTGAGTTGCGCCTTGGCGCGACCGGGCGTTGGCTTCCACCATAGCAACCTCGGGCGCCTTGCGGCCCCGACCGCAGGCGCGGCCCGAACCGAAAAGGTTCAGGAGGAGCGCCCATGTCTTATTCACATATTCTCACCGGCGCGAGCGAGAGCCCGGTGCGTCCTGTCGTGCGCCGCATCACGCCATCGGATCTGTTCCATGCGTTGGCTCGCGGTGTCGACGATTTCGTTGCCATGCCGAGTCACGCGGTTTTCCTTTGCATCGTCTATCCTTTGCTCGGCCTGATCATGATCGGTGCGACAGCGGGCGGCACCATGTTGCCGCTGGCGTTTCCTATTGCCGCGGGTTTTGCCCTGGTCGGACCGCTTGCGGCGATCGGTCTCTATGAATTAAGCCGGCGCCGCGAGGCTGGGCTCGACAGTTCGTCGAGCCACGCGTTCGACGTTCTGCATTCGCCGTCGCTTGGCGCGATCGTGGCACTTGGCCTACTGCTGATGGCGATCTTCCTGCTCTGGCTCGTGGCAGCCGAAGCGATCTACATCGCCAATTTCGGTTATAGGCCGCCGGCTTCCATCGGCCGGTTCGCCAGCGACGTGTTCAACACCTCCGCGGGTTGGACGCTGATCGTCATCGGCACCAGCATCGGTTTCCTGTTCGCTGTCGTCGCACTCAGCATCGGCGCGATTTCATTTCCGCTGCTGCTTGATCGCGATGTGGGTGCCGCGGTGGCGCTCGCCACCTCGATCCGTGTGGTCGCCACTAACCCAGCGACCATGGCGTTATGGGGATTCATCGTCGCCGCGTTGCTGGTGATCGGCTCGATACCGTTCTTCCTCGGCCTCACCGTGGTGATGCCGGTGCTCGGCCACGCCACCTGGCATCTTTACCGCCGCGCCGTCGAACCCGACCCCAATCCGCATCCGGACTACCAGCCGCGGCAGCGTCCCCATCGGTCCGCCGCGGATTTCCCGGCCGCATTGTTCCCGACGCGGCGATAGATAGACCGGCATAACAAACCGGGGGCGAGCGATAGGACAGCCCGCCCGCTATCGCCGCCGCGTTACCAATTATAGATCATCTGATTGTAGCCGATGCTGCCGCCGCCGGTCGCGGCGGGGTCGTCGCTGCCGCCGCGCGCCGGTAAGTTACCGGGAACCATATTGTAAAGCGGCCGCGCGCCGTGCCGAATTACTTTGGCTTTATGCGAAGCGAGGGAAGGCGGCAAAGCGCTCTGCGGAGCCAGAGTTGTTTGCGCCACGGCCGACGAGGCCGCGCCTTGCGCCACTAGAGCAACGGAGAAGGCGAGTGCTGAAATTCTGATCATGCTTCTTTCTCGTGATTAATCCGGCTGGTGCATGCCGCTCGTCAATAAAGAGAACGAATTGCAAGCCTGTAAATTCCATCACGGCTGTGTGAGCCGATTGCGGCGGAACCTCCTGGAAGTCATGGAAGCACCACATGTTGGACCGCCGTGGTACCGCTCTTTTGGCCCCCCTGTAGCCGCATCGATTTGTCATCATGCTCCAAACGCCTATCATGGGCGTCTGCTCTCACCGGCCGGCGCTTCTCCTGCATGCTCGATCTAGGTTTAAGCTTCCTCGCCAGCGTGTGCCGCGACCCCGATGCGCTTGCCATCGTCGACGGCGATATCCGACTGACCTACGCGCAATGGTATCGGCACATTTCGGCGCTGGTCGCCGGCTTCGACGCCATCGGGCTGAAGCCAGGCGACCATCTCGTCACCGCGCTGACCAACCGCTGGGAGGCCGCGAGCCTGCACTGGGCCTGTCAGCTTGCCGGCATCGTCATCACGCCGGTGAACTGGCGCTCGACAGCGAGCGAGATCGACTTTTATCTCGAGGACGCCGTCGCCAAAGCAGTCGTCTATGAAGATGCTTCCGCCGAAGCGGTGAAAACTTCGGCCGCCGCACAAAAACTGCCGCGCATCGCGCTCGATGCGCCGCTGCCAGCCGATATCGGCTTCGCCGAACTCGCCGCGCAGTCCGCGCCGGACGCGCTCGCGCGCGTGAACTCCGAAGCCTGGTCGGTGATGCTCTACACCTCCGGGACGACGGCGCAGCCGAAGGGCGTGCCCCGTCGCCAGCGCGCCGAACGTGCCGCCGCGCTCGCCCACGTGGCGCAGAACCTTTACGCCCACGGCGAGCGCACACTCGGCGTCATGCCGCTTTATCACACCATGGGCGTGCGTTCGTTGCTTGCCATGTCGCTGGTCGGCGGCGCTTTCGTTTGCTTGCGCCGTTTCGACGTCGAGCATGCGCTTGGCCTGATCGACCGCGAGCGCGTCACTAATCTCTATCTAGTACCGACGCTTTATCACGATCTCGTTCATCACACGCTGTTCGCCAACAGCGATATCAGCTCGGTGCGTAAACTCGGCTTTGCCGGCGCGCCGATGACCGACGGCTTGCTGCAGACGCTGCAGGCGGCGTTCAAACCGGATCTGTTCGTCAACCATTACGGCTCGTCGGAAATCTATACGTTCACCATCGACCAGACCGCACCGGCAAAGCCCGGCTCGGCCGGCCGCGCCGGCATCAACCAGATGGTGCGCGTGGTGAAACTCGGCGCCAAATCGGCGGATGAGATCGCCGCCCCCGGAGAGGAAGGCGAAATCATCGCGCTGCTGGCCGGCGATGAATCGTTCGAAGGCTATTGGCGCCGGCCGGACGCTGACGCCAAGACGCTGCGGCAGGGCTGGTATTTCACCGGCGACACCGGCTTCGTCGATGGCGACGGCGATCTTTTCGTCACCGGGCGGGTCGACGACATGATCATCACCGGCGGCGAGAATGTGTCGCCGGTCGAGATCGAATCCTGCCTGTCGCTGCACGCCGCGGTGTCGGAAGTCGCCGTGGCCGGCCTGCCGGACGAACGCTGGGGCAAGATCGTCGTCGCCTTCGTCAAATGCCGCCAGACCGTCAAGCCCGACGAACTCGATGCCTATTGCCGTAGCTCCGGCCTGGCGAATTTCAAACGGCCACGTCGTTACGTTTTTGTCGCCGAGATTCCAAAATCGCCGGTCGGCAAGCTGCTGCGCCGCAAACTTGTGGCCGGCGAATACGAGCTTGCCTCGGCAGTCCCGCAACAAGGAACCGCCGCATGACCGTGTTTTCCGATCCGCGCCTGCATAAGCTCGACGGCTTTCGCGTCGAAGTCGATACCGCGCGAGAGCGCGCCGATATCATCCTCGACCGCCCGCCGCTCAACGTCATCGAGATGCCGCAGCGCGATCAGCTCCGCCTTGTCTTCGAAGCGCTCGACGAGGATGCGGCCGTCCGTGTGATCGTGCTGCGCGCCGCGGGCCAGCACTTTTCCTCCGGCGGCAATATTGCGGGCTTTCTCGAAGCGTCGCCCGAGCATGTCTCGAAACTGGCCTGGAACATCGCGGCGCCGGCGCGCTGCGCCAAGCCGGTGATCGTTGCCAACCGCGGCTACTGCTTCGGCGTCGGCTTCGAGATTTCGCTCGCCTGCGATTTCCGGATCGCGTCCGAAACCTGCCAATACGCGCTGCCGGAGCAACGGCTCGGCCAGATTCCAGGCTCCGGCGGTTCGGCGCGATTGCAAAAGATCATCGGAATCACCCGGACCAAGGACATCGTGATGCGTTCGAAGCGCATTACCGCAAAACAGGCCTACGAATGGGGCATCGCCACCGAGTGTGTGCCTGACGACAAGCTCGAAGCCGCAACCGATACGCTGGTCGATGAATTGCGTGCGTTTTCGCCGCTGGCGCAGCGCACCGCAAAGACGCTGCTCAACGAAACCGAAGACACCAATCTCGAGGCGGCTATCGAACTGGAAGGCCATTGCTACAGCAGGTTGCGCCAGTCCGACGATTTCCGCGAGGGCGTCGAAGCGTTTCACGCCAAGCGCAAGGCGAACTTTCGCGGCACGTGAGTCGTACGGAGACCGGCTTTTCCGACGCCGCGCCCATGGTAACATCGCCGGGCAAGGCGAGGCGCACATGACCAACGCCGGGCGAAAATAAACGAGCGCCGCCAACTTGGCGCCAAGGGAGGGAAACCATGCGCAAATTCAGACTTGCCGTTCGCGGACTGGCCGCTTTCGTCATCGCCTGCGCGCTGATGCTGCCGCACGCGGTACGTGCCGCCGACCCGATGCGGATCGGCCTGAGCGTGTCTCTGACCGGCGGCGTGGCGCCGATCGGCAAGCAGGTGCTTGCGGCGCTGCAAATCTGGCGCGATGACGTCAATGCCAAAGGCGGTTTGTTGGGACGCCCGGTCGAGCTGGTGTCCTATGACGACCAGAGCAATCCGGCCAACGTGCCCCAGCTCTACACCAAGCTGATTGAGGTCGACAAAGTCGACCTGCTGATCGGACCCTATGCGACCAACATGGTGGCGCCGTCGATCCCGATACTGATGCAGTACCACAAGACTTCGATCGGCATCCTGGCCAACGCCGCCAACAGCAAGTTCCATTACGACCAGTATTTCTCGATGCTGCCGACCGGGCCGGAACCGCAGAAATCCTTTGCCTACGGCTTCTTCGAGCTCGCCGCTGCCCAAAAACCACGGCCCAAGACAGTCGCAGTTGTCGCCGCCGACGCGGAGTTCGCCCAGAACGCCGCCGATGGCGCACGGCAAAGTATAAAGGAGCTCGGCGGTTTCCAGATCGTGATGGATCAGAAATACCCGCCGACGACGACCGATTACGCGCCGATCATGCACGCGGTCCAGGCGCTTAATCCCGACATCGTTTATGTCGCCGCCTATCCGCCGGATTCGGTCGGCATCGTGCGTGCCGCAAATGAAATCGGGCTGACGCCAAAAATGTTCGGCGGTACCTTCATCGGTCTCCTCGTCACGCCGATCAAGGTGCAGCTCGGGCCGCTGGTGAACGGTATCGTCAACAATGAAGTGTTTCTGCCGGCGAAATCCCTGACCTTCCCCGGCACCTCGGAAGTGCTGGCCAAATACCAGGAAGCCGCCAAAACCCAGGGTATCGATCCGATGGGATGGGCCTTTGCGCCGATCGCCTATGCGGCCGGGCAGACGCTCGCGCAAGCGGTCGAAGCCACCAAGGGCACCGACCAGACTGCGATCGCGGCCTGGTTGCGTGGCCACACCGTCCACACCGTCGTCGGCGACATCGCTTTCGGCAAGGACGGCGAGTGGGCGAAGTCGCGCGTGTTCTTCACTCAATTCCAGCACGTTACCGGCAATTCGCTGGATAATTTCAGGGACACGACCCACGAAGTCGTGGTTTGGCCCAACGACTACAAGACCGGTGACATGATCTATCCTTACGCGGAAGCAAAGAAACCATGAACGGTACACCCTTCAAGCTCGGCACATTTGCAAGGCACAGCTCAAGTCACAATGGCGGCGCATTTGCCGCCATCGTGCTCGGTGACGACGTCATCGATCTGCGCAACGTGAGAACTGGTGCGTTGACCTCGACCGAAAGCATCGAGGCGCTGCTGGAGGACTGGGACGCGAATTTTGCCGGTCTTCAGAAAGACGTCGCCCGCCTTGAGAAAGAGGGCAGGCCGGGAGCACTCAAGCTGTCGAACCTGAAAGTGCTGCCGCCGGTGCGCCGGCCCGGCAAGATGTTCTACGCCGCGCAAAACTTCCAGGAGCACGTCGACGAAATGCTGCGCGCCGGCATGACGCCGAAAGAGGGCCCGAAATTTTCCGGCGAGAAATCGACGTCGAAGCCGTATCTGTTTCTCAAAGCATCGAGCACACTCACCGGCGCATATGACGACATCGCAATCCCGGCCGAGTTGAAGAAGATCGACTGGGAGGCCGAGATCGCTTGCGTCATCGGCAAGCCGGGTAAGCGCATCAAGGCCGAGCACGCGCTCGATCACGTCGCCGGCTGGATGACGACCAACGACGTCTCCGCCCGCGATTTGCAGGTCCGCGCCGACCGGCCGGGTTTGCGCTCGGACTGGCTAAACGGCAAGAGCCACGACAATTTCGCCCCGACTGGACCGTTCCTCGTCCCCCGCGCCTTCGTGCCGGACCACATGAATTTGTTTATCCGGCTGACGGTGAACGGCGAGGTCAAGCAGAACGGCAACACCTCGCAATTCATCTTCACGCCCGAGGAGCAGATCGAGTACGCATCGAACATCCTTTCGCTACAGAGCGGCGATTTCTTCAGCTGCGGCACCTGCGGCGGTGTCGGCCAGGGCACCAATACGTTCCTCAAGGTCGGCGATGTCATGGAGACCGAGATCGAAAGTCTCGGTAAAATGCGGAACCGTTTTGTCGCCGAGAGCAGCTAGAATTCATGCTGGCATCGCAACGCGCGCTGTTCGATCTGCCAAGCGATATTTGTTACCTCAACGCCGCGTCCTACGGTCCGCTGCCTTTGGCAACGGTCGAGACGGCGCGGCAGGCGGTGGCGCGCAAGAGCCGCCCGTGGCTGATCGACCAGGACTTCGCCACCGGCCAATATGAGCGCGCCCGCAAAGCCGCCGCCGGCTTGATTAATGCCGATCCTCAAGATGTCGCGCTGATCGCTTCCGTCAGCTACGGCGTCGCCACTGCGGCAAAAATTGTTCCCGTTTCGGCCGGATCGCGCGTCGTCGTCCTGCAGGACGATCATTCCTCGCCGGTGCTGGAATGGATGAGTCGCGCTGGCGCGGGCGGCTTCATCGTCGAAACGGTGCACAGCCCCAGCGACCACGATTGGACCGCGGCGGTGTTGTCGGTGATCGAGCGGTCAGGCGCCGCCCCGATTGCGATCGCTTCGATCTCTTCGGTGCTGTGGACGGACGGCTGTACCCTGGACATGAATCGCATCGCGCCGGCATTGCGGTCACGCGGCGCTGCTTTGCTGATCGACGCCACGCACGGCGCCGGCATCCTGGAACTCGATGTTCATAAGCTCGAACCGGACTTCGTCGTGTTCCCGACCTACAAATGGCTGCTCGGCCCCTATGGCCGCGCTTTTCTCTACGTCGCCAGGCGTCATCAGGACGCAGTTCCGCTCGAGCAGACCAGCGCCGGCCGACGTCGCGTCAATGCCGAAGAGAATGTCTATTTCAGCGATATCAATTATGCCGACGGCGCGCGGCGCTTCGACATGGGCGAGCGCGATCATTTTATTTCGCTGGAAATGGCGTCGCTCGGCATCGAGCGGGTAGCGGCCTGGGGCTGTCTCGCCATTAGCGAGCGCCTCGCCGCGTTGACGGCCCGGCTCGCGGACGGCATGCGCGGCAATCGCGTTTCGCTCCCAGACGCGGCAGTCAGGGCGCCCCACATCCTGAGCCTGGGTTTCCTCGATGGTATGCCGAAGGGACTTATCGAAAACCTGGCCGTGGAACGCATTTACGTCGCACCGCGCCTTGGGCGCATGCGGATCAGCCCACATGTTTATAATGACGAAGCCGACATTGACCGCTTTATCGAGGCGTTTCATCGACTGATGCCGGCGGCGTAGCGCCGCCGGCATGGAACGTCCGGCGAAAATCGGCTAAATTGCAGATTAGCCGCCGCAACGGCGCGGATCGACAACAACATATCTGGAAACGCCAACCTTTGGACGCATCATGCAGATGACACCGCAGCAACTGCAAGAGTTCGACGAACAGGGTTATTTGTTCTATCCGAACTGCTTTTCCGAAGAAGAAATCGCACTGCTACGCGATGACGCCGAGGCGATCCTCAAACTCGACCGCCAGGAGGTGTGGCGTGAGAAATCCGGCGCGCCGCGCACCGCGTTTGCTGCCCACACATTCAACGAGACGTTCCGGCTGCTCGCCTGTCATCCACGGCTTGTGGAACCGCTGCGCCAGCTCTTTGGCGAAGAGGTTTACGTCCATCAGTTCAAGCTCAACGCCAAGGCGGCGTTCGAAGGCGACGTCTGGCAATGGCATCAGGACTACGGCACCTGGGCGCGCGACGACGGCATGCCGCAACCGCGGGCCATGAACATTGCGGTGTTCCTCGACGAGGTGATGCCTATCAACGGCCCGCTGCTGCTGATCCCGAAAAGCCACAAGCAAGGCGTGCTGTCGGCCGGCCACGACACGCTCACCACATCATACCCGCTGTGGACGCTCGACAAGGAGACGGTAACGCGGCTTGCCGCCGAGGGCGGCATCGTCGCGCCGACCGGCATGCCGGGCTCGGTATTGATGTTCCACGGCAATCTGGTGCACGCCTCGCCGCCCAACATCACGCCCTATCCGCGCAAGATCGTCTACCTGACGCTGTGCGCCTGTTCCAACCACATCACCAAATTCACCCGCGCCGAATGGATCGCGCATCGCGATTTCACGCCGATCGTGCCGGTGGCGGACGACGCATTGTTGGCCTATGCGCGCTCGCACCGCGTTGCCGCGGAGTAACGGGATATTTGAACGGGCGCTTACCACCAATCGCGCTCAACGAAGGCTTATTCATGCGAGATTGTTAACTTATTTGCGGAAGTCTCGTTCGCCCGATGCCAGTACCGCACAACCAGTCCGCGCCGAGACCGGAGCTTCGCCTCGCCGAGCTATTGAGCGCGTTGAGCTACGCCCTCGACATGGTTGAAGGCCAGCCGGCTGGCCATTGCGTGCGCTGCTGCTGGATCGGAATCCATATCGGCCGGGAAATTGGCCTCCGCGAAGCCGAAATCTGGGAGCTTTATTACACGCTGCTGATAAAGGATGTCGGTTGCAGCAGCAACGCGGCGCGCATTTGCCAGCTCTATATGACAGATGACATCGCCTTCAAACGCGATTTCATGACGGTGAACGGCAGCCTCCCGCAAGTGCTGCGTTTCGTGCTGTCCCACACCGGCATGAATTCCGGTCTCGCCGAGCGTTTTCGCGCCCTGGTCCATATCTTCCAGAATGGCGGCCAGATCGCGCAAGAGCTCATGGAAACGCGTTGCGACCGAGGCGCCGAAATTGCCCGGAGGATGCGTTTCTCCGAGGGCGTCGTCGCGGCGATCCGGAGTTTTGACGAACATTGGAACGGCGGCGGCATGCCGAACGGTCTGCGTGGTGAACAGATTCCGATCTACTCGCGGATCGCGTTGATGTCGCAGATCGTCGATGTATTCCAGATGGCCAACGGCATCGAAGCCGCCAAGCGCGAAATACTCAATCGGACTGACACCTGGTTTGACCCGCTGCTGTCGGCGGCGTTCGAAAGGGTCGCCGCAAAGCCGGAATTCTGGACGACGCTTCGCTCCGAAGATCTGCAAATGGCGATCTTCGCATTGGAGCCGGCTCAGGAGCGCTCGTTCGTCGATGACGATTATCTTGACGATATTGCCGCCGCTTTTGCCGAGGTGATCAACTCCAAAAGTCCCTACACCAGCGGACACAGCGAGCGCGTCACGCTGTTTTCCGACCTCATCGCCAAGCAACTGGAGTTTCCCTCCGAACGCCGCCGCTGGCTGAAACGGGCCGCGCTGCTGCATGACATCGGCAAGCTCGGGGTGAGCAACTCGGTGCTCGATAAACCCGCCAAGCTCGATCCCGACGAATGGGCGGCGATGCAAAAGCATGCCGAGCTCGGCGAAAAAATCCTCTCGCGCATCGGCGTCTTCGCCGACCTCGCCGTTATTGCCGGAGCACATCATGAGCGGCTGGACGGCAAAGGTTATCCGCGCGGCCTGAAGGATGACCAGATTTCTCTCGATGTCCGGATCGTCACCGTTGCCGACATTTTCGACGCTCTCACCGCCGACCGGCCGTATCGCGCCGCGATGCCGGTCGACAAGGCTTTTGCGATCATGTCGGACATGGTCGATACGGCGATCGACCGAACGTGTTTTGACGCCCTTAAATCGGCGCTAAAACAGGTCGATGCCTCGCTCGCGGCGTGAGCCCATAGACGCTGTTCTCGGGCCGAACAAATCATTGACATGATGCCGCGACTGGCCTGCTAATTCCCTGCTGAAAGGGTTTCTGTCGCTGGAGAAGCCGACGTCATCGCGGGGAGAAGACATGAATCTGCAATCCCTGCTCTCCGCGCGCATCGAAGCGAACAAGCCGGTTCGCGTCGGCCTGATCGGCGCCGGAAAATTCGGCTCGATGTTTTTGGCGCAAGTGCCGGCGATCGCAGGTCTCGAAGTCGTGGTGATCGCCGACCTCGATCCCGAACGCGCCAATGCGGCGTGCCGCGCCGTCGGCTGGGATGCGTCCCGCATCGGCCGCACGCGTTTTGCCGGCAATGGACAGGACGCCTGCACGGACGAACGCGTCGACGTCGTGATCGAGGCAACCGGCAATCCGGTGGCGGGTATCGCACACGCGCTTGCGGCATTCGAGGCCAGCAAGCACATCGTCATGGTCAATGTCGAAGCCGACGCGCTGGCCGGTCCGCTGCTGGCCCGCAGGGCGCGCGAGGCAAACGTGATCTATTCCATGGCCTACGGCGACCAGCCGGCGTTGATTACCGAGATGGTCGATTGGGCGCGTTCCGCGGGATTCACCGTTGCAGCCGCGGGCAAGGGCACCAAATATCTGCCGGCCTATCACACCGTCACGCCGGAAGGCGTCTGGGAGCATTATGGATTGACCGCCGCCGAAGCCAAAGTGGCCGGCATGAATTCGCAGATGTTCAACTCGTTCCTCGACGGCACCAAGTCGGCGATCGAGATGGCGGCGGTGACCAATGCCTGCGCGCTCGACGTTCCGCAGGACGGCTTGGGCTTTCCACCGTGCGGCGCCGACGACCTTGCGGAAATGCTGCGGCCGAAAGTCTTGGGCGGCGTGCTGGAAGGCGACGGCATGGTCGAAGTGGTTTCCTCGCTCAATCGCGACGGCTCGGCGGTGCCACGCGATCTGCGCTGGGGCGTCTATGTGGTGTTCAGGGCGGAGAACGATTACGCCGCGGCCTGCTTTAAACAATATGGCCTGCCGACCGACGCGACTGGCCGTTACGCGGCGATGTACAAGCCGTTTCATCTGATCGGGCTCGAACTGTCGATCTCGGTGCTCAACGTCGCGCTGCGCGGCGAGCCGACCGGAAGCTGCCGCGGCTGGCGCGGCGATGCCGTCGCGGTCGCCAAGCGCGCGCTTAAAGCCGGCGAGACGCTTGACGGCGAGGGCGGCTACACGGTCTATGCCAAGCTGATCCCGGCGCAGCGCAGCTTGAAACTGGGCGCCCTGCCGATCGGGCTTGCGCATCATGTCAAGATGTTGCGCGATGTTGCCGCCGGCGATTTCCTGACCTCGGCCGACGTCGCGCTTGACGACAGCTCGCAGGCCGTGCGCATCCGCCGCGAGATGGAGCGGCTGGCGCATCCGGCGGCGCAGGCCGCGGCGGCGGAATAATCAGCCGCGAGACTACGGCGCAGGCCGAAACTTTGCAGCGCCGTCGTAGCCTAAAATTGCTGGCATCTCTCAATATGTATGCAAGGGAGCGCCGCGATGACGATCACCGTTTTCATCCGATATCAAATTGATCCCTACAAGCGCGACGGCTTTGAGAATTACGCGCGGCGCTGGCTGACAATCATCCCGAAGTGCGGCGGCAATGTCGTCGGCTATTGGCTGCCGCACGAGGGCACCGACAACATCGCCTATGGATTGATCTCGTTCGAAAGTTTGGCAGGTTACGAAGCCTATCGGAGCCGTCTCAAGGCCGACAGCGAAGGCGCCACCAATTTCGCAATGGCGCAAACGGAGCGCCTCATCGTTTCCGAGGTGCGCACGTTTCTTCGACAGGTAGTTTGGACGGATAGAACCTCGCCGCCGTCAGGCCAGCTTGGCGTCGAGCGTGATCGTAGCGTTGAGGACTTTTGAGACCGGGCAATTTTTCTCGGCGTCGCCCGCGAGGCGCTTGAATGTGGCCTCATCGAGATTCGGCACGCTGGCGCGCAGCGTCAACGCCGAACGGGTGATGCGGAAGCCCTGACCTTCCGGGTCGAGACTGACCGCCGCCTCGGTGTTGAGCTCGGTCGGCGTGAAGCCGGCAGCCTGCAATTGAAACGCCAGCGCCATGGTGAAGCAGCCGGCATGGGCCGCGGCGATCAGCTCTTCCGGGTTGGTGCCCTTCTCGTTCTCGAAACGGGTCTTGAACGAATAGGGCGTGTCGGCGAGGACGCCGGAATCGGTTGAGAGATTGCCATTACCGGCACGGCCGGTGCCGCGCCAGACGGCCTTGGCTTTGCGGATCATCAAAGTCTCCTTTAGTCGGGCCGCACGCTTTGCGACGACTGTTATTCAGCCGCCACGCGCGCCGGCGGACGCATCGACTCGAGGCCGTCCGCCACAGTCGCCGAGATCGTGGTGCGGACCATATAGCGCGGCTCATCGCCGGGCCACGGCCGGCCGCGGTGCATGGTGGCGCGGTTGTCCCACATGATTACGTCGCCGCTCTTCCATTTGTGTTCGTAGCTCAGGCCGGGCGCCGTCGCAGCAGCCGTCAGTTCCTCGATCAATTTTTCTCCCGCGGCCGGCTCCATGCCTTCGATCGCGTAAGTGTGCGAAGCGATATAAAGCGCGCCGCGGCCGTTCATCGGATTGCGCCAGACCATGCGCCAGCAACGCGGCGGCAGGGCATCGAGCTCCTCGGTGGTGGCAAGGCCGGGCGCGACCTTGGCGCGCGAATGGCCGTAATTGTGCCAGGCGAACGATTGTTCGAGCTTCTTTTGCAGCGCCGGATCGAGCCGCTCGAAGGCCAACCGCGTCGAGACGAACTCGGTCTCGCCGCCATGGCCCGGAATGGTTCGCGCCGAAAGTACCGACGTCAGCGCCGGTACGGGCTTAAACGACGAGTCCGTGTGCCAGAGCTGATTGGCTTTGTTGCGAAGCGCAAAGCGGTGATCTTCCGGCACGACTTTGCCGTCATCGCCGATCGTGGTCAGGATGACGAAGTTCGTGCCAGTGCCGAGCGAGCCGACCTTGGTCACCTCCGGCGGCCCGAAACGGCGCGAGAACGCAAGCTGGCCCTCGCCGCTGATCTCCTGATCGCGAAACAGCAGAACCGAATGCTGCTCGAACGCGCCACGCACCGCTGCATAGATCGCATCGTCGGCGGCGATATCGGCGAGCGTCACGCCGCGAATTTCGGCGGCGAAGCCCGGACCCAGCGGGATGATGTCCATTGGATAATCCTCCGCAAGTTTCTCGTTTGCCTGATTTTCCCGCAAAAGCGGCGTGCTGGCAAGGAAATGCCCGGCGCCGCTAAACCGGCGGGCGTGGCAATTCGGGATCGCCGAGATCCCAGAACATGCCGGCCATCAAGCCCAGACCTTCGCGCGCGATCGGTGCCAGCAGATGCTCGTTCGGCGCATGCTGCGAGCAGCCCGCATAGGAGTGCGGCACCCAGATTGTTTTCAGATTGAGAACGTCGGCGAAGATATCGTTCGGCAGCGAGCCGCCGAAACTGGGCAGAACTGTCGGCAGATGCCCGGTCGTGCGCTGCAGCGAATGCTTGGCCCAGATCGCCCATGGGTCCGCCGGATCGAGCCGGCTCGCCGTGAAAAAACTGCCGCGGCCGGCCCGCGCCTCGACCTGATGAAAGCCATAGCGGTCGAGATGCCGGCGCAGCGCCGGAATGACGTCATCGACATCAGTACCGACCACATAACGAAGCTGGCAATGCGCCCGTGCGCTGCCCGGAATGGCATTGACCGGGCTTTGCGGCGTGCCCGTGGTGAAGGCGAGAATCTCGAAACTGTTCCAGGCAAACACCCGCTCGGCGGGTGAGAGATCGGGCTCGCCCCAGTCGCGGTCGATCGTCGGGCCATCGTCGCCGCCGTCAACCTCGACGCCGGCCAGCACCTGCCGCACCGATTGCGGCAGCACTGGCCGCCATTCCGGGATGCGGATCGCGCCGCGCGCGTCGGTGATCGTTGCCAGCGCCTGCGCCAGCACAATTCCCGCATTGGCAATAAGTCCGCCCCAATTGCCGGAGTGATGCGCGCCCTCACGCAAATCGACGATGAGATCGATCGGATAGCCACCGCGCGCGCCGAGGAAAATCGTCGGCTGTTTGGGCGCGATGCGTGGACCATCGGACGCGATCAGCACATCGGCCTTCAGCAGATCGTCGCGATGACGCGCGCATAATTCGCGCAAGCCGACCGAACCCATTTCCTCCGCCATTTCGATCATGATCTTGCAATTAAAGCCGAGCGCGCCGCGTTGCGCGAGCACGGCTTCGAGCGCGGCAATATTGACACTGTGCTGGCCTTTGTTGTCGGCGGTACCGCGGCCGTAGATGCGCTCGCCCTCGACGACGACGTGCCATGGCGACAGTCCGGGCCGCCACAGATCGTCGAGCCCGCGAATAGTGTCGCCGTGGCCATAGACCAGCGCCGTGACGAAAGCGGGATTTTCAATGCGTTCGGCAACCAGCACCGGCGGACCGGCCGGATTGTCGAGTACCTGGCAGGTAAAGCCGAGCTTGCCCAGTGCCGGTGCAATCTCGCCGTCGAGGTAGGTGCGCAATACCGCGGCGCGCTCCGGCTCCTGGCTCGAACTCGGTATGGCGACGCGGCGGCTGAGATCGGCCAGGAAGCCGCCGCTGTCGAAATAAGCGTACGCGCGGGCGATGGCGTTGGCGCGGCTCATGCGGAAGCTCTTTAGTGGATTTTGCCCCAAATAACCAGAACTGCGGAGACGGTCGTCAGGGCTCGATCACGCCGATCGAGATCAGGGCGAAAATGAACGCAAACGTCATAAGGACGAAGGCGACGAAAAACACGACGCAAACGACGACGACATTCAAGATCGGCTGAAAATCATATTGCGTCGAATCCCGAATGGCTTGCTTCTGCATTTGATGGTTCTCGGCGATCGACCGCGCCGCGAACGAGTAAGCGATCGGAATCACGACCTCGGCCCAATCCGGGATCACTGGCGAAAAGAGCAGCAGGGCAACGATGAAGAGCGAGCCCCAGAACAGCATGTGCTGCATGTCCCGTGGACGATCCATTATCTGGAAATTCTTCCACAGCGCGTAGACCATCGCCATCGGGCCGCCAAAGAACGCGCAAGCCAGAATCTGGTTCGGCGAAAAGAGTTTTTTCTTATCCACCTTCAGCCCGTGAACATGTCAAAACGCGCGGTGACTTCGGGCGGGATCGGTTGCGATTTGATCTTGGACGGATCGACGGCATCGCGCGCGGCCCAGACTCGCGTTTCCTTGCCCTCGACGGCGAGCGTGCCGTGGACGAACAGCTGGTGCTCGACGTCAAAGCTGGAACGGCGAAATTCGCTCACGCGCGATATCTGTTCGACGACGTCACCGAAACGCGCTGGCACGATGAAGCGGGCGCCGGAATCGACCAGCGGAATGCCAATGATTCCATACACCGGACCAAGCTCATGCGGCTTCACGCCGAGCGCGGCTTCGAACAGCATCCAGGTGCCCCAATCGAAGAACTCGAAAAAACGGGCGTTGAAGACGATTCCGGCGGGATCGCAGTGTCCCCACTCGATGGTGAATTGCCGCTTGCTGCTGAACTTGGGCATCGGCGGCATGAGTGCAGCAACAGCCGCAACCGGTCAACCGCAACCGATGCATTCGACATCCCACGAGTCATGACGGGCGAGCTTGCGCCCGCCCGTCACGTTCTCAGAGCTGCTACCCGCTGCTGGGAACCAGGGATCAAATCTACCACGTGATGCAACGCCGGTAGCGGCTTCGCACCCAGGCCGACCTGACCTTGGCGATCGTCACATCCGGCAGAACCAAACGCGACCGATCTGACAGTGAGGATACCGCGCGCGCCGCGAGAGGCAAGTTAAAGCGTATCTGCAAATGGTTAGACGCCGTTTGGGGATAACATTGGGGAATACCATTCGGCGCGCCGCGGTGGAGCTCACGTAATGGCGAATTTACACGCGTCGCACACGTCTTGACGCTGCGCACATGAATCAGCAAGCTTGGTGGATGGCGGAACATTCGACGTCGGTAATTGCGGTCAGAGGCTGCCGCATCCGGCTGATGCGCGGCGGCGCTGGCGATCCGCTGGTTTATTTGCATGGCGCAAGCGGCGCGAGTTGGCTGCCGTTCCTGCAAAAGCTCACACAAAAATACGACGTCATCGCGCCGGAGCATCCCGGATTCGGCGAGAGCGACACACCGGACTGGCTCGATAATATCCACGACCTCGCTTTTTTCTACCTCGATGTGCTGCGAGAGCTGAACCTCACCGGCGTGCACCTCGTCGGCAATTCGCTCGGCGGCTGGATCGCGGCCGAGCTCGCGGTGCGCAACACGTCGCGGCTTGCCTCGCTCACACTGTGCGATGCGGCCGGCCTGTATGTGCCCGGCGCGAAACAGTCCGACTCCTTCATGATGAGCGAGGAGCAGCGTGTGCGCGAATTCTTCTACGATCCGAAAAAGGCCGAGGAGATGGTCGCGCGCATATCGCATCCCGACCGCGAAGATACGGTGCTGAAGAACCGCGCCACCGTCGCAAAGCTGTCGTGGCATCCGCGCAGCCATGATCCGCACCTCGGCAAATGGCTGCACCGCATCGACGTGCCGACGCTGGTCATTTGGGGCGACCACGACAAGTCGTTTCCCAAGGAACACGCGCTGGCTTATCAGAAAGCCATTCCCGGCGCGCAGCTCGTGATGATGCCGAAATGCGGCCATGTTCCGCAGATCGAGAAGCCGGACGAGTTTGTCGCCGCACTGGAAGAGCTTCATCAGCGCGCGCAAGCAGGCGGCCTAAGAGGATCCGCGTCATGAAATTCTTCAATTTCCATCTGATGCCGTATGGCGCCGTCGACCTCGACGCCATCGCCAAGAACGGCTCGGCCTGGGTGACGTTCTCCAACAAGAATTACGACCCGGAGAAAGGCGCCGAGCTCTATCACGACTATCTCGACCAGATGGAATTCGCCGATCAACTCGGCTTCGACGGCGTCTGCCTCAACGAGCACCATCAGACCGCGTACGGCATGATGCCGGTTCCGGGTGTGCTGGCTGGCGCGCTCGCCCGCAGCGTCAAGCACGCCAATATCGCCATCCTCGGCCGCGCGCTGCCGCTGGTGAACAATCCGCTGAACATCGCCGAAGAATACGCGATGCTCGACAATTTGACGCGCGGCCGGATCATCGCGGGCTTCGTCCGCGGCATCGGCGCCGAATATCATTCGACCGGCGTCAATCCGGCCTATTCGCAGGAGCGTTTCGCCGAGGCGCACGACCTGATCATACGCGCCTGGACCGAGCCGGGGCCGTTTTCCTATTCCGGCAAGCATTATCAATTCCGCTACGTCAATCCGTGGCCGCGGCCCTATCAAACGCCGCATCCGCCGATCTGGATTCCGTCGCAGGGCTCCGGCTCGACGATCCGCTGGGCCGCGAAGATGCGCTACACTTATTGCCAGACCCTGAGCCCGATCGCGGCGGTGGCGAAATTCTTCCAGCTCTATCGCGACGAGGCGGACAAGGTCGGGTACCAGGCGTCGCCGGATCAGTTGGCCTGGTCGAACACCATCTACGTCGCCGATACCGACAAGAAGGCCTTGCGGGAAGCGCGCCCGCATCTCGAAGCGCTGGTCAATTATCTGCTCAAAATGCCGACCGAGATGCTGCTGCCGCCGGGCTATACCGATACGGCGTCGATGAAACGCGTGCGCGCCGTCAAGGTCACCGGCAAGACCACATCGATCGAAGACCTGATCGCCTCCGGCGTCGTCATCATCGGCAGCCCGGAGACGGTGCGCGAGAAGCTCGCCGAATATCAGGACCTCGCCGGCTTCAACACCTCGCTGACCAAGACCCAGTTCGGCACCATGCCGAACGAGATGGCGCGCGCCAACATGACGGCGATCGCCGAGGAAATCATTCCCGCAGTTCCGCGAGCGCCTGCCGCAACGCGCGGCGAAAGCAGCGGCGGAGTAACATTAGCTCCCGGGCACATCGTTGCATGAAGCCACCGTCATGGCGCGGACTTGTTCCGGGACCATCGCACGCACTTCGTACGACGGCGCGTGGCGCTTTTCGGGCTCGCTGCCGCCGTGATGGCGCGCGCAGACGGCTGCGGCGGAATAGCGCCCGCGCTTCTGCTCGTTCGTCATTGCGAGGAGCAAAGCGACGAAGCAATCCAGGGCGGCTTGCATAAGCGCTGGATTGCTTCGCTGCGCTCGCAGTGACAAAACGCGCCGATGGATCTCTCCTTCAAAGACCTGATGGGCGCGCTGTCGGTCGCGATCGCGCTGTTCTCCTATGCGCTCTATGTCTGGAAGACGTTCCGGGCGCATGCGCGGCCGCACCCGCTGTCGTGGCTGATCTTTGGCGTGCTGTCGGGAACCGGTTTTCTGATTCAGCTCGATCAATCCGCCGGCGCCGGAAGCTGGGTGATGGGCGTCACCGCCGCGGTGTGCTTCATGCTGTGCCTGATCGGCTTCTGGCAGGGCGAGCGGACATTCCCGTGGTACGAATGGGCGTTCCTTGCCGCCGCCGCGATCGTGTTTGCGTTTTATCTCTGGTCGCAGCAGCCGGCGGCGTCGGCAATCCTCGCTTCCGTCGTCAACGTGCTGGGCTTCGGCCCGACGCTGACCAAGGCCTGGTCGCGCCCGCACAGCGACAGCGCTTCGACCTTCATGCTCAACGGGCTGAAATTCGTGCCGTCGCTGTTCGCCATGGACAGCGTCACGATTGCGACCTGCGTGCTGCCGGCCAGTCTGGTCGTCACCAATCTTGCGGTGGCGCTGATCATTTACATGCGGCGCAAACAAACCCTTCCGCTCCTCCCCGCGAAAGCGGGGACCCAGCGCGAGAATTCTGGATTCCCGCTCGCGCGGGAATAAGCGGTTACCATTTCGCCGCCGTCTCAAGCCTCCCTCCACGACAACACGGTTTGCAGCGCGGTGCGCCGCACCTGGTATTCGATATGCGAGGCAGGCGAATTGCGGCGTGGCCCGCCGGCGATCACTTGCTGCTGCGCGCGCAGCCGCCGCGACTGCGGCACGAAGATCAAGCCGCGCGGCAGGCACTCAAACGGATCGCCGCGGCATTGGCGATGACGCTTGCAGGCACGCCATGAACAGCGCCGCCAGAACTTCAGCACGTCGCAATACAGCCGGCAGGTTGCGACATGCGCCGCATCGGTGAGTGCGTAGCCTTCCGCGAAGGTGCGGCGCTTGAGGAAATCACGGTGAGTGGCCATTGCGTCTCTCCTATTTTCGTCATTGCGAGGAGCGAAGCGACGAAGCAATCCAGGGCAGCTTGCATAAGCGCTGGATTGCTTCGCTGCGCTCGCAATAACGCAAGCGATTCCGTTCTCGCGATGCGGTGTGCATCCGAGGTTTGTCCGTCAGTGCGAAGCAAGCAGCGAGGCCGTCCGGTACTTCGTCAGAGCAAGAAAGCGTCGCGCTGTTCGCAAAGACGGATGGCAAGAACGAACGAAGCTGCGAATGAAAGCCAAGAAAGAAAGCCAAGAAAAAAAGCAAGGAAGCGGAACGCCGAGAGACGCGTAGTCCAACGGACCGCACCTTGCAGTGCGGCGCGCGCAGATCGCTGCGCGCTCGCCTCTCGGCGTCCCACCACGGCGCTTGCTGCAGCGAACGAACGCCACAGCTCAACCCAAGCTACGCGCTTCCTGGGACGGTACTGGTGAGGAGCGGGTGTTAGCCGCTCCCGGCCGTCCTCCAGTGCAGCGGTCTCTAGACCGCAGGCCGGTCATCGTGCCGGCCGGGCGTAACCGCCTGGGCCGCCCGGGAGCGCAGCTGACGAGGCATGCGCCCGCGGGAACCGCTCTCGCTCCGCCAGCCGTGTCACCGGCAGGCGTCCTTGTAAGGGAGCGAGATTGAGGCTCCGTTATTCAAGTCTAAGGCGCGATGTCAAAGGGTTTTGAAATTGTGCTGATAAATCGGGACGTTGTGCGGAGCGGATTTTTGCTCGCACCTGCGCAAGCGCGTTTCACTCGAAATAATAATTCGTAAAAAGCCAAAATGTGCCCATGGATCGCGAGTTTCTACGATTGTTTGTCTTTTTGAATTTTTACAAAAGAAAACCAAAGCTGTCGTGGCCGGGCAGCGGGTCGCAGAATGGCTCGATCAGGATCGTGTCCGCTATTGGGTGCCTAACTGCCGCGCAGACTTATTGCAGCCGCGGCAGTTTTGATGTGGTGGACGACGCCGCTCCCGCAACGAGGTGCCTAGGGTAATCGTTGCGAGCGAATCACATCATGGAGCTGTCCACATGCAAATCACCACCATCGGTTTGGATATCGCCAAGAACGTATTTCAAGTTCATGGGATAGACGCGGCCGAAAGGATCGTTGTCAGGAAGCAGTTACGGCGGCGCCAGGTGCTGGAGTTCTTCAAAGCGCTTCCGCCGTGTCTGGTCGGCATGGAAGCGTGCGCCACGGCCATTAGGCGTGAACTCATGAAGCTTGGTCACCTGGTTCACTGATGCAGCGAAGGACGTGAAGGCCTACGTCAAGCGCAACAAGAACGATGCCGCGGACGCCGAGGCGATCTGCGAGGCAGTGCGGCGGCCGACCATGCGTTTCGTACAAATTAAATGGCCGAGCAGCAGGGCCGGTTGATGCTGCATCGGGCACGCGATCTTTTGATGCGGCAGCGAACCAGGTGATCAATGCGTTGCGGGCGCATTTGGCCGAGTTTGGCATCGTGGCTCCGCAGGGGCGCAAGGAGTAAAGGAGCTGTTGCTGATCATTGCGGGCGGGGAGGATGAGCGGTTGCGGTCGATGCTCATGCGAGCCTCGTGGTTCGGCAGCGGAGTTCACCGCAATGCAGACGATGATCGGATCGATCGAGAACGGATCATGCGCACTCGCTGAACGAGGCGAGCCGGCGGCTGGAGACGATCCTGGAGGGGTTGTCGGGGCGACCGCGATCGCCGCGACCGTCCGGATCCGACGGTTTTTGATCGGGTCGTGACTTTGCGGCTTGATCGACTCGGCCGCGCGAGACTTCGACCGGCGGCAACACAGGCTCGGTCCGATCTCGAAACGCGGGGATCGCTATTTGCGCGCATTCTGGTGGCGGAGCCGTCGCGGTGTTGCGGTATGCGCGCGAACCGAGAATCTGGCTCACGCGGCTTCTCGCTCGCAACGTTCAAGGTGGTGGCGGTGGTGTTGCAACAAGATGGCACGCACCGCCTGGGCGTTGCTGGCAAGGGCGGCACCTATCGGGCACCTGTGCTTGTGGCAGCGGCGTAAAGGAGTTGTCGATGGCAGGATGAGTTGCGTCTGTGCGTTCACGAACTGCAGGGGTGATGACGGCGTTGATGCGAAACGGTCGAGACGTCGATGGGAGAACCGTGTTGGGTCACGCGATACTGAGCGCGTGCGATTGGTTGGGACCGATCAGCGGATTACATCACGGCCAGCGGCCATAGTGGCCGCATCGCCATAGAGGCAAACTCCAGGCGAAAACAGGGCATACATGACGCAGAACGTTTCGCTGAATTGCATTCCTTGCACGCGGGGTTATTGACCCAACTCGTCAATTCGCGGTCGCAAATTGACGCATTGCGAAAGGAAACATCCTAAGCTCAAAAATTTTAGTGTGGGTGCTTGACTAGATGATAATGCCTGCGAGATTCGTTCTTTCTTTTCCGAAAATGACGAGCCTCGTTACGTCGTAGCCTGAATGAAATTGACAGCCTCGAACAATTCTACGAGGTGCAAGTGCGCCGCAAGCCGATTTATAACGACGGACCCGCCGGCTTCATCAATCTCGGCCAGCTCAGCAAGCCAGAGCAGGAACTGCTGCGCCGGGCAACCGAACAAACCATGCGCATCGAGGCTGATCGTTGGGCTGCGAGCTGTAGGGCTCATAAGCACTTTTGGGTCAACATCTGGCAGCGTTCTGGAGATGAAGGGCATCTGCCGATTGCGGATGTCCAGAAGCTCGATCGATGGGCTCGATCATTGGTCACGCAGTGCTATGCCGATGGGGAGGCAGAATGCGACGGGTACGGTCTAATGATGAACCCGATAGGCACGCAATCGCAGGGCTGGCACCTCGACTATGGATTGGACTATTCGACGATTTTTATTCCACTCACTGAATTAACACCCGAAAACGCAACCCAGTATCTAGTGTGCCTCGACGAGGCGGCGGCCGCCGCGCGTGACAATGCGCTGGCTGGTCGCAATCATGCCTATGAGACCGTTGAATTGTCGTCGCTGATGGCAACTGGCGGCAGCATATCGGTGCGACAGCTTCTAGCCCCGCCGTTTTCAGTACTGCGCATGGATTTCGGCACACTTCATCGCGGAGTCGCTAACACCGGCGACTTTGATCGAGTTCTATTCTGGGTGTCGGTCAAGAAGCCGGGTACGTTGTTGCCACCGGAGCCTCGCTTCCAAAAGGTAGCGATCGACGGTGAGCCCTGAACGTCAACGCTTCGCTCGCTGGCGTGGCGGCTTTCGGGGGGGTACTTCTGCCGCGATTGCGTTGCGGTGTCGCGGCGGTTGATGACCCAGAGCGACACTTCGCCGCCGTCTATTGATGCATTCCGAAGGATTATTCGATCACCTCGTCGGCGCGCGCTTGCAGCGTTGCCGGTACGGCGAGTCCGAGCGCCTTGGCGTCTTGAGATCAAGGACGAGTTTGAATTTCGTCGGCTGCTCGACCTGGATTTCTTCGGGCTTCGAGCCTTTCAGATTGTAGCCGATCCGATCAGGAAAGAGTTTGTAACCACTCGCGGCCCCTTCCCTCGCGCCTTGTCATGCGATAGTGATAAAGGTTGGAGGGTAGGCGGATGCTTCCTGGAGCAACGGGGATTGCGCGGCGTTTCCAACTCATTCTAATCAAGGCATCGCACTACGACGACGACGGTTACGTCATCCAGTGGTTGCGAGCGTCGATTCCATCGAATTCTCTTGCCTGCGTGTACACTCTCGCGTCCGACGCCGCCGACCGGCAAATTCTCGGACCGGGCGTAGCTATCGACATCACCGCCATCGATGAAACCAACACCCGCGTCAAGGTCAAGGACATTATCGCCTTGATCGATAGTCACGACGGCTTCGGAATGGTTGAACTCGTAGGTGTGCAATCAAACCAGTTTCCGCGAGCCCTCGATATCGCGCGCCCGCTGCGCGAAGCCCGCATCCCGGTCGTCATCGGCGGCTTCCATGTGTCTGGCCTGCTCGCGATGCTGCCGGAGAAGCCGAACGACTTGCAGGAAGCGCTGCACATGGGCTGCACGCTGTTCGCCGGCGAGACGGAGGGGCGGATTGACGGCATTCTACAAGACGCCGCGGCGGGGACACTCAAGCCGATCTACAACTATATGAATGATCTTCCTTCGCTCGAGGAAGCCCCTGCACCATATCTGCCGCCCAAGGCTGTTCGCCGGGTATTCAACCATCATGCAAGCTTTGACGCCGGCCGGGGCTGTCCATTTCAGTGCTCGTTCTGCACCATCATCAACGTTCAGGGCCGCAAATCGCGTAGCCGCTCGCCCAATGCCATCGAGCAACTGATCAAGCGGCACTGGGCCGGTGGTGTTCGCCGGTTCTTCATCACCGATGACAATCTCGCGCGTAACACGGAATGGGAACCGATCTTCGATCGACTTATCGAGATCAGGGAGCGCGACAAGATCAATCTGCGGCTGTCCATACAGGTCGATACGATGTGCCACAAGATCCCGAACTTCATCGCGAAGGCAGCGCGCGCCGGTGTCACCCGCGTTTATATCGGCCTGGAAAACATCAATCCCGAGAATCTGCTGGCGGCCAAGAAGCGGCAGAACAAGATTACCGAATATCGCAAGATGCTGCTGGCGTGGAAGAACGCGGGTGTCCTCATCTATGCCGGTTTCATCATGGGATTCCCCGGCGATACGCCCGAAACGATGCTGAGAGACATCGAGATCATCAAAAGGGAATTGCCGCTCGACATTCTCGAGTTCATGTACCTGACGCCGCTGCCCGGCTCCGAAGATCATAAGGTGCTATGGCAAAAAGGAGTCTGGATGGACCCTGATATGAACAAATACGACCTTGAGCACGCGACCGCGCACCATCCCAACATGACGGGCGAGGAATGGGATCGGGCCTATGAAGCCGCGTGGGCTGCCTACTACACGCCCGAGCATAAGATGACCATCTTGCGCCGGGGCGCCGCAACCGGCATGGGCATGTCACGACTGCTCGCGGTCTTGTTCGCCTTTTCCGCTGCCGTTCCGATCGAAAGACTTCACCCGCTGCAGGTCGGCGCGTTCCGCCTTAAGTATCGCCTCGACCGCCGGCCGAGCTTTCCGATCGAGCCGATCTGGTCGTTCTATCCAAAGTACTTCTGGGAGATCGTGTCGAAGCATGCCCGTCTCTGCCAATATTGGATCGAGCTTGATCTCATGCGTCGACGCGCGGTCCGCGACCAGAAGATCAAGCCCTATACCGATCTCGCGCTGACGCCGGTTACGGATGAGGAGAACGACACTCTGGAAATGTTCACTCATAACGAGGCGGCACGGCACGAGGTTGCGCACTCGCGCATGGTCGACGCGCTGACGCATGGCAAACGCGCGGCGGCCGAGGCGCGGCACGCATAGGCGCCTTCGTTCATCGAGGGGTCCAATTGGTGCACATCGGCGCCGATCGTCGCAGTCTCCAGGACACGGTAAACCCATTGTTGCGTGAGGACGACAAGCATTCCCACGCTTGAACCGCTGAGTTTAGTGAAGTTCTGGTCGTGCGCCGTCATTACGGCCGTCACCGGGCAACTCGCAGCCTCTTCATCCTTCTTCCAATGTGTCGCTGGTCACGCGGTTAACCGCTCCTTGGACAGACGTGCATGATTGGCCACTCTTTAAGCCATCAATTTTCGGACCAGCCGCAACTAACATGCGGAAAGAAACCCGATGAATACTAGTCGGAAGCGTCTGGCCAGCCTGAAGGGCCTACTCGCGCATGTGCGCGAGCGGCTCGGCCTCGATGTCGGCTTCGTGCTCTGGGACGGATCGACCGTACCCGCGGACCTTGCGCCCGGCGCCCTGGCGATCAGCCATCGCCGACGAGGGGTCATCGCCGCGCTGCTGCGCCGCCCGAACGCTCGAGACCCTTGTCAATTTGTGGGTGGCGGGCGGCTCGACATGACGGAATGGATCTTACTCGACCTATCGGCCGCATCGTCCCAAGGTGCGCACGCGGACGTTCCGCAAGAGCGTCGACAAGGGGATCCTGCTCGGACACTGTTCAAGTTCCGCTTGTGCCGCGCGGCGGACCTTGGCCGCTCGAAGACACGGCCCGACGAGCGGCCGAGCGACGGCAACCTGGCTGCGAACAAGAGGAACATCGATATCACTACAACGTGTCGAATGCGTTCTACGCGCTCTGGCTCGACCGGGAGATGGTCTACACCTGCGGCTACTTCACCGACTGGGACAATGACATCGACCGAGTGCAGCAAGATAAGCTCGAGATGATCTGCCGCAAATTGCGGCTGAAGCCCGGCGAAACGCTGCTCGACATCGGCTGCGGCTGGGGCGCGCTGTCCTGCTATGCGGCGAAGCACTACGGCGTGAGCGCCTATGCGCGTGACGCTATCGGAGCAGCAAGTCGCCTATGGACAGGAGAAGATTAAGCGCCTCGGCCTGAGCGAGCGCGTGAGAATGGAGGTCAGGGACTATTCTACCGTCGAGGGCATGTTCGACAAGGTCGCCTCCATCGGCCTGCAAGAGCATATCGGCATCCACAATTATCCAAAGTACTATCAGACGGTACAGCGCGTACTCAAACCCGGCGGATTGTTTCTCCATCACGCCATCACCCGTCCGGCCAAACGCGACAACCGCGGCTTCCGTCGCAAGCGGCCGGAATTCGCGCTGTCCTGACGCAAGTACATTTTTCCCGGCGGCAGAGCTCGATCACATCGGCAACACTGTCGCCATGATGGAGCGCAACGGATTCGAGGTGCACGAGGTCGAAGGCGTGGCGCGAGCACTACCAGCGCACGTGCAAGCAATGGCACGACCGGCTCGTTGCCAACTACGACGCGGCCGTACGCGAGGTGGGATCAGTGAAGACCCGAATGTGGCTCGTGTATCTCGCCGCGTGCTGCATCGCATTCGAGCGCAACACGGTTGGCCTCTACCAGACCCTGGCCTCCAAACGCGGCGCGGGCCGTCGGGCCTGCCGCCGACCCGCGCCGACCTTTATCGCTCAGTCCCCAGCGAACGGGAGTTATATCCGCGACGGGGCGCGTGCTTGCTTTGGTCTCTGCGCACGATAATGCCGCCGAGAGCGGCGCTCATTATTGCAGTGCGAAGTGACGCGATTGGCCCTT
>CAWFBB010000019.1:0-86208 GCA_963813825.1 uncultured Alphaproteobacteria bacterium
ATTTTTAAGGTCTTTTCAAAGCGGGATAAATTTTTGTCTCTCTTTTTGTCTCTGCTGGGATCGTGGTCCGGGGGGAACGCGGAAATCTTGGCACGGCGTGGGCCGCTGGTCCGGCCATTCCTTCACAGCTTCCATCGAAGCGGCGCGGAATCACGTCGGGCTTTACATTTCGACCGCCAACGGTACGAAAGTGTACTGAAATTTTCGGGAGTTTACGTCTTTTGCCTATCGACCAAAGTTCCTAATTTAAGTTTTAGTATTCGAGACAAGACAGCCAATCACCCGCATCGAGGGGTGTTGCATGCCAGGTTTATCATCGCCCTCATCTCCGCCAGTTATTCGTCACCCGCGCTGCCCAAACTGTTCGACACCAATGGAATTGGCGCGCATTGAGCCTGACAGTCGAGGATTCGATCGCCAGACCTTTGAGTGCTCGCAATGTGAACACTCGGAAAGCTGGGTCTACAAAGGCATCAAAAAATAGGGCGATGGCCCTTTTGATCTCCGGAATGATCTGAGTATCCGGCCGACCCGGATCGTCGTGCAGGAAAATCTAAGAGCTTTCACATATGGCCGATGCGTTGGCGGCCTCACGCCGTCAGCAAATGAAAAGCCCGCTGTCACAATCCAGCTGGGTTTCTTCGCGCAAGCGGCGATCGGCTAATCAGCGTTCCTGCTCGATACCAGCGTCAGGAGAGGCTGGGCTGGCATTGAACTGCTGGCTTCGGGCGCCGTAGTAGCTGCTACCATATGAGTTGTAGAGTTTGGGCCGACATTGTACGGCTGGCTCTGGGCGCCGTAGCCGCCATTGTAGTTTCTCTAGCCGCCACTGTAACCGTAACCGCCGTTGTAGCCGTAGCCGCCGTTGTAGCCGTAGCCGCTTTGCGCCATCGCGAGTGACGTTGTTGCCGCGATCAAAAGCGCAATAGCAGTTCCAGTTGCGATCTTCCTCATTTCTTTCTCCGTTCTTGTAAGCCGGGACCAACTGCAGTAATGCAGCATGGTTCCTTATGAAACTTTCGAGATTGCCGTGTGCTCCAATCCGCGGAGCGGTCAAGCTGCAATCGCGATCAGCGAATTTAAGCGCCCGGCATCTCTTATCTTGTCCGGGCGACAGGCTTTGCACGGCCTTGCTTCTTAGAGGCTTGCTTTCGGCAATCGCGCCTAGAAGACGGACCTTTTGCCGGTGCATTGGGCCGCCATGGCCGGCCGCTGCGGTCTTTTTCGTCTTCGATCAGATCGGATTCAGACTGCGGGTGTTTTCCTTCGTGACCGTCGTTGCCTTGCCTACCACCGAAACCCGGTTTGCGATCGCCCAAGTTCATTGCCGCATCCATTCAAATCGTTGTGTCGCTAACTCCAAAAACATTCGGTTGGCTCGCCCGGTTTCCTGACAGCAATGAGCAGTTCTGCCACGAGCTCAAAACTACAGACTTTTCGTAAGTTTCATAGGAACCGCCGATTGTGCGAGCCGTTAAGATTAGACGCCGGCGCGTGGAGACGCGGCCCGGGAAAACAAACGAACGATTTACACACCGTCGAGGGATCATGTCCGACGACGCTTCTTTTGATGCACGTGCCGTACTGAGACCAACCGAAGGTCTTTTCTCATGGCCGGCGTTTCATCGGCCGCCGCGCCATTGCTGACGTGCCAGGTCCGAAAATGCCAAGTCTGAGATGCCGCAAGGTTCCTCCGATATCCGCCAACCGCTGGATCTGACATTCTCGATCAACGGTTACCAGCATCAACTTGCCGTCGACGGGCGAACATCTTTGCTCGACCTGTTGCGGGAGCATCTTTCGCTGACCGGTACAAAGAAGGGTTGCGATCACGGCCAGTGCGGCGCCTACACTGTGCTGGTTGACGGCCGGCGTGTGCTGTCCTGCCTTAACGCTCGCCGTAACCGTGCAGGGCCATAAAGTGACGACCATCGAAGGCCTTGCGAAAAAGGGCGATTTGCATCCGATGCAGCAGGCTTTCATCGATCACGACGCGTTCCAGTGCGGCTACTGCACGCCGGGCCAGATCGTTTCGGCGGTGGCATGCGTTAACGAAGGTCACGCCGGCAGCGATGCCGATATCCGCAGTATATGAGCGGCAATCTGTGCCGCTGCGCCGCCTATCCGAACATTGTCGATGCGATCCGGCAGGCGCGCACCGCGATGAAAACGGCAAGCAGGTAATCGACGATGCGTCCTTTTGCCTTTGAACAAGCAGGCGCGCCGCACGAGGCTGTTTCCGCAGCCGCGCGCGACGGCGACAGCAGCTATCTCGCGGGTGGTACGACGTTGTTCGACCTGATGAAGCTCGACGTGATGCAGCCCGGCCGCGTCATCGACATCAATCCGCTTGCCGGCACGGCGGCCGGACGCATCGACGCTTCGGATAAAGGCTTGCATCTCGGCGCGCTGGTCCGCATGGGCGACGCGGCCGATCATCCGGACATCCGGAAACTTTAAGTCGAGTTGGAATTAACAAGAGAGTGTAGTACATTTCCTTCCAAAGTTATCTCGCACCGTGCAGCGGCCGTGCGTGGACATTCCGGGATAGCCGCGAATGACTGCCAGAATAAAATAAACGTCCCGATCTTAGCACGCCACATTGAAACACCGCCGCCGTTATCCCGCCCGTGCGATTGCCAAGGCAACGGCAGCGTCTTAGACCCTTGGAGTGGCGGCGGTGGCCTCGCCAAATTGATAGAGCGCGGTCAGGGATGGACGATCTCACGGGCGACGAGAGAGAGGGCGCCCGAAGCGGATCTGCCGGCGGGCAGGGCGACCTCAAGCAGATTGTCGGCCGCACCGAGGATGTGCCGCGCGGCATCCTGATGATGATCCTGGCGACCGCCCTGTTCGCGAGCGCGTCGGCGGCAAGCAAATGGCTGGTCGGTGAATATCCGGTCGGCGAAGTGCTGTTCATGCGCTCGCTGTCCTCGCTCATTGCCGTTGCTGTGATCATATTGCCGGTGTCCGGCTTCTCGGTTTATGCGACGGCCCGGCCGCGCGATCACCTTCTTCGCGGGATGTCGCAGTCGATATCGCAGTTATGTCTGCTGATCGCCTTCAGCCTGATGCCGCTTGCCGGCGCGGTCGCCATCAACTTCTCCTCACCCCTGTTCGCCGCACTGGTGTCGATCGTGTGGCTGAAGGAACGCGCCGGCTGGGTGCGCGGCTGCGCGCTGCTTATCGGCTTTGTCGGCGTGTTGATCGTCACCGATCCGGGCGCGAATTCGTTGACGATCGGCGCGCTGTTCGCGCTCGTCAACGCCGTCATGTACGGCACCGTCACGATCGCGGTGCGCGGCATGACGCGGACGGAATCGGCCAATACGCTCGTGATCTGGCAATTCAGCGTGCTGGCGTTCTTCCACAGTTTTCTGTTGCTGTTCGGCTGGCGCTCGCCGACGCCGCTCGATGCCGCGATGCTATTCGGCACCGGACTCACCAATGCGATCGGACAATGGTTCTGGACCAAATCGTTGCACTTGGCGCCGGCGCCGGCGGTGACGCCGTTCTATTATCTGATGCTGGTGTGGTCGATAGGGATCGGATTTCTGGTGTGGGGCGATGTGCCGACCGCGGGTTTGCTTGTCGGCTCGGCCATTGTCGTTGCGACCGGCCTGTTCCTGTTTCTGCGGGAATCAAGGCTGCAGCGGCGTCGGGCGCCGCATCCGGTCACTGGATCAATTTCGCGACCCGGTCGATGATCGGACGCGGTGTCGCATAGGTCTTTTTGATCAGGGCCTCGAGCTGCTCGCCATTCTCGGGTTCGATGGTCAACTTTCGCAGATTTGCTTCGGCGATGAATTCGGGATCCGTCATCGTTGCGTCGAATGCGTCGCGCAGCATTTTCAGCCGCTCGGGCGGCAGTCCCGGTGGCGCGATAAACGGTCGCCCGATGCCCTGTCCGGCATAGAGGAATTCGATCGCCTGCTTGTCTTCCGGCTTAGTTGCGAGATCGACCACGAACGGCACGTTTTTCAGAGTTGGATTTGGTTTGATGCCGCCTTGAAACAGCACCGATACGGTGCCACTCGAAATCCAGTCCGGCTTTCGCACATTGACGCTGTCGAGGCTTTCGCAGATGCCATCCACCTCACCGCGCTCCATGGCGAGGAAGACTGTTGCCGATGAGGTGTATCCGCCGACCGGTTTGAATTTCATGCCGAGGATGTTGTTGAGCGCCAGCGGGTAGGTATGCGTTCCGGTGCCGGGTCCGGTGTCACCGACGATCAGTTCCTTCTCGGTCAGATCATGGGCGGTCTTTACCGCCGCGGTGTTGTTGGCAATGCAGATATTGGTCTCGATCGCCGGGGTGCCGAGGTAGGACAGCTTGGTGGCGTCGAATTGCGCTCCGGGCGCGCCAGTGAGCGGACCGAGCGCGGCATCACGCGCGATCAAGGCGATCGCGGTGCCGTCCTTCGGCGCCACGTTGTACATGAAGCCGGCGGCGCGATAGCTGCCGCCGCCCGGCAGGTTCTCCGGTGTGACCGTGGGATTGCCGGGCAAATGCTTGCCGATATGGGCAGCGACAACGCGCGCCCACATATCGTAGCCGCCGCCTGGGCCGAAGCCGATATACATCGTTACGGTTTTGCCGGCGAACGCGCCCGGCGTTTGCGCCACGGCATTGCTCATGTCGGCCGCGGCCAACAGGCAAAGCAGTAGAAGGAGGCATCTCGTCTGCATGACACGCCTGCCCATGACGATCCTCCCAGCGCACATGAACCGTGCTACCAAATACCGAGACATCGACAAAGTGGCATAGTGCCGCCATCCCGGGGAGACAATTCTTGCCAATTCTAAACGCAATGAAGTGGAGGCTTGCCGCTGCGCTGTTCATCTTGGGCGCAGCAACGCTGCTGGCGTCGGCACAGCAATATCCGTCGCGCGCGATACGTATCATCGTGCCGTTCACGCCGGGCGGCGCGCCCGACGTGGTAACGCGGATCGTCGCAGCCGCGGTCCAACAGCCGCTCGGTCAATCCGTGATCGTAGAAAATCGTCCGGGTGCCGACGGCATTGTCGGCATGCAAGCGGTGGCAGCGGCCGATCCCGACGGTTATACGTTGCTGGACACGCCGCCAGCATTCGTCGTCAATCCGAGTATCAACAAGGCGTTGCCATTCGATATTTTTCGCGATTTTGCTCCGATCGCGAATATCGGTATCAGCGCCGGCTACATCCTGATGGTGCGCCCCGGTCTTCCGGTGAACACCGTCGCCGAACTGATCGATTACGCCAAAACCCATCGGCTGTTGTATGGGTCGGCCGGTGTAGGCAATACGCTGCATCTCGCCGCCGCGCTGTTTTGCGCCAAGGCCGGCATTGAGATGGAGCACGTACCGTTTCGCGGCGCGGCCCCAATCATGACGGCGTTGCTTTCGGGTACGGTCGATATGGCTTTCGTTTCGCCCACTGCGTCGACCTTCGTCACCAGCGGCCAGTTGCGCGCCATTGGCTTCTCCGGAAAGGCGCGGTTAGCAGAATTGCCGAGCGTGCCGCCGGTCAGGGATTCGCTGCCGAGCTTCGATATTGAGGGATCCTGGGAGGGCTGGCTGGCGCCGGCAAAGACTCCGCCGGCGATCGTCGACCAGCTCAACGGCGTTATTCGTGCGTCGCTGAAAGCTCCCGCCCTCCACGACGCCATAGAGAAGGCTGGTTACGAGCCAACCGACATGTCGCCTGCCGAGTTTACGACTTTCCTCCACGCGGAGGCCGCGCGCTACGCGGAGGCGGTCAAGGCGGCGAAAATCGAGCCGCAATAGCTTAGTGCGACACCGCGCACGGCAGCGGCCCCTTCGCGGGGTCCCTCAGTTCGGTTAGCCTTGCAGCGGCTGGGAACGCAAAGGGCATAGAATGGAATCTTCGCGTCGACGTATTCTGCAATTAGCCGGTGCCGCCGCATTCGCGCCGTGGGCGCTGCCGGCGCGCGCGGATACCTACCCGTCTCGCGTCGTGAAACTCACTGTCGGCTTTCCGCCCGGCGGTGGGGCGGATTTGGCGTCCCGTATTGTCGCCGGCGGATTGACGGACCTCTGGAATCAGCAAGTCATCGTCGAAAACAAGCCCGGCGCCGGTGCAAGGCTTGCGCTCGACGCCGTGGCACAGCCGCCCCCGACGGCTACACGATGCTGCTGGCGCCTGGATCCCCCTTGGTCCAGCCGCTGCTGTTTTCGACGCTGACCTTCGACCCCGCCAAGGATTTTGCACCGGTATCCCTGGTCGGCACGTATCCAAATATCATCGTTGTTCCGAACTCCTCGCAGTTTCAAAAACTCGAGGAGTTCATCGCTTACGCCAAAGCCAATCCTGGCAAGATAAGCTGGGCGTCGCCCGGCGTCGGCACCGTTCCGCATCTGGCCGGCGAACTGTTCAAGCACATGGCTGGTATCGAAATGACTCACGTGCCGTATCGCGGCGTCACTGAGGGTCTGATGAGCGACATGATCGCCGGCCGGCTCGATTTGATGTTCAACACCACCGGTTCGTTGCTGCAGCCGGTACGGGCGAAACAGCTGCGCGGACTCGCCGTGACCAGCGCGAAACGATTCCCGGACGAGCCGGAGCTTCCCACTGTCGCGGAATTTGGCGTGCCCGGGTACGACGTGTCATCCTGGTATGCGCTCTACCTGCCCGCCAAGACGCCGCCGGATATCATCGCCAAAGTAAACACTGATGCCATTGCTATGCTATCTCAGGCGGCTATCAAGGCGAAATTCGAGCCGCTCGGGATTTTAGCGCAGGGGTCGACTCCGGCCGAGCTTGTCGCCAAAAATGTCGGCGATGTGGCGCTGTGGGGGCCGATCATTAAGGAAGCCGACATCAAGGTCGAATAATCCATCAGCGGGAAGGTGAGCCGGGATGTCCATAGTCACGCAGATTGATATCGCGGGTTGCCGGGCGCGAAGAAGCACCTGAGCACGCGCCGGAAGTCACTGTCCGTACGATAATACTAAAACAAAAATCAGTTGTTCGTTGCCCATTAACCCAACGCCTTAATGCGACATTCGCATCCATTGGGCAAAATTGGTTCAGGTTCCTAGGGGGCCGAAAAACGGCCCGAGCCTGATGTTTGGTAAAATCGATAACGTCTTCAGGTCTCGTGCAGCCGCTCCGGCTCAGCCGACGGTTGCCAAAGCTGCGCAATCCATTCCGCTGCGCCGTCTGTGGTGGGCCGCGATCGTCTTGCTCGGTTTATCGGCCACCGCCGTAACGTGGACGATCTTCCAGCTTCGCGACGATGCGATTCGCGGAGCGATCTCGGAATCCGGCAGCATCGCGACCGTGCTCGCCGGCCAATTGGCCCGCTCGCTGCAATCCATCGATACCGTGCTGCTCGATGTCAAACATGCAGCGGAACAAGAGCACGTCGGCGCGGCCGCCGGCGCTCCAGCCGAATTTGATGGTGAAAAATTTCGAGAATACTTGGTCATGCAGCTTGGCCAGATCCGGCAAGTGTTCGGGCTGGCCGTAACGGACAAGAACGGCCTTATCATCGCCGCCACGCTGAGCACGGCGGCACAGCACATCAATGTCTCCGATCGCGATTATTTTAAGAATGCGCGTGATCGCCGGGACGGACAGTTAAGCATCTCGATTCCGGCAGCTAACCGGGTCAACGGGGAGAAGACCATCGTGTTCGCACGCCGGCTCGAAGGCCCGAAGGGCGAGTTTGCCGGCGTCGTGTTCGCTGCTGTCAGCACGAGATATTTTGAAGACATCTATGATGCGATCCAGTCAGTGCACAGCCTGCTATTCACCTTGCTCAATCCGGACGGCATCATTCTTTTCCGTCATCCGGAAGACGGTGATTCTACCGGTCGCGAACTGTCCAATAAGGCGCAGTGGCTGGAAGCGCTGTCCAAGGAGGATCAGGTGTTCCGCCTTCTCGGCAAAGCCGACGGCAACATCCGCTATGTTTCGATTCGAAGGGTACCCGATTATCCGCTCATCGTGGACATCTCGCTCACCGAAAGCACGGTTCTCGATATCTGGGCGCAGCGAACCGGAACTATCATTGTCGTCAGCTCCGTCTTTCTAATTTTTTCGCTTTATCTGCTCGCCGCGATGACGCGGCAGGTGCGCTCACTCAGCAATTCCGAGGCATCGCTTGCCCAGAAATCGCAACAGCTCGATGCGGCGCTGAACAATATGTCCCAGGGCCTCACCATGTTCGATGATCGGCAGCGGCTGATCGTATCCAACACACAGTTTGCCAGAATCTACGGATTAACAGCAGGGCAGACCAAGCCCGGAGTCTCGCTGCGTTCGCTTCTCGATTCGCGGACGGCGATCGGCAGCGTGCCGCGCGACGGCGACCAATTCGTCGCCCGGACTTTAGAACACGTGTCCAATCCCGTGGCGTCCGATTCCGTCTACACACTTCTCGACGGGCGAACTGTGTCGGTCGCGGTTCAGCCGATGCCCAACGGCGGCTTTGTTTCGATCCACCAGGATATCACGGCGCAAAAGCTTATCGAAGCGGAGCTTGAGCATCGGGCGCGATACGATGCCTTGACCGGACTCGCCAACCGGACACTGTTGATGGAAAAGATCGGCGAGGCGCTGGCCCGGCTCCGCCGCCAGGGCGAGGAATTTTGCGTTCTGATGCTGGACCTCGACCGTTTCAAGACGGTGAATGATTCATTCGGCCATCCGGCCGGTGATCTGCTGCTGAAAGAGGTCGGCCGCCGCTTGCGGGATACGACGCGTGATGTCGATTGCGTGGCCAGGTTGGGAGGTGATGAGTTCGCGGTCCTGCAAGTGTCGGATAAGAATCTGGTCGAAGGTGTCATCGCGCTGTGCGACCGAATCTTCAAGTCCATCACTGAACCGTATGATCTCGAAGGGCGAAAGCTCATCCTCGAAACCAGCATCGGCATCGCATTGGCGCCGCGGGACGGCACCGACGCCGATATATTGATCAAGAACGCCGATCTTGCGCTCTACAAGGCCAAGGCTGAGGGCCGTAACCGCTACTGCTTCTTCGAGGCCGGCATGGAGGCGAAGGCGCGCGAACGCCGCGAGCTTGAAGACGATATGCGCAAAGCCGTCGAGCGCAACGAGTTCGAACTGTATTACCAAACGATCGTCAATCTCGAACAGCGGGAATATTCCGGCGCTGAGGCGCTGCTGCGCTGGCACCATCCCGAGCGTGGCCTGATCCGGCCCGACCAATTCATTCCGTTGGCCGAGGAGAGTGGCTTGATCGTGCCGCTTGGGCAATGGATTCTGCGCCAGGCCTGTGCTGAGGCGGTTAAATGGCCGTCACACCTAAAAGTGGCCGCCAACCTATCGCCGTCCCAGATCAAACACGGCGATCTCCTGGCTGTTCTCAAGTCTGCCCTCGCCGAAACCGGCTTGCCGCCGCAGCGCCTGCAACTGGAGATCACGGAAACCGTGCTTCTGGAAGGAAAGCCGGAGCATCTCGCCGTCCTGCGCGAAATCAAGAATCTCGGCGTGTCGATCGTGCTCGATGATTTCGGCGTCGGCTATTCATCCATGACGTATCTCCAAATGTTCCCGTTCGACCACATCAAGATCGATCAGTCTTTCATCAAGTCTATGACGGATCACGCCGCCGGGGCGGCAATCGTGTGCGCCATCGCCGGCCTTGGGCGCACCCTCGATATTGCCACGACCGCGGAAGGCGTCGAGACGATGGAGCAGCTGGTTTTTCTGCGCGCCGCCGGCTGCCAATTTGCTCAAGGTTATTTATTCAGCCGTCCGGTGCCGGCGTCCAAGCTTACTTTCGAGCTTCCCGATGCGCTGCGCCGGCATCTGAAGGCCGCTTGAGTGCAGCGTCACGCCACGCGATAGCGGGCGATGACGCTTTCATCGACATCGATACCCAAGCCGGGTCGTTGCGGAACCTTCATGTGGCCGTCGCGGACATCGATTGCGTCGCCAAGCGGCGTCGCTTCGAGCTCGCAATAGAATCGCTCGCACATCGAGTCCGGCAGACACGCGGCGATGACATGGAGCGTCGCGATCAGTCCCGGCCCGAAATAGGGCGAATGCGGCATCACGCGTACGCCGTGCTTTTGCGCGACCTCGATGGCTTTGCGCATGGCAATGATGCCGCCAATTTTGGTCACACTCGGCTGAAAAATATCGAGCGCGCCGAGTTCGATCGCCTGGCGCGCCTCGGTGGCGTGGCCGATGTTTTCGCCGGCCGCGATGGTAACGCCGGTCTCGCGGCGGATACGCGCCATCGTATCGTAGTCGTCGACCGGATCGACCGGCTCCTCGAGCCAGGCGAGATCGTAGACCTTGAGCTTGCGCGCCATTTCGAGTGCTTCATCTGGCGGCCAGGCGCAATTGGTGTCGACCATGATCGCGATGTCAGGCCCGGCGGCCTCTCGGCCCGGCGCCACCGTCTCCACCAGGTGTTCGTGCAACTTGACCGCGCTGTAGCCGCGCGCCACTGCCTGCTCCGTATATTTGGCGACGAGATCGGGTTTGCCGTAGCGCAACAGGCTCGCATAGGTTGGAATGTTTTCGCGGGTACCGCCGCCTAGGAGGCGATGGATCGGCACTCCCTGCGCTTTGCCGGCGATATCCCACAGTGCAATATCGATACCGGCGAGCGCGTAGCTGACTGGGCCGTGGCGCCCCATGGCGTGGAGCTTGCGCTGCAAGTCCGCCATGAAAGATGGCACATCGGTAAATTCGCGACCGACGCACAGCGGCTCGACAACATGCAGAATCGCCTCACGTGTCAGCGCTGAAACGGCAAAGCCGAACGCTTCGCCCCAGCCCGTGATTCCGGCGTCGGTGTCGACGCGGACGAACAGCGTCTCCATGCGCGTCCAGGGCCCGAGCGGCCGCATTTGCTTAGGACCACCGTGCTCATAAGGCACGGCGATAAAGATCGGCTCGACTTTCGTGATTTTCATTGCACGCGCTCCGGCTCGCGATTTTGGCACAATGGCCCGCCGTATGCCTGCCGGCAACGCCTTGAGACGTCTTTTCGACCTTAAAAATAATAGTAAATGCAGCATCTTATGGCGGAAACGCCGAACTGTGCTTTGAGTCACATTCTACACTCTCAGAAGGGAGTTTGGTGAATGCAAGAACAATTCGGAGGCGGCCATGAATCACTCTCTGTACGGCGCTGATCGCCGGACCCATTTGAAGATCGTCATTGTTGGTTTGTCGTGCGCGGTGATCGTCGCCATTGTCGGCATGTTCGCTCATGTGAGCGACCTCGATCTCGGCACTGCTCAAATCGTCAAAGCCGGCCAGGCGACGACCTTCAGCGGCGGGCTGCGCGACATCCGCTAGCCTCATTTTCAACTGTAAGCATAAGAGAGGGAGGCACGAGTCATGCTTCCGGAAGCTGCTCGGAATTCAAACACTTTAGGCTATGACGCGGTGCAAATTCTGATGATCGCCGCCGGCGTCGTGCTTGTGGTCGCCGTGGCTCTCATTTTCTGAGTTCGGCGTCCCCCCTAATACACCACGACGCTGCGGATGCTTTTGCCGGCGCGCATCAGCGCGAACGCTTTGTTGATGTCGTCAAGCGGCATGGTGTGGGTGATCATCGGGTCGATCTCGATTTTCTTCTGCATGTACCAATCGACGATCTTCGGCACGTCGGAGCGCCCGCGCGCTCCGCCGAAAGCGGTGCCGCGCCATACTCGCCCGGTAACGAGCTGAAACGGCCGCGTCGCGATTTCCTGGCCTGAGCCGGCAACGCCGATAATGATGCTTTGGCCCCAGCCGCGATGGCAGCTTTCCAGCGCTGCGCGCATGAGATTGACATTGCCGACGCATTCGAAGGTGTAGTCGGCGCCGCCGATCTGATCGGCGCCGCTCTTGGTCATGTTGACGAGGTGCGCGACAAGATCGCCGCCGACTTCCGCGGGGTTGACGAAGTGCGTCATGCCGAAACGCTCGCCCCAGGCTTTTTTCTGCGGATTGAGATCGACGCCGATGATCATGTCGGCGCCGACCAGCCGCAGTCCCTGGATCACATTGAGGCCGATGCCGCCGAGACCGAACACGATGGTCTTGGCGCCGGGCTCGACCTTGGCGGTATTGATCACCGCGCCAATCCCGGTGGTGACGCCACAGCCGATGTAGCAGACCTTGTCGAACGGCGCGTCATCGCGGATCTTCGCCACCGCGATTTCCGGCAGCACGGTGAAATTGGCGAACGTCGAGCAGCCCATATAGTGATGCAGGCTCTTGCCCCCGATCGAGAAGCGCGAGCTGCCGTCGGGCATGACGCCCTGGCCCTGCGTTGTGCGGATCGCGGTGCACAGGTTCGTCTTGCGCGACAGGCAGGACGGGCAAGTGCGGCACTCCGGGATATAGAGCGGAATGACGTGATCGCCCTTTTTCACCGAGGTCACGCCGGCGCCGACGTCGACGACGATGCCGGCGCCCTCATGGCCGAGGATTGCAGGGAACAGTCCCTCCGGGTCGGCGCCCGACAGCGTGAATTCGTCGGTGTGGCAAATGCCGGTCGCCTTGATCTCGACCAGGACCTCGCCGGCGCGCGGGCCATCGAGCTTGACGGTGGTCACTTCGAGAGGTTTTCCGGGACCGAACGCCACGGCGGCGCGAACGTCGAGGGGCATTGCAATTGTCCGTAAAGACTGGATCGTTGGCGGACGATGACATCGGGAGGCCCGAATGGCAAACGTGGAATCGGCGAGCCCGGAGCTCGCGTTTATATTCGGAGCGCAGGTGACGGTCGATCCACCCCAGGACCTCGGCGCTTTCAACAAAGGTCGCCGCCGCGTTGTGCCGATTAGCGGCGGGGTATTTTCCGGCCCCGATCTGCAGGGAACCGTCTTGCCGGGCGGCGCCGACTGGCAACTCATCCGCCACGACGGCGTTGCCGAGCTTGATGCACGCTACACGCTGCGCACCGACGACGGCGCTGAGATTCATGTGCACAACCGGGCGCTGCGTCACGGGCCTGCCGAGGTGATGGAGGCGCTCGCGGCTGGCCGCCCGGTCGCTCCGGACAGCTATTATTTTCGCGGTGCGGCGTCTTTCGAAACCGATGTGGCGCGCTACGCTTGGCTCGCCAGGCACATTATTGTGTGTGCGGCGGCGCGTGAGCCGTCGAACGTGAACTTGCGGTTTTACAAGGTGCTGTGACTTGGTCGAAAAAGCGAGCCGGCTACTCGCAGGCATTGTCCTGTGTATTGCGATCACGATCGCCGCGATCGCATTGCAAGCGGTCGAAGTCCATTTCGTGGGTCACGCCTATCTCGAGGCGCTGGTGCTCGCGATCCTGCTCGGCGTTGCGTTACGCACGGCGTGGATGCCGGCGCCGCGCTTTGTTCCCGGCATCGCGTTCAGCGCGAAATTTCTGCTCGAGGTCGCGGTTGTCCTCCTCGGCGCATCGGTGAGCGTGGCGACGGTATTGGCGCTGGGGCCCATTCTGCTGTTCGGCATTGCCTCGGTCGTGGCGATCGCGCTGTGCACGAGCTTCGTCATTTGCCGCGGTCTGCGCCTGCCGCTGCGCATGTCGATCCTGATCGCCTGTGGCAATTCGATCTGCGGCAATTCCGCTATCGCGGCGGTGGCGCCGGTCATAGGCGCCGACGGCGACGACATTGCATCGTCGATATCGTTCACCGCCGTGCTGGGCGTCGTCGTCGTGCTGTGCCTGCCGCTGCTCGTCCCAGTTCTGCAATTGTCATTGACGCAATACGGGGTGCTTGCGGGCTTGACCGTCTATGCCGTCCCGCAGGTATTGGCTGCGACCTTGCCGATTGGGGCCCTGAGCAATCAAGTCGGCACGATCATCAAGCTCGTGCGCGTGCTGATGCTGGGGCCGGTGGTGCTCGGCCTGTCGCTCCTGGCCCGCGATCTGCGGACCGATCGCGATCGGTCCAACCGCCGACGGCCGAATTGGCACGAACTCGTTCCCTGGTTTATCACCGGCTTCCTGCTCGTGCTGATCGTCCGATCGCTCGGTCTCATACCGCAAAGTTTTTTTGCTCCGGTCACGTCGCTGGCGGCCATCCTGACAACCATCTCGATGGCGGCACTTGGACTGGGCGTCGACATTCGTGTCGTGGCCCGCAGCGGCGTGCGCGTGACGCTTGCGGTCACGGCGTCGCTGGTTGTGCTTGGCCTGATCAGCTTCGCACTCATTCGCCTCGCCGGGGTTACTTGAAAGGCGCGCGGTGCAAGGCCTCAGCGCTTTCGTTCAAGCCAGCGCTTGAGCAATACCGCGTGATTATGGGATTTATCGCGCGCCGCGTAGACAAGCGTGATTCGTTGCCTTGCGCTTCGCTCTCGCAAGCCGACAAAGGCGCTTTTCGCCGGGTCGTCTTTAAGTTCGCGGGCATAGGCCGCCACGAACTCCGCCCACTTGGACGGATCGCCGTGCACCATTCGGCGCAGAGTATGGCTCGGCGCTATGTCTTTTAGCCACAGATCGACCCGCGCCTTCGCCTTGGTGACGCCACGCGGCCACAGCCGGTCGACCAGCACTCGCAACCCATCATCGGCCGCGGCTGGCTCGTAAGCGCGCTTGACGCCGATCTTGGGCGCAGCTTTCCGCGCCAATGGCTTTAATGCCATGCGCGCTAGGCCTTCTCGCTCGGAATGACGATCTGCGTCTGAGTCACCAGCGCACAGAGCCGACCGTCACCGCGGGTGATGCGCGTCTGCCAGACCATCGTGGTGCGGCCGCGATGCAGCGGCGTGCACTCAGCGCGCGCCACGTCGCCGACCGGGATCGGCGCGAAGAAATTGGTCTTGCTCTCGATCGTCGCGGTCCGTTCGCCTTCGCGCAGGTTAGCGAAGGTCGCAGTGCCGCCGAGATTGTCGGCGAGCGCCATGATGGCGCCGCCATGCATCATGCCAAATCTGTTGTTGAGCTCCTCGCGCATGGGGAGTTCGGCCAGAACTTTCTCCTTCGACACATGCGTGATCTTCATACCCATAAGATCCGCAAACGGCGGCTGCAGATTGGGATCCCGAATATCCATATTTGCGAAAACTCCCTGAACCTTATTCCCGGTCAGCCGCATAGAGCGGGCGAAGCGGCAGGAAATCCGAAACGCGTGATCCCGGATAATAGGTGGCTTTGAATGCCGGCCGCGCTTGCAGGCGCTCGTACCATTCGCCGACGTGCGGGTAATTCTTCTCCCAGACATGCGACAGGCCAAGATCGGCCATCCGGTCGATGCTTGGCATCACCAATACGTCGGCAAGGGTGAATTGCTCGCCCATCAGCCACGGGCCTCGCTTCGTGATCGCCGCGTCCATGCGCCGGCACGTCTCGGTGAGCTGCTCCAGCGAGCGGTCTATGTCCTGTTTGGAAAAACCTTTCGGCGATCCCATGCGCTGGAACAGCTCGCGCCGCACTGGTCGCGGGCCGATTTCTTCATTCTCGAATTGCTTCTGATCCTTCTTTTCGAAGCGATACAGGAAGGCGCGGTTGAAGGAAGGGACCCGAATGGCTCCCACTGCGACCTCTTCGATGTAGTGCGTCCAGACCCGCATCCGTGCTCGTTCGAGCAGATTCGAGGGGACCAGCGGACTTTGCGGATATTTTTCGTCGAGATATTCGCAAATCACGCTCGATTCAATGATCGGCACACCGTCATCGACCAATGTCGGGACCACACCGTTGGGATTGAGCGCGAGATAGTCCGGCTTGAGCTGTTCCTTCTTGCCGAGATCGATCGGCACACTGTCGAACTTGACGTCTTTCTCATGCAGTACCATCCGCACCTTCTGGCTGCATGTCGAATGAGCTGCGTGATAGAGCACCAGCATTGCAATCTCCCCGAACGGCGCGGGCACCATTAACGCAAAGAGCGCAGCCGAAGCCACGCTCCTCGCAGTCTAGTCCAGAATTCGCGGATTTACTGCCGCGGTTGCGGCACTACGCGCATATAAGGTTTCAGCGTCTTCCAGCCGTCTGGATAAAGTTTCTTGGCCTCTTCGTCGGTCACGGCGCCGGTAAGGATGACGTCCTCGCCCTGTTTCCAGTTTGCCGGCGTCGCCACGCGGTGCTTGGCAGTGAGTTGCAGCAAATCCACCACGCGCAGCACCTCATCGAAGTTGCGACCCGTGGTCATGGGATAGACCAGTATCAGTTTGATCTTCTTGTCTGGGCCAATGACGAAGACGTTGCGCACGGTTTGGTTGTCAGCCGGAGTGCGGCCTTCCGAGGAGCCGGAGACACTGGCCGGCAGCATGCCATAGAGCTTGGAGACCTTCAGATCGGTATCGCCGATCATGGGATAATTCGGCGCGAAGCCAACCACATCCTTGATGTCGGCCGCCCATTTCTTGTGATTGTCGACCGGGTCGACCGACAAGCCCACGATTTTCACGCCGCGCTTGTCGAATTCGGGTTTCAGCCGCGCCATTGTGCCGAGTTCGGTGGTGCAGACCGGCGTAAAATCTTTCGGGTGCGAGAACAGCACCACCCAATTGTTGCCGATCCAATCGTGGAAGTGGATTTTGCCTTCGGTCGTTTCGGCTTCGAAATCAGGGGCGATGTCGCCAATTGCAAGTGCCATGGAAATCCTCCGTCGAGTGGCCTGATCTGATTGTCTGGAATGTCGCTGGTCATTGTTATGTACGTTTGAGCCGGCTGCAATACCAGTCCCGCGGTTGAGCACTGATCGCTCTCAATCGGCGCGGGTTGGCGAAAAATAGGCTGTTCTCGCAACCGGTTAGGAAAAATTTTTGCCCGCCGCCTATTGTGACGGCCAACACAGCAGTACCGCGGCCTGAATGCTAGTCATAGGTATTGGCGGCCAGCGGACGACACCCGGTGGGAAGCTGGACGATGCGCCCTGCCGCGAGATCGTCATATTACCGCCCTTGCGGAGCCACTCTGACATCCGACGTTTGAGCGCTTGGAACGACTCGGACGGCTATGAGTTAGATCCTACGCACAGGCAAGAAGTCCGCAATGAGCCCGACAACGACCGCAGACCACTCTGACCTTGAGACGATTAGGTGCGTGATCGCGCGTTCGCCGATCGTCATTGCGGCGCCTGCGCAAACCGTTGCGCCATTGCCGGCGGGTTATGATCAAGTCGATGTCGCGGTGCTGCGCTGGATTGCGTTGGAAAGTCGGCGCACTGCGGTCGCCGGGCACTAGATTTTCACTCCGCGTGCACCCGACGGTTCACTGCTTCAAGTCGTAGCCGTCCGTGAGCGTGTTAAGGAACGCGATGACGTCTTCGATTTCGCCAGCGGAAAGCTTCGGCGCGTCGCCGGGCCGGCCGCCGAAGGGCGGTTCCATATTGACGTTGGCCCTATAGGCCTCAGGCAAATCGTCGAATTTTCTCACCTGGCCGGTGGCGTCCTGCGGGTACCATTTGGCCGGATCGGTGTCGCGTTCGACGTAAAACGCGATCGCCTCACGCAAACTGTGCACTACGCCATTATGAAAGAAACTTTGCCGCAGCGCTACGTTGCGCAGCGTCGGCGTAACGAAGCGGCCGCAATATTCGTGGTCCCCGAAGAGATCCGTGCGCAGCGGTCCGCACAGGCCCATATCGAAGTAGTTCGGATCGGCATTGGCGGGTATCGCGCGATTGCGCGGCAAGCCGACCGCGATCATCCCGTAGTCGGTGAATTGCGGCGGCGTGCCGTCATTGCCGCGCTGGCTGCGATGGCAGTTGCCGCAATTGCCTTTCTCGGGATCGTCGAACAAGACAAGGCCGCGCGCTTCCTGCGACGTCAGCGTCGCGCGGCCGGCCAGGTAGGCGTCGTATTTGCTGCTGTACGGATAGAATGCGCGATAATCCTGTTGAAATACCTCGAGCGCCTCGGCGACGCCGGAAAAGGCCTTCTCGGGATCGGCAAAAATGTCATTGCCGAACAGCTTGCGCAACGCGCCGGCGTGTTGGCCGTCGCGCATCCGCACGACCACGTCCGCCGTGGAACCGTTTGCCATCTCAAAGGGCGACAATAGAGGGATGCGTGCCTGATCGCGGCCGCGGTTGAACCGGCCGTCCCAAGTCAGGCCGCCGGTCGGTCCATTGTCGATGCTGTCGTCGCCTTCGTCGTCGGACTCGAAGTAATGCTCGGTGAACGGCGGCACGACCTGGAGATATTCAAGCGAAGGCACCGCGCGCACCCCGGGCTGCAGCACATCCTTGCCGCCAAGCTGCACCGCAAGGGCGTTGGGCGGACCGAAGGCGTGCTGCGGATCGTGGCAGGTGGCGCAGGATATCCGGCCGGATACCGACAGCGAAGGATCGAAGAACAGTGCCCGTCCCAGCGTTTCGAGCTGCGCAGCGCGCGCATAAGCCTCGTCGCGTGTCATCGCAGTATCGCCTGACTGCGCGGCGGCCGCGGCCACGAAAAGCGCGCCGCAGAGCACGGTCCCCGACAGTATTTTCAGTGCGAATGGCATGAGCATCGAATGTCAACGCAGCGGCAAATTGCATTCGCTCCCTGACAGCATTCTGACAACAGGCCTTTGCGAGCCTTCACGTAACTGCCACGGAATTCGGACACTGTAACGCGCCTGTCATTGTAGGCTAGAACAACGAAACTGCGGCCTATACCCCTCGATTCCCCGGCACCGGAGCAGCCATGACACCCTGCAAACATGCGTTAAGTCATTCCATTTCCCTGCTGGCGATGCTCACTGCCGCACCCGCCCTGTTTGCCGGCAACGCGTCGGCGCAGCCGGCCGCGAGTGGCATCAAAAAAATCGACACGGTAGTCGTGATTTATGCGGAAAACCGGAGTTTCGACAATCTGTATGGATTGTTTCCGGGCGCCAACGGCTTGCGCAATGTCACGGCGGCTAACTCGATCCAGCGCGACCGTGACGGCGCGGTGCTCAAGATCCTGCCGCCGGTTTGGGGCGGCCTGACCGCCAAAGGTGTGACACCGCCGGTGACGCAAGCGCAGACCGAAAACCTGCCGAACAAACCTTTTGCGATCGACGATCCGAAAGGTTTCAATAGTTCTCTTGCCGTGCCGATAAACAATCTTTGGCACCTGTTCTATCAAAACCAGATGCAGATCGATGGCGGCAAGAACGATCGCTTCGTCGCCTTTGGCAATTCTGGCGCCTTGGTCATGGGCCATTACGACGGCCGCAATCTGCCACTGTGGAATGTCGCCACAAAATACACCCTCGCCGACAACTTCTTCATGGGCATGTTCGGTGGCTCGTTCGCAAATCATATCTGGTTGGTCTGCGCTTGTGCCGGCTACTACCCGAATGCGGATCAGAGTCCCGCCAAGGACAAGATAGCGGTCGTCGACAAGGACGGTGTGTCCCTGACCTTGGCGCCGACCTCGCCCAAATCGGCGATGGACGGCATTCCAAAATTTGCCCGCGACGGCAGTCTTTCGCCGGACTTCTACGCTATCAATACTATGCAGCCGCCGTATCAGCCGAGCGCGAACAAGCCGGCGGCCGGCGGCGATGCGCGCTATGCCGATCCGAACAATCCGACGACGCTGCCGCCGCAAACCGCAGAGACTATCGGCGATCTTCTAAGCGCCAAGCGCGTCCCATGGGCTTGGTATTCAGGCGCTTGGCAGGATGCTCTCGATGGCGACCGCAGCACGCCGGTGCCCAATTTCCAGTTTCATCATCAGCCGTTCAACTATTTCGCCAATTTCGCGCCAGGCACCCCGGCGCGTGCCGAGCATCTACGCGACGGCGGCATGTCCGGCAGCGAGTTCATAAGGGCGATCGATGCCGGCACGCTACCGCAAGTGACGTTCTACAAGCCGCAGGGCAATCTCAACGAACATCCCGGCTACGCCGACGTACTGTCAGGCGATGAGCATATTACCAATGTCGTTGATCATCTGGAAAAGAGCCGGCAATGGCCGCACATGCTGGTTATCGTCACCTATGACGAGAACGGCGGCATTTGGGATCACGTGCCTCCGCCCAAAGGTGATCGCTGGGGACCGGGCTCTCGAATTCCGGCTCTCATCATTTCGCCGTTCGCCAGAAAAGGCTTCGTCGACCATACGCCATACGACACAACGTCGATCCTGCGTTTCATTACCCGGCGTTTCGATCTGCCGGTCCTGCCGGGTATCAGGCAGCGCGATGCGGCGTTGCGGACGAACGGCAGTCCACCGATGGGCGATCTGACAAACGCACTGAAATTCGCCGGTGCTGCTCCATCTCACAAGGCTGGACACGGCGCGCCGGCTCATCGCCATCCTGCGCACGGCAAGCGCCGCATCCATCGCGCGCCGCCGCAATATCTGTCGTACTGACGGTCATAAAAAAAGCGGCCCCACGACTGGGAGCCGCTAAACGGGACCGCGACAGGAGGAGTGCACCGCGGAACCCAGGCTTGCGAGCGGCCATCATGCCCGCAAGGAAACACACGTAAGAGCAAGTGCCGGTGGACCCTGAGGTCCACCGGCCTGTGGCTTATTCGCCCTCTGTGCCGATCGCGTAGGCGGTCTCGCCGTGCACCGCGTCGTCGCCGATCTTCAGCGTAGCTTCGTCCATGCGCAGCGGCACGATGAAGCCGATCACCTTGAGGATGATGAAGGTTGCGATCGCATTGTACACGATGATGAACAGCGCGCCCTCTGCCTGAAGCAGGAGCTGAGGAGCATTGCCATACAGCCAGCCAGTCACGTTCACACCGGGCGCCTCTTTGTCGGTGCCGATATATTGCAGCATGTCCGGATTGGCGAGGACGCCCACCAACAGCCCGCCGGTAATGGCTGCGACGCCATGGGTGGAGAATACGCTCAGAACATCGTCCACCTTTTGCATGAAACCAAGCTTTTGGAACTTGTTCATGCTGAGCCACGGGATGATACCAGCGCAGACGCCGATGACGATCGCGCCAATGCCGTCTACGTAACCTGCGGCGGGCGTAATCGCGACCAGACCTGCGATCATGCCGTTGACCGCGCCTATGACCGACGGCTTGCCGTAAGCCATCTTGTCCATGATCGTCCAGACAAGCAGCGCAACCGCTGTGGCAGTGTTGGTGTTGAGCACCGCGGCACCGGCGTCAGCATTGGCGAAGTACGGGTCGCCGCCGTTGAAGCCGTTCCAGCCGATCCACAGGATGCCAGCGCCCACGAGCGTCACCAGCAAGCTGTTCGGCGGGAAATTGTCGCGGTCGGCCTGAATTCGCGGGCCGATGATCCACGCCCCGACGAAGCCGGACGTTGCGGCGGCAAGATGGATGACGTAGCCGCCCGAGAAGTCCGCTACGCCCATGCCGGCGAGCCAGCCGCCGCCCCAGAGGCTGAATGCTCCCACCGTGTAGACGAGTGTCATCCACACCGGACAGAAGATCATCCACGCTGTGAAGTTCATGCGGCCGAGCAACGAACCGGCAAGGATGATGACGGTGATCGCCGCGAACACGAACTGGAAGTAGATCAGCGTCGCCATCGGAAAGGCCAGCGCGGGCATGCCCGACGCTGCAGCAGGAATTGTCGCTTGGCCGGTCGTAAATGCTGCTGAGGTCGCCAATCCCGGCATACCCAGGAACGGAAACCATTGTGGTCCGAACGCCATGTTGTAGTCGAACAAGACCCAAACGACGAGGACCGAAGCGAAAGCGTACATCGCCATAAAGGCCGAGTTGATCGCCCACTTCTTCTTGACGATGCCGCCGTAGAGAACGACTAGACCCGGGATGCTTTGCAGACCAACGAACGTAGCGGCCGCTAACTGCCAAGCATTATCGCCGGTATCCAGCCATTGTGGTGACGGAACGAGTGCCATGTGCCTTCCCCCAAAAATGCCCCTTGTGCGCGGACGGCACACGGGCGAACGATTGAACGAATACAATTTCTATGCCAGTTATTTGGACCAGTTTTTCGGAAGCTTGGCCTCGTTCCGGTGCCGCGCTGATTAGAAAATCTGCAAAATGCCTATTAAGTAGGCAGACAAAAGGTGCGGGTGATGCTGCTAAATAGGCCACTGGCCGTGATATTCGTCGCGCTGACGTTAGGGAGTGCCGCTCCGGCGATCAGTGATGAGGCACGGCATGGCGAACAAGCGATCACCTGTATGAACAAATTCAGCGGCACGACCTGGCAGATCAAGGTCGACTACGACCACGCCACCGTGGACTCGAACCCGGCGAGTATTTCCAACTCCAAGATCGCATGGCGCGATGCGAACGATGGCTGGCGCTACACGCTCGATCGGAAGACCGGAGACCTTACGGTAGTGTTGGCGTCTTCGATGGGTGGCAACATGTACTTTCATCGCTGCCAACTCGATCACTGAAGTCATGAGCGCGGAATTTCACTTCTTGCCCTATCGCCCACGCTAACCGGCGTCCCGCAGGCTAAGGAACAGGGACGATGGCTGAGCGGTTCTCCGGAGTTAAGGCGACCGTCGGTTTTGCTTCGGAGACCGGCCTGCGCAAAGCCAACGAGGATTTTGGCGGCGCGGTGTTCGGCTGGGAACTGCCGCAGCCGCGGCGCGATGTCGTGGCAGCAGTCGCCGACGGCATCGGCGGTGCCAAGGGCGGCCGTATCGCAGCCGAAACTGCTGTGCGTGGTTTCCTCGATGGGTTTTGCGATCTTCCGGAAACCATGGAAGTGCGCCGCGCTTCGGCGACCGTCATCAGTTCGCTCAATGGCTGGATTTACGGCCAGGGCAAACGCGATCCCGAACTTGCCGGCATGGGTTGCACTTTTACTGCGCTGGTCTTGCGCGGGCGCATCGCTCACATCCTGCATGTCGGTGACTCACGAGCCTACCGGCTCGGCGGCGACCGCCTGACATTATTGACCACCGATCATGTGCGCGAAGGCGCCAGCGGCTCTGGCCGCTCCAACATTCTGTACCGTGCGCTCGGCGTCGAGGCTGAAGTGCGGCTCGACTACGCCACGCAGCCGGTGGCGCTGCACGACCGGTTTCTTTTATGCAGCGACGGCGTACACGCCGTCCTGACGCCGGAAGCCATCGCCGAAATCATGCGCTCGCGCTCGGCGTCCGACGATACCGCCCGCGAACTGGTCAGGGCCGCGCTCGACGCCGGCTCGACCGATAACTGCACGGCACTCGTCGTCGACGTGGTCGAATTGCCGACAGCCGAGTCCACGTCCGAGGTCGGCAGCCACATCATGCAACTGCCGTTGATCCCGGTGCCGATCGTCGGCGAGGCGGTCGACGGCTTTTTGCTCAAAGTGCTGGTGTCCGACGGCCGGTATAGCCGCTTGCTCGGTGCGGTGGACGAGATTGAAGGCGGCGAGGTGGTTTTGAAGTTTCCGAAGCCGCAGGTCGCGACGGTTGCCACCTATCACGCCGCGTTCGTGCGCGAAGCCTGGGTCGGCGCGCGCGTCAACAGTCCTTGGATCGGTCGCGTCATCGAACTGCCGCCCGGACGGCAGACCTGCCTCTACACCGTGATGCCGCTGTATCAGGGTGAGCTGTTGTCGACGCGGCTGGCGCGGCGCCCCCTGGTCGGACTCGAGGAAGGACGCGACATCGCGATCAAGCTCGCGCGCGGCGCGGCGGCGCTGCACCGTGCCGGAATCATCCACCGCGACATCAAGCCCGATAACATCATTCTCGAAGGCGGCGGTTCGCTCAAGCTGATCGATCTCGGCGTGGTGCGCGTGCCAGGGATGGAAGACTTCCCGCCCGAAGATATTCCCGGCACCATCGGTTATATGGCACCCGAAATGCTGGCTGGCGAACCCGGTAACGAGTCGACCGACATCTACGCGCTCGGCGTTACCATCTTTCGCGCTTTCGCTGCCGAATTCCCGTACGGCAATCTCGACGCCGTCAGTCCGCCGCGCCGTAATCGGCCGATACCGCTCGCCGATTTGCGGCCGGACCTTCCGGCCTGGCTCCAGGCGGCGCTCGGCCGCGCCATAGCGATCGATCCGGCCGAGCGTTTCCGCGACATGAATGAGTTTGCCGTGGAGATGGAGCGGGGACCCGAGCGCGCGCCGCTCGCGATCCGAAGGGCCCAGACATTTTACGAACGATCACCGATACGGTTCTGGCAAGTTGTCTCCGGGCTCTTGGCGGTCGCACTCGTGGCGTCGTGGTGGCTGCGGCTTCGCCACTAAAGCAAAGGATGATCGTGATGTCCCGGTTGCTCTGTCTCGTGCTTTCACTCTGCGCGCTATGCGCCGCGCCCGCGCGTGCCGAAGATTACCCGTCGCGGCCGATCCGCATCATGGTGCCTTATGCGCCCGGCGGCATTGCCGACATCGCCGCACGCATCGTCGGCGCCAAACTCACCGAGGCGTGGGGCCAGCAAGTGCTGGTCGAAAATCGCACCGGCGGCAACGGCTTCATCGCGATGGAGATGACTGCGCGGTCGGAGCCTGACGGCTACACGCTGGTCATGTGCACGGTCGGCGATCTGGCGATCAATCCGGCATTGTTCAAGGACATGCCCTATGATCTCGATACTGCATTCGCGCCGATCGCTTCCATCAGTGACGCTCCCGTCGTGCTGGCTACGCACGGCGCGAGCTCGTTCAAAACTGTCGCCGATGTTATCGCGGCGGCCAAGGCGGCGCCGGGTACACTCAATGTCGGCACGCCCGGCTACGGCAGCATCAATCAACTCATCCTGGAATCGATGGCGCTTAATACCGGCACCAAATTTGTGCATGTGCCGTACAAAGGTGGTGCGCCGGCCGCGCAGGCGTTGGTCGCGGGTGACATTCCGCTCGGTGTTCTGGCAAGCTCGACCGTCGCTCCTCACGTACCGAGCGGCAATATCCGCGTGCTCGCGGTGACTTCGACGAAACGCTCGCCGCTTAATCCGGAATGGCCGACGATGCAGCAGGAGGGCGGCGGCGATATCAATGCATCGAACTGGACCGCATTCCTGGCGCCGGCCGGTACGCCGCAGCCGATCCTCGACAAGCTCAACGCCGAGGTGGTCAGGATTCTCAACCTGCCTGATGTGAAGGATCGCTTTGCCGGCGGCGGCGTACTCACTATCCCGTCAACCGCTGCCGAGCTTACGGCCAGAGTCAAACGCGAGGCCGGCGTGTACCGGACCATCGTCGAGAAAGCCAACGTCCACGTCGATTGACATTTTCGCTACGCCGCCGCAAAGGCAATAGGCCGGTTCGCGGGATAATGTTCGGTAATGTTTAAGCAAATCCTGATTGCCAATCGCGGCGAAATCGCCTGCCGCATCATCAAGACCGCCCGCCGGTTGGGGATCGCCACGGTCGCGGTCTATTCCGAAGCCGACCGCGATGCGCTCCATGTCGAGATGGCCGATGACGCCGTCCTGATCGGGCCGCCGCCGGCGGCGCAAAGTTATCTGCTCATCGACAAGATCGTGGACGCTTGCAAATCGAGCGGTGCCGAAGCAGTGCATCCCGGTTACGGTTTTCTATCGGAACGGCAGGCCTTCGCCACCGCGCTCGCCAAAGCCGGAATCGTCTTTATCGGGCCCAATCCCGAGGCGATCGGCGCCATGGGCGACAAGATCGAGTCCAAGAAGGCCGCTGCCCGCGCCAATGTTTCGACCGTGCCGGGTCATCTTGGCGTGATCGAGGACGGCGTTGAGGCCGAAAAGATTGCTGACGAGATCGGCTACCCGGTGATGATCAAGGCGTCGGCCGGTGGCGGCGGCAAGGGCATGCGTATCGCTCATTCCAAAAGCGAGGTCGCGGAAGGCTTTGCGCGCGCCCGTTCCGAGGCAAAGTCGAGCTTCGGCGACGACCGCGTCTTCATCGAAAAATTCATAACCGATCCGCGCCACGTCGAAATCCAGGTGCTGGGCGACAAGCACGGCAACGTCATCTATCTCGGCGAGCGCGAGTGCTCGATCCAGCGCCGCAACCAGAAGGTCATTGAAGAATCGCCGAGCCCGCTGCTTGACGAGGCGACGCGCAAGAAAATGGGCGAGCAGGCGGTCGCGCTGGCGAAGGCCGTGGGTTACGACAGCGCCGGTACCGTCGAATTCGTCGCCGGCCAGGACCGGAGTTTCTATTTCCTCGAAATGAATACACGCCTGCAGGTCGAACACCCGGTGACCGAGCTGGTCACCGGCATCGACCTCGTCGAGCAGATGATCCGCGTAGCCGCAGGCGAGCCGCTCAAGCTCAAGCAGAGCGACATCAAGCTCAGCGGCTGGGCGGTCGAGAGTCGCATTTATGCCGAGGATCCTTACCGCAATTTCGCGCCGTCGATCGGGCGGCTGGTCCGCTACCGGCCGCCCACCGAGGGCGAGCACGATGGCGTCACGGTGCGCAATGATACCGGCGTCACCGAAGGCGGCGAGATTTCGCTTTATTACGATCCCATGATCGCTAAGCTCGTCACCCACGCGCCGACTCGGACCGCCACGATCGACGCTCAGGCCGATGCGCTCGATGCTTTCACCCTCGAGGGCATTCGCCATAATATTCCATTCCTGTCGGCGATCATGCAGCACCCGCGCTGGCGTGCAGGCAACCTCTCGACCGGCTTCATCGCCGAGGAATTTCCCAAGGGGTTCGAGCGCACGCCGCCCACGGGAGCCATGGCACGCACGGTCGCTGGCGTTGCAGTCGCGATCGATCTTTTGCTCGGTGACCGCAAGCGCCGTATTTCCGGCCAGTTGAACACGTCGCTAAAGCGCGAGAGTCATCGCGCCGTATTGCTGGGCGCGCAGGAAATCCTTGTCGATATCGAGCATGACGGCGAAGCGGTCGCGGTGCGGTTTGACGACGGCAAGGTCAGCAAATTCTCCTCCAAATGGCTGCCCGGCATGCCGCTGTGGGCAGGCACCGTCGACGGTGCGCCGATTGCCGTTCACGTCCGCATGATCCCGAACGGCTTCGAGCTTGCCTATCGCGGCGTGGAGACCAAGGCCTTCGTCTACACTGAGCGCGAAGCCCGTTATGCCCGGTTGATGCCGGTGAAGACGCTGTCGGACAGCGGCAAAGCGGTGCGCTGCCCGATGCCTGGCCTGGTCGTCTCGCTCGCCGTCACCGAGGGGCAGGAGGTCAAGACCGGCGAGACGCTTGCGGTGGTCGAGGCCATGAAGATGGAAAACATCCTGCGCGCGGAGCGTGACGGCACCATCAAGAAGGTCCGCGTCAAACCGGGCGACAGCGTTGCGGTCGACGCGGTCATCATGGAATTTGCCTGAGAACAGGCATCGAATCTGGCATTATGCGGCTTCGCCGGGGCCGTTAACATGCAGGCACTGCGCTTTTTGTTTTCGACGTCTGGACGGCTTGCGCCGCAAGCCTTCGTGACCGCCGTGATTGCCATTTATGTCGCCGGTGCGGCGGCGCAATATTTCACCGTGCCGAATATTCTGGCCCATGCCGGACTCTGGCCGTTCGCGGCGGTGCAGGCCGTACTGATCTGGATCTGGTACGCGCTTCACGCCAGGCGTCTGCATGACGCCGGCCGCTCGACGGGTCTCGCCGCTGGCGCGGCCACGCTCTATGCGCTCTCAGTGGTACTGCTGCTTATTCTGGCGACCGGGCTCTTCGTGACATCCGCCGCAGGAACGATCCGACAATAAACCGGACGCGCTAATCGTTCTTCTGGTGTCGGTGATCGCGGCTTTGGCGCAGTCGGGCAATCACGATGTGGGCTGGTTCATCGTGACGGCACTCATTGCGCTCGGATTCCTGCCCGTGATCGTCGCGCTCGCTGTGACGCTATGGGCGGCAACGCGGCCACGTGCCATAGAGTAAACCGGCTGATGCTGCACTTCGCCTACGGCTCGAACATGCACCGCGCCATCATGCGGCGGCATGCGCCGAGTGCGGCGCCGATCGGTGTCGCCGCGCTTGCCGACCATCGCTTTATTATCACCGCCGACGGCTATGCCTCGGTCGAGCATGCGCTCGGGGAAACCGTCCACGGCGTGCTGTGGCGGATTACGCCGCGCGATCGCGTCACGCTCGACGGCTGGGAAAATGTTGCGGGCAAGCTCTATCGCGCCGAAACGATGCCGGTACGTCAGGTCGGCTGCTTGCACCGGGCGCTGGTCTATATTGCGCGCCCGCGCCGCGAGGGCCGCCCGAAGGCCGGTTATATGGAACTCGTGGTCGCGGCGGCGCGGCAATGGCAATTCCCGGCGGCCTATATCGCTGGCCTGGAGGAATGGCTGCCGCAGGGTCCGGCCGCGGCGGGATCGCGGAAGCTGGAAGACATCCAATGGACGTGATCCGTTACGTCGTGATCCGGGGCAGGGTGCAGGGCGTCGGCTATCGCGCCTGGGCCGAATACACCGCGCTCGAGCGCGGCCTCCAAGGCTGGGCGCGCAACCGCCGCGACGGCACCGTCGAAGCATTGTTCGCCGGGCCGCCTGACGTGGTCGCGGCGATGATTGCCGCCTGCAAAGAAGGTCCGCGCGGGTCACTCGTTGAGTCAATCGATCAGCGGGATGGCGCGGCCGAGGAATTCGCGCTCCGCCGGCCGGGCGATTTGTTCTCTGTGCTGCCGACGGCCTGAATTTCGCTCGCCGCGCCGAACAGCGGCTCGAACGCGGCGCGCAATGCCATGTCGAGTTCGGCCATCGACGCCGTCACACCAAGATCCATGACCGATGTGACGCCGTAGCGCGGCTCGGAAACCCCGCATGGCACGATGCCGGAAAAATGTGTGAGGTCCGGTTCAACGTTGAGCGCAAAGCCGTGCAGCGTTACCCAGCGCGACACGCGAACGCCGATCGCCGCGATCTTGTCCTCGAAGCCGTCACCCTTGTCGGGGCGCCGCACCCAGACGCCAATGCGGTCGTCGCGGCGCTCGCCCCGCACATTGAAGGCGCCGAGCGTGCGGATGATCCATTCCTCGATGGTGGCGACGAAGCGGCGCACGTCCGGCGCGCGGCGCTTGAGGTCGAGCATGACATAGCCGACGCGCTGACCGGGCCCGTGGTAGGTGAATTGCCCGCCGCGCCCGGTGAAGTGGACCGGAAACCGCGCCTCGATCAGCTCCTGCGGCTGCGACGATGTGCCGGCAGTGTAGAGCGGCGGATGTTCAATGAGCCACACCAGTTCCCGCGCCTCGCCGCTGGCGATCGCTTCGGCGCGGGCTGTCATGGCCGAAAGCGCGGCCTCGTAATCGATCAAGCCGTTGCCGACGCGCCATTCGACCGGGGGTGAAACGGTCTGCGGAATAAGGCCAATCGTCAGGTCGCCGCGTGCTTTAACCATCTGATAACCATAGCGGGGCGATAGAGTACCGCAGCAGCGACCATCGACAAAACCGGCGCGGGGGCCCTTTGCCGACACTCGACAATGTCTCGATCGACATCGCGGTTGTGCTCGGCACGACATCGATGCCCATCCACCAGGTTTTGCGGCTCGGCCGCGGCGCCATTATCGAGCTCAATTCTTCAGAGGAAGACGAGGTCCGCATCGTCGTCAACAATCTGGCGGTGGCCAAGGGCACGGTGATCGTCAGCGGCAACAAGATCGCGGTCGAAGTCAAGGAACTGCTGCCGCGCTCGCCCGATGCGGCTTGATGGGCCTCCAGCCCTTGTCCACCCGGAGCCTACCTGTTAAATCGGCGCCATCGCGCCAGCCGGGCGCGTATTCAGCCCACATGCGGCCGTGGCGGAATTGGTAGACGCACTAGCTTGAGGTGCTAGCGGGGCAACCCGTGGAGGTTCGAGTCCTCTCGGCCGCACCACTTCGAAAAAACCTAGTTGAAATCATTCAGTCTTTTCGCTCTGGCTCCCTCACCGGATGCTCAGGTGAGGGAATAGATGTTCGCTGAACGTTCGGAATGAGCTTGTGCACGCTGTCGTGCGCTAGCCGCACGCGGTCGGCTTCCTTTGTGTAGTGCGACGCCATCGTTCTGCGATGCCATCCGAAGATTGCTCGAGCTCGGCTACCGTGGCGCCGTTCTCCGCGGCGCGTGTAGCGGCGATCTTGCGAATGCCGTGCAGCGATCCGGGAACACGGCTTCGTCGCATGCTTCGCGAAACATGTTGCCGAAAAATCCTTGGTCAGCGGCTGGCCTTTAGCACCGGCGATGAAGGTGAGTTCACCACACGGACCGGCATTGAGGGTGTTGCAGGATTGGCAGTATTGGAATCGTGACTGTTACCGTGCCGCCGCCCTTTTCCGAACTTCGAAGCATAGCAACGCCGTTTCGCACATGTGCCTGCCTAAACGGAAAGGTCGCCGCGGCGCAGGCCTGTATAGGCCACACATCGAGCCATACCCGTTGACGGGTGCCGATCGGCCATCGGTGCCTCGTAGACGGGCGATTTCGTCCTCGGTCCACATCTTGAAACCGGGACCCTTCGTTGCGCGGCGGATTCTTCACCCGGCGGTCGGGTCGGCCGTGCAATGTTTAGCTTCAATGGCCCAGCGGAAAAGTCCACGCATTGCGTCAAGAAATTTCGGGATTGCGCTGGCGTTTCCTTGCGTCGGTCGCGGCCGGCGACGATCGTTGCCTGGGTGATCTGTTTGCACGGCGTTTTACCGGCCGACAGAATGACGTGCTTGAAGATATTTTCCCGTTGCCGTTTGGTAGCACAGAAAGTGCCGCCCAGACAATGGAATCACGGTAACGCTCAATGAGCCACGCCAATGATCCCCCTATGCTCGACGACGCTGTTGGGCTTGGAGCGCACCGCGCCCGTCGACCGCCGCCTGATACTCGGCATCGAATTCCGGTGTGCCGAATGTGGCCCGAATTCGAATACGCGGTCCGTGGCCCTTGCGCACATACCATACGGTGGCGCCGTGCCGCGCCGTTTGTCGATGCAGGTGAGGGGGTCTCGGTCGGGGCATGTCACGCATCAAAGGACGATCTCCTCCTTTGGTACAAGGGGGGCGTCGATCGGTTGGGGATGTCTGATGCGGATGATTAGCTCCGCGCCGTCTTTGCTTTGATTACAACTTCGGCGGCGCCAGCCTGCTTCGCTGCGCGCACACTCGGGCAAGATCGGCCTGAGTGAATTCTGCGGGGCGGCGGCTGACTTGATACCCCGGCTGCGGCCTAAACGGGTCGTAGGAAAACGGCATATTCGCCGCCCGGACCGACAGTGTTGGTCGTCGCTCGACGACCGTGCAACACTGCGTTCCGCATCCGGTTCCGCCAGCATGGGAGTGGTTAAACTAGTTATGGCCTGAGCGGGTGGTCCAGGCGGTTGCGGCCGTATGGCCTGAACGGGTGGTCCACTTGGCGACGAGGTGTGGACCGGACGGGCGGTCCACTGCTGGACCAGATGGGTGGTCCATGGTGGACCGGATGGGTGGTCCGGGATTTGCTTTTTGGGTGATGTAGTTCTGCGGGCTTTTTTTCTGCCGAAATGGCGTCCCGTCCCAGAGATCGAAATCGTTTGTCGGCTGTTCGGCCATATATGGCGATCTCGGTCAGCCGCCAATGTGGCGCTTTACCCCCGCCGTCGACGCCAAGGGGCCCGGTCTGATCATGACGATGAACCCGTAGTATTGCAGCTCGACGGAACCACCGCAGAACGTCGCGTGGCTATCGAACCGAGTTCTTTTGCGGCGGCGCGGGTCGACAGAAAAAGCCTGCCGAGTTGTTGTTGATACCTGAGACGAAGCTCAATGTAGAGCGACCGGGCGCCATGAGACAGCGGCGCGCCAAGCGGGCGTGTCGATTGCCTTTAATCAGGGACACAAATCGGGAGTCGTCCCTGGTTGCGACGTCTCATGCTGCCGCTGTTTCGCTCTTGCCTTGGCGTAGGCGATGACGCGGCTGCGAACCCAGGACAGCACTTCCGGCGATGGCTCAATCGGGCAACGGCGCGCGCGGGCGGCCATGTGCCGAATTTTTCGCCGGAACATGTGCGCAGCCCATCCGGACTTGTAGCCGCGCGTCATCGCAATATGGGTCAGCATGCCGTGCCAGCGCATGCGCTCGGCCGGATCGGATATGCGCTGTCGCGGTCCGGCGCCGGCGGTCGACAAGAGCAAGATCGCCTTCGGCGGAAGACAATCGCCTTGCGGCGGCCGCTGCGGTAGAAAGCCGCAATGCTGGCATGCGTTCGCCGGCGACGCGGATTGCGCCGCATTTGCTGCATTCGAGCAGCCGCGAGGAATAGCCCGACCGCAGCCGCGCGCGTGCGTCGGGCTTTTGGATCGCTTGTCGGGATCGAGCTTCCAGTCGACGCAATCCTCGACAAAGCCGTGGCGGAATACGGCGCCGGAATGATCGAGCACGATCGCGTTGATCTTGCCGGGCGCCGGCCGCAGCACCCGGCCGACCATCTGCCGATACAGACCCATCTTCCGGGTCGGCCGCGCGAGAATGCAGCAGGACACCTCGGGCATGTCCCAGCCTTCGGTCAGCACCATGCAGTTCGTGATCAGGTCGAGTTTCGCCGCGACGCCAGGCGGGCCAGGATTGCATCGCGCTCGGGCTTCGGAGTCGCGCCGTCGACATGCTCGGCGCGGACGCCCGACTTGATGAATTCGTCCCGGATGTGGAGCGAGTGCGCGACATTGACGGCAAAGCAAACAGTCGTCCGGCGCTCGCCGTACTTGTGCCAATGCTGACGATGTCGCCGACCAAATCGTCGCGGTCCATGCGTTCGGCGAGCTGCGACTCCACGTAATCGCCTCGCGGGTTTCGACGCCGCGCAGGTCCGGATCGACGGGCGCAAAGACGCGCGTCCTGACCAGGTATTTCTGCTCGATCAGTTCGGCGACCTGCGGGCACTCGAGAGGGTGTCGAAGATGCCGCCAAGCCCGCGGCCGTCGCCGCGGCATGGCGTAGCCGTAAGTCCAATCAGCACCGCGTCGGGATAAGCGTCGATGATCTTGCGGTAGGTATTCGCCGGACAGTGGTGGCCTCGTCGATGACGAGCAGATCGGCCGGCGGCAAGTCCATGCCTGTTCGATCCGAATGGCGCGCGCCCACAAGCGTTTGAATGCGAGCGACTTGTACCAGCTCATCGCGGCCGCGTCATGAAGCCGGCCTGGATGATGCCGTGCGCGATGTCGTGGGCGAACAGCTTGTCGAGGTCTGCTTGATGATCTCGCGGCTATGGGCGACCACGAGCACGCGCGCCGCCTCTTCAGGCTGTCGCGGCTTGGATGATCGCGGCTGCAATGAGGGTCTTGCCGGCCCCGGTCGGCGCTACCATTAGGACGCGGCGCTTGCCCTCTGCGATGACACGGTCGATTTCGGCAATCACATCGTTCTGATAAGGGCGCAGCTCGATCATGCCGGCGCCTTCGCATTGCCGTCGCTTCGGCGGACGGGGCAAGCGGTCATTAAGGCAGCTTAATTTAGCAGCTTGCAGGTTTCCGGAAAGGTCTCCCATAGTCCTGCAAAGGGGCATTGTGACACTGTGAGCAAGTACACCGTGCATGTTCGTCAGGACGACGATCACAAATGGGCTTGGGAAATCAGCCGGCGACCAAACCCTTTGGGCGTGAGAATTTATGAGGGCGGCTACAAAACACCTTCAGGCGCGCGATTGGCCGGCGAATATCATTTAAGGGAATTGCTGGATTCGATTGCCGAGGAAGACGGGAATGACTAGCGCGCGCGATCAGTCCTCAATAGCAGCCGAACTCTTTGGCCGCGGAATTTCTTTCAGGATCTTCCGCGGGACCCTTGGCAGCTTGGCGATGTTCACAGCGATCAGGAACGCTTCATCCCGCGACAGCCGCTTGGTCGACATCTGGCGCTGCGGCTCGTCCTCGAAATAGACGTAGCACAGCACTTGGCCGGTCTCGTCTTTGACGGCGAAACTTTCGGTGTTTTCCTGGATCGACCAGGGCGGCGGGAAGCGGCGGGGAGAGGGCATGGGCTCGATGACCTGCATCAGACCTGCATCACGGACGAGACAACGCGACAGACGAGCAATAAGGCACCAGCTCTAACGGCTTACGGCGTCACCGCCTCCAGGTAACGGCCCTACATTGAGAGTGACGGCGTCACATCCCTAAGTGACGGCGTAACACATCGGCGCGTGACGGCGTCACGTCCCCTGGTAACGGCGACTTGTTCCGGGCGTCGTCAGTGTTGCGATCATTCTCGGGCATACGCCTGGAAATCCGCTGTGACGTTCCCGTCATCGGCATAATTCGAGGGATGCCGATGCTTGAAATACCTATCTGATCTCGCACCGTTGTTTCATAACGCGGGACGATAGCGAGGCAGGTCTCAATGGCGTGCAACGGATTTGCGTGCAATCTGAGACGACAGCGCGAGTTTTTATAAACTAAGCGTGGTCTCGTAAAATCAGGAATTGCCGGAGAAGCAGAAAATCTTGCCCGCATATATACCCGTCTGGCAATAGGCATCCGCGAGGCTCGGCCCGTACATGATGAGCGCGTCAGTGGCGCTGCCCTCGTTCGAGATGTTCAATGACTAATATTAATTCATAAAAAGCGGACGGCGAAATGGCTATCGGAGCGCTATCTCTTCTCACGCAGAGTTAGGTCACGCAATATGCCAACGACAAGGCGCAAGAGCTCGGCCTGTGTCCGCGTCTCTGTTTGCGCGAGCGCCGAGCTTAGATGAAAGCGCACGGTATTGATCGAAATGCCCTCGCGTTGAGCGTAAGATTTAAGGTCGTCATCGAAAGCAAGCGCAGCAACTAATTTTGCCGCTGCCGGTTTCAGGCCGAGCGATGATTGCAATACTTCCGGGACACCCTCGCGGCGGCTTTTCGGATCGTGAATGAGAAGAATCACTCCTGATTGTTCGATTGGTTGTCCGAGCCATTCGCGTAAACTCGATGAGGAAGGCGCCACCAAAACCGCATAGGCTCGCCCGATCAGTGCGGTAGGAATCGGAATTATCCCGCCAGCGCCCCCACTACACGTCTCTACAATCAGGGTGTCCAGTTTTCTCCTTACCGTCGGGTGATGGGCGGCTGGCCTCCCGGTCCGATCGAGAGTCAGGCCGTCCCCGCGGTCTAAAACGATGCGTGCGGCTCGATTAACAAAGTACGCTGCGCCGGAACTATTGAGCAGCACAACGCCGGTCGGCAGGCGCTCGACGACGTCCTGAAGTCCCTCCGCTTTTGCTTCGACGCCAATGAAAGCACGGCGCAATTGTAGTGCGCGGACGAGGTGAGGGACAAAGCGCTCTACACGCGCAATTTCCACATCGTTAAAAGTCGCCCTGTCTGCTCCTCTATGTAGGCCGAGCAGAGCAAAACGCGATTGGTCCGCAAATAGTGTGGCGCCTAGAGTTTCTCGAAATCCAAGGCCACGATAAAATTCATTGACGAATGCGCCATTCCGAAGGGTGTCTCTGGATAAGATTCGATTTGTGGTGGAAGCCGTGCCTGGTGCGAGCTTGGCGAATGCCGCGGGTGCCGGATCTAGGGCGGCAATTTCGAGATATTTTCGGCCTGCATCACCGTCCCAAGCTCCCGATGTCAGTATGACATGTGTCGCGGGCTCTTGATTGTCGAATGAAACAAGCGCTGCACCTCGACACCGGAATTGGCTGGCTAGGCCAGTTAACGCCTGCCCAAGCGCGGCTGAGTCGGTTGCGCCGCGGTAGATTAGGTCGATTAGGTCTTCGTTCGGCTTTGGCCGGGTCAATTATGGTCCCTCGCACCATCCGCCGAACGGCAGCCTCTTTGAAAGACTACAAAACTACCGATTTGAATAGTGCGTTCGCTTTGGCGGAATTGCAATGTGCTCGAGAGTTAAATTTTAATCCACCTATTCAATTGAATAGCGACAATGGCCTAAGGCCAAACTGATAGTGCCCTTGACGATCGACTTTATTGTTATCGGCTCATTTATTGATCCGTCGGGAATGAGCTTCAATTGTGCTGGATGCGTACTTGCCGCATCCTCAGTGCGAGCCACCGTGCTTATACCGCCGGTTCAACAACCGGCAATAATGGGGTGAAAAATGAAATTATCATTAGGACCGTTGGCCGCGGGAGCTTTCTTGTCCACGATGGGAGTGGCATTTCCCGTTAGCAACTCAAACGCTGCGTCGATTACCGTCGATAACGCTTCTTTTGAAACGATCCCTAGCGCAGGAACTCCCAAACAATGATGGGTTTGGTGGCACGTATTCATTTCAGGTGCCGATCCCGGGCTACCAGGATATTGGGGACATTGGTCAATGGCAGCCTGCCAATAATGGTCATTTTTTCAATTCTGCTCCGCCCGACGGGTCCACGATCGCTTTCGTCAACAATGGGATGATTTGGCAGACTCTCAGTCCAACGGCACAGGCCGGCGTAACTTACACGCTGTCGGTTTATAGCACGGTTTCGATCGGTAGTGGCTGGAATGGTGTAGCCAGCCTTGTCATTGGTGGTGACGCATCAAGTGGGTCTCTCCAAGGTGGTACCGGTGCGAGCTATGCTTCGGCTCCGGCGGTGGCCGGAACTTGGGAACTTGATACGATTACTTATACCGCAACGGCTGCGGACGCAGGCAAATCAATCTCGATCCGACTTGCGAGTTCAAACGGTAACAACTTTAGCCAGTCCGACTGGGATGACATTGGTCTCTCTGACTCCACCTCGGTCTCCGCCACTCCACTTCCCGCCGCCCTCCCGCTCTTTGCCGGCGGTCTCGGCGCTTTAGGTCTATTCTGCCGCAGGAAATGGAAGCCGGCGGCTTTCCCGGCCTGATCGACGGCAACACCATTCGATAAAAAGCTCCGGTCAATGTCCCGGGGTTTTTGTCGGCGTGACGCCCTCATCAATGCCGGCTATTGACCCATATCGGACCTCAGCTTTCCGCTGCGAGGGCGCTATACGGCCACGACAGCCTTGCGGTGCCCTGCATGGCGGGTGCGTTGCTTTCGCCCGATGCCATCGTCATGCTCTATCGTGAGCCGCAAAGGCAAAATAAGCGCTCGGGAGGATGCATGGGGCTGAAGTCGTTGGCCGTGCTGGCCGTTGCTGCGGGTCTGCTGCTCGGTTTTAACGCCCGCGCTTCGGCCGACGATTATCCCAACTGCCCGGTAAAGATCATTATCGCCTTTTCGCCGTCGGGAGCGATCGACATTCTTGGCCGGTTCATCGCCGATAAGCTGAGCGCGATGTGGGGGCAAAGTGTCGTCGTCCTAAACCGTCCGGCGGCAGCGGCAACATTGGCGCGGCTGCAGCCGCCGAGGCGGCACCCGATGGCTATACGCTGCATTTCGGCGCGCAGACGCTTGCGACCAACGTCACGCCGGCGCCCACTGATGCGTTCGACCCCGTCAACAGTTTCGAACCGATCATGCTGGTGGGAACTTCGGTCGAGGTGTTTAGGTTTCGGCGGCAACGCCATACAAGTCGGTCCAGGAGGTGATCGACTACGCAAAGGCCAATCCAGGCAAGCTAAAGTATTACTCGGTCGGCATCGGCTCGACGTCCCATCTTTCGACCGTGCTATTCATGGACGTGACCGGCACCAAGATGCAGCATGTGGCCTATAGCCAGATGTCGCAGGGCATGAGCGATCTCATCTCGGGCCGCACGGAGATCAATTTCGGCCCGATGGGGAGCTCGCTGCCGTACATTCAGGATGGCTGAGGCGCGAGCCTATTCAAGCGGTCCACCGCGCCACAATGCGGGCAGGTAGGTTTCCCTTCCGGCCACACGATAGCTTCCAGCGCGCGAAACGCTGCCTGCTCATCGTGGAAATATGGTTCGTTGAGAACGCTGGCCATGACGATGCCCAAGTTAGTTTGTTAGCTGAGACGGCAATCCAGACGGATGGTTCCGAAGCAAGCCTTCGATTTCATCAAGCCATTCCGAAAGCTTTTCTCTCCAAGCAAGGGTGTCGTCGCGATTGTTGTTGCTAACTCGAACACCGTACTTGTCGATAGATCGTTTGTCGGTTTGGACAAGGAAAACCTCGCTACGGGCGCTCTGACTGAAACTACCAGCGGTGTCGCCAATGTGCCGGGAATGCTATCGACACCTGTTCCGGCCGTCGCCCTTAAAACCAGTAGCGGCGAAGTTATTAATACGTTTTCTGCGCTCGGAACCACCTACGAGTACAGCTTCATAGTTGCCAGCGGGCAGACAGAATATTTGGACTACGGCCTAAGCGGCGGCACCTATGGTGTCACGGAGTGCAATGGCTCTGCATGTTCATCAACCTCAATTGCGGGTCTAGACGGCTCTATCGCGTTTGGTAGTGGCAGTTGGAGCGTGTACGTAACGCTGGACAGCGAAAGCGATCCTTTCGGAGGATTTGAACTTTCTGACACGCCATTGGACCTTCCGACCCCAACTCCACTACCCTCGACCTGGACCATGATACTGATCGGGCTAGCCGGTCTCGGCTTTGTTACCTATCGGCAGAGCAAGAAGGCCGCATTCCCCGCAACGGCCTGATCGCGATCTAAATTCAAAACAGTGAAGGCCGCTGCGAGGCGGCCTTTAAGCGCTCCCGCAACAGGAGCGTGAAGCCATACGGCATTGCCCACCTCGGTGCGCCGAAGGGCACGCCTCCGGAAGTGATCGAAAAACTGAACCGGGAAGTGAATGCCGCGCTCGCCGATCCCGCCTTTAGGGCGCGGCTCGCCGATCTGGGTGCGGAGCCGTTTGCAAGCTCACCTGACGATTTCGGTAAGTTCACTGTCGAATATACCGAGAAGTGGGGCAAGGTGATCCAGGCGGCCAATATCAAGGCGGAATGACTTCGCCTTACCGCAAAATGTCTCTTACCGGTCCAGGAGCGACTAGCACGAACCGGCATCGGGGGTAATCTCTGGTCCGCTTTGCTCCCGATAACGACCAAATAACGCGCGTCGCCTCAAATGACGTGACGGGCCATCATTTGCCTCACGCACTGCGGAGGAAAACCACGTGACCCTTCGCTGACCACCAATTGTTGGACGATCAAAACAGCAGACAGCTCACGTTGCCGCTGTTAGCTTTCCCGCAGTGGGGAAATCGGGCTATGGCCGCTTTCATGGCGGCCACGCGGGTCGGACCACCTAGATTAGTATTGGTGCGATCAGCGGCAATGCTGCTGGCGCAGCCCCACCAGTCGATTACCTCGTTATTTGCGTGCGGAAAACTTTCCGCGCTGCATGTCCGAGATGATCCTGGCGGCAGCGAGGCCGCTAGGGCCTCCGAATTACGGGGCTAAGGCTCACCAACGCTCGGTCAAGAAATGCCAAATTGAGGACGCCCTTATCAAAGAGGGCTTCCAGCAAAGCAGCGGAAATCGCCCCGCCCGCTAACCCCGTCGCCTCTGCTTGATCGAAACCGTTGGCCATATAGCGATGCTCCCTGATCGGATTGCCTATTCTAGATTATAATTCTCCGCATTTTACATGCCACCTTCGGCGTATCCCAGTGGTCCCTTCTCTAATCGGCCGGTCGGGGTCAAGCGCTTTCAGACTATCCACTGCTGCAGTGTCGATGTCTTTCGCGGGCTCATGCTTCTCTTCGGAATCGGCACCAAGGCCCTTCCATTATGGGAGTTGAAGACGAGGTGGAACAATCTTTTGAGCGGCCTTGCCATCGGACGAACGGCAGGTCCAAGGGACCAGACGTACTCACCTCATCCATCGTCCCGCGAGGGACATCATTCCACCGCTCGGTGGAGTTCGAGTGTTCTCCGGATTGTAATCGACGGGTGCCAGCTTGATGCCGCCACGACCTCTCGGGTCCAACGGAACTCAGTGCCGTCGACCCATATGCGGTGCATGATCACAGCCAACCGTCGTGCCAGCGCCACGATCGCCTTCTTCATCCCGCGGTGCCTGGCGATCTTCATCGCCCAGGCTTTGAGCCAGGACCACTTGTTAGTGAGCTATGCCTGAATTTGGGTGATGCGGTCGATCAGGCGGCGTGGTGAGCCGGCATTTCGATGACCTCGACACCGTTATGAAATTTGACTCCGCGCACGACCTTGGGCAACTGGTTTTCACCGTTCAATCGGCGCCAGGTCTTCGCGGCGGCGATACCAGTTTGAATACCATCAGCCGGGCGGTCTTGCGATAGCGATCCTTTCGTCCGCACGGTGCGATGACGGACCGTCGCGAACACGCTCTCGATGGGGTTCGAGGTTCGCAGGTGGTCCCAGTGCTCGGCGGGAAAATCGAAGAAGGCGAGCAGCGCCTCGCGATCCTTGGTTAGGCAGGCAACTGCCTTGTCGTATTTGGCGCCGTATTTGTCGGCGAACGTGTCGATCGCGGCCTCGGCGGCGGCGCGGGTCGGCGCCCCGTAAATCTCGCGCAGGTCCGTCTTCATGTTGGCCTGGACCGAGAGGGCAACCTTGTTCAGCACGTTGGCGGTCTTGTGCACCCAACAGCGTTGGTGCCGGGTGCTCGGGAAGACTTCCTCCATCGCCTTCCAGAAGCCGAGCGCGCCGTCGCCGATGGCGAGGTCCGGCGGGATCGCAAGGCCGCGGTGCTTGAGGTCGACCAGCAGCTCACGCCAGCTCTGCGCGCTCTCGCGTACGCCGGTCTGGAAGCCGACGAATTCCTTCTTGCCCTCCGGCGTGGCGCCGATCAGCACCAGCATGCATTCGGCGTTGGCTTCCATCCGCGCCTGCAGGTAGACCCCGTCCGCCCAAACATAGACGTAACGCCGTGCCGAGAGGTCGCGCTTCTGCCAGGCGTCGTATTCCGTCTGCCATTCCGCGGTCAGCCGCGCGATCACGGCGGGCGACAGGTTGGGCGCGTCCTTGCCGAGCAGTGCCGCGAGCGCCTCCTGGAAGTCGCCGGTCGAGACGCCGCGCAGGTACAGGATCGGCAGCAGGGCATCGAGGCTCTTCGTCCGCCGCGCCCATTTCGGCAGGATCGACGAGGTGAAGCGGATCTTCTCCGCCGCGCTCACCTCGCCGCGGTCGCGCACCTTCGTCCGCCGTACCGCGACAGGCCCGACCCCGGTCTGGATCGATCGCTCCGGCCCATGGCCGTGACGCACGACGCGGTCGCGACCATCCGGCAACTTCAAGTCCTTCCACCGGCGACGAAGCCTCGGCCTCGGCGATCATCACCTCAGCCAACATGCGGCGGGCGCCTTCGCGGGCGAGTTCGGTCAGGGGATCGTCGATAGCGTCCGGCTGACGGAAGGCAGGACATTGGTATCTCTCGACATGGCGTATCGCTCCTTTCTGGGAGGTTCTGGCAGGCTTCGTCACCCGCCTCGATACGCCGCCTCTCTCAACCGTCGTCACCCAGAATTCCGTCATAGCTCCGCAAATAGCAGCTCCTCAGTTAGGTGCTGGCGGATTTTGGAAGGGGTCAAATTCAGACAGACTTGCGCTTGGCAGGCGCCGCAGATTTGGCTGAGTGGAAAATCATGGCCTCTCCCAAGGGCGATTGTAATACCGACGCATACGCCGCAACGATAGACAACGGCCTTTGCCCTTACTTTCCGTTTTGATCTGCCATTTAAGTGACATTCAAGGTGTGCTAGATTTTGAGTGTGCCATGAAGCGGTGTTTTGGCTAAGCCCCTTTACGCCGCGAACCTTGTCCGTCGTGCCAGAGTACCTTGATCAAGCCGCCGCGCCGTGCCGAACTGGCCGGCAGCATAGCCGATCGACTTCATAACATCCGCGACTGACGGATCGAGCGGCCCGAGGCCGAGCTCCGCGCCGGGCAGGCCGACTTTGGTCAGGCCGGTGCGGATATCGGCGACTGGCCGGTGATGAAGGCGGCGCGGCCTGCCGTGCAGCGGCAAACTCCCATTCCGCTTCTGTCGGCAAATCCTTGCCCGCCCATCTGGCGTAGGCGAGCGCATCACGAACGCGACATGCACGACTGGGTGATTGTCCAACGCGTTGATGCTGCTTTTTGGCCCATAGGGATGTCGCCAGTCCGCGCCCTTCAAGAACGACTGACCGTTGCCGGTTTCAACGTTATAAACCTTGCTGCGCCACCATATTTTGGCATGCAGGAGAAAGCTCGCTCTTTCGTTGCGCCAAGCAGGAGAACAAGCGGCCGCCGCCGGGTCTTATACCTCGAACAGAATCTCCCGACATCTGCCCCGCAGGCCGCGCGTTGCGCAGCAGTTGGCCCTGAAGCTGCGCCTGCTATACCCGATGGACCCTGCGCGGTCCGCCGAGCGCCGTTAGGCAAGACGCCTTTCCCAGCTATGTTGCACTGCTCAAGCGGGTGCTTCCCGTTATTACACTCCGCATGCCACCAAGCGCCGGGGCCTCCGCTTTTCCACTGCGCCTGGGCCGTTCCGATTGTTATGGTTGCCGCCGCGACCAACACGCCCAGTAGACGGGATGTGTCAAATAGGAGCGTTTTCATTTGCTACCCCGTCAGTTCAGTGCAGAAACTAAGCCATCAACAAATTAGCGCGGTGCTCTTTAGCGTACAACAACCGCTAGTCAACCTCACGCGAAGCGCGCCGACGAGGTGATTGAATAGACCTTTTCGCAGCGCGTCAATTGATGACGGCGAAGTGACATCATGGGTCACTCGCGACTGGCATGAACCGGCGTCAGGGCAATCTCAGGTCCGCGTTGCTCCCGATAACGACCAAATATCGTGGATCGCTTCTCGTGACGCTTCGGACCATAATCGAACGTGAGCAATCGCAGCAAAGCAACTATTCGATCATCTCGTCGGCGATGGCTTGAGTTTCGCCGGAAATTCAATTCCAAGCGCCTTGGCGGTCTTGAGATTGAGGACAAGCTGCAATTTCGTCGGCCGCTGCACCGGCAAATCCACGGGTGTAGCGCCTTTCAATATCTGTCCGACATAAACGCCTACCTGGCGGTACGCATCGGGGATGCTTGCCCATAATTCATGAGACCGCCCGCCGCGGTGAACTCGCGCCATGGGTAAATCGTGGGAATTTTGCTGCGCGCCGCTAGTGCAACGATTTGATCGACGTGGGTGCCCCACAAAGGATCGACGCTGAGCTGAAGCACTTCGATCCGTTGCCGCACAAGGGTTGCGAATGCATCCGCAAAATCTGCGCCAGTGAGCCACATGGGCGGTCAAGGCCTTAAACAGGCGGCCGTGGTTTGGAACACGCAGGTGTAATAGCTCGTGGGCAATGACAAATCTTGGAACCGGTTTCTTTCTCATTCAAGTCGGCTCGTGCCGGTAGTTGAAGGTGCCTAGTTTACCCGGCGCTGCTTAACGCCGACGCCGTGTAGCTAGCGCCTTCCCACGCAAGATTTGGCAGAAGAACGGCTAGCCTTCCGCGGCGGCGGAACCGGAACAGATGAGCGTAAGTGGCGTTTCCGTGTCGGGTCCACGGAAAAACGGTCATGGTCAACGGAACGCAGTAGCCTGGGCAACGGCAGTCATAGCCGCAATTGCGATTATCGTTGTTGGCGGCGTTTATTTTTTCGGAGGAGACGAGGCGAAGCTGCCTGAAAGCGCGGCCATTGGACCAATCCCACAATTCCGGCCCCGGAACAGACTTTATTCCGACCGTCGACATCGCTACCGCCTCAGCTGGCCCTCTGGTCAAGGGCCGACCCCGGCGCATGGTCTCGCCGTCGGTGCTTTCGCGCAAGGTCTTGATCATCCCCGAGCCCTGTATGTCTTACCGAATGGAGATGTGCTGGTTGCCGATTCAACGCGCCGGCAGATCGGCCTGACGATGGCAAAGGAGTAAAAGGGTTTGTTTATCGGACGGTGCAAAAGTTTGCAGGCGCTGGCGTAGACCGGACCGCATCACCTTGCTGCGCGATAACGGGCAGGGTGGCGCCACCAAATCGGTTTTTCTTTCGAACCTGCATTCGCCGTTCGGAATGGTGCTGGTCGGCAACGACCTCTATATTGCCGACACCGATGCGTTGCTGCGGTTTTCGTATCAGGAGGGCGCCACCCACATCGATCAGCCGGGCGAAAAGCTTACCGACTTGCCGGCTGGAACGATCGATCATCACTGGACCAGGACGTTGTCGAAAGCCGCGACGGCACTAAACTTTATGCATCGATCGGCTCAAACAGTAACGCCGCGGAAAACGGCCTGGCAGCGAAAAAGATCGCGCCGATATTTTCGAAATCGACCGGGCGACCGGTCGGTGGCGAATGTTTGCATCGGGCATGCGCAACGCCGTCGCCATGGATTGGGAACCGCAGACCGGCGCGCTATGGGCGGTCGTCAATGAGCGCGACGAACTCGGCAGTGATTTAGTTCCGGATTATCTCACCTCGGTCAAAGACGGAGCCTTCTACGGTTGGCCATTCAGCTATTGGGGCCAGCACGTCGACCCGCGCGTGCCGCCCAACCCGGAGAGGGTCGCCAAGGCCATCGCGCCTGATTACGGCCTTGGAAATCACGTCGCGCCGCTCGGTGTCGTATTCTACACGGCAAGCCTACTGCCTGCGCAATTTCGCGGTGGTGCCTTCGTTGGTGAACACGGCTCCTGAAATTGAAATCCGCCGAGCGGTTACAAAGTCGTATTTGTTCCTTTTGCGAATGGACGTCCAGTGGTGATCCTATCGACGTATTGACGGGTTTCCGCAGCGCTGATGGTCATGCTCTGGGCCGGCCGGTCGGCGTCGCTGTAGATCGCGACGGGGCGCTTTTGGTCGCCGATGATGTCGGTAACACGGTCTGGCGTGTAACGCCGGCGCAGCGAACTACCAGTGAATAGCCGCCTTTCGGAAGGGGCGGTTGGGAAGGGATGGAGTAAACCGCGATGTCGACAATTGAAAATAGCGCGCGCATAGGCCGCCGCAACTTTGGCCAGCTCGCCGGCGTGCTGGGCGCCGCAAGTGTGGCTGGTTTAGCGTCAAGTGCGGAGGCCGTGGCAGCCGTCGCGACGTTCGAAGTCGCAGGCGAATGTGGTGCCGCGCCCAATTCCGGCGCCATCCCCTGACATGAATACCTCCGACATCTTGGTCGAAACGCTGATTGCGTGGGGCGCACCGTTCGTATTCGGCATCGTCGGCGACGGCATTAATCCAATTATCTAGGCTCTGCGGAAGCGCTAGGATCGCATTCGATACATCGGTGTCCGCCACGAGGAGGCCGCCGGCATTTATCGCCTCCGGCATCGCCAAACTACCGGGTGCCTTGGCGTTTGCCTGGGGACAACGGGTCCAGGCGCAGTGCATCTCACGAACGGTTTGTATGACGCCAAGCTCGATGGCGCGCCGGCCGTCGCCATTACCGGTATGACTGTCCCATGATTTGATTGGCACCCGCTTTCAGCAAGATCTCGACACCATTCCGCTGATGCAGCAAGTGGCGCTCTACTTGATGCGGTGCGTTCCGGGTTCGGCAACGGCGCTACGGTACCGAAAGATTTTCTCGATCGCCTCGCGTATCGCCCGAACCCCGCCAACGAGAGCGGTAGTTCTCTCGCCAGAGTGCCTCGTCCAAATACTCACTCATACGCAGGTAACTTGCAGCGGATGGCAGAGTTCCAGTTCCTTTACGGAATGCTGTGGTGCATCTCTCGGCCCGCTTCATGGATGCCTTCGTCGCGATTTTTTGTATCTTGGCAGGAGTTCTCATTTGTCGATGCACCCCCGTCCTCGATGATTGACAGTCGAGCAATTGTTTAACTCAAAACAGTTCAATCAATGGCTCCCCCGTTCTTGAGATTGCTTGCGAACGGCGGTACGACACCGTTTCGTTCCGATGTCGGCTCCGTCGCAGCGTCACTCTCGTGACGACGTTGTTTATCGAATGTTACGTCAAGACGCTGTCTGCCCGTTGTACACGACTGCTGCTGACATAAAGCCAGCCAATAAGCGCATGCGCAGCTCGGCCTGCTGAGAAATTAGGGGGCGGCGAGCGTCAAACCGTTGAGAATAAAAATCATCACCACCAAGCCACCGATAGTCCAGCTCATCAATTTTAGGGTGTTTCCTTCATCCATGGGTGCCTCCAAGGACGGTTAACGTCAATTCTTTTGTAGAGTTCAGAGACGATGGCAATTTTTTTTGCGATGAGCGTGCCGCTTACGGAATATCATGGGAGCGCTGGTGCCATCGCTGAGGAGCCAGGCAGCACTAGCGAGATGCTTGAGGCACAGCCGGCGCGTCGCGGATCGAGGCTTTTTCGCAGCTCATAACAAAGAGAAACGGTTTCAGCGCTGAATGCGGCGCCGGAACACGTATTTCAGTACTGAGCGGAACATGCCTGCCTACTAGGCATTATCGACTACCAATATAAAATGGAGGAACTCCCAATGCGTTTGCTTTACAGCGCTGCGATCATTCTCGCTCTAACCGCGAGTGCCGCGGTTGCTCAAAATCCGCCGGCTAACAACGGTCCGAATAACAATGCCATCAACGGCACTGGCGGCAATAATCCTGGTGCTCCGGTTAAAGGCGCAAATAGCTTCACTGAGGGGCAAGCCAAATCGCGTATCGAAGCCCGAGGCTATACGCAAGTCAAAGGTTTGCAAAAGGACGACAGCGGCGTCTGGCGCGGCACCGCAATGAAGGACGGAAAGTCCACCACTGTCAGCGTGGACTTTCAAGGCAACGTAGTCGCCCAATAACCCCTAACGACAAAATCGGAGACACTCATGACCGTTACGATTTCGCGTCTGTATGATACTTATGCGGCCGCCGCTGAGGCTATTCGTAATCTTGAGGCTGCGGGAATTCCACACAATGACATCAGTATTGTCTCGAACAACGCTGACAATTGGTATGCGAATAGTCCAAATAGTCCGAGCCGTGGAACACAGACCGTTGCTTCCGACGAGCGGCCATCAAATGCGGGAACTGGTGCGGGACTCGGCGCCACTGCGGGTGGTCTGGCGGGTCTTTTAGCCGGGCTCGGCCTAATCGCGATTCCTGGCATCGGACCCGTTGTCGCCGCTGGCTGGCTTGTAGCAACCGCAGCCGGTGTTGCAGCAGGCGGGGCTGCCGGGGGCATGATAGGTGCGTTGACTAAAGCCGGGACGAGCGAAGAAGATGCTCGCCTTTATGCCGAAGGCGTGCGCCGTGGCGGCACACTCGTTAGCGCAAGAGTTCCAGATGGCGAGCGTACAAAGTATGAAGCCGTGTTGGATCGCTCGGCCGTAAACGTTAGGGATCGCGGCGCTGCCTGGCGGAAGTCCGGATGGCAGACCTTTGATCCCCAGTCTACTCCCTACACTGCCGACCAAGTGCGGAAGGAACGCGAACTGTATAGATCTGGCGGCATGCGCTAACACTAATATACCCCGGGGCAGGGAACTGCCTCGGGGTTTTTCCGGCTAGGTTTGAATGACGCGCGATCAACGACGTTGCTCGACTGGCCTTCCGCGGTGGGCGCCGCATTGGTAACCAGTTCATTAACGCAAGAGCAACAATTCTGTCGGACCATGCGCCGGTCTGGGGCTGATTAAGAATTTTCAATCGTCATGCCGACCAATCTCGTGCAGGCTTTCGAGGCTCGTCTTGCGCTGTACAGCCTGGACGATCGTGCGCGACGCATGCTGGCCGAAGTCTGGCCGCTGCTGGCTCCGCATCTGGAAGACGCGATCGATGAAGTGATTGTCGCGGTGCGGGTGCTGCCGCGCATCAGCGAGACGGTGGCTCAGAACGTCGAGTTCTTCAAAAGGCTCCAGTTGGCGCACTTTCGCGCGCTGCTCGGCGGCAAGCTCGATCGCGACTATGCCGAGTTTTGCCGGCACACCGTGCATCAGGAAGCCGCAATGGGAATGGATGGCCGCATCCACAGTACCGCCGGCAGCTACATACTCAAGGCGGCGCTCGAAGCGCTTGCCCGCAGATACCGGTTTTCCGCCGCCACGGTCGTGGCCTATGGCACGATCATTTCCAAAGTCATTGCGTTTGACGTGTCCAACGCCATGACGCTGCACCGGCAGACCGCAGAAGAATTCATGGCAGCGCGGCGCACCGCGATCGATGAGGCGATTGCCGATTTCGCCGGTGCGATCGGCGAAGTGGTCAGTGCGATCAAGGAAACATCGAAGTCGCTCACCGCCACGTGCGCGACATTGAACGGAGTCGCTGACGACACGCGCAATCGCATGGCCTCGGCGTCAACGGCATCGGCCGAGACCGCGCACCGCATCGAAGCCACTGTTGCCGCCACCGAACAGCTATCGGGCTCGATCCAGGAGATCGGCCAGCAGGCGACGCGCGGTCTCAGCATGGCGCAATCCGCCGCGGACGATACCGAGCGTACTCAGGATGTGATTCGCTCGCTCGATAATGCCGCCGACCGCATCGGCTCGGTGGTCGGCGTCATATCGTCGATTGCGGCGCAGACAAATCTGTTGGCGCTGAATGCAACCATCGAGGCGGCGCGGGCTGGCGATGCCGGGAAGGGTTTTGCCGTGGTCGCCGCCGAGGTAAAGACACTCGCCAATCAAACCTCGCGCGCCACCGAAGATATTTCAAAGCAGGTTGCCGCCATTCAGGTAGCGACGAAGCGTTCTGTCGAGGAGATTTCCTCGATCGCGCGGGTCATCAACGAATTGACCGGAGTGTCGACCAGTATCGCTTCGGCGGTGCAAGAGCAGAGCGCGACGACTGGATCGATCGCGGAAAGCGTGCACAACGCGGCCTGTTACACCGCGCAGGCCTCGACTGAAGTCGATTCGGTTGCGCAGGCCGTCACCCGCAGCGCTGCTGCAGTCGGCGACATCACAAGCTGGACGGCAAAATTGTCGTCGCGGGCGCACGACCTGGAAACTAAAGTCGCCACCTTCTTCACTCGCGTTCGCACGGCATAATAGCGAGGCTTGCGAAAGGCTACTCCGCTGGCTGCTTCGGCAGTGGTTTGGGTTTCGGCTTCGCTTTTGTAAAAGTGGCCCTGAGATTGTCCCAGAGCTGAAATCTGCGGCGATCAACTAGGCCATACAAACACCCGAGGCACGCGCGTCGATGCAAAAACTCGGCATCAAAACCCGCATCGTCTCGCCGCAGGAGTGCGTTAGGCCAAATCCGCCCGCGGGCCATTACTCGCCCGTGTCCGCGAGTGTAGCGGCGCGCCGCGAGGAACGAGTCAGGCTAAGCCGATGCCGATGCTGTTCTCCCCGACGATCGGAGCGGCTATCGCCTCGTAAAACAACTGGCTCTGATCGCGGTCTGTCGACCCATCATGGCAAACCTCCGCCGCTGGATGCCTCCAGCAGACAGAATCATTGTTCGCCGAAAATCAGAATCCTTTTTCAACGGCATCGACCCATAACGTCATTTCGCGGCCGTCAAATGACGCACCGCGAAAGGCTCATTCGATCACCTCGTCGGCGGTGGCGAGTAGCGTCGGCGGCACAGAGAGGCCGAGTGCCCTGGCAGTCTTGAGGTTGACGAGAAGTTGGAACTTCGTCGGCGCTTGCACCGGAAGGTCGGCGGATTTTTCGCCCCTTAGAATGCGATCGACATAAGACGTGGCGCGACGGAACAGATCGTCGATGTCGACGCCATAGGACATCAGGCCACCGTTGCGCGCGAAGAAATCGAACGGGTAGACGGCTGGCAGCTTACCCGCGACGTAACCGACAGATATGAAGCGCAGCGCGCTCTCAAGGAGACGCAAGAGCAATTGGTAGCCTCGCAAAAGATGGAAGCGGTGGGCCAGTTGGGCACCGCGACGCCACCATGATCCTGATCACCTACCGGCATGGGCTGCGCGCCTCAGAAGTGTGCGGCTTACGGTGGGACCAGATTGAACTGGATGGCGGTAGGCTGCATGTCCGCCGGGCCAAGGGCGGCATTGATAACGTCCACCCCTTGAGCGGCCAGGAAATCCGTGCGCTGCGCCAGCTCCGCCGCGAGAATATAAAATCTCGATATGTTTTTGTGACCGAGCGCGGTGGTCCCGCCACGACCGCCGGGTTTCTGAAAACGATCGCCCGGCTTGGAGAAGCCGCAAAGCTCCCGTTTCCAATTCATCCGCACATGCTCCGGCACTCAACTGGCTACAAGCTCGCCAACGATGGCCATGACACGCGAGCGCTCCAGCACTACATGGGCCACAAAAACATCATGCACACGGTGCGATACACCGAGATGGCCCCTGATCGCTTTAAAAACTTTTGGAAAGACTAAAACGGGCCGCATTAGTTACGACGTAGGAGGTCGCGAACTCCGGCGTGCGTCAACCGCCTTTTCGACTAGCCTGCCAGGCGCGCGCTCAATGCGCGCCACCGCCTCCCATTTTTGTGTGTGAGTATTTGCGGGAGCAATTGCAAAATCAGGCAAACAATAGCAGCAAAGCCGACAGGGCAAGGCCTAGGAAAATCATCGACCAGTCCCCCGCATCAAGACCAAAGAGTCGAGCCACGGTGATTGCAACAGAAGCGGTGTCGGTCGCCACCCCCGACTTTCTGAATGCGACCGGCACCGTCTTCCGTTTCCCCATCTTCGTCCCCGGTTTCCCGACCCGGCCATGCTGGAATGGACAAGAGGCAATTTCTGGCCCGAATTGTGTTTGGCGTTTAAAATCCGCTCCCTGTTGCAACAGGGCCACATCAATACAACTACCGAAGGGCTGGCGTCATTTCGCGGCGACGAAACAAATCGGGAGCTGTTAGGGGCATAACGGACATCGACGGATAAGTCCTCAGCTTCGCATCGGTAGCGATTGACCCATGAGCGACATTGGGTGTGCGCTGCGGCATTAGTTTGATCCCAGTTTCAGCCTCTATCAATGTGACCGTTTGAACCGATACAATCGTGCCTCATTGATCTTGGGGCGAACATGAGGCGGCGCGAGTTCATCACGCTACTCGGCGGCACAGCGTTCGCGTGGCCGCTTGCGGCGCGTGCGCACAGCCGGCCATGCCGGCGATTGGATTTCTTCGAAGCACGACGGCTGAGTCCGCCAAACCTCTTGTGGCCGCATATCTCCAAGGTCTGAAAGAGGCCGGCTTTGTAGACGGACAGAATGTAGACATCGAGTATCGCTGGGCGGAGGATCAAAACGACCGGCTACCAGCACTGGCAGCCGATTTGGTCAATCGTCAAGTGACCGTAATTGCCGCGCTTACGACGCCTTCGGCGCTGGCGGCTAAGGCAACGGCGACCACCATCCCGATAGTCTTCGTTACGGCCGGTGACCCGATCAAGCTAGGCTTGGTGGCCAGCCTTAACCGGCCGGGCGGCAATTTGACGGGCGTGACCCTAACAAACGCGGAGGTAGCGCCGAAGCGGCTGCAATTTCTTCACGAGTTGGTTCCTATGGCGAGCGCCATGGCTATCTTAGTCAATCCAGCCAATCCCTCACTTGCCGAGAGCCAGGCGAGAGAGGAAATGTCGGCGGCACACACCCTCGGGCTGGAGCTACATGTCCTGAGGGCCAGCACCGAACATGACTTCGATGAGGTCTTCGCAAAGCTGCTCCAATTGCGAGCGGGTGGCCTGGTGATCGGCGCTGATCCATTCTTTACAAGTCGGATCGAACGACTCGCCGAGATGGCGATCGATTACAGGGTGCCCGCGATCTACGAATTTCGTGAGTTCACTACAGCCGGAGGTCTGCTGAGCTACGGCGCGGAACTTACAGACGCGTACCGCCTAGCCGGCAGCTATACCGGCCGGGTTCTCAAGGGCGACAAGCCCGCCGACCTACCGGTCCAGCAATCTAATAAGGTTGAGCTAGTTATCAATCTTAAAACTGCAAAGGCGCTCGGCATTACAATCCCGCTCTCGTTATTAGGTCGCGCCGACGAAGTGATCGAATAGGTCTGTTTCGCTGCACTGCATAAGTCCGCCTTTGATGAGCAGGCCAATCACAGCTCCCTTCGGCACTACCTCGCGCAGGAACTGTAGTTGCTTAGTGTCTGTCCGGTGAGTTATTAAATCCTATAAATCGTTTGTGATTCAAGGGTGGCGGGCCTGATTCGGAGGGGCCGCCGATGTGGACGACCGAAAATCGCGGCCGCTATGACCGCAGCCGATTACGCTATCCAAGCGATCTCACCGACGACGAATGGGGTCTGGTCGAACCGTTGATCCCGCCGGGCAAGCGCGGCGGCGACAAGCGCACGGTGATCATGCGCGAGGTGGTGAATGGCCTGATGTACATTCTGTCGACTGGCTGTCAGTGGCGGGCAATCCCAAAGGATTTGCCGCCGCGCTCGACCTTGTACGATTACTTCGATCTGTGGAGTTGGGATGGCACGCTCGATCGCATCCATCACGAACTCTATGTGAAGTGCCGCGAGGCGGTCGCCAGAGAAGCGAGCCCCACCGCCGCAGTGATCGACAGCCAGAGCGTGAAAAGCGCCGAAAAAGGGGGGCGTCGATCGACCCTCCCGGTTACGACGCGGGAAATGAAGATCAAGTAAGAAGCGGCACATTCTCGTCGACACCCAAGGCCTCCTGATCCACGCCATCGTGCACGCCGCCGACATTCAGGATCGCGATGGTGGCGCGTTGGTCATGGCGACCCTGTTCGCATGTATCCGTTCCTGTTGAAACTCTATGCCGATGGCGGCTATCAGGGCCCGGTGTTCCGTACCGCTGCGAACAAATCATGAGCAAGTGAATGTCGAAATCGTCAAACGCTCGGATCACGTCAAAGGCTTTGTCGTGTTGCCAAAGCAATGGGAAGTCGAGCGCGCTTCGCATGGCTCGGTCGATGTCGGCGGCTCACCAAGGACTGGGAAAATCTCAATCGAAAGGCGCTCGCCTCCTGCGTTTCGCGTCCATCAGGCTCATGTTGAGAAAGCTATGCAATCCCGTATGATCTCTCCGGACAAACTCTTAGAAAGCAGGTCAGCGCTGTTGTAGAAAGAAATGCCGGTGAGATTACCTCCCGGCCGGTTGAGGCTTGGCACGAGGCCGACCTTGACCGGGTCTGCGCCGGTGGCGAACACGATGGGTATGAACTCAGTCGCCGCCTTGGCTGCGTGCGCTTCAGCGTCGCCGGCGGCTATGATTACGGCGCACTGACGGCGAATGAGATCGGCCACCAATCCCGGCAGTCGCTCTTCTTGATTCTCCGCCCAGCGGAATTCGATCGCAAGGTTCTGTCCTTCGGTATAACCAGCTTCAGTTAGGCCTCGTCGCAATGCCGCCACGAGATCGGCCGAAGCATTGGCTGATGTGCTCCTCAGGAAACCGATCACTGGCATCGCCAGCCTGTCGCACGAGCAGCGAGCGGCCACGCGAACGCTGTGCCGCCGAGTAGCGTGATGAACGCGCGCCGCCTCACTCGATCACCTCGTCGGCGATGGAGAGTACCGCTCGCGGAATCTCGATGCCGAGTGCTCGCGCCGTTTGCAGGTTGATGGCGAAGTCGAATTTGGTCGCTTGCATTACCGGTAGGTCGGCGGGCTTTGCTCCTTTGAGAATGTTACCTGTATAGATGCCGATCTGACGAAACGTGTCTGCGATTTCGGTTCCGTAACTCATCAGACCGCGGCCACAACACAATCACGGTTGGAATAAGTCGCTAATCTTGTTGACCGCTGCCGAATGTCGCCAACTGTCCGCGTCGGCTGTAAAAAAATGTGTCGGTGGCGACGAAGAGGGCATCAGGCCGGTCGCGCGTAAGGGTGGCAAAGGCCGCATCGATCTCACCGATCGTACTAGCGTTGAGGATTTGGATTTGAAGCCCAATGGTGGAGCGGCTTCCGCACGGCCCATAAATTGGGCTCGGCGGTTGAAGATTGCGGCGCCAGCTCTGCGCGATTGCCGGATACTTTGCGCCCCAGGGACCTTGCGCAAAGGCGTCGAGCGCGGCCTGGCCAGCAGCAGCATCGGCAGCACGATAGACAGTCCGCAACGCCTGCACCAAGCTCTTGCGATCCTTCCAGGAGGCAAAATCCATGGAATGGCGGATCAGGTGGACGATGCAGGTTTGAACGATTGTCTGTGGGAAAACGGCATGGCCTCGGGAAAACCCTTAGGCCGTCGACCACGGCGATGAGAATGTCCTGAACGCCGCGGCTCTTCAACTCGTTGACGACGCGTAGCCAGAATTTGGCGCCCTCGGTCTGTTCGATCCAGATGCCAAGAATTTCCTTAGTGCCGTCGGGTAGAACACCCAGCGCGATGTAGATCGCCTTATTGCGCACGAAGCCTTCATCGCGGACCTTGACCCGAATGGCATCGAAGACACCAGCGGTAGCAGATATCGAGGGGCCGGTTCTGCCATTCCGCAACCTCGTCCAGCACCGCGTCGGTAACCGCCGAGATCAGGTCGGGTGAAACGTCGATGCCGTAGAGTCCCACAAGATGGCCACGGATCTCGCGGACCGTCATCCCCCGCGCATACATCGAGATGATCTTGTCGTCGAAATCCGGAAACCGACGTTGGTATTTGGCAATCAGCTTCGGATCGAATGTTCCGGCCCGATCACGCGGCACCGATAGCGTCATCTTCGAAGTGCCGGTCAGTACCGACTTCTTAGAACAGCCGTTGCGGTGATTGGACTTGCCCTCAACGCTGTCATCGTCCAGATGCTCGTCGAGCTCGGTATTCAAAATCCGCTCGGAGAGCGCCTTCTTCAGCTCGTCGACCAACCCGTCTTTATTGAATACATCCTTCGGATCGCGGCCATCCAGTAGCCGATCCAGTACGTCTTTCTCGATTGCCATATGATGCTCCCTTGCCTTCCATCACTATGGCCTCGCACACAACATTCCTGACAGTCCCGGGAAACGGAAAATCACGGCTGAACCACTAAGGCACCGCCAAACAAAAGAGGCGGGACAACCCATATGTCTCAGCCTAAACCGCCGCGCCACATCTCGACTCTACCATGAACCGCCACGCCTACGCTGCGCCAGCGCGGCAGTTAGGAACCCGATAACGGACACGAAGGCGGAGGGTCGGCGCCATAGCGCGCATAGAGTGTCTGGACGCGCTGTTGCCACATCGCCGCGAAACCGCCCGAGGTCAGGTTATCGACCGACTTCCAGAATCGCCGCCGCGGTCATGACTTTTTAGGCCGCGGCCTCAGCGTCCGCCTTGCGTTGCGGTCGTCCTCCATCTTGCGAGGTTGAAGCCCATGGCCGCTTCGTCATCGAACCGGAGTGCAGTTCAAGGCGCCTCGCTAACAATGGGCGGTATTCTCGCATGAAGAACGCTGGCACGATCACCCATTTATCGGTTGCTCGACTAAATGAGCGTGACCTAATCGATGGGTTTTTAATTCATCTGCACAAGGATTCCACCGAAGCCCGGGCTGCTGGTGTAGATTTTATTCCAGTCCGTGAATTGCTCCGGCTCCGGACTAGCCTCGTGCTGAAGTAGGTCGTTGGCCAGAAACTGGAGTACGCGACCGATGTGACCGCTTTGGTCGGCGCCTGAAGAGCCGAATCAGTGTTGGGCACGTCGAAGCCCTCGTCATTAACCCACAGGGATGCCTTTCCTCCTGAAGGAGCCGCCACGGCAAACATACCGCCTGGACACGCGAACGGCTTGTTGGTAACGCCGCCATACTTTGTCGCCGACAATTGGTTCTTTTGCTCCTTCTCTAAACGCACAATGGTCGAAGCTGGCGCGCCACCACCGTTGTTCGAGACCCAAATCGAACCGTCAAACACAGCAACCCCTTCGGGATTGTTGAACAGGCTCGACTTTTGCTGACACCCAGACGCCCCATTAGAAATGCAGAATTTAGGAGACGGGTTGAGTGCGGTTGACCCAAGATAAGTGCCGGGCCCATTCAAGACCGTGTCGGGGAAGTTCACCACAATGCCCCCACCATACTGGCCCACCACCCAGATCGAATTGTCGCTGTCTATCGCCAATCCGACCGGCGAATTCGGCGAGTTGATGACTTGGCGGTCGATCTTGGGACTGCTCGTCGCCAGTTCGGCAGAAGGGACGCGCAGGAGATCATTTTTCTGGACGCCGCTGACCCAAAGATTGTTGTGGCTATCGAACAGGATGCCGACAAGATGGCTGTCAGAGAAGTAATTGTGCCCATCAGTCGCAATGCCAGTGATCTCTTTGTATTGGTGTGTAGACGTATTATAGCCCACGACTACGTCGGGCCCGCCCCAGTCGCTGTTGCAGACGATGTACAGTTCATTACCCCTCATGGCGACGGCATTCGGGTTGCAAGGCCCGTGCGCCCCAGACACGGACTCACCAATCTTCAAAGGTGTCTGTGTGAAGGTCGGCGTGTTTTGATTGTGGGTGTAATCAAGTACGTACTCAATGACATCGTGACCGAGGTAGTCGGAACCCAGATTGTGACACGGGTAGCGTTACCAAGCCCGCCGACGGCCCCAGCCAGTGCTGGAAAAGTTGCGGCTATGAAGATGGTGGCGAAAAGCGATGCGAGTACGTTGATTATACTTTTGCTCATGGCTGAACTCACTCCTGAGAACTGTGAACCACGCCACCACCGCCTCGCGCATCTTAATCTCGCAGGGACTGCGCCGCGCATCACAGCAAGGTGAGCCGGCATCTTTCTTTCAGACCAAGTGTTATCAACCATAAGAGGGATAAATCGAGACAAAACAAAAGCAAATACCGGCGATTTACCCATTGCGATATTTTGCCGTGAGTTTGGTTGATCGCCGACGAAGTTGATGCGCAGACGAAGTGATTGAGTAATTGATTGAGCATTTCCAAGTCGGGACAGCGGCGCGCTGCCTGTTCTCAATCGCGGCATTGAAGCCGGCGACGCGCGCGTGGGGGAGCGAGCAATCCCCTTAATCCTCAGTCAACTTGAAAGCGAAGGCGACGATCCCGATCATTGGTTTTGGGCGCTTCGGTTTCTTACCGATGCCGATCCTGTGTCGTTGGATGATCGTGGCAATATGAAAAAAATGGCTGCCGCTTGGCTAAATTGGGGGCGACGCCATTACCATGGCTGGTAGCTGGCCGCCTGCGGAGCTTCCAAGTTTAACAAAAAAAATTGCCGGGTGAGCGAAGCTCTGATAATGGCCATGCATCTCCCGTCGGGCCAGTTTATGCCCATCGACGGCGTTCGTCATGTCTCTCAGCAACAGCAGCAACCGCAGCCCAAGACCGACGAATAGACCGCTTCAGTTGGCGCGGCTCTAATAAAGTGGACACGCGACAAACACAGCCATGCGACGACGATAAAACCGGAATTATTTGCTGCCAATCCATGTTGTCAACGTACCGGCGCCGCTCAGTTCAGTGAACGAATGTTCCAAGCCAAGCCAGCAGTTCTCTAAGCTGGTCCCGGTTGGCCAGAAAATAGAGGACGGCGACTAACGGGCTCGACGCGAGCACCAAATCCCCATGGGCAAAGCCTCTACAAGATCGCCCTTGGGTAGCATTCTGCAACCAAATCCCAGTGCCACCGTTTCGGCGAATGCCGGCATTTTCTTTAATTGTCGGCCATTCGAGGACGCCCCTTGGAGTTCCTAATTACATTTTTCGTAAGTGAATTTACGCGTATGCAACCGGGCACACGTATCTAGGAACCATGCGACACAGATATGGTCAGGAGGCTACCGTGTCTCGACTTATTGTTGTTCGGTTCCACAAGGACCAAGCCGGAGCAGCAGCGATCGAATACGGTCTGCTGGCGGCAGGCATAGCGGTCGCCATTATCGCGGTCGTTGCTGGTCTCGGGACGCAGTTGAACACAACGTTCACCAGCGTATCGAGCGCCCTCAAATAAAAGGGGCCGCTCCAGTTAGCGGCCCCTTTCATTCGTGATCCGGCGCGTGTTCGGCGGGAAAGCCAAGACCTGCGCCTGCCCGCAAGCACAAACAGAAAGACCGCCTCGCGCAGGCGGTCTTTCCGAAATCCTATTGTTTGTTTGATTTAGTAAACTTTGTCGTCGGGCTGTCATCGTTTCCGGCGCGCTGAGGTCTCGGAACGAGCGTCAGGTCAAGCCCGAGTAGCCGACAGCTATTCCGGACGACACGCGATGCCTTCCATCGACAGCACCATGCGCAGCGGCACAACGACATCGATCACGTCCGCGCGGGCGGCGGCGTCGAGCCGATCGGCAACATAGCGCCAAGTTTCTCGGTCCCGATATTGCTGGGGCAAGTGGTCGAATAATTTGCGCACGTCGGCGAGCGTTCGTAGCGTTATGAGTTCGGGAATGACCAGCGGCCGGAGCAGAGGCCGCGACCAGTTGGGACGCTTTGCCATCGGTGCTCTCGGATCAATCAGCGCCGGTAGCGGGCCGGTTCCGCCGCGTGCGATTTATTTTTGTCTCCGCATCTTTGTCACTGCCACCGTAGTAGATTCTGAATGTGGTCACCCCACGTTGACCGTTCGTGCGCTTGGGGTTTGGCTTTCGTTTCGTTTTCGAGTTTCTGTTTTTTTTGCTGCGGCCTGCTGATTTTTGCGTGCATCAATTGTAGCGCGCATGCGCTGCATGTCATCGCTCATTGCACTTTGACTCCATCGGGCACAGGCAGTCAGCGTTTCCGCCCATGCTACCATCCAATCTCACACAAAGCACGGCACATGCCCCGATTTACCGGAATTTCCTTTCCCGTGGGCCGCGTCACCTACGCATCGGCCGCTAAATCATCAGGTCGCGCGGCTTGCCGTCGCTCCGGCGGATCGGGCAGGCGCACAAAGGGACACCACCTCGCAGCACCACGAGGCGCCCCCGATAGAGGGAGGCCCGCTCATCATAGAGCCGCGTGGCATCTTCGATCGTGGCGGCTTGGCCAAGCTTACGCTCAACACCATCGACCAGGCGACCGGTAGCATACAGATCGACGCGATAGCGGCCTGGCACCGGTGGCGGCGGTGGATCAATGATAACACTCAGCCGCGGTAGCGTGGCACGGCGCATTGGGAATGTGTCGAGGATGTTGCCGCCGCTGATCAATTCAACGACGACCACAGGCTCGTCATCGCCGGCCAACTGCTGGCATTCACAGCGCGCGGCCTCGAAACGAATACGCGCAAGTTCGGGACTTGGCAGATCGTAATTGCGAACCGTGACCACCTCGCCGCATTCATTATCGGAAGCGGAGACGTGGATACCCAGCCGGATCGGTTTATAGCGGCGATATGGGTTGACGGTTGCAGCCATGGCGCGATTTGATGCCTGCGTCACATCAAAAGCCAGCCGCTAGGGATTGGGGCGATCGAGTGGAGACGCCACCAACCGCTGCCGGCCGCGGTTTTGCGGTGAATATCGCGGCCCACCAATTTACCGGGCAATTAGCCGTGCTAAAATACTTTGTATCGGTCAGACGATCTTGGAGAAGGCCAAAATGCCGAAAGGCACCGTGAAATGGTTTAATGCGCAGAAGGGTTATGGATTCATTCAACCGGCTGGAGGCGGTGGCAAGGACGTGTTTGTGCACATCTCTGCCGTCGAGCGGGCCGGGCTTAGTTCGTTGAATGAAGGCCAGGTCGTGGAATTTGAAATCGCGGAGAATCGCGGCAAGTCGGCGGCGGAAAATTTGAAGGTTTCGAGATAGGCCGCGGTGCTTGCGCGCTTATACCAGGCGGCGAAGGAGCGGGCTCCGGCAAGAAATCGGTCGCGGCTTGCGCACCTCACTGGATTCGCGTGACCGTCCATGAATCGACAAGCTAGTCAGAAGGAGGAACGTAGATATATCGCCAACCGAGCCTGAGCATGCATTTCTTGTAGATCCGTTGTTCGAGTGTTAGTGGCCTGACAAGTTTTTGCTCACAAATAGCGGAGGCCGCGTAGAAATCGGTAGGTGACGTTCTGGCGGGAATAAAGTTGGCTTGTGCGGTCAGCATGGCGCCGAGGAGCAGCATAGCGGCCATGACCATGCATTTCATTGTTCAATTCTTTCCTTCATGGCCTCGAATGCCGGGACCGTGATTCCGTATGAGCGTCGCCCTTTTGCGCAGCGTAAGCCGCTCGTTTGGATGCTCCTTAACCTCCGGCGCTTCGGCCCCGTCGCGCGAGCCATTTTTGCATCGGGTAAGCGGCGTACCAGACCTTATCGCTGAACGATTCGGAAGAAAGACGAGGCCAGCGGCTTCGAAGTAAGATTAGGCTATTGCGTGTCGCGCTCCGCGCCGGCGCAGAAGGGGGCCATGCCGGTGGTCGGGATTCTCAGCAGCGAAACGCGCAACGAGCGGGATGTTGTCAGAAAACGCTTCCCCATTGCGGGTCCGATGCTGGCCGGTGGTGCCGGAAAAGACAAAAACCCAAAAGCAAAAGTGCGTCGGTCGTCAATACGACGAATACGCGGGGGGCTGCCGGTCCTATTGCTGCGCTGTGCGTGTGCGAGATACTCCTCTAGAATTGTCATGCTGACAAACAATTCCGCATGAAGGCCGACACGTCGCGCTGCTTCGACATTTTCAATCCGGTCGTCGATAAACAGCGAATGTGCCGGATTGATATGCGCACGTGCGGCTACAGCGCGGAAGGAGCCCAGCGACGGCTTTGCTTCGCCGATTTCGTAGCTCAAATAACATTCAAAACGGTCAAATGCTCCGTCCGTTAAATTGCGCACCTTTGTCCAATGCTCGCGATTTGTGTTGGAAAATAGTATCACGCGATTGGAGAGCGCGAGATGCCGGACCAAATCCAACATCGGTTCATCGACATTAAAGTGGCCGCACCAATCATCGACAAAACTATTCCAATCACGCCTATAGCGGAGCTTGCGCTGTAGGTTGCGGTGCAACTCTGTAATAGGCATTTCGCCTGTATTAATTCGGACTGTCCTGTAGCACTGACCTAGTTCCCTCTAGGGCGCGTGGAGCGGCACATCGCTCGGCTAAGAGGCGGTGCAGCATGTCGTCGTCGTGAGAGACGAGTACGCCCCCCACATCAAAGATCAGTGCCTCAAATTCTAGCTTTTCTATACTCACGTCGGATGCTAGTCCCTTTTCATCCCGACTGGTCCCTTCTCTAATCGGCCGGTCGGGGTCAAGCGCTTTCAGACTATCCACTGCTGCAGTGTCGATGTCTTTCGCGGGCTCATGCTTCTCTTCGGAATCGGCACCAAGGCCCTTCCATTATGGGAGTCGAAGACGAGGTGGAACAATCTTTTGAGCGGCCTTGCCATCGGACGAACGGCAGGTCCAAGGGACCAGACGTACTCACCTCATCCATCGTCCCGCGAGGGACATCATTCCACCGCTCGGTGGAGTTCGAGTGTTCTCCTATCGTAATTGATGTGTGCAGCCCTCATGCCGCCACGACCTCTCGGGTCCAACGGAACTCAGTGCCGTCGACCCATATGCGGTGCATGATCACAGCCAACCGTCGTGCCAGCGCCACGATCGCCTTCTTCATCCCGCGGTGCCTGGCGATCTTCATCGCCCAGGCTTTGAGCCAGGACCACTTGTTAGTGCGGGTCAGCATGACCTGGGCTGCTTCGTAAAGCATCACTCGCATCATCTCGTCCCCGCATAGCTCTTGATCTCGCCGGATTGATACTTGGATGGCGTCAGTCCAAACGACGCACCGACCGCCTTGGAGTTCTTAAAGCGTGCGGGCACGTCGACGGTTGCGCGATAGGTCAGCGCCACTACGGGACCAACACCGGGAACCGTCATTAGGCGCCGGCACACGTCATCGTCTCGAACGATGGCCAGCAAGCGGCGATGCAGGACGCCTATCTGCTCACGGAGCACCCGCCGGACAATGAGCAGCGGTTCGACCAGAATGGCCAGGTCGGGTAGGTTCTCGACCAGCTCCTTGATCCGTCCCTCGAACTTCACTGTCCCCACCATGCCCACCTTGAGACCAAAGTTACGCAAAGTACCGCGCAGGTCGTTGTCGATGGCGATGGCCTTCGACTGCAGCAGCTTGCGATGGGTCAGCAGCATCCGCAGTTTCTGACTGCGTAGCGTCTTCACATGCACCGGACGATAAAGCCCTACCCGCATCATCTGCGCGATGCCGCGCGCATCGTTGCGATCCGTCTTATTGATCTGCGCCTTCAGCACCGCCCGCATCTGCCGCGTCTCAACACAAATCACCGGCAAGCCCGCTTCGGCGGGTGCGCTGTAAAGCCACTGTGACAGCGGCCCAGCTTCCAAGCCAATTCGCTTGAAGTGATAGGCGGGGTTCGCTAGCACCGCCAACAACGCCTCGGGTTCGCTCGCCACCTTCACTTCCCGAACGATCTTGCCCGTGTCATCCACAATGCAGACGCTGGTCTCCTTGACCGACACGTCCAGTCCAGCAAAATGGTCCATGCTGCGCTTCTCCTTCTGATGCTTGAGGCCGTTCACACGGACCTCGTTTCACCATCAGCCTGAAGCGCAGCACCCAAAATCTTCAGCTATCCACAAGATCGCAGGCCGATTACCCCATCTTTTGCTTCGCCCAAAGCGCCGAAATCTGGTCCGCCAACGGGCGGCAGCATATCTCGCATCGCAAAGGCCTTACGTCGAGGATTTGCGTTCGCTATCCCGGTATTATGGCGCAAACGCCACAACGGCTACTTTCGAGCGCAACTTGGGGTATCCTTCCAAGCGCGAGATCGAATCATCTCCAGAGATTCTAGGCGGCAAGCGTGGAAAGCCATGGCCGCTCAATCGCGAGTGGGCCGGTGGACTGGCCACCATTGGCGTTACGCAAGTCCGATGCGATGCAGCGGTACTCTTCCTTGAACTCATCCATCGGGTTAAACGCCGAGCTGCTACCTTTGAGGCCGGCGATCGTTGAGTTCAATCCTCCTCCGGGGATGACCAACAGCGGCAAACCGGAGCCAGCCTCCTCATAGTAGATGCGAACGGCGCCTTTTTCGTAGAACGGCATTCAGCTTCTCCTTACCCAGTCTGCTGGCCAAGCACGAGGCCTGGCCAGTCATGGCCAAAGTCACGCTGTAAATCAGATCGATTGCCCGTCGTTTTCTTAAGCCTTCCGGGCGTGACCACAACTCCTCAGTGCAATTCGGCCCCATCGCCTGCCAACCGGGGGCTGGTTAGCCGGGGTATCGCCCATACTTGAGGCGATGCGGCAAATCGATCGGACGTTGATGATACCCGCGTGGTAACTGGTCAATGCGTTTCACCGCTGGTACGGTACTTCGTGCGGCTTTGTAGGCATGTGAGTGGCATAAAATGTCGGTACTTGACGTCGTCGGTTCCTTTCGAAAAAACGCCGTTCCCTTTAGACGACAAGTATCGATCAGTCGCGACGGCGAAGATTTTGTCATAGCCTTTCAACCCGACAACATCATCGCTATGCGGCACGGCGAGGCCAACGCGCTGCGAAAGATGTGTCATACCTTGCGATGGGAAATCGTAAGTGACACGACCCCCGAGCCAAACAATTCCACATCATGGTAGGACTGACATTCCACCCGTGATGGCCGGTCGTTTCCCGCCGCGCTGGGATCGAAGATAGCGGCGGCTGCAGTTGGGCCATCCTATACACCGAGCACTTAGAAGGTGACGGCGAGCGTATCTTCGCACACGCCTGCAAGCTCGGGCTCGAAGGCATTGTATCGAAGCGACGTGACTTGCCTTATCGAGCGGGGCGCAGCAAAGCGTGGGTGAAAGTGAAGAACCGCTCCCATCCGTCGATCTTTCGCATCCAAGAAGCCTTCGAGCGCGAGCGAAAACGGGCAGGCTGATGAACCCGATGAGCGAATTCGATCCTACGATCCGTGCAGTCGTTCATGACCGGCTGAATGACAAGTCGTTTGATTGGGACCCTGACTGGGCGGGGCATTATAGGGTGTACGCTGTATCTGAACCGGACGGCTCAGTCGGATGGGACGGCCGCATTTTGGATGGCTGGTGGGTAAAAAAGTGACCCGCGGGATGGCAGTTTCACTGCTCAATTTAGCGTCCAAGAAATCCAATCATTTATCAACTGAACCCGTCCAACATCTTGTCGCTAGTGGCTGCACAACGGACATCAGGCGGGGCCGAGATCGGAGAGCCTAGGTAGTGATTGACCCACTTCGGCGGTGGAGTATGCACCGCAGCGGTGAGGGCCAATGTTGCGGTTAGGCCCAATGCAGCGCCCATCAAACGATGCCAGCACGACGACAACTTTACTAGCAAAATCTAGCAAAAGCCCCAGGTTGACCAGGAAGACAAGTTGACCGATTGCCGGGCATTTGAAATGGTAGTGGGCAGAGGCGTTTTCGATTGCCTTTGGTGCTTAATCGCGCGGGCCTTCACCGCGTACCGGGAGGATGCATGAAGTCCCTATTGTTGGCAGTATCGGGCATTGCGGCTCTTCTTGCGGTGTCACCAGCCGAGGCGTTGACGTTCGACTTTACGATCAACAATACAACGGGAAATGTGATCGCATTTCCGGGTGGACAGGTAACGGGTCAGATATTCGGCCTCTCAGCTAACGGTAACGGCCAGGCCGCTTCGGAGGTGGTCGTTGATACGGTACCGGCAGGCTATCAGACCATTTTTCCCACCCCGACTTACCCATTAGACACGCTCGCCAAAAATACTAATTCGCCGTTTGATAACTCCTTTAATGTCACGAATGGCGTGATCACTTTTTTCGACTATGATGTGGGAACAGACACTGCACACAGCCCAGGCAATGAATATGCGCTACAGCTTCTTACCAGTGCTGGATGCTGTGGAAGTTTCTCGTTCACGGTTGAGGAAAACAGTAGCAGTCAGATTTCGACAAATGGTTTGGGGTTCTTCGTCACTCCAACTCCGTTGCCTTCGACCTGGACGATGCTGATCGCAGGCTTCGCTGGTCTCGGCTTCTTTGCTTATCGCAGCTCGAAGAAAAGAACGCTGCTGCTATCTCAGCCTAATCAAAACACCTTATCGGATTTCGGAGAGGCCGCCGCGAGGCGGCCTTTCTGTTTGTGCTCCTGTTGCAGTGCATGAGTCACTTCTTGTGCAGGTTTTCGGACGCCGGAATGCCGAGACTATCGGCGCGCGCTGGCGGCCGGCGTCGGAAAAGCGCCAAGGCAGATGCTATGGGGCGGCGGCGAGGATATTGCATCCATCATCGCTGATGTGAACCGATGGAGCGCCCCATGCAGAAGTTGAACGACCTGAGCCGATCCCTTACCGCCCTCGAACCGGACGGCACGCTGATTGCGGTCATCGAGATGAGTCTGTCGAGCTGGCTCGTTGCCGGTATCGTGCCTGGCGTCGAGCGCCAGCCGTTGAAGAAGCTCGCGGTCGACGAGAGCGCATTGCTGAAGCTGCTGCATCGATGGCGGGAGGAGGCGAAGAAAGCAGGACGCAGGATCGAGCGCATTGTAGTCGCCTTCGAGGCCGGCCGTGACGGCTTCTGGTTGGCACGTTGGCTCAAGGCGCGCGGCATCGAAGCCCACGTCATTCACGCTGCGAGTGTGGCGGTGTCACGCGAGCATCGGCGCGCCAAGACCGATCGTCTCGACACCGAGCTGCTCAAACGCGCCTTTCTCGGCTGGCTGCGCGGCGAGCGTGATCACTGCAAGATGGTCGCGATCCCGTCAATAAAGGACGAAGATGCCAAGCGGCCCAACCGCGAGCGTGAGAGCCTCGTCGGAGAGCAAAGTCGGATCGTCAACCGAATGAAGGCAGCGTTGGTTCGGCTCGGCATCCGCGGCTTCAATCCCAAGCTGAAAAAGGCCGCCGGACGCCTTGAAGATTTGCGCACGCCCGAGGACGAGCCGATACCGCCGAACACGCTGGCTGAGCTGCGTCGCGACATGGAACGACGACGGCTCGTCAGGGATCAGATCCGGCAGATTGAGGAGGCACGCCTGGAGCGCCTCGAGCACGCGCCCTGTGATGGACCGCACGCCATGGTGCGCCTGCTCGCGCGCGTGATCGGGGTCGGCATCGAGACGGCCGACATGCTGGTGCACGAGGTGCTGTCGCGAAACATGCGCGACCGACGGGCCATAGCCCGCTATGCCGGCCTCACTGGCTCGCCCGACGAGAGCGGCAGAAAACGCCGGGAGAAAGGGCTAGCCCGTTCCGGCAATGGTCGAGTTCGGCGCGGCATGGTCCAATTGGCGTGGCGGTTCCTTATGTTCCAGAAGGACAGCGCCTTAGCGCAGTGGTTTCGAGCCCGCACCGAGAACGCTCGCGGTACTCGCAAGCCCATGATCGTGGCCTTGGCGCGCAAGCTTCTGATCGCTTTGTGGCGGCTCGTGCGAGAGGGCGTAGTGCCGGACGGCGTCGTTCTGCGCCCGGCGCAATGAATGGAGGTTGTTGCCTGAAGGCACCCGACAGTTTCGGCCCGGTCCGTACATTTGTGACCGGTCTCCGATGACGGTTCGAGGTGGCGGGGTCCCGACGTGTTTCCTTGGCTTTCGCCGAAAGGCAGAATGGGTCCGCCGCTTCGGAGCTTCGCTGCCGATGCGCATGACTGCATCATGGTTTGGGTTCTTCGACCCACCGGATACAAGGTTGTGGCGCGATAGATCCGCGCACAAAAGCGGGCTCACTCTGATCGTCATACCGACCGCAGCAAGCGGGCCGGCGTGCTCGAAGCTGTCAAGGTGTGGCCTGGCAACGGCGGAGCATGCCGCAAGGTTGGCGCGACGGCCAACCTTGACAGCTCCTGCGCACGCCGACGTAAGCAAAGCGCGGGTCGGGACGAAGAAACGGGCTTTCAGATCGAACAAAGAAACCGGCGAAAAGATAAAAGACGCGCCGCCCTGGCGAAGCTCCTTGACAAAAAAAGCCCCATACAAGGAAATCGCGGTCGGTGGTTCTGCGGCGGTGCGGCGGGCTCTATGGGGATTTGGCGACGAGAGCCTGGGTGCGGAGCTTGGACCGGAGCGGTTGGCGCGATGGGTTTGCCGCGAAGCGTGGGTGCGCGTGTCGGTGTGAACGAGCGGCCGGCGCGTTGAACGACGAGATTTGCAACGTGACTGCTGGTAAATCGAGCGAACCGCTGCGAGCTTGGACGCTGCCGGCTGAGAGCCAGCAAGAATGACGAGCGTCGCTGCGGTCGTGGATCGATGGTGCCGTCATCATGAGGTGTCGATCCTGATCGCCGCCGGAGCGGGCGTGGGGCGGTGCTTCGGCTGACAGTTACGCGCGAAGGTCTCGATGATGATCATGCGACCGCCGCAGCACGGACATGGACGCGGCAGCATGCGGGGTCCGTCGAGCGCGGCTTCGGGCGTCTCTGGTTCTGTTGGGCGAGACGGCATAGCGAGCAGCTTGCGAGCGTGCGCGATGTTGGCGGCACGGTTGGCGCTGGCGAGCAGGCCGTAATGGCGGATGCGATGGAAGCCCTTTGGCAGTACGTGGATGAGGAAGCGGCGAATGAACTCGGGGGTATCGAGCGACATGGTTTTGTAGCGGCCGGGCCCTTCGATCCGATAATCCTTCCACTTGAAAGTGACGCCGGTCTCGTCGGCCGAGATCAGGCGGTGATTGGAGATGGCGACGCGGTGGGTGTATCGCGACAAATAGGCGAGCACGGCCTGCGGCCCACCAAACGGCCTCTTGGCATAGACCACCCACTCGATGTTGCGCAGCGGCGCCAGATACGCCTTGAAAGCTCTGGCATCATCGAGGTGAGCGTGGCCGCCGAAGAACTTGAGGCGGCCGGCCTGATGGGTTGAACGGAGCTTGGCCAGGAACAATCCCCGGAACAGGCGCGAGAGTACCTTCACGGACAGGAAGAAGTTCGTTCTGCACGACACCCATCGTGATCCGTCGGCTGTGATACCGCCGCCCGGCACGATCATGTGCACATGGGGATGGTGCGTCATTGCCGAGCCCCAGGTGTGCAGCACCGCGGTGATGCCGATGCGGCCGCCCAGATGCTTGGGATCGGCGGCGATGGCGATCATGGTCTCGGCCGAGGCTGTGAACAGGATGTCGTAGATCGCGGCCTTGTTCTGATAGGCGATGTCGGCGATGGCCGCCGGCAGCGTGAACACCACATGGAAATACCGCAACCGGCAAGCAGGTCGGCCTCGCGCTCGGCGAGCCATTGCTGGGCGGCGGCGCCCTGACACTTCGGGCAATGCCGGTTGCGGCAGCTATTGTAGGCGATGACCGTGTGGGCGCAGTCCTCGCAGCGCGCGACATGGCCGCCGAGCGCCGCGGTGCGGCAGCGCTCGATCGCGCGACATGACCTTCATCTGGTCGAGGCTGACGTGCCCGGCGTTGGCGCGCCGCCACGCCGCTCCGTGGTCGCGGAAGATATCCGCGACCTCCAGCGCTGGACGGGACATGGCCGCGGTTACGTCGGCGGCTGGTCTTTGCTGGTCTTCTTGGGCTTTTTGCGAGGCCGCGACAGCAGGTCGAGCGGGCTCTCGATGCCGGCGATCATGCCGGTGGCGACGCGGGTGTAGCGCGCCGTGGTGTCGAGCTTGTCGTGCCCCAGAAGCGCCTGGATGATGCGAATATCGGTACCGCGCTCGAGCAGATGGGTCGCGAAGCTGTGGCGCAGCGCATGCAGCGTCACACCCTTCTTGATCCCGGCCGCGTCGGCCGCCTCGTGGAACAGGCGGTTGAGTTGGCGGGTCGTCATCGGCTTGCCGAGCTTGGTGCCAGGAAACAGCCAGCGTTCCTCTACGGGCGTTCCCGCATCCTGACGCGATGGGCGCGCCTTCCACCATTGCCGCAACAGATCGAGCGTCTCGGGCGACAGCATGACATTGCGGTCCTTGCGGCTCTTGGCCTGCTCGATCCGAATGATCTTCTGCGCGCTGTCGATATGCTTGACCTTGAGCCGGACCACTTCGCCGGCACGCAGGCCGCAGCCATAGCCGAGACTGAGCAGCATGCGGACCTTGAGACTGCTGGCAACGGCCAACAGGCGCCGCGTCTCGTCCGGGCTCATCACCAGCGGGATCTTCTGCGGCTCACGGATGTGATAGATCGCGGCAGCTAAATCCAATCGGCGCAACGTCACGCGAAACAAGAACCGCAGCCCGGTCATGATGCGGTTGCGATTGCAGATGCTCACGCCCGTCTCGGAAAGATGCAACTGGAACAGGCGGATGTCCTCCGCCGTAGCCGTGTCAGGCGACCGCTTGAGAAACGCGGCGAACTGCTTGCAACTGCGAATGTGGCCCCTCTGCGTACCAGCACAGAGCTTGCGCGCGTTCATGTCCTCGATCATGCGCTGGCGCAACGGGCTGACGGATTCCGTACTCATAGGAAACTCCTGTCTTGGATGAGGTTGACGACACCTCGATCTTCAAGACAGGGCGCAAAGCCCGCTATCGATCTCTGATCTAGTTATCGAGCCCGCAATCATGCCGCCCGCCTCAGCGAGCTATCGCGCAGCGATTTAGTGCTTTGGCCGCGGCAAGCGATTGCCAGCGAAGAGTAGCCATCGTCTGGATAACACGGCGGCCGATCCTTCGGAACAACATCCCGATTGGCGCCTTCGGCAGCCAGGGCGTAATATAGCGGCAACCACCAGGGCGCGCTGCGCGAGACGTACGATGAAGCTTCCCATTCAGGGCGCGATTGACTGCGATCTTCATCCTGCTGTGCCGAGCGTCGCGGCATTGATGCCGTATCTCGACGATTTTTGGCGCGAGCATCTGGCCGGGCGCTATATCGATCGCTCCCCATTCATGCTCGCGAGCTATGCGCCGAATCTGCCGCACGCCGCCCGGCCGGATTGGCGGCCGGCCAAAGGGCTACCGGGCGCCGACCTCGATGTCTTGCGCAGGCAAGCGCTCGACCCCTTCGGTACGCGCTTCGCGATCGCTAATGTGCTGCATGGCGCGGTCGCGCTGTTCAACGCCGACATGGCGGCGGCTCTGTGCACGGCAGTCAACGGTTGGATGGCGCGCGAATGGCTCGATCGCGAGCCGCGGCTGCGTGCTTCGATTCTCGTTCCGCCGCAGGATCCCAACTTGCCGTCGCCGAGATCGAGCGTTGCGCTCCCGACCGGCGCTTTGTGCAAGTGTTGCTGCTTGTGATGGGTGACCGGCCGCTCGGTCACCGCAGTTATTGGCCGATCTATCGGGCCGCGGAACGGCACGGTCTGCCGATCGGCGTGCATGCCGGCTCGACCTTCCGTCATGCGCCGACCGGCTCCGGTTGGCCTTCCTATCATCTTGAGGACAGCGTCCTGCAGGCCACCGCCTTCGAGGACACCCTTGTGAGTTTCCTTGCCGAGGGTGTATTTCAGAAATTTCCCGGCACGAAACTGGTGCTGATGGAATCCGGCTTCACCTGGCTGCCGGCGCTGCTGTGGCGGACCAACCGGAGCTGGCGCGGCGTGCGCACAGAGGTTCCCTGGATCGACCGGCCGCCAGCCGACATCGTGCGCGATCACGTCCGGTTCACCCTGCAGCCGCTCGATGCACCAAACGGCGACGTGCTCAATCGCATTATGGATCACGTGCGATCCGACGAGTTGATCATGTTCTCGACCGACTATCCGCATTGGCAGTTCGATGGTGAGGATGCATTGCCGGACGGGCTGTCCGATGCGATGCTGAGAAAGATACTGATCGACAATCCGCTTGCAGCCTATCCACGTTTGCGCGCGGCGCACGACGGGGCGGCGACCGCGAGCCAAGAAAGAACCGCGATGCGCGAGGAGATGGCGCCATGAACAAGCCAGTGCCCGAACGCGAGTTCCCTCTCCCTTCCATCCCCCGCGAGCGGAGAAGAGAAGGAAGGGCGCGGCTCGGGTTTGTCGATTGCGACATCCATCCGGTGCAACGTTCGCCCAAGGATCTTTATCCATACCTTTCGTCGCAATGGCGCGAGCACATCGAAACCTTCGGCAGCCATGTGTGCCAGGGTCTAAGCGGACAACTGCCGTTTCCGCGAATGATGGCAAGCGGCATGCGCGCCGACTCTTATCCCTCGAACGGCGGCCCGCCCGGCTGCGATCTTGAGCTGATGCAGCGCCAGCATCTCGACCTCAACGGTTGCGAAACCGGCATGATGATCTGCCTGTCCCGCGGCGGCATGGAAGAGCGCAACCTCGAATTCGGCTCTGCTCTTTCGCACGCGGTCAATGACTGGCAGTTGCACGATTGGGTGGCGAAGGATCGGCGACTGAAGGCGGGCATCGTCGTGCCGCAGGAATATCCCGAGTTCGCCGTGCGCGAGATCGACGCCCGTGCCGCCGAGCACGAGGCCTTCCGCCAGGTGATTATCTCGCCGCGCTCGAGCGAGCCGCTCGGTCGGCGCAAATACTGGCCGATCTACGAGGCCGCCGCGCGCAACAATCTGGTGCTCGGTCTGCATCCCGCAGGAAATCCGAACGGTCACCCCTCCAGCGGCACCGGCTGGGGCACGTATTACATGCAGGAGCATTACACCTTCGGGACCAGCATGGTAGGCAATGTCATCAGCCTGATCACCGAAGGCGTGTTCGAGCGCTTTCCGGCTCTCAAAGTGGCGATGATCGAGTCCGGTTTCTCCTGGGCGCCCGCACTTGGCTGGCGCATGGACAAGCAGTGGGAGCGGATGCGCAAGGAGACGCCGCATCTGACGCGTCCGCCTTCGGAATACCTGCGCCAACATTTTTGGTTCTGCACACAGCCGATGGAGGAGCCCGAAGAGCCGTCGCATCTCTACGACGTGCTCGATTGGATCGGCTGGGACCGGCTGATGTTCTCCAGCGATTATCCCCACTGGGACTACGACGATCCAGTCGTCGCGTTGAATTTCAAGATGAACGACGACCAGCGTGCCGCCGTCATGCGCGAAAACGCCAAGGCGTTGTACCGGATTTGAATTTGAGTGGAGCACGATCTTGTCGGAATGCCGGCTTCCACTTTTCCGGATCGTATTCTGATGAGCCGCCACGTCGTTGCCGGCGTCGGCGAGGTGCTGCCCGGAACCAGCAAGCTCGTCACCGCCAAAGGCCGCGAGATCGGCCTGTTCAACGTCGGCGGAAAGTTCTACGCGCTCGGCAATCGGTGTCCGCACAAGGGCGGTCCGCTGTGCAGCGGCCGGATCACCGGGCTAGCGCAGTCGGGCAGCCCCGGCGATTACCGCCTCATCCGCGCCGGCGAATTCCTGCGCTGTCCTTGGCACGGCTGGGAATTCGAGATCGCCACCGGACAAAGCTATTGCGATCCCGCCACCATGCGCATCCGTCAGTTCGTGGTGACGGTGGCACCGGGCGACGAACTGGTCAAAGGGCCGTATATCGCCGAGAGTTTTCCGGTTTCCGTCGAAGAGGATTATCTCGTTGTCGAGATTTGATGTTCACAGCCGCTCCGACGCGTTAACGCGTGCCGCGAGTCCCTCTGGGTCACCGAGGATGGGTTCGGCGAAACTTATCCGCAGACGCTTTCTGCAAGCTGCCGGCATATTGGCGCTGCCGCCAATGCTGCGAGTTGCCCGCGCCGATACCTATCCGTCGCGTCCGGTGCATATCTTCATTGGATTTCCACCCGGCGGACCGACCGATATTGGCGCCAGATTGATCGGGCAATGGCTGTCGGACCGTCTCGGTCAGCCGTTCGTCGTTGAGAACCGGCCGGGCGCCGCCAATAATATTGCAACCGAGGCGGCGGCTCACGCCGCGCCTGACGGATATACGCTGCTTGCCGCCGTCGGATCGAACACGATCAACCCTGCGCTCTACGACAATCTCAGCTTCAATTTCATTCGCGATTTTGCCATGGTCGGCGGCGTTTATCTGTCGCCGCTGGTGCTGGAAGTCATCGATCAGGTGCCGGCAAAGACCATTCCTGAATTGATCGCCTACGCCAAGGCTAATCCGGGCAAGATCACGCTCGCCTCCTTTGGCACCGGGACCGTGTCGCACATTGCCGGCGAATTCTTCAAGATGAATGCCGGCATCGACATGGTGCACGTGCCGTATCGCGGCTCGGCGCCCATGGTCGTCGATCTGATCGGCGGACAGGTACAGGCCGCGTTCGACAATCTGCCGGCCTCCATGCCCTATATCAAACAGGGCAAGCTGCGCCCGCTCGGAGTGACGACCAAAACGCGCTGGCCGGCGCTGCCCGATGTGCCGACCATGGCCGATTTCATGCCCGGCTTCGAGGCAACAACCTGGATCGGCATCGCAGCGCCGAAGCAGACGCCGGCCGATATCATCGACAGGCTCAGCAAGGAGATCAGTGCCGGAATCGCTGATCCGACCATGATTGCCAGGTTTGCCGATCTTGGTGTTGTACCGTTCCCTATCTCGACCGCCGACTTCGACAAATTCATCGTCGAACAAACCGAGAAATGGGCCAAGGTGATTCGCGCGGCGAACATCAAGATGGAATAGGCCAGCGGCTTCAGCGCATTGCCGCCGCTCCCGGCGACGGCGCCAGCACCGGCTCGAGCGCCGGAACGAGACGACGCTTCTCGCGGCGAGCCGGGATCGAACGGTAAACCTGCTTGGTCGCCTCGACGATATGCACGCCGGCGAATGGCGCCGACAGTGTCGCGCCGGTGCGCTCCCACGCCACCGCCGAACGCAAGAACAAGCCGTGCGCGATCGGCGGCACATAGAGCGCTTCGCCCCAGCCGGTCGGCGTGAACCAGGTCTCACGCAGCAATTGCATGATCTGCGAGCGCGAATAGGGCCGGCCGTGACCGAACGGCGTCGTGTCCATGCGCGCCCACAGCCCGCGCCGGTTCGGCACCACGGCGAGGAGCCGTCCGCCCGGCGCCAGTACGCGCCAGACTTCGCGCAACAGTTCCATCGGGTCGGCTGACATTTCCAGCGCATGCACCAACAGGATGCGGTCCACCGCGGCGTCGGTCAGCGGCAGCTCGTCCTCCTCGACCAAGGCCGCCAGCGCTGCCCGCGACGACGGCCAGCGCACCACACCTTGCGGCGCCGGCATCATCGCGAGGCAGCGCTCGGCCTCTTCGCGGAACAGGCCGAGATAGGGCGTCGCATAGCCGACACCGAGCACGCGCAGCGCCCGGGTATCTTTCCAGCGCGAGCGAATGCCGCGGCCGACAAATCGCCGTGCCACGACGCCGAGGTGCTGGCCATAGAAATTGCGCAGGTCGACGACATCCATGGCCGCAAAGTAGCATGGATTGGGAGGTCATTCCGGACGCTTATCGGGATGTGGTTGATCCCTTATTGTGTCATCATCCGCCGACGGGTCCGGCCCGAAGTGGCGGCCCGATGACAAGCTCCGGCGGATGATCCAGTAATCGCCTGCGCGGGGCATGACATGGGTGAAACATGGCTGCACAGACCTATCTGTTTCCTTGCCTGAAGGACAATTTCGGCGTGCTCATCCACGATCAGGCAAGCGGCGCGACGGCGGCGATCGATGCGCCGGAAGCAGCGGCGGTCGAAGCCGCGCTCACCAAGACCGGTTGGCGGCTTTCTGAAATTCTCGTCACCCATCATCACGCCGACCACACGCAAGGCATCGCCGCGCTCAAGGCCCATCACAAATGCCGCGTGGTAGCGCCGCGCGCGGAAGCCGCGCGCATCGCGGACGTCGACGAAACTGTGGGCGAGGGCGACAGCGTCAAGGTCGGCGGCTTGCAGGGCCGCGTCATCGATACGCCGGGCCACACTGCCGGGCACATTTCGTATTTCTTTCCGGCGGATAAGATCGCTTTCGTTGGCGACACACTGTTTTCGATCGGCTGCGGCCGCGTCATCGAAGGCAATCCGGAGATGATGTGGCATTCGTTGCTGAAATTGCGCGAGCTGCCCGACGACACGCAATTTTATTGCGGCCACGAATATACCGACGCCAATATCCGCTTCGCCAAGACTATCGAGCCGGACAACAAGGCGCTTGCCGCGCGCGGCGAAGAGGTGAAAAGGCTCCTCGCCGCGGGCAAAGCCACGATCCCAGCGACGATCGGCGCCGAGAAAAGAGAAAATCCATTTCTGCGCGCCGACAATCCCGAGGTGGCGAAATCGCTGGGCCTTTCCGGCAAGCCGGCTTGGCAAGTGTTCGCGGAAATCCGCGAGCGCAAGAACCGGTTTTGAGCGAACGGCTCGCCGCGCAAAACTTACTGTGAATAACGTCATCCGGCTGCTCGATCTGAAATCGCATCAGGCGGCGCGCATTTTCGCCAGACGTTTCGCGATGCACCCTTCCTCTCCGCGGGCGGCGCAGCGTCGGCGTCGATCAGGTGAGATCCGCGAATCTGAAATGCGGTCCCAGCAGTTGCCGGACACGAAGCAGTTCGGCGCGGGCGGCGAACGCGTCGATGGCAGTGCGGATCAGCAGCGATAGCTGCGACGGCCGCACAACAAGGTCGCGCAGCACCGCCCAAATGTCGGCGCGCCCGTCCTCGGCCATGCCGAGGAGCGCAGCCGAAGGGACGCGGCGGTGGGCCGGGTCGATGATGACACGCACCGCGGCGAAGGCGAGGCCATGGGCGGCGGCAAGCCGCGCCACGACATGGGATTCCATATCGACCGCGGCAGCACCTGTGGTGCGATGCAGCTCCCGTTTCACGGTCGGCTCGGCGACCGGCGCGTCAACGCCGATGATCGGAGCGTGACTGGCGTTCGAGATCACATTGAGGAGCCGTCTTGACCAGGCCGGGTCGGTGGCGCGGGCAATCTGCGATTCCAGCACGGCAGATGCGACGACCCAGTCTCCGGTGCGAAGGCTGGAATCAAGGCCGCCAGCAACGCCGAAGCTGATAATGCCGCGATAGCCCTGCCGTGCGGCGGATTCGGCGACCGATGCCAGTTCGCGCCTGGAGTTGCGGCAGACGACGAGCACTCCGGGTCCGGCGGCAATTTTGGCCTCGAAAGCCATGCCGACAAGCGCAATGACGGTACGATGTTGGGATTCGAGCGCGGAATCGGCGAACCGATCAGCGAAATCGCTGTCCGCAAGCGGACGTTCCGAAAGCGTAGCCCCGATGGAATGCATAGAGGATGCCTCGCGTCTGTGATCCACCCTCGATCACGCCCACAACAAAAGCAGGCACGCAGACGTCACCCCCACCGAACCCGGCCAAGAAACCGGGCGCAGCCTCATCTTTTTTGCAACGCTACGATTGATTGCGATGTGCCGGAACTATTGCAGCGCAAAAATCGAACCTTCCCCCGCATGGCCCCCACCATGGCTTTGATAACGCCAATATGCTTGATTCTTTCGCATCTCGCAACTGCGAACGGAAAAGTGCTACTATGGGCGCCAGTGCTCAGATTCTGGTCACCGGCGTTACCGGCTTCGTCGGTTCGGCGGTGGCGAGGCGTTTGATTCTTGCCGGCTTTCCGGTGCGGGCGTTGGTCCGGGCCGGCAGCCCTCGCTTCCATCTGCGCGACCTCGATCTGGAATACGCCGCCGGCGATCTTCGCGACGCCGAGTCCGTGCGTCGGGCGATGAGCGGCATCCGCAATGTGATCCATGTCGCGGCCGATTACCGGCTCTGGGCGCGCGATCGGAGCGAGATCTTTGCCAGCAACGTGAACGGCACGCGCATCGTAATGCAGGAGGCTTTGCGCGCCGGCGTCGAACGCGTGGTCTATACCAGCAGCGTCGCCACGCTCGGATGGCCGCACGACGGAGCGCCAGGGGACGAAACCATTCCGCTTTCGGTGGAACAGGGAATTGGCACCTACAAGCGCAGCAAGATCGCAGCCGAGCGCCTCGTCGAATCGATGATCGCCAACGAGGGACTCCCGGCAGTCATCGTCAATCCATCGACGCCGATCGGTCCCCGCGACGTGAAGCCGACGCCGACCGGGCGCATCATCGTTGAGGCGGCTTGCGGCCGCATCCCCGGCTTTGTCGATACCGGCCTGAACCTGGTCCATGTCGACGACGTTGCCGACGGGCATCTCGCGGCGCTCCAGCGCGGCGTCATCGGCGAGCGTTACATTCTCGGCGGCGAGAATGTGTTGTTCGCCGATATGCTCGGCGACATCGCGCGCCTGGTTGGCCGCCGCCCACCGCGGCTTCGTATCCCCCGCGCCGTCGCGCTGCCGTTTGCCTATGCGGCGGAAGCCACAGCCTGGTTCACCGGCCGCGAGCCGCTGGCGACCGTGGATGGGCTGCGGATGTCGCGACACCACATGTTCTTTTCCGCCGCCAAGGCCGAACGCGATCTCGGGTTTCGCGCCCGGCCGTACCGGGAAGCGCTTGACGATGCGATCCGATGGTTTCGCGAGGCGGGATATCTGGACGGCAAGCGGCAAGCGAATTGATGCGCTTCGCGTTCAATGGCTCTGAGTTGGTGGCGAAGGAACGGTCGCCGTAACGGTTTGCCCGGGTGCCGGGGCCAGGAAAGAATGCAGCGCGGCCACGACCTGCGCGCCTTCGCCGACGGCCGCGGCCACGCGTTTGGTGGATTTCGCGCGCACGTCGCCAATGGCAAACACGCCACGCCGCGACGTCTCGAGCGGATGGCCCGCACCGTCGGCATCCTCGCCGGTTTGCACGAAGCCTTTGGCATCGAGCGCAATGCCTGATCCCGCGAGCCAATCGGTGTTAGGATCGGCACCGATGAACAGAAACAAGTGGCGAATCGGCCGCCGCACCTCTTGGCCAGTGGTGCCGATACGCCAGTGAACCGCCTCCAGTATTCCGTCGCGCCCTTCAAGACCGCTGACCTGCGCGTGCGTTACGACGTCGATGTTGGCGAGGCCCTCGATCCGGTCAACGAGATAGCGCGACATGCTGGCTTCAAGGCTCGGTCCGCGCACCAGCATCCAGACCTTCACGCCCTGGCCCGAGAGATAGACCGCGGCCTGGCCGGCCGAATTACCCGCCCCGATCAGCACCACTTCCTGATTGGAACACAGTTTCGCCTCCAGCGGCGATGCCCAGTAATGGACACTCGATGCCTCGAACGCATCGAAGTTCGAGCAGGTAAGCCGGCGATATCGGGCGCCGCTGGCGACAACGATCGAGCGCGCGCTGACCCGTTCGCCGTTCTGCAAGTGCAGCGCAAAGCCATCGGGGCGAGACTCGCTTAAGCTTGCGACCTGATCCGGGATTGCCATCTCGGCACCAAACTTCTGCGCCTGATTGTAGGCTCGCGCCATCAAGGCCATGCCGGTGATTCCGGTTGGAAAGCCGAGGTAGTTTTCGATCCGCGCCGAGGCGCCGGCCTGACCGCCGAAGGCACGACAATCGAGCACCAGGGTGGAGAGACCCTCCGACGCGGCATAGACCGCTGCGGCAAGTCCCGCCGGTCCGGCTCCGACCACTGCGACATCGTAGGTCCGGTTCGGATCGATCGGCCCCACCAGTCCGATGCAGCGGGCCAGCTCGTCCTCGCCCGGATTGCGCAAAAGCTGTCCGCCGGGGCAGAGCACGATCGGCAGTTGACCAGGATCGACGTGGAATTGCTCGATCAGCGCCTTCGCCTCGGCATCGGTTTCGGGGTTGAGCATACGGTGCGGTTGACCGTTGCGGCGAAGAAAGCCCTCGAGACGCAGCACGTCGCCATTGTCGGCACGGCCGACAATGACAGGGCCGCCGGCTCCGGTCTCGAGCAGTCCGACACGGCGCAGGATCAGCGCCCGCATGATCCTTTCGCCGAGGTCGGCTTCCGCGACCAGCAGCGCACGGAGCCGGTCCGGCGGAATGAGCAGCGCCTGCACCGGCTCCCGAGCCGTGGCGTCGGCGAGCGAGGGCCGGCCGGCCAATTGTGCCAGTTCGCCCATGAATTGACCGGGTCCGTGGGTGACAATCAGGTTTGGCTGGCCCGATTGATCGCGCTGCGTCACGTCGACCTTGCCGGCCAGGATAACGAAGAAGCCGCCGCCAACATGGCCGGTCGTAAACAGCGCCTCGCCGGCGGCGAATGGACGAACTTCTCCGAAACGACGCACCCGCTCGAGCTCCAACGGATCGAGATCGGGGAACATCTGATCGCGCCGCCGTTCGATGATCGACTGTGGGGGCAAAGCCATGATGATCCGCCGCCTGCAACTGCTCTGGGACGATTTCGAAAGTACAAATCCACAATTGGGAAAGATAATGCTCAAATGAAAATCTGCACCATGCTCCAATCCAATGGAATTGGGTCACGATCCGGAGCCACGGAAATCCCGCCTCGGTCAGGCGAAGTACTGCCCGCCGTTTGCGCTCAGCGTCGAGCCGGTGATCAGCCCGGCATCGTCGGAGGCCAGGAACACCACGCAACGCGCGACCTCGTCAGGCTCACCGAGCCGGCCGATCGGAATCAACGGCAGCACGTTCTTTTGCAACACCTCTTGTGACATCGCCTTCACCATGTCGGTCGCGATGTAGCCAGGACAGATCGCGTTGACGGTGATGCCGGAACGCGCACCTTCCTGCGCCAGCGCCTTGGTGAAGCCGATTTCGCCGGCCTTGGCGGCGGAATAATTCACCTGGCCGAACTGGCCCTTCTGGCCGTTGATCGAAGAGATGTTGACGATGCGGCCGAACTTGCGCGCGCGCATGCCTTCGATCACCTGCCGGCACATGTTGAACAGCGAGCCGAGATTGGTGTTGATCACTTCGGTCCATTGCTCGGGCTTCATGCGGTGAAGCTGAGAGTCGCGAGTGATGCCGGCGTTGTTGACCAGAACGTCGATCGGGCCTAGATCGGCCTCGACCTGTTTGACGCCTGAGGCGCAGGCGTCGAATGAGGAAACGTCCCACTTGTAAACACTGACGCCGGTCTCGGCCTTGAACTTCTGCGCGGCCTCATCGTTGCCGCCATAGGTGGCGGCGACCGTGTAGCCGGCGGCCTTGAGCGCCTTGCAGATGGCCTCACCGATGCCGCGCGTACCCCCCGTTACCAACGCAACGCGAGCCATGAATTCCTCCCGGTATTTGTCATGCCGGGCTTGTCCCGGCCATCCACGTCTTCTGTGGCGAAGCTTAAAGACGTGGATGCCCGGCACAAGGCCGGGCATGACGTTTATTGATTGCGAGAAATCCCGCGGCTCAGCGCTCCAAACACATCGCGATGCCCATGCCGCCGCCGATGCACAGCGTGGCGAGGCCCTTCTTGGCGTTGCGCTTCTGCATTTCGTAAAGCAGCGTCACCAGAACGCGCGTGCCCGAGGCGCCGATCGGGTGGCCGATGGCAATGGCGCCGCCGTTGACGTTGACCTTGCCGGTATCCCAGCCGAGATCCTTATTGACGGCGCAAGCCTGGGCGGCAAACGCTTCGTTGGCCTCGACGAGATCGAGATCGCCGACGTTCCAGCCCGCCTTCTTGAGCGCCGCGCGCGACGCCGGGATCGGGCCGGTGCCCATGATCTTCGGATCGACGCCGGCCTGCGCCCACGACACGATACGGGCGAGCGGCGTCTTGCCGAGTTTCTGCGCCTCGCTCGCCGTCATCAGCACCACCGCGGCAGCGCCGTCATTGATGCCCGAGGCGTTGCCGGCGGTGACCGAGCCTTCCTTGTCGAAGGCCGGGCGCAGCTTGCCGATCGATTCCAGCGTAGTGCCATGCTTGGGATATTCGTCGTCGTCGACGACGACGTCGCCCTTGCGGCTCTTGATGGTCACCGGCGTAATCTCGTCCTTGAACTTGCCGGCCTTCTGCGCCGCTTCGGCCTTGTTCTGGGACTTGACCGCGAATTCATCCTGCTGGCCCGTGTGATCTGCCACTGCTTGGCGACGTTTTCTGCGGTGTTGCCCATGTGATAGCCGTTGAAGGCGTCCCATAGGCCATCCTTGATCATGGTGTCGATCATCTGGAAGTCGCCCATCTTCACGCCGGCGCGCAGATGCGCGCAATGTGGCGCCATGCTCATGGATTCCTGACCGCCGGCGACCACGATATCGGAATCGCCGTTGACTATGGCCTGATAGCCGAGCGCTACCGAACGCAGACCGGAGCCGCACAGCATGTTGACCGCCCAGGCTGGCGTTTCGACCGGCACGCCGGCCGCGATCGAGGCCTGGCGGGCCGGGTTCTGGCCCTCCCCGGCGGTTAGGATCTGGCCCATGATGACTTCGGAGACCCGCTGCGCCTCGACGCCGGCGCGATCGAGTGCCGCCTTGATGGCAGTTCTTCCCAATTCATGAGCCGGCAGAGCCGCAAAGGCACCGTTAAAGGCGCCGACCGGCGTACGCGTGGCACTGACAATGACGACATCATCTTTCATGGCGGGTCCTTTTAAGGCTCGTGGTGCTACTTTGCGGGCAGGTTAGCCGCTGGATCATTGGGTATATGTCATAAGGACGCGACCGGCCCTCGACAAGGCGACATGCGGCAAGGGCACATCACAAAACGGTAGCCGTGCCGTGCAAAACCGCCTATTTTGACGGCGAAGTTGGGGTGATTGCCGCGATGTCCGAAACCGCCACCACGACGACCGCGGCCAAAACCGCCGAACCGGTCACGATCAAGAAGTACGCCAACCGGCGGCTCTACAACACTGGCACGAGCACCTATGTGACGCTCGAAGACCTCGCCGCCATGGTCAAGAACGGCGAGGATTTCGTTGTCTATGACGCCAAGACCGGCGAGGAGATCACCCGTTCGGTTCTGACCCAGATCATTTTCGAGCAGGAGAACAAGGAAGGGCAGAACCTCTTGCCGATCGCCTTCCTGCGCCAGCTCATCCGCTTCTACGGCGACAGCATGGGCATGCTGGTGCCGCGCTATCTCGAAGTCTCGATCGACTCGCTGACGCGCGAGCAGGAAAAGTTTCGCAATCAGATGGCGCAGGCCTTCGGCGGCAGCCCGTTCGGCGCGCTCGAGGATACGGTGCGGCGCAATATGCAAATGTTCGAGCGCGCCTTCGCCATGTTCACGCCGTTCGCGCGCCGCGAAAGCGATGCCGCCGCCGCCGCGGCGGAGCCGGAAAAATCTCCGGCCAAAGGCGGCGACATCGACGCTCTCAAGCGCGAACTCGACGAAATGAAGCGCAAGGTCGATAAGCTGACCGGCAGCGGCGAGTAATTCACTCATTAAGTCGGTCGCAGACGGCTTGATTGGCTCGCTTCGCTCGCGCCAGGGTGACGGAAAATCAAACCGCTTTCGCCATGCTCTTGAGCCACGGCCGCTCTGGCGTGGCGAGGCCAATCAGCGCGCCCTGCAAGTAATCACAGCCCCACGCCTGCAAAGTCTGCGCCGCCTTCTCGTCCTGCACCCATTCGGCGACGGTGACGAGCTTGAGCCGCTTGGAAAGATCGATCAGCGTGCGCACGAAGGCTCGATCGTCCTCCGAGCGCATCATGTCGTGCACGAATGCGCCGTCGATTTTGACAATATCGACGCCGAGCTTGCGCAGATTGCGGAACGAGGTGTAGCCGGCGCCGAAATCGTCGATGGCGATGCGGCAGCCGAGGTCCTTGACGCGGGCGACAAAGCCGCGCGTCTCATCGATGTCGTGAATGGCCGCGCTTTCCGTGATCTCGACGGTGAGGCGCTCGGCAACGCCTGAATGCGACCGCAGCAGCGAACCGAGGCCGGCCCACCAGTCGGGATCGGTGGTCGAGGCGGCCGACACGTTCAGGCTTGCTTGCAGTCGGGTGTGCCGACCATTTCTTCGACGGCAAGCTCGAGCACGCGATGGTCGAGCAATCGCACCAGTCCGAGCCGCTCCGCAACCGGCACGATGTCGTTCGCCGCGATCAGGCTGCCGTCAGTGCGGCGGATGCGCATCAGGCATTCGTAGAACGCCGGCTTACGGTCGGTCGCCGCGACAATGGTCTCGTAAGCAAGGAAGATGCGGCGCTCGTTGAGCGCAGCGACGATCTCGTCGGTGGCGCGCACGTTGCCGCGCCGCATCGCTTCGCGCTCGATGCTGGGCTGATAGGCGAGGTAGGAACCGCGGCGGCGGGCCTTGGCGCTGTCGAGAGTTTCCTGCGCGCGCGCGAGCACTTCCATCATGCCGCGGGCATGGCGCGGCGCGTTGACGCCGCCGATGGTGACGGTGACCGCAATCGGTCCGGCTGAGGTCGGCACCATGTCGTCGCGCACGCCCGCCAGCATCCGTTCGGCGGCAATCGCCATGTCGTCGGGCGTACAGTCGCGCAGCACGAGGCCGAATTTGTTGCCGGAAAAGCGGCCCAGCGTGTCCTTGCCGCGCATGCGGCTCTTCACCCGCTTGGCGACCGCGGCGATCACCTGGTCGGCAACGTCGAAACCGTAGGACTCGTTGATGCGCGCCAGGTTATCGATGGCGACCAGCATGAAGCCGCATGACGAACGGAAACGGATCGCTTCCTCGATGGTGTCTTCGAGAACCTCGTTCAGGTGATGCCGGTTGAGTTCGCCGGTGAGGCCGTCGAAGCGGGCCAGATAGGTCAGCTTGCGGACATATTCGTAACGCTCGTTGATGACGCGGACGAGGCCGTGCGCGCGCGCCGGCTTGCCGTCGGTGCCAGCGAACCAGCGGCCGATATCCTCGACCCAGAGTTTGGTGTCCGAACCGGCTCGGGACGGATGCAATATTGAATCTGATAGGCGACGCCGCGGCCGTCGTCGCGCTTGTCGGAATTGACGACGACGTCGAAGCGCGCCTGGGCATTCTCGGCCTCGAGGAATTGCGCATAGGCGCGGCCGGTGGAAATCGCCGCCCGATCGCCGATCAGCAGCACCTCGCCGGCGTTATCGCCCCAGGTCAGCGCGTCGTTGTCGATGCGCCAATCGTATGCGACCTCGCCGATCGAATTAAGGATCGCCGCCGCGTCGGGTGTGCCCGAACAGGCCGGGTCGTGTTGACCGCCAGTGGACATGGTCGCCTCAATTCGGAATGGTGCAGTCCGCGGATGGCGACAGCAGACGGCCGTTGCTCCGCTAAGTTAGCGGCAGACTTTAAATAATTCGGAAAATCGCTACCGCCGAAACGGCGGTTGGGAAGCGCCGCGATGGATCGATCGGCATCTGCATGTTGATCTGGCACGTTGATTGCGCATGCACAGGGTGAAGCCAGGTAAACGTCCCAATTCGGGACAAAAGGCGCACCATGAGCGGCTATCTTGTTCCGGTCGTAACAGTTGAGCGAGACATTTCGGGCGCGCCCGCCGCACCGGCCGCGCGCGCCAGCGCGAACTTTGTCGCCCATCTGATCGCGACGCGGGCGCAGGCGCCGCAGACCCGAACGCGCCGCCGCGCCGATCCGGCTGAAGCCATCAGCGCCTATGATGCACTCGGCCATTGGCCGACCCTGTCGGGCCGCGCTGTATCGCGTTCGCTCTGAATGGCTTTCCTTTCCGCCCCCAGGCGCCGCGGGAGTAATTCGTCACACCGGCCGCTCGGGCGCGTCGATCTCGACCTGGCGCCGGCCGCTGCGCATGCCGATGATGAAGCCGGCGAGAACGTCCACCAGCGCGATGATCATCAGCAGAAAGAACGCCGAGGTGCCGGCCTGCGGCACCAGCAGGAACTCGACCAGCATGGCGATGAACAGCCCCATGGCCAGGATGTGATCCATCACCGAGCGCATGCCGACCCGCGTCGACTTTATGATTTCGATCCAGAGCAGAAAAATGCTGAACGCGATCAGCACGTCTTCCCAGGTCAGCACCCAATCCTGCCCGGACATCATGTGCACAGTGGTCACCGGCGCCGTCCAGGCGACGCCGGGCATCAGGAACGCAATGATGTTGTAGATGGCGAACGGAACGAGCAGCAGCGGAAAGCCAAGAGCGAACATGACGCGCGTCTCTGGTCGAACCTCGCCGTCATTGCGAGCGCAGCGAAGCAATTCAGCGTTGGCGCTTAGACCGGATTGCTTCGTGCGCTCGCTGCGCTCTGCGATGAAGCGCTTACGCCTCGCCCTTCTTGGTCAGCACCTGGCGGCCGCGATACATGCCGGTCTTGAGGTCGATGTGATGCGGCCGGCGCAGTTCGCCGGAATCCTTGTCCTCGACATAGGTCGGGGCTTTGAGCGCATCGGCGGACCGCCGCATGCCGCGTCGGGACGGCGATGTTTTTCGTTTCGGGACGGCCATGGCGTCGCACTCCTGTAATAGCTCGGATCGCTAGGGTTGGCGGGCTTATAGAAGAACAGGGCGGCTGAGGCTAGTGGGCGCGGATACAGGCATCCAGCTCCGGAAAATCCGCGGAACGGCGCTCGTAAATGCCGGCCAGCCGGCGCACGGTCGGGCCTGGCGTGCGGGCGCTGCGGCGGACCGGATTGGGCAGGATCGCGGCAAGCTCCGCTGCTTCGGAGGTAGTCAGACTGCGCGCCGGCTTGTTGAAGGCGTAGCGCGCGGCGGCCTCGGCGCCGAACTCGCCGTTCGGTCCCCACTCGGCGATGTTGAGATAGATTTCCAGCACCCGCCGTTTCGGCAGCACCAGATAGATCCAGACCGCGAGCGGCAGTTCCAGCGCCTTGCGCACGAAGCTGCGGCCTTGCCAGAGGAAAAGATTTTCGCCGTCTGCTGGGTGATCGTGGAAGCGCCGCGCGACTCGCCGACATCGTCGCCGGATTGCTCGATCGCCTCGCGCATGGCGCCGAGATCGATGCCGCGGTTGTGGCAGAACGTGCCGTCCTCGGCGCCGATCACGGCGAGCGGCAGCGCCGGCGCGATGCGGTCGAGCGGCGTGTAGATGCGCTCGACGCGCTGCCCGGTCGCCCAGCGCCACAGCATCACCGTCGAAACCGGATCGACGAAGCGGTAGAGCGGTGCGATCAGATAAGGCGCGATCATCAGCACGGCGACGACGATGGCGAGCCACATGGCGGCGCGCCGCCAGCGCGGCCCTGAAAAAAGTGCCGCGCGTGGCGGCCGTCGGCGCGGCGATGGCATGTCACGCGCTGTCCGCAGTTCCCCACGTTCGCCGCAGCACCCGCAGCCAGTTGCGATAGCACAGCTTCTCGATCAGCGGCTCGCCGAAGCCGCGCTGGCGCATGATCTCGACCAGGATTTGCAATCCGGCGGCGTTGCCGACTTCGCCCGGAATCTGGGCGCCGTCGAAATCGGAACCGAGGCCGACGCCGTCTTCGCCGAGATGTTCGACGAGGTGCGCGGCGTGGTCGACGATCAGCGCGGCGGGCGTGTCCTTGTCGTGGCGGCCGTCGGCGCGCAGAAAGCGCGGTGGCGAAGTTGACGCCGGCGAGGCCGCCGGTCTCGCGGATCGCGGCCAGTTGCTTGTCGGTCAGATTGCGCGAATGCGGGCTCAAGGCATGGGCGTTGGAATGCGTGGCGACCAGCGGCGCATCCGAGATGGCGGCGACGTCCCAGAAGCCGCGCTCGTTGAGATGCGACAGGTCGACCAGGATGCGCAGCCGATTGCAGGCGCCGATCAGCGCCTTGCCGAGATCGGTCAGGCCCGGCCCGGTATCGGGCGAGGACGGACAGCGGAACGGCACGCCGTGGCCGAACACATTGGGCCGGCTCCACACCGGACCGAGCGAGCGCAGCCCGGCGGCGTACAGCACGTCGAGCAGCTCGAAATTCTCGTCGATCGCTTCGGCGCCTTCGATATGCAGCACTGCCGCCAGCACGTCGTCGGCGAGGCAACGTTCGATATCGTCGGCGTTGCGGCAGATGCGGACGCGGCCGTTCGACTCGCGTTCGATGCGCAGCAGCAGCGCCGCCATGGCAAAGGTGACGCGCTGCGCTTCCGTGAACTCGACGGGCGGCGGCGCGCGTCGCTGCCGTGCGCTGCCGGCTTCCTGCGGCGGGGCCTCGCTGCGGGGATCTTTTCGCTGCGGCGAAGGCACGAAGATCGCGAACAGGCCGCCGGCAAATCCGCCGTGCGCGCCTTCGGCAGATCGAGATGGCCCTTGTCCTCGCCGTCGAGAAACGCCGTCACCGCGTCGCCGCCCTCGCGGCGATTGAGCCGCAACAGCGCGTCGTTGTGGCCGTCGAAGATCGGGATGGGCTTGGGTGAGGGCACGTGTGATAGCCTACATTTTTTCGCGATGCTCCGCCTTCGCGGAGCATGACAGCAGCATATCTTCAATAGGCGTCGCCCGGCGCGCGCTGCAAATC
>CAWFBB010000020.1:0-215423 GCA_963813825.1 uncultured Alphaproteobacteria bacterium
TATTTTCGGTCGTCTATTTGCACCAGGCGATTACCTGGAATCAGATGATTGGATTCGCGCTCATTGCTGGCGGCGCATTTTTTGTCTTCCGCGCGCCGCTCTGACGCCCGCCGTCCGATGCGACGTTCGCTCACCGCGCTCAACGCTCTGAATTTCTTCATGGCCGACGTGCAAGCCGGGCTCGGCCCGTTCCTCGGCGTGTTCCTGCAAGCGCGGCACTGGTCCCCGGCCGAGATCGGCGTGGTCATGACCATCGGCGGCATATCCGGGATGGCGGTCACCACGCCGCTCGGCGCTTGGTCGATCGCACGCGCGCCAAGCGTGCGATTGTTGTTGTGACCGCGATCGCTATCGCGACGGCTTCCATCGCCATCCTGCTGCGGCCGGATTTTTTTGTTGTCAGTGCCGCTCAGGTGATACTGGAATAGCCGGCGCCGCCGTCGCGCCTGCCATTGCGGCGATCACGCTCGGCTTGGTCCGCCAAAGTGGCTTTCCCCATCAGCTCGGCCGCAACGAAGCCTGCAATCATTCCGGCAATGTCGTGGCGGCGGCGCTGGCTGGCGGTGCCGGATATGTGTTCGGTCTTGGCGCTGTCTTTGTCGTGCTCGCAATCATGGCCGGGTTTTCCATCGCGGCGACGCTGCAAATCGATTCGCGCGAGATCGATCACCGCGCGGCGCGCGGCGCGTCGGAGCACGACGGTGACGGCGTCGCCGGATTTTCAGTATTGTTGCAATCGATGCCGCTCGTCATCCTCGGTTTAACGCTCACGCTGTTTCATCTCGGTAATGCCGCGATGCTGCCGCTGCTCGGCCAAGCCGTGATTGCACAAGGCGCCGGCAATCCGAGCGTCTTTACCGGCGCGACTATCGTCATCGCGCAGATGACGATGGTCCCGGTGGCGCTCGTTGCGGCAAGGCTTGCCGAGACGCGGGGATATTGGATGGTGTTTCTGTGGCGCTGATCGCGCTGCCGGTGCGTGGCGTCACTGCATCAATGGCCATTGGACTTTGGGGTGTGTGGCCGGTGCAGATCCTCGACGGTTTCGGCGCCGGCATTCTGGGGGTCGCGGTGCCCGGCCTCGTCGCGCGGATTCTTGCAGGAACCGGGCGCGTCAATGCGGGACTTGGTGCGGTGATGACGCTGCAGGGTGTCGGCGCCGCGCTGAGTCCCACACTCGGCGGCATCGTCGCGCAGCGCTTCGGCTATCCCGCGGCTTTTCTGACGCTCGGCGCGATTGCCGCAGTTGCACTGATGGTGTGGCTCGCGGCGCGGCCGGTGATGGCCGGCGCTTGTGCCAATAGTCCGGAGCAAACAGGGAAGGTGGGATTCGCTTAGTACGATTTCGGCAGGCCGAGCACCTTCTCGGCGATAAAGCAGAGAATGAGATGCGGCGTGACAGGCGCAATCCGCGCAATCATGCTTTCGCGGAAATAGCGCTCGACATGGAATTCCTTGGCGTAGCCGTAGCCGCCATGGGTCATGACCGCGGTTTCGCACGCCTTGAACCCAGCCTCGGCAGCAAGATATTTCGCCGCATTGGCGGCCGGTCCGCACGGCATGCCGCTGTCGTATTGCCAGGCCGCTTTGAAGGCCATGAGCTCGGCCGCTTCGAGTTCCATCCAGCACTGCGCCAACGGGTGCTGAATGGCTTGGTTTTGGCCGATCGGATGGCCGAACACGATGCGTTCCTTGGCGTAGTGACTGGCCCGCTTGAGCGCGGCGCGGCCGAGTCCGATTGCCTCGACGGCTACCAGAATGCGTTCCGGATTGAAGCCATCGAGGATGTATTCGAAGCCGCGGCCCTCTTCGCCGATGCGGTCTTCAATCGGCACCTCAAGGCTGTCGATGAACATCTGGTTCGAGTCGACGGCTTTACGTCCCATTTTCTCGATCTCTCGCACTTCGACAAAGCGGCGGTCGAGTGCGGTGAAGAACAGCGACAGGCCGTCGGTCGGCTTGCGCACCTTTTCGGCCGGCGTCGTGCGCGTGAGGATCAGCATTTTGTCGGCGACCTGCGCCGTGCTGATCCAGATCTTCGCGCCGTTGATGACATAACGGTCGCCGCGGCGCTCGGCGCGGGTTTGCAGCTTCGCCGTCTCGAGCCCGGCGTTGGGCTCCGTCACCGCGAAGCAGGCTTTCTCGCCGCCGGAAACGACAGGCGGCAGCATGCGGCGCTTTTGTTCATCGGTGCCGTGCGCCACGACCGGATTGAGGCCGAAGATATTCATGTGAACGGCGGATGCACCCGAGAAGCCGGCGCCGGACGCCGCGATCGTGTGCATCATCACCGCGGCTTCGGTGATGCCCAGCCCCGATCCGCCGTAAGCTTCGGGAATACACACGCCGAGCCAGCCGTCCGCCGCCAGCGCGTGATGGAACTCTTCCGGAAATTTGCCGTCGCGGTCACGCTCGAGCCAGTAGTCATCGCCGAAGCGCGCGCAAATCTTCTCGATCGCCGCACGCAGCGACTGCTGAAACTCTGAGAGGGCGAACTCGATCGCCGTTACTCCGCCGCCTGCATGTCGGGGGCGTCGTCGATGAAGCCGCCGGCCTGCCGCCGCCACATCGCGGCATAGCGCCCGTCGCGCGCGATCAACTCGCCATGGGTGCCTTGTTCTATAATGCGGCCGTGTTCGAGCACGACGAGGCGATCCATCTGCGCGATGGTCGACAGCCGGTGGGCGATTGCGATCACGGTCTTGCCCTCCATCAGCGTGTCGAGGCTCGATTGGATCGCGGCTTCGACCTCGCTGTCGAGCGAGGACGTTGCTTCGTCGAAGACAAGAATGGGTGCGTCCTTGAGGATGACGCGCGCGATGGCGACGCGTTGTCGCTGGCCGCCGGACAATTTCACGCCGCGTTCGCCGACATGGGCATCGTAGCCGCGCCGGTCGTGCGAATCCTGAAGATCGAGGATGAAATCGTGGGCATGCGCGTGCTTCGCGGCGCGCACCACGTCTTCCTCGCTAGCCTCCGGACGTCCGTAGCGGATATTGGCGCGGATCGAGCGGTGCAATAGCGAAGTGTCCTGCGTCACCACCGAGATTTGGGCGCGCAGCGATTCCTGCGTCAGACTCGAAATGTCGGCGCCGTCGATCAGGATAGCGCCGCCTTCGAGCTGGAAGAAGCGCAATAGCAGATTGACCACCGTCGATTTGCCGGCGCCGGAGCGCCCGACCAGACCGATCTTCTCGCCGGGGCGAATGGTCAGGTTGAAGTCCTGCAACACGCCAATGTCGCGGCCGTAGCCGAAATTGACATTCTTGAATTCGATGCGACCCTCGCGCACGGTCAGTGCCTGCGCCCCGGCTGGATCGGGCAATTGCAGCGGCTGCGCAATGGTCAGCATGCCCTCTTGCACCACGCCGAGGTCTTCGAAAATCTCGGTGATGCGCATGGCGATCTGGCGCGACATATTGGTGAGCTGTAAAGTCAGCGGCAGCACCATGGCGATGGCGCCGACCTCGACCGCGCCGTAGCGCCACAGCACCAGCGCAATCGCACCCGATCCGGCGATGAGCAGCGCGTTGAACACGTCAAGGATCGTGCCGAACACGGTGAGCAGCCGTTGCGAAGCGGCGAACAGATCCACGTAGCGATCGACCGCATTGCGTACGTAGAGGTCCTCCTCGTGCGCGCGGGCGAAAAGCTTCACGGTCAGAATATTTGTGTAACTGTCGACGATGCGCCCCGTCAGCAAAGAACGTGCTTCCGATGAGCGCTTCGATCGCTCACGCATGCGCGGCACGAAATAAAGCAGCAGTGCAGCATAGCCGCTGAACCACAGCAGGATCGGGACGGCAAGCCATCGGTCCGCCGCGGCCGTAAGCGCAAGGGCCGAGGTGCCGTAGACCATGATGTACCAGACCGTCGTGATCGTGGCGGTCAGCGTCGAACGTACCGACGGCGCGGTTTGCATGACGCGACTGGAAATACGGCCGGCAAAATCGTTCTGAAAGAACGCCCAGCTCTGGCGCACGACGTGCCAATGCGACTGCCAGCGGATCAGGCCGGTGAACGGCGCGGCGATCGCCTGGTTGGTGACGAGATAACGCGTCAGCGTCACCACCGGGCGCACGATCACCACGACGATCGCCATGCCGAGAAGCCACGGCCAGCCTTTGGCCAGGAATTGATCGGGCGGTGTCTTCGTCACCATGGTGACGACGCGGCCCATGAACCAGGGCACGGCGCTGTCGGAGAGCGCGACGCACAGTTCGATCACGAATAGCGCGGCGAATAGCCATTTCGCCTGGCGGGCAAAGTGCCACAGGAAAGCGATCAGGCCGCCCGGGGGCTCCGGGTGCTGCGGCGCTGCCGTCGGCGTCAGGAATCGTTCGAAAAGTGCAAACATTTGCTGATGGTTACAGGGCACATATGGGAGCCGTCAATCGCGGCGCCAAGGGCTGCTGGCTGACCTGCCAAGCGGTGCGTCGTCAGCCGAGTTTCTCGCCTTTCGAGCCGGCAAACAGTCCGTGTCATCGTCTGCAGGAGAACACTCAGGGGGAACGCCATGAAGCGAGCAATTTTCATCGGCGCTTTTGTTGCGCTTGCGGGATTTGCCAGCGCGGCGCAGCGCGCAAAACTATCCGTCGCGGCCGCTCACCATAATGGTCGGCTATCCGCCGGGCGGGCCGACGGACACGCTGGCGCGCATCGTCGCCGATGGAATGAAGAACGTGCTGGGCCAAAACGATTGTGGTGGAAACCGTCACCGGCGCTGGCGGCACGATCGCCACGGGTCGCGTCGTGCATGCCAGCGCCGGACGGTTACACGATCGGCATCGGCCAGTGGAACAGTCATGTCGGCTCGCCCGCGATCTATCCGCTCGACTACGACATACTGAAGGATCTTCAGCCGATCTCACTGCTGACGCATTCGCCGAACTGGGTCATTGGCAAAAATGATTTCCGCCAAAATCGGGGGCGGAGTTGATCGCCTGGCTGAAGGGGCATTCGGAGCCGATAACCTATGCGACGGTCGGCGCCGGCAGCCCAAGCCATCTCATCGGCAATGACGCTCGCAAAGGCTACCGGCGCGCATTTTCAGTTCGTGCCCTATCGCGGCGCAGCCCCGGTAATGCAGGACATGATCGGCGGCCATATCGAGATGTCCGGGCTGGAAGCATCCGGCAGCTTTCCCAACGCGCACGCCGGCAGAGTTCGAGCCTTTGCCGTCGCCAGCGCAAGCGCTGGGCGAAATCGCCGGATACGCCGACCTTCGTCGAATTGGGAATCCCGGACCTGGTCATCGAATTCTGGCACGGCCTGTGGACGACTAAAGGAGTGCCGCAGGATGTCGTCGATCGTCTCAACGGCGCGGTCCGCAGCGCACTTTCTGATCCGGCCGTGCGCCAGCGGATCGAAGGACTCGGACAAACAATCTTCGCCAGCGACCAGCAAACGCCGCAGGTGCTTGCGGTTACCAGAAAGCCGAGATCGAAAAATGGTGGCCGGTCATCAAGGCCGCCGGCATCAAGGCGAGCGAATGAAGGTCTGCTTTCGGGCGTCGTCGGCTGCAAGGCGTCCGAAAAGGCAAGCGCCCAGCGGTTCGTGCTTGCCGTTGACGAGCGACTGCGCCCGTGCCATGCCGATTGATACCGCGGTCGCGGCGATGATCAGGCAGATCGCGAGCGCCAGCGTGGCGATCAGCTCAACTCCAAGAGTGCCTTTTCTCGACGATACTTTTTCGGAAATGGGGGACGCGAAACCGACCTTCCCGGTCAGCTCTGTCATGGGCGGTCATCCTCGGCGAATCAGTGTGTTGCGTTGTCGCAATGTCACGTCGGACTGAGGCGAAGCCGTTGAAGAATAAAGGCGATTCGGTGGTTTTTGGTTAATGAATCGTTAACGGCGCGAAGCCCGGCGGCGATAAATGGCGAGTGTGGCAATTCAAACTCACATCGCCGGCATGGCGGCCGCCGGATTTTGCTCCATGGTGACGTAGCTCGGTTCGGAAGCGACGCGTGCGAGCCACGCGCGGATCGCCGGAAACGCCCCAAGGTCATAGTCGCACTCATGTGCAACGTGCGTGTACGCGTACAGCGCGATGTCGGCGATGGTGTAACGATCGGCCGCAAAGAAGTCATGCAGCGTCAGATGCTTTTCCATGACGCCCAGCGCGCGATGGCCTTCTTCCATCCAATCCTCGAATGCATGCTGCTGCAGATCGCGTCCGCCTTTCACCAGCGTGAGCCAGAAATAGGCCGCGCCGATATTGGGTTCGAGGCTATGTTGCTCGAAGAACATCCACTGCATCGCATCAGCGCGATCCATGCGATCCTCGGGTGCGAGCGCGGAGCCACCGGCGATGTACCAGAGAATTGCGTTGGATTCGGCGAGATAGCGTCCGGGCGCGACTTCCAGGAGTGGCACCTGGCCGTTCGGGTTTTTTGCCAGGAATTCAGGCGTGTGGCTTTCGCCCCGGAGGATGTCGATCTCGACGAGCCGATAGGAGATGCCGAGTTGCGCCAAGGCGAGCCGCGCCTTGTAGCTGTTTCCCGAACGCCGCATCGAATAGAGCGTAAACATTGCCGCTTCCTAGACGTGTCCAGCAAAAGTGGATACCGGTTTTGCGTCCGGACACGTGACAAATCAAGAAACCCGGAGCGGGATGACGATAAGTCATCCTGCTCGGGTCCCGTGCGGCAGTAGCGCGCGAGTGTTGCGGTCTTACGACTTGAACGCGGCGATGTCGTGGCCGCGTAAGGTTCCGCCCGGGTCCAGCATTATTGTAGAGCATGCGCAGAGGAAAGCCATCAAATCGCTGCCGCCGGCGCGCGTCAGGGGTATGAGCGGAGAAGATAGGCAGCCGGCGAACGCAATTCCGCAAGCGCGCGCCGCGCAATCAGCGCCGCGACGACCAGCACGGCGATGAAGCCGACCGGTTCTTTGACGAAGGGGAAGATAATGACCAGGGCGCAGGACAGGCCGATACCCGATACTTCGTGCGGCAAGAATCCGCGCTTGCCGCCGAGGCGTATCAGGAAAGCCAGCGGCACCGCCAACACCACAAGGTCGTACGTATAGAGATAGGGCGTTGCCAGCATTGTCGCGATACCGAGCGCCGCGCATTTGATCTCGTCGGCAGCGCGGCTGCGCCAGAGCACGGCAATCACGCCTGCCGCGGCGAGACCCAGTACGATTTGCACCGCCCAGGCCAGCGCTTCGCTGCCGCCCAATGTGCGGGTGAGTCCGAATGCGGTTTGCAGCTTGCTCAGGTCCGCCTGACCTTCGGAGAGAAAGACGTGCGAGGTGTGACTTATATTCGCAAAGAAAGCCTGCCAACTCTCGGCGCCGAAAGCCAGTAACGACGCGAGAGCCATGAGCGCTGCGACGATCATGGCGGTAACGAAAACGCGCCAGTGCCCGCTCGCGGCCAGCGCAATCGGAAACATCAAGCCGAGATGCGGTTTGTAGGTGAGTAACCCAAGCAGCACGCCCGCCATAATCGGTCGCCGATCGAGGAGAATGAGCGTGCCGCCGATGAGGCCCGCGCTGAGGAATCCGTTTTGCCCGACGAGAAAATTCGCGAGTACGGCGGGAAACGCGACGGCAAGGAGAAGACCGATGCGGTCGCCGATGATGGCGCGGATCGCCACGACATAGGCAGGGAATGTGCCGAAGACCCAGACCGCGTTGGCGATCGTATAGGGCAACAGCGCCAGGGCGGCGGCGATGAACATGAAAGTCGGCGGATAGTGCCAGCCGAAATAGCCGTCGAACGCATGGCCGACCGCACTCTCCTCGGCGAGCTTGTGAGTCGGCCAGTCGTAAGCCGCCGCGGCGTGACCGGCGAGTGCGAGCTTGCCTGCCGCCCAGACATCGACGAAGTCCGTCGGCAATCCGTTGCCATCCGGCGCCACCAGCCAGATGTGCTCAAGGTAGGCGGTCGTGAGGTAGACCAGATGGGCCACAACGAGGGCGAAGCAGACAAGCTCGACGGTTCGCACCAGCTTGGCGCGGCTTCCTTCTGCCGGAGACACTTCATAGAAGGCCATCGGCGGCCCAGCCTCACTTACCGTTACTGCGCAGCTAAGCCCGGCGGACCTTGAAAAACCCTTAAATTCAATAAGATCAAGTCGAGCATGGTGGATCCGCAGGGTGTCGGCGGACGCTGTGATCCATTCAACATCGCGAGCTCCAAAACGGCCGGCATTCATTAAGCCGGTGTTAGAACTCGCCGCCCACGATGCGTGCCGCGCCAACCAGCCAGCACGCATGACAACGATTGATCCGGCCCTCCACGACCGCACCGCGTCACCCTTTCAGGTGACCGCGTCGCTGTTTCAGCCATCGCGTTTACGCGCCTATCTGCTTCGCGCCGGCGAGGTGACAGCTCTGGTGGCCTTCCTGAGCTTCTGCGTGATGTGGGTGCAGTGGCAGGCGTCGTCTCGCGGCTTCTACAACGTGTCGGGCGACTTCGTCGGGTTTTGGACCGCAGGCGAATTGGCGCTCGAGGGACATGCGGCGGACGCCTATCGCGAGATGCCGCATTTTTTCAAGCAACTCGCCCTCCATGGCGATCCCAGCCGGCTCTATCTTGCTTTCTTTTATCCGCCGTATTTTTTGCTGTTGTGCGCCGGGTTTGCCTTGCTCGGCTTTTTCACGGCTTTGTGCGCGTGGCTTATAACAACTTGCGTCTGTTACGTCGCCGCCATCCGCGCACTGCTGGCGAAGGCCCTGGGCCGAAGCTCGCACGTCTGGGTTCTGTTTCTCGGTTATCCGGCCGTGATGGTGAACATCGGCTTCGGCCAAAACGGATTCCTGAGCACGGCGCTGATGGGCGGAGCGGCCGTCTGGCTCGACCGGCGGCCGGAATTGGCAGGCGTGTGTCTTGGGTGTCTCGCCTACAAGCCGCAGCTTGGCATCATCGTGCCATTGGCGTTGGCGGTAGCGCGGCGGTGGCGGGCCTTCGCTGTCGCCTCGGCAACCGTACTGGTCCTGGTGGCCGCCGCGACATTGGCTTTCGGCTTGGATATTTGGCCGCCCTTCTTCGCCGACATGGGGGTGGCACGCCACAACTGGCTGGAAGCGCCGGTGCCGGCGTACTTGCAGTTTTTGGTGACGATTTTCGGCGCGATACGTCTGCATGATGGGCCGTTGCCGCTGGCCTACGCGGCTCAGGCGGTGGTGAGCGTCTCAGCCATCTTCATGCTGGTGCGTGCGCTCGTGACCCGGCCTCCCGGACTGCGGTCCGGCAGGGCGGAAATAGCGGCAATCGCAGCCTGCATTCCGTTCTGCTCGCCCTTCATGCTGGAATACGACCTGCTCATCCTGGCCGTACCGATGGCTTGGCTTCTGGGCGAGGCATTGCGCGACGGCTTTCGCCGCGGCGAGGGTATTGCATTGGTGGCCGCCTATCTGGCGCCGGCTTTGTTCAAGGTGACGGCGTTTGACTACGCGATGAAGCTATCCGTCATTGCCGCCGCAGCGCTGTTGTTTGTTGTGGTGTTGCGGCGAATGACGGACGTATCGGCGGGTTATTCGCTTGCAAAACCCGGCACCAAGCCGGCGGTCGAAGTGCTGCCAGACTGCCCGGCGCGTGCCGCAACCCATGCTGCGGCGAGGGAGCACAGCACGGCGATGCCAATGCCCGCGAGTACGTCGCTGAAATAATGGGAGCCGTCGATTGGCGTAGCGGCGAGCATGGCGACATTCAGCACCAGAATTGCCCAGCGCAAATATGAAATTGGCCACAGTGCCAGTATAAGAATCGTCGCGAGCGCGGCATGAAGGCTCGGAAACGAAATGATTCCTTCCGATCCAATCGCCACCAGCATGCGGTAGCTGCCGTCGCGCAAGCCATAAAACACGGGCCAGCTCGTGCTGACAGCGGGCATCACGTGCGGCGAATCGGTGCTGCTCAAGGCGTAATAGGGCCACGCGCCCGCAGCCGGTAGCAGCGCCGAGATCGCGATCGTCATCAGCGCGGCGAATATGAAACTCAGCATGTAGATCCGCAGCCGTATGAGCCGGCCGGTGAATGCGAGGCTGAGCGCCGCTACGATCATCTGCAGAGAGAGCGAGAAATAGATCGGGTGCAGCACCGCATAGATTTCGGGTGAGGCGTTCATCCAGTTCAGCAGCGCACGCCAGTCGAGGCCGAGCGCCCGATCCACGGTATCCAAGGCCTGATCCTGGAGTGGCAAGGTGGCGGCTGCGGCGAGATAGGAGAGCGGCGCAGCGACCGCGGCGAAGGCGATCAACTGGGCAGTGTTCTCCAACCCCGACGCGGCACGCGGGTCGGGCCGATAGCGGCGATAAAACCAGGCTGCCCCGGTCAGAACGGTGGCGACCAGCGCCGGCGCCGCGAAGGTTCTCCATCCGATGGAAAAGCTGCTGACGACTGAGGCCGTCAGCACGATGGCCGCCACTGCCGCGATGACGGCCCAGATTATCCGGTCGAGCCGCCGCAGCGTCGAAGCGATGCGCCGTGTGTCCCGCGCCGGGTCCATTGCGGCTCCTTGGGGTAGAGCGATCGCCGGGCATTAGGCCAGCCCGGGCTTAACGGAGCGTTGCCCCGACGACACCCTCGATCCGGATGCCGTAGAATTGAGGGCGGGCCTGGATTTGGTGCTTGCCTGTCATTAATGAGCGCTTTAGGAAGCACCCGCCGTTAGAGCCCTTGGAGAAACGGAATGGCCTTCATCGCGGACCAGATCATGCGCATCAAGCCGTCAGCAACCATTGCTGTCACGGATAAAGCGCGTGCGCTTAAACTGGCCGGCCGCGACGTCATCGGCCTCGGCGCTGGCGAGCCTGATTTCGACACACCGGACAACATCAAGGAAGCGGCGATCAAGGCGATTCGTGACGGCAAGTCGTCGAAGTACACCGCCGTGGACGGCATTGCCGAACTGAAGGCCGCGGTCTCGAGCAAGTTCAAGCGCGAGAACAACCTCGATTACAAGCCGTCGCAGATCATCATCAGCACCGGCGGCAAGCAGGTTCTCTACAACGCGCTGGTGGCAACGCTGAACCCGGGCGACGAGGTAATCATCCCGGCGCCCTATTGGGTGAGCTATCCGGACATGGTGCTGCTCGCCGGCGGGACGCCGGTCGAGGTCCTCACCACGATGAATGCCGGCTACAAGATGAAGCCGGCCGATCTCGAAAGCGCGATCACGCCGAAGACCAAGTGGATCATCTTTAACTCGCCGTCGAATCCGACCGGCGCCGCCTATACGCGCGACGAACTGAAGGCCGTGACCGACGTTCTGCTGCGGTATCCGCACGTGCACGTGATGGCCGACGACATGTACGAGCACCTTGTCTACGATGACTTTGAGTTCTACTCGCCGGCGCAACTCGAGCCGCGGCTTTACGAGCGCACGCTCACCGTGAACGGCTGCTCGAAGGCCTATTGCATGACCGGCTGGCGGATCGGTTACGCCGGCGGTTCGGAGCAACTGATCAAGACGATGGCGATGATCCAGTCGCAGTCGACCTCGAACCCGACGGCGGTGGCGCAGTGGGCTGCCGTCGAGGCGCTCAACGGGCCGCAGGATTTCATCGCCAAGCACAACAAGATCTTCAAGGAGCGGCGTGACCTGTGCGTCTCGATGCTCAACCAGGCGCGCGGCATCCAATGCCCCAAGCCGGAAGGTGCGTTCTATGTCTATCCGTCGTGCGCCGGCACAATCGGCAAGACGGCGCCGACCGGCAAGAAGCTGGCGACCGACGAGGATTTCGTCAGCGAGCTTCTGGAGGCGGAGGGCGTCGCGGTGGTGCAGGGTACGCCGTTCGGCGTCGGTCCGGCGTTCCGCATCTCCTACGCCACGGCGACCAGCGCGCTTGAAGAGGCCTGCACGCGAATTCAGCGCTTTTGCGGTAATCTGCGGTAGCAAGCTCGCGCCGGCATCCTGTTCCTTGTAGGAGCTCGGCGGTGCGACAATGGCCGGGAGACGGCGAGTTCAAACTCGCCTACACTCTGATCAAAGGTCCGCCCGGCGGGCCGGCTGAGGGGAGAATAAAGATGCTTCGTCATGCGTATGCGGGGGCGGTTTTAGCGGCAACAGTGCTGGCGACGGTTCTCTCGACGCCCGCCGATGCACAGCGGGATCGCGTGCAGGTCGGCTCGCTCGAGTGCTCGCTGTCGTCGGGCATTGGCCTGATTGTCGGCTCGCAACGCAATATCGCGTGTAATTTCAAGCCGGACGGTGGTCCGCCCGAGGCCTATGTCGGGACGATGACGAGAATAGGATTGGACGTCGGTGTGACTGGTGGTGGCGCAATCATCTGGGCTGTGTTTACCGGAACCAACCGCTACGCCGGAATGCTGACAGGCACCTATGTGGGCGCGTCGGGCGAAGCATCGATCGGCGCTGGTCTTGGCGCGAATGTGTTGGTCGGCGGATCAAATCGATCGGTGGCGCTGCAGCCATTGTCGGTTCAGGGACAGGTCGGACTCAATATCGCGGCCGGCATAGGGTCGCTGGAACTCCATCTCGCCCAGTAAGCCCGCGTTCTTAATACCGCAGGGCGATGTGCCGGCAGCGTGCCGGCACATTGTGTCGCGCCCCTTGACCACCCCCGCACCTGCCTGAAACGATGGCGGCAACGAGCCCGCTGCGGGAGGTATCCATGGCTACTAACGGCAGTAACGGCACAAGAGCGTCTGGTCCGCGCTGCATCGCTCTGGTCGGCCCATTTCAGAGCGGCAAGACGACGCTGCTCGAAGCAATCCTCGCCCGAACCGGAGTCATCCAGCGCCAGGGCACCGTCGAAGCCGGCAACACGGTCGGCGACGCCAGCAAGGAAGCGCGCCATCACCGCATGAGCGTCGAGCTTTCGGTCGCCACCACGAATTTCATGGGTGACTCCTACGTCTTCCTCGACTGTCCGGGCTCGGTCGAATTCGTTCACGACATGCGAGCGGTGCTGCCGGCGATCGACGTGGCGGTGGTCGTGTGCGAAATGGATGAGAAAAAGGTCCCGCAACTCCAGCTCATCCTGCGTGAGCTGGAGGAGAAGAAAATTCCGCATGTCCTGTTCGTCAATAAGATCGACAAAGCCGATGCCGGCGTCCACGACGTGCTTAAATTACTTCAGCCGGCTTCCCGCACCAAATTGATCTTGCGGCAAATCCCGACGTTTAACGGCGATCTGATTTCCGGTTTCGTCGATCTCGCGCTTGAGCGCGCTTTTGTCTACAAGGAGCATGCGCCTTCGGAAGTTATTCCGCTGGAAGGCGTCGCGGCCGATCTGGAAAAGACCGCGCGCTTTTCCATGCTCGAGACTCTTGCCGATCACGACGACGAACTGATGGAGCAATTGCTCGAGGACATTCAACCGCCGCGCGATAAGGTATTCGACGATCTCACGCGCGAACTCCGCGAAGGCCTCGTCTGCCCGGTCCTGATGGGCACGGCCACGCGCGCCAACGGCGTTTTGCGCCTGCTCAAGGCGCTGCGTCACGAATCGCCGGGCATTGCCGAGACGGTGAAACGGCTCGGTGTGAAGGGCGGCAATGATGGCGTCGCCTATGTGCTTAAAACGCTGAGCACAGCCCATGGCGGAAAAATGTCGGTTGCGCGTGTGCTGGCCGGGCAAGCCGCGGATGGCACGACTTTCATATCTGGCGACGAGGAAGCCGGTCGCGTCGCCGGCGTGTTCAAGCTTGTCGGCCAGAGCACCGAAAAGCGAGGCGCGGCTGTACTCGGCGAGACTGTTGCGCTGGCCAAGCTCGATAAGGCCAAGACCGGTGACACGCTGTCATCGGGCAGGCAGGCTCATGCGCCGGTCGCGAAGGTCGATGCCTATCCGCCGGTACTTGCCATCGCGATTACAGCCAAGGAGCGCAAGGACGATGTGAAGCTCGGCCAGGCGCTTCATAAGCTGGTCGAAGAAGATCCTTCGATTACGATCGTGCACAATCCCGATACACACGAGGTTGTGTTGTGGGGGCAGGGCGAAATGCACCTCCGCGTTGCCACCGAACGCCTTAGCGACCGCTTCGGCGTCGCCATCGAACGTCGTCAACCGAGCATCGGCTACCGCGAAACCATCCGCAAGGGTGTCGTGCAGCGCGGCCGGCACAAGAAACAGTCCGGCGGCCACGGCCAGTACGGCGACGTCGTGCTCGACGTCAAGCCGATGCCACGCAGCGCCGGGTTCTCCTTCGAGGACAAAATCTCGGGCGGCGTGGTGCCGCGGAACTACATTCCGTCCGTCGAGGAAGGTGTCCTCGATGCGCTTCAGCACGGCCCGCTGGGATTTCCGGTCGTCGACCTTCATGTCGCTCTGGTCGACGGCTCGTATCACACCGTGGATTCCTCCGACATGGCGTTCCGGCAGGCGGGCCGGATCGGCATCGTTGAGGCACTCCCGCAGTGCCAGCCGGTGCTGCTCGAGCCGATCCATCTGGTGGAAATCATCTGTCCGTCGGAAGCGGCCGCCAAGATCAACGCGTTGATGTCCGGCCGGCGCGGCCAGATTCTCGGTTTCGATACGCGTGAAGGCTGGGAAGGCTGGGACGTGGTGCGGGCGAAAATGCCGGAAGCGGAAATCGGCGATTTGATCGTAGAAATCCGCTCGGCTACTGCGGGGGCAGGTACGTTCACGTTCAAGTTCGACCACATGGCCGAATTGACCGGCCGCACCGCCGATCAGATCGTCGCCGCGCGCCGCGCCGCGGAGTGACGCAATGCCTGCCTACTGGGTCGCGCGATCGAAGATCAACGATCCGGCCGAATACAAGAAATACACCGACCTGGTGCCCGCGATCATCGCCAAGCATGGCGGCAAGGTTCTCGCGCGCGGCGGGCGTTTCCAGATCATGGAAGGCCCCCACAGGTTCCATCGCTTTGTGGTGATCGAGTTTCCGACATTCGAGCAGGGCGTCGCCTGCTTTAATTCCGACGAATACAACAAGGCTGCAGCGTTTCGCCGTGCCAATGGCGCGGGCGAAGTCGAGACCATCATGGTGGATGGCGGCGACGCGACGAAGTGAAAGAAGGGCCGATAGCGAGTACCGGCGAATTGCGGAATCAAACTGGTCGCTATTCACCACTCATTGCGGCTTGATCCCGGCAAACTAAATCACCTTGCCCCATTTTTCCATCTCGTTCGCGATCAGCTTGCCGAATTCGGCGGGCGACATCGGCATCGGGATGCCGCCAAGATCTTCGATACGCTTCTTGAACGTGGCGTCCGCGAGCGCGGCGTTGAGTTCGGTATTGAGGCGGTTGATGATGTCGGGCGGCGTGTCTTTCGGTGCCATCAGGCCCTGCCAGGCGAATGCCTCGTAGCCGGGCACAAAATCCGCGACTGGTTGCAAGTCGGGAAATAATTCAAGCCGCTTCGCACTGGTCACCGCGAGAGGGCGCAGTTCACCAGATTTAACGTGCTCCTGTGACAGGATCACCATGTCGAACATCACCTGGTCCTGCCCTGCCAGCATATCGGTGACCGCGGGCGCGTCCCCGCGATAGGGTACATGCAGCATGTTGGTGCCGGTCAGCATCTTGAAGAGCTCGCCAGCGAGATGCGGTGTCGAGCCGACGCCGCCTGAGGCCATATTGACCTGTCCGGGATGCGCTTTCAGATACGCGATCAACTCCGGCACGGATTTGACCGGTAACGATGGATTCACAACAAGGATCGTCGGATCGGACGCAATGCCGCCGATCGGCGCTAGATCGCGGGTGAATGAAAAGCTGATATCCGGATTGATCACCGCATTGATAACATTCGGATTGGCCAGCATCAGCAGTGTGTAGCCGTCCGGTGCGGCCTTCACGACCGAGTCGGCGGCAATTTGCTGACCGGCCGAGCCGCGATTCTCGACGACGAAAGTCTGACCGAGCCTTTGTGACAACGCGCTGCCGGCGAGCCGAGCGATAATGTCTGCGGTCCCGCCGGGGGGAAAGCCGACCATCAGGTGAATCGGCCGCGATGGATAGGTGTCAGCGCGGGCGCTTCGCAGGACAGCGGGGGCTGCAAGCGCAGCGGCGGTTGTATTGAGGAAATGGCGGCGGGAAATTTTCATCATGCCGGCAAATTACACGGCGTTCACACGCGAGGAAAGCACCGCCGCCGGACTTTATGCCGCGGCATGCGCGTGCCGCATGGAGAGAAGGGATTAATCGGAGCGGTCGCTATTCCTGCTTGATGCTGGCGGCCTTGATCACCTTCGCCCACTTCGCGGTGTCGCTGACGAATATTTTCTCGAAATCCGCAGGGCTGCCGATGAGCGGGGTGGTGCCGAGTGCGGCCAGGCGCTTGCTGATAGTGGGGTCAGTCAGCCCGGCGTTGATCTGCTTATTGAGGAGGTCGACGATATCGGCAGGCGTTTGTTTCGGGGCGGCGATGCCGAACCAGGTATTGGCGTCGTAACCGGGCACGAATTCCGCGATTGCCGGAACGTCCGGTAACAGGGGCGAGCGCTTCGGCGTGGTGACCGCCAAGGCGCGGAGCTTGCCGGCCTGGATGTAGCTGACCAGCGTCGTCACCGACTCAAACATTACCTGCGCCCGTCCGCCGAGGAGATCGGTCAGCGCCGGCGCAGCGCCGCGGTACGGCACGTGCAAGAGATCAACACCCGCCATCAGCTTGAAGAGTTCGCCAGCCATCTGCGGCGTGGTGCCATTGCCGACCGATGCCATGTTAATTGTGCCGGGATTGGCCTTGGCATAGGCGATGAGTTCAGGGATCGTTTTGGCGGGCACTGAAGGGTGCACGACCATCACCATTGGCACGAATGCGATGCCGCCAACTGCCGCGATATCACGGATCAGGTCGAAATTGAGTTTCTTGTAATACGACGCGCTGATCGGCGCGGATGAGCTGATCAGGAGCAGCGTGTAGCCGTCCGGCGGCGCGCTTGCGACTGCCTCGATGCCGATTGTGCTGCCAGCGCCGGGCCTGTTCTCGACGACGAACGGCTGACCGAGCCGGCTTGCCAGCCATTCACCCATCAGCCGGGCGTAGATGTCGGTCGGGCCGCCAGGCGGAAAGCCGACGATGAGCCGGACTGGATGCGACGGGTAGGCTTCGGCGAAAGTGAACGATGTCGTGGCCGTGAGTGCGGCGGCACTTGCCGTGAGATGGAGGAATTGTCGACGTTTCATCCAGGCCTCCACTGCCACCAAAATACATCCGGCGGTCTGGCCGGGGCTAGGTGGCAAAGTGGCGCCGGCACATCAACCTTTCACTTCCGAGTGTGGCGCTCAACGGAGCATGCCTGGGAACGGGGACCATAGCGCGCGAGCTTTCCGTGAGCCAGGACGACGCGTTCGAGAAGATTCTCGCAGAGCTTCCGCTGGTGACATATCGCGCTGGCGAAACCGTCATGAAAGCTGGATCGAAATCCGGCCGCCTGCTGGTCCTCAAAAGCGGGGCGGTCGTAATTCTCAAGGACTCCGTCGAAGTTGCCAGAGTGCACGAGCCTAGTGCTGTTTTCGGTGAACTCTCTGCGTTGTTAGACCAGCCGCACGCGGCGGATGTTCAGATCTTAGAGGACGCCCAGTTTCAACACCGTTCTCGCCCGCCGGTATGCTAGGTTGTGATCCTCGGCATGAGGACAAAACTCATGAGGCGACGAGAGTTCATCTCGCTTCTCGGCGGTGCAGTGGTTACGCGGCCGCTCGCTGCGCGCGCGCAACAGCCTGCCAAATTGCCGACACTTGGATTCCTCGGCACGGTCACCCAATCAACATGGCCGGTCAACTCTTTTGCACGGCGGTTACAGGAACTCGGCTGGATCGACGGGCGGACCATCACGGTCGAATATCGCTGGGCCGACGGACACGCAGACCGTATCATCGAATTCGCCGCGGAATTCGTCCGATCCGAGGTCAATCTCATCGTGACAGGGGGAAACGCGGTCGCCGCGGCGAAGCAGGCGACATCGACTATTCCAATCGTTTTCGCCGTCGCCGTCGATCCGGTTGGCAGCGGCTTCGTCGACAGCCTGTCGCGGCCCGGAGGCAATGTCACCGGCCTGTCGCTGCAAGGGCCTGATCTGGCCGGCAAGCGACTTGAATTGTTGCGTGAAATTGTTCCCGGCCGCCGTCGCCTGGCGATCATGGTCAACGTTGGCTATGTCGCAGCCAAAACCGAATTGGCTCAAGTTCAGTCCGCCGCAGCCGCGCTAGGCTTCGATACCGTCCTTTTGGAAATCCGGCGCGTGGAGGATATCGGACCCGCCTTCGACGGGCTCAGCGAGCGCGCCGACGCTCTTTATGTCGTCACCGAGGCGTTAGTCTCTTCCAACGGCCTTCGTATCAATACCTTGGCCTTAGGCGCACGGATGCCGACGGTCTTCGGTACCCGCGAGGGCATCCAAGCCGGCGGTCTCATCAGCTACGGGCCGGACCTGCCGGCGCTCTTTCGCCGCGCCGCCGAGTTCGCCGACAAGATTTTGCACGGAGCGAAACCGGGCGATATCCCGGTCGAGCAGCCGACCAAGTTTGATCTCGTCATCAATCTCACGACTGCCAAAGCGCTAGGCCTCACAATCCCGCCGAACCTGCTCGCTATTGCCGACGAGGTGATCGAATAGGCGGAGTGGTAATCGCATGATGCCTCGGTAGCTGCGGCGCGGCCATCGCGGCGATTTTCAGAATATCCACATCGTGCGGCCGCGCTTAACGAAGCGGATTATGACTATACGCCTACGCCGCCACGCGCGGCTCGCCGCCGCCGGGCGGCGGCACCGGCATGCCGTCGGCGGCATATTCGTTGAGCTTATTGCGGAGCGTACGGATGGAAATGCCGAGCACATTCGCTGCGTGCGTGCGATTGCCCAGGCAATGCTTGAGCGTTTCCAGGATAAGATCGCGTTCTACTTCGGCAACGGTGCGGCCGACCAGCGCACGCGACGCTTGCTCGGCGGCAAGTGCGGCATGGACGACGCCCGGCACGCTGCGCTGTTGATCGAGCCTCACGCCGTCGGGAGCAAGAATCGCCTCCGGCCCGATTTCGGTGCCGCTCGCCATCAACACGGCGCGATGCATGGTGTTTTCCAATTCGCGCACGTTGCCGGGCCAATAGTTGACGGCGAGCGTGCGTCTGGCTTCCTGCGACACTGGCCGTACCGGCGTGCCGTTCAGAGCCGCGTATTTCTTGACGAAGTAGTCCGACAGCTCCACCACATCGGCCGGCCGTTCGCGCAGCGGCGGAATTTTGAGATTTACGACGTTGAGCCGGAACAGCAGATCTTCGCGGAAAATATTCTCGCGGACCGCTTCAGCCAGATTGCGGTTTGACGTCGCAATGATGCGGATATCGATCGGTACCGGCCGGGTGCCCCCGACGCGGTCGATCATCCGTTCCTGGATCGCGCGCAACAGCTTGGCTTGCAGACGTACGTCCATCTCCGAAATTTCGTCGAGCAGCAGCGTGCCGCCATTGGCTTCCTCGAATTTGCCGACACGGCGCGCTATCGCGCCCGTGAAGGCGCCCTTCTCGTGGCCGAACAATTCGGATTCGAGCAGCGTCTCCGGGATCGCGGCGCAGTTGACGCAAATGAACGGCTTTCTGGCGCGGCTCGATCGGCTGTGAACATAGCGCGCCAGCACTTCCTTGCCGGTGCCGGATTCGCCCGTGATCAGGACGGAGGCATCGCTGCCGGCGATCTGCTGTGCGAGCTTGACGACGCGCGCCATGGTATCGTCCCGGTAGATCAGTTCACGGGTGTCGTCGGCGACCGCCGCCAGCACGGCGGCGATCAATTCCGCGTCGGGCGGCAGCGGGATGTATTCCTTGGCGCCGGCATGGATTGCAGCAACCGCTGCGCGCGCGTCGGTGGCGGTGCCGCAGGCGACGATCGGGGCGTGAATGTGTTCGGCCTCAAGCCCGGCGACGAGCGCGCGAATGTCGATTGCGACGTCGACCATCAGAAGGTCGGCGCCGCGGCCCGAACGCAACACCGCAAGCGCCTGTGCGATGTCGGCGGCGTGGGTCACTGTCGCGCCCTTGTCCATCGCGATCTTGGTCGCGGTAGTGAGCTGGCCGTGGAGCGTGCCGACGATGAGGAGGCGCATGTTGTTATTCCTTTTTCGCTACAGCCGGGCAGCCTATGCCCGCTCCGCCTTAATGATTTCCGTCATGGTCACGCCGAGTTTCTCTTCCACCAGCACGACCTCGCCGCGGGCGATCAGGCGATTATTCACGTAGATATCGATCGCTTCGCCGACTTTGCGGTCGAGTTCGAGCACAGAGCCGGGGCCGAGCTTGAGCAAATCGCCGATCTCCATCCGCGCCCGCCCGAGCACCGCAGAGACTTGGACCGGTACGTCGAATACCGCTTCGAGATCGGCGGCGATCCTCGTCGTCGGCCCCTCCGGTTCAGCGACGACGGTGACATCGATCTGTGCGCCGGCGTCGTCGAGATTGGGAAGCGGGATTTTTCCATCCTCACTCATTGTCGGATCTCCTCAACGCCTCGTGGTTGTCGACAAAATTGCTGCGGGCGCCGATGTAACTCGTAACCGCCGCGCTGATCGCCGCTTCCGCCACGGCGCTATCGCGGTTGATGCCGCCGTCGGCCCATTCGATGCGACAATCGCCGACCGCAATGTCGGACTCGGCGAGCACGACCAGCCGGCCTTGGAAATTGCTGTCGCGTACGATGTTTTCGAGTTTTTCGCGCGCCGATGCGTAGAGCGCGTCGTTGACGCGTACTGCGATGTGCGGAGACGACACAAGCTCACGAAAACAGTTGCTTGCCAGCGCCGAGATTTCGGCAAATGGCTCACGCGCGATCAGCGCCGGTGCGAGTTTCCTGGCAACCGCCACCGCGACCCCCACGGCTTCGCATTCGATGCGTGTTTCGATGCTCTTGAGCGCTCTGTTTGCTTCCGTAAGATTGGCGGCGATGTTTTCCATTGCACCGGCCACGCGGCGGTCGTACTCGATCTTGGCGTCGGCTTGAGCGTCCGCGTAGCCTCGGCGATGCGCGGCGGTTTCGGCGTCGGCAAGCTCCAGCACATGTTCGGCGAGCGTGATGGTCGACCTACCCTGCTTGCTGCCGGTGCCCGCGGCGAAGTCAACGTCAAAAAGATATTTTGCCGGTGCGCCCATTTCCATTCGCCTCAGTAGATCAACTCTTCTTCGCCGCGGGTCTTGGAGATGACGATCTCGCCCTTGGCCGCCAGGTCCTTGGCTAGATTGACGAGCAGCGCCTGCGCTTCGTCGACCTCGCGCAGGCGCACCGGACCCATCGCCTGCATGTCGTCCATAAGCATCTTGGCGGCGCGCGTCGACATATTGGACAGGAAGAACTGTCGCACCGGCTCGGTCGCGCCTTTCAGCGCAACCGAAAGCTTGTCCTTCTCGACGTGGCGCATCAGCGTCTGCGCGGAGGCGGCATCGAGCTTGGTCAAGTCGTCGAACGTGAACATCAGGGTCTTGATGCGTTCCGCGCTTTCGCGATTGTCCTCCTCGAGGGCGGTGAGAAAGCGCGTCTCGGTCTGCCGGTCGAAATTGTTGAATATTTCAGCCATCACCTCGTGGGCGTCGCGTCGGCGGGTCTGCGACAGGCTCGACATGAATTCGGTGCGCAGCGTCTGTTCGACCCGCTCCAGCACCTCCTTTTGCACCGCCTCCATGCGCAGCATGCGGTTCACCACGTCGAGCGCCAGCTCTTCGGGCAGGATCGAGAGCACGCGCGCGGCATGTTCCGGCCCGATCTTGGAAAGCACCACCGCGACAGTTTGCGGGTATTCATTCTTGAGATAGTTGGCGAGCATCTCCTCCTGAACGTTGGAGAGTTTTTCCCACATGTTGCGTCCGGCGGGGCCGCGGATTTCCTCCATGATGTTGGATACGCGCTCAGCCGGAAGATAGGACTGCAGCAGACGCTCAGTCGCATCGTAATTGCCCATGACCGCGCCGGACGCGGATATGCGCGAAACAAATTCTATCAGCAGGCTTTCGACCAAGTCTGAAGTCGATGGTACCGATGTTCGACATTACGACCGAAATCTGCCGCAGTTCGTCGTCGTCGAGCATGCTCCAGATCTTGGCGCCGTATTGCTCGCCGAGCGCGAGCATCAGAACTGCCGCACGCTCGGGCCCTTTGAGCTGACGCTTGGCGGGCGTTCCTGCGCCAGGACGGTTGACGAGGCTCGCCAACGCGTTGTTGATCTCGCGAGCGGCGGCGTCGTTTTCATTTCTATCGGCAGTTGCGGAAGCCATGGTGTCGACCGATCAGGCGGCGGCGCTTTCTTGCAGCCATTGACGGATGATGGAAACGGTTTCGCGCGGGTTCTTGTCGGCGATCTCACCCACCTTCTGCACCGATTGGGCGTGAACCTGGCCCTGTACCTGGGCCATGTCGATCATCTGCGATGTTTTATTGGGATCTGGCGGCCTTAATTGCTGAACGTCCAGGCCGGCTGAAGTACCGGCGGAAGGTTCTCGCATCAGGCCGGCGGACCCATTGTCGAAGCCTCCGGCAAATCCGCTGCCTGCCGGCAGTGCACGCACGGCGCGTTCGTCGGGCGCGAGAATGCGGCGCACCAGCGGCCGAACTACCATCAGCAGCACAACCAGGCCAAGAAGGCCCATCACCACCATCTCGATGGCGCGCATGATGTCGTCTTTGGTGAACTGGAACGCCGACAACCAGCTCGACGGCTCGGCGATCGGGATCGCCGGCGTCTCGGCGAAGCGCAGATTGACGACCTCGACCTGATCGCCGCGCTTTTGGTCAAAGCCGATGGCCGAACGAACCAGCGCGGCGATCTGATCGATCTCTTCCTTGGTGCGCGGCTGATAGGTGACCTCGCCCTTGTCGTTTTTGGCGTAAGTGCCGTCGACGAGCACGGCGACCGAAATACGATTGACGTGGCCGCCTTCGATTACTTCGGTCTTCGATGTCTTCGAGATTTCGTAATTGACGATTTCTTCCGATTTCCGGGTTTCATCACCACGCGCGGCGCCCCCGTTGGCGCCATTGGGCTGGCGCTGGCCGCCGCCGGGTATCTCGTTGCCGACGGTCACTTGATTGTTCTGGCCCTCGCTTGTCGCAGAAGTTTCCTCGCGCGTCTGGCTGGAGCGCACGACGCGGCCCTCGGGATCGAATTTATCCGACGTTTGGGTGACGCGATTGAAATCGAAATCGGCGGCAATTTGCACCCTGGAATGGCCGGAGCCTACGACCGAAGAGACAATGCCTTCGACCTGCGTGCGCAATCGCTTTTCGAAAGCCGCTTGCCGCTCGTCGGAGCTGACATCGCCGCCGTTTTGATCGTTGGCGGCGCCGTCGGCGAGAAGCTGACCCTGCTCGTCGACGATCGATACACGCTCCGGCCGCAGGCCGTTGACGGCGGTAGCCACGAGGTGGCGGATGGCGCGAACCTGTTGCGGCTCGAGTGCGCCGCGCACCTTCAATACGATCGATGCCGTGGCGTCGGCCTTGTCGCGCGAGAATAGCGGCCGATCAGGCATCACCAGATGCACGCGCGCGTCCTGGACCCGATCGAGCGAACGAATGCTACGGGCAAGCTCACCTTCGAGCGCGCGTATGTTATTGATATTCTGGACAAAACTTGTTGTGCCGAGTGCGTCCGACTTGTCGAAAATCTCGTAACCGACGCCGCCGCCTTTGGGCAATCCGCCTTCCGCAAGCGTCATGCGCAGCCGGCCAACGCGGTCCTTCGGCACCATGATGACGTTGCCGTCATTGCGCAGCTCGTAGGGGACGCCTTCACGATCGAGTTCCTTCACGATCGAAGCGGAGTCGTCAAAGGCGAGGTCTGTGAAGAGTGGCGTCATCTGCGGCGACGTCACGCGCATGATGAGGAAGGCGAAGAAACCGATCAGCGCAATGGTGACCGCACCCATCGCGGCAATGCGCGGAGCGCCGAGCGCCCTGACAAACTCCACCAGACTTCGCACTGGGCAGTGTCCTCCACCTGACGACGCTTCGCGTCGCGGTGGGCAATATTTGCCCGGTAGATGGTTAGCGCCCGGTTAATGTGAGGCTGAAAGCCGTTATGTTGCATTCGCTTGCCCGTGAGGTGTGCTCTCTATGCACACTCCTCGAACGGCAGGGCGCCAAAAAAACAAAACGCCGGCCACTGCGGCCGGCGGTCGGCGAATTGGTAAGACGGATGAAGCGCGCGTTACTGGCGGTACTGTTGAATACGCGTCGTGCGCAGGCCGGCGAGGCCGTGCTGATCGATCGAGTATTGCCAGGCCAGGAACTCTTCGACCGTCAGCGTGTAGCGGGTGCACGCCTCTTCAAGAGAAAGCAGCCCGCCGCGCACGGCAGCGACTACTTCCGCCTTGCGGCGAATAACCCAACGCTTGGTTCCCGGAGCGGGCAGATCCGCAATCGTAAGCGGAGAACCGTCGGGCCCGATGACATATTTGACCCTCGGGCGATGGGGTTCGGTCATAGGAACTCTCACGTACTCAACAACACCACTGACTTCGACAGTACCCATGGCGGCTTAAAATTTACCTAAGCAAACCGCGAAATTGGCGGCTTTTGCCGACAATCGGGCTGCGGCGGTCATTGGCGCGGCCACGAAATGCTCAGCGGCATCACAGGAGCTGGGTGAGAGCGGCGATGCTGGAATTGAGACTATTGACACTGCTGCTGAGGCTGCTGAGGCCGCTACTGCTGCTACTGCTGTTGACCGACTGGATCGAACTGATCGGGTAGCTCTGCCCTCCCACCATGACCGTTGGCGGATTTTGGCTGACATTGACGGCAGTCACCGTACCCTGCACCTGTGTGGAGACCGTGACCGGAGAACCGTTGGCTCCCGTTGCGGTAATCGACATGGTGTAGTTCCCGTCGGGCCAGGCGACGCCGTTGTTGCCCTTGCCGTTCCATGCGTAGGCCTGGGTCCCAGTGCTGAGCGAGGTGGTTCCGGTATAGGCGACCTGACCGGTCGAACTGGAAATGGTCACGGCAGCCGTAGCCGGAGACGGCGAGTTGAAATTCCACGTCGCCTCCTGACCCGTCGCGTTGGATAGGGCTGCGGCGTTGCTGCTGACGGTGACGGTCGAACCGAGGAATTGCATTGCCTGGGTCGCCTCGGAGGTCTGTTGCAACGAAATCAGGGTTTGCAGGTTCGAGTTCTCGTTGATCTGCTGCTCGACCGACGCGAATTCGACGAGCTGCTCGGTGAACTGGTTGGTGTCGAGCGGCGAGAGCGGATCCTGGTTCTGCAGTTGGGTGGTCAGCAACTGCAAAAATGTATCGAAATTGCCGGCGATCTCTTGTGATCCGGCGATGTCGGTGGTTCCTGTGCTGCTGGAGCTTGAACTACCGGTCGTCGCCGATGTTGTTGCCGATGTTGTTGCCGCTTGCGCGGCACTGGCGAGCTGCGAGATTGTTGACATGATTGGTCCTCAAATCTTCCGATTACACCCGGATGTCGATCCCGGTGCCCAAGCCCAGGCGATTGTAGGCTTGCGTTGATTGCACTGGCGGTAGATTGGCGTCGGGAATGACGATTTGTGCCGTGCTCGGTTGGGCGCCGCCGCCATTATTGTTCTGTCCGGCGAACGATTGATCGCGCAACGAGAATTGCAGCCCATTATCGGCGGTCTTCAACCCGGCCTGCTCGAGAGCCTGCTGCATTTGCGGTTGCTGATCTTGCAGCAGTTGCAGCGTATCGGCCCGGTCGACCATGATGTGCGACGTCACATGACCGTCGCGGTCGACGCCGAGGCGTACGTCGATGCGGCCGAGCTCGGGTGGATCGAGGCGAATATCGAATTGGTTAGAGCCGGCTTGGGCACGGCTGGCGATCGTGACGGCAAGCCCGGCGATCGGTACCGTTCCGGTCGTTCCGGCGGCGGCCGGCGCCACGACGGTTGCCGACGGAGCGGACGCATTGGCGACCGAGAGACCGAAATTCGGTAGGCCGGCACTGTCCCCCCTTGTTCCGGCCGAACCGGTTTGGGCGTTCGGCGATGCTGAGATTTCAGTCCCAGCAGCCACGGCGGGCGCATTGATCCGCGGCGCACCGTCCGTGATGGCCGCCGCGCTACCGTTCGCGGCCTGCGAAGGGACATTGGCATCGGCTTGTGTCGAACTCGGCTGCGCGGCGCCGGAATCCGCCTGTGGTGCGTTCGATGCGTCATCGTTCGTGCCGCGTTGCTTGCTCGCGGTTGCATCGACTTTATTGGTCGCCGACGCCGGCTTTGCCGGCGCACTACCGTTTGCGGCTTGCGGCCCTTGGCTGTTCGTTCCATCGGCCGACGGCAGGACGAGTTTAGCGCGCGCCTTGGTCAAGTCCCCGATAACCTTGCCGGCTGCCGGCGCATTTGCGGCTGCGGGCGCGGAATTAATCGGGCTGTCGACGGTAATTGCCGTGGCGACCGGTTGTGCCAGCGGAGCCGCCTGGTTCGCAGCCGAAGCGACGCTGCCGGTATCGGTCACGCTGGCTGTAGGGCCGCTCAGAGTTGGCGAGGTGCTGGTGTCGGTCGCTGCAGACTCCGTCGCCGATTTCGACTGTTTCTGGATCGAAGCCGATCCAGTGAGAGCTTCCTGTGTGGCGACGTTACTATCTGAAAGGTCTGCTTTGGCCAGCGCTGCCTTCGCCGCGTCGACAGGTTCAGTGGCCGCGGCAGGGACTTGGTCCGCGGCAGGGATTTGGGAGGGGGCGCTCGTCGCGGTCGAGGCTTTCGCGCCTGCCGTGGCTTGAATGGCCGCGTGGGCCGTGGCGGCAAAAAGGGCGTTGGGCTTATTTGCAGTGCCGGCCGCGGCCGCCTTGCCTTTTGCCCCTGCAGCGGTGCCGCTGGTCGAAATGGCCGTATTGTTGGCGGTCTCCGCAATCGCAATCGGGGTCGAATTGCTGCCCGCAGTCGGGGCCAAGATGGAATTAATGACTGTGGTCGCAGAGGCGGTCGCGTCGTTGTCGCCTGATGCGGTCGAGGCGGCGTCCGCCTGAGCTGTGGCTGGCTTGCTGGCCGTAGACAGCGCGTCGAGCAAGGTGGCGAAGGGGTCGCTTTCGCTGGCTGGCGTCGATCCTTGCATGTGCTGCTGACGCGAAGATGCGCCGGCGGTGATGGCACTGACGTGGGACGCTATACTCGACACTTGCAAAACCCCCGAAACCGATCTCGCCCGGTCACTTGCTTGCAACCTGCGGGCCATCGAGGCGATCTGGGAATATGACGTTAATTCAATAGCTTGGGGTTCCGTGACGGCTCCCCGCCACGGCAGCCCTTGCGTGCGGGCGGCAAATTTTGCCGCTTTCCAGCCGCGATCTCTGCGCCAGTACGGACCGTGGCGGAGCGAAAGGGCGCCGCTTATAGTAAGGACGGGCCCATGGAGCGCAGCCAAACTGTCATGTTGAGCGGTCTTGATATCGGAGGACGGCCTTCCGACACGCGCGTCGTCGTCGCGATGTCAGGGGGTGTCGATTCCTCGGTGACCGCGGCGATTCTGGCAGACGCCGGCTATGACGTTGTCGGTATCACGCTCCAGCTCTACGACCACGGCGCGTCGACCCACCGCAAAGGCGCCTGTTGCGCCGGCCGCGATATTCATGATGCCCGCGCGGTCGCCGCGCGCATCGGTATTCCGCACTACGTTCTCGATTACGAAAGTCGCTTCAAGGAAGCGGTCATCGACCGTTTCGCCGAGAGTTACGTCGCCGGCGAGACGCCGGTACCGTGCATCGAATGCAACCAGTCGATCAAATTCCGCGACTTGCTGCAAACCGCGCGCGAGCTCGGAGCCAAGGTTCTGGCTACGGGCCACTACGTTGCGTCGCGGGCGCTGCCGGGTGGCGGCCGCGCGCTGTACCGCGCGCGTGAAGCAGAACGCGATCAAAGCTATTTCCTGTTCGCCACGACGCGAGCGCAGCTCGATCTGCTGCGCTTCCCGCTCGGTGACCGTACTAAAGCGGAGACGCGTGATCTGGCACGGCGTTTTGGCTTGCCGGTTGCCGACAAGCAGGACAGCCAGGACATCTGCTTCGTGCCGACCGGACATTATGCCGACGTCATCGAGCGGCTGCGGCCGGGCGCTGCCGGTCCTGGCGAAATCGTCGACCTCGATGGCCGCGTGCTCGGCCGTCACGCCGGCATCATTCATTTCACCGTTGGTCAGCGCCGCGGGCTCGGCATTGCGACAGGCTCGCCGCTTTACGTCGTGCGGCTCGATGCCGGGTCACGGCGCGTTGTTGTCGGCCCGCGTGACGCGTTGCGCACGAGCCGCATCCACCTGCGTGATGTCAACTGGCTCGGTGACGGCACGATCGAGCAGGCGCTGGACCGCGGTCCCGAGGTCTTTGTCAAAGTGCGCTCGACGCGGCCGCCGCAGCCGGCATGGCTGCGCCGCAACGCCGGCGGCGGCATCGAGGTCGAGCTGATCGGCAACGAAGACGGCGTATCGCCGGGCCAGGCTTGCGCCTTCTATGATGCAGCCGACGGCCAGCCGCGTGTGCTCGGCGGCGGTATGATCGCCGCCACGATGGCGAAGAGCCAAAGCGTGGCTGGCATCGCGATGGCGGCGGCGCGCTAAAGCATAATGGCCGAACTGGACAAGGATACAGTCGCCAAGGCCTATGCGCGCTGGGCGCCGGTCTACGATCTTGTATTCGGCTCGGTCTTCGATCGCGGGCGCAAGGCATCAGTCGCGGCAGCCGAGCGCATCGGTGGCCGGATTCTCGAGGTCGGCGTCGGCACTGGACTGTCGCTTCCGGAATATGCATGGACCAATCGGCTTACCGGTGTCGATCTTTCGGCGCCGATGCTGCGCAAAGCCAAGGCGCGCGTCGCGGAACATCGGCTGACCAATGTCGATGGACTTGCCGTGATGGATGCGCAGCATCTCGGCTTTCAGGACGGCGTATTCGACGTCGTCGTCGCGCAATACGTCATCACCGCGGTGCCGGATCCCGAAGCGACGCTCAACGAGTTCGCGCGCGTGCTGCGGCCCGGCGGCGAGATCGTGTTGGTGAACCATCTCGGCGCCGAGAGCGGGATGCGTTCGTCGTTCGAGCAATGGTTCGCGCCGGTTGCCCGCCGGCTTGGCTGGCGGCCCGAGTTCCGCTGGGAGCGGCTGGCGCAGTGGGCGGCGCATCATGGCGGGGTACGCTTCATAGAGCGCCGCGCCATGCCGCCGCTCGGCCACTTCTCGCTGATCCGCTTCGGCAGGCTCGACGGTGATTTCGAAACGGCAACCGTGGTGCCATGACCGCCGAGGCGGCTGCCGCCGGAAGTTCCGGCGAAAATTAGCCCCTTGGAATGGTCCGCAAACTGCCCTAAGTCTTGCCCCCGCCGGCGCCGGCCAATGGTCCGCCGGAGGCATCTGCGATGGCGGGGTAGCTCAGTTGGTTAGAGCAGCGGAATCATAATCCGCGTGTCGGGGGTTCAAATCCCTCCCCCGCTACCAGCTTAAATCTCTGAAAAACAATATCAAATTTAGCCCGGTGGCCACAGCAATTTCGCGAATTCTCTTCCGCCTGTTGCAAATACTTCCCCTGAGATTCCAGGCATTCCGAACGTCCCCCCTCTAGCTCCACGCAATAGAAATGCGGGAGAGCACTTGGCATTCGGGTGGCGTGATACAGTTATGATGAGTTGCTGGCCGTGTGGATTTGCTCCCGGCCGTGCGCTCTGGGAATCATTTGATCGTAAGGATTGAATCATGAGCGATGGCGGGTTTCTCGATTGGCGACAGCTTTATCAAGCGGCGCTTGACGAAGTGAAAGACTTAGTGCGCGACTTGCCGGAGGGCGATCAGCGCAATGAAGTTGAGGACAAGGTCCGGGGCCTCGACGACATGCTTGCTCGCTCAGATGCGCAGTTGGCCAAGCAACTGAATATGCATTTGTGCGATTGCCCGTGGCCGCCGAAAATCATGTTATGGCGCGAGCGCGAGCAGGCGCACGTATGTCCAAACCCACAATGCGGACGCCGCAGAGAACGGCCACGTGCGACCCAAGTAGTTAGTCGTGATACCTCCTGGATTCGTGCAAGGCGCGGAGGCGGAAGCGGAGGAGACGGCACCGGCTGGATGGGAAGATAACTGTCGTGCCTAAATCGACGGCAGCCGTTGTGCGCAAATCTGAACCCGCGCCCACTGGTAAGTGGTCAATGCCTCCCGAAAAGCTTGCGGCGATGTTGGGTCACTTTGTGATGGCTTGGTCATTGATTGAGGCCGCAATTGAAGTCGGAATCGGCAAACAATTGGGCACTCAACCATTAGAAACTTCCATTGTAACCGCTGGCCTAATGTTCCGATCTCGCGCGTCAATTCTTATGAGTTTGTTGAATCGTGACGCAAAAAGAAATGCGGAGTTTATTAGCCTTTTGAAACAAATCGAGCGGGTCGAAGACCGTAACGACATTATGCACAGTGTCATTGGCGGGAGCGCCGAACAAATTTGGTTTAATCGCCGCAAAACAAAACGAACCTTCACGAGCAAGATCGAACGCTACGATCAAAGCCGCATAAATTCCGTCGTGCTCGAAATTGCGGAATTGTCGGGAAAGCTTATGGAAGCGCTTGGAATTACTAAAGACGAATATCTACGGTTCTTTCAGGAGTCGCACAACGCAGCGCAGATGGATCGCGCGACTTAATAAAAACCTAAACAGACGTGCATTCAATTCTGACTTCGCGCGAATTTCTGTTATACATTCTGAAATTTAAAAGCGCTCAAACGCGCGTCCGACGAACCCGGCAGCTAAAGACATACCCAAAAAAGCAGTTTTCACCTCGAGCAAAGTTGCTCGTTGATATCGGTGTCTTTCTATTTCGTCAGACAACTCAGTCAGGAGCCTTTGGGAATTAGGAAGTGCAGTTATCTGGCGGGCGCTTGAAATAGCTTCGTCCATCGTCGGTCAATCGATTCGTCGTACCATTCTGTGTAATTTTGGTCGCCGGCCAAGAACAGTGCCCATGCTGCCTTCGCCGCACGCTTTTCCGTCAACTCGCGTAGCGGATACACGGTGGTGAGTTGCACATTGTCCAGCGTGTCGGGATCGATTGGTTTGTCCTGCCACGGATTACGCTGATCCCACTGAATTTGTCCCTCAAATGTCAGTCCCCCATGCCGCCAATGCGCAGCGCGATGGCGCTTGCCGCGCATCTGCTCGTTCCAGAAGCTTGGGGCGCGGTCATTAGTGCAAACATTTACCCATCCAAGCGTATGGATGACCTTACCGGACCGAAGAGAAACATCATAAACCCCACCCCAGTTCGGTTCTTTATGTTCGACGTAAGCGTCTCTGGCCTTTTCCAAATCTGCGAACAAGCTAATTGCTACAAAGTATTGTTTGTAAAAGATCGGAAGCATTAGGTCGTGCTCTAACTAGCAACGATAGCGCTCTCTGGTGCAACAATAATGCAATATATCGAAAAATTATATAGCATTTTCAATGTGAAACGCGAAATCATAATCCGCGTGTCGGCGGTTCAAATCCGTCCTCCGCTACCCAATCCATTCCATCACCCAAAATGCTTGCTCACGAAGATGCCGCACATCGGCTTCGCCGACTATTCGGCCGCACGCAGGCATTGCCAGAGCGGGCGGTGAGCAATGCGACGGAGCGTCGGGCGCGTTAGAAATTGCATGACTTTCAAAACGTTATTGAAATGATCATTCTTGTGTTTGCCGTCACATCCATCGCTCCGCGACGAAGCCACACTACCGACACTGAGAGTGGTAGGGAACAGCGGGCGATTCCAGCCGGTTATGTTTGCAGATGCGATGGAGCTTTCTATGGCAAAGACATGGAAACTGATGAGCCTCCAGCTCGTGTTATTTGCGATCCTGTTTGCGGGCTTGCAGTATCGGTCGATGTCACCGCGTCTCTATGGCGTGCTCGAGACGACGGCCATTTTGATCGGTACGACCACGATGTTTGAAGGTATGCCGGCAAACGCCTTTGATTGGTCGTTCTGAGACCGGCCGTTTCAATCCGCCGAATGGTTTGCGCTCCAATGCGCGGTGCATTCAGCTCTTGACTGCACAGTCGCTCAAGATTTCCGGCTTGAATGCGAGACCATGACCGGGCCGTTCCGGCACGGTGATCATGCCGTTCACCACTGGCACCGGATCGATCCATAGATCGTCCGCAAGCCCCATGTCCTCGATCCAGATGCCGTTCGGGATCGAGGCGAGCAACTGCACGTTCAGTTCGGGGAACAGGTGCGGCGCGATGGCCATGTTCCAGGTATCAGCGACCGTTGCGATTTTGCGCAGTTCGGTCATGCCACCGCGCATCGGGTCCGGCTGCAGGATCGGCAAGCGCGGATTTTCAAAGAACGGCTTGAGGTCGAACCGGGTGAAATGCGTCTCGCCGCCGACGATGCGCAGGTCCAGCGCCTCGGCAATGCGAAAATAGCCAGCAAAATCGTCTGCCACCACCGGCTCCTCGAGCCAGTACACGTCGTAGTCCTGAAACTTGCGGCCCATCTGGATTGCGACGTCGGCGGTCCAGCCCATGTTGACGTCGATCATGATGTCGATGCCGGGCCCGAGCGCTTCGCGCATGCGTTTGACGTTATCGAGATCCGCGGCAAGGTCGTCAGTGTGCGCGACCTGCATCTTGATCGCCTTGTAGCCACGTTCCTTGTAATGCAGCGCCTTCGCGATCATGCCGTCGCCGCCGGAGCCGCGGAAGCAGCCGGAGCCATACGCCGGCATCTGCGTCCGATAACTGCCCCACAACCGGTGCAGCGGCAGCTTGGCGGCTTTGCCGACGACATCCCACAGCGCGATATCGAGCGCGGACTGCGCCATGGTGGCGATGCCGCCGCGGCCGAAGGTGATCGTGGTGTTCCAGAGATGCTGCCAGATCGCCTCGACCGCGCTCGCGTCCTTGCCGATGACATTGGGGATGATCACCTCGTTGAGGCAAGCGATGATCGATTTGATGCCCGGCCGGAACAGGAACAGGTAGCCCATGCCGATGATGCCGCCCTTGGTCTCGACATTGACCACAAGGAATGTGCGGGCATCGCCGAACCGGTGGCCCTTGAGCCAAGGGTTTTGGGGCCACGGCACGCGCAGCGTGGTGATGCGGACGGCGGTGATTGTGAGATCGCTCATAGCTGCGTTTACTCCCGCTCGATGCTCTTCGGTTTTATTGCGCTGGAATTTTGCAGGCATTGCGGGCCGGCGCAATGGCGGTCGCCATGCGCCGCCGCGCCAGGTTCGATACCAAGCGCGACAGACTCGGCGTAGTGTCCGGCGGTACGCCGCGCCGGAGGACATTTTGGCCTCTACCAGCATCAACATTGCAGCTTACAGCGATGCCCTTGTCGTGCTCGGCACGGCGGGCGTTGTCGTACCCCTTGTCAGGCGATGGGGCTTTAGCCCCGTTCTCGGTTATCTCGGCGCTGGCGCCCTATTGGGGCCGCTCGGGTTGGGCTCCCTCATCGGTTCATTCCCGGCCCTGTACTGGGTCACGGTTGGTGAAGCCAAGAACGTCGAGGGTATCGCCGAGCTTGGCATCGTCTTTCTGCTGTTCTTGATCGGTCTTGAACTGTCCTTCCACCGGCTCGTAACCATGCGGCGGCTGGTGTTCGGGCTGGGCGGACTGCAAGTATTGCTCACCACTGCGCTGCTTGCCGGTGTTGCCTTACTGGCAGGGCAGAGCGCCGCGGACGCTACTATTCTCGGCGCAAGCCTGTCGCTGTCCTCGACCGCGATCGTACTCGAACTGCTGTCGAATCAGGAGCGTCTGACCACCAATGTCGGCCGCGCCAGCTTCTCCGTATTGCTCGCACAGGATCTCGCCGTCATCCCGATCCTGATGTTCATTTCCATCCTCGGCGCCGGCACCGGCGCTTCCGTTCTCAAAAGCCTTGGCACTGCGCTCCTGCAAGCGGCCGTCGCCGTCGCCGTGATTGTTGTCTTCGGGCGTGTCCTGCTGCGGCCATTATTCCGGCTGGTCGCGAGCACCCGCTCCAGTGAGCTTTTCATCGCCGCCGTGCTGTTCGTCATCATTTTCGCCGGCGTGGTCGCCTATGAAGCCGGCTTGTCCATGTCGCTTGGAGCATTCGTTGCCGGTTTGTTGCTCGCGGAAACGGAATACCGCAAAGCAATCGAGGCGACCGTCGAGCCCTTCAAAGGCCTGCTGCTGGGAATTTTCTTCTTCACGGTGGGCATGGATATCGATGTGCGGGAGCTATTGCGTGAGCCACTGGCGCTGATCGTCGCTGTCGTGGGATTGATCGCCGTCAAGTCGTTGATGATGGCAGGCCTCGGCAAACTGTTTCGCCTGTCCTGGCCGGTCACCGTCGAGACTGCGTTGTTGCTCGGTCCCGGCGGAGAATTTGCCTTCGTCGGTATCGGGATGGCGGCAAGTTTAGGACTGATCGAGGCGCATCTCGCCAGTTTCACGCTCGCGGTCACATCGGTGACCATGGCGCTCACACCGCTGTTGTCGCTCGCCGGACGGCGGCTTGCGACACTTATGCGGGCGAACCGGCCGATGGATTCCGAATTGATCACCCGTCCTGGCGGTGGACAGGGCCATGCAATCGTTGTCGGCTACGGCAGGGTCGGCAAGGTGGTGTGCGCGCTGTTGAAGGAACACGGCATCCGCTACATTGCGGCAGATTTCGATGCCCACACCGTGACGCGCGACCGTCGTGACGGCCACGACGTTTACTATGGCAACGCGGCCGATCCGATGTTCCTTGAAATTTGCGGCCTGGCGACGGCGGCTGGTGTCATTATTACGATTCACACTCCCGATCTGATCGACAGCGTCGTCGAGCATGTGCGTGCGCTGCGGCCCGACATCGTTATCGTTTCGCGCGCGCGCGATGCCGATCACGCTCGTCATCTCTATGCGCTTGGCGCCACCGATGCGGTGCCCGAGACCATCGAAGCAAGCCTTCAACTCTCGGAAGCGGCCTTGGTGGAGTTGGGTGTTGCCGTTGGCCCGGTGATCGCTTCGATCCACGAGAAACGCGATCAGATTCGCCACACGTTACAGGAGGCCGCACTCAAGGCGGGGCAGACGAGCAGCCATGCGGTGAAGGCCAAGACGCATCGAGGGTAAGGGCGGCTGCAAACGGTTGTCAGCGTTGCTGTGCCGTCATTCGCGCGCCATCGAGAACGAGCCGCAAATCCGTCGGCAGTGCCGGTGCGCGCCGCACCTCCGCAAGGGTGTGCAGGAAGTCGGTGAACCAGCTCCGCACTGGTGCCCGCCGCAGCTTCGTGACCATCTGCTGCCAGCGCTCGCGCCGTTCCTCGATGCTCATGACCAGACCCTTGGCAATTTGCCGCGCCACCGCATCGATATCGTGCGGATTGACCAGAAGTGCGGCATCGAGTTCCTTCGCCGCGCCGGCGAATGAGGACAGCACCAGAACCCCCGGGTCGAGCGGATTTTGCGCGGCAACGTATTCCTTAGCAACGAGATTCATGCCGTCGTGCAGCGGCGTGACCAGCCCGACATTGGCCGTGCGATAGAACCCGGCGAGCGTGAGCTGTGAGAAACCTTTGTTGAGATAGCGAATGGGCGTCCAGTCGACCTCGCCATGGCGGCCGTTGATTTCGCTGACCAGCGTGGCGAGTTCGGCTTTGAGTTCACGATAGGCCTTGATGTTCCCGCGCGACGGCACGGCAACCTGCAAAAGCGACACCCTACGTTTCAGGTCGGGCTCGTTTTCCAGCAGTTGTTCAAAAGCGCGGACGCGGTTCGCCAGTCCTTTGGAATAGTCAAGACGATCGACACCCAAGACGAGCTTTTCGCCTTGCAGGCTCGCGCGCAGCCGCGACACCTCGGGGCGCGTCATCGCGCCGGCGGCGCGCTTGGCGAATTCGTCAACGTCGATGCCGATTGGGAAAGTGGCGAGCTGGGTCCAGCCCCACTCAGTGGCGATTGTCCCATCAACAGTCGTGATGCCAAGCTCGACGCGCAGATAGTCCTCGAAATTCAGCCGATCCTCGACCGTCTGGAAACCGATGAGGTCGTAAGCCAGCATCTCGCGCACGATTTCGGCCTGGTGCGGGACGGCGGCCATCGTATGCCGCTCGGCCCACGGCGTGTGCAGAAAAAAACCAATCGGACGGTCAATACCGAACCGGCGCAGTTCCGCACCCAGTGTGAGGAAATGATAGTCGTGCACCCAAAACACGGCCTCAGGTTTGCTAAAGCGCAGCAGCGCCCGCGCCATGAACGCATTGACTTCGCGATAGGAGGTGTAATTCTCGGCCGTGACGTGAATAAGATCGGCTCGGGAGTGCAGCGCCGGCCACAGCGCCGAATTGGCAAAGCCCTCGTAGTAGCCGACGAAATGCTTCGACGGCATATCGACTGTCGCCAGCGCACCAGCGCCAAGCGACTCGATTTTTACCAAGGGATCTTTTCGTTGTGCCGCGTCGCTGGTTCGTCCGCTGGAGCCGACCCAGATTGCGCCGGATTCCTTGACCATGGGAATAAGCGCAGCGGCCAGTCCACCGGAGATCGGCTCATCGGGCAGGAATTGGGCTACGCGATTAGAAACGACGATGACAGTCATTCACTCACCGTTGGTGCGGCACTCCATTAACCCAAACGGCCGTGCTTTGTTCCTTTAACGATGCGGCGCAGCAAATCAGCCGCATGCGGCTGATATCGCCGGTTTAGTAGAGGTTCTGGCGATTATTTCCCGTAATTATTCTGCGAAATGCTGCAATGCAGGATTCCGTCAACGCGCTTACGCTTCGGCATAAGCTGTCGTCGAAAGCAGGCTCACTTCGGCATGCCGGGAATCGAGCCGGGTATGCTGCACGACGATGGGCACGTCGGATTCGAATACTGAAGAATAGGCGGTGTCGCGCGGTACCGGCGCCGGATCCGTGAGATCGTTGAAGCGCAGGTGCAATGTACGACGTGGCGAAACAGTCACCCGATAGGGACCGATCGGTTCGCAGTCGGCGAAATAGATCGTAATCCGGACGCGCGCCTCCTTGTCCCCTGCATTGAGAATGCACGCGGTCTCATGAGAGATCAGCGTGGGATCGGTAAATGAGCTTTGCGAAGGGATATAGCCTTCGGCAATCGCCCAGTGTCTGCGCCCGATGGAGTCCATTCGAAATCCTGGCTGAATGCCACGCCCAGGGCGAACACCCTCTAACCACAACGCCGCAGTTTGGTTCCATTAAGGGAACCTTTTCACACGCCGGGGTTTAGACTTTGAGACATTATTCGAGGGCGGTGCGGGCCACGCCTGCCCTCGATCACGAACAGCGGAATATCAATGCGCGCCCTCACTGTCGTGCCCGGTGTGGCCAATTCGGCACGAGTTGAAGACATCCCGGAACCGCCGCGCTCGGATGGCGCCGTGCTGGTGCGCACGCTGGCGCTAGGCGTATGCGGCACTGACCGCGAAATCGTGTCCGGACAGTATGGCTGGGCGCCACCCGGCGAGAAAAGATTGGTGATCGGCCACGAATCGTTCGGCAGAGTGCAGGATGCGCCCGCCGATAGCGGATTCAAATCCGGCGATCTGGTTGTCGGCATCGTGCGCCGGCCTGATCCCGTGCCGTGCCCGGCTTGTGCCGTGGGCGAGTGGGACATGTGCCGCAACGGCCGCTACACCGAACGCGGCATCAAAGAACGCAACGGCTATGGCTCGGACTTTTTCCGGGTTGAACCGGACTTTCTGATCAAGGTCGATGGCTCACTCGGCAATGCCGGCGTGCTGCTCGAACCGACCAGTGTCGTCGCCAAGGCGTGGGATCACACCGAACGTATCGGACGCCGCTCCCGCGCGTGGCAGCCGAAGACGCTGCTGGTTACCGGCGCGGGCCCGATCGGCCTGCTAGCCGCTCTCATCGGTTCGCAGCGCGGCCTCGATGTCCACGTTCTCGATCATCATGACAGCTTGGAGAAAAGAGAAATCGTGCGCGGCATCGGCGGCACCTTTCATCTCGGCGAACTGAGCGAACTCGGCTCGCTCAAGCCCGATGTGTTGATGGAATGCACCGGTGCGCCAAGCGTGGTTCGCGACGCATTCGGCCGTACGGCCTCGGCAGGCATCGTATGCCTTGTCGGTGTCTCGTCGCCCGGTCACAGCCTGGAGGTCGACGTCGGCAGCCTCAACCGAACCATGGTGCTCGACAACGACACGGTGTTTGGAACCGTCAACGCCAATCGCAGTCACTACGAAGCCGCAGTCGCAGCGCTTAACAGCGCCGACAAATCGTGGCTCGATCGCCTGATCACGCGGCGTGTCCCTGTCGAGCAGTGGACGCAATCGCTTGCGCAAGAACCGGACGACATTAAGGTCGTTGTCGACTTCTCCTGAACCATTGATATTTTCTCCATGCCAAGCCCTATTGAAGATTACGCGCTGATCGGCGATTGCAAGACCGCAGCGCTGGTGTCGCGCGACGGATCGATCGATTGGCTGTGCTGGCCGCGTTTCGATTCGGAAGCATGTTTTGCCGCTCTTCTGGGCACCCCCGAACACGGCCGCTGGCTGGTGTCGCCGCGGCAAAAAGCCAAAATTACCCGTCGCTATCGGCCCGGCACGCTGATTCTCGAAACCAGCTTCGAGACCTCCGAAGGCGCCGTGACGCTGATCGATTTCATGCCGTTCCGTTCCGATCATTCGGAGATCGTGCGCTTGGTGGTCGGCACAGCAGGCACGGTCGCGATGCGAACCGAGTTTGTCTTGCGCTTTGGATATGGCGCCGTGGTGCCTTGGGTCACCAAGGTCGAGGACGGTTCGCTGCGTGCAATCGCCGGCCCGGATATGACGGTCTTGCGCACGCCGGTGCATCTCAAAGGCAAGGACATGACCACAGTTGGCGAGTTCACCGTCAGCCGCGGCGAAACTGTTCCGTTGATCCTTACCTATTCGCCTTCACATAAGGCGCTGCCGGCTGCGGTCGATCCGGTGACGGCGCTGCGCGACACTCAAAAATTCTGGGAAGAATGGTCTGCGAAATGCCGTCCGGCCGGAGAATGGTCCGAGGCGGTCCGCCGTTCGGTGATCACGCTGAAGGCGCTGACCTATACGCCGACGGGCGGCATTGTCGCCGCGCCGACCACGTCGCTGCCCGAGCGACTCGGTGGGGAACGCAATTGGGATTACCGCTTTTGCTGGCTCCGCGACGCCACGCTGACGCTACTTTGCTCCATGCATGCCGGTTATTATGACGAAGCGCAGGCGTGGCGTGAATGGCTCTTGCGTGCAGTCGCGGGCAGCCCGAACCAGCTTCAAATCATGTACGGCATCGGGGGCGAACGCCGCCTCGCTGAATGGGTTGTAGATTGGCTACCGGGCTACGAGAAATCAACGCCGGTGCGCATCGGCAATGCGGCGCATACCCAGCTGCAGCTCGACGTGTATGGCGAGATCATGGACGTCTATTATCAGGCGCGGCGCGGTGGGCTTTCGACCAACGAGGCCGGATGGGACACGCAAGTCAAATTCCTCGAACATCTCGAAAAAATCTGGCAAACGCCCGATCAGGGCCTTTGGGAAATGCGCGGGCCGGCGCAGCACTTCACCTATTCCAAAGTCATGGCGTGGGTCGCCTTCGATCGCACAATCAAGAGTGCGGAGTCGTTTGGGCACGAAGGGCCGCTCGAACATTGGCGCGAGCAGCGCGATGCGATATGCGAAAACGTTTTGGCGCGCGGTTACGACAAAAATTTGGGTACGTTCGTGCAGGCTTACGGGTCGGCACAGCTCGACGCCAGCCTGCTATTACTGCCGTGCGTCGGTTTCCTGCCGGTATCCGATCCGCGTGTGGAGCGCACCATTGCGGCGATTGAGCGTCGGCTGCTCCGCGACGGCTTTGTCATGCGCTATAGCACCGAGGAGGTCGAAGACGCGTTGCCGCCCGGTGAAGGCGCATTTCTGGCGTGCAGCTTCTGGCTGGTGGACGTCTACATCCTGCAGGGCCGTTTCGATGACGCCGAAGCGCTGTTCAGCCGCCTTGTCGGGTTGCGTAACGATCTGGGCTTGCTGAGCGAAGAATACGATCCCGTCACAAAGCGCCTTGTCGGCAATTTCCCCCAAGCCTTTTCGCACCTGTCGCTGATCAATAGTGCTTACAACCTGACGCAGGAAAGAAAGCCGCTCCACGTACGCGCTCACGACGAACACGCGCCGCCGGCGGAAATGTCAGTGGCGGCCGACTGAAGACCGCGCTGCCGGCGCCCTCACACAACGTATGCCAGATTTTTTGCCTTCTTGCGGTCGCTCTCGGCGCGCCTTTGCGGATTATTGAGCAATGACGGGGGAACGTTCGTCTGATTCCTGCGCAACACGATGCGGGATATGTGCCCGTAGAGCGCCTTCGGCGACACCGGCTTGACCAGCACTTCGTCGGCGCCCGAATTGGTTATCGCCAGCGCCGCCGTTTTGGTCAGATACCCGGATAACACAATGATCGGAATTTGCCTGGCTGGCGAGTCGGGCGCCTTGAGCATGGCGATCAGTTCCACGCCGTTGGCGACCGGCATGATGAGATCGGTGATGATAATATTGGGAATGACAGTGCGCGCCAATTCGAGCGCTTCGGCGCCGTTCGACGATTCGTAGACCTCGCGGCTGCCGAATCCCACGAGCATCGAGCGGACGATGCGGCGGGTAAACGGTTGATCGTCAACGATGAGGAAGCTGATCGCCGAAAAGTCGAGTGGAAAAGAGGGCTCTGCTGACGTACGCGTAATTGGCATGGCCGCCGATAAATCAGGTTGCCGGGTTCACGCGCTTTCAGCGCCGCGTTTCGCGGCATCGGCTGCCGCCGCGCCGGCCAAGTCATCGGCGATTTGGGCGACCAAACGTTTCGCGTTCAGAAGTGACGCGTAGAAGCGATCCTTGCCCGGCAAATCGGGCCAGTCCAGGAGGTCGACCTCCTGGTGGTCGAGAATTTCCCTGAGGCTTTGCAGCCGGGCAAAAATATCAGGCGTTTCCGTCTCGGACGAGCGCGGTTGCAGCGTACGCGCGACAAACAGCAGGATCTCGCTGTCGGAAAGTCTGCGAAATGGTCCACGGCCGGTTTCGGGTTTCTTGAACGCCTTCAACATGAACCACTCCCCGACCGACCGCCGCATATATAAAATGCCGCCAGCAGTCGCCGCTCCACTTAGCTGTCATACAGCAAAATACGTATCGGCCGCGTTGAAATGCGGAATGCCGTTGTCAGAGATTGCCTGACACCTTAACCAAAAAGTTACCTTGCGACGCGGATGGGACTAGAGATCCAGCCATCCCTGGCCTGAGGCATAGCGGACCAATTCGGCGCGGGTCTTGACGCCGAGCTTCTCGAGCCCGCGCGCCTTGTAGGTCTCGACGGACTTGACGCCGACGTCGAGCCGCGACGCAATCTCCTTGTTTGTGAAGCCCAAGGCGGCCATCTTCAGAACGTCGGACTCGCGGTCGGTCAGTGCCGGCGAGACTCCTTTCCTGGCCGCAAGTTTCTTGTGGATGCGATTGCCGTCGAACACCCGGCCGACGATCGCCGGGTCGATATACAACCCGCCGACCATCACTGCGCGAATGGCCTGAACGAGATTTTCGACCGCCGAGCGCTTGAGGACATAGCCGCGGACGCCGGCTTCCAGGGCTTGATTCAAATAGGCTCGATCTTCGTGCAGCGTCAGCACAAGCAGCCGAAGATCCGGCATCTCGCCGGCAAGGCGGCGGCTGAGCACAATGCCGTTGAGCTCGGGCATCGATATGTCGAGAACGGCGACGTCCGGCCGTTTGTCGCGGATGAGTTTTAGGGCGCTCAGGCCGCTCGCCGCCTCACCGACAAGTTGAAAGTCTTCCTCGGCGCTGACGAGATTGCGCAGGCCATCGAGCACGATCGGATGGTCGTCGGCCAGGACGATGCGCGTCTTCTCAGTCACGCCGCCGACCTTTGTGCATCCAGCGCAATGCGGGCGAAAAGGGCGGTGCCCATGCCGGGCGTCGACTCGATTTCGAGCGTACCGCCGATCAGCAATAGCCGCTCGTGCATGCCATCGAGACCGAGACCATGATAGCCGCCGGTCTTTGCCGTGTTTGCACCAACGTCGAAGCCGCAACCGTTGTCCTCGATGATGACCTGGAGCGTTGCATTGACGCAGCTGATGACCACGCTGACATCGGTAGGCTGCCCGGCGTGCTTGACGATATTTGTGAGTGCTTCCTGCACGATGCGATATATGGCCGTGCCAATTTCGCTCGGCACGTCGTCAATATTCGGATCGTCGCAGTGGAAATCCACGTCCGTGCCGCACTGCTCGCTCCAGTCGACGATGTAGCTGCCGAGCGCCTTTTTCAGTCCGAGTTCGTCGATCGCGGGTGGCCGCAACTCCCATGCGATGCGATGCAACATTTTGCCAAGCTGTTCCATCCTCTTGCGAACCAGATGCAGACGCTCGTGGGCGGGGCCGACGATCAATGCATCGATCTCGTTCAATTCCAGGATGGCGGCGATGAGCGCTTGCCCGGCTTGATCGTGCAACTCGTAAGACAACCGCAACCTTTCCTTTTCCTCGGCAATCGACAGATGACGTCGCAGGCCCATCACCAGGTGATTCTTTCTTTCGCTTTCCATTTTCAATTGGGAGTTCGCAAGCGACAAGTCGCTCAATAGGCGGTCTCGTTCGGTCAACAATGCTGCGGTCGGCAGCGACCAGAGCGACGTAAACGCCAGGATGACCTGCAATGCCAGGATCCGGTCCGAAAGTTCAGGCCGCGACAGCAGGGATTCGCCTATTCCCATGACGACAAAAAAGGCGGCGATGAGCGCGGTCACCAGCGTTGCCACGGTGGCGCCGACAAGGCCGAATCTCACTGTCGCGAAAAGAATGGCCGGGACAATCATGAAGATAAAAGGACGAAAATAGGCGGCCCCAGCACAAACTGCGAGCACGACAGCGAGCACGGCGATGGCTTCCGCCAGCCGCTGCTGCAGGTGAAGCGCATACCAGTCCCGTGATGTCACGCTGACGAGAAGTGGCACCACGATGATCATGCCGAGCGCGTGGGCGGGATACAGATGCAGCCATAAGAGGCGCCAGGTAATGCCGTAGATCGAGCCGACGGCCACCGCCGCCAACGCGTCGCTAGCGAACGGCGCGATACCGCCGGCAATGACGATGAAGATGAGCAGGCTTCTGAAATTAGTGAAATTGGTCACGGAGATTCGAAAAACAGACAACAGCGCCAGCACGATGCCGACCTCCAGGATATTCGCTGCGCCGACAATCACCGAGGAGGCGGGCGTAGTGCCGGTGACTATGCACGCCAAAGCAATCGCACAAAAACCGCTGCCGATAATCGAGCCGAAATCGCGCAGATTGCGCTTGTAGCGAAGCAGAGCAACCAGAATGATCGCATTCACCGGCCAAAGTGTGTTGATGAATTGCGAGACGTGGGAAAAATCAATGGTGAAAACCGTGACAACAAAAACCGCGACCGGCAGCACCAAAATGCGGGCGGGCGAAAGCTCCAGCGGCAGCTCCTGGTTCTGGGATGCGGGCTGGTCGGAAGTCGCGTTATCGCTCATTTGCAAGCGCAGTTGAGCCGTTCCGGCCGTAGAACGGCCGTGAACGAGAGCGGCCAGGGTAGTGGAAAGACCTGTTGTATTCAGCATCGTCGATCGGCGGCCGCGGTTGCAGCAAACAGCAAACCCATGCGATCCCCTGGCCGAATCAGGCCACCTGCGGAGCGAATAATCTCACGAAGTCAGGCTGCTGCACACATGAAATGTCATGCTTGCGGCCATTGGCTGGCGCTCGAAAACTCAGAAAAAGCCGACCAACTCGCAGCCGGTGCCAACGTGAAAGCTTTTCTTGATGCGCCGGTTTGGAATATCGATGACGTGCATGGAGCCGTCGCCCTGGCAGGCGACAAACAACTCGTCGCCGCGAAACGCCATGTCCATCGGTTGCGAGCCGACCTTGATCGCGGTCTGATCGTGGAATGAGGGATCGATCAGGCTGACCATATCGCTGTTCAGGCTGGTGACGCCGATCAAGCTGTTGTCGGGGGCGTAACGTGCGATTTGTGCGGCCTTGGGCACGTCCTTGAGAACCACTTCCTCGCGAACCTGCCCGGCCTCGGTATCGATCAGGAACAGCGTCGGCTGAGCGTCGTCGACGGCAACGACAGTTCGGCCATCGGCCGATATGGCGATGCCGGCGAGCGGGCGTGGCGTATTGATCTTGCCGAGCAGCTTTCGGGTCGTCAGGTCGATCACCGAGACCGTGGCGTCTTCCTCGTTCTCGGTGTAGAGCCGCTTGCCATCAGGTGAAATGATCAGGCGATGGCCATTGGTCGAGCCGGATTCGATCGCCTCCACGACCTTATTGGTCTTGCGGTCGATCACGGCGACGACCGCGCTGTTCTCGCAGGTGATGATAGATCAGCCCGTCGGGTCCGAGCTTGAGCGTGTGCGGGGCAATGTAGGGACGCAAGTCGATCGTGCCGACATGCGCGCGTTTGTGCAGATCGAAAATGCACAAGGAATGCTGCGGATTGGGATTGCGGCCGTGGACTCCGTCGCCGAAGATCGGCACATAGGCCAGGCCGGTCTCCGGAACAACAAGCAATTCGTGCACCGTGCGTGGAAAGCCGTCGATCACCACCTCGGTCTCATAGGTCGTGGGATCGAGGAACAGGACTTTCCCGCCCATCTTGTCGACTGCAATCATTCCGTGTGACTTTTCTGCCGCGGCCATCGTTTCGTCCTTCCTCGTCAACGGATAAATCTACCGTGTCGTCCCCAGGCTTGTCCCGCCTGCCGTCCAGGGTCGCCGCAAAGCTTAGGAGATAAGCCATGAACGCCGTCGCCAGCCACAACATCAAGTTCCTCAGCCACAGCGACCAGGGCGGCCGCGGCGATGGCGTGCAGGTCATGGTCAACAAGGGCTTCGCCTATATCGGCCACGGATTTTCCAACGGCATCACCGTGATCGATGTGCGCGATCCGAAAAATCCGCGGCCGGTCAACTTTCTGCGCTGTCCGCCGAATACGCGCGCTCATCATCTGCAGACCCACGGCGAACTGCTTCTGGCCGTCAACGGGCCAAGCGTATGGACCATGCAGGTGAGCCAAGAACTCTTATTTCAAAGGCACCTCCGGCCAGGAACTCAAGGGCCAGGAGTTTACGACGGGGTTGCGCGTTTACGATTTGTCGAAGCCCGAAGCGCCGCGTGAGATCGCGTTCCTGCCGCTCGGCGGTCTGGGGCCGCACCGCATCTGGTACGTCGGCGAACGCTACGCTTACGTCTCGGTTCATCTGCCGGAATTTTCCGACCACATACTCGTGATTGTCGACATGGCGGAGCCGACGCGGCCGCAGGTCGTCGGCAAGTTCTGGCTGCCGGGAATGTGGACAGCCGGCGGCGAGAAGCCGACCTGGCCGCAGGACAGGCGCTATGCGCTGCACCACGCGCTGGTCGCCGGCAATCTCGCCTACAGCGCCTGGCGCGACGGCGGCCTTGCGGTGATCGATGTCGGCGATCCGGCAAAGCCGAAACTCGTCTGTCATCGCAATTGGGATCCGCCGTTCGGCGGTGGCACGCATTCGCCGCTGCCGCTGCCTGACCGCAATCTCCTCATCGTGGCCGATGAGGCGAACTTTGCCGATTGCAGCAAGGGGCTGCGCTACATCTGGGTGTTCGACGTCCGCGAACCGTCAAATCCGGTGAGCATCGCGACGATGCCCGTGCCGGACGAATTCGACTACTGCAAGAAGGGCGGCAATTTCGGTCCGCATAATCTTTGGGAGAACCGGCCGGGCGCGATGCAGAGCTCGCGCTTCATTTTCGCAACGCTGCACAATGCCGGCGTGCGCGTCTACGACATCGCCAATCCGTTCCAGCCGCGCGAAGCCGCTTACTTCGTGCCGCCGGCGCCCGACCGCATGTTCGATCCACGCCCGAACCGGCCGCAAGTGATTCAGTCGTGCGATTGTTTCGTCGATGCGCAGGGCGTGATGTACCTCACCGATTCCAACGCCGGGCTGTACATATTGCAGTTCGAAGGCGCGTGAGTTGGGGCGGCGGTGCGTTCGCCGCGCGCGATCCGCATTGACAGTGGGCGACCGCCCTTCCACACTTGCCGGAACAGAAGCCGCAAAAGCGGCCTGATCGGCACATCACGGGGGAGGAACTTATGTCGGCGACAGTGACGGCAGGTGCAATTCCGGCTGGGCGGGCCGGATCGGGGGCTGCCCCGGGCGCGCAAACCATCGAAGGTTTTGTCGGCCAAGCCTTGGATGAAGCGAAAATATCGCCGTTACATAAACGCGTTATCGGGCTCATCGCCGCCGGCTATTTCTGCGACGTCATCGACTTCACGGTGTTCGGCTCGTTGGTGCCGTTCATCATCAAATCCGGGTTCGGGGCAGCCGCTGACGCTGCCATGATTGGCAGCGCCACGATCTTTGGCTTGGCTATCGGCACCGCCGGCCAAGGCGAATTGTCGGACCGGTTCGGCAGGCGCTTCATCTATCAGTTCAACCTGCTGCTGTTTGGAGTTTTCACCATCCTCGGCGCGTTGGCGCCGAGCCTGTTCCTCCTGATTGTCTGCCGCGTCATTGCTGGTATCGGTCTCGGTGCAGAGCAGCCGCTGGCCTTCGCCTATGCCGGCGAATATGCGCCCAAGCGCATTCGCGGCCGCATCCTGGCTATCGTGCATTTCATCGGCGGCGCCTGTGTGTGGCCGATCGGAACCGGGCTCGTAATCGGTTTTGGCGCTCTCATGGCGGCGAACTATACGGACGCGGCTCAATCCGCCGATCATGTGTGGCGTGGCGTCTGGATTCTCATCGGCGTCCTCGCCATCGTTGTGTGGGTGTTCCGCTTCACGCTGCCGGAATCGCCACGCTATCTGGCGACGCACGGCAGGGGCGACGAAGCCATCAAAGTGCTGGGGCGGCTTGGGATTGCCGGCCCGACGCAGCCGCTCACGACCGATGCCGCCAGCAACACCAAGAGTGATCCGTTCACGGTCGTGTTCGCCAAATTTCCGGTCCGCGTGATCGCCGGCATGATTTGCTTCACGGCGTTCTTCGGCATCGCCATAGGGCTCGGCGCGTGGCTGCCGAACATCATGAACGGCAAGGGCTTCTCCATCACGAAGTCGCTGCAATACACACTGGCGATGAACTTTGCCGTGCCGTGCGCGAGCCTGTGCATGATGTACGCGCTCGATAAATACGGCCGCAAAGTCACTGCGGTCTTGGCCTTCGTTGCCGCCGGACTGATGGCGATGGTGTTCGCCAACGCCGAGACGGCGACGGAACTCATGGTGGCCGGTTTCATCATGATCTTCTGTCGTGCAGGTGGCCGGAAATTCGGCGCAGATTTTCGCCTCGGAGGTGTTTCCTACCAACGCTCGCGCGTCGGGCTTCGGCTGGGCCTCGGGCGTTGGCCGGCTTGCGACTGCGTTCATCATGCCGACGATCTTGTGGGTGCAGAACGGCTGGGGGCTGACCACGGTATTCGCGTGCTTGGCGTCTCTGCTGTTCATCGCCGCCATCGCGGTAACACAGATGGGTCCCGAGGCGAGGCAGAAGAGTCTCGACGAGATCGCGCCGCCGACCGGCTGATCGGCAACGGCTCGCAATCACTCCGCGGCGGAGGCCGGCTGCAGACCGGCTTCGATCATGGGCGACAAATACGCGCCCTGCCGCAGTAATTCCCGCTGAATCGCGCTGAACGCGAGATCGCGCGGCCGTACGCCGGTGCCGGCCGCGAGTGCGGCAGCAACGCCGGCGGCTTGGCCGGTGAACCAGCATTGCGGGATTTCACGCAGGAAGGTGTGGGAACTTGGATCGCAGGCAACGTGGCGGCCGGCTCCCAGTATATTGTCCAGTGCCTCGGGCACCAGCGCGCCGTACGGCACCGAGATATTGGGCGTCTTCGGTGACAGCGAGGTCGAGACGCCGATCTCGTCGTCCCACACGTGGCCGCTGTCCCATTGCTGGCGCGTCACCTTGCGCAAGCCGGCGAGGCGGCGGCTATGACGCACGCCGATTTGCGGCGCGCCGAGCATCAGGAATGCGCCGGCAAAACCCGGGGCTGACGCGCGGTAAACTTCAATGTGACCGATGGCAAGCTCGCGCGATAGAAGCTCGACTGCGGTCAGGTCCTCGACGTCAACTGCGCTATAGCCCGCGAGCCGCGGGCCCATGAACAGCGCGACGTCGTTGCGCCACGATACGAAAGGCTTTTCGAAGAATTTGAGCCGCTCGCGGCCGTGCGCCATGAAGGCGGCGAAAGCCTCCGGTTCGTTGTAGCGGAACGCCAGCCAGCGCTCCATGTCGACACCGCCAACAAGGAAGGCAGTGTTCATGCAGTGGTGAATGTCGCCGGCGTCGATGTCGAACTCATAGCGCGCGCCAGATCTGGCGATGAGATCGGCATCGCCCGTGGTGTCCACGGTGACCTTGGCCAGCACCGCGTGGCGGCCCTCCTTGCTTTCGAAGATCGCGCCTTTGACGACGTTGTCTTCGACAATCGGCGTGGTGCACCAGGCGTGCAACAGCAGCCGCGCCCTGGCTTCGGCGGTCATCCGCATCGACAAGGTCTTGAGCGCCTCTGGATCGATCGTCGGCGACCAGGTGACGATGCCGTGATAGGCCGCGGTGCGTTGCGCCCAGTAGGCGGCGGCTGTCGCGTCTCGGCCGCCCCAGTCGGCGCGCGGCGGTCCCGCGATCGCATCCTTCGGCAGACGATCCATGAACTCTTCCGCAAGGCCGCGGATAATGTGCCGGCCGGACCAGTCCGTCATGCGGTCGATCCAGATGACGAGCCCGCCCGTCGAAAGCCCGCCGAGGTGATTGTAGCGTTCGACCAGCAAGACATCGGCGCCGAGCCGCGCAGCAGCGATGGCGGCGGCCGTTCCGGCCGGACCGCCGCCGACAACCAGCACGTCGGTCTCGGCGAACACCGGCACTTCGCGTGCCGGCTCAGAAATGGTTTTGGCGGGGCGGGGACGCCGCGTCTGGCCGCGCGCGCGCAAACTGCTCGATGCCCTGTGCGGCGCCGATGCTGCTCGAGTAACTGCCGCTGCCCGGCGGCTCGCGGAATATCTCGGATTCTCTGACCGCGCGGCCTGCCGGTTTGGAATTCTTGCCGTCTGCCATGCCGCGCAGCATACGCACTACGCGCGATCCGGAAAAGCGGCGGCGTGCTCAGCCCCGCCAGTAGCGGTCTTCCCAGCTTCGCGACAGCCGCATGGCGGAAAGGATCAATCCGGCCATCGAATAGGTTTGCGGGAAATTGCCCCACAGCGCGCCGGTCTTAGGATCGACATCCTCCGAGAGCAAGCCATAGCGATTGCGGTGACTGAGCGCGTCGACGAAGAGATCGCGTGCCGCGTCGCGCCGGTTGAGCGACCAGAGCGCATCGATCAACCAGAAGCGGCAGATCAGGAACGCCGTCACCGGCATGCCGAAATCGTCCGCATTGGTATAGCGCATGACGTGCTTCTCGCGCATCAGCTCGCGTTCCATGGCGGAGACGGTCGAGGCGAAACGCGGATCATCGAGTTCGACGACACCGAGATCGGCCAACAGCAGCACGCTGGCGTCGAGATCGTCCGAGCCGAACGCTGCGGTGAACGCGCCGCGCTTTTCGTTCCATGCGCCGTCGATCAGCGCCGCATGGATCGGATCGGCGATCGAATTCCAGTATTTGGCGCGATCGGCAAGACCGATGCGATTCGCAATCGCCGCCAGCCGCTGACAGCCGGCCCAGCACATCGCGGCCGAATGCGTGTGGATGCGCGCGCGGCCGCGGTATTCCCAGATGCCGGCATCGGGTTGGAGCGCTTTTCTGGCGGCGTGGTCGCCGAGTGATTCAAGGAGATGAAACAAGCCCTCGTCTCCCGGCCGTGGCAGGCGGCGATCGAAGAACATCGGCATAGCGGCGAGAATGACACTGCCGTAAGCATCGTGCTGAATCTGCTCGACCGCGGCGTTGCCGACCCGCACCGGTCCATCGCCGCCATAACCTTCGAGATCGGGCGCCGTCCATTCCGCGATACTGTTGGTCGGCACCACGCTATAGACCGGCCGTAACTCATGACCGGACTTCGACGCGATCGACAGCGTGAAGGAAATGAATTCCTCCATCGTCCGCGTTGCGCCGATGCGGTTGAGCGCCTGGACGACGAAATAGGCATCGCGCAGCCAGCAGTAGCGATAATCCCAGGTGCGCCCGGACGACGGCGCTTCCGGTATCGACGTGGTGTGGGCGGCGATGATGCCGCCGGTCTCGTCAAAATTGGAAAGCTTGAGGGTGATGGCGGCGCGGATGATCGCTTCCTGCCAATCGTAGGAGATCGACAGGCGACGCACCCATTCCAGCCAATAATCATGCGTGCGTTCGGCAAACTCGCGGCAGGTCGATTGCAAATCGCCAGTGTAGGGCTCGTCCGGACCGAACACCAGATGGAGCGGCCGGTTGAGCACGAACGGCGCCTCGCTTTCGATCAGAGAAAGCGGTGCATCCGTGGTCAGGCGAATCACGGTCGAGTCGCTGGCATAACGGATATGATTGCTGCCGAGCGAGCGATTGGGCATCGGCTTACCGTAGTCCCGTGTGGGCCGCATCCTGATGGTGATGCGCGGCAGGCCGGCGACTGGTTCGACGATCCGGAAAAGCTGAGGCGGCCGGAATACACGGCCGAATTGGCGAAAGCGAGGCGCAAAATCGGTGATCCTTACTTTGCCGCCGTTCTTGTCGGTCAGCTCGGTGCAGACGATTGCAGTATTGCGCACGTATTCGGAATGAAACTCCGCCATGTCGTCGAGCACGACGTCGGAGAATCCCTTTTCTTCCTTGCCCGCGATCAGACGGCAGAAGATCGGGTCGCCGTCGAAGCGCGGGTAGCACCACCAGACTAACCGCGCACACGGATCGACCAATGCCGCCACGCGGCCGTTGCCGACAACCGCAAGATCAAGTCCAAAATCTTTCATTCTGCTGCGCCCGCGCCTTCCGCCGCGATGCGAGCGAGCCACGCGCGCACGGATTCGGGCGTGTCAAAATGTCCGTTGACGTCGGCGACGATTTTTCCGACTGAAAATCCCAATCCGCCGAATTTTGGAATGATGCCGAACACCGGGATGTCGGTGGTGTCGTCGCCGATGAAAATTGGATTGCGGTCGACAAATGGCGAATAGGTCATGAGATCGCATACTGCGCTGGCTTTGCTGACGCCAGCAGCCTTGATCTCTATGACGAACTTTCCCGGCAGGATTTCGACCGAGCCCGGCGCGGCGGTCTCGCAAATCTCATCGACCGCGGCGCGCAGTTCCGCCTCCCTGTCCGGCGCCAGGCGATAGTGCAGCGCCAGTGAGTAGCCCTTATCCTCGGCGAGGATGCCCTTCCCGATTTCGGTTACGCCGGCAAGCCTGCGCTTGAGCGCCGTACCAAGCGGCGCGACGCGCCGCGTCGGCGCGGCTCCTGCGGCGGCGCGCAACTCCGCGCCATGACCGCCGATTGCGGCAAGTTCCAACGGCGAAAAAATCAGATCGATGTCGTTGAGCGAACGGCCCGAGACGAGTGCCACCGCGCCGCCAGTCAATTCGTCAAGACGCGTCAGCGTGCGGCGCAGTCCAGGCGGCACCCAGACCTGCTGCGGCGACGGCGCGAGATCGAGTATGGTGCCGTCGATGTCGAGCAGGATCGCGCATTTCCGCAAATCCGGAACGAGCGAGATGTCCGGAAGCTCCATGTCGAGGTCCAGGATTTCCATTTGTCCGTGCGACATGGGCAATTCAATCGATGAAGGCAAGTGGCCGGCTCGACAATTCGAGCGGGTTGCGTTCGGTGGCGAGCCGAGCTTCGGCCTGTTTTGGTTCGGTGATCAGCGCGCCGGTTGCGCAGGGGTGTGGGTCTCGATCTGGGCGCGAACTTGGCAGACAGTGCCATTGATATAACGGGGCCATTAATATGAGTGCCCAATTCTGTTGCAAAGGCGGCGGAATAGCACGGCAACTCATAGAGTGCTGCGGCGATAGGCGCCTTTCGGCCAATACCATGTCTGAACGCCGCCACACCCCGGGCTTATAGGGACCAACGCCTTGTCACCTCATGTGTTCCGGCAAGAGGCAGGGGTCAATTCGCCTGCGCGGCCTTGCCGGAATATGAAATCCGCCAGATCGTTCCGCTGGCATCTTCCGAAATCAGCAAGGCGCCATCCTTGTCGACCACCACGCCGACCGGGCGGCCCCACACCGTCGAATCATCGATCGTAAATCCCGTGGCGAAGTCCTCGTACTCGCCTGTCGGAGCGCCGTCCTTCATGATCACGCGGATGATTTTATAGCCGGTCCGTTTCGATCAATTCCAGGATCCGTGTTCGGCGGCAAAGATGCTGCCGCGGTAATCCGCCGGGAATTGCGTCGCATTATAGAAGGTCATCCCGAGCGAGGCCGAATGCGGCTGGATGAGAACGTCCGGGACGGTAATTTTGTCTTTGAGATCCGGCCGCTCGCCGACGTGACGCGGATCTTCATGCGCGCCAATGTAGTACCAAGGCCAACCGTAGAAGGCGCCCTCGCGCACGCGGGTAATGTAATCGGGCGGGACATTGTCGCCGAGGCCGTCACGTTCATTGGTCGAGCACCATACTGTGCCGGACGAGGGGGCGACCGCGAGGCCGACACAATTCCGGATTCCGGTCGCGTAGATGCGCTCATTCTGGCCTTGCGGATCGAAGGCCAGTACATCGGCGCGGCCCTGTTCATTACCCCATGCGGCGCCGAGCGGGTGATCGGCCTGCCACTTTTGCGCGTCGGCGACGCTCATCTTCTCCATGCCGTCGCCGACATTGGAGCCGGAGCCGACCGAGACGTACATGATCTTGCCGTCTGGCGAGAAGACGACATCGCGCGTCTTGTGTCCGCCGACCGGCAGGTGCGGGACGATCACCTCCGCGGGGCCGCGCGCCTTTTGATCGCCGACGCTATAGGGAAAGCGCACGACGGAATCGGTATTGCCGACATAGACCCATTGCGGATCGGGTCCGGGCGGATAGAAAGCGATGCCGAACGGGTTCATGAGGCCGGATGCAAAGACCGTCGGCTCCGATGCGCTGCTGCCGTTCGGCCGCAGCACCACGATCCGGCCGGCCGAGCTCTCCGCGGCGAACACATCGCCATTCGGCGCAAGGCGCAGGATGCGCGGTTCGGACAGTCCTGATGCAAACAGGTTGACTTCAAAGCCGTTTGGGACGATTGGCTTCTGATCGTCGGTTCGGCGCATTATCCTGACGGAATTCCGTACTGACTGGGCCATATCGGGTGCCGGCAAGTCCTGGGGCCTGATCAGCCGACGCGTTCCCGGACGGTCGGTGTGCCAGTCGCCAAATGCAGCCGGACCCTCGAGCAGACCTGCGCCAGTCTGGGCGAACAGCGGCGTGACAGTGAGGGAAACAATCAACGCGGCGCTCGCCGCAAGAATTCCGCGAATGGGGTACGGCATAGCCTGCTCCGGCTGGGGTTCGACAAACCAACAAGTCCAAACTAGCACGGTTCCACCGGGTGATGCGCCTTGATTGCTGAAGCTGCAGGCCGATTGGAGATTCCGCGGCGGCTACGCGCCCTCGTCCGCGCCCGTGAGTCGAGCCTCATCGGCCTGGCTGCGCTGGTGGGCGCCATCGCCGGCGTGGTCGTCGCGCTGATGGGCGATACCGTCGATCTCTTGCATGAGATTTTTTTCCAATTGGCGCCGGGCGAGCGGCTGTCGGGGCGGCTCACGCTCGATCCGTGGCTTGCAGTGCTGGTGCCCATCGGCGGTGGCATCCTGTTCGGCATTGCCGCCGAATTGATCAGGCGGTGGCGGCCGGATCGCGAAATCGACCCGATCGAGGCCAATGCGCTGCATGGCGGCCGCATGTCTCTCACGGGCAGCTTGATAGTCGCCTTGCAGACCGTCTGGTCGAGCGGCGTCGGGGCGTCGGTCGGCCTTGAAGCCGGCTACACGCAAATGTCGGCGGGCATCGCCTCGCGCATCGGCAATGCGTTTCGCCTGCGACGCGGTGACCTGCGTATCCTGGTCGGCTGCGGCGCCGCCGCCGGCATCGCCGGCGCGTTCGGTGCGCCGCTTGCCGGTGCGTTTTACGGCTTCGAACTGATCATCGGCAGCTATTCGCCGATCAGTCTTGCACCGGTCGGGATTGCGTCCCTGATCGGTTTTTTGGTCGCGCATTACTTTTCGCCGGCGGAGCTCGGCGTTGTCGCGCCCGAAAAGACCACAGTCGTCTTCCACGATCTGGTGCTGGCCGCGACGCTCGGATTGCTGGCGGCGATGCTGGGCATCGTGCTCATGCGCGGCGTCGCGATCTGCGAGGCGATGTTCCAGAAGCTGCGGCTGCGGCCGACGTTCCGAACGGCATTGGGCGGCGTGGTTGTCGGGCTATTGGCGCTTCTGTCGCCGCAGGTGATGTCGTCGGGTCACGGTGCGCTGCGCGTTGCCGGCATGCTCGATCTGTCGTTTCGCGCGGTGGCGCTGTTGTTCGTGCTCAAGATCCTGGCGTCGATCGCTTCGCTGGGCTCGGGGTTCCGCGGCGGGCTGTTCTTTTCTTCGCTGCTGATCGGGGCGCTCGGCGGCCATCTCCTGGCGGTGGCGCTGACGATGTTCTGGCCGACGGCCTATTTCGATCCGAACGCCTATTCGGTCATCGGCATGAGCGCGCTTGCCGCCTCCGTCATCGGCGGCCCGTTGACCATGATCTTCATTGCGCTTGAGACGACGGGCGACCTCTGGCTGACCACTGCGGTTCTGATCGCCGTCATCATTGCCGCACAAGTGACGCGGGAAGGCTTCGGCTATTCGTTCGCGACCTGGCGCTTCCATCTACGCGGCGAAACGATCCGCAGTGCCGCCGACATCGGCTGGATGCGCGAACTGACGGTCGGCAGCATGATGCGCCAGGACGTGCAATCGGTGCACGCCTCGACCACGATCGCGAACTTCCGCGAAGCGTTTCCGCTCGGGTCGACGGCCTATGTGGTCGCGGTCGATGAGGATGATCACTATGCCGGACTAGTGCTGATGGCCGATGCCTTTGCCGCTGAAGTTTCGCCGGAAAAATCGGTCAAGGATCTTCTGCGCTACACCGATGACCTGCTGCTTCCGGGCATGGCGGTGAAGGAAGCGGTGCTCGCGTTCGATCGCGCCGAGGCCGAAGCGCTTGCGGTGGTCGATTCCTACCGCGATCGCCAGGTCGTCGGGCTTTTGACCGAAGCCTATGTGCTGCGCCGTTATGCTGCCGCACTGGAACGGCGCCGCCGCGAGATGGTCGGCGACGAATAGCCGTTGCCTGGCCTTATACCGACAAAGCTTGAGATGTCTGCTCCCGCGCCCGAAAGAGAACACGGAGAGGACATTAGCCAACGTCCGCTATGGGCCGATTGTGTTCTCTAATTCCGGGTCTGGGTGTCAAGCTCTCCACGATCATCCTTGCCGGGCCCACTGTTCTCTCCGCGGTAGGGGCAAGCCCTCCGCATGATGGCGTAAGACGACGCTGGTGGATCAATGTTGAAAGCGCGGTCACCCTTTCGGGTGCTCGCAAAAAATCGGACGATCTCACCACCGCCACCGTCCCGGCAGGGACGACTTTTCCCGCCGTGTCGCGGGAACCCTGTGATCTCCTTCTGCGCGTTACGCGGCAACCTTCTTCGTCGACCAATTGAACTCGGTCGCGTCGATCCACATGCGGTGCAGAATGACCGCGAGCTTGCGCGCGACGGCAACCTTGGCCTTGCGAAGCCCATTGCGCTTGGCGAGCTTCGTTCCCCAAGCTTTCAGCGCCGACCATTTCGGCACGCGGGTCAGCAGTACGCCGGCTGCCTCGAACAGATACATGCGCAGCATGCCGTCACCGCACTTTGAGATTCGGCCGGACCAGTCGATCTCCCCGGAGGCATGGCGTCGGGTCGTCAATCCGACATAGGCGCCGACACTTCTCGATCGCTTGAAGCGTGTCGGATCATCGATCGTGGCCTTGAAGCAGAGCGCAGTGATCGGACCGACACCAGGTACGGTCATGAACCTGCGGACCTGCACATCATGACGCGCCAGCTTGTGAACCTTACGATCGAGATCGCCGACTTGCTGCTCGATGGCCTTGCGCGCCTCAAGCAACGGCCTGACCGCAGCCACTAGCTCGGGACGGTTCTCGATCAACTCCTCGGCTCGCACCGCAAAGACATTGAACTTGGCGCGGCCGATGACGAGACCGAGGTTCTTGAGAAGGCCACGGATCTGGTTCTCAAGATCGCGCTTTATCTTGACCAGTAACGCCCGGCTCGCCAGCAGAGCTCTGACCGCGTGGCTGTCGAGGTCCTTGACGCGCACCTCCTTGAACCAGCCGGTCTGCATGATACGGGCGATGCCGGCCGCATCATTGCGGTCGCTCTTGTTGATCTGCATCTTGAGTACCGCCTTGGCATGGCGCGCGTCGATGCAGATCACTGGCAAGCCAAGTCGCTTGAGCTCAGTCCATAGCCACGTAGTCGTCGGTCCGGTCTCGATGCCGATCCGTACCGTTCCCTGCGCCTTCGATCTCACGAACGCCGCGATCGCCTCAGGATCAGAATCGACCACGCCCTCTTGTACGATCGATCCCGCCTGATTCACGACGCAGATCGACGTCAGCTTCAACGACACGTCCAGTCCAACATAATATTCCATTGCCGCTCTCCATCGTTGCGAGGCCACATGAGGCTGGCCTCATACGTTCCTGGAGAGCTGATTCCCTGTGCCTTTGTCTGGCTCGATCCCGGAATTACCCCATGTTGAAAAAGTTAGCAGTTGCGACGCATGAGGTTCGCTGATTCAGTCTGTGCGAGAGGCAGGACTGAGAATCATGATGGGACTCGGCAAGTCGAACAGGCTGCTTTGTTCTATGCGTTCTCGCTCGAAAGGCAGTTCCAATTGACCATCTGTTGCGGTCGATCGACGGGTTTGTCGAGCTTGGGGAGTTGAGGCTGGAGCTGGCCGGCTTCTACAGCACGATGGGCCGGCCATCGATTGATCCCGAACTGATGATCAGAATGCTCATTGTGGGCTATTGCTTCGCATCCGCTCCGAGCGGCAGCTGCGCGAGGAGGTCCACCTCAATCTGGCGTACCGCTGGTTCTGTCGGCTTGGGCTCGACGGCGGCGTGCCGGACCATTCCACATTCTCGAAGAACCGGCACGGCCGCTTTCGCCAGAGTGACCTATTAGACGCCGTCTTTGAGATAGTCCTGCGACGCTGCATCAATGAGGGCTTGGTCGGCGGCGAAGGATTTGCGGTCGATGCCAGCCTGATCAAGGCGGAGGCAAACCGGCAAAAGGGCATTGAGGGCGAGAAAGGACTTCCGCCGGAGACCACGGGAGGCGCCGTTGCGGAGTATTTGGCGGTTCTCGACGACGCTGCGTTCGGTGCGGCGACCGAGGTCACACCAAAGTTTGTCTCGCCGGCCGATCCGGCGGCGCGCTGGACCGGAGTTCATGGCGGGCAGGGGGACTGTCAGTATTTCTGTGTGAGACCGGTTATCCGTCATGAGTTCACGAACCGCTCGTTGAACATGACGGCGAATTGAGTCTTCGCCTCGGCCCACTCACGCGGCGGTCGTTTCCATTCCGCAGCGGCATGGTTCAAAACCAAATATAGCAGCTTCGTCGCGGCGTCGTCAGAGGGAAAATGTCCTCTGGTTCTGACGGCGCGGCGCAGCTTCGAGTTCAGCGCCTCGATGGCATTTGTGGTGTAGATAATTCGTCGCACGCCTTCGGGGAAAGCGAAGAATGGTATCACGAGCTCCCAATTGCGGCGCCAGCTCTGCGCGATTGCCGGATACTTTGCGCCCCAGGGACCTTGCGCAAAGGCGTCGAGCGCGGCCTGGCCAGCAGCAGCATCGGCAGCACGATAGACAGTCCGCAACGCCTGCACCAAGCTCTTGCGATCCTTCCAGGAGGCAAAATCCATGGAATGGCGGATCAGGTGGACGATGCAGGTTTGAACGATTGTCTGTGGGAAAACGGCATTAATGGCCTCGGGAAAACCCTTCAGGCCGTCGACCACGGCGATGAGAATGTCCTGAACCCCGCGGCTCTTCAACTCGTTGACGACGCGTAGCCAGAATTTGGCGCCCTCGGTCTGTTCGATCCAGATGCCAAGAATCTCCTTAGTGCCGTCGGGTAGAACACCCAGCGCGATGTAGATCGCCTTATTGCGCACGAAGCCTTCATCGCGGACCTTGACCCGAATGGCATCGAAGAACACTAGCGGGTAGCAGATATCGAGGGGCCGGTTCTGCCATTCCGCAACCTCGTCCAGCACCGCGTCGGTAACCGCCGAGATCAGGTCGGGTGAAACGTCGATGCCGTAGAGTTCCTCGAGATGGCCACGGATCTCGCGGACCGTCATCCCCCGCGCATACATCGAGATGATCTTGTCGTCGAAATCCGGAAACCGACGTTGGTATTTGGCAATCAGCTTCGGATCGAATGTTCCGGCCCGATCACGCGGCACCGATAGCGTCATCTTCGAAGTGCCGGTCAGTACCGACTTCTTAGAGTCTGTCCGGAGAGATCATACGGGATTGCATAGCTTTCTCAACATCAGCCTGATGGAAGCGAGACGCAGGAACGCGAGCGCCTTTCGATTGAGATTTTCCCAATCCTTGGCGAGCCGTCGACAGCGCCCGAGCCATGCGAATGTGCGTTCTACCACCCATCGCTTTGGCAGCACGACAAAGCCTTTGGCGTGGTCCGAGCGCTTGACGATCTCGACATTCACTTGCGCCATGATTTTGCTCGCAGCGCGACGGAACACCGGGCCTTGATAGCCGCCATCGGCATAGAGTTTCAGCAGGAACGGATACAGGCCGAACATCGTCGCCATCACCAACGCGCCACCATCGCGATCCTGAATGTCGGCGGCGTGCACGATGGCGTGGATCAGCAGGCCGTGGGTGTCGACGAGAATGTGCCGCTTCTTGCCCTTGATCTTCTTTCCCGCGTCGTAACCCGGAGGATCGATCGACGCCCCCCTTTTTCGGCGCTTTTCACGCTCTGGCTGTCGATCACTGCGGCGGTGGGGCTCGCTTCTCTGGCGACCGCCTCGCGGCACTTCACATAGAGTTCGTGATGGATGCGATCGAGCGTGCCATCCCAACTCCACAGATCGAAGTAATCGTACAAGGTCGAGCGCGGCGGCAAATCCTTTGGGATTGCCCGCCACTGACAGCCAGTCGACAGAATGTACATCAGGCCATTCACCACCTCGCGCATGATCACCGTGCGCTTGTCGCCGCCGCGCTTGCCCGGCGGGATCAACGGTTCGACCAGACCCCATTCGTCGTCGGTGAGATCGCTTGGATAGCGTAATCGGCTGCGGTCATAGCGGCCGCGATTTTCGGTCGTCCACATCGGCGGCCCCTCCGAATCAGGCCCGCCACCCTTGAATCACAAACGATTCATAGGATTCAATAACTCACCGGACAGACACTTAGAATAGCCGTTGCGGTGATTGGACTTGCCCTCAACGCTGTCATCGTCCAGATGCTCGTCGAGCTCGGTATTCAAAATCCGCTCGGAGAGCGCCTTCTTCAGCTCGTCGACCAACCCGTCTTTATTGAATACATCCTTCGGATCGCGGCCATCCAGTAGCCGATCCAGTACGTCTTTCTCGATTGCCATATGATGCTCCCTTGCCTTCCATCACTATGGCCTCACACACAACATTCCTGACAGTCCCAGCAGCGACGGCACATTCTCACGCGGCGACTTCACCTATGACCACTACCGTAACATCTACTTCTGCCCTGGCGGCAAAACGCTGACCACGACCGGCACCCGCGTGAATGACGATGCGACGATCCTCTACCGCGCCGGCAAACGCGACTGCACAGGATGCGTTCTCAAGCCCCGCTGCTGTCCTAACACGCCGGCCCGAAAGGTGCCGCGCTCGGTCCATGAGGGTGCGCGCGATATGGCGCGCCAGATCGCAAAATCTTGGCAAGGTCGGACTTCTCGACGATTGCGTAAGAAGGTCGAGATGCTATTTGCGCACCTCAAACGCATCCTGAAGTTGGATCGCTTGCGACTACGAGGGCCAAATGGCGCCCGCGATGAGTTCCTCCTCGCAGCAACGGCGCAGAACCTCAGCAAGCTGGCGAAGCTGATACCGATGCCAAACATGCAGCCGGCCTGACACCAAACGCCCGAGACGCTCAGCCACCGTTCAGCACGATCGCGCTCCGGTCCAGCTCGATTGCCGAAGACTTTTTCAACGGAATCCGCCCACAAGAGGACATCGACGGACTCGTTTTATGCGTACACACCGCGCTCACGGCCGCAAATAGGCGTAACCTTGTCCCTGTAACTCGGCGAGCCTCACCACGCCGCCCTTGTCGGCGACGACGAAGCCCGGCAGCAGATCCTTCAGCGTCACCTCCTGCGCCTTCATGGTGTTGATGCAGGCGTTGAGCGCAAGGCCGGTCTTTTTCATCTCGTCGGTGCGCTGGGTGACGTCGCTGGAAGCCTTGTCGGCGTGAAAGGCTTTCAGCGCCGGGCCGAGCACGACCAGCGCGATCGTGACTTTGTCGGGCCCGCCCATGCCGGCGTAATGATTTTTGATATTGCCGAACACCATGTCGACCTTCTCGAGGTCATCGAGATGGTAGACCACCCTGGCGGCGTCGGGCACGGCAGCTTCGGCGCGTGTCGCCAGCAGCGAGACCGGCATGATGGCGCAGGCGAGTTGCAGCAGGTTGCGGCGTTGCATGGTTTTGTTCTCCCGAAGTTGGCGCTGATGGCGGGCCGTCACTTGTGCCGCATTGCGGCGAGTTCCTTGCGGTTTGTGGCGAGCGAAGCGCAATCGTTGACGTTTGCACGATCGAGGCGAAACACCTTGTCGTCGGCGCCGGCCTTGAGTTCGGTCGCGGCATCATCATCGTTGTCTTTGCCTTTCCAGATCCGGATGGCTTCGAGCTTGACGATGACCGATGCGTTGTCCTGGGCGAGATTGATGCTGATGCCGCCGCCGTCACAATCGACGCCGCAGCCAAAATCGATTTTCTGTTTTGCCGCGTCGTCGCCGGTCAGGTGCGCGCAGTCGCCGCTGGAGTCGAAATCGCCGGGCCGATTACGGAAATTGACGCCGAGCCGGAACGAATAGGCGAGCTTCTTGTCCCCGGCATCGCGTTCGGCGCTGACCAGAAGTTTCATGACACTGACCTTCTGCAACGGATGTTCGGCCAGATGCTGGGCATCATAATGGCGGGAAAAGCAGGCGTATTCGGTTGGCTTGTCGATATTGTCGGCAAACACTCGCTTGGCGAAATCGGCCTCTGCCTGCTGCGCATCGTCCGCAACAGCCGGTCCGGGCACCGCGGGCAGGCTGAGGGCCGCCGCCGTCAGCAGGAAAACGCGAATAAGGCGCATCTGACCCTCGTTTGCCGCATCTGCGGCCTTATTGGTCGCGGCGGCCCGGCCGGCCGTTCACGCTGGGGCGAAACGGAAAGTCCGACCCGATGGACCGCTACCGGGGTGGCGGGTAAGAATTGACCGGCCTGACACTAGTATAATGGCCAGGCGCGGGGAGTAAGCATGGACGACCGGGCCAGAGTCGATTGCATCGCCAATGCGCGTGCTATGGCGCCGGTCATCGCCGCGGCGGCGCCGCGGATCGAAGCCAATCGCGAACTGCCTGCCGATCTTGTGACCGCGCTCCATGATGCCCGGCTGTGGCGCATGCTTTTGCCGCGCGCTTACGGTGGCGACGAGGTCTCGCCGGTCGATTACGTGCAGGCCATCGAGGAAATCGCCAAGGCCGACGCCTCCACCGCGTGGTGCATCGGACAGACTTCGGTCTGCTCGACCGTTTCGCGGAACATGAAGCCGGCAGTCGCCGAGGAAATCTTCAAGAAGAACCCGCGCGGCGTTCTGTCCTGGGGACCGACCAACAACGCCAAGGCTGTTGCGGAAAAGGGCCACTATCGCGTCAACGGAGTCTGGCCGTTCGCCAGCGGCTCAAAGCACGCCACTTGGCTCGCCGCACATTGTTTCATCGTCGAGCCTGATGGCACGCAGCGCCGCGACGCCAACGGCGCGCCGGTGCAGAAGACATTATTCGTGCCGCGCGAACGCGCCACATGGCAGGACGTATGGCATGTGATCGGTCTCAAGGGCACCGGCAGCAACACTTACACGCTCACCGACGTGCTGGTACCGGAGGATTATTCGATCGACTATCACGCGCTCAATTCCGCAGGCCGCCGCGAGCACGGCCCCCTGTATGCGTTCACGATCTATCAGCTGTTCGGTTCGAGCTTTCCGGCGATTGGGCTCGGCATCGCCCGCACCATGCTCGACGATTTCTGCAAGCTGGCGCAGGGCAAGGTTCCGCAGGGCCAGACCACGACATTGCGCGACAGCGCGGTGACGCAATCGCAGATCGGCATGGCGCAATCGCAGCTTGCCGCGGCGCGGGCGTTCTTCATTTCCGCGTGGGAGGAGATCTGGCAGGCGGCGCAGGCCGGTGCCGTCACGCTGGATCAGCGGGTGGGACTGCGCATGGCGTCGAGCCATTTGAGTCTCACCGCGCGGCAGATCGTCGAGCAGGTCTATGTGATGGCCGGCGCCACTGCGATCTTCGAGAGCAATCCATTCGAGCGGCGATTCCGCGACATGCACGCGGTGTCGCAACAGTCGCAGTCGCAGCTCTCGCTGTTCGAGGCGATCGGCCGACACTTCCTCGGCCTGCCGATCGGGTCGCGGCTGATCTGACGACGCGGCAAATTTTGCATTGGAGCATGATCTTTTCGGAAAACCGGTTTCCACTTTTCCGGATCATGCTCTAGCGCAGGATCTCGACCAGCAAGACCCACGCACCCCAGACGCCGGCGGCAAGCGAAGCCAGAATGCCTACGGCGACCGGATAGACTCCCGCCATCGATCCCGACAGCAAAACCGCGCCGCCGATCACGAGCGGCAGCACGACCAGCGCATTGACAAAGGCGCGCAGAAAAATCTTGCCCCGCGTCACGCCTTCGACCGGAATCCGCGAGCGCCACAAATTCTGCAACGCCACCGCGAGAGCCACGAGGCCGATGCCAAGCGTCTCGGCGCCGAACGCCGCCACGGGTTGGCCCGGAAACAGCCCGAAGCCCCGCGATCAACAGTGCGCCGATCAGTATGACCAGCGACTCGCCGGCGCGCGCCGGCAACTGCGCGAATGCCAGGATGCGCGTCAGGTTGATCGACACCGCGACCACGATCAGCCCGGTCAGTGCCGCGATGGCGCCGACCTCCGCGGCGAAGAAATTCGACCAGTTGGCCAATGTAGTGCTCATGCGCCGTCCACCGCGGGTTATTTCATTTTCGCTTTGCGCGGTTTCGCGCCGCCGGCGAGTTTTTCGGTCTGCTCGGCCATCGCTTCGGTGGCGCCGGCGAGGAAGCTCATGATCGCCGCGAATTCAGCGTTATCGTATCCGGCCAACAACGCCTGCAACGCGCCGCGCAGCCCGCCATAGAGATGGTCGATGTCGCGCAGCTTTGTGCTTACCGTGCGAATGACCACCTTGCGGCGATCCCCGATGTCGCGTTCGCGCGTCGCGTAACCGAGATTGACCAGGCGATCGACCAGCGCCGTCACCGCCGCTCCGGTAAGCCCGGTATGATTGACAAGGTCGCCGGCCGTCATCGCGTCGGCGCCGAGAAGGCGGAGCACCTTTTCGTCGGTCGAATGCAGGTCGATCTTCTTCGCCACGGCCTCGTGAAACAGAGCGTCCCGGGTGGCGAACTCGCGGATCAGCGGAACGTAGCGGTCCATGCGGGATTTTCGCTGGCTTGACCGTTTCATTTAGCTGGCCTTATAATTAGATGATCTAAGTAATAAGCCGGGACAGCGGCCGTGCCAAGGCGTTTGGTAAAGCCTGCTGGTGAATGTAGGGAAGCATCAAGCCGAGGGTTGCGTCATGTTCTTTGAAGAACGTATCGCCGAAATGACGCGCAAGATGCTGCGCAAGAAGCTCTACGTCGTCATGTCGAAGCCGATTGTGCCGCCGGAAAAATTGCAAATCTTCCTGTCGGCGCATCTGGAATACATGATCGGGCTGGAAAGGCGCGGTCACGTGTTCGCATCCGGTCCGCTGGCCGATACCGAAGGTCCGCCGACCGGGCTCGGCTTGACCGTGCTACGCGCGAAGGACGCTGCCGAGGCGCGGGCGCTCGCCGAGGCCGACCCGTTCTTCGTCAACGGATTGCGCACCTTCGAGCTGAAAGAGTGGACCGTGATGGAAGGCACGCTCGGCGTGCGGGTCAATCTGTCCGACCAATCCGTCGAAGTGATGTAGTACGATAGCCACAAGAAACTCGTGCAGGGGAAACGCGCATGGAGACCATCGGCTTTGTCGGTGTCGGCAAGATCGGCCTGCCGATCTCGGAGAACCTGATCAAAAGCGGTTACCGCGTGGTCGGGTTCCGCCGTTCGTCGCTTGCGGACTTTGAAAAGCTCGGCGGTGTGCCGGCACATTCGCCGGCCGATGTCGGTGCGCAGGCCGATATCGTGTTCTCGTGCCTGCCCTCGACCGCGGCGCTCGACGACGCCATGCAGGGCCCGGACGGCCTCATTCAAAGCGCGCGTTCTGGCCAGATCGTCGTCGAGCTCGGCTCGCATCCGGTGCCCGACAAACGGCGGCAGATCGACCCGTTCAAACAAAAAGGCGCGATCTTCGTCGATGGCGAGGTGTCGGGCACGCCCGGCATGGTTTCGGCGCGCAAGGGCGTGATCTATCTCGCCGGCGACGCCGGGGCGTGCAAACAGGCGCAGCGCGTCATCGAAGGCTTTGCCGACTCCAGCCTCTATCTCGGCGAGTTCGGCGCCGCGAGCCGCGTCAAGCTGGTCAACAACCTCCTGGTCGCGATCAACATCGCCGCCACCGCGGAGGCGATGGCGCTCGGGCTGAAAGCCGGTGTCGATGTGCCGACAATGATCAAGGCGATCGCCACCGGCTCTGGCGGCTCGACCCAGTTCGGCATCCGCGCGCCGTGGATGGCGGAGCGCCGCTTTCAGCCGGTGCAGGGTCCGGTGCCGGCGCTGCAGCATTATTTCGATATGATCGGCGACTTCGCCGACAGCGTTGGCGTAGCGACGCCGATCCTCGATTGCGTCGTGCCGCTCTATCAGCGCTTTATGGACATGGGTTTCGGCGGCGACGACGTCGCCCGGATGGTCGACGTCATGGGCGCGCTGCCGCGCGAGAAGAGTTAACCCTCCCCCTTGTGGGGAGGGCAGGGTGGGGGTCGGGAGGGAGTGCGCGAGCGTCGACGCATTCATTCCGCCTCACCACCCCCGCCCCTAACCCCTCCCCACAAGGGGGAGGGGAATAGTTCAACAGGAGAATCCGCATGATCCGCGTCAAGAAAATCGCCCACGCCGGCTATGAAGTGCCGGACCTCGAGGCGCAGACCGAGTATTACACCAACATTCTCGGCATGACGCTGGCGGCCAAGGAAAAAGACGCGACCTTTCTCGCCAACACGGTCGATCATCATTCGGTTGTTTTGCGCAAGGGGTCGCAGGCGGGATGCGGGCGCGTTGCCTTCCAGCTCGGCGACACTGACGATCTCGATGCCTTCGAAAAGCAGGTGCAGGGTCACGGCATCAAGACCGAACGCAAGAAGGATCCGGAGCCGACGGTCGCGGATATGCTCACCTTCGCCGATCCGAAGGGCACGGTGATGGAGGTATTCAAGCGCGCCGATTTCTCGCACCAGAAATTCCAGGCCAAGGGCATCGTGCCGCACAAGCTCGGCCATGTCGCGTTCCACGTCACCGACGTCAAACAAGCCACCAAGTTCTATGTCGACGTGCTCGGCTTTCGCGAATCCGACTGGATGGGGGACTTCTTCTCGTTCCTGCGCTGCGGGCCCGATCACCACACCATCAATCTGATGCAGACCGGCTCGAACCGGCACTTCCACACCGCGTTCGAACTGCGCGACTGGGGCCACATGCAGACCGCGTGCGATTTCCTGTCCGTCAACGGCTACAAGCTGTTGTGGGGCCCGGGCCGCCACGGCATCGGCCACAACCTGTTCACCTATCATCGCAGTCCGGCCGGCCTCATCACCGAATTGTTCGCCGAACTCGACCGCATGAACGAGGAACTCGGCTATTTCGAGCCGCGGCCGTGGCACCGCGACAATCCGCAGCGCCCGAAAGTATGGGCCAAGGACCCTTCGGCTTCTAATCTGTGGGGCATCATGCCGGGCGACGAAATGCACCACTGAAGTTTTCCCTCCCCCCTTGTGGGGGAGGATAGGGAGGGGGGCCGCGAGGGCGCGCACTTGCGGCGACGAACGAGTCACCTCCCGACCCCCACCCCTCCCCACAAGGGGGAGGGGCTTATGCCACGTAGATTGGGAGGAGAGAATGAAGACTTGGCTCTGCGCGGCCGCTGCCATCGCGGCTCTTGCCGCGCCTGCCACCGCGCACGCGCAAACCTTCCCCTCGAAGCCGATTACCATCGTGGTGCCGGCGCCGCCCGGCGGTGTGACCGACGTGCTGGCGCGCACGCTGGGCAAGCATTTCAACCAGGACTGGGGCGTGAGCCCGGTGGTGGAAAACCGCGGCGGCGCCAACAACCAGCTGGCGGCGGAATATGTCATGCACCAGCCGGCCGACGGCTACACGCTGATGATCGGGCCGGAAGTCACCTTTACCGCAAACCCGGCGCTGTTTCCGAACCTGCGCTATTCGCTGAAAGATTTCACGCCGATCAGCGGGCTCGCGACCATCTATCACGCGCTCATCGTCAATCCGTCGGTGCCGGTCAATTCCGTGAAAGATCTGATCGAGATCGGCAAGACCAAACCCGGCTCGCTCAACTACGGCACATTCGGCGTCGGCTCGACCGGGCACCTCAACATGGAGCTGCTCGAGTCGATGACCGGCGCAAAATTTACCCCGGTCCACTACAAGGGCGCTGCGCCGGCGATGATGGACGTGATTGCCGGCAACATCCCGATGATGCTGATCAGTGTCGGCAACGCGGTGGAGCAGGCCAAAGCCGGGCGGGTGAAGTTCATCGCCGACGGCGCGCCGACGCGCATGAAGCTTCTGCCCGACATTCCGACCATCGCCGAGACGGTGCCGGGCTATACCGCGGCGTCGTGGTTCGGGCTGTACGGGCCGGCCGGGATTCCGGCCGACGTCGTGGCCAAGCTCAACGAAGAGGTGCGCAAGACCTTCACCGATCCGGAGGTCGTGCAGAACGTGCTCAATCCGCAATATTTCGTGTCGATCGCCGGCACGCCCGAAGAGCTGACGGCGCGGATCAACGCCGAGGAACCGCGTTTCCACAAGGTGATCGCCGACGCGCATATCAAGATCGAATGAACGTATCGGCCCAGTTCGGCAAATTCTCGCAACTATGAAAGTGCAAACATGCGGACCATTACTGTCGAAGAACATTTTGCCACGCCCGGATTTCTCGATGGGCCCGGAAAGGATTTGAAGGAGAGCTTCCTGCGCTTCGGGCCACGCGGCCAGAAGCTGGTCGCCCAGATCGAAAATATCGGCGCTGAGCGCGTCGCCGAGATGGATGCCGCCGGCATCGACATGCAGGTGCTGTCGATGAACGCGCCGGGCGTCGAGCAGCTCGACGCCGCGGTGGCATTGTCGATGGCGCACGAGTCCAACGAGGCGCTGGCCGAAGCGGTGAAGAAATTTCCGACGCGCTTCGCCGGCCTCGCCGCGCTCGCCACCATGGTGCCGGACAAGGCCGCCGCCGAATTCGAGCGCACCGTGCGCCAGCTTGGTTTCAAGGGCGCGCTGATCAACGGTCATACCCGCGGCCGCTATCTCGACGACAAGTTCTTCTGGCCGATTCTCGAATGCGCGGAAAAGCTCGACGTACCGATCTACCTGCATCCGACGCGGCCGCCGGACGCCGTGATCGACGCGATCTACAGCGGCTTCTCGAAGGAAGTGAATTACGTGCTCGGAGGATCCGGCTGGGGCTGGCATATCGAGACCGCGATCCACGTCATCCGCATGGTGCTCGGCGGCGTGTTCGACCGTTTTCCGAAATTGCAGATCGTGGTCGGCCATCTCGGCGAGGGATTGCCGTTCATGCTGCCGCGGCTCGACCGCAATTTTTCGCCGGCGCTGACGAAATTGCAGCGCGGCTTCGGCGAATATCTGCGGCAGAACGTGCACTACACGTTCGGCGGCTTCAACTTTCCCGCGACCTTCCTCGATCTCCTGCTCGAGGTCGGCGTCGACCGCATCATGTTCTCGGTCGATCACCCCTATGGATCGATGGCGGCCGCGCGCGCCTTCCTGGAACAGATTCCGGTCAGCGCCGCCGACCGCGAGCGCATCGCCCACGGCAACGCAGAGGCGCTGTTCAAGGTTTAGGAAAGTCTCGCGTCGCTGCGATCGAACAAGCCGGCGCCGGGCCCGTATTCAGGCCGCGCTGGCCGTTGCGGGCTCCGGTTCCGGCACGACGGTAATGCGTCCCGAGCCGCCACAGACTTTGCAGCGAAAGCGGTTGCCGCGCTCGCGGACGCGGCCGGTGCCGCAGCACCGCACGCAGGTTTCCTGGGTGACGACCGGCGTATTATCGGGATGATCGGCAGGCAGCCGTTTTCCGAATTCCATTGCAAAGTCCTTGTGCTGGCCCGCGCGTCGAGAGGCGACAGTAACGCGGGCCGCGTTAAATCCCCGCGACCCGATTGCAAACAATTGGACGGATGTTGGCGACAAAGCGGCCAGCATTGCTTTGGTCAATTCGGCGGGAACGGCGCATTGGCCTGAATGCTGTCGAGCTGTGCCTGCGCCGCCGCGGCGGCATCCAAATCCGCGGTCGCCTGGCTCGCGGCGTTGATGGCGTCGGAGATGGCCTGGTTGCTCGCGTTTGAAATCCTGGTTGCCCTGCACAAAGTCGTCATTGTTGGCGCCGGAGGACGAGCCTGAACCGGACGACCACGCCCACGTGTTCTGTATCTGGGCCGGGGCGCTTTGCGTGAAGGCGAATTGCCAGCCGTGGCCGGCCATGCACGCCTTGAAGCTTGCCGAATTCCAGATCCTTGCCGCCGGCGTCGCAGGCTTGCGTATCGGATTGCAGGGCAGCGTTGCCCCGTGGCTGGTGCCGGGCATCGCCTTTGACGTCGGTGAAATTCACAGCGGTGTCGCGCGGGCGGGGCGACGCAGGATCGGGTCCGTAATGATCGAGCGCCCAGCCGTGGCTGCTCATGCAGGCCTGGAACGCCGGCATCAGCACCGTGACGGTATTGCCGGACGCGCCGCAGGCTTGCCCGTCGGCAACCTTCGCCGCCATGCTGCGGGCATGACCGCCGGGCTTCAACACGTCCTTGAAATAAGCAATATCGCTGGCGCTCGCCGCGTTCAGCGGCAGCGCCATCAGGATCGCCGCCGCCACCGTCCGCCGAATGATTTTGCCGTTTGCCATGACGCCCTCCGTTTCCAGATTGGTCGCCCGAGCGTGGTCTCCTGTTGCTGACCGCACGATGGCCGCCGGGTTAAGTTTTGGTCATTTGGCGAACACGCAACAAATCAACAATCGCGGAAACACCCGATCCATGGGCCCAACTGCGATTTTGCGAATCTTTAGCGCGGAGTGAAACGCATTCGACGCGCTCGGCGCTGAGAATCGCAACGCACAACATCGCGATTTGTTTGAACAAAATCGCGTCCACAACGAATCTTTTGACATTGCCGCGGCGATTTGAATAAAGGCACTCAATCCCGTTCGCCGTGAAGGACATCAGCCGGTGACCCTGGCTGATCGGAACGGGGTGCGGTGCCCGCGGGCGGCGGCTCGTCACTTCCGCTCCCGGGCGTCTCGGGTATCAAGCCTGCCGGCACTATGACCGGCGCGCGAGGTGCTCGCTGGGAGTGCGGTGACGCGTCGGCGGCGAACCCGCCTCGTGGCGCTCTCCGCACGAAGCCTGGCCCGGGGTGAGCCTTTGGGACGATGACTCCCTTAGGTAAGAGCCGTGGTGGAACGCCGATGGGCGAGCGCGCCTTGCAAGGCGCGCGCCGCACCGGAAGGTGCGGTGGTTTTCGTGAACAGCGTTCGTCGGCGTTCCGCTTTCCTTTTTCTTCTTACGCTTACATCGTGGCTCGAGGCGCGGATCGTGAGGATGCCAGTGACCACCGCCGGCATGCTCTGACGAAGATCGGTGCGGCGAGCGAAGCGCTTCGTGGCTTTTCATTACTGGCGTGACCACACTCGCGCGCGAAAGCGCGTTGTGAGAACGGGATTGCTTTTTCACCTCTCCCCGCGTGCGGGGAGAGGTCGAGCGAAGCGAGGGTGAGGGGGCCTCTCCGCGATTCTGAGCGCCGCAATTCTGCGGCCAGCGGAGACGCCCCCTCACCCCAACCCTCTCCCCGCAGGCGGGGAGAGGGAGTGCGAAGCATCGCTGTTTGACAAGTGAATCTGAAGAAACGAGCGGCGTCATGCCGGGACGCTCGTCTGTGCTGCCACGCGGTGTAAGATGTCCCACCAAGAAGGTACGTGAGGCGATCAGGTTGATCGAGGAGAATGGGTGGCATTTGGTCGCCACACGGGGCAGCCATCGGCAATACAAGCATCCGAGCAAGCCGGGCCGCGTTACGATAGCCGGTAAGCCATCGGACGATTTGGCACCCGGAACGCGAAATAGTATCCTAAAGCAAGCTGGCCTGAAGGAGCGATAATGCGGTATGCCGTCGTGATTGAAAAAGCGGAGGGTAACTATTCGGCCTACGTGCCGGATCTGCCCGGCTGCGTTGCGACGGGCGAAACGGTCGGTGCGGTCGAGGCCGAAATCCGCGACGCGATCCGCTTTCATATCGACGGGCTCAAAGCGGACGGTCTTCCCGTGCCCGCGCCGACCAGCATTGCCGATTACGTCGAGGCGTAGTCCCTCTCTGTCATTGCCGGGCTTGTCCCGGCAATCCACGTCTTTGAACCACGGCAAGACGTGAATGCCCGGCGTAAAGTCGGGCAAGACGGGATGTCCTCCTTGTCATGCTCCGCGAAGGCGGGGCATCCAGTACTCACTGACGTTCAAGTGTAAGCTGCAGGTGTCGGCGATTACTGGATCGTCCGCCTGCGCGGACGATGACAAGTGGAGTTACTCCTTCCTGCGCGCCTTCTTTGCGGATTTGCGCGCCGGCGTCTTCTTCACCGCCGTCCGGCTGCGCGCGGCGGCGGCTTTGCTTTTGCCCTTGCTGTGGGCTTTGGCCGCCTCCTTGCCCTTGGTCAGCGCCCAGCCTTTCCAGTTGATGTCGAAGATGATGCCGTTCGGGTCCTTGAACTTGCGCTCGAAGTCGTCGTCGTCCGGATCGCCGAGATCGAAGAAGAACTTTCCGCCGGCGGCCTCGATCTGTTTCTGCTGCTTCTCGATGTCGTCGCACTGGAAGCCGAAATGATGGATGCCGACGAACTCGCCCGGCTTCTTCAGCCCGGAGCCGACCTCGCTCTTGTATTGTAAGAGCGCCAGGTTGATCTCGCCGTCGCTCATATAGACGCGGTAGGCGGTCGGCCCTTCCGACTTCGGCGAGCGCGTGAGCCCGAACGCCTTCTCGTAGAAATCCGCCGTGGCGTCGATGTCCTTCACCGACAGGGCGATGTGCCTGATGCGTGCGGGCATGGGGGTGGCTCCTTTATCGCTTGCGATGCGGAAGTCTTAGCATGTTCCCGATGTGACAGGATAAGCAGTTGGTTTCGATTTCTGTCGTTTAGGTATGTTGGCTATCGACTTACTTTTTTCTTGCCTTTGCTGCAAGGGCTCGTCGCTGCTTGCGATTTATTTCAGGCGCGTCGATTGAGTCATCCACCTTGACCTCTGGAAATTCTGGCTCTTGATTGGAGCGATAGTGCTTGAAGTTCCCTTCCTGCATAATGTTCAATTCGCGCTTAGCAATCGCCAATTCGGTCAGAAACTCTGCGGTCCATTCTCTTGGCTCGATGGCAATCAGGTCTTCGGATGAGCCACCTTTAGCGATCTCGGCCCGAGTCTCGGTGGCGATGCCGACTACTCTCTTTAAATTTCTAAAGTTCTCCGCCAAAGCATACGCGTAAATCTCTAGAAATTTTCGCCGAGCTTTGCGATAACCATCGTAGCCTTCGGACAGTTCAAACTTTGGAACCGCCATCGTCATAAAAAAAGAAAGCTGTGTCTTGGTCGTCGTCGTCTAGCCCGGGTAATAGGGACCGCGTAAAATCGTATTGCATCTTTGGATTTCTCAAGTGCGTCAAGAATTGCTTCTCCAAAGAGACGTCTCTTCTAACGGGGAACCAACGCCATATGGCGTATTCCTCGTTCAATTTCCGAAAGTCCGGATGGCATGCCCTCTGGAACAATAGTTGTCCCGGCGAGCATGTTATTTGTAAATTCCTCTATCAGCCGATCCCAAACGTATGAGACTTCGTCCGCCTTCTTTTTCGCCTGATATTGTTTGTTTCGTACCAAGCCATCGTAAAATCCTAATGTCGAATGAGACATAGGCTTCTCCGAAATCTGTTCCGTCAGGTTTGGTGAAATCGTGTTCACCGAATGAGTTCATGTGAAGTCATATAATAGGCAACGAGCTCTTCTTCGCCTGCGGCGGAAACCAGATTACCGGAGCGGACCAAGCGCTCCTTCTTGGCTAAGTAATGCGTTAGGTCACTAATCGTATTCAGCTCGCCGAGAACGATATAAGAGTCGCGTCGTCGAGAACGTTTACGAATGGCCCGCCTGCTCCCATGAAACGCGCTCGATTTCGGGTTAAAGTCCGTTCCTGCAGGACGACGCCGACATGCGCAAGAGCAGATTTACCGAAGAGCATATCATCAGGGTGCTGAAGGAGCACGCGGCTGCATTATCGTTCGCGGGCGACGCGTGCCGGAAATACGGCTATCAGCGATGGCACGTTCTACAAATGGCGATAGCGCTATGGCGGGTTGGAGCTCCCCGTACGCACGCAAGCGGTAGGGGCTGAAGGAAGAGAACGTGGCTGAAGAAGCTGCTGGCAGAGACGATGCTCGACGCATCGACGCTCAAGGAGATGCTCGGAAAAAACTTCTGACGCCCAGTTTGCGGAGACGTGCTGTGACCTGGGCTGTCCGAGAGAAGAGCTACTCGCAACGGCGGGCCTGCGGGCTGGTCGGCCTGCATCCGAAGACCTATCGCTATGCGTCAAAGAGATCTGGCGATGAAGAGCTGCGCAAACGGCTGCGGGATGCTGGCGTCGCAGCGACGTCGCGACGTTCGACTATGGCGTCATGGTCGGATGCTGAAGCGCCAGGCCATTCAAGCTCATTCGCAAGAAGCTCTATCGGCTTTACAAGGAAGAGCGCCTGACCGTGCGCAAGCGCGGTGGCCGCAAGCGGGCCCTCGGCACCCGGGCGCCGATGGCAGTGCCGCAGGGTCGCAATTACTGCGCTGCAGTCGCTAGATTTCGTGGCGAGCCACGATGGTCAGAGTCCGGCACTTCGCGCATTCGAACGTTGGTCGATTACTTCGACCCGGGAATGTCTCGGCCTAGACGTTGACACGTCGCTCACTGGCCTGCGAATCGCGCGTGAGCTTGATCGCACCGCTGAACTGCGGAGTTACCAGGCATGATTCTCAGCGAAAACGGCAGCGAGCTCACCTAAGAACGCCATCTTGACAGCTGCGCAACAGGAGAATGCCGTCGATAGGGCACTACATCGCTGCCGATAAATCGATGCAGAATTGCTTTAATGGAAAGCTTCAACGGTCGTCAGCGGGACGAGTGCCTCAACGAGCACCTGTTCAGCCAAGCTCAAGGAAGAGCGCGAAATCATCCGAAGAATGGAGACAAGACTATAAGACAACAGATCGCACACAAGCCTAGACGGGCTCACATCCGACCGAGAAATACGCAGCACGCCCCGATGCGGGGCATGAGCCGGAACAAACTCTACTTATGAATGGGGGCAAGTTGGGGAGCAGTCGCCATTTGGATCAACATCACCAACCACAAAGGGAAGGACATTTTCGCCAATCCAGTGATGCTCGTCTTTGATGTCCGGATGGATGAGTAAGCTGCCGGTGCTCGCATTGAAATGCTTCTTGCATGCTTCGCCCGCGCCGAGTGCGACGACTATGCCGTAGACCTTTCGACGATCAGGTGAAGGTAGAGTGATTGGCAAACGTTGATTGCATTGCGGATCGATAAATATCCGATCCGGGAACTTGCCAATCCAGCGTTCGGCACCGCGAATTTGATCGACGGAATTGAGTATTGCCCGTTTGAAAACGCTTCCAGTCATAGTGCGTTGTCTTTTCCATTCGGCCAGCTAATTGATTTATCGCTAAAGATGAGAATGTGGTCGCCGCACACGACAAGAAGGTCACAAAGCTCTTTACCGTCGCCTTTTCCGCCGGAGCGCTTATCGATAAATGTGTTTGGATAGGCCATAAATTTAAAAAGCTTTTGTCGGCGATCTTTGCCAAATACTGTTCTGACGGTGTGGCGCCTTGGCCACGGATGATGGCGGTGCGTGCTGGTGCGTACTCGACCTTAGCGGGATCATTAGCCCGTTTTCTGGTGATTTCTCGTTCATGATCGGTCGCGCGCATTGGCCAGATTGAAAATGGAATGGATACGACTTCCAATGCGCCTTTAATATGCATAAAACGGCCGTTATCCAATTCTGAACTCAGGTACTGCCCATGAACGCCCCCCTCAGCACCCACCCGACACCGCCGTACAAGCACTCGCCGCTCTTCCCGCTCGGCAAGGACACCACGCCGTACCGGAAAATCTCGTCCGACGGTCTGCGCGTCGAGACGGTGATGGGCGAGGAGGTGCTGGTGGTGCCGCGCGAGGCGATGCGGGCGCTGGCGGAAGCCGCCTTCACCGACATCGCGCATCTGTTGCGGCCGGCGCATCTGGCGTCGCTGAAATCGATCGTCGAGGACCCGGAAGCCTCGGACAACGACAAGTTCGTCGCCTTCGATTTTCTCAAGAACGCCAATATCGCGGCCGGCGGCGTGCTGCCGATGTGCCAGGACACCGGCACGGCGCTGGTGATGGGCAAGAAGGGCCGGCTGGTCTGGACCGCGGGCGACGACGAGGCGGCGCTCGCCGAGGGCGCGCGCGACGCCTACCTCAAGCGCAACCTGCGCTATTCGCAGCTCGCGCCGATCTCGATGTTCGAGGAGAAGAACACCAAGAACAACATGCCGGCGCAGGTCGAGATTTTCGCCGAAGGCCATAACCCCGACCATCCCGATTATGACGCGGCCTACAAGTTCCTGTTCATCGCCAAGGGCGGCGGCTCGGCCAACAAGGCGTTCCTGTTCCAGGCGACGCCGTCGATCCTGACCCGCGACCGCATGCTGGCGTTCCTGAAAGAAAAGGTGCTCACGCTCGGCACCGCGGCGTGCCCGCCGTACCATCTCGCCATCGTCATCGGCGGCACCTCGGCCGAACTGACGATGAAGACGGTGAAGCTCGCCTCGACCAAATATTACGACACGCTGCCCGATCACGGCTCGGAAGACGGCCATGCCTTCCGCGACAAGGAGATGGAGCAGGAGATTTTGAAGATGACGCAGTCGCTCGGCGTCGGCGCGCAGTTCGGCGGCAAATATTTCTGCCACGACGTGCGCGTGATCCGGCTGCCGCGCCACGGCGCCTCGCTGCCGATCGGGCTTGGCGTGTCGTGCTCGGCGGACCGCCAGGCGGTCGGCAAGATCACCAAAGACGGCGTGTTCCTCGAAGAGCTCGAGCACAATCCGGCGAAATACATGCCGGAGGTCGACACCACGCATCTCGGCGGCGAGGTGGTGAAGATCGACCTCAACAAGCCGATGAAGGAAATTTTGGCGCAGCTCACCAAATATCCGATCAAGACGCGGCTGTCGCTCTCCGGGCCGATGATCGTGGCGCGCGATCTGGCGCACGCCAAATTGCGCGAACGGCTGGAGGCCGGGAAGGGGCTGCCGGATTATTTCAAGAACCATCCGGTCTATTACGCCGGGCCGGCGAAGACGCCGGAGGGTTACGCGTCGGGCGCGTTCGGGCCGACCACGGCCGGGCCGCATGGACTCCTTCGTTGCCGATTTCCAGGCGGCCGGCGGCTCGATGGTGATGCTGGCGAAAGGCAACCGCTCGCCGGCGGTGCGCGAAGCGTGCCACAAGTTCGGCGGCTTCTATCTCGCCTCGATCGGCGGCGCGGCGGCCAATCTCGCCGAGCATTGCATCAAGAAGGTCGAGACCGTGGAATATCCCGAGCTCGGCATGGAAGCGATCTGGCGCATCGAAGTGGTCGATTTCCCCGCCTTCATCGTCATCGACGACAAGGGCAACGACTTCTTCAAGGCGTTGAATTTGGGCTAAGGCGCAAGACACATTTACCCTCCCCCTTGTGGGGAGGGCAGGGTGGGGGTCGCGAGGTAACGTGAGCGCGCTGACGCTTGCGAGCCGCCTCACGACCCCCACCCCAACCCCTCCCCACAAGGGGGAGGGGAAACCAAACGGGAGGGTTATTTGAATAAAAAATCTTTGTTGCTCGCTGGCCTTGTTGCTTTCGCTGCCTCGGTGCCGCTCACGGGACCGGCGTCCGCAGAGACGACGCTGATTACGCTCGGCACCGCGGGCGGCCCATTGCCGCGCGCCGACCGGGCGCAGTCTTCGAACCTTCTGATCGTTAACGGCACGCTCTACCTGATCGACGCCGGCGGCGCGGTGACGATGCGCGTCGTTCAGTCGGGCAATGATTTCCGCAAAGTGAACAAGATATTCATCACCCACCCGCACAGCGATCATGATGACGGCCTTGCCACGCTGTTGAACTCGCAATGGGAGCAGCAGGCGCCGCCGACGGACATTTACGGCGGCGGCGTCGAGGCGCTGGTGAAGGGCGCGATTGCTTACCTTCAGCCGAATTCCGATATCCGCTGGTCGGAAGGCAAGAAACGGCCGATGGCCGAAGCGTTTCGCGGGCACGATGTCCAGCCCGGGATGATCTACCAGGACGCCAATGTGAAAGTGACGGCAATCGAGAATACGCACTTTCATTTCCAGCCGGGCGATCCGGCCTACGGCAAGTACCATTCCTATTCCTACCGCTTCGAGACGCCGGACAAGGTGGTGTTTTTCACCGGCGATACCGGGCCGTCCGAGGCCGTGGTCGAGCTTGCCAAAGGCGCCGATATTTATGTGACGGAAACGACGTCGCCGGAGGATGTGGTCGAGCTCTACAAGAAAAACGGTTCCTGGCAGTCGAAGACGCCGGACGAGCAGGACGGATTCCTGCGCCACATGCACGAGGAGCACGTGACGCCCACGGATATCGGCCAGATGGCGGCGAAGGCCGGCGTCAAAGCCGTGGTGATGTCGCACCTCGGGCCATCGCTTAATCCGAATGACGATTATCAGCGCTTTATCGACGGAGCGAAGAAATATTATTCCGGGCCGATCACCATCGCCAAGGATTTGATGAAGTTCTAGCTGGTGAAGACGCAACCGCTTTCCGCACAATCGGCCGTCGCGTGGCTCATCGATGGGGCGCGGTCGGCGCCGCTGGCGCAGGACGTGCTGACCGAACTGTGCGAGCGGTTGACGGCGAGCGGTCTGCCGCTGTGGCGCGTCGTGGTGTTCGTGCGCACCTTGCATCCGCAAGTCGTCGGCCGCCGTTTTGTGTGGCGGCCGGATACCGGAACGGAGGTCAGCGACGGCAGCTTCGAATTGCTGGAGCGCGATATTTTTCGCAACAGCCCGATGGCCTATGTCGCCACGACCGGAGAGGCGCTGCGCCGCAATCTCGCCGATCCCGCTTGCCCGATGGATTTTTCGGTCCTGCCCGATCTGCGCGAAGAGGGCGTGACCGATTACGTGGTCTCGCCATTGCACTTTACCTCAGGCGCCATTCACTTTGCCTCGTGGTCGACGAAACAGCCGGGCGGCTTCACCGACTGCGGAAATCGCCGTCATCGACAGCGTCGTCGCGCCATTGACGCGGGTTGCCGAAATTCGCGCGGCTCAACGTGTCGCCGCCAATCTGCTTGACGACCTACGTGGGCAAAAATGCCGGCGAGCGCATTCTCGCCGGCCGTATTCGCCGCGGCGATACCGAGGCGATCCATGCGGCGATCTGGCTGTCCGATATGCGCGGCTTCACCAGGCTTGCCGACAGGCTGCCGCCGCAAACTCTGGTCGACCTGCTCAATCGCTATTTTGATTGCCAGGTGCCGCCGATCGTCGAGCAGGGCGGCGAGGTGCTGAAATTCATGGGCGACGGGCTGCTGGCCATTTTTCCGATCGGCGCCGGCTGCGGACCCCGCGGTGGTTTGCGCCGCCGCGCTGAAGGCCGCCCATGCCGCGCGCGGCAATGTCGAGGCGCTGCATTCCGCGCCCGGCGAGGACTTCGATGTCCACTTCGGACTCGCGCTCCACGTCGGCGACGTTCTTTACGGCAATATCGGCAGCGGCGACCGGCTCGATTTCACGTGCATCGGTCCGGCGGTCAATTTGGCCGCGCGCCTGGAAAAACTGGCGGGCCAATTGGGGCGCAGCATTGTGGCGTCGCAGGAGTTCGCAAAATACGGTGCGGACGATCTGATGCAGATCGGTCGCTTCTGCCGTTGCGGGCTTTGCCGAAGAGCAAACCGCGTTCGGACTTCGTGACGAAGGGAAGGGCACGTAATGGCCGCGAATGCCGAGAGCGCGAAGGTCAATGGTCCACCGGTCTGGCGCGACCTCGACCAGAAGGCGCTCGACGACGCCTACGACCAGGATGTCTATGCGCCCAACCGGCCCCTCATCGTCACGCGCCGGATCGCTGCGGCCGAGCGGGCGCGGGCGATCCTCGGTGAGCCGGAGCGTGTTGCTTACGGTCCGAGCGAATATGAACAACTCGATATTTTTTCCGCGAAGGTGGCGAACGCGCCGATCAACATTTTCCTCCACGGCGGCGCGTGGCGCCGCAACAAAGGCCCGGATTATCACGCGCTCGCCGAGCCGCTGGTACGCGCCGGCGCGCATTGCGTCATCGCCGATTTCATCAATGTCGAGCAGGCCGGCGGCGATCTGATGCCGATGTACGAGCAGGTGCGCCGCGCGATCGCGTGGACCTGGCACAACGCGGACAGTTTCGGCGGCGACCGCGAGCGGCTTTACATCTCGGCGCATTCGTCGGGCTCGCATCTTTCCGCCTGCGTGCTCACCGACGGCTGGCGCGAGGAAGGTCTGCCGCAGGATTTCTGCAAAGGCGCGCTGCTGCTGAGCGGCATGTACGATCTCGAGCCGGTGCCGCTGTCGAAGCGTTCGTCTTATGTGAAATTCACCGACGCGGATGGTGGAAAAGCTCAGCTCGCAGCGCCACCTCGGCGGCCTGCATACTCCGCTCGTGCTCGCTTACGGCACCTGCGAGACGCCGGAATTTCAGCGCCAGACGAAAGACTTCTTTGCGGCAGTCCGGGCTTTGGGCAAGCCTGTCGAGTTGATCGTCGGCGAAGCCTACAACCATTTCGAATTGCTGGAGACGCTGGCGAACCCTTACGGCCTCATGGGCCGCGCCATGCTGAGCCAGATGGGACTTGCGTAGTTAGCCGGTCTTACGCCGCCGGTGACTGTGCGTATGACTGTGGCCGTGCCCGTGATTGTGTGCCGTGCCGCCGCCGTGCGTATGCGCGCCGTCCGCCGGCAGATAGACGACGTGGCCGTGGCGCACGCCGCGCTCCGAGATGATGCGGTCGGCGAATTGCTGCACGTCGGCGCCACGGCCCTTGAGCACCGTGACCTCCATGCAGCTCTCGTGGTCGAGGTGCACGTGCAGAGTGGTGTGGGCGAGATCGTGGCGGTCATGGAAGTCGCGGGTCAGGCGCTTGGGCAATTCGCGCGCCTCGTGATCATAGAGATAAACCAGCGCCGCGACGCACGGCCGCGTGCCGCCGACCTCGGTCGCGGCCTGTTGCAGGCCGGAACGGGCGAGATCGCGGATCGCCTCGGAACGGTTGGCATAGCCGCGCGCTTTCATGAATCGAGCGACCTCGGCGTCAAGCTCGTCGTCGATGGTGATGGTCACGCGCTGCATCGCTGTCTCCCGTATGTCTGCACAATCATAGCATGCATGGACAAGCCCGGCAGTGGCCGATAGCCTCCGCGTCCCAACGATAAGAACGGTCCCTGCAATGCCGGATCAATCACGCAGCGACATCTATGGCAGCCGCGCCCGCATTGGCTACACCTCGCCGCCGCTGACCACCGAGGTATTTCCTTACGAGTTCTACCAAATCGTGCCGGACGGCGTGACGCTCGTGGTTACCTCGCTCGCCATCGTGGTGCGCAGCAAGGACGAGGTCGATCAGTCCTACGACATCAGCATGCGCGCCGCGCGCGAGATGGCGGCGGCCGGCTGCGACATCGTCGTGCTCGGCGGCGTGCCGATCAACCTGTCGCGCGGCGCCGCCAATGCCGGACAGATTATCCGCGACCTGGAAGCCGAGCTGAAGGTGAAGGTCTCGACCTCGACGTCGGCGCAGGGCGCCGCCGCCAAGGCGCTCGGCTGCAAGAAGGTCGTGGTCTGCCAGCCGTACGAATTAAGCGAGACCGACCGCATTGCGAGCTATGCCAAGCATTTCGGCTGCGAGGTGTTGGGCGCGACCGGCTGGGGCTCGGCCTTCAATCAGATCGGCCGTATCCCGCGCCACGCCGCGATCGACATGGGCCGCGCCATGATGAAAAAACATCCGGACGCCGAATTCGATCCTGTTTCCGTCGCCACACTGGCCCACCGCCGGCGCGCTCGATGTGCTCGAACGTGAGTTTGGCGTCAGTTGCATGTCGGCCCATCAGGCCATTGTGTGGGACGCGCTGCGCCGGTGCGGTATCAAGGACCGTATCGACGGCTTCGGCCGGCTGTTCCGGGAATTCTAGCTGGGAGGTAAAAAACAATGCCGACAAGACGCCAGTGCGTTCAAGCACTTGCCGCAATTCCCGGGCTGTCCGCTGCGCGGCCTGCGTCCGCGCAACAGTCGGCGATTCAGCCGATACCCCCGCCGCTGCAAATCAAAGCCGGCATTTCCGATCCGGTAAACACGGTCCTGGCCTGGTACGTAGCGCACGATGCCGGCCTCTATTTCAGCGACGGTCTCGTCGTCGACATCATCAACATGAACGGCGGCAGCAAGGGCGCCGCGGAATTGCAGGCCGGGCGGATCGACGTCATGCATGTCGGTTTGTCGTCAGTGGTCCGTGTCAATCAGGGCGGCGGCGATCTGCGGACGATCGGCTCGCTATCGAACGTCATCCGTTTCACGTTCTTTTCCGCACCCGGCGTCAAGACCGCGGCCGATCTCAAGGGCGGCGTCGTCGGCGTGAGTACGTTCGGCTCGGAAAGCGATTCGACGGTGACGCTCGCCCTGCAAAAGCTCGGCCTGACGCGAGACGATGTCACGATCAAGGAATACGGCGGCGGCATGAAGCGGCTCGAAGCCCTGAAATCGGGCGAGATCAAAGCGACCGCCATCAACGAGCCGCTGTCGTCGCTGGCGCGCGAACAGGGCGTCAACGTGCTGGTCGATCTCGTCCCGGACCAGATTCCGTGGCTGTTCAGCGGCATCGTCGTGCGCCACGACGACATCGGCGCGCGCCGCGATCTGCTCAAGCGCTTTCTCAGCGCGAGCATCGAGGGCAACTACATCGCGCTCACCGACGAGAAGCGGGCCAAGAAAGTACTGGCCGAGCGGTTGAAGATCGATAATCCTAAAATCCTCGACATTACCTACAATGACTTCAAGGCGCAGTCGCCGCAGAATCTCGAACCATCGGTCGAGGGTGCACAAAACATCCTCAAGCAGTTTCCCAGCGCCGATCAGAAAGTTGCCGACTATATCGATACAAGCCTGCTCGACGCGCTGAAAGCCGAAGGCTTCTTCACGGCGATGGAACGCAGGTACAATCTGAAGCAATGAGGCACGCTCCGCTCAGCGTGAAGACTCAAGCCGCGGTGCTTTTTGCGCTCCTTGCCGTTGGGTTGCCGGCAAACGCTCAATCGATCGAGAGCTTCTACAAATCAAATCCGATCACGATGCTGGTCGGCAGTGGCGCCGGCGGCGGCTATGACGTCTATGCGCGCACGTTCGCGCGCTTCTGGACCAATCACATCCCGGGCCATCCCAACATTATCGCGAAGAACATGCCGGCGGCGGCCGGTCTTGCTGCCGCATCGACGCTTTACAACAGCTCCGAGCGCGACGGTTCGGTGATCGGCGCCTTCACCAACGGTGCCGCCATGGATCCGCTGTTCGGCAATCCGGGCGCGCATTACGATGCGCTGCAATTCAACTGGCTCGGCAGCATCGGTAAATTGGAGAATGTTTGCTTCACCTGGCACCTGAGCCCGGTGAAGACAATCGCCGATGCGCGCTCCCGCGACGTCATAGTGGCGGCGGCCGGCGCCACATCCAATTCGGCGATCGTGCCGAAAATGCTCAATGCCTTGATCGGCACGCGCTTTAAGGTCGTTTCCGGCTACGATACCAGTTCGGGCCTCACCATGGCGGTCGAGCGCGGCGAAGCCGACGGTATTTGCGGCCTGTCATGGTCCACCATCAAGGCGTCGCGGCCGCACTGGATCGCCGAAAATCTGCTCAACGTCTTCGTCCAGGTGGGCTTGGCGAAGCTGCGCGATTTGCCCGGCGTCCCGAGTGCGCTCGATTTGGTCGAGGGTGCGCAGAACCGGCAAGTGATGGAACTGTTCCTGATCCGCCAGGAAGCGGGCCGCCCATTCGCCGCGCCACCTGGCACGCCGGCCGATCGTGTCGCAGCGCTGGGCAACGCATTCGACGAGACGCTGGCGGATCCCGATTTCATCGCCGAGGCGGCCAAGAGCCAGTTGGAGGTCGAGCCGATGACCGGTGCGGCGATTTCGAAAATGCTGGCAAAGGCTTACGCCGCGCCGAAAGACATCGTCGAACGCGCCGCCGCACTGGTTTATCCTGCGGGGGTGCACTGACGGCCAGACGGCCGATGCTGTCAGAAGCGTTGGAACCGGCACGCGTGATTGTCTAAAATCTTGAACACGGATGCTCCGCCGTGGCGGAGCGTGATACGACCGGGTAACGAGGAAGAGCAATGAACACCATGACCGCCGCCGCGCCTGCAAAAGTCAAAGGCCCCATCGTCTGGCTCAATATGGACCAGCAGGAGCTCGACGACGCCTACGACCAGATCGTCTATGCGCCGAACCGCGATCAGGTCGGCAAGCGGCGGCTCGCTAACAGCGCCGCGGCTCTGGCGCGCATCGGCAAACCAGTGCGGTTCGCCTACGGCCCGACGGCGATCGAAGGACTCGACGTCTATCGCAGCAAAAAACCGAACGCGCCCGTTGGAATTTTCGTTCACGGTGGCGCTTGGCGAAACGGTCAGGCTGCGGAGTTCACCTCACTGGCCGAGCCGTTCGTGCATGCCGGCGCGCATTTCGTCGTGCTCGATTTTATGAATGTCGACGATGCCGGCGGCAGCCTGTTCCCGATGGTCGATCAGGTGCGGCGCGCGGTTGGCTGGGTCTATCGCAACGCCGACAAATTCGGCGGCGACCCTAACCGGCTGCATTTGATGTCGCATTCCTCCGGCTCGCACCTTGCCGGCTGTACCGTGACCCATGACTGGAGCCAAAGACGGCCTGCCGATGGACATCCTCAAAGGCGCGGCGCTGTCGAGCGGCATGTACGATCTCAAGCCGGTGCGGCTATCGAAGCGATCGAAGTACGTCGCCTTCACGGACGAGATGGAAGAGAAGCTCAGCGCCATGCGGCATCTCGACAAGCTGCATGCGCCGCTCATTCTTAGCTACGGCACTTACGAGACCCCGGAATTCCAGCGCCAGTCACGAGACTTCGCCGCGGCGGTGAAGGCCGCCGGCAAGCCGGTAGAGCTTCTGGTCGGCGAAGGCTACAATCATTTCGAGATGCTGGAGACGCTGGCCAACCCGTATGGCCTGCTTGGCCGCGCCGTACTGACGCAGATGCAATTAATGCAAGACTGAAGCGGCCTCAGGCGGCCGCGTGTCTGTGCTCCGCCGCAGGCTTACAAACGGACGTGCGAATAAGCTCGGCGCCGCAACGCCGGCAGGCATAGATGGTGTCTTCAACTTCGGCAGAAATGGGACGCCGTCCGCTGTAAACCATGCGACCTGCGCAAACCGGGCAGGGCATCATTAGCGAAGGTAGGCTCGACGCGGGTGTGGCCGGATGATGGCGCATGGTTCAGCCAAGTGACCGTTTTATGAATTACCTGCCTGTTTTGAACGGGAGTCAAGAATTTTTGTGCATTGCACACAGATGCGCTGCGTTGCGGTAAGCGCTTTAGGCATAACCCATTCCCAGGCATTGGGAATCGGCTTTAACCCAAGCCCCGGATTCAATGCCCCAGCAAGCCAACCGTTCCCTTCACCCAGCGATCTCCGGAGGCCAATTCCCGAGTACGGCGAGCACGAAATGCCAAGCGTAGCGAAGCTGCGGTCAAGTCATCGGCCATCACTTTAGCTCGACATGACGTCAGCCCATGCGGCGGTCGACTTCCGCGGCGAGCGCCTTAAGCTCGTCAGCAACATCGACCGGATAAGTCGTGCCGGCTTCCAGCCGGCGTAAGGACTCGGGCAGCCGTTCCAAGTCGCGCATTACGCGCTGACGGATATCGTCAAGCGGTGGTGATGGGCGCACGCGCCGGCCATTTTGCATCACAAGCCGCAACAATCCCTCTCCGGGCTTGTCGTGGCCTTCAAGTGCAAGCGTATCACCGGTCATGCGTCCGTCCGCGCCGTAACGGCGCCACACCTGCTTGCGGCCGGGCCAGGTGGCTTTGTTCTCGGATTTCTTGCGGCGGGCGACGCCCGCATACTCCTGCAATTTGTAAACGCAGTCGATTGCCGGCACGTCCGACGATGTTGTCATGCTGGTGCCGATGCCGATACCGTCAATCGGCGCGCCGGCACGGATAAATCCGGCGAGCGCGTCCTCGTCGAGGCCGCCGCTGACAAAGATCGTCACGTCGCGCAGGTCTCCGTTGTCGAGAATGCTGCGTACGCTTTTCGACAGCATGATGAGATCGCCGCTGTCGAGACGGACCGCGCGAAGAGTGATGCCTGCGGCTTTCAATCGCGGCGCCAGCGTCACGACCTTACGCGCCGCCGCTTCGGTGTCGTAGGTATCGAGCAACAGAACGAGATTATCCGGCCGCGCCCGGGCGAATGCCTCGAACGCCCTCCCCTCGTCGTCGAATGCTTCGATGAAAGAATGTGCCATGGTGCCGTAGAGCGGAATGCCGAACATCTCGCCGGCGAGCACGGTCGCGGTTCCGGCAAATCCCGCGATGTAGCTCGCGCGCGCCGCCATCAGCCCGGCCTCGGCGCCGTGCGCGCGACGCAGCCCGAAATCGACCAGGATCTTGCCCGGCGCGGCGAGCACTATGCGCGCCGCTTTGGCAGCGACCAGCGATTGAAAATGCAGGATGTTGATGAGGCGGGATTCGACGAATTGCGCTTGCGGTAGTGGTGCCGTCACGCGCAGGACCGGCTCGCTAGCGAAAACCGCCGTTCCCTCGGGCATGGCGTGAACGTCGCCGCTGAATCGGAACGTGCCAAGATAATCCAGAAGGTTTTTCTTGAACCTGCCGGTGCTTCCGAGCCATTCGATTTCGGCGGCGGAGAAGCGCAAGGTTTCGAAATAGTCGAGTGTCTGTTCCAGTCCAGCCGCCAGCAGAAATCCGCGCCGCCGTGGCAACGTGCGGAAGAAAAGCTCAAACACCGCTGTGTTTGTTTCGCCATGATCCAGATAGGCCTGGATCATATTAAGCTGGTAGAGGTCGGTGAGGAGCGGACTGACTTTCATCACGGCAGTTATCGCGGCCTAGCCGGACATATCAATATGCGATTTGGAAGTCAGATGTCTCGCATGTTCGAAGGCGGGTAATCCCGCAAGAAAAATCCTCCCCTGCGTGGCGGCAGGGGAGGATGAAATCACTCAGGAAAGATGTTTTCCGCGCGCCGTCAGTCGGCGAGCGGGCTCGGTCTCATTTGGAAGTGCACGGCCATCGGCGTCATGCCCTTGCCGCCTTCCTGATGCCACGGCACGCGATCGCCGCTCGTGCTCCAAAGGCCGCGGCCTTTCCAGCCGGCTTTTGGATCGTCGATGCGGCCGTCGAGGCCTTTGGCATAGAAGCCGGTCGGGTACGGCACCTTCATGGTAATCATCTTGCCGCCGGCGAATGCGATCAGACCGTCATTGAGATTGCCGGTCGAGACCGGAACGTCATTGCCGAGCCCGAGCGTATTGTGTTGATCGACCCAAGTGTAATAACTCAACTCGGCGCTGTTATCGCCGAGACCTGCGAAGCCCGGTCCCGGGTATTTGTAGAACGACCAGCCTTCCGGACAATGATTGCCCGTTGCTGTCGGACCGTTGAGCGGGCCTTTGCATTTTCGGCGATCGAAGCTGCCGAGATGCCCGCTGGCCAGCGACACCCAGACTACGCCGTTTGAGTCGATATCGCCGCCGCGAGGACCGAAGCCAGGCGCCGGGACATTGTAGATTTCCGCAAGCGCGGTTTCCGGCGGATTTGAACCGGGATTGAGCCGTACCACTGAGCCCGGATTGTTGCGGATCGTTCCCCATACGCTGCTATCAACCGGCGACGGCATAATGGCGTAGAATACCTGGCCGATCCGCATGTCCTTCCCTGGCTCCAGCGGTTTGCCAGGCTCGGTATAGTCGCCGCGCTTGCCGTCCCCGCTAGTATCGACGATCAGCGCCGTCCAGCCTTGCGACGCCTTGGCATCGCCTGTTTCCAGGAACTTCTTGGTATTGAGCCAGCCGACCACACCGCCGCCGCCGCCGCTTGACGCCCACAGCGTGTCGTTCTTGTCGAAGCCGAATTGCACATGGTGGGTGGTGAAGCAGGTATCGACGAAGGTGTATTTCATCGTCTTCGGATCGAGCATCGCAATCTGGCGCTGGCTCTGTTCGAGCGGGAACAGTTTCGCGGAGGTCAGATCCGAATTCTTGCCGCAGAAATCCGGATCCTTGACGCCGCGTACGGCGGCGGCCAGCCACAATCTGCCTTTCTCATCCATCATGGAGTTGTGGTTATTGATGTGGGTGTCCCAGATCTGCTCGCTGCCCCAATATGGCGATGGCGCCAGCGGCTTGAGTGCCGCGGCATGGCCCGGTCCGAGCGAGTACGGCATGTCAGGGTCGCGCACCGGCGCGTGGAACATCGTGACGGAATTCTTCACCGGATTGAGGATCGGAATATTGTCCATCGAGTATTCCGGTGAACCGAACAGCGGGCCGTAGCCATTAACCGTCGGGTTGCGCTTGTCGGTGGAGATTTCGTCGTGGAGGTAGTGCTTTTCATCCGACCAATCCCAGGTCGTCACCACGATGTTGCGCTCGACGCCTTGCGGCCGCTGCGGCTTGCTCGGCGGCAGCTCGCCTTCGGCGATGCGGTCGGTCCATTCGGCGAAATACTTGATCGGCGTCGAGGCGAGATCGCCGGCGATGATGTTCACCATCAGCGGGCCGGCTTGTCCGGATTGCACCCGGCGTGCCCAAGCCTCTTCGGAATTTTTGAACTCGCCAAGACCCTTCGGGATCGTGCGTGTCGCCAGGCCACCGAGCTGGTGGCAGCCGATGCAGCCGTTGTTCTTCATGTTATTAAGCCAGTCGGTCTGCTTGACCTTATCCGGGATGTCACTCTTGCCGCCGAACTGGTCGGCGTCCGGAATCTTCAGCATCGAGTACCAGTAAATAGCCGGATAGTATTGCGCCGCAGCTGCGTCGTTTGGCGCCGGCACCGCCGTAAGGTTGAGCGGCTTGCCCGGATCGGCATCGACCTTCGCCGAATCGACGAGGCCGTAACCGCGCACCCAGACTTTAAAATGAGCCTGTGGCAGATCGGGTACGAGGTAGCGCCCCTGATCGTCGGTGACGACCATTTTTGCAACACGGGTTGGCGTGTCGTGCGTCTCCGCAATCACCCAGACGCCGGCTTCGGGTCCGTGCGGACTACTGACGACGCCACCGATTTCATTCTTCTTTACCGGGACAGCGGTTTGCGCCCGCGCCTGAGTGATAGCCAAGCAACCGGCGATGCAGATTACCGCCGCGCTCGAATAAAGAGTGCGCTTTATAGTCATTGACCGCTCCTCAATGTGTCTGCCCTAGACGGTACCGGCGGTTTCGAGCCTACATTGTAGAGCAGGCTAAGCTCCGCCGATTTTGTATAGCCAGAATCTGCCCAAGTTATCAGGCCAATGCAACCGGGGAGATAAGCCGAGTGCTTTCGGTGATAATCATTGCTGGCGCAGCTCAGGGTTGGAGCTTCGTATCTCTGGTCGCCGGCGACATCAAAAAAGACAATGACTAAGTCACGGCGACCTGGATCGCTTCAGCTTGACGCGGACTGAGGTGCGAGTAGCCGAAGATCTAGGGTGAAATCGTCCTGGCAACGCGGAAGCCCGTGAGGTTGCCCCGGCTATTGTCGATGCTCCAGTAGCGACCAGCGGAGCGAAGGAGCTGCGGAAAACTGAACCAGGAGCCACCGCGAAGCACCCGTTTATTGCAATCTCCGCTGACCCATGACGAACCGTCGGCGGGCGCGCCGTTGTAGTTGCTGTGATAGCAATCCTGCACCCATTGCCAGACGTTGCCGGCCATGTCGTAGAGACCGAATGTATTGGCGGCAAACGATCCGACCGGGGAGGTCTGCTCGTTGTCCCATTTGCTTCCGCAGCCATCGCAGTTGGCATTCCCCTTTCCGATCTCGTTGCCCCAGTAATACGCGGTCGTGCTGCCGGCACGCGCCGCATGTTCCCATTCGGCCTCGGTCAATAGCCGGTAGGTTTTGCCGGTCTTGCGTGAGAGCCACGCTACATAAGCCATGGCGTCGACCCATCTTACGTTGATCACCGGTAGCCGGCCGCGCTGCCACCCTTGATCGCCGGGTTTGTGGTCGTCACAGCCGCCGTCTGCGACGCACGCATCCCAATCATCAAATGTCGCGGAAAATCGGGCGACGGCGAGCGGCTTCGCGATTGTAACGTTATGCGCTGGGCCTTCGTCGACATCGCGGCCCGGTTCGCTAGCCGGTGAACCCATCGTAAAACCGCCTTCGGGCACGACCACCATTTCGGGACATTTCTCGCAGTCTTTGAATGTATCCTTCGGTTTGAGCACTCGTTCGGGTGACAGCAACATCACGCCGTTGGACACCGGCTGTACTGGCGCCGCCGGTGCGAGTGTTGGCTGAACGGCTGGGGGATCTGTCTGAACTTTCGTCTGTGGCTCCGCGGACAGTTTCCTACAAGGAAAAATAGCCGCGGCTAAAATACCGAACAGCAGTAATCCGAAAAACGGCGTGAACGCCAAAGTCGGCGACCTCATCCTTTTTCTTTCTTTGCAGGATTGCCCCAGAACTCGAAACGTCAACCACCGAAATTTGGGCTAGTCGCCTAATGCAGCCCATAATGATCGAATTTCTCCGTGATATTCTGCTCGATAGCCTTTGCTGCCGCAATATCAGCGTTGCCGCCGGCTGTGTTTCCCGTTTTAAGTTTTGCGAACCCCCGGCCGTAGAGAGCAGCGGGCATTTTTGGATCTATCCGAAGTGCTAAATCGTAATCTGCGATAGCAGATGGCCATCGACCCGATTTAAGAGAGGTGAAACCACGCAAATCGAGTGCCTCCGCGTCGTTTGGGTTCAATCGGATCGCTTCATTGCAATCAGCCGTCGCTCCCTGTAGGTCGCCAACGATGGCACGCACCCAGCACCGTTCATTCAGGAGAACCGTCAAACTGGGCTTAAGCCGGATTGCCTCGTCGAAATCCTTCGAGGCGTTGGGATAGTCCCCTTTCTTCTCATAGGTTTCGGCGCGATTAGCAAAAGCGTCAGCGTAGGTTGGATCGACTTTAATTGCTAAATCAAAGTCCTCCATTGCCCGATCGAAATCCGGCATTTTCTGATAGGCTACGCCTCGATTGTTAAACGGTTTTGCGTCATTTGGATTGAGCTTGATTGCTTCGTCGTAGTCCTTGATGGCCTGCTCATAGTCGCCTTTGCCGGTATATGCGTTTCCCCTATTGTTGTAAGCGGTCGCCAATGCTCTGGGATTTTCCAGCGACTTTATGAGCGCCGTACAGCCATTGATCTGAGGCTCCGCCGAGGTGGGATCGCTGGCGTTGCACAATTCGATGTTTTTAATATCGGAGTCCTGCGCCGCCGCCGTGGCTACAAAAAAGATCAACAACAAGATCGATGCTAAGCCGTGTACGGCGTTTCGAGATGCGCGACACCTCATGTCCATAATCCACCGCATCAAGCCAGATCGCGGATGAAAGCCAAGATTGGTCGCGGTTTGGAAAGGGCTCTGTGAGAAAAAGTCCGAACTCGTCCAGCTTGCCATGATCCGCACGACACTGAGGTGTCTTATCACAAACCGCGTTGTGAGGAATCAAAACTTAGCCGACACCGCCGCGACGATTGCTGCTGTCGGAGTGGACTACTTCTGTTCGATAAGGGTCGTAAATTTGGTCGTGCCGTCATCCAGAATTTCAACACGCGGCGCGGTTCCGCGAATACCCATCGTTCCTATGGGCGTGTCGACTTTCATGTCCCCTGTGTGCGCGACGTTCCCGGCGATAAACGTGAAAGTCCCTTTGGTCAGACTAAGCAGGGCCGAATTCGAATTGCCCTTGGGGTCGTATACAAAACTGTCAATTGTCATTTTGGCATTTTTGGAAACGTTGAACGACGTGCCATCAACGAACGCAATGTTGATTGCACCATCGGTCCCGGTCTGAACCACGTCGTTACGATAGACGAGATCGCCGGCCTTTGAGTTTTCGGCGTTCGGCGCCAGATTGGCCTGAAGAACGACGGTCGTGGGATGGTCGATATGGACCGTTCCCGACGCCGTCATGACTTTCCCAATCGGGGTCGTGTCAAGGCTTGCCGGCGGTCGTGCGGAATCCGTCTGGCACCAAGCCAAACTGGAGAAAAGGCAGGTCGCAGTTAAGTATGCGCCGGCCCACACGCCCACGGAACGGGCATTCATGGCTGTCTCGCCACCACGTCAGAGGAACCCCTAATCCTCCAGTTATAATTCGCTTTTCTACTCAGTTCAATGTGTTTTCGGCAATTTTTCCGGTAACTGCCAATAACCCTACCTGTTGGGGCGGCCAGTAGGCGGTTAAGAGGCTCTGCTCGGCCGAGTGCCCCCGAATTGGCTACTGCAGCAAAAGGAGTTCCGTCGCCGGTAACTTAAATGGCGGTTTATCCTCAAATTTTCCACAAAGTCCGCGAAAAGTCCCTAATATAATGTGAACTTTGGGGTGGCTCCCCCGACTTAAAAATGACGATCGTAAACAGCCGGTAAATTCGGACGGCGCGCGCCTAATTCAAGAAAAAGGCGGCGGCGCGGCTCCGGGCACGGGAGACGTAGTATGTCCGGCAGCGATCGAGCTGCAGAGGATAGCGTTGACGTTGACTCCGCTCGGCAAGCGGTGAACGCGCGTGCCATCGGCAAATTGGAAACAGTGACGGGTTCGGTCACCGTCAAACGCAGCGACATTGTCGTCGCCCAACTCGCCGTCGGCGATCTTGTCTACGAAGGCGACCTGATCGAGACCGGCGTCGATGGCCTGGTCGATATTGCGTTCGTTGATGGTACGACATTTCATCTCTACGCCGACGCGTGCGTCGTGCTGGATGAATTCATTTACAGCACGGCCAGTTCATCTCATTCAGCGTTGCTTCGTGTCTTAAGAGGTGTGTTCGGATTTATTGCTGGCAAGATGGCGACCAACGGGCGCCTTCTCATTGATACGCCTCTCGGTCAAATTCGCAGCACCGCGCCTGCCGCCGGTGTTGGAAGCCTCGCTCTCGGTATTTTCACTGTCCTCCTCGTTCGCGAATTGAAGGCGGACAGCGCTGGTGTCTCGTTTCTGGATAACGGGAAGATCGACGTCAAGGAACTCAAGCACGGTGTCTTTGAGATCGTCACCAAGGGTGATCATCCGCAAGTCATCATTGTCGACGATCCCTCGCAAACGATTGTTTTACGACCGCGGGGATCCGGCGTCAGTGTCCAGGCAGTCGCAAACACGCCCGAGCAAATGGCGCAATTGCAACGCGCCTATGAAGCGACATACGGCACCTATTCACTAGGACAGCAAGACCCGCTCATTCAGAAGTGGCAGAAAGCTGATGCGAATCCGAATGCCACCGGCAGCACCGGCAGCGCGGCCGCGTTGCAGCAAGCAAGCATTGTTGTTCAAAATTTTCCCGAAACGAGCAGTCCAGTAGTCATCAATTCTTCGACCTCGAATACGACGACTGGCGGTGGGATCAGTGGCAATCCCTCCGGTAAGCCTCGGCCGACACCGAACGCGGGATGGCAATACGCAGTTTCCGGCAATTGGAGTAATCCGCTCCTCTGGAGCGACGCTTGGGCGCCGGAGGCGTTTCAAAATATCTCCATTAATGGGAACGTTACGGTAACTATCGACAGCACTGAGGGCGACTACCGGCCCTGATGCCGACGGCCGTCACCGACCTGACTATCGGCTCACTTACCAGTGCATCTACAATTCTCGCTATCGTGGGCGGCGGGTCGCTCGTGGTCGCGGGCACAACCGACGTTTTTGGCACCATTGAGGTTGTCGATCCGAGCACGGCAACGCTCACATTGAATGGCCCGGTGAAGGTAGAAACATCGGGCGTTATCGAAGCGATCGGAAGCAACGCGTCGATCTACTTCTCCGACAGCACGGCGCCGGCTGCCGGCACCTATACGGTCGACAATTTCGGCGCCATTCTCGCGAACCAGGCCGCCACTGTGTGGTTTCAACAGGGCGCGGTCATTAACGAGGCGACCGGTCACATCGAGGCGGAGAATGGCAGCCTTGTGGTCTTCGAGACCGGTAATGCCATTACCAATTTAGGCCTCTTGGAAGCGGTCACCGGCGGCGAGCTCGACGTCAAGGACAGCACGATCAACTGGGCCGGCGCGACGCCCATCGCCGGTACCAATGGCATCCTGATCGGCGGTTCATCGTCGGAGTTGCTGGTGGACGTTACCAACCTGCAGCTGACCGGCGGCGGTGCGGTGCTGCTTCTCAGTGGCAGTCTGATTTACGGCAATGGCAGCAGCGGCAGCCCCGACACGCTGGAAAATGTCGACAACACGATCAGCGGTGCCGGCACCATCGGCCACAACGGCGACGGCGATCTGGCACTGACCAACGATTCTCACGGCATTATCGACGCCACGGGAACCGTGGTGCTCTTCACCGGCAATGCTGTCGGAAATGCCGGTCTGCTGGAAGCGACCGCGGGCGGCGAACTCGACGTCAAGGACAGCAAGATCGAAAACTCCGGCAACAGCGCAACGGGCACCGGCATCGTGATCGATGCCAGCTCAACTTTGCTGGTGGACGTTGCCACGCTGACGCTCGACGGCGGCGGCACGCTGGTGTTGCAGGGAACTATCACCGGTGCGAACGCCGGCAACGACCTGGTGAACGTCGACAACACGATCAACCAAACCGGCACGATCAGCAATCTGATGCTGACCAACGATGCCGCCATCGACGTCACGGGCAACGGTACATTCAATAACGTGGCGCTGACCAATGCCGAGAGCAGCGGCAACGTCAATGTCGAAAGTGCGACACGCTGAACCTGACCGGCGCTGACACGATCAACAACGGTCAGCTCAACAATACCGGGACGATGAATGTCGGTCTCGGAAGTGGCAGCCAACGGCAACGTGCTGATTGAGAACGAGACCGGGGCGGCTGATTATCGGCAGCGGCACCAACAGCTTTACCAATGCCGGGACGCTGACGGTTGCGTCGGGCTCGACGCTGACGCTGACCGACGATCTGGTGACCAACACCGGCGGCACGATCACCAACAACGGCACGCTGGATCTGACCGGCAACGACAGCATTAATAACGGCTCAGCTAAACGATGGTGGCCAAATCACTGTCAACGGCGCCGTCACTGATCGAGAACGAGGACCGGTGCCGCGTCCCGGCGGCACCAACATCTTCAGCAATACTGGCACGCTGGAAGTATCCGGCGGCACGCTGACGCTGACTGACGTTCTTATGAGAGGCGTTAGCGGTGGTAGCGGTAGCGGCAGTACGATCACGGTGGATCCGGCGCCACCCTCATTCTCGACGATACCAACATCTTCGGTGTCACGCTGAATGTCGATGCGGGCGGCGTTCTTGAGATCTTCGGCACCAGCACGATCGACACATTCGAAGGCATATTGACTGGCGAGACCACGGTGGAAAGTGGTCAGGTTTTGGACCTTGTTAACGAACTGGTCCTCGGCAACATCACCGTTGATGCTGCCTCCGGTGGCTTGCCGGCAGGCACGCTCAATCTCGAGGGCGACGTTCTTATTGAAAACGGCGCGCTCGACAATGCCGGCTTAGTCAATGTCACCGGCGTCAGTAACGAGATCGAGAACGAGAACAGCGGCACCAAAATCTTCACCAATGCCGGCACGCTGACCGTGCTGGCGGCGGTACGTTGACGTTGCTCAACGATCTGGTCATCAACACCGGGGGCGCGATCACGTCGACAACGGCACGCTCGACCTCACCGGCGGCGACACCCTCAACAACGGCAGCTTCGTCAATTCCGGGCTGTTCGAGGCCACGGTCGGCGCCAATGTGATTCACGCCGCCGCCGCCACACCAACAATTCGGCGCCACGCTGGAAGTCACCGGGACGGGCGTCACGTCGGCATCGACAAGCCAATGCCGCGGCTTCACCAATACCGGCACGCTGCGGCTACCGTCGGCCGCGAACTGTCGTTGATCAACGAACTGTCAGCAACGCCGGCGGCACGTCGAGGTCGACGCCAACTCGATCCTCGACCTGCAGACCACCACCATCAACAACGGCGCTCGTCAATTCCGGGCTGTTCGAGGCCAACGGGCGGTGACGATCGTGAACGGCACGGGCCGCCGCCGGCGTCACCAACAACGGCTTGCGCCGCGCTGGAGGTCTCCGGCGGCGGGCTGACGCTGACCAGATCTGATAACGCCAAGCGGCCGCCGATCACCATGGCGTCCGGCGCAACCCTCGTTCTCGATAATACTAACATCTTCGGTGGCACGCTGTATGCTGATCAACGACGCCGTCAGGAACGCCACCGGCACGATCGATATCGAAGCCATACTGACCGGCTCAACCACGATCTAAAGTGGCCAGCCACCTCAATCAACGGCAGTCTTCGTCAACATACCGTTGATGCTGCCTTCGACGGCCACGGTCGGCCGCTCAATCTCGAGTGCACCGTCCTCATTGAAAACGCCAGCGCTCAACAATGCCGGCGCCACGCTGAGGTCACCGGCACGGACGCACGAGCCATAGAGAACGAGAATAGCGGCGCGAACGTCTTCACCAATACCGGCACGCTCACTGTACCTCGGCAGGCGGTACACTGACGTTGCTCGACGAACTGGTCAACAATACCGGCGGCACCGTCGAGGTCGACGCCAACTCGCACGCTCGACCTACCGGAGGCCACACCCTCAACAACGGCAGCTTCGTCAATTCCGGGCTGTTCGAGGCCACGGTCGGCGCCAATGTGATTCACGCCGCCGCTGCATCACCAACAACTCCGGCGCCACGCTCGAGGTCACCGGTTCCGGCGTCACGCTGCAGATCGACAACGCCAATGCCGCGGCGTTCACCAATACCGGCACGCTGCTGGCGACCGCCGGCGGCGAACTATTGCTGATCAACGACACCGTCAGCAATGCCGGCGGCACCGTCGAGGTCGACGCCAACTCCACCCTCGACCTGCAGACCACCACCATCAACAACGGCAGCTTCGTCAATTCCGGGCTGTTCGAGGCCACGGCCGGCGCCAATGTGATTCACGCCGCCGCCGCCATCACCAACAACAGCGGCGCCACGCTGGAGGTGACCGGTTCCGGCGTCACGCTGCAGATCGACAACGCCAATGCCGCCGCGTTCACCAATACCGGCACGCTGCTGGCGACCGCCGGCGGCGAACTGTTGCTGATCAACGACACCGTCAGCAATGCCGGCGGCACCGTCGAGGTCGACGCCAACTCGACGCTCGACCTGCAGACCACCACCCTCAACAACGGCAGCTTCGTCAATTCCGGGCTGTTCGAGGCCACCGTCGGCGCCAATGTGATTCACGCCGCCGCCGCCATCACCAACAACAGCGGCGCCACGCTCGAGGTGACCGGTTCCGGCGTCACGCTGCAGATCGACAACGCCAATGCCGCCGCGTTCACCAATACCGGCACGCTGCTGGCGACCCCCGGCGGCGAGCTATTCCTGATCAACGACACCATCAGCAATGCCGGCGGCACCGTCGAGGTCGACACTAGCTCGACGCTCGATCTGATCGGCGGGGTGGCGATCAACGACGGCGCGCTCAACAATGCAGGCTCGGTTGAGGTTTTTGCCGGCAGCGCCCTGACGCTGTTTAACGACACAGTCAGTAATGCCGGCGGCGCCAGTACGATCCAGGTCGACGGCACCGGGGCGCTGACGCTCGACGATGGAACTGCGGTCACCAACAGCGCTTTGACCGACACCATCACGGTCGACGGTGCCGCCTCGCTGACGCTTGACGGTAGCTCGTCGATCTCCGGCGGTACGGTGACGGTGGCTGCCGCCGCCGGGAGCCTGACGCTCAACGGCACGAGCGGCATCTCGGGCGGCACGCTCGACAATGCCGGGACGGTGACGACAACCGGCACCAACACCGTCGGCAGCGAGACCATCACCAATACCGGCACACTCGAGGCGACCAACAACTCGACGCTGACGCTGTCGGGCGACACCGTCACCAATGCGGTCGGTCTTGCCAACGGCACCGTGCAGGTGGATGGCGGCTCGACGCTCGACCTCGTCGGCAGCAGCATCACCGGCGGCATCGTCAGCGTCGCCGGCACGCTTAATTCGACCGGCACGAGCGCGCTGACCAGCGCCGCTATTACCGATACCGGCACTATCGAGGCGACCGCCGGCACGCTGACCATCGACCCGTCCACGATCAACAATTCCAGCCTGCTCGAAGCCAATGGCGGCGCGCTGACCATCGACAATGTCACCACTTTCACCAATACCGGCACACTCAAGGCGACCAACAACTCGACGCTGACGCTGTCGGGCGACACCGTCACCAATGCGGTCGGTCTTGCCAACGGCACCGTGCAGGTGGATGGCGGCTCGACGCTCGACCTCGTCGGCAGCAGCATCACCGGCGGCATCGTCAGCGTCGCCGGCACGCTTAATTCGACCGGAACTAGCTCAATCGCCGGTACCATTAGCAATACCGGCAGGATCGAGGCGACCGCCGGCACGCTGGAGATCGTTTCCGATGTCGAAGGTTCCAGCGGGCAGTTGAAGGTTGGCAATCTTGCAACGTTGCAGCTCGATGGATCGGATAGCGGCGAAGCTATCACTTTCCTGGGCAGCATTTCCGAGCCCAGCAGCGGTACATTAACGCTCGACGACCAAATGGCCAGCGGCGCTGCCGACACCATTGATGTGAGCTCCAGTACCGAAGGGACATTCACAATCAATGGCAGCGGGAACGTAACAACGTCCGCAGGCGACGCCATCGACTACACCGCCACGGGTGGAATGTCGGGCATGGGAAATACTGCGAACCTTTTTGTCATGCCTGGCGGCAACATCACGGGCTATGCCGCCGGTATCGTCGTCACCCAGGAGGGCGTCGGCAATGTTACGGTTCAGACCTCGGGCAGCGTCGTTGGCCAGGCTGGAAATGGCATTACCGCGACCATCCAAACCCCCAGTGGCGGCGGCAATCTTACGGTCAACACGGCGGATGTAACCGGCACTGGAACCGGCTCCATCGGAATCGAGGCCGAGATCGAAAACGGCAGTGGCGGCAATGTTAAAATTACCCAGACCGGTAACGTAAGCGGCGGCCAATACGGAATACTGGCCTTGACTTACGGGACGGGCGACGTCTCTGTGACCACCGGGGACGACACCATTACGTCGGGCAGCAGTGGGATTATTGCTAAAAACACGGCGGGCTCCATTGCCTTGGCGAAGGACAGCACCGTTAGTGTGACCGCCTACGGGACGATCAACTCGGGCGCCCTACCGGACCTTAACGAAACCACGCCGGCCGGAATCATCGCCGTTTACGAAGGCGGCACAACAGATACTCCGAACCCGAATGTCTACGGTAACGTCAGTGTCGATAATTTCGCCACCATCGACGCGACCGGCGGGGACGGCATCCGCGTCGCTAACTTCGGTATTGGTGGCGTCACGGTCACCAACGAAGTCGGCGCAACAGTCACTGGCCCGGTCGGCATCAAGGCGGTGACGGAGGAGCCGGGCGATACTATCGAGATCGACAACAAGGGTACGATTTATAGCGACGGCAGCACGACCGACGCGGCGATCTTGATCAGCCAGACCGCAACAGGCACTACGACGATCACGAACTACGCTAACGCGACCATCGCTCATAGCTCGCTCTCCGCCTCGAGCGTTGCCATTTCCTCGACCGGCGGTGGCAGTGTCACCATCGACAATTCCGGCACTATCGACGGCACGATGTCGATCGACGCCACCTTTGACAATAAAGCAGGTGGCGTCTGGAACGTGTCCGGCACCAATGCCTTCGACGGCACCAGTTCCATCACCAACGAAGGCACCATCAATATCGAAGGCACTACCAGCTTCACGACAACCGGAACCCTTGCCGTCACTGACAGCGGAACTATTAATGTCCAGGGCGGCAACCTGACGCTCACAACGCTGTCGGGGACCGGCGGCCAGGTCGATCTCGGCGGTAACACGCTGACGCTGACGGATGCATCGGGCACGTTCTCCGGGACGCTGGGCGCTCCGGGCGACAGCGGCAGGCTGACGATCGATGGCGGCATGGAGACGCTGAACGCGGTCACCGGCAACTATACCGGAGCGACCACGATTGCCTCAGGCGCCGATCTGGTCCTGACCGGAGCGACGAGCATCGCCTCGTCGAGCGGCGTCGCCGATAACGGTACGTTCGACATCAGCGGCAACGGCAACACCTCAATCAAGACGCTGTCGGGGACCGGCGGCCAGGTCGATCTCGGCGGTAACACCCTGACGCTGACGACCGCGTCGACTACGTTTGCCGGGACGCTTGGCGCTTCGGGCGACAGCGGCGGGCTGACGATCAACGGCGGCACGGAGACGCTGAACGCGGTCACCGGCAGCTATACCGGAGCGACCACGATTGCCTCGGGTGCCGATCTGGTCCTGACCGGAACGACGAGCATCGCCCTGTCGAGCGGTGTCGCCGACAACGGCACATTCGACATCAGCGGCAACGGCAACACCTCGATCGTGTCGCTGTCGGGGGCGGGCGGCGTCAATCTCGGCAGCAAGACCCTGACGCTGACGGCGGGCGCCGGCACTTATTCGGGCGCGATCGCTGCGGGCACTGGCGGACTTGTGGCCGACGGCAGCGGCACCGAGACGCTGGCGGGCGTCAATCTGTACACGGGCGCGACCACGATAGGCTCGGGCGAGACTCTGGCGCTTTCCGGTTCGGGCAGCGTCGCCGCCAGTTCGGGCGTCACCGATGGCGGCACCTTTGACATATCGAATGCCAACAGTCCGGGCGCCTCGATCACGACGCTGTCGGGGGCGGGCGGCGTTAATCTGGGCAGCAAGACCCTGACGCTGACGGCGGGTGCTGGCACTTATTCGGGCGCGATCGCTGCGGGCACTGGCGGACTTGTGGTCGACGGCAGCGGCACCGAGACGCTGGCGGGCGTCAATCTGTACACGGGCGCGACCACGATCGGCTCAGGCGAGACGCTGGCGCTTTCCGGTTCGGGTAGCATCGCCGCCAGTTCGGGCGTCGCTGATGGCGGCACCTTTGACATTTCGAATGCCAACAGTCCGGGCGCCTCGATCACGACGCTGTCGGCGGCGGGCGGGGTCAATCTCGGCAGCAAGACCCTGACGCTGACGGCGGGTGTTGGCACTTATTCGGGCGTGATCGCAGCGGGCACTGGCGGAGTGATGATCGACGGCAGTGGCACCGAGACGCTGGCGGGCGTCAATCTGTATAGCGGCACAACCACGATCGGCTCGGGAGAGACGCTGGCGCTATCCGGCTCGGGCAGCATCGCCGCCAGTTCGGGCGTCGCCGATGGCGGCACCTTTGACATCTCGAATGCCAACAGTCCGGGCGCCTCGATCACGACGCTGTCGGGGGCGGGCGGCGTCAATCTCGGCAGCAAGACCCTGACGCTGACGAAGGGTGCTGGTACTTATTCGGGCGTGATCGCTGCGAGCACTGGGGGACTGACGGTCGATAACATCAGCCCCGGCGGCGGTGGCACCGAGACGCTGACGGGCCACAATTTGTACAGCGGCGCGACCACGATCGGGTCGGGCGAGACCCTGGCGCTGTCCGGTTTGGGCTCGATTGCGGCTTCCAGCGGGGTCGTCGACAGCGGCACATTCAGCATCTCCGGTACGACTTCTGGCGCGTCGATCACGACGCTGTCGGGGGCGGGCGGCGTCAATCTCGGCAGCAATACCCTGACGCTGACGGCGGGCACTGGCGTTTATTTGGGCGTGATTGCGGCGAGTACTGGCGGACTGACAGTTGACGGCAGCGGCACCGAGACGCTGACGGGCCACAATCTCTACAGTGGCACGACTACAATCGGATCGGGCGAGACCCTGGCGCTGTCTGGTTTGGGCTCGATTGCCGCTTCCAGTGGGGTTGTTATCAGCAACAATGGTACTCTGGATCTCAGCAGCGCTACTTCTACCGGCTTTACACCGACGATAAGTTTTTCGGGCGGTGCGACCTCGGGCGCCGTCGACATCGCTACGACCCAATCGACCTATAGTCTGACGGTTCAAGGCTCGAGCTGGTCGGACACCAGTCAAATACTGGATTTCACCGGGCTTAGCGCCACCGGCGACAGTCTTACCCACGTTGGGAATGTCTACACCCTCAAAAGCGGCGCATACACGGTCACCATCACCGTTTCCGGAACGTTTACCGGCACGCTTGTTCTCAACAACGCCGGCGGCCATCCGGAGGTTTACGATCCTCCGGCCGCTCCCGCCGGTGTCGCCGGATCGCCGATCAGCCTGGCTTTGGCTAATCCATCCGGCGCACAAGGCACACTGCTCACGGCGACAATCACCGGCGTGCCGTCCGATTGGACCCTGAACGAGGGTACAAATCTCGGCAACGGCACCTGGGCGGTGGAGACGGACGATCTCAGCGCGCTGACGGTGTTGACCGCCGCCGCCTATGCGGGCGCCGCTTTGCTCGGCGTGAGCGAGAGCTGGGCCAATGCCGACGGCAGCACCGCTGTCGCCACGCTCACCGATAACGTCGAGGCCTATGCCACGGGCAATCCGGTCTTTGCGCTTTCAGGCGATGACCACCTTACCGGCGCTGGCGCCAACGATTTGTTCGTCGTCGCGCAGCCGATCGGCAACGACACGATCTATAATTTCAACGCCGCGAGCGACAAGATCGACCTCGTCGGTTTTGCCAACGTAGCGAGCTTTAGCGACATCCAGGGTCACATTGCCGGAGATGGCAGCGGTGACACGGTCATTACGATTGGTTCCGGCGAGACGATTACCCTCGACGGAGTCAGTCCGTCTTCGCTCACCGCAAACGATTTCGTGTTCAACCAGATGTCGACCGTCGAGAATAGCGGCATCATGACGGTGAGCGACGGCGCGACGCTACCGCTCGGCGGCACTGTCGACAATACCGGCACGATCACGCTCAATTCCACCGGAGATGCGACCGAGCTTCAGATCATCGGCGATGGCGTCACCCTGACGGGCGGTGGCCACGTCGCCCTGTCCAACAGTGCGGAGAATATGATCGTCGGCACCAATCCCGGCGCCACGTTCACCAACGTCGACAACACCATTTCCGGCGCGGGCCAGATCGGCGCCGGCGACGGCAACCTCACGCTGGTCAATGAGGCGCACGGCACGATCGACGCCAACGTTGCCGGCGGCGTTCTCACGCTCGATACCGGCAGCAACATCATTACGAACTTTGGCACGCTCGAAGCCAGCAATGGCGGCGAACTCGCCGTCCATAGCGCAGTCGACAATTCCGGCGGCGTGGTTGAGGCGCTTTCCGGCGGCCATATTGATTTCCTCGGCGCCGTCACCGGCGGTAATGCGACGATCGCGGGCGGAAATCTGGAATTTGATGCCGCATCTAACGTCAGCGTGACGTTCAATAACGGCACGGGTTACGGCGAGCTTACGCTTGACGATCCGTCGGGCTTCACAGGCCAAATAACTGGCTTCACGGGCACGGCGGCCGATCAGGCCCATTCCGATGCGATCGATCTTGCCGGAATCAACTACCACTCTTCCGACTTTTCGGAAGCGTTCAACACGTCCACAGACGCTCTTACGGTGTCCGATGGCGGCGATACCGTCAGCCTGACATTCGATAATTTCGATGCGACCTTGAGCTTCGCCTCCGACGGCAACGGCGGCACGCTGATCACCGATCCGCCGGCGTCGGTCTCGACAAACAGCGCTACCGCCTGGGGCATGAAATTCGGCAACGATAGCATCAATCATTCCGAGCATTCCGGCGGTGCGACCGGATCGGACGGCCCATCGGTGCTAGTGTCGATGCATACTGACAATGATAATTTCGGCTTTCACCTAGCCCTAGGCGCTGACGCTGCTGGCCTCAATGAACACGGCGAACCCGCCGCTTTTGAGCCCGCCGAAAGCCAGAACAACCACGGCGTGGGCGCACCTAGCACGCCCGAAATGCCGTTGGAATTGTCGTTCGATCCCGCTCATCATGACGCCAATGGGTTTGTGGCCCAATTTCATCAGATCGTGGCAAGCGCTGGCCACCTGCACTGAAGGGGCGCGAGGTTCGGTGAACCCGGCCAATGCGCGACAGCGCGCGCGGAGTGCCGAGGCGCTCGACCTGGCCGACCCCGCCCTCAAGTTCTGGTAGTCGGTGCTTTATTCTGCGCGTTCTTGCTCGGCCGACGTCGTGACCTTTTCGCGTGCATTAAGAGGCTGTTAAGAATTGCGTGGTCATCTGGCCACTCGAGTGATGAACGGGTTTTAGAATCAAATGGTTATGGGCGAAAAAGGGGGCGCTGCGGTTTCGGTAGCTGGGTTGCCATATCGGCCGGCGGAATAGCAATTGGGTGGCAACTTAATAGCAACCAGCTAGCTATCTAATAGCTTCACCACAAACGATCTGGTCAGGCCGCCCCTTGAGTCGAGTGGCTTGGTTGGAACAAGTGAAGCGAAATGGGGTCGCAGTCCAGGATCCCTGCGCGGCAACGACCGGATCGAAAAAGGCAAAATTCACGTTGTCCGGCACTCCTCCTGGAGGGAGCAGTTGCTCCGGTGCGCTTAGCCAGGAGTTCAGTGAACCCACAGCTTAATGGGACGCGGGCTGCGCGAGTTCTGTAGCACAGGAGGGAAGCAAGATGCCGAGAGGCTCGATGCCCGGCGAGCGCCGTGGTGGCCGAAAGCTTAAGACACCCAACAGACGGTCAATTCTGACAGATCGGATTTTGGCCCTCGCGGCACATTGTACCGAAGCAACTTGGACGGAATTTTTGCAAGCTCTATCGCAGGACAAGGCGGTACCGGCGGATACACGGGTGGCCATTCTAAGAACCCTATCGACCCGGTCCGGTAGAAAGCGGGGCGGCCCAGCTCAGGTCGGTCCAACTGCGGGGAGTTCGCCTTCTGGACGCAATGTGGCGAGCCGGGCCGGGCAGCCCCTGACAAGGCTGAACAGACAACAACTCGAAGGCCTTTTGCGGGTCATTCAGGACGACAGTGCAACCCAAAAGGATCGGAGAAAGGCGGCTTCGGCCGCAGCTTTACTTTTGCTGCCGGCAGCAAAAGACCAAAAGAAGTGGGGTTCTCTGGAGGATAAATTCGGCATCGCCATCAACCCGGCACACGCGCGCGAATATCGAGACTTCAAGCTCCGGCTGGAGGCTCTTGGAAAGAGTGGCGCTAAAGCTACTCCTATAGTGCGGGTCGAAATCAGAAAGCTTAAAGCCAGGACGGATGAGATCCTAAAGCGTTGTGAGTGTCCATGTCCGAGCCTCTACGGGATAAAGCAGATTTCGGAGGATGAGATTCGACTAAATCGTTTTAGAAATAAGCGCAAAAGGGGAGAGACGCTTACTAAAGAGGAGGACGCCGAAGAGGCCCACCGACAGCTGCGGTTCGATCTCTACGAAAAAAGCCCGGAGCCGGCGGCGCGGCGGCGTCGAAAGCTCCTGGCAGATTTTGAAAGTCAGGATTATGAATCTCGCAAAGAGGCGAACCCGATCTGTATGCCGCCCCATATCGAGTTCGTTGTTCGGCTGCTGCGGTTACTCTATCCGGACCCGGAACCCTTATCTTCGACAACTGACCATAGCTTCCACGATGAATTCATGGCGAACTGCAGTGGGTTCGAAAATGCGATACCCCATGAGGACGGCAATATCTACGGCAACGAGCTGCCGGTTGAGACGGCGTCGATCGCTGCCGATGGTTCATGGGAAGAAGACATGTCTTGGGCTACGACGCCGCGCCGGGACGATGACCAGTCGATCTAGAAGCGTGGCTGCGTGGCAGCGTCAGATACGAGACCTTTCGCCTTATAGCTGCAGCCCGGAAGCGACTAGACAAATACTACACGAAAGCCTACCCAGATATTGTCATCGATTGCGTCAAAGCGAAACTTGTTCCGGAAGAGGAGGTTTGCGCGGAGTTTCGTGAGTATCTTTCCGAGAGCTCCAACGGGGAGTCGACTGCCGCTATAGTGGCCGACCTGGTGTCGGTAATATCCGTATACCCATTAGATAGAATGAGGGCCCTTGAAGAGCGCTCATCCGGCCGTACCGTTGAACGGGCCGCAGAAGTGGACAAAAGACTACCTCGCAGCGGTCGCTCCGAAAGCCGATGATGGTTTTGCATCAAGCGGCTGCGATGGCATAGCGGAGCCCTTCTTCGTCCCACCATAGGCAAATAAGCCGAGACCGGCGAAGGCCGCCGATCAGCGCGGTCTCTCCGAAATCCAATGATGTGCCTTTTGATTATGCTGCTGCGAGGCCAGCTACGTTCTTCTTCGACCCGCGATAGGCGATGAAGCCAAGGCCAAGAAGCCCGCGATCAGCATAGTCCATGACGACGGCAACGGAGTATACACGCATGCTACGTCCTTAGTCGGCTTGTCACAATCGGGCTACCGGCTGTTTGTTTTATGCAGCGCCAAAAAAGGATGAGAGTTAGGACGACAATACGAACTAGCACTACTTTGGCAGATTTACTCACGCTGCTTTTCTGCGCCGATCCAAGATTGGCAGTACGGACATCGCTGAGAGCTTGTTCGCATGATGAGGTCGACGATGGCGTGGCGGACCGCCGGTAACGTCGGTTGAGGAGGTGGGCCGTTAATTCTTTTTTTCCGCCTCACTTTTGTGAGCCGACGATGTTGGAGGAACGCGTAAGCAATCATCGTCACCAGCGCATGACGATGAAGGCCGTGCCAAGACCTTCCCTTAATGCAGAGCCGGTCGATCCGGCGATCAGGACAACCCACATGGGCCACAGCATTGTCGAATGCGAGGTTATGACCGGGACCTGATCTGCGGAGAGCATTATGGCCAGCGGTCATGTGAACCGCACTTAAAGGCCGAACACATGGCTGCACCGACCAAGCCTGCAACGTGAAGATTCTCCTTGCCAACTCGGAGCCGTCCACACGAGGGCCCTTGTACATCAGACCACAGTTCGGCGGCGAGGCGCACACGCCGTTCCGCCGTGCGCGATTTACTAGCAAAATCTAGCAAATCGCATTTTACGAATAATCATGTGGTTGCAGGGCCTTGCAACCGCTCGGTTCAGTCGTGTATCTTATTTCGGGATTTGCTGTTTCACGGAGAGGACAAAGAAGATGTCAACGACTTCCACCCGCCAATGGGGCGGATTTGTTTTCCTCGCTCTTCCACTCGTTGTCACCCTAGGTATGTCGCCCGCGTCCGCCGCGACATACGATTACACGGGGAATAACTTCACCAGCACCGGTTCGCCCTATACTTCAACAGACTTTATTTCCGGCTATATCACATTCGCCACCCCACTTCCTGACTCCAGTGGATCATGAAGTCCTTTACACCGACTGATTTCTCATTTTCAGATGGGGTCCAAACAATTTCATATGCCAACTCAAATACCGATCCGTCCTTTATTTTTGATGTATTCCAATTTACCACGGATGCTTCGGGAGCGATCAAAGGCTGGAATATACAAATTTGGAATGACGTTTTTGCCGAATTGATACAGACACAAAATTCGGGGACCCAAGATGACCAGGGCCTTTCAGGGCCGGGCTACGGCTTTAATAACGACAATCCGGGAAACTTCTCGCCTGCAACGGTGGCTGCCACGCCACTCCCGGCCGCTCTCCCGCTCTTTGCCGGCGGCCTCGGACTGATTGGCATGATAGGTCTGAGAAAGAAGCGGAAGGCGGTCGCTACCGCCTAGCACGTACCGAATTTCGTTCCAGACAGAAAGGCCGCTGCGAGGCGGCCTTTATCTTTTGAACTGGCGGCCCGGCGCAAGTTTTACCACGCGTCCTCGGTAACGTATGTTTCCCATGGGGGTTACCGCACCAATTGCGATAGGTAGCGACTGCCGCAATTGCGGTCGCACTCATAAACAAACCCAACTTGTTCATCGGCTCGCTCCTTTTTCGCCCATCCTTGGTATCAATTTTATTCTGCCTGGCATGACCCGGGAAATCGACCCAGCGCTGCTACCTTGCGGATAATGCCAGAGGGCAAAAAGTCTCGGCTTGTATCGCTCGGAACCAGCTTGGTTCATGTCGCCTAATGGAATGGTCCGGCCGTGCTCCTGCCCCGCCAGCGATGGAAGCTGGGAGGGGGCACTAAAGACAAGGAGCACGGCATGTCTCAGAACCCAAACACTTCGATCGCAGTAGTCGGCATCGATATCGGCAAGAACTCGTTCCACATTGTTGGCCTGGATCAGCGCGGCGCGATCGTGCTGCGGCAGAAGTGGACACGCGGCCAGATGGAAGCGCGATTGGCGAACATGCCGCCGTGCCTGATCGGAATGGAAGCCTGCGTCGGCGCGCATCATCTCAGTCGCAAGCTCAGGGCACTTGGCCACGATGCCCGGTTGATGCCGGCGAGGTACGTGCGGCCCTACTCGAAGGGACAGAAGAACGACTTCCGTGATGCGGAGGCAATCGCCGAAGCGGTGCAGCGTCCGACGATGCAGTTCGTGGCGACGAAGACCGCCGATCAGCTCGACCTGCAGGCCCTGCACTGGGTGCGGGACGGCTGGTTAGCCAGCGCCGGCATCATCAATCAGATCCGTGCCTTCCTGTTGGAGCGCGGCGTTGCGGTGCGGCAGGGGTTAAGGTTTTTGCGTGCCGAGCTGCCGCGCATCCTGGCTACACCACCGGATGTGCTGTCGCCCCGCATGGTGCGGATCGTCGAGGGTCTGGCTGGCGACTGGCGCCGGCTCGACGAGCGGGTCGAAGTCTATCGGGTGAGGCTTGGTAGGCACTACGTCACTCCGAAGCCCTTGGCCGGTCTTCTCAGTTGTTTGTTCACGGGCTCAACGTCCAAGTTTAGCCGGATCAGGCTGCGCGTGACGAAGCTCCGGTTGGCGATTTCGTGTCGCAATAGGGGGTGGTCCTTCATTCCGCTCGGCGCACGCCTCTGCCGTATCTGTAGGGCGGCACGGGCGTTGGCCAAAATATCCAAGCCACCGATGTCGACTATTTCGTACTGGGAGAGGACCCGGTCCCATAAGGTTCGGCCGTGGCGATCTGCTTCAACGCGCTGCTGATGCCGTCCAAGGTCTCTCCCATGAGCGGGTGATCAGTGCGGTGCACGTCAGACTGAAGTGCGTCGGACCGCACGAGGTGAAATTGCTAGATTTTGCTAGTCGACGTTGTCGTCTTATAATCGTCGGAATGGCCTGCACCCGGTTCCGAATGAGGCAACTCCCCAAAGCGGAACGAGTGCATTTACGCGGCGAGCTGCTCCGCTGATCCTACCGGCAATGCTAAGATTTTTTTGCCCTCAATACTGCGAACCTCCACAGACCAGCCCGACCATTCGCCATCCGGGCGGTGCTTTAAATCCGAAGCGATCATCTCTGCATACTCGCAAGCCGCCCGGGAGCTTAAAAACTCATCCCCTCTGTAGTCAAAGAGCGAGCGGTCTCGCGTGGTAAAATCAAAGAAATATCGCGTCATTTTGTACCCATTGCAGACTGCATAGGATTTCTACGTATCAAGAATCCCCTGCAACGGATTTAAGTTAATCGATAAAAATATTGGACGCATTCGCGGTTGTCGGCGGCACAAAACGCCGGACGCGACGAACGCCGATCGATGAGTCCTTGAACTGACCAGTCGAGTCGAACGCGGGTCAAAGATTCAATTGTTGTAAAATACGCTGCACGACGTAACGAAGTTCTTTCGCCTCCCGATTGCCCTCTCGCGCGATGGCCTGGCTATATTGGCCATCGAGAGCGTAATGATCAATCGCCCAAAAGGCGCCTACGAACCCGATGACAACGACGAAGCTACGCATGGTCGTAAATTAATATACTTGTTCTGTTCCATGTTGACTGCTGGGCAGTGGCGTCCAAACCGTCCCACATCAATGTCCGCCACGCCGATTATGGCGGTTGGGAGCCACTGTTCAAGCACGCTGTGTGCGTCGGATGTTTGGCGCGGTCAAAAGATCATTGGGGTTCAATTTTCCTCTGGCTACGCCAATTGCCCAGCAGGAACCCTTGGGGGCGAGGGGTGGGTGAATCTCGGCGCGATAGACGCGGCATCATAATACCGCTCGCTTGTGATGGCGTGGCCTGGTTTGTCGCCACTTATCAGGCTACGATGGCGGCGTGTGCGCACTCACTGGCTTGCCTACGACGCATCGAAGCTTTGATGGATCGGAATAACGACAGCGGGCTAAGTGCGATGAGCTTGCCGTGCCCAATCAGCGTAATTTTTCCCCGGAAACGCTCGCCCACCTTTACAGCCGCTAAAACTGCTGACAAATCAGCGCGACTGTGTAATCCGAACGCAATTGCTAGAGAAATCCTAGTGCGGGTCGAGGGGCTGCAGTTCAATCGTTGTTCTGCCGTTTAGGCCAGTATGTGAGACAAGATCCAACTAACATCAGCGCCATGCCGATTTCCGCGTTGGCGGTCGGAAGGAACTCGGAAATCCAAACCGGCGTATGGGCAGCCCAGTCAAAAAATGGCGGACTGCCGGTCGTTATATAGCCATAAGCCCACAGGCAAAGGCCTGTCAGTGAAATAGCCCAGCCTATAAGAGCGGGTCGGCTCAAGCGTTTCCTAAAGGGCTCTATTAAATCAACTTTATGAGAATAATTGTTGCTAGATTATTGTTTTGTCAAGCACGGGCGTCTGAGGGCCGCTTCATTGAACGTTGGACGCGGGCGTCGGCAATGCCCGCAGAACGGATCCGGGTCGCGCGCATGACCAACCTTGCATGCCGGCCTCCGATCCCCACCGCGTAGCCGATTTGAAGTCCGGTAATGATGGTGAATAGAGTGACTGCCAAAGTCGATGGGGCATTTTGCGACAAAAAGGCTGAAACACCGGCAATAATGAAGGCCAGCCCGAATACCGGGATGAGAATCAGCACCCGAAAGCGGAATGCCAATAGAGCTCCAATTAGGACGCTGGTGAGTGCGGAGACAATCATGCATAGGCCTCACCCTACAGGGTCCACCTAAGACATTAAGTTTTTATTGATTGCGTATGTCCCCAAAGTCGCAGGTCATGCAAACCGAAACCTTCGTCACGCGAACTGAAGGTGACTGGGGCCGGATTTTATGAGTGCAAGGCGTAGTACCAAAAAAAAGCCCAGCCCAAAAAGGCCCACCAAGCAAAGGTACATAGGACGGCAAAGACGAGTCCCAAAACCGGCCATTGCAACAATTCGCGGTATTGTCCCGACGACGGATTCTCTTTTAGGAACACGCCGTGTGTCAAATCAGTCTCACTCATGGTTCGCTCGCTCACATTCTCTTGTCATGTGAACGAGGGAACACATCGCGTGCCAAGCGAGGCACGCAAAACGGAGACCCGTACTATTTTGGATAAATTTGGTAAATGGGCGCTAGTAAGCGTTACGTGCGCGCATCAGTTCAATGACCGTGCGCAGGATGATTACTAGATCGAAGCGCAGCGTCCAATTGTCGATATAATACAGGTCACATTCAACGCGCTTTCGGATCTCATAAATCGTTGGGGTGGGCCCGCGATAGCCGTTGACCTGCGCCCAGCCGGTCAGGCCAGGCTTGACGTGGTGTCGGAAAGCGTAGTTACGAACGAGCTTGTCGAAATGATTGTCGTGCGCCACGGCGTGAGGTCGCGGACCAACCAGCGACATAGAACCATTTAAAACATTAATCAGTTGCGGAAGTTCGTCGATGCTGGTCCGCCGAAGCCATCGTCCGATGCGCGTGACACGCCGATCCGTTGGCGCAGCCTGAATGACGTCCGAACCATTCTCGAGAACGATCATCGTGCGGAACTTGAGAATATCAAAGCGCCGGCCGTTAAAGCCGCTTCGGCGCTGGTGGAAAAAAATTGGCCCGGACGAATCCAGTTTGATCGCCAGCGCACATATGCTGAGGAGCGGAAACAGCAGTACGAGACCCGCGAGCGCGGCCACGATATCCATCGATCGCTTAACCGCTCGTTCGAACTGACTCAGCGGACCGCGCTGAAGCTCAACGCAGACCGAGTCGCCTATTGTGCGTGACGGCTTGGTGACAATCTCGGCCAATGCCCCGGTCGGTATAAGATTAACCGGCAGCGGAAGGGTCCGTAAGCCGGATATCAGATTATTGAACTCCTTCCAGCGGGTGAGATCCAAATTAACGATCACTTCCTCAATTTCAGATCCGCGGATGTATTCCAAAATCTCAGAGGTGACGCGCTCTTGGTTATCATCGACACTTAGGCCTGACGGCAGCGTAAAGAGGTGATGGAGTTGAAAACCATGCTTCAGGAGGCCCGAGGCTAATGACTGTTTGAGCTCAAGTGCTGCGTCCGTAATCAGAACTGCCCTGCGGCCAGCGAATTTTTCCTCCGTCAGACCTCGATGGAGAACGGTCCGATACGCCAGGCGCGAACCGAGAAGCAGGAATAGGCCAGAGGCTCCAAATGAAAAAATCGCGCCTCGCGAAAAGTTGCCGCCTATCTTGAATGTGAACAGTGCGCCAAACAAAAACAAAAACACGCTTATCCATGCGGTACTAACGTCGCGCAGTTGTCCGCGGAAATCGAGTAATTCGGTCGGATTATAAAGGTCGCGCGTTTTGAGGAGCGCGATAAAGACAACGCCGACAACACTTGACGTTGCGAAATCAATAGCAAGATCACCGGCTGAGCCGAACTGAAAATAATTATACAAAACACCAGAAGTGATGCCGCAAGCGAGGATGGTCAGCAGGTCGATGACCAAAGCAGCTGGCCCAACCGATCGATAAGAAATCGGCCACTTGCGATGGGATTTCTTTAGCGCGACGCCGCCGAGGCGCGGTGTATTAGCGTCATATCCTGCAATGGCCATAGCGTTTACGACTGCCGTACTTTCTAGCCCCTGCCGTATCAACCTTATCAATCCCTTACTTTCGCCGAAAGGGTTTTCTTTGTGCGGTGCATTCATTGTAAATTTTGACGGCCGTCCATTGAGCAGTGTTTTCTCGCAGAAGCGCAATTACGGCGTCCAGCAGGTAAATTGTTCCGCTTTAACTGTGAAATTTTACTGCAATATTGCCATATTCTTGCCGTCGTAACCCCGGCATAAAAATTGCTCAATTAACGAACTATGAACGATTGAGTGTCCCAGAGCGGCACATTTGGGGATGTTCTCCGGTTCGTGAGAATCGGACGTCTCGGGGAATACTTTCGTTTAGGGGAGAGCAAAGGCTGGGTTGAGCGTAATGGAACCTATCAAAACCTATGGGTTAACGTGTTCCACACAGGTATCTGCAGGCGAATTTCCCGAACTACGCTGGGTTGCAATCGGGGATCTTTTCGTCGCCTCACAAAGCACGGACGAGCTTGATGCGCCGACCAGTTTATCGATCAAGCAAATGGTCGATACGTTCAACTGGGCGTGTTTTGCCCCGGTCGTTGTGACCCCAACTGAAACAGGGAAGTTTGTAATCATCGACGGTTTTCGCCGGGTGACCGCAGCTGCAATCGTCGGATTTGACGCGGTGCCATGCCAGATCGTGACCGCCGATGACCGTCAATTGGCGATTGCTTATACGGTTCTCAACGGTGGTTCGCGGCCGAGCTCGCGGATGGCGACGCACGCGGCGCATCTAACCTATCGCGAGCCGAGGGCGCTTCGACTCAGCCAACTTTGCGAGCGGGCAGGAGTAGAATTGCTGCGCTATCCGGTGCCGATCAGTCGTCAAGCTCCCGGACAGACGATGGCGATCGCAGCAATGTCTCATTGCCTTACGCGCTATGGGGAAGCGACGCTGATCACCGCGCTGCATTGCGTCACCCAAACCACCAATAATCAGCCCGGAATGCTCACCGGCCGCATGATTAAAGCATTGTGCGTGGTGCTGGACGGCGATCATGATCTGCGTGATCGAGGGCTCGCTTTGTTGGAGGCGTTCAATTCGATCGACCTTGCAGCAATCCAGGACGAAGCTTCGAAAAAATCGGAGACAAATAAAGGTCGACGCATACACCTAATAGCTGGGCAAATACGTGCCGAAGTTGACCGGTTGCTTCACAGCCGAGCTACGATTGCTCCGGCGCTGCCAACGCCGCGGGCGAAGATTTTTGCTGCTAGTCCGCGCGCCAAAGCTGCCATCCCGAGCCCCACAGCCAGACCACGGCCCACTCGCCCGGGGACTGGACGGGGGCGGCCGCAAATGATCGACTAGATTGAACAGAACCGGCGTTGCTTTGAAGGCTTTCCGGGTTCAGGTTTCGCGACTATTTGTGGTGGCGACGCATGATCTGCTTCGGCGGGGCGCTACTCTTTTCTCACGTATAATCGCCATGAGGATGGTATCCAGGTCTACACTTTTGGCGATGACTGTTGCCGCCGCTTCGTCGACAGGGCTTGCTGATCCGCTTTATCAGGCGGCGCCGGTCGAATCTTTGAAGACATATGCTGTGCAAATAGTTCGCTTCCCAAAGGGGGACTGGGCGGGCAATGGCGTTTATTTGGGTAACGGTCGGGTGCTGACAGCCGCCCACGTTATCGGGGCCTTCCAGATTATGCGTGTCCAAATCGCGGGCCAGTCGCTGCCGATGGGTGTTATCAAAAAGGGCCAATTTAGTGGGGTGGATTTGGCGCTGGTGTCGATCGACGACGACAAGCTGCCGGTGAGCCTGCGGCTGCGCCGAATATCGATCTGCCAGGGTGAGCCGCGACCTGGGCAATCAGTCACGGTCGCGATACCGGCATCGGTGGCGCCATCGCACGTCATTGCGCCAACGCTGCTGCCACACAATCTGGCAGCGAAATATCGTACTGCCATAAGCGACGTTGCGACGACGGGCAATTCCGGATCAGGAGTATTTGACAGTTTGAAGGAGTGCCTATTGGGAATAATCAGTGCAAAGATCTCAGGAGCGCAGGTCAGTCGTACCAACGAAGGTCTTAAGCCCGTTCAGCGCGATATTGCGAAGTATTTCGTGCCGGCATCGCAGATTGCAGCATTTCTGCCGCCACAGGGACCTGCGACCACCCAATCCGGCCATTAAGCGACGGGGCGCTTGTTGGCGATTGCGCCCGACAGCAATATTGTCGCCGCCACTTCCAGGAAGATTCTGACCAGCCCCACCTGGGCGAGGATATCAATCACCAGCGGGATGGAGTTGGGTGCCCAAGCCTCCCAGCTGATGCCGCGCTGGGCCAGGATGTGGGCCACAGTATCGAGCGAAACATAGAGTTGAATGATCACGTGGGTGAGGTAAAGATACCAGACGAACCTGAGGCCGACGAATGTGAACGCCGGGCGAAGGGCGAAGAAGTTGAAGAGCGTTTCCATATCGTGCCTCCACGGATAAAGTCCGGATCTATGACGCGGATTTCGTCAATTCACAGGGTCAGCAAGCCTATTCGCGGTCGCCGATTGGGCTTTTGCGATTTGGCATGATCCGGTATCTATGGTCATTAGACCAGACGTGTAGGGGGACAGAATGAAAGCACCCGTCACCGTAATGGCGCTGGTGATTGCTTCGTGCGCGATGACCTTCTCGCAGGCCTCGAGCGAAGAGCCGCGCCATTTGAGGGGCCACCAGTTCGCGGTCTACCACGCCTGCCTTTACAATTCATGGATCCACGATTGGTGCCATATGCATGATGTTACCTACGAGCAATGCCTCATTTCGTACGGCGGCGGTCGGTACACTGACGAGGGTCTCCTGTCCCAGGAGAGCTACTGTTATCGGGTAGCGAAGGGACTGAGCCCTGCACGCGGGTGGCCAAGGGACTGAGCCCTGCACGGCGGCCCGAAACAAAAACAGGGCGCCATGGGCGCCCTGTTTGACCTTATTTCGTTGGCTATCGCCTTACGATGCTACCTCAAGCCGAGAGGGACCGCGGGTCTTGCGTTTGCGGCAAGTCATAAAGCCAATCAGTCCAAGACCGCCCGACACAAGCGCGAACGTTTGCGGGAGCGGCGTAGCAGTTAAAACTCCAAACAAGTCTTCCTGCTGTTGACCTGGACTTTGGCCGAGAGTGTACGGTGCGACAGCAACTCCAGGAGAGAAGATATTGATCTCAGTATCCGTGACGGTGTTCAACAGAAGCAGACCTGGATTGTCGAAGGCGGTGCCATACGGCGAGTTCAATGCGGGATAGAGGACATTGTCGTAAATCCATTCGCCATCAGGGCTGGTGGCGGAGCCGGGTGGAGCAACAGCGCTTCCAAGAAGCGTTACGGCATCGCCACCGACAGTCCCAGTCACCGCCGTAATTGCTACGCTACCGGCCCCTTCAGGGCCACCCGTTGTTATATCCAGATTGACAACGATTACGCTGGGGAGGAGTGCAAATCCATCAAAGTTATATGTCGACGCGGTCGCAGCAGGAGCGAACGATACCAATGCTGCGCCGATAACAAGCGCGGTTCCAAATGCCGACTTGGCGAGGAAGCTCACTTTGGCCATACCCGATATCTCCGATTACGCCGCAACGCACGCTTTAGCCCTTGGTCAAACTTTAGTCAATTGTCTGCCGCGACGTTTGCTAGATTTTACTAGATATCGAGGCTGATGGATTATCTAGCGATTATAGTTACTTAGTGGGCCGCCTTGACAACCTTCTAAGAGGTATTCGGCTGCTGTTTTGCGTTCCACAATGCTGCCATTGGGCGTATTGCGGCAGCCAACGACGGTGTGGCATTTTTTGCAGTGCAGCACAGGCCAGATGGGTTAATCGGCTAGGCGACGTCGGCCTGGGTGCTCGACTGCAGAAAGCCGGCAAAAACCAAAAATTCTTGGGCGCGTACGAATTAATGCGGTTCTATAAGCGCGGCTTGTTGAATGCCGATTCACTTCGAAAACGACCGAATTGCTGCACCGCCGCGAAATGTCGCGAATGGGATGGAGCAGGCCGCGCCTGCCCTCGATGGCACTCAGAGTGTGCCGGCGGGCTTGTCAGCAAAAGGAGCGTCATCATGCCTCGCATGTGCACGGTTCACGCAGTGAGCACTATCGGAATAGATATGGGCAAGAACACGCGCTTCACATGATCGGCCTGGATCCGCGCGGCGCCATCGTGTCGCGAGAGAAGATCGCACGCGGACGCGTTGCGTTAAGGCTTGCAAATCTGCCGCCCTGTCTCATTGGCATCGAAGCAGAGATTGCCACGCACTATGTTGCTCGCGAGCTTGCCGCGTTTGGCCATGACGTAAAGCAAGTGCCGCCGACGGTATGCGAAGCCGTTTCGCAAGGCCACTAGCGTTTGACCTTAGAGGCAATAACACTTGCCTGCAGGACATTTAAAAGCCCTGCGTTTTTTGGGCCAGGAGCAAAACGTCGGAGGCCGCCATACGGACATACACGCAAAAACCCCGGCACATCGGCCGGGGTTTTGTATCGAGCGTTGTTGCCGATGATCAGGCGGCTGCGGCCGCTGACCGATCCTTTGTCCCGCGATATGCAAAGAAGCCAAGACCAGCAAAACCAATCAGCAGCATGGTCCAAGTGGAAGGCAATGGAGCGGCAGCAACTCCGACCGTAAATCCATACCAATTCTCATATTGAGGATTGGTCCACGAAATTGAGCTGAATGTGCCTAGGAACTCAATAGTGCCATTACCTTCTGCGCCACATACCGTCACCAAATTACAGGTGATAATTGCTGAATTGTTGCCCCAATTGTTGACAATGCCTTCATCCGAAGGGCCGCCGGCGACAATTTGAAAAGCTTCGGCTAGATTAAACATAAAGCTAGCAGGGGTTCCGTTAGATCCCAGGCTCCAGATGGCCATAACCGGGTCTGTGACCGGCGTTGTGAAAGCAACGGTATTGATGTCACTATTGCCGCCCACCAGCTGAATTATATTGCCGGAGACAGGCGGGGCATTACCAACTGGACCTCCGACATAGGTCGAGGTTGGTCCCCAAGTAACGGGATCTAGGCCCGAAGAACCTGGTGAAACGCCAGAGCCGCCCAGATACCAAACTCCGTCGCCCGTATAGGTCGCTGTGTTGGTTCCGACAGTCGCTGTCACGGGGCTGGTATTGCTCCAGTCCGCCCAATCAATGGTCGCCGCCGAAGCGGCTGACGCACTAAGCGCAACAGCCGCAACTCCCAGCAATTTTGCAAAACCACTGAATGACATTTCCCTGCTCCTGCGCGTCGGAAAGATCTACTGCATTTCTTTCACAGGTAGCCAACCCTTAGTCAAGGCCGCATGTAAGGGTCTGCTAGATTTTGCTAGTTCAACTAAGTCGCTGTTCCTAAATGAGAATTTATGGTGACCCACATCGCTGTTCGATTACATCGGCGGTGTAAGTCAACCCATTTTGCTCGCTCCTGAAATGGAAAGACCACCTCGCGGCGGTCTTTCCGAAATCCGATCAGGTGTTTTATTACGCAGCCGCGAGTGCAGCCGCATTCTTCTTCGATCCGCGATAAGCAAAGAAGCCGAGGCCGACGAAGCCAGCGATCAGCATTGTCCAGGTCGAGGGCAGCGGGGTGGCGGAGACATTGAACGTGATATCCGTAGAGAAGACGGTGCCTGTGGTCTGATCATTATCTTCGCAGCCTAGAACACTTGCTACGCCGCAGCTACCCAGAGCGTAGGGGACACCGTTAATCTCGAACAAGTAACCGTATGTCCATCCCCCCCAAGATTCACATCTTGCACGAGAATGTCATTCGGCCCTGGCGTCACAAAGCTTGAGATATCAACCAAGCCGGTATCCTGCAGGTAGGTTGCAGAAAGAATTTGGGTACCGGTATTTGCGGAGTTGGTGATATAGGCTGTCATCACGTCATCGACATTGTTCAGTTCGAGTTGGTAGGTGTCGGCGAAGGCCGGTCCGCTTATAGCCACTGCGCCAAAGGATAGAGCCGCAAGACAGAGTTTCCAGTTTGTCATGAACTCGCTCCAAAGGGTCAAAGTGAGATTACGAAGCTTGCTAGCTTGGAAGTGCGCAAATCTTAAAACCTTAGAGTATCCGGAGAGATCATACGGGATTGCATAGCTTTCTCAACATCAGCCTGATGGAAGCGAGACGCAGGAACGCGAGCGCCTTTCGATTGAGATTTTCCCAATCCTTGGCGAGCCGTCGACAGCGCCCGAGCCATGCGAATGTGCGTTCTACCACCCATCGCTTTGGCAGCACGACAAAGCCTTTGGCGTGGTCCGAGCGCTTGACGATCTCGACATTCACTTGCGCCATGATTTTGCTCGCAGCGCGACGGAACACCGGGCCTTGATAGCCGCCATCGGCATAGAGTTTCAGCAGGAACGGATACAGGCCGAACATCGTCGCCATCACCAACGCGCCACCATCGCGATCCTGAATGTCGGCGGCGTGCACGATGGCGTGGATCAGCAGGCCGTGGGTGTCGACGAGAATGTGCCGCTTCTTGCCCTTGATCTCTTTCCGCGTCGTAACCCGGAGGATCGATCGACGCCCCCCTTTTTGGCGCTTTTCACGCTCTGGCTGTTGATCACTGCGGCGGTGGGGCTCGCTTCTCTGGCGACCGCCTCGCGGCACTTCACATAGAGTTCGTGATGGATGCGATCGAGCGTGCCATCCCAACTCCACAGATCGAAGTAATCGTACAAGGTCGAGCGCGGCGGCAAATCCTTTGGGATTGCGCCACTGACAGCCAGTCGACAGAATGTACATCAGGCCATTCACCACCTCGCGCATGATCACCGTGCGCTTGTCGCCGCCGCGCTTGCCCGGCGGGATCAACGGTTCGACCAGACCCCATTCGTCGTCGGTGAGATCGCTTGGATAGCATAATCGGCTGCGGTCATAGCGGCCGCGATTTTCGGTCGTCCACATCGGCGGCCTTTACGAATCAGGCCCGCCACCCTTGAATCACAAATCATTAATAGGATTCAATAACTCACCGGACAGACACTTAGTCAATGGCTAAACCTACGGACGCGGGCGTTTGCTAGATTTTGCTAGTAAACATTGTCGCCGTGCTGTCATCCCCTTGGGTGCGGCATAAGGATACCGGCAGGACTGACCTCACGCAGCGGTATGGCCACTGACGGCGCGGCACCTTGCCTTTATCCAACTTGCATCGATCGGGCTATGGTTGCGCTCTAATAAGTTTGCGCCCTAGGTCTTAGATCGATCTGTCCCGACCCACTTGGTGGGATGTTTGCCGGAAACAGCCTGACGATACAACCCAAACTTGCGAAGCGCGTAAAGCGGCACGCCGGCCAATGCGCTGGGCGGCAGCACATCGCGACCGTAACTTCGCCACGCCATCGCAACTGAGACGCCGAACGCCACGAGAGTGATCGCACTAATCGCTAAAGCGACTATGCTCAGGCCAAGGAGTGCGCCCGCTGCTGCGATTGCCACATCAAGCAAGACCAACATCGCCAAAAGTGACAAAGGAGGGACTGCGAGATCCAACGTCAATGCCAAAAGGTTGACATTGCCGGTAAGCAGAGATCGCAGGAAGAGCCGTGGGGCTTGCCGCAAAATCGTGGAGATGTGACCCTGTTCCCAACGCTGGCGCTGGGTGTCCTCGCCTTGTTTGGTGGAAGCAAATTGACTCAATACGCGAGCGGAGGAGCAGAAGATCGGCGCCTGTCCCGCTGCGGCCAAATCAAGGCCTAACTTCAGGTCCTCGACAATCGAGCCGTTGGCAAGATCTGCCGCGCGAATGATCTGCCAGGGAAATGCCATCCCTGTGCCCATCAACTGGCAGGGCAGGGCGAGATTGAATAATCCCAGTGGCCGTACCCAGTTTTTGACCCGCCATGCAAACTCGGAGATCTGTTGATTGATCCTCACGGGTTCTGGCGCCGTCATGAGATAGAGAGCTTGCACTGGGCGATTGGCTGTGACGGCTGTTGCAACGAGTTCATCAATCGCTCCGAGCGACAGTCGACAATCGGCATCGACGATGACGACTGCGGAGGGAGGGTCTTGCTGCAAAAATTTCACTCCGAAGTCGAGCGCATAGCCCTTTCCGATCCTGGCGGCGTCATGGCGTTCAACAACCGTGGCGCCGGCATTGCGAGCGACCTCGGCCGTGTTGTCCGTGCAGTTGTCGGCCACGACCAACAAAATGTCGTTAGGTCGAAGTTGAGCGGTTATGCCCGCCAGGGTTGACGCAATTCCCGCACTTTCATTCCGGGCGGGGACTATAACTGCGATCCGACCTGGACCGCGGATCAAGGGCGCTCGTGAAGAAAGGCGCAAGAAAGCAGCGAAAATCTCAATGCACAGGGTGACAGTTGGGATTGCGACTACAGCCGCTATGGCGATCAGCAGCGGCGATAAGATGATCGACACTTGTGGGCTCCTGACCGGCTGCTTATCAGCTGATCTTGGTATTGCGCACTGCCATCGCAACAGGAAGGCCGAGCACGTATTAAACTTAAGATTCAGGCGGTTATATGCCAGTTCGGTCTCGCGCCGGCCGCAGATTGGTCAATGGCCGACCTCGCAGTTATGGCATCCACCCTACAGTGTGACCTAGCCTGGAACTCAGGTGATTAATGGTGGGATGAGGCAAAGCCTCGATGCCCACCAAGCAGGGCGGAAGCTTCTCAAGACGCCAGTACGATCGTCGCTTGAACTGCCGGCGGATGACAACATTGCCGCTCCGCCGCTTGCCACAGAAGCTCCTGCGAATGGTAGGAGCGTTTAGACTTCCGCGTAGACTGAGAGACTGCCCCACGGCAGTCATCTCCGAAATCTATGTGATCAGGCCGCCGAGTTTTTCCGCTTTTTGCGTCGCGCAAGTAAGCCCATCAAGCCCAGCCCCGTCCCAAAGAGCGGTAAGGCGGCCGGGAGCGGAGTTTGCGAAATTCCTAAACTCAAATCGTCACTAATGCTGGTCTTCAACTCGCCAGCTTCAAGTCCAGTAGAGTAGGGCACCAAACCGAATAAGATTGAATCGGCCGACGAAGAGAAATTCGGATTGCCCGCGTCAAAAGTGCCTGTCGCCACGTCAAAGAGAACAAAATCACTCGCGGTTAATCCTGAGAACGATTCACTGACAAATCCAGTCGAGCCTGGAAATGTGAAGCTGCCAGCGGCAATCCTGGCCAGGTATATGTTGCCGTTCTGCTCTATTGCTGGATCGACGTGAAGAATTTCTGTGATGGAAGGGCCGCCAGCGATGGTGACGCTTCTTACGTCGGAGAATGCGATGGAAGATATTGCGCCTTGTATGGCTGGATTGTAACTCAACAAATTATCGATAAAGCCCACGTCTGCTATGATCGCTCCCATAGCGCTGCTGCCAGTGGCATTTTCTACGCTCTCAAGTGCTGGGCCGCCGGTGTTGCCGCAACTCCCGCACACTGAGCCACTGACTTTGGTTCCCGCGTCGCTCGCGAAGCTCGACGTTATCGTGACGTTGGAAAAGCTATTATCAGTAAGAACGGTCGTCGCCGATGCAGAGATAGTGCTCGCCGCAATAGCCAGCGCGGTACCGAACGCGAGCCTAAAAACGAGAGAACTACTTAATTTATGCATCGCATCCCTCCTCTAAACTAGTCGCGCGCCTCGCGGCGGTCTCTCCGAAGTCAGAACGGGTGAGCAAATTGGGGCTCAACATTCGCCCAACGCCCTGTGCTCCAATATCTGACACCATGTTCCGACCCGGTGGCGAGGGTGTCAATCGCATCGCCGGTAAAATTCGGAATTCGTGAGATTTTTCGAGTGGAGCCAAAACGATAACGGTGCCCGTCAGTTGAAACTAAGCCTAAGTCAGGCTGCGCCGTTCCGATGCACACTTTGCGACCGAGGTGGGGTCACTAACCGCCGCGACCGTGATTTTGCCGGCAGTAGCAAATAACAGAGCCATTGGGATGAGCTCACTCGCCAGGAAGCCCATACAAAGAGACCGCCTCGCGGCGGTCTCTCAGAAATCCAATTAGATGCTTTGTTTAGGCGGCCGCGATTGCAGCGGCCCTCTTTTTCGAGCCGCGATAAGAAACGAAGCCGAAACCGATGAAGCCAGCGATCAGCATCGTCCAGGTAGAAGGCAACGGCGTGCTCGAAATCGTCGCTTGAAGCCCGGTTCCGAGGTAGCAAATGTACCCATATCCGCAACTTGTTGTGGTGCCGGGGCTGTCGACGAGAAAACTGATCGTTCCGCCCGCCGACAGCGTCTCGCTCAAGTTGAACGGGTCAGCAGAACCGTAGCCAGTAATTAGGCCGCTGTTTATCGGTATGATTCCATCGAGAATTTCAACACCGTGCGAATTTCCAGTTGTGTCGATACCCAAAAACTCGCCCGTGATGGTATATTTACCGGCCGCGGGAGCGGTGAAGGTCACCGCAATATCGCTATAACTTTCTGGGTCCATCCAAAGCGTCTTATCTGGATCGACGACGGTATAGGCACTGATAGACCCGCCGGTGGTGTTGGGGACCACGTAGGCGAAGTACGGGATCGGATTAGCGGTTGAGATTCCAGGGAAACCCAAATAGGGAAGAGAAGCCGAATAAGAAAGCGCAGCCGCCGGAGTAGTGCTGTAGCTCCAAGGAGCTTCGTTGAATTGCGCGTTTGGATCGTACACGGTCGCGTTGGCGCCGGCGACAAACGATGCGAGTACAGCACCGACCAAAACGGTCGCCGAGGCGACTTTCGAAAGCTGGTTACTCATAAGTGTGATCGCCCTCCGCACACGTCTTGGTAACACCGTTCCAAATTGTACCCCCGCAAGTCTAAGAGTTTAGCCTACGGCGGTGAGGTATTTGCTAGAATTTGCTAGTCCAATTTCGACGGTATTGGTCCAGATACCCGGGCCGGCAAAAGTTAAAGCTCCGACCCGAGGTCCGCGCAGCCGTCTCAATCCTCGTTTCGGACCAGGAGCAGATAATGTCGTTATTAAATCACGGTCTGAGCGCTCCATCTTGGAAGCGCTAATACTCTGACCAGTTTTTTGGTAGGTGCTGGCACTAATCACCCGCGAGATTTTAGGAAGGATCGGATGATCCTGCGCCAAAATACCTAAGCGATCCGATCATCTCATGGTTTGGCTATAGTAGCTCGCCATCTCATCCCAGGCTGACTTTTCGTTCCATGCTACCGACACCGCTGGATCGGTATTGGTCCGGACCATAGGTTCGGAAAAGTCGGTTTGTTCGTTCAGTTTTAGATTCGCACGGTAGATCGAGCCGGGACGCCATCTCGAGCGATAAATGTCGCGCGAATGCGCCTTGAGATTCGATATAGCCGCTTGGATTGAGTTTTGTTTGTCCTGGCGAGAGGCCTTCAGCGAACTTTACATAAGTCTTCGCCAACAACGAAACATGGATGTTGTCGCGAACATACTCCGGCGTATTGACACTCGGGACCATTCCGGAAAGCCAATTTTTCATCAGATAATGGGTGAACCGATGCTCCTCATAAGGTCCAAACGGATTGGGAATGACGAACTTGCCCAGAGTGAGTTGTCGTACAGTCGCGTAATGGCGAAAGACTTGCCAGGTTAGCGCCTTCGATAGGCCGTAGGGTGAAAACGCTTCACGAGGCTCTGAACCCGCCCCTTCGTCATTCTCGAACACGCTGCCGGTCAGAATGATTTTGCCGCAGCCGACATCTTGCAAAAGATCCAGGACTTTGGGCAATTCGTGTGTGTTGCTCGCAAGGCTGCAACGACATCAAAGTTGGGATCCTTGTAATTCGTGGCTTCAGCGGCGTGGTGACATAACAAATCCCATCGGCCCTCTCTAACTAGCGCGAAAAATTTGTCATCGCCAAAGGAAGTTCCCCAACGCACGTCGCAAAGGTCTTGCACCAAGCCGACACGTTTTTTCCGCAACTCGTCAGTGTAACGTAGGGTTGTCGGCGCATAGTCGCGACGACCTCATGGCCCGCGGCGACCAGCTCCTTAACAAACCAGTATCCCGTGAAAGAGCTTGCGCCGGTCAACAAAATTCTCATGACGGCAGATGCCAGGCGGGGTTGAAATCCGCCTGCTGCCTGTCTTTGTCCGAGATTATGGTCGGCGCTTTCGGCCACGTCAGGTTGAATTTTGGATCGTTGTAGCGGATGCAACGCTCAAAGTCCGGAGCATAGAATTCGTCGACGAAATAAAACGCTTCCGTGTCGTCGGACAGGGTCAAGAACCCGTGCGCAAAACCTTTTGGCACATACATCATGCGCCGGTTCTCTGCGGTAAGCTCGGCGCCATAGCTTTTGCCAAAGGTCGGAGAGTCTTTGCGGAGATCGATGATCTGGTCATAAAGCGCGCCGCGAATGCAGCGCACAAGTTTGGTTTCCGCCTTCGGATGCAATTGGTAGTGCATGCCCCGCAGCGTGCCGCGCTCCGAACTCAGTGAATTATTGACCTGACAGAAATGCTCGACGAGGCCGTGTTGAGCAAATTCGTTTTCGCAATAGGCGCGGGCAAAAAAGCCGCGCGCATCGCCGCGTTTTTCCAGATCGATGAGGTAAGCGCCGCCGAGCGGTGTTTCTGTAAAAAGCATCGGCGGTCTGCAGAGCGAGAGTTTATGCGACCTGCTTGAGCAGGTTCAGTCGCGTCTTGAGGGTGCGAAGCCGCACAAATTGATCGCCATTCCAGTCGGAGAGATCGAAACTTGTGGTCCGACAGCTTTCGATACAATTCGTCCATGCCGCTTGCGAGATCGTATTGCAATTTAAATCGCGGCAACAGCGTATTGAGGAGATCGAATTTCACGCGATAATTGCGCGGGTCGGCGCCGACCTCGCCGGTATAGGCGATTTTGGCCGACGGCATTAGGTCCCTGACTCGGTTGCCGATATCGCGAACCTGATGGTTCTCCGAATTGCCACCACGTTGATCGCTTTGTTGTGAATGGCCTCTTTTGGCGCCAGCATAAAAGCAATGAAGGCGCGCGCGATGTCGCGACAATGGATCAGGGGACGCCAGGGCGAGCCATCCGACATGATGCGAATCTCGCCGGTTGCGACAGCGCAAGCCAGCAAGTTATTGACGACCAGATCGATGCGGAGCATCGGGGAATGGCCGTAAGCGGTCGCGTTGCGCAGATAGGCCGGCGAAAAATTGTCGTCGGCTAGCCGAGACACAGCCTGTTCAGTTTCGATCTTCGATTTGGCGTAAGCGGTCAGAGGATTGAGCGGATCGGTTTCGTCGAGATCGAGTTTGGCGCCGGCGCCGTAGACCGAGCAGCTCGCCGCGAACAGAAACCGCGGCACGCCGGCCTGTTTCGCAAGCTTGGCGATACGGATCGACGCGTCGCGGTTGATGGCGTAGGTGGCGGCGGCATCGACTTCGCCCATGGGGTCGTTAGAAATGGCCGCGAGATGCATGATGCAATCGTGGCCGTCGAGATCATGCAGGGTTACGTCACGAACGTCTTTGTCGAGGCTGCGGTCGGCGGGGACAATTTTTTCCCAGGCGCAGCCGTCGAACAGACCGATGTCGCATCCGGTAACGCTGTGGCCGCCTTTCTTGAGCAGTTCAACAAGGTGGGCGCCGATGTAGCCTTTGTGGCCGGTGACAAAAACTTTCATGATCGAACTCCAATCGTCGATTTCCTAGCGACGTTAAGGCTACGGCCCAAGGCGCTTTGCCTGATTTCCAAAGTTCCTCGAGATATTCGCGGTCGCGCTGGGTGTCCATGGCGTACCAGAAACCACGATGCTTACGAATACTCAGTTGCCGGTCGCGGGCCAATCGGACCAGCGGTTCCCGCTCGAGAATGCAGTTTTCGTCCTTGCTCAGATATTGCAACGCATCGCGTGTAAAAAAGAAATAGCCGCCATTGATCCAGTTGTCTGACAAATCCGGCTTTTCGGCAAATTCCACAACCTCGTCATGGTCGAGCCGAAGCTCGCCGAAACGCGACGGCGGATTAACGCCCAGGACCGTGGCATATTTCTGTTGTTTGACGTGAAATTCGTAATGTTCCGCCAAATTCGCGTCAGTGACACCGTCCCCATAGGTGACGGCAAAATGCTTCGCATTGCCCAGATATTTCCCGGCCGCGCGGGCGACACGGGCGCCCGTCATGGTGAGAGCGCCGGTATCCGCGAGCGTGACCGTCCAGTCCTGCTCGTGGTCAATCTTATGGACTGTCACGTTGTTGGTCGAGAGTTCGACCGTAAAGTCACTGTTCATCGTCGGATAGTTCAAAAAGTAGGACTTGATGACCTCGGCCTTGTAACCGAGGCACAGCACGAAGTTTTTAAATCCGTAATGCGAGTAGGTTCGCATGATGTGCCAGAGGATAGGGTGGTTACCCACCGGCACCATTGGTTTGGGGCGAATTTCTGTCTCCTCGCGCAGCCGCGTGCCAAGACCGCCGCAGAGAATGAACACAGGTATACTTGCAAGGTCAGGCATAACGTTTCGCGGCTGCGGCTTTAATTGCGGGTTCGGAAATCGTCATAGACGTGATCTGATCCAGGCTCAACGCTCGTCGTTGCATTTACATTACTCTTTGCCGGAGCTGGGCGAATCCTGGTTAATGGGGCCGCTTCTAAACGAGCTTTGTGAGCGGCGTTAATTTCGCAAGCCGGTACATGGCGCGGCGATGCAAATATAACCCCAAAGGGCCAGTTTGCCGCGGCGCGCCTCTCTCGCCGCCCTCGCCACCTTCGAGCCGTTAGCGCGTGAGTTATTGAGCCGATAGCTCCGCGCGGCCAGGCCGGAGAACGATCAGGTCTAGCCGGCAGGTCGACGACCGGGCTAGCGCGCGCCGTTGCGGCGCGCCCGCTTGGTCATTAAATCCAGTCGCGCTGCAAGCATGGTCCGCGGATCAACGAATAGCTTCGAGCTGGGAGACGGCAAGCTATACTGATGGTTTGTCTTTAACGGCAGAACGCGACCAAGTTCGCTGTGAAGCAGTTCAGCGATCGCAAGAACCGGTCGGATTTTCCTGCTCTTGGCCACCTTTGCCGCTGCTTGCTGAAGTGCGACGAGGTTGATCTCATCGAAGGCTTCTAACAGCGCCAAGCCGCTGTCCCGTCGCTCATGATCCCCATTAAGCGTCAAACATAGCGCTTTGATCATTCGACCCGTGAGCACGCCGGGCTGGTTATTAATTGTCTGAGTCACGCATTGCAGCGCGGTGATGAGCGTTTCGTCGCCATACCGCTCCAGGCAATGCGCGAGCGCGGCGATCGCCATCGTCTGTCCAGCGCTTTGCCGGTCGATCGGAACGGGATATCGCAACAGTTCGACACCCGCTCGGGCGCAAAGTTCGGCCAAGCGGACCGCGCAGGGCTCGCTGGTGATGAGGCTCTGCCTTGTGCACTGCCATGCGCGAGTTCGATCGGACTGCGCCGTTGATAATTGCGCGGGCCATCGCTTGCTGTTGCTGGTCCGCCTCCACGATTTGGCACGGAACTTTGTCGAAACCTGCCAATGCAGCGGCCGTGGCACGGCGCTGGCCATCGATAATCGCAAACTTGCCATCGTCCAGTGCCGCGACAACAACTGCAGTAAAGTATGACCACTGGAAAGAGCGGGCGATCTGGGTAATGCACGCGCGACCGTTGTCTCCGATCGGCCGCTGGTAGCTAGGATCGACAATAAGATCGCCAATAGGGATCCATTGTAGCCGTGGCGCCGAGCCTGCAGTCACAGACCCGGCGCAGGGGTAGCCCTCAGTTGAGATCGTTCTCATTCCTCACGCTCCGTCACTCCCCTATTCACACTCGCGCGAGTTCATTCGGACAATACCCAACGCCCCAAACAGCGTTATGGTCACGTCCGGCCCCAGAAAATTGTGTCGCAACGAGACGCCACTGTCGTTCATGTGGCTGAATGTGGCAAAATCTATGCCAGGCGTGTAACGGCGCTGCGACGTCAAAAGACATAAAATCCATTTGTTCCATGGTGATTGGGGTTTCACGCCAGTTAGGTTCCATAGTTCACCGTCGCCCGCTTCATGCGTCGCCCTTCCACGTTAACCATAAATGCATTTCGCTAGACCCAGGAATGTGTTCGGAGTCACATCCGGGGCGATTGCATTTAAGCCGCGGGCAGCGGAAGTGGCCGATAGAAGCGTGCACTTTTTTGGTGTGTCGGTGCCGCTTCGTGCGGGGCTTTTTACAGTCTCGAATCTTGGCCGATCTGTTTTATTTTGCGGCAGCTGCTGCTGTAACTGTGCTGTTTGCTTCGTTAGTGAAGACCCGCGGTCTCTTAACCCGACCGACCTGCTTGATTTCCAAAGGCGCAGTGTCGTGAGTTGTGGCTGCGTGGAGCAGCGTATTTTTGGTTCTGTGCGGGACTGCTCGACGGTGACAACGTCCGCTATGGCGGACGCTTCAAACAAGCGTTGTGAGCGGCATTAGTTCCGCACGACGGCACAATGGCGGCGGCCATGCAAATATCACCCCAACGGGCCAGTTTACCACGTCGCACTTCGCCCTGATTCGGATCACCATCAAGCAGCATGGCGATGAAGCCGTCACAACCCGCCTCACGCCTGATTTCGATTTGAAGCGGCTCAAACATACGTCTATGAGTTTTCGCGGCGGCCTCCTTGGCGCACCATCGCGAAGCGACTTCAACATTGCGGACTGGAACCGGAGAGCGAGTACCCTCGATCCGGTAAATTATATCAATCGAACTCTCCATCTAGGACGACTCTCGCACCTACCTCCCCTCTTCCCTTCGCTTACCAATCTCCCTTCCTCTCCCCGGAGAGCGCTACTGACAGAACACAAGCTCGAAGATCAAATGATCAGATCGGCCTTTTCGCTCCGATTTCTCCAGCTGCGCGCATTTCCTAGAATTGCCGACCGCCGCCGCCCATGCGCCGAGCAGTAAGCGGCCGTGAGTGGACCGACAGCGATCCGATTGCGCGGCCACCAGCTTCCGACAAGCTTAATTGCCTTTAAACTCGCGAACAACAGCCGGGATTAACGGCATTTAGAGATGATTTCAGATAAGTGACAAAATTAGATGGTCAGGCTAAAGTAGCTGATGATCATGGACTTTTGCGGCACATCCGTTACAAGCATACAATCTCGCGTTGAGATAGGCGATGTCGTTCGGCGGAAATACCGCAATGAAACTTCTCGTTGTCATCACAAATTACCGGGTCGCGGATCTCACAATCGAATGTTTGCATTCAATCGCCCCGCAGATTCCTCGGACGTTCGCGTTGCGATTTGTGAGAACGGTACAGGGACGATCTGGCTCACGCATCCAACACGCGATTGAGGAAAATAGCTGGTCATCGTGGTGTACACTTAGGGCCGTTGAGATCAATCTCGGATTTACCGGCGGCAACAACGTCATCATTGCTCCTGCGTTGCAGAGTGGTGATCCGCCTCAATATGTCCTTCTTCTCAACGCTGATACGATCGTCCGTGCAGGAGCGTTCACCGCTCTCACTGATTTTATGGATCGGCACCGCGAAGTTGGGATCGCAGGAAGTCGGCTAGAAGACCCTGACGGCACGCCGCAGCGCTCGGCCTTCCGGTATCCATCGCCACTCAGCGAGTTTGAAGGCAGCGTCAAACTTGGCTTGGTCAGTCGCTTGCTAGATAAATGGGTTGTGGCCCCTTCGGTTTCGGAACAGCCATGTTCCGCGGATTGGGTTGCCGGCGCCAGTATGATTGTGCGGCGAGAGGTATTCGAGGCAATTGGTTTACTCGATGAGGGCTATTTCACGTTTTTCGAAGATGTTGATTTCTGCTTTAACGCAAAGCGAGCCGGCTGGCCGACCTGGTATATTCCGGCGAGCCGCGTTGTTCATTTAGTCGGGCAATCAACGGGTCTGACGGTCAAAAGGCCAAAGCGCCAGCCTTCCTATGCCTTCGAAGCTCGGCGCCGCTACTTTCTGAAAAATGGTGGACCGCTTAGGGCCATTCTGGCTGACGCCGGGCAGATAGCCGGGCTTATATTGTGGCGGCTGCGGGTTCTGCTTGGTAAGACCGATACAACTCCGCCGCATTATCTTTATGACTGCATACGACATAGTGTTTTCGTCACGGGCCTCAAATTAAAAACAGTACAAAATCCCGCATTGGCAGCACGACCTGTGACAGCAAACCCAACAGTCTCTATGCTGAATAATCTCCGCGATGATTTGCGGGCCTATAATGGCCGTTGGGGCGCCCAGGGTTTCTGGGTGATGGTGGTCTACCGATACGGCCGCTGGCGCTACACAGTGCGTCCGGCTTTCTTGCGCAAGTTTTTTTCGCTGATCTATCACGTGCTGTTCAAATGGGTGCAGATTATTACTGGAATCGAATTGCCTTGCGAAGTCGAGCTCGGTCGAAATTTCATTATCGATCATTTCGGGGGGGTTATCATTAGCGGCTATGCGAAATTCGGAGATAACTGCCGCCTTCGCAGCGGGGTCGTAGTTGGACTGCGTCATGTCGATGACAAGAGAGCGCCGGTGTTCGGAAATAATGTGGATGTCGGCGCTGGCGCTAAGGTGCTTGGGCCAATTCATGTCGGAAACAACGTTCTCATTGGTGCCAACGCAGTTGTATTGGCCGATGTCCCGGATGGATCGATTGCGGTTGGAGTACCTGCTGTCATCAAACCGCGCGCCGTCACGGAGGGACCTTAAACAATGGCTGACGGTGCGTCCCCAGCGCAAGCCGGCCTGAGATTTGGGGCGGTCGCGATTGGCCGCAACGAAGGTGACCGGCTGGTACGATGTCTGAAATCGCTCATACAGGCGTATACAGTTATTTATGTCGATTTCGGTTCGTCTGACGGTTCAGTGGAGGTAGCTCGCGGATTAGGCGCAGAAGTGGTGGAACTGGAAAAAAATATTCCGTTTACGGCTGCGCTCGCTGAAGGAACGCCGGTTTTCGTCGGCTCCAGGGGACCGCCCCCGACCTTGAGTTTGTGCAGTTCGTTGATGGCGACTGCGAATTGGACCTTCAGTGGCCGGAGGTAGCCCTTGCCTACCTTAAGGAGCACTCCAACGTTGCGGCGGTCTGTGGACGACGGCGCGAGCGCTTTCCAAAGGGCTCGATTTATAACTGGCTTTGCGATCGCGAGTGGGATGTACCGCCGGGTCAGTCCGCGGCGTTCGGTGGCGATGTGATGATTGGTACCGCGGCGTTTGAGCGAGCAGGCGGCTATCGCGACGATCTTATTGCAGGTGAGGAGCCGGAGCTTGCGGTCCGATTGAGACAGAACGGTTGGTTGATTTGGCGGCTGCCCGCCGAAATGACATTGCACGATGCAGCAATGACGCGGTTCAGTCAGTGGTGGAGGCGTATGGTGCGGTCTGGATCACGCCTTGCTGAAGGTGCACACTTGCATGGAATGCCACCAGAGCGGCATTGGGTATGGGAGTTGAGGCGCGCCCGGCTGTGGGGCGTGTGGTTCCCCTTAATCTTCTTGTTAGTCACCCTTCTCACTTGGCCGTGGGGACCATTGATTTGGTTTGTTTACCCCGTCCAATTTATCCGCCAAGTTGCGCGAAGCGAGGGTACATGGCCAGAGCGGTTACTAATTGCTCTCTTCCAAATTATAGCGCGGTTCCCCGAAGGCGTCGGTCAGCTTAAATTTCTCCGTGATAGATTGTATGGCGAGCGCGCCGCCATAATTGAGTACAAATGAAAATCATCCGCCAAGTCTGTCGATCGCCTAATCGGCGTCCCTGAGCGATAGAAACGTGATGAGGCCGATATTCCCTTGGGGTTCTCATAATCGTCGCGGGTGTAATAGTCCAATTATAGGCCGCTCGCTGTCTCTGTTAAAAATGGACTAGGAGTTACACTCTCAAGTTGATGGACGACTGTGTTGATCTCTGAATTTGGAGATCGGCTTGTAGTGGGGGATCGATGCAACCGGCGCGCAATTCACTCTTCAAGACAACCAATATCTGTTCCTGCTGGTCATCTGCCTGATGTACCTGATCACCTACATCGATCGGGTCAACATCGCGACGGCAGCACCGCCGATGCAGAAGGATCTCGGGCTTAGCAACACCGAGCTCGGCGTCGCGATCTCCGCATTTGCCTACCGTATGCTATCTTTTAGATCGCCGGCGGCTGGCTGGGCGACAAGCTTGGGCCGCGCCTGACGCTGTTGATCTGCGGCGCGATCTGGTCGGCCGCGACGGTGATGCTCGGATACGTCGAAGGCGCGATGTCGCTGCTGTCTGGCGCGGCTTCTGCTCGGTGTCGGCGAGAGCTCCGCATTTCCACCGCGACGCGCGCGCTGGCGAGCTGGATGCCGCCCGGCAAGCGCGGCTTTGCCCAGGGCATCACGCATTCGTTTTCCCGCTTCGGCAATGCGGTGAGTTCGGTGATTATCGCTGCGCTGATCGCGTGGTGGTCGTGGCGCGGCTCGTTCATCGTGGTCGGGCTTGCGAGTTTCATCTGGGTGATCGTGTGGTGGTTCTATTTCCGCGACGATCCGCGAAAGCACCCGGGGCATCACGCCGAGAGGAGATCGCGACGTTGCCGCCGCCACGCGCGGCGGTGGAGAGCGCCACGGTGCCGTGGTGGCCGTTGCTCAAACGCATCCTGCCGGTCACTTTCACCGATTTCTGCTACGGCTGGACACTGTGGGTTTATCTGAGCTGGCTGCCGTCGTTCTTCCTGCATGACTATCAGCTCAACCTCAAGCAATCGGCGCTGTTCGCCTCCGGCGTTCTGTTTGCCGGCGTGATCGGCGACACCGTCGGTGGACTGTTAAGCGATCAGATCATCCGCCGCACCGGCAATACGCGAGTTGCGCGCGTCTCCATCATCTTCATCGGCTTTATCGGGTCGTTCCTCTTCATGCTGCCGGTGCTGTTCGTTCACGACCTTGTCGTCATCGCGTTCTGTCTCAGCGCGGCATTCTTCTTCGCCGAACTGATCGTGGCTCCGATCTGGTCGGTGCCGATGGATATCGCGCCGCATTACGCGGGCACCGCCAGTGGCTTCATGAACTTCGGTTTCGGAATTGCGGGGATGATCTCGCCGGTGGTGTTCGGCGCCATCATCGATGCCAGCGGACGGTGGGACTATCCGTTCATCGCCTCGCTCGCACTGCTGCTAGTCGGCGCGGTGTCGGCGCTGTTCCTGCGGCCTGACGTGCCGTTCGAAGAGCCCGCGCGCTGATCAGGTGTAGTGCACGTCCGGGCCGTGACAGGCCGAAGTGCGAGCGGAGCGTGTCGCCTTCGTACGCCGTGCGGAACAGGCCGCGTTTTTGCAGGATCGGAACGACGTGCTCGATGAACCGGTCGAGCATCTCCGGCAGCACCGGCGGCATCACGTTGAAGCCGTCGGCAACGCCTTCCTCGATCCAGTCCTGCATCAGGTCGGCGACTTGCTCGGGCGTGCCTTCGAAGACGAAATGGCCGCGTGCGCCCGCGAGCTTGGCGAGCAACTGCCGTAACGTCGGCTGCTGCTCGCGGACATAGCCAACGATCACCTCGTGCGGCTGCGCGACGCCTCGTTGGTCCTTTGGATCGGGGAAATCGGCGGGCGTCAGCGGCCGGTCGAGCGGCAGATGCGAGAAGTCGTGTCCGCCGAAGCGCAGCGACATGCGGTTGCGGCCGACCTCCGGATCGGACAGCTCGTTGAGCTCGTCCGCAGAAGCGCTTCGGCCTCGGCTTCGGTCGAGCCGATGATCGGGCTGAAGCCCGGCAGCACGATGACGTCGCTCGGGATTGCGGCCGATCGTCGGCGACCAGCGCTTTGAGGTCGGCGTAGAACGCTTTCGCCGTCGCCTTCTCCAGATGCGCGGTGAACACCGCCTCGGCGTGGCGCGCGGCAAAGTCGCTTGCCGGTGTCGGACGAGCCGGCCTGCACGAACACCGGCCGGCCCTGCGGCGAGCGCGGCAGGTTCGAGTGGCCCGTTCACCTTGATAGTGCGCGCCCGCGTGATCGATGGCGCGGACCCGCGCGCGGATCGGCATAGCGCCCGCTGGCGCGGTCGTCGAGCACGGCGTCGTCGGCCCAGCTGAATCCCACAGGCCTTTGACCACGCGTCATGAACTCCTCGGCGCGCTCGTAGCGGTCGGCGTGGCTCGACCTCGCCGATGCCGCCGAAGTTGCCGCCGGCCTGCGACGACCAGGTGGTGACGATGTTCCAGCCGATGCGGCCGCGGCTGATGTGGTCGAGCGAGGCGAAACTGGCGCGCGAGGTTGAAGGGCTCGGTGTAGGTGGTCGAGGCGGTCGCGATCAGGCCGATGCGTCTCGTCGCCATCGACAGCGCGGCAAGCGTGGTGATCGGCTCGAGCCAGTTGAAGGGCGTGGTCTGCACGTCGTTCCAGAGGCCGAGCACATCGGCGAGAAAGATCGAATTGAACAGGCCGGCCTCGGCCTTCTGCGTCATCTCCACGGTGTAGTCGATGTCGGTGAGCGGCAGCTTCGACGACTTCGGATGCCGCCACGCCGCCTCGTGATGACCGCGGCTTTGAATGAACAGATTGAGATGCATGAGACGCCTCATGAGCCGACAATAGCAATAGGGCGAGACGTCGCGTACAGGGCAAGGCGGTGCCTTGGGTCGATACCGTTGATAATGTTGTCGATAGCCGCTGTATTATTCAGATAGCCGCTGCAATTAGGTGGCTCATATTCGTGTGCCATGCCAGCCAGATGAGCAACATAATCGGCGTCTTCTTCCGCAACTTACCGTTCTCATCCTCCAGTCCGCTTCAGCCGACGCATCTCGGTCGGCAGCAAACCATCGTGCTTCTTCTTCCAGTTGAACTACGTCGCCTGGCTGATGCCAGCCTTGCGGCGAATATCCGCAACCAGCATCCCCGCTCACATTCGCCCAGACAACATCCGGAGTTAGTTGCCGTTGCTGTTCGGGATTGGCTCGCTGCCGTCATGGCCAAGACCGCCTAAATCGAGCCCGGAAGTCCGTGGGAGAATGGTTATTGCGAAAGCTTCAACGGGAAGCTGGGTGACGCAGCCGCTGAATGGTGAATTCTTCCACACATTATGGAGGCGCAGATCATGATCGAAATCTGGCGGCAGCATTACAACAAGGTGCGTCTGCACTCGTCGTTGGGATATCGACGACTGGCACCAGAGGCACTTGTCTGGCCGACAAAGCCCGTGGCACAAATCTCACCGCTAAACTAACATTTCAAACGGACCACTCCACGGGGGCTGGTCATCGGGGGATTGTATGAGTTCGGACCGTCTCCTACTGGTTTTACCGCTGCGGCTTTACAGTTTCGATGGAAGGTGGTTCGCAGATGAACAAGCTTGCAATGGTCTTCGGCTCTGGCTCAATGCTTTTAAGCAAGTTACACTCGCTGGACCTTCCGAAGTCGTTTCGCGGCCGCCGGATGCCACCGCTCCAATTGATTTGGTTGCGGGACCAGATAGAATTAATGTTCTTCTCCTTCCCGTTGCCTATCTTCCCAACCAATTTATACTTGCCTTGCCGGGAACTTCTCAGATTTTAAAAAGACTAATACTGCGCGCGCGCTACCTTCATTTTGCAATCGGCGGGTTATGGGGCGACTGGGCGGCCGTCGCCTGCATCATCGCAAACAGGTTGGGGCTGCCCTACGCAGTGTGGACAGATAGAGTAGAATGATCAGTCGCGAGATTCCACACTTCGACCAAGCGAGGATGGCGTCGATTATATCGCGACATAAACGCGCGAATGATGGCAAGATATGAAAAGTATCTAATTCGCCGTGCAGCCCTGGGGCTGTTCCACGGTATGGATTGTTACCGTGCCTATGAGCAATTCTGCAAAAATCCGCATATTGTTCACGACGTTCACTTGCGCGAAGCCGACCGCATTTCAGATCTTGAGCTTGAATTTAAGCTTTCTTGGAAAGGGGCATTGCGACTTATCTACGTTGGCAGAGTTCACAGGGAAAAGGGGGTCTTCGATTGGGTGCAAAGTGCTCTCGCAGTCGCGACCAAAATGGGAGTAAACTTCACTGCCAGTTGGTACGGCAACGGACCAGAGTTCTAGGCTGCTCGATCCCGAGTTTATGCACTTAGGTTTGGCATCAAGGGTATCGTTCCCGGGCTCGATCAATAGAGGCGAAACACTTAAAAAACTAAAAGCGAGTGATGCCCTTGTGTTTTGCCACATGACTCCTGAAGTTTCCCGCGTTGTCTTGTGGAGGCGCTGATGTGTGGAGTTCCGATAGTCGGATACGAAAGTTTTTACTCCCGAGATCTAATTCGTAAAGGGGGTGGCATACTTTCGAACGCCGGCGATCCCCAAGCCCTGGCTCGAACGATACGTCAAATCCAAAACAGAGAAGAACTTCGCAAGCTGACTGAAAACGCTGTCCAAGATGGCCGACAGTTCACAGAGGAGCAGGTCTTTAATCATCGTTCTCTATTGTTAAAATCTATCGCGGTCGATATTGGTCATTAGATGACATTTACGCCGCTTGAACACTGTCATACTATCGACGATAATTATTAGGTACGCACGGCTATTTTATTGCCTCTATGATCACGCTAGTAGCCCAAGCATAAGTTGGCGCTAACGGTGTACCACCGTAGCGGATTTCACGATTTTCCAGTTGCGGTTTCCTGAATATGGTCTGTTGTGGCTCTACAAAATTCGAATGCGAGAAGCCTACACACCGCAACGTAGATGCAATCGTATCACGCTCCCATAACCATTGATGCCCCCAATTTCGGAACATTGCGTTTAGCCAATATTCCGAGGTTCGTTCTTCCAGCCACGCACTAAGTTGCTGGGCAACGGTGGTATCGGTTGTTGATGCCGAGATATATCTCACAAACAGCCTTTGGATCCGGCGTGGTCAATCGGAGAACGCCGCCGCGCTTGAGAACGCGAAACGCTTCACGGAAAAATGGCTCAACTCGTCCCCGTCTAATATGTTCGATGACTTCCGAGCCATAGATTGCATCCAGACTTTCATTTGGGAAAGGGTAACCGCTTTTCTATATCGATGGCGCAGGTTCCGACCGAGCCTGGTTCACCGATCGTGTCGCTGTTGATCCAGCCGTCGAAACCGTGCTTGCCGCATCCTATTTTTGTAGGCCCTTGAATCCCGTACCCCGTAGATAGTCAGCAATGACGTGCTTCGCTTTGTATCGCGCGGCTGCCCACTGACATTGGCGCCTTGCCTGCTTTATCGGGGTAAAGCCCCACTGCAGGATGGGCCATACTGCTGGTCTGGTGACGCTATCTCTTAATGGCATGGCCCAATCACCACCAAGGCGTGAATTGCGGTCTAATAGGGATGTTCAACCCTTCGCGCTTTGGCTGTAGCGTACCACATCTTTGAGTGGCCGTGCGGGCGGATGGCCAACTTGGCTAGGCCGCCGAGTTGGCGTTGTGATCTTCACCACCTTGAGACGCTGGGAATTTTTGGCTTGTCGCAATTGGCGGCATACTTCGCGCAATCTCGGTGATCTCGTCGATGAGGCCGACGTGGAGCGTTATTCGGCTTCAAGGAGTTCGAGCAAGCTTTCGGTTTTCCACGGCGAGATCGTTCTATCTGCCTCCTTCCGAGGATTGGCGACATGCTGAATTTGAGCCCCGGATAGTTTTCGAGATCAAATTTGCGAGATCAATCAAGCGGCGAGTTTCAGTCATCTGGTTGAAGATCCTAACACGCTCTTCCTGTTGTGGGAGATTTAGAACGGCTAATTCAACGCTGCCGTTAACAAAAACGGCGCGGCCAGCGGTAGATGATGTGCACTTGACCGTTAATGTAGCGAACCACAACTGGCATCTTTCAAAGGTTACCGGGAATATGAGACCCGCGCCGGTACGCCGACGGCGGTGCAATTTTCAGCCACGTCGCTTAGCACGACTGCATTCGCACCAATTTTAGCGTGAGCGCCGATCTTGACGGGTCCATAATTTCGCGCCGGCGCCGATGTCGACGTGGCCGTCGATCAGCGGTGCGCCATCTTCGCGAGCTGCAATTGTCACCTGTTGGAGTATAAGACAATTAACTCCGATTTGAGCTTCCGGATGGATGACGATCCCATTGGGGTGAGGCATAAGGAGCCCACCACCTATGTTGCAATTAAAGGGGATATCCGCTCCGGCCACCGCGCTCCAAAATCGGTGGCGCATCACATTGATTCTCCGCGCAACTGCTGCAATTAATCCCCTTTGTTCCCGCCAATGCTGATAACGACGAATGGCGCGAAGCACCTTGCGTGATGGATCCCAAAAATGTCTAGGATATTCCCGGTGCCAATCAGCAATAAGCGCGCTGACGCCACCCTGGTCATTTCAGTCTTTGCCAACGTCATGATCCGGTCGGTATACACAACTAATCAAGTGCTGCCAAAGTCGAATTTGCAATCTGTAGGCAGGATACTGTGCAATTCGGCCATATACATTGTAAGGCTGGTTGCCGCGGCGCTGATGATAATCGTCAGTTATGGTTTTCTCATCGTGTCATTTTATTCAGTGGCGCATGCCGATACCTGTGACGAGTTTGGCGTTTTAACAACCACGACGCCTGCACCACCTCACGATGAGTGGCTTTGGCGGGTATACGCTCAGGAACTGGCTGCGGTGATGGCTGCACGTATTGATTTGGTGCTTGTCGGCGATTTGTTGGCTCAGGCGTGGGATATGAAGATGTGGGCACCAAAGAAAGTCCTAAACCTCGGAATTGGCGGCTATCGCACACAACATGTGCTGTGGAGGTTGCAGAATCGCGGTTGTTCCAGATCACGCCAACGGCGGTCCTGGTCACAGTTGGCACGAATAATCTAGAAGCCCGGGACCGACCCGGCGCCATAATTGACGGCCCGCCAAAGGCGAGAAAGCGCGTTCAAGAATTATGGCCGGCCTCCTCCGTCGGCGTTCTTGACATTCCACCGCGAGGATATGGCTTTCTTTTTCGAAATGATGACAGACTTGAAGTAAACGGTGCGCTCAAGAAGATTCCTGGGATCAAGACGATTGATGCCGACGCTGCCATCAGTTGTAGCGGTCAACAGCCCTGCTCGAACTATGTGAATGATAATCTGCATTTCACAACGGCGGGATATCAGGTTTTGTTAAAATTGGCGACGGCGTCGTTATTTGGGAAATGAGCGAGCTGACCAAGAAAATGCGCGTCGCCTACCTCATCAATCAGTATCCAAAGATCAGCACAGCTTCATCCGGCGTGAAATTCTTGCGCTGGAGCGCCAGGGCCTGGATGTCGTCCGCATCGCTCTGCGCGGATGGGACGGTGAACTGGTTGATAAAGAGGACGTCGCAGAACGGGAACGCACCCGTTATGTCTTAAAGGACGCAATAGGTCCGCTGTTCTTTGCGGTCGTTCAGACATTTCTGATGAGGCCCACGAGATGGCTTAAGGCATTCCGCCTGTCGTGGAAAATGTCTCGCCGGGCAGAACGACCGTTTCCCGTGCATGTCGTCTACTTAGCAGAAGCCTGTCGGATCCTGATTTGGTCTCAAGAGCTTTCAATCGATCATGTGCACGCGCATTTCGGCACCAATTCCGCTGAAGTGGCGATGCTGACGAACGTGTTGGGCGGTCCGACATGGAGCTTCACGGTTCACGGACCGGAGGAGTTTGACAAGGCTCCTTTAATTGGGCTCGCGGAAAAAATTCGATCGTGCGCCTTCGTCGTGGCGATAAGTTCCTTTGGACGAAGCCAGCTCTACCGTCTCGCCGATCCAGCTCATTGGGCAAAGGTTCACGTTGTTCATTGCGGCCTCGACGAGGCCTTCGTGGAGGCAGAGTTGAAAACCTCTGAAAGCCGGACGCTGGTTTGTGTGGGACGGCTCTGCGAGCAGAAGGGGCAATTTTTATTGATTGAAGCCGCTCAACGTCTCGCGAAGGAAGGGATCGCTTTTCAGCTTATACTGGCTGGCGATGGAGAATTACGGGAAGAGATCGAGAATTTGATTAACCGGCTAGGATTAAACGACAGGGTTTCGATAACCGGCTGGATTAGCGGCGAACAAGTGCGAACCGAAATACTTAACGCGCGAGCACTCGTGCTGCCAAGCTTCGCTGAAGGGTTGCCAGTGGTACTTATGGAATCAATGGCGCTTCGGCGACCTGTTATCAGCACCTATATTGCGGGTATACCGGAACTTGTAACGAATGGGCAAAGTGGTTGGGTCGTTCCCGCGGGCGACATTGACGCATTAGCCGATGCGATGCGCGCTTGTCTTGGCAGTTCGCATGATGCTTATGGGTATGGGCGAAAAAGGTAGGCAAAATGTGTTAAATTGGCATAACTAAATAGGGAAGCCGAAAAGCTCGCGGCGTTCTTCAAGCACTATACAAGGGCAAATTGATAGCAACCGCTTGATCGAACGGAATAACTGACCATTAATCCGAATAGGCTCCTTCAGCCTGCATCGATCTGCGCGTGCTAACCGACGCCGGGCCAAAGAAGCGCCGCCACATTACTCTGTCAAGTGGCTCAATGCAGGAACAGCCAATGAGTATTTGTATTGGGATTCTGTGCAGAGCAATACGCCCGTTATGATGGCGGCTACCATTTCGGATCTATAAAAATTTGGGTCCCATCGTTAATGCTCTTTCTCAATTGGAAGGAGTGGAACACAGAGTTCTTGATGATCAGTCAAGCCAATGTTATTGGGGGGGCCATCGAGACGGTAATATCGAAGCGCCCTTCATGACAATGGATTCCAGTTCTTTTTCGCAATCTATCCTGCGAGGAAATCAGCGGCAAAACTGTTTTAGTAACTGGCGTTTGCGGCACCGTTGGTAAAAATTCTCGCAAAGCATTTGATCGACGAGTTTGATATCGGAACCCTAATAGGGCTGGATAACAATGAAAGCGAGCTTGCATTCTTAGACGAGCACTATCGTGAAGAACATTCGGTACATTTCAGATTGTGCGACGTACGTGACTTTTCCACTCTTGTTAGAGAAACAAGAAATGTGGATGTTTTGTTTCATGCGGCGGCGTACAAGCATGTTTATTTATGCGAACGTTCACCCTTAGAAGCGATACAAACTAACGTTCTCGGTGTTCAAAATATTATTGAGGCGTCGATAGAAAATCGAATTAAGCGGTTGGTTTTTACTAGTTCCGACAAGGCGGTTAATCCCACCAACGTTATGGGTTCATCCAAACTGCTCGGTGAGCGGTTAATAACCGCAGCAGCTTTGAATTGAGACGTTCCAAACGCGGTCTATTTGTCAACCCGATTTGGTAATGTTTTCAGGATCACGTGGTTCGTAATTCTAATCTTCGAAAACCAGATAAAGCGCGGGGGTCCCGTCACTCTGTCTGATCCCGAGATGACGCGGTTTATCATGTCTCTGGATCAAGCGACGAGGCTGGTAATCGAGTCAATTAGCGTAGCACAACCAGGTGATGTTCTTATTACAAAGATGCCCGCCATCCGAATTAGCGACCTGGCGGAAGTGATGATACGGGAATTGGCACGGTTTCACGGGCACGATCCAAAAGCAATTGAGATCAAGGTAACAGGCCCGCGTCCCGGAGAAAAGCTTTATGAGGAGCTTATGAACGAGGAAGAGACGAGGCGTTCCTGGGAATTGTCCCAGTATTACGTGATTTATCCGGCTTTCGCCAAAGAGCGCAGTGAGCAAGTCAATGCGATGCGTAAAGGCCGTCCTGTTGAACCATTAAATCCCTATAATACAAGGAACATCATGCATCTTTCGCAGACTGAGTTGAAAGATTTCCTTCATGCGTCAGGGTTACTGACGGGCAATTAGACCATAAATGGGCTTCTAGCGATGCGCATCCTGGTCCTAGGTGGAGATGGCTATCTCGGATGGCCGACAGCGATGTCTTTCGCTAACTCGGGGCACGAGTATTGGCCGTCGACAGCTATCGACGGCGCAAGATAGCGTCCGAGACCAATTCCGACGCATTACTGTTGAATCCGCAGTTACCCGAACGTTGTTCGATCTTCAATAGTGCATCCGACAAAAAGATCGAATACGCAGAAGGCAACTGCTGTGATTTTGGGTTTTTGTCATCGATATTCGAATTTTTTTAACCGGATGCTGTCATTCACTATGCCGAGCAACCTTCGGCGCCCTATTCAATGATGGGCCACAACGAAGCTAGCATTACGCTCACAAACAATCTGACGGTTACTTTCAATGTCATTTGGGCAGTGATGCGGCATGCACCCAACTGCCATATAATCAAACTGGGAACCATGGGCGAATACGGGACTCTTAATATCGACATTGAGGAAGGCTGGATCGAAATAACGCACAATGGTCGCCAAGACAGATTTTTATATCCTAGACAGGCAGGTAGTTTATATCACACGACAAAAATTTTAGATACCGATTTGCTCTGGTTCTACGTTCGCCTGCACAATTTGGCCGTGACCGACCTCATGCAGGGACCGGTGTACGGAATTTCTACTAAGGAAGCTGATATGGATGTTCGGTTGATGCCGAATTTCCACTACGATGATATTTTCGGAACGGTAGTAAATCGCTTTTTGGTCCAGGCGGTGGCTGGTGTCCTGCTGACCGTGTATGGGAAGGGCGGGCAAACACGTGGCTATCTAAACCTCAAAGATACGTTGCAATGCGTGTCTTTGGCTGTAGCAAATCCCTCCTCCCAAGGGAGAATTGCGCATCTTCAATCAGTTTACTGAAACATTTTTGGTCAACGACTTGGCGCAGAAGAATTTAAAATGTCGGAACTAGGATGAACCTCAACGTGAAGATAAAGAAAATTCCGAATCCAAGGAAAGAAAAGGAGGAGCACTATTACAATCCAGTGCATAGCGGGCTTAACTCTCTCGGCCTTAAAGCCAATCTACTTAACGATGACGTACTTGCCGGAATTATTGAGCAGGTACTCGCAGCATTGGGATAAAATTGTTGTCGAAAGGAGGCATTCTTCCGCGTGTCAGTTGGAGTTAGTTCTTATTGGCCTGCACCCGGTTTCAAAGACACCGACTTAGGTGTTTCGATGGAGTGTGCATGGAGGGGCGGAAGTTTATGCGGGAGTTCAAGCTTGAGGCTGTGCGGCTGATCAGAGCGCACGCGTCAGGAATGGAATGGTCTCTTCGTAGATGAGAAAGTATGGGAGCCGCGCCAGTCGCAAGATCTGGTCAAAGGGCGTTCCCGATATTCGTCGATCCGCGACGCGCGCCCTCTCGGCCAAAACATCTGTGTCGGCCCGATCAGCGTGCAGATACACGGGTGTCAACCAAATCTGGTGCGGGCCGGAGAGAGGAGTTGGCTCATTTTCAAAACAACTTTGTCGAATATTTACCAAGTGCAGAGCATCGGCCAGAAACAAAATACCAAAGCCGAAAAATATTCCAAGGCCCGCGGCTGGCAAAATCCAAAGTTCCTTATAGAATGATACCCAGCCGCGGTTAGCCGAGAAGTATAGGAGCAACATCGAGGGGATTACTCGATGCAACGCGATGCCGACTATCGCCCCAGTTTCACCAAAAAACCAAAGACCGAAAAACGCAAACAGGATTAGCGAGGCTGCTTGCAGAATTGACGTCAAGGATAAAGAGTTGATGTTCACCGGTCGCGGTAAACGCGCTTTCTGATGATCAGAAAAGGGTAGGCTATCAACCCCAGAGACAAGATTTGCAACATGAAGCCAGCTTGAGAGTACCGGGCGTCATAGAGAAAGGTCACTATAAAATTTCCGCTGACCAGAGAATTCCCGAAAATATTCCAGCTATGAGTTCGATAAGGAAGTACGGGAAATTGTAGTACCGCTCTCGCAACTTCTCAGGGTTTCCCCTGACAACCTCACTAAATACAGACAAAGCGAGCGTGCTATTAAGGCGATCAAGAACCCCTTCTCCAACGCAGGGGAGCATTTTTGGCAATTGAATACAATCCCAATGATGAAGCCGGCATTAGGAAATCCCAATATAATCACATCGCTTTGTTGGCTTATAAAAAGCGCCGGCCTGACGAAATCATTACCCATCGACCAAAACTGACTATCTGCCTCAGGTGGTCCTCATTCCATCTAAAAGCCATCGCGGGTCCAGGTACGTAGAGATGCGAGAGGAGCACCCTGACAAGGCTGCCGGCTATTGAGCGGGATATGAGCGCCCAGACGCTTGAAAACGAAGCCCATAGGACCATAACCGGTATCGATGCAAACCGGCCCCCCAGATCAACGATGACGATAGGTTTGTAGTTCAGCGTGCGTACGTTGAGCGGCATGCAGGTCGATTTTGCACTCCCTAGAAATAGGGTGAATCCAAGCACGGCGGTCACGAGTGGAAAGAGCCGTTGCGAGAATGCGCTATCTTTCGGAATTAAATGATGTATCTGCCCAAGTGTGACAAGACCACAAACAGTCACGATCGCCAGATAAAGCAGCAGGCCTCTAAAGAGTTGTAGAACCCAAGCAGAATGGAGGAAATCACTTTGGTCCCCCTGAGCATTCTGAATTATTACGGTTCTTACACCCACATCGCTAACCAACGCGAGACCTGAGATCAAGCCGCTCGCGGCGGCTGCGGCGCCAAACGCTTCGGGAATAGCAGTCGTGTGAGAATTAGATTAGAGAAAAGCCGGATAAGGAGATCAAAACTAAAGGCACCGAGGCTCCAAAAGCCGACAGCGATCACCCTGTCACGCAATCGTTTTGATGGCCGCTACTTCCACGTTCAAGGGTCATTCGGTACGACAGTTAAGTTGTGAGCCGACATTTCGAGTGTATCAGCGCGCCGTTCATTGCGTCTCAACAGTCCCAGTCCAGTTCGATTGGCGGCATCATTGACGCTACTCAAAATGCAGCTTCATGCCGCTTGAATAGGGCTTTGACTTGCCATAACCGCCCGGTAAAATTCGACGTATTGCGATGCAATTACCGGAGGGCTGTAACGCAAATTGCAGTCATGCCACGCGCGGTGTGCCAGTGTGGCAGCGAGATCCGGTTGAGAAAGCAGTTCCGTTATTCTCTCTGCCATGTCGTTTTCATTACCTGGTCGTGCAAGAAGTCCATTTTTGGCATGCTGAATTATCTCGGGAATCCCCCAGTGTCGGTGGCCACGATAGGGGCGCCGATTGCCATTGCTTCTATCACGACGTTCCCGAATGTCTCATATCTTGAAGGAATAATCGTGGCATAAGAAGATCGTCGAAGCGCTTCGATAGCAGCGCTGGCTTGCGTCCCAACAGAGGTTATTCGATTGCGCAGTTCATCAGGAATGAATTTGCGCACGAATTCGTCGAATTTGAATATCTGGCCGTGATCAAGTTCAAGGCCCACGTCTGGCCCGACAAACAGCAACCTCAGCTTCGGAAACGCTGGTGCTACCTTCGCGAACGCACGCAGAGCGACGTCACCACCCTTTATTTGATCAAAGCGACCAACGAACAACAGTGCGTTGCGATCGCACTTGCCGACGTCCCAGCGGCGGGAGGGATCGACTGAAGATATTGGATCGGCTATGACCCGGGTCTCTTCTTTCAAAGGACCATAAAATCTCTCAGTTCTGTCTAATACGTTCTTTGAAGGGGAACGAATGCCCGCGGCGCCGCGATTTGCTCTCCCTTCTCTTGTGATTTCATTCCGATTTTCCGCTCTCTTTTTTTCAATGGGGGAGAGTTCGCCGTTAATAAACCAAGGCCCTGCCAATTGGACGACCACAGGAATGTTTAAGCGGCGAATAGCTTTGTGTGCCCAGCCTTGTGTTTCCTCCATGTGGAATAGTTGTATCTGATGTTCAACGATCAGGAATTCTGGCAGCATCAGCAATTCGATTGGCCGTGCGCAGGTACAGCGCGTGCTCATGGTTCACGCGAAACAGGAGCTTTTCAACCACCGTCCAATCAGGTTGTCTAAGTATGAACACGTGCTCGGTAAGTTCTTGACAGGTCTGCGCCGGAACTACGTAATAAATTTGGTGCCCCATCGAACGCAGCTGTTCGCCAAGTGCACCGAGAGTAGTTACGATCTCATCTCGAAAAGGTCCTGGAGGCCAACCCGGAACAAAATATCCAATTCGCATGAGATCGACGCCGATTACGGAATTTAAAAATAGCTCAGTGCAGTGTCCGTTAACCTTGTATGGCTTCTTTTTCTATACCTTCTATAACGTTTGGAGTTTGCTTCCGTGGAGCAAGCGCTCTGAAGCTCGCCACGCTTCCTGACAGGGCTCCCGCCAGCAACCACGTCCACGAGTTAAGCGCTGCATTAGGAAGCAAGTCTACTAGGTTAATGGCCAATAATAACGCAAGCGAGGCTAAATACATTTTCTGCTTGGACGGAATTGGCAGGTTAATCTTACGTGCAAGCTGGAAGATCGGCAAAGCAAGGAGCCCAAATTCTGCTAAGAACCCGATTAATCCAAATTGGCCCAAGGTAATTATCCAGCGACCATCAGTCACAGAAATATCTTTGCCGTATATATCATAGATTTCACTTCTTCCAAAGCGCCCCCACCCCAGCATTGGGCGCTCAAGAGCTCTTTGTAAAAGTTGGTGTTCTTGATCAAAACGAAGAGCGAGGGATTTAGCGCGATCTGGCATGACCGCTTGAGAGATTTCAAGCAAGGGCGTAATCGGCACTAAATCGACGGTGCGTAATACCGGGTACAACAATACCAACGCGGCAAGTATAACTGCTATCCGGGATTGTGTGCGCGGAGTACTCCAACGGAGTATTGGACATGCGAACGCTGCGAAAATGTATACGCTGACAGTTTTGCAGAGGAGGAGCAAAAAGCCCAGATAGGCGACGATCCAGCCTGAACGAAGAAGCCATATCCGCCCTCCTGTTCGCCAAAAAGTCACACTCGCCAATACCGCCGTGAGAGTAAAGAAAGCAACCGCAAGCCCATGTCCGAGAAACACCTCGGGTCTGTATCCTCCCCAGCGTAAGCTCTGAATGAAGTCGGACGGATAATAACCGTACAGCCAATAATGAAGTTGAGGACCATCCGTATTTCGAAAAGCATTGGCAACGAATAAATCAACGCCGAAATTACGAGAATTCGAAGTGTTTCTTCAACATCATTTGGTCGGCACAAAAAGGATCGGCCTAGAAGAAATGGTAAAGCCATTGCAATTTGCGCCGCGACGGCCGAAGCGCCTTCGTAGGCATCTAGTCCCGGTCGAACTGCACCTCCCGAGGACGTCGCGTCGCCATTGAATTCCGCAGTGAAAAATGGACTGAGGACCAAGACTAGGAGGAGTGTCTCCGTTAGTCCGAACCCCTTCCAACCTCGTAGCGGCCGCCTGCCGGTAACGGTCGACGCAAAAGCCGCTGCAAATCCCGAGATAGTATCTTTATCAATTTGGGGAATACCGGGGGCCAGTTTTACGAATTGCCATGCGGAAGCAGCAGTTGCGCTCCTAGTATGGTCCAAACCGTAGCCTTATTGGCAGGAAGCACGGGTAGGCCATAATGAGACTAGCGGCCACGACAGGAGCGCCAAAGTACCAAACCAATTCTGGGCAGCGGCCGCCTGTTCCATTTTTCCTCGCCCAGCTGCACGGCCGTTTGCACGGCGGCTTCCTAGTGCCCGCACCTCCGGATGTTTAACCCCGGTGTAGATAATCGTCCAGACAAGACGTATGGCATTACACGAAATGACTAGTTCACAACATCATTTACTCGCGCGCGGCCTACTTCTCGATTTAGACTGCTAGTGTACAATAAATCGCTGATCCCTTTTGCGGTATTGCGGTGAGATCAGACCTCTTGTGTTAGCATCATGGAACGACTTGCCCTGATCCTCGTACTGTTCTTGTTTGCCTCCGATGGGGTCGCGCAAGAAAAGGTCTCTTTGTGCCCAAATTGCACCAAAAGAACTTTGTTTAATGTTAACACGCTAGGTTTCTCACTCGATTACGCGTTTATTAATCGGCTTACAATGGCAACAACAATTTTTCTCCGTTTAGTTCAACTTGGAACGACAATGTGCATTTTTGGAATTCATCCATCTTAAACAAGGATGACACACCAAACATTCGGACAGACTTTTCAACAATGTGGGGCGGTGGATTTTATACGCCGGGGCCGAGTGACGACGGTGGTGGACCTAGATGTTTTGATGGTTACGATACCGGAACAGGAAGCGTAATTAGGTTCAACAACAATCCAAAGGGCTTTCAACACGTCTTCCAGAGTTTTCCGTGCGCTCAAATCGATAATGATGGGAACATAACGGGTAATTTAATAAGCTGTCCTCCTTCTGGATTAAATGCCACCTATGACGGTCAGCAAAATATTTCGATATCTGGTCGTGGATATTGGTGCATTGTTCTCAAGCAAATTTCAGGCGGTGGAGTAACCAGCAATCAGTATTCGTAACCACAGGTGATGGCACTTTGCACTATCTTGCAGTTTATGACACTGCGGATGCGCAAAGACGTGCATCTAATCTTGTTTCGGGCCGAATGGACTTTGCGTGTTCAGACTCGGTTACCTAAAACCCATAGCAATGGCCCATCCTGGTGCAATAAGAGTAATGAAATGGAATTCTGGGCAGTCTGCGCCAGAAGTCAGATGGGAAAATCGAAACCTACCGAGCAACGGCGCATATCAAGGCATCGATTTTTGCAACTCGCTTCCTTATCAATCCCTGTCTGGATCAGACAAATATTCACTTCCGCTTGTTAGCGGATCGGCATGCGGCGGGCAAACGGGTACAATGCCAAGCGATAGCTTCAGGGAGAGACAATAACAGCCTTCGCGCCCATCGGGCCGGGGTCGACTACGCTCGGCCGTTTAAGTGATCGTGAAATTACCAGCATCACTCCCGGTGATCCGACGACCGTTACTACGCGGGGCAGCTGCCTCACTAAAGAGCATAGCGGGATTAAGGTCATTCTGTATTTGCAGAATGGCGCTCAGGGAGCGCGTCTACACTGGCGTTGCTGACTCGACATTTCCGGTCACTGTAAATTACACAAGCGCCACGAATTTACGGTGAATTTCGATAGCAGCTTGGAAGGGGCTTTTATACCCGGTGCGATCGCGATAAATTGGATAGTAGCACCTTATGAATGCCTAAATGTAAGCTCGCGGGGATGCTATCCGATTGCTCAAGTATGTGGATGGTTACAGTTCAATAGCTTTTAGCGCCTCAGGATTAAAGGCGCGTGCTTATACGACGCTCCTTTGATTCCGACTCTGTTGCGCAGACGGATGGCTTGGGAGCGCCCGTGCATGGCGCGTGGCTTTACCCTTCTGAGCAGAAGCGGCGACTTTCTCAGTTCGGTCGAGATTTAGGTTGAGTGGCGAATGAATTGAATGCTCTGTACTCGAACGAGCAGTGCCCAACGAACTTTTATGTAACCGTTGCGGGCCTCGGTCTTTTACCGGAAGACGCCAACAATTGGTGACAATTGTTATTCTATTCAATCGGATTGGCCAGTAAATTTCTACAATACAATTATGAATGGCGCGAGTGGTTATAAACCACTTTGCTCTGGTTGCAGTCTGGATTAGAAAATTCGAACGAGACTTGGAATCCAAGTCCACACGCAAACACGTTTTACTTTGCACGCCAAGGATCGTTGCGTTGGTTACGGTAGGATTTGACGTTTCATCTTTCTCTACGCTTCGTGCGCTATGGGCGGTGAAAGATATCAAACGAAATGCGAGACTTATGCCGTTGTCTCTTCAAGGACAAATTCGTAATTGCTGGTTTAGGTATAGTCGGGGACACAAATCCAAATACAAGTTGGATATTCGGTCACAATCAAGGTAGAGTAAACCGCGTAAATATCGACAAGACATTCCCCGTAGACGGGCACCACATTCACCGGAACCATAAGTGACGGGACGTCGCTTATGATCAGTGATCTGTCGGGGCCGCCTGCATCGGTGGCCGTTGAACTCGCAGGTGCGTCAGGTGGCCCAATGCAGAACGCTTGCGTCATCACCGGCGGTAGCGGCCAGAATTGGTTGTTTATGCGCCACCATCCACTCAGACCAGCACAACTCTCGCGGGACGTGCGGACGTGATTAAGGGATCATTCACAGCAATTCCTGCACCGATGACAGCCTTTGATAACTTCGCCTCAGCTCCGTATTTTGACATGCCGCGCGCGCAGTATCTGACGGATATCAGCAAGGGCGCTCAGGATCACAATGTACGGCCGAGAATCACCAGAAGTCGCGGCAGACCCTACTCAGTCCGTGAGCGACATTACAAATGGAGGTGCCGGAGGTGGGATTACATTCTGGGTGTAAGTTACTGCATCGGATGCTGCCGCATGGCAATTTTCGGTAAGATGGCGATTTTAACTATGAGGGGGGGTTGAACGAAGCCCGACGCGTCGAGCTGGAGCAGCATTCCAAACGCAGAAAGTTTCGCGAATCTCGTGTATCAAAGTATGGAGTGGGCAAAAGCACAGGCGTTATACTTCGCAATATTTGCAACGAATGCCAATCTAGAATTGCCCGGAATTTTTCTTGAAATCTGCAATATGAGACCCTCACCAAGTTGGGAATGGGCGTCCGGCGCGTGTAATGACACTTTCAAGGGCGGAGTTGAGGGTGCGGGTATGTTGCGAACGTGGCCCGAAATCGGCGCATACAACGCGGAACATGGCAATCCTTAAAGCGTTCAATCAAAGACTTCCAAAAGTCATATTATGGACCTAGGGAGGTCGTTAAAATCCTTTGCTGGCGATGCTAAGTCGTGGCCGGTCCACGAAAGAACGGGGTATCAACCAAGATAGATGCGTCCGGGTGGGCGAAGATATCCAGAGAAGTCCCGAGAACTTACGCGCCGAGACTATGGAGAAAGACGAGACCGAAAGTCGCGGCGAGCAATCCTAGCCAGCGGCCGCGAAATCCCGGCGAAAACGGGTAAAAATTTCCTCCGATCACTTCGTCGACTTTCAGGATTCCGCCGCGTTGCAGAAAATCTGTAAGGCCAGGTACGGTGAAACCCCCGTACGTGCGGGCCAAATACATCAGTTGCCGGCGGCTGCCGACCGAGCAGCAACGCAACTCTATTGTGCCACGAGCCGAGATTGGGCACTCCCAGTAGGAGAACGCCACCAGGCTTGAGCACTCGCGCTAATTCAGAGACGACCCAGAAATCTCCTTGACGTGCTCCAGGACCTGATTGCAGAGCACGGCATCGAAGACCTGGTCGCCGTAGGGTAATCTTTGGCGTTCAATATCAACGCTCGTTACGTTGATGCCGCGCTGACGCAGAATTTCGATTGAAGTCGGAAAAGATTCGATAGCAAAAAGTTTTGGTTTATTAGCGCCAATTTGACGCTCGATGCTCGACCAAATCTGTTCCGTGACCTGCTCCAACGTCGAGAATGCATGGGGATGCAATATCCCAAGTACTTTGAGCAATTTCGGCGCTATGAGGTGTCGACCATTGGTTTCGTCGCCGGTGCCGTCTTTCAGATACTTAAGACCGGAATAGATACGCGCATATAGTGAAAACATTGAAGGCATAAATAGGAACTGTGCCAGAGTAAATCAAACTGTCTCAGATAGTCCTAGACACGATCGACTTACATGCCGACATTTGAGCGGTCGCTCCAAGAACTTTGGCGGCCACTTGCTTGAGACGGCTGCCATCTCGCGCAACTCGCTGCACCAGCCAATAGCTCTAAGAGCTACCCAGATAGTCACCGATACCTGCTCGCGAACACTGGGGTGTGCCCTCCGGGGCAGAGATCTGCCTAGGAGCAGGAACCTCACGGCCCGCCGACACAAATTATGCATAATTTCCGGCTTGCTTTGAAGCAAATGATAAAGCTAGGTAAAGTTAGTCCGGTTGCATGTCCGAAGGCCGTCTACGCTGCAGACTGATGACATTGTGGTTAGTTGATAATTCCTAAGGAAAACCATGGCTTTTCTGAGTCAGGCTAAGACAGCGGGCGCGTTGGCGTCCTCGGATAAGGTTTCGCGGTTTGCGCTGCCTCGATCATGGGTCTACCTGCTGGCCTCAGCATGCATCTTAATCATGTTTTTGAACGCCCGAGATGGCCTCGAGAACCTGTATTTCCGGTGGACCCACGAGGATGAATACGGTTACGGCTTTTTGATAGCAGGTTTGGTGCCGTTTCTTTTGTGGCGCCTGTGGCCTGCTTTGTATGTCGGCGGTCAGAAAAATGAATGGTTCGGCGTCTTGCTCGCGATCGCGGGGCAGCTTTGCTGCGTTCTCGGTGCCGCCGGGGAGTCGTTTCTCCTCGAGCAGATCGGTCTTGTCGTTAGCCTCTATGGCGTTGGGCTTGGCCGTGTTCGGGATTGGCGCCGCCCGTGCACTAAGTCCAATCGCATTGCTGCTATTGCTGACGCTGCCACTGCCTTTCACGCTGCAGGCGATGCTGACAATTAAACTGCAGCTCATATCCACCGATCTGGGCGTGGCGGTCATTCAGCTGTTCGGTATTCCGGTTTACGTTGAAGGCAACATCATCGATCTTGGCATTTATAAGCTGCAAGTTGCCGAGGCATGCAGCGGCTTGCGGTACTTGTTGCCGTTAACGTGCATCAGCGTTCTGGTCGCCTACCTCTACAAGGCGCCGTTCTGGAAGAAGGCGCTTTTGGTTGTTTCTGCCGCCCCGCTCACGGTGCTGATTAACAGCGTCCGCATAGCCATAACTGCGGTCCTGGTCGACAACTTCGGTATATCGATGGCCGAAGGCTTTCTGCATGAATTCGAGGGCTGGTTAGTCTTTCTCGTGGGCGTCGTTTGCTTGATGCTCGAGATTTTGGTTCTGCAACGGTTCCGTTGGTCCAACGTTGAAATCGAGCCTTTGATGGAGCGGGCAAAGGCCTCCGCGGATCATCACAAGGTCCAGGCAAGTCCTGTTGCGCTCATTCTCCTTGCCGTTGCCTGCGTGGCGACTTTCGCCTTCACCAGTTACGCGGCTGCCGACTACGGTTCGGCCGCGATACCAACCCGCCAACCCCTGTCGGCATTGGAGACCTCTGTCGACGGTTGGTCGGGACGAAGTGCGCCGTTGGACAAAGCCACCATCGATATTCTTAAGGCGACAGACTATTACTCAGGTGATTTCTGCGGACAAGGCTGGCGTTCCGCCGGTTAATCTTTTTGTCGCCTACTATGACACGCTGAGTAAGAACGCAGCGATCCATTCGCCACGTGTCTGCTTACCGGGCTCGGGATGGGAGTTCGCTTCGTTTGAAGAGAGACCATTTGCAGATTTGGTGGCGGGGCAAGCCGGCACCTACAACCACGTCATAATTCAAAAAGGCGAACAGAAAATCTTGATGTACTATTGGTATCAGCAGCGTGAGCGTACGACTGCAAACGAATTTGCAATGAAATATTACCTTTTGATTGATGGCTTCTTGAAAAAGCGCAAAGATGGCGCATTGGTCCGCGTCCTTACGCCAATCGGCGATGGCGGGGTGGCGGCGTCCGATATTAAACTTCGAAAATTTGTCCAGTCGCTTTCGCCAAAGCTGATGGCCTCGATACCACGCTAACCTAACATTGTAAGACGGTAGCGAGCGATTCCAGAGCTACAAAGCGCAGGGCTGTAGAAATAAGCTATATTGTCTCATGAATTGAAGGCTATGTTTGTGCCGCTCCCGATATCGCCCCAAATTTTGTCTCTGACGTTGAGTTGAGCGGAAACGGACCTTCATGCAAATTCTGGAAACGATCTATGAAGGTTTTGCTGGTTGCCGAGCATGCCTCTGAGATATTCGGAGGCGAGGCGCTAATTCCGTTTCAGTATTTCAAGCAATTGCGCTTGAAAAATGTTGACGCGCATCTACTGGTTCACGATCGAACGCGAAGAGAATTGCTTGCGGCGTTCCCAAACGACGTCGATCGCATTCATTTCGTCGCAGACAGCAAGATCAACGTCCTTTGTGCAAAGACCATGCGGTTTTTGCCGAGATCGGTTATGGGGGTTCACATTTGGTGCGATAAGTCACTTTGACACGCAATTGCGGCAACGACGACGGGCGATTGAGTTGGTTGCTACCCATCAGCTTGACGTGGTTCACGAGCCAATTCCAGTATCGCCTAAACTGCCATCGCTGATGTTTGGTATTTCCGCCCCCGTAATAATTGGTCCTATGAACGGGGGCATGGACTATCCGCCGCACTATCGTCGATCGGCCAATGCTGCGGAGCGAGCAATTATTGCCATCCTTCGTTATTTGTCGGGCTTCCTAAATCTTGTTATTCCAGGAAAAAGAAAAGCTGCAATTCTTTTGGTCGCGAATAGACGAACCTATGAGGCGCTTCCTTGGAGTCTCAGAGGCAAAAAAATTGTGGAGTTAGTTGAGAACGGAGTTGACCTCGATAGATTTAAGGTCAACGACGCGCGCGCCGATACACGTCGCTTCAAACTTATCTATGTTGGCAGGCTGGTCGACTGGAAACGAGTGGATCTCGTTCTCGAGTCCTGCGCAAAACTCCTCGGTAAGATCGACTTTGAACTGCATATTGTAGGCGATGGGCCGCTGCGGCGGGAGCTTGAACGACAAGCTCAATCTCTCGGATCTAACGCAATTTGTGAAATTCCACGGTTGGCTACGGCAGGCCGTGGCCGCTGAGCTATTGCGCAGCTGCGACGTTATGGTCCTGACGAGCATGAGAGAATGCGGAGGCGCTGTGGTTCTCGAGGCCATGGCTTCGGGGGTCCCGGTAATCGCAACCGAGTGGGGCGGTCCGATGGATTATTTGACAAATGAGACCGGCGTTCTTGTACCGCCCGAGGATCCCGAGAAGTTCATCGAGAGATTTTCAGAGGCGATCCTAGCGTTAGGAAAAAATCCTGATTTGCGAGCTGAGATGGGACGATGTGGTCGAGAGCGCGTCCGAGATAACTTTGACTGGGGCGTGAAGGCGTCGATTCTTTTGGATCTGTATGCCAGCACCATTCGCTAAATCACGGAGTGAATTTATTTCTGACAGCAGAACCTGCACTGGTCGCAGGAGACGCGGGTCACTGGGACTCACTTGAGAATAAAAAAATGTGAGCAAGTCAAAGAGTTGAGATCTAATTGATAAGCATCATCTTTATACGTCATTGGAATTTGAAAGACCTGTCCGGGTGCGCTCGCCGCATAGAGGTGCAAGCCAGGTCGCGCTCTAACAGCTAGCGTTCCCCGAAACTGGCGCGCAATGAAACGGCAGTTTATTTTGGCGGCTGGGCAGCGAAATCGCGCTTAGCGAAATCAAAATCTTATTCGACTCTCTAATTGGGTGGTCGTCAATCGACTGAACCGCTACCGTTCCATTTGGCGTCAACATATCAATAGTTATGTCAGTTAGTGCGATGCGCTTGCCGCCAATCCATCCGGCCGCAATCTGGCTGCGAGGTGTGTCAACATTAAACGTGCCTGAGGTCCAATCATGACGAAGTTCGCCAGTGTCAGATACGGCAGCCGTTGCGTCTTGCTGAAGGAACGACCGGTTCGGGTCGCTAAAGGCGACAGCTCCTTCAGGTACATCGCTGGTCTGTAACCAGGGCAGCTCGGTCACCGGAGGCATAGCTATGAGAAGCTTACCTTTTTCGACTGCGGTTCTTAGGGCTACCGATGTTCTTGGCGAGATGAGCTGGCCGAAAAGCTGGGTTGCACTTGGCGTGAATACATAGGTCGTGTTTGCGGGCTGCACGTCACCACGCCGGAACAGGAGTGCTGCAGCCGGCAATATACTGATCAATTCAGGGTCATTGAAAGTGTCCCAGTTGGATGGTCCTCCAGACCCGTTGAGCGGCTGCTGACTGTATGCAAACAGCATGGGCGCATCCCAGCCCTGGAAATCTCCCATCGCCGCCATGAGGACTGCTGCGCTGTTCCGGTCTGGAGTTGGAAATGGCGATACGTTCCACTCGGTAACGCTCAAGGGGCGATCAACTACGTGGGCAGCAGCGATCCAGTCGACAAAAGAAGCCGCATAAAGCGGGTTCTTTCGGACTTCATCAATGGCACCATAGGAGTGGACATCGACGACATTCCCTGTCGTCAGCGCGGGTAACGCGCTCAAGGGATCGTTGCCCCATGAGCTTGTCGTGGCGATCGGTACCTTAACTCCCATGCTGCGTAGTCCGTTGATCGTTTCTGCGTCGAAATCATGCTCCAGATCGTTGAGGAATAACTTCGATGGCCCATGCTCCCAAGAGCGCCACGTCGTATCTTTGGGGAGGCCGTACTTCGTTGCAAACGCCGCAGCCCGTGCCATGTAATCGGCGTTCGCCTTGGGTACATGCTTGTCCGGGAGTAAAGAATTGCCGAAATGTGTTGTTAGATCATTCTCATTTGTGATGAGAAGCGCGATGATTCCGGGATCGTTTGCATAGCTGCGTCCAGTATATATATTTTGGTGCATCAGGTATTGCTGATTGAAATTTCGCATCGCATCGGCAATGCTTTTGTTGATATAATTATAGCCGCGGAGGTCGGCAGTGGATTTGCCTTTGCTGATTTCGTCAAAATCTTCAATATGGTCTGCCAGCTTGAATTGGCGACCGTCTTCAAGGTCAAGCCATACGTATATTCCTTCGTCCTCAAGACACTTGATCCACCAATCCAGCTTTTCGAATTCACTCTGACTGATGTGTTGCGTATCAATCGCCCCTTTGTCGCCGAAGATATTCGGTACCACCCACGTTGAATCATGATGGTGGATCCGAACCAGATTGAAACCCAGTTGCGCAAGCCTATGCGCTTGAAGTTTCGTGTTTTCGCGACTTGTGCCAAACAGCGCATAAGCGGCAATATTCGTTCCCCAGAATCGTGCTGGGGTTCCGTCCGCAAAAGTGAAATGGCCATGGTCCGCTCTGACGAATCCATGAAGCCCGGCAGGTTTTTCTGCTTTGTTCAGGAACGACAAATCAACTGGGCTTGATTCCCAGTCGAGTGAATCAATGGGCCAGCTTTCTGCGCCCTCGAGTCCGTACTCTTCTGCCGAAGTGGGCGCCACGGTGACATCGTTAGATACGGATATGCGGAGCGTGTAACTGTGCAGCCCATGCGGAATATTATCTTTGAAGAAGAACAGCCGAACTTCTGATTTTTGTCCGCGCTCGAAGTAAAGAGCGGCCGGTGACGGCTCGAACTCGAAATTCAATCTTCGTTTGATTTTTGCCCCAAGTCCAACCCTGGCCATTGGGAAGCAGCTCCGGCTCGCCGAGCTCGGATTGGAACTGCTCAAGGTTGAAGTCGAATGCGACGCCGCCGCCGATCGCGTCTGGATGATCCGCGGCTACATCAAAATTGATGCTCCATACCACTTGTTGGGCTGTTGGCCTTGTTATTTGTGCAGCAACGGAAAAACCGAGCGATTGACTGATGCCTGACAGTGAGTACTCATGAGGCGCCGTGATTTTGACTTGTGGTCTAAAACCAGCCCAAGCCCAGTTCTTTCCCCAGAATACGAAATTGCTGGTTATCGCAGACGCTCCCCCCAATGTGACCGTGGGCAAGCCAGTCGCATCACTAACCGTCAGCTTCCATGGCGCGGCTAAGGCGGTTTCGCAGAAGAAAAGGACGCCGACGAATAAGGATAAAACCACAACGATCGTGGAAGCCAAAGAGCGTGGCATCTTCTTACCTTTTCGGCGTTTAACGGAATCGCCTAAGTCGCTTCCAAAAACATAATCCGCCTCGCGAACAATAAGCAGCCAAACAGGCGAGGGTCTCTTATCCTATTTCAAGAGGGGAGCAATCAACCACCAGGAGCGCCCGTTTAAGCGCGGTCCACTTTGCGTTGGCCAGGTACTTCAGATTGGCGATCAGAACTTGTCTCGAGCAGACGCCGATGATCGCCGTGCAGCCCTCTTGCTGCATCTCCAAAGATGGGGTAATCGGCCTGCGATCTTGTGGATAGCTGAAGATTTTGGGTGCTGCGCTTCAGGCTGATGGTGAAACGAGGTCCGTGTGAACGGCCTCAAGCATCAGAAGGAGAAGCGCAGCATGGACCATTTTGCTGGACTGGACGTGTCGGTCAAGGAGACCAGCGTCTGCATTGTGGATGACACGGGCAAGATCGTTCGGGAAGTGAAGGTGGCGAGCGAACCCGAGGCGTTGTTGGCGGTGCTAGCGAACCCCGCCTATCACTTCAAGCGAATTGGCTTGGAAGCTGGGCCGCTGTCACAGTGGCTTTACAGCGCACCCGCCGAAGCGGGCTTGCCGGTGATTTGTGTTGAGACGCGGCAGATGCGGGCGGTGCTGAAGGCGCAGATCAATAAGACGGATCGCAACGATGCGCGCGGCATCGCGCAGATGATGTGGGTAAGGCTTTATCGTGCAGGTGCATGTGAAGACGCTACGCAGTCAGAAACTGCGGATGCTGCTGACCCATCGCAAGCTGCTGCAGTCGAAGGCCATCGCCATCGACAACGACCTGCGCGGTACTTTGCGTAACTTTGGTCTCAAGGTGGGCATGGTGGGGACGGTGGAGTTCGAGGGACGGATCAAGGAGCTGGTCGAGAACCTACCCGACCTGGCCATTCTGGTCGAACCGCTGCTCATTGTCCGGCGGGTGCTCCGTGAGCAGATAGGCGTCCTGCATCGCCGCTTGTTGGCCATGGTTCGAGACGATGAGGTGTGCCGGCGCCTAATGACGGTTCCCGGTGTTGGTCCCGTAGTGGCGCTGACCTATCGCGCAACCGTAGACGTGCCCGCACGCTTTAAGAACTCCAAGGCGGTCGGTGCGTCGTTTGGACTGACGCCATCCAAGTATGGAATTCGGCGAGATCGACCGGACCGGTGCGATATCAAAGTGCGGGGACGAGATGATGCGAGTGATGCTTTACGAAGCAGCCCAGGTCATGCTGACCCGCACTAACAAGTGGTCCTGGCTCAAAGCCTGGGCGATGAAGATCGCCAGGCACCGCGGGATGAAGAAGGCGATCGTGGCGCTGGCACGACGGTTGGCTGTGATCATGCACCGCATATGGGTCGACGGCACTGAGTTCCGTTGGACCCGAGAGGTCGTGGCGGCATGAGGGCTGCACACATCAATTACGATAGGAGAACACTCGAACTCCACCGAGCGGTGGAATGATGTCCCTCGCGGGACGATGGATGAGGTGAGTACGTCTGGTCCCTTGGACCTGCCGTTCGTCCGATGGCAAGGCCGCTCAAAAGATTGTTCCACCTCGTCTTCGACTTCCATAATGGAAGGGCCTTGGTGCCGATTCCGAAGAGAAGCATGAGCCCGCGAAAGACATCGACACTGCAGCAGTGGATAGTCTGAAAGCGCTTGACCCCGACCGGCCGATTAGAGAGGGGACCAGTTCACTCTGGAGGTAATGCGAGCGCGAAGTCGATCCCGCGCCATTGCTGCAAAGGCGTGCACGAGACGGTTCCCATGCTTGCCCGTCATGGAAGTGAACTCCAAAGGCCCGCGCCAGTATGCCAATTCGTCCAACTGAAGGCTGCCTAACTAGCCTCAAAATGCAATTTCGAGAAGACCGGCCCTAATGCGGCCGTGCATTTACCCTTAACTGGAATGAATGGCCCAGTCGCGCCTTCTCGGTCTATAAAGCGAAGGGCAGGGCGGCGAAATGCGTGGTGTAGCCATCCATGACCTGTAAAGTCCATGTGATTTTTGTGAATTGGCGTAGGTGTGAGCCGTGTCTCAGTACAGCGTTAAGAGGCAAATCGCGGCCGCCCAATCGAACGCACCTCTTTCGAATGCTGATTCCTGCGCGGATATGGCGCGCCCGGTCTATTGCATCCTGGGCATCCTGATAGATGCGGTGAGCATGGCCGATGTCATAGGCAGCATCGAAAGTGCGGTACAACATCGGGTCTCCTTCACGCTATCGACGCCTAATTTGAATTTCCTGATCGCGAGTCTTGATGATGCGGAATTTCGAGAATCGCTCCTCGATAGCGATCTCTGCCCCGCGGATGGAATGCCCATCATATGGGTCAGCCGGCTTCTTGGGCTTCCGATAACTCGCCGAATTGCCGGCTCAGATATTTTCCAGGCCTTGAAGCAACGACCCTTGGGGGCCCGGGCGATCAGCGTATTTTTCTTCGGATCTACCGAAGCGGTGGCCTCCGCAGCGGCGGCTACGATTAATGCCGCCCGATCGGCGCTCACTTGCACCGGCTGGATTTGCCCAGGGTTCGGAACCGTCGAAGACATGAGTACTCCCGAACTGCTAAACCAAATTTCGGTAAGCGGTGCTGATTTTCTTGTTGCAGCTTTGGGCGCGAAGAAGGGACTGCAGTGGCTATCGCGCAATCAAACCAGGTTGAGGGTTCCAGTCAAAGCCCACCTCGGGGCCACGATCAACTTTCAGGCCGGTACCATCAAACGCGCGCCGAGGTTTCTGCAACCACTCGGGCTTGAATGGTGCTGGCGCATTTTTGGAAGAACCGCATCTCTGGAAGCGGTACATCAAGGATGGCTTGGCCTTCTTACGGCTCCTCGCCTTTCACATTGTGCCTCTGGTCGTAGACAACCGCCGGTCCCGAACCCGGCAGGCTCTGATTATTGATTCTCAGGAGAAGACAGAAGCGCTGATGTTGCGACTTTCGGGCGACGCCACAAGCGAGAATATCCAGCCGGCGATCGACGCATTTCGGCACGCTTTAAGCTCAAAAAGCGCAATAAAGCTTGATCTTGGCCGGGTGTCCCATGTGGACGCCCGCTTCCTGGGGTTGCTCCTGATGCTCCGGAAGCAGCTGAAATCGTCGGGTAGGGCCCTCGAGCTGGTTGGAACCCCAAGGCACATCAAACGGGCATTCAAGCGCCACTGTATTGACTATCTGCTGACGCCAGTTTCAGCGGGCAAACCTGTATCAACGACGGGCCGGTAAGACGACGCCTCCTTTGCCCCAATTAAGCCTCAGATGCGCGGAAAATAAGGGCCGGCGGTAGGGTCAAATTCCATAACTTGCCTGGCCTTGCGGGGTAACCACGCTTGGAACCCGCGCTGGCGGTTTAGGAATTACTGCGCTAATCAAAAGTGCTAATACTGCCAATGCCTTCGAAATTAGCGTCCATCGACGCGTCACTGAGTGAGTATTTCGGATGTCTATCTCTTTTCGCCGTCTCCAGTCGAGCTGCCGCTCCTCATTGTCCTGCCAGTTGTCCTTCTTGGATGCAGTTCTGCCGAAGAGCGGGCGCAAAACTACTACACCAACGCTCAGAAATTCGTCGCAGCCAGCGATTATCCGCACGCGGAAATCGAATACAAAAATGCCATCAAGGCCAAAAAGGATTTTCTCCCAGCCTATCGTGGATTAGCGCAGATTGATGAGACACAGCGGCACTGGCAAGAGCTCGCCGGCGTTCTCCGCACCATCATTGATCTCGACCCGACCGACAGCGATTCCAAGATCAAGCTGGCGCGCCTGATGCTGTTCGGCAATGCCGCAGCCCAGGCGCAAAAAGTGATCAATGATATCGACGCGTCCGACAACGCTAACCTCGAAGCGCTCAAAGGAGCGATTGCTTTCAAATTGAAAGACCCGGGTGGCGCGGTTACCGATGCCAACGCGGCGCTGAGGCTCGATCCGCAAAAACGTCGAGGCGATAATGTTGCTGGCCGCCGATCGGCAGGCGAGCGGCGACAACGACGCAGCTCTCGCGATGCTCGAAAAGATACCAGAAGATCACCAGAACGATCTTGGGGTCCAGCTGTTCAAACTTCGCGATCTACAATGCCCAGAAGAACGCTTCAAAAGAAGAGGCGCAGCTTAAAAATCTGATTGCCCAGTATCCGAAGCAAGTCGCATTCCGGCAGCAGCTGGTCCAATTTTACCTTCAGCATAACCGGGCGCCGGATGCCGAGAAAGAGTTGCGCTCGATCAATGACAATAAGGATATGGAGCTTGAACTGGTCCGTCTCCTTATTGCGACTAAGGGGCCAGCTGCAGCGAAAGCGGAGCTTACCGACCGTATTAAGGCCGGTGGCGATATCTTTCCGTTCCAGATGGCGCTCGCTGAGCTTGACTACGGACTGCACAATTACGATGACAGCTTTAAGCTTTTGAATCAGCTGGCCTCTGATACCACGGCCGCCGATCATGCGCTGGCTGCAAAGACCGAACTTGCACAATTCTACCTGGATCAAAAAAACACCGATCAGGCCGAGAAGCTGATCGGCGAGATTCTCAAGACCGATAGCCGCAACGTGGGCGGTCTGAAGCTGCGTGCCACGATCGAATTAAATCGCAATCAGTTGGATGCCGCGATCAACGATTTGCGTGCGGCGCTCAACGATCAACCGCGTGACACTGGTCTAATGCTGTTGATGGCGACCGCCTATGAGCGCTCCGGTTCGATGGAGCTGGCCGATAAGCAACTGACCGACGCGTTACAAGTGTCGAATTACGACACGAACGTCGCGCTGAGCTATGTCGCATTCCTGCAGCGTCGGGGTAATACGCGTCGTGCTGAAGATGTTCTTACAGACATCACAACGCGTAAGCCGAACGACGTGCAGATTCTCGCAGCCCTGGCACAAGCCAAACTGGCGCGGCAGGATTGGGCGGGCGGCCAGGAGATCGGCGAGAAAATCAAAAGCCTCGGCAGTGCAAATGTCGTGGCCGACCAGATCTTGGGTTTTGCGTATAGCGGCCAGAACAAGACTGATCAAAGCATTACCGCCTTTCAGAGCGCTTTAGCTGCCGCCCCCTCCGCGACGCAGCCGATGGTCGCTTTGGTTCGCGAATATATGCAGGCGAAGCAGCCGGATAAGGCCATCGCTCTGTTACAGGGCATCTTGCTAATGGACCCTGCGAACGCACAGGCTCTGGTGCTGCTCGGATCTGTTCAAGCCGCGACCAATGCGCCTGATCAGGCCATCAAGAGTTTTCAGTCCGCAATCGGCAAGCAGCCTAAAGACGTCGGCGGCTACCAAGCTCTTTCTCAATTTTATCTTAGTCAGCATGATGCGGCGTCTGCACTTAAGACGCTGCAGGCGGGTTTACAACAACAGCCCGATAACCTAGCGCTCCAAATGGCCGTAGCCGGAGTGTATGAGGTGACCGGAAAGTATGACGATGCGATCGCCGCGTACGAAAAAATTCTGACGCAGCAACCCGGTTCATTGATCGCCGCTAATAACCTTGCAAGCTTGTTGGTCGATCACCGCACCGACAAAGCGAGCCTTGAGCGGGCACAATCGCTGGTGAAGGACCTTAGACAGTCGCCCATCGCCCAGTTTAAGGATACCATCGGCTGGGTCACCTACCGGGGCGGGGACTACAAGGCAGCCATACCTGTCCTCGAAAGCGCTGCCGACGCTCTCCCCAATCTGGCAGTTATTCACTACCATCTGGGCATGAGCTACTTCGCCAATGGCCAAAATGGCAAGGCAACTCAAGAATTCAAAACGGCGCTTGGCAAGAATCCGAGTCCAGACTTGGCCGCGAACTTGACTGAGCAATTGAAAAAGACAGCGACCGAGTAAACCCTATATCGGCCAGGCAGCCACCGGTATCGACGACTGCATGAATCTTGGTCGTCAATCCGCCTCGCGACCGGCCCATCAGTTGTGTTCACCGTTGGCTGCGATGCAGGCTCCGTGCTGACGTACGCGGACGATAGAAGTATCAATCATCGCACAGCCACATCACGGTCGGCGGAGCCGCCAGGGTCCGGCATGCCAGATGCCAATATCCTGATTTTACTCGCTTTCGGGAGCACAGCCGACATGGCGGGACTTGCTGCTGGCCTCGTCCGGTCGAAAATGATCCATCACGTCACTCGGCACCGCGAGTTGTCGCACTGCGAAAGGTCTATTTCGTACTCGTCGGCGATGGGCTAGTTGCCAGCTTATCGAGGAGCGCCTCGGCATTTTTCAAGTCGAGCGTTTCGAAGCCTTCGGTGAACCAGCCATAGACCGAGAGCGAGAAGATCGCGGGCCTCGATCCCGCTTTCCCTGGCGGCACCACAGCTGCGCCATGCTCGTCGCCACTCGCAGTTCCCAGGCTTCGCCTGCTGCTGGCGCGCCACCGCAGAGCTCGGTCGAAATGCTGCCTGTGCTTTCGCCACATCCGGTTTCGGCGACATGAGCGCGAGGCCGCCCGCTATGCGGTAAATTTCCGATTCCTGCCAGGTCTCCTTGGTCGTCTCCATCGCCGTCATCGCATCGCCGATGCAGCGCCCAGCCTCATCCAGTTGTCCGAGCTCTATATGGGCCTTCGCCATACATGAAAGATACCATGGCATTCGCAACAAATTGCAGCCCTCGTAGCCGCGATACCGCAATGCCGGAAGTGATCTATTAGATTGCGGTGGAGCCTTTACCGGTAAACGCAAACAGGCAACCTTGGAGCATCATTCCAGCAGCCGTCCAATACGAGCCCTCCATTTCCTCGGCGATAGTCATGAGCTGTTGGATTAGCCCGGCGGCTTTAGTGTAATTGCCGACAACGAGTTGAAACCAAGCGATCCGGGTTACGCCATACAGAAAACTAGCGGTTTGTCCGATATCACGCGCGTAATCGAGTCGCTTCGTCCGCTTCTTTGAGAGCAGCGTCTGGATAGCCCAGAAGCCATAAGGCCAACGGCCGATTTGACTGGATTGCCACACCAGCTTTCTTGGCCAAATCGCGTCCCCAGCGGGCAATGCTCGGCGGGATTGTAAAGTGACATTGCCCGATCGAGGTGCACGCGGCTTTCCGCGATGTCTCCCGAGAAACAATAATGAAGTGCCCATCACGCGGTGGCCGAGTACCAGAGGGAATGTCGTCCCTTGCTTTTCGGCAATCGTCATGAACTCTACCGCCAGATTGCGGACCAAATCGCCATTAAAGGCAACATGATTGGCGACCCAGAAGCCATGGAGGACCGATAGCAGCAGCAGCGGATCTTCGGGCTGCTCTCCGAGCGCCTGCGCCCGCTCTAACAACAAACGAGCTTGATCCAGGGCTGCCCTTGTCTCCGGCGCCGCATAACCCTTGTGTATGCATCAAGGCGTTGCTAGCGCTGTCTGATGTTGATCTGTTCGCGGCGCAGGGTGGGAGTATCCGGCAAGTGTTTCCATCTGACTTAGCGCTCGTGTAAGCTGGGCCGCCGCTTCCTTCAGCGCCGACCGGCTCAGCGAAATCTGTCCCGCTTTCGCCCACAAGCCGCGAGGCCTTCTCGATCAGGCCAGCCTCGGTATAGTGATACGCTAACAGTTCCGGTTGACGTTCGGCGATGTCGGGAAATTTGCTTGCGAGGGTTTCGGCAATTCGAGTGTGAAGAGCGCGACGCGCATCGCGGAGCAGCGTGCCGTAGGCTGCGTCTTGCACCAGGGCATGTTTGAAGGTGTATTCTGCATCGGGTGGGCTGCCGCGCCGCCAGATCAATTCGGCGTTCACCAGGCGCGCCAAGGCCTGGTCGAGTTGTTGTTGCGGCATTGTCGCCACCGCACTGATCAGCTGATGGGAAAAGTGCCGCCCTAGCGCGGCCCCGATTTGCGCTACTTCGCGTGCCGCCTCAAGACGGTCAAGCCGCGCCAGGAGCGAGCCGCGCAGCGTCGCCGGGATCTTCAACGCCGAGTACGGTCGAGTTGTGGTCAAATGGTAGCCGGTATCCAGCAAAGCGCCATTTTCGACAACGGCTTTGGTCAGCTCCTCGACGAACAGCGGTATCCCGTCGGCGCGCGTAAGGATCTCGTCGATAATAGCTTTCGGTAAATGCTCGCCATGAGATGACGTCTAGCGATAATCTTCGCGCATTGCGGGGGTGGTAGCCGGCCTAAAGTGATCGAAGTCGTTTGGAGGCGGTCCGCCCACGGGCGATAAGAATTCAGGTCGGAAGGTCACGATGACAAGAAGCCGCAGATATGGTGCTCGTTCGACAATAAGGTCGATGAGCTCGAGAGAAGTTGGATCGGCCCAATGGACATCCTCGATCACCAGCAACAAGGGCTGCGACGCGGCAAGGCCCTCGACATGCGCTAGCAACGCTGCCAGGGTTTTCTCCTTGCGCTTCTCCGGCGTTAGGGTGAGCTCGCGGATAACGATCGTCCGGTCGGAATCGAGAGCAGATCCGCGACCAACGGTACGGCATTGGCTGAAGGCGTGAGTTGCTGGGCCAACGTCGCCTCGAGCTTGGCTAACCGTTGCTCGTCGGTGTCCGTGTTCTGAAAGCCGGCCGCCCGCTCGATCTGGCTGATGAAAGGAGACAGTGCGCTTTCTTGGCGGTGCGGCGAGCAGAAGAGCCGAAGTTGCGTATGCGGCTCATCGCTTAGGAGTTGCACGATCGTTTGAGCGACGCGCGATTTGCCGATGCCCGGCTCGCCAGCGAGCAGAACGACCGAGCCCTCGCCGCTTTTGGCCTGTCCCCAGCGCCGCAACAGCAGCTCATCACTTCTTCGCGGCCCACCAGGGGAGTGAGGGGCCTGATTGATGCGCTTCGAACCGGCTCTCAAGATTGCTCTCGCCGAGCACCTGCGAAACCTGCACCGGTGCCGGCAACCCTTAAGCGCCGCGCGACCAAGTTCGTGATATTCGAACAGGCCGCCGACGAGACGCCGCGTGTTTTCGGCGATCAAGATCTGACCGGCTCCGCCTGGGCTTGCAGACGCCCTGACAGGATCAGCGCTTCACCAAAAATGGTTCGCTCGGTCGGCTTGCCCGCCGTGAACTCGTCCCCAATCGCAACGATCCCCGCTCGCGATTCCAACGCAAGCCTGTAGCTTGGTATCCAGCTTGGTCGCTGAGCTTCTCTGTCAAGTCCCCGAAGCGCCAATGCGGCGCGAACGGCGTTTTCGGCGTCCTGCTCGCGAGCTTCTGGATAGCCAAAAAATGCCAACAGGCCGTCGCCCGAATTGCGAGCGACGTAGCCATGATGCTGCTCAATGATCTGCCGGCCCTGCTTATGACAGAACGTCGTCGCCTCGCGCAAATCCTCTTGATCGCGCCCCGCAGCGAACGCCAAGCCGACCAGCTCGCACGCCATGACCGTGAGATGCCGAGACTTCGCCCGGATGCCGTGGAGTTGTGCTTCTAGTCGGCGAGCTTGGCCAGGCGTGACGCTTCTCGTTTGCGGCTTCCGATACCTGTTGCAGCGAATAGAGTAGCCGCGCCGCGGTACCGTCCTTATGATCCGTTGCGACTGGTCCTGCAGGGCAAGACGCACGTCGCTCACGCAGCGGGCCAGCGATGCGTCCGTCACGGCGACGTTGCCCCAAACCGCCCCAATCAATTCGTCTTTCGACACAAGTCTGCCGGCATTTTCAACCAAGTAGCGGAGCAGCGCGAAACTCTTCGGCCGCAACTCGAATGTTTGGTCAGCCCGGCACAGGCACCCGCGGCGAAGGTCGAGCGTGATAGCCCTGGAAACAAAAGACTTTCTCGTCGCCGGCCGGCATATTTCAATCCACTCCGGACATCGGTATCTAAGCAGATTTCAGCACTTTTTCAAAAAGGCTTCGCGCTTTTTTCAAGACTGGCCCGGGCGATAAATGCTGAATTGCCAATATACTACACCGCACCAGGCTCCGAAGACACCGATTAGGTTCTTATGGGATCTGAGGTGCGTCATGGGGGAGACGAAGGCGTTCAATCTAGACGTTCCAAGAATCTCAGAAGATTTCAAGAAAGTTTCACGCTTTTTTCAAGGCTGCCTGACGTGGCCATGTTCCACTGATGGCACTGAGAAGCTTCGATAAGGACTTATGGAGAAGACCATGGCTCGTAGATGTAGCGGAATATTGGCGTTTGCAGCCTCATTTGTGTGGTTGGTTGGCGCCGCACATGCTTCGATCGTGACCAACGGCAGCTTTGAGGTTAATGGATTTAACGGCAATACCGACACCTCAGGCTCCGAAAATGTAAACGTTGGCGATAGCACGACGCTGAACGGTTGGACAGTTGTCGGCCAACCAGGTCGCATGAGTCCTATTACTTGGATCGATAATATGTTCGGACTAACAGCTAGTGACGGGAATTACTTTCTCGATTTGACCGGGCCTCAGAATGGGAAACCATATGGTGGAGTATCACAAACCCTAACTACGACAGCTGGCGACGTTTATAAATTGACCTTTGATCTCGGATATTCAAATGAATGGGGTACTCCGGATGGGATTACAGCGACGGCCGGCGGCACGACTAAAACATTCCTAAGTCCAACTACGACGTCTGACAACCTGTGGATGACCGAGACGATGTTCTTCACAGCTTCAGGGAGCTCAACCACCCTTTCTCTTATTGGAGAGGCGGGCAACGCGTACATTGGACTTGATAATGTCGCCGTCAACTTCGATCATGTCGCTGCAACACCGCTACCCGGAGCATTGCCGCTCTTCGCTGGAGGATTTGGCATTCTTGGTCTAATGGTGGGACGTAAAAAAAGAAAAGCTGCTATGGCCGCAATTGCGTAATTAGAAACGAACAATCGGGTCCTGCAGAGACCGCCGCAAGGCGGTCTTACTGTATGTGCTCACGTTGCAGTGCGTGAGTCTGGTTATGATGCTGCGGACGGCTCCTCCACCGGCACGAGAGTGCCGAGGATGTGGGCGCTCATAAAGAAACGGATTAATGAGCACGCGCCCTTAGTTTGTTTCGGCGGCCACTGACCCGAAAACGCCAAAGTCCCTTTTGTCTTGAATGACGAGTGCGACAATATCCGGCGTGATGGCTTTGGAGCCCGTAGCGAAGGCGTAAACCATTGCAGTATCACAAAGCACATTAATCGTTCGAGGAATGCCCCGGCTTGCCTGGGCAATCATCTTGCTGGCCTCGACATCGAACAGTTGCTCTTGGCCACCGACGGCTGCCAAGCGAAACGAAATGTAGCGATCGACTTCTTCTACCGTTAGAGGCTTGAGATGAAAGTCCGATGAGACCCGTTGCGCGAATTGAACCAACTGCGGTGTCCTCAGCATGTCCCTGAGCTGAGGCTGTCCAACGAGCACGATTTGCAACAGCTGGTCCTTATCGGCGTTGATGTTGGAGAACATGCGGAGCTCCTCAAGCTCAGTAAGGCCGAGGTTTTGCGCTTCATCCGCAATTAGGATCGTGCGCCGTCCCAGCGCATATTGATCTCGCAGAAATTGCTGAAATGCTTTGAATAATTGAGGGTAGGAGCCCTCGAACGGCTGGTTAAGCGACATCATGACCCACTGCAGGAGTTCCGCATGGCCCTGTGGCGTACTCGACATCAAGCCGACGATAATGTTGGGATCGAGCTGCCGCAGCATATAGCGCAGCAAAGTGGTCTTGCCGGAGCCAATTTCCCCGGTAATGACGGTGAAACCGGCGTTGTTCATGACGCCGAATTGCAGCATCGCTAGCGCCATCCGGTGATTCGGACCCCAATAAATCAAGTTCGGATCGGGCAAAATAGTGAAGGGCTTCTCGCGGAGCCCAAAGAACGCTTCGTACATATTACCCCCTGGGCCGCAGGCGCCCGGGCATCCATAAGGACCGCTTACTTAGCATTCCAAACCGAAAAAGCCAGTTAAACGCCGCCGAAAGGTTATTGGCCCCGCGAGAGATCAAGATTGTTGCTGGGACGACATATTAATGATGAAATTGCAGTAGTAATTGAGCTGTCGGGAAAAGGCCTTATAAAGGGCGACAAACCTTCAGGCAGGCTTCGACATGCTTCAGACATTAACCGCACCGCAGCCCGGTCTTTACGAGGACCGGGCCGACGGCCTCGATATTTCGCGAATTCTTGGGATTATAAAAAAGCGCATTTTCTATTTCGCTATCCCATTTGTACTGGTTTCAATTCTCGGCGCGCTGCTCGTTGTCATCCAACGGCCGATTTACTTGGCTGAGGGCAAGATCCTCGTCGAATCGGCTCAAATTCCTACCAATCTGGTGGAGCCGACGATTACGTCAGCTGCGACTGAGCGCATTCAGGTCATTCAGCAGCGGCTCATGTCGCACGACAGTCTCGTCCCGATCATGAACAAGTTCAACTTGTTTCCGCGGGAACAGAAATGGATGTCGAGCGGCGAATTGCTTGATTTGATGCGCGAGCGCTCGCAGATTTCGCTTCTTGACATCGATGCGCTGCTGGCTCCGAAAGACGGCAAACCGGCGCTACGCCCGAACTCCAAAAGCTCCGCCATCGCCTTTACGGTCGGCTTCCAATACGAAAACCCGACAATTGCCGCACAAGTCGCGAACGAGTTTTTGACCTCGATCCTCAATCAGGATGCGCAATCGCGAACGAGCCAGGCCAGCGAGACGACGCGGTTCCTCGCCCAAGAGGCGAAGCGGCTCCAGGATAAGTTGGACGCCGCTGACGCGCAGATCGCGCAGATTAAAAGCACTATGACGGATCCTGCGAGGGGAACTGACGACAACTCCGATCAGCTCAAGCTGGAAAGCGAGGAATTGACGAAGCTTAAGACTTCGCTCATTCAGGCGTCGGCGATTTATTCCGACGCTCATCCCGCGGTGAAGTCTCTAAAGAAACGGATCACTGCGCTCGAAGATCAAATAGCGCAGACTAAAAACCCGCCGGTCACCCCGCAGGACAAGAATTTGTACGCAGTCAGTCAGGAACGGGCCTCTGTTGCGAAGGACCTCGAAGAGGCCAATGAAAAGCTCACCACCGCGCGGCTCGGTGAAAACATGGAACGTAATCAGCAAGCCGAGCGCCTGCAGGTTATCGAGCAGCCGATTGCGCCGCAGAAGCCAATCAAGCCGAATAAAATCAAGCTTTTTGCCCTGGCCTTCGCCCTGGCTGTGGCGAGCGGCATTGGCTGTCTGTTTCTTGCCGAGATGCTGGACAAATCGATTCGCGGCGTCCGCGATCTGTATGCGGTCGTTGATAGTCAGCTGGTCATTGCAATCCCTTATATCACCACCGCGGGCGAGATCTCGCGCCGACGGCGCAACATCATCTTGATCTGGTCAGCACTTGTTCTTGTTCTTTGCGCCGGCCTTGCAGCAGCTTTCTACGTCGGAATAGAGCTCGATTTTTCTTGGCTCGACCGGTCGTGGATTGATGCACTGACTCGTCTGACCAAATAGCTTTAGCGAAGAGTGTTGTTATGGAAAACATACGCCAGGCAGTAGATCGCGCGATGGCCGGCCAAGCGCCGGGATTAGACCCGCGCAAGTTCGCAGAGGCGTCAAATTCGGATCCTCCGTCGGCTGGAGTGCTTCCAACCCGCTCAGTCGCGGCAAAGTATCAGCAAGTAACGTTGGATGGCCCGCTTCTGCGGGCTAATCGGATTATTGCTCAAGACGTCACGGACGTTCTTTCTCGTTCTTTCGACATGCTGCGTACGCAGGTTTTGCAGCTGATGGACGGGCGGAAATGGCGGGTTATTGCGGCAACCTCGCCAACACCGGGCTGCGGAAAAACAGTAACGGCTCTCAATCTAGCACTCAGTATCGCCCGTATGCCGGACCGGCAGGTTTTCGTGTTGGATCTGGATTTTGCCAAGCCTTCAGTCGCCCATCATCTGGGTCTTTCAGCGACCGCGACCGTCGGTGACGTGCTGGACGGGCAGCACAAACTTGCAGATGCCATCGTCAGCGCGTCCGTTGGGCGGCAAGAGCTCAAAGTGGTGCCGTGCGTACCGACGGTCGGCTCCGCCGAGCTTATGGCGTCACGCAATATGGCAGCGCTATTCCAGGAGTTACGGCGCGATTTTAGCTCGCATATTATTATCATTGATCTTCCGCCGATTCTAACGAGCGACGATGTCATTACAGTATTGCCCTATGTAGATTGCGTCTTGCTCGTGGCTGCGGCGGGCGTTTCAACAGCTTCCGAAATCGAGGAATGCAAAAGGCACCTGCAGAACTCGGAAGTAGCACGCGTTGTGCTGACTAAAGTTCCGGAGTCGAATACGAATTTCTATTATTCGTATTATGGCGCGATGAAATAGCATATGGCGGATGTGAGCACTAAGAGCGGGCAAGGCTAATTAGGTAAGTCTGTCCTACTGATTGCTCAAGGCAGCGACCCCGCTTTAACGCGCCGTGCGGTCAGTGCAGGTAAGCAAACGCGATGACCGACTCCAAGCTAATTCCAGTCATTATGTGTGGTGGCGCAGGCACGCGTCTTTGGCCGGTGTCGCGCGAATCCATGCCAAAGCAATTCGTTCCTCTGGTTGGTGATCGCTCGACATTTCGGCAAACCCTCGATCGGGTCAGCGATTTGTCGTCTTTTGCGCGGCCGATGATAATCACCAGTTCTGACTTTCGGTTTATTGTCGCGGAGCAAATCCGAGAGTCTGGCGTGGAGGCGGATATCATCTTGGAGCCGATCCGCTGCGATTCGGCGATGGCTGTTGCCGTCGCAGCAACCTTGGCGGCAAGGCACGATCCGGCCGCAACTCTTCTTGTCCTTGCTGCGGATCATCTCGTGCGCGATCAAGCCGCATTTGCAAGGGCGTGTGCAGAGGCTGGAACGGCAGCAAAAGAGGGGTGGATCGTTACGTTCGGTATCCAACCCACTTTTCCTGCGACCAAGTACGGTTACATACGTCCTGGCGCACCGGTTAACGGTGGCACAGCCGTTAAGATCGAATCCTTCGTCGAAAAACCTGATGCTTCGACTGCGAGTCGCTACATCGCTGAGCGCTATCTTTGGAATAGCGGTAACTTCGTCTTTCGTGCTGACACGATGCTGGGCGAATTGAGAGACCGTGAACCCGACATTGCCCAAGCGGCGGAGGCCGCCGTTAACGGCATGACATACGACCTCAATTTCATTCGCTTACCCGAGGCGCCCTTCAACAGCGTACCGAAAAAGTCGATCGATTATGCGGTGATGGAGCGCACCAATCGTGCGGCGGTAATCCCCATTGACTGTGGATGGTCGGATATCGGCAGCTGGAGCGCCGTCTGGGATGTGCTCGATCACGACGCTGACGGCAACACGTCGGCCGGATCTGTGATGTTTCTCGACAGCCACAACAGTTTGGCGGTGTCCGAAGATACGATTCTGACGACGGTAGTCGGGGTAGACAACATCGTCGTCGTAACAACACCAGATGCTGTTCTGGTAACAACGCGAGACAAGGCAGAGCAAGTCAAACAGCTGGTTGAGCGTCTTAAGTCGGAGAACAGCGAGCGAGCCACTGAACACCTTAGAACATATCGGCCATGGGGCTACTATCAGAGCATCGACGTCGGCGGCCGATATCAGGTTAAGCGTATTGTCGTGAAACCGGACGCCACACTATCGCTGCAAAAACATTTCCATCGCTCGGAGCATTGGGTCATCGTGCGAGGCACAGCGGAAGTGACGATTGGATCAGAAGTCCGCGTTGTCCATGAAAATGAGTCCGCGTACATCCCCATTGGGAGTGTCCATCGGCTAGCCAACCCGGGTAAAATTCCGCTTGAGCTTATCGAAGTGCAGACCGGTAGTTATTTGGGCGAGGATGATATTGTCCGGTTCACCGATGTATACGGGCGGCAATAAACCTCACGTCGGAAAAGCTGGCGGCCGGTGGGATTCTCGGCGAACGCCTTCACCAGAATACCACGCGAGCGCGTCTAGCAAAATCTAGCAAAATGGCCCGTAGAGCCTTGACGGGTCGGTCAAGGAGCGTAAGGCTAGGTTTAACGGGAAAATACGGGCGAATACCGATGAAACTTCATGTTCTTTTAGCCGCGACCGTTTTAGGAGTGGCGGCGGTGACATCGTCGGTTGCGGGGGCGGCTACCTTTACCGTCGACGCTACCAAGCCGCTTGGTTCGTTTTTGGACACTGGCATCGACCTGAACCCTGCGACGACCTACGATTTTACCGTTATCGATCCAGCCACCCTTTGGAGTGCCGGCAACGACATGCCGTACCCGCGCGAGTCTGATGCAAATGGCATTCCGCCCAGCGTCGGTTATGGGCAGTGGATGGAGTACGGCTATACGTTCAATTTCGGCGCGTTGGTCGGAGAAATCGGAAGCACTCCCAGTTCCGCATATTTCTTCCTGATCGGGACTGGCCCGACGATTATGAGCGGTCTTTCAGGTGAGTTACAGGTGGGATATTGGGATTCTATTACGGTGATAATTCTGGTTCCCAGACATTATCGGTGACCTCTACCCCGTTGCCGGGCGCTGTGTCGCTCTTCGCTGGCGGGCTTGGGATTATCGGCCTATTCGGCAGGCGACGTAAAAAGAGCCAGAAGCGAGTTCCGCTCCTAACCGATTGATTTAGACACGTCATCGGATTTTGGAGAGACCGCGGTTAGGCGGTCTTTGTTTTGACTAAATGGGTCGGTGCTTACCGCGGAAGTCGTCTCGACGACTTGCTAGCAAAAACTAGCATACGCCGGTCAAATGGATTGACTATTTGTGCATGGGCTGATCAAGCTTGCCCAAGGTAGATCCTGTTGGATCGCAAGGGAATGATTATGGGAATTAAGGCACTTTGCACAGGCGCGGCCGTAGCGACGGCGATGGCCTTTAGCGTTCCTGCGCACGCAACCACATACACCTACGTGGGAAGTTGGGAAGTTGATCAGGGGCCGGATTGGCCGAGTGTGCCGCCGGCGTACACCGGGCAGGAGGCGGCAGCGCTGTTGTTCGGCGGATCTGCGTCGAACTATGCGATCTCCACCGTGAGCACCGACCCTACGCTCATTAACTTTGAAAACTGGGTGAGTACCTGGGGCGGCGCCTGCGGCGGTATTGACCCCTGTGGCACGCTATCCGCTGATGATTTCGTTGTTACGGAAAACGGTTTTTACCAAAATCCCGGTGACACGTCATCCTACGTCAACGATTGGGCCACAGGCTCGGCGTACACAAATTACGCATTTACTACAGCGACGCCGCTGCCAGCGACTTGGACGATGCTTATCGCGGGCTTCGTTGGTCTCGGCTTCTTTGCATATCGCGGATCAAAGAAGAACTCAGCGGCGATTGCTGCTTGAGCCTGAAATAGTCGGATCTGTGTTGAAAGACTGCCGCGAGGGCGGTCTTTCAATTATTAGAGCCGCTCGTTTGCCTCTGAGCTGGTCCTTTTCGGATGCATTTTTTAAAAATCGGATTTCTGAGTTTGGAACTTATAGCTGGATAGCAAAGCTGGCATACTAACGGGCGAGGATGTGCCCCGATCTCCAAAGTTCCACTACTGAGGAGCGGGTGCGGTTCCGTCAGCGAATGCCATGACAAAGACGACATTAACTAGCAAAAACTAGCATATGTCGAAGATTCTCAGTGTCTCGATTTGACTTTCTGGCGGGCAAATTGCAACACTTCTCTTCAAATCGGGAGTAACGGGATGCGCGTGCGAACAGGCGTTTTAGCGGTCGTCGTGGGCGTTTTGGGTTTGGGGTTCGCCTCGGCCTGGGCCGACACAATGAACGTGTCGTATTTCACACTCTCCGAGTCAGATCCCGATGTCGGGAGCTCCTACTGCTGCGGCTACTACGGAAACGAAGTGTCGTCGACACTCGGAGTAGGCGGCTATCCGGTATACAATTCAGGTTATGGCGGTCCGACGCTGCACGATGTCGACACCAATGGCCAACTGCTGTGGTGGAGCCCTAGCTACGCTACGCCGAACGGTTCGGGCGTCGTGACTATCCCATACTCAAATAGCATGATGTACGCGCCCGCTGCTACCGGAGGGAACGACGCCAGCGCTTACCAGACTGCTGTCTTTACCGGCATCTTGCACGTCCCGACGAGTGAAACGGTGTCGTTTACGATGAGCTCCGACGACGATTCGTTTCTTGCAATCGGCGACGATGTCATCGGCCAGAATGGTGGCGTTCACGGAACAGAGGGTAATACCTTTGACGATATGTTAGCGAGCGGAAACTACCTGCTGACGTTGTTTTATGCTGATCGCGATCAGGTCGGCGCGGTGCTTAACTTCAGTATCGATACTGCGGGCGTGACAGTGACAGCCACTCCGCTGCCGACGACCTAGGGCCATGCTGATGGCTGGTTTTTTCGGGCACTCGGCTTCTATGCCTGACTCGACGGGAAGAGGCACTGCCGCACCCATGGCCTGCTGATAAAAACGATTGCAGCGGGGACTTGATTGCTCCCTTTCGAGTCCTCCGTATTCGTTGGGTTATGATGGTCCGCTCCCGGGCGGTGGCACTGAAAATTCCATCGACCCTGGATCGAGTTCCCCCTATACGATCACGTTGCCGAAAGGTGGCTTTATTACTCTTGTGGATCTTGAGGCCTCCGGCGATCAATTCACGGTCACTGTGAACAGTGGCACAGCTCAAGCAACCTCTACACCAACCGGTGGCGATTATGTCGGCGAGGATATCGGTGCAGCCATCTCAGATTCCAACTTCAGCCTCGGCACCTTCTCGCTGCCGGCAGGAATGGACACGATTGCGCTGTTTTATACCGGCGATGTCGGATTTGGAGACGCTGCATTCTTCGTTGGCGCCGCGCCGATCCCGGCGACCTGGACCATGATGTTGATCGGTTTCGTTGGCTTGGCTTCGTTGGCTATCGGCGAAGCAACGGCGGTCGGTTGCCTGTGGCAGCCTAACTCCTGATATAAGATTTTCGCCGCGAAAGGCCGCCATCAGGCGGCCTTTTTCATTCGGGATTTGATTTGCTAACCGTGGCGGCCTATGACGGCTATAGGTTTGACAAGCCGGCGACTAAACGGTCTCGATCTCAGTTTCTACCGACGGAATGACTTTCACACCCTGGGGGCTTCCGATCGTTATCAACGGATCTACCACTGATCCGCTCTCGATCACGGAGACCGCTGAAGCGGTGGAGTACGTAATTTTCAGCTTTGGCGATTCAGGATCGTACTACGGCAACTTTGGCGGTTCGCCGTGAATTCTGTGTTTGCTCTGGGTGCCGCACCACTGCCATCGACCTGGACCCTGATGTTGATTGGCTTGGCTGGTTTTGGCTTCGCTGGGTATCGGAAGAACAAAAAGCTTGCGCCACAAGCAGTGGCGTAAAAGGGCAAACGAGTGATATTCGGTCAGGAGCACCCAAGCTGAAGCGCCGATCATTTTTTCTCGAATACCATTTTTGGCAGTCGTAAACCCGACGCGCTGGCTGGCGCACAACAACGATGCTGGCGATTCGACCGCAGTGCTCTGGCTCGGCGCGATCTGCGGAAGCCTCTGGAGCGCTAGGTATCGAACGGCTGATACAGCGCTTTCAGTTACGATAGTTTGGCCCATGCGAAAGCGAACCTGGAATAACCGAGGTTCTGATAGGGCCGCAGAATACGCAGTCCAGAATAAGAACTAAAAGCGATAGTTCGTGCTCATTGTGAAGTAATTTCGCGTGGCACTCGAGCCCGGCGCATTTGATTGGATGTCGGTGTATGAATATTCCCACGTCAGTGTCATGTTGCGCCAGATGTCGTAAACGAGCTGAAAATCGATATCATAAACCCGATCAAGCTGTGCGCTGCCGCAAATAGTCGATTTGCGTATAGCTCAGATTTGCGACAGAGGTCCATTGTGGAGCGATCTGATACTGGCTCTGGAGCGACGAGTGTCCGATCCGCGTTGAGCTGCTGGTCGCAACTTGCACTGGACTGACGATATCAAGGGCAAGCATCGAAGGTCCCCCCGATGCTTTATTGACGGTCTCGTCGTACGTGGCGGAAAGAGTCCACACGGCGGTCGGAAGGTAAGTGACTTTGCCGCCGAAAATAATGCCGCCGGCTTGGCCAGTGTCTGAATTCGAGCCCTGATAGCCGTAGTATGCGGAGGTGATAAAGCCACCAAATTCGCTGGTGCCGAGACCGCCACGAACGCGATAGCTTTGATTGTCCGGATTGATGCCTTCCGCGTTATGGCGTGAAGATATTACGCCGTCCGAATAGCCATAAAGGATGGGCGTAAGCCACAGCGACCCACTCCCGCCATATGTTTGCGAGGAGAAAGATGAAAAAGCGCCCGCGCCTGTTCCCTGCAGCATCGCGTAGTCGGTTTGTGCCCACGATCCATTCAGTGAGATAATGGCGCGATTGAAGATCTTCGAGGCAGACAGCGATGTCGTGTATTGATCGAACGGATTAACGATGAGGTTCTGTCCATTTGCTGAGGTTGGCGAAATGTTGCCAACGACTTGTCCACTCGAATTTATGATCTCGCCGCTTGGCAGCTGAATATTGCCGTCGGGGAGAAGAATAGGTGAAGGGCCCACCGTTGTTGTGGTGCCGGGAATAGCACTTGTCAGCGCGCTCGCTATGGTCTGGTGGGTATAGTCAACTAAGCCGGTAATGGTGACGTCGGGAACGGGTGAGTACTTCTGCGTCCAGTTCGCTCTCTGGTTAAAAGAGTTGATCGAATTATCAATCGGATATTGCTGCGCGTCGATGTCTGCGAAGATCGTCGATGTATGGATTCCGTTGGTCCATTCCGCCGTGACAGCTGGGTGTTTCACCGATGCCCCACCCATTGATACGGCCAGTTGGTGCAAGAAATAAGTTGTCCGAATAGATGGTGTACGCACGCAGCGACGGATACACGAGCCATGATCCGACCGGAATGCCGCTGCGGCAACCCGCGGGCTGTATGTTCGCTGTCGACGTGTATGGCGATCTGACTGCCCCCATACGGACTGAGTAGCGTAGGGGTTGTAAATAGCGGCGCGTTCTGTCCCGCCATCGGCGTGCCGTAGAGCGGGACATTATCGCCTTCAAGGGGATTGCTATAGAGCGGGGTATTAACGCCGGCGATTGGATTGGTGTAGAGCGGTACATTGAAATCGGTGGGCGTGCCGGCAGATGATCCAGCTGAATTGGCATTGCTGGTTGAAGGACCAGTGGCTTGGCCTGAGGGTGTGTACAAGGATCCGGCTGCAACGCCGGGCTCGCAGCCCGAGCTCGGTCCGGATAGTGCGCCTGCGCGGCCCACATCAAGGGGCGGTTGTTGTGCAAAGGCTGAAGCGGTGCCGGCTGCGACCGCAAGCGCGGTCAGGGCTGCATGCAGCCAAATCATTCGATTGGTCTGTGAAGCCAGCATCGAATGTTCAGATCCGTGGTTTGGTCTGATAAGGCCGAGCGGTAGCACCTCAATCCGAAACTAGAAGTATCGTTCGGGGACCCGAATGAGGTCACCGGGCGCAATTGAAACCGCAGCCGTCAATGGGTACTCCTGCCAGTTCGTCTCGCCCGCATGCTGAATAAGCACGGACGTGCGGTTGGCGCGGAATGTCGGGCCACCGGCAAGCGTCAGAGCAGTGAGGACGTTCAAGTCGCTCGAGTAGGGATAAGCGCCAGGTCGCAACGCCTCGCCGAGAATATAAATCGGCCGAAACGAGACAATATCGATTGTAATCTTTGGATCCTGAAGAAACTGACCACTGGCGTATCTGCGGATGACTTCACGCTCAAGCTCCGCTTTGCTCCGCCCGGCGGCATGGACCCCACCAACGAGCGGCATTCTGATGTTTCCCGCGGGATCGACGGTATAGCTACCGGTTAGACCCTCTTCGCCATAGACGGATACCTTCAGCACGTCGCCGGATTGGATAGCGTTTGCCACGCTTGCCGCCGGTATAATTGGCTCAGGTATTCGCGCCACCGGTCCGTAATCTTCCCAGCACCCGCCTGCCTGCACGGCGATAGCGATGATCCCTATTAATCGAAGCCACAGTTTCATTGGTCGACCCTCTCCATGATTGAAAGGCATCCGCAGCAATTCCCGGGAAGTCCCTCACTGTAAGGGAGAAAGGCAGTGTCGGGTGTGGTACTTAGGTCACAACTGCACAGATTCGCGTGGCTTCATTGGATCTGAGCATTCCACGGGCAGCGAAGCCCGCTAATAGGAATGTAGTCCTTCGACATTCAAGGCGTTGCGGACCCGATTTCAGCTTGGCAACCTGCCAGGAAGCCTTGTAATTCTGCGACGGTACCGCAACCGCGGCGATTGCGCCCGTAAAGCAGCTATTCGTGGAGAGCTGAAAGAGTGTCCACCCTTTTCGATTTTCTGACGGTGGCGGCCTTTCTGGGCGTGGCGGGAGCCTATTTTATGCTCACGACACGTGAAACCAAGACGCTATTACAGCTCTTCGCAGCCGGAGTGATGTTCGCGATCGCGAACCAGGTCGGTAACGCCGGCTATTATCTTCCTGGATTCGCCTTAGTTTTTGCCGGTTTGATCTATAGCGCTGTCGTGATTAGGAACGCGTGGTCGATCTGACAATACGCACCGACAACCCGTGATCGCCGCAAGGCTCGTTTCAACAGTTCTCGCTGTTCTGTCGCTCTGCTCCCCGGGACGAGCGGACCCTGCTCCGTCTCCGCTTCACATTATTATTCATCGGGATGCACCCTCAACCCACTTTGTTGCGAAGGGCGGCGACGACAGTGGCCCTGGAACTCGTTTTCGTCCCTGGGCCACACCCGAGCATGCGGCGAGCATGGCCCGCGCAGGCGATACGATTGTCATGCGACAGGGCCATTACGAACTCACGCGTCCGATCCATGTTGAAAACGCCGGTCGTGCTGACGCGTGGATTTCCTTCGTTGCGTATCCCGGAGAGCAGCCGGTCTTCGATGGGATCAATGTCCTGCGAGCGTTTATCCAAGAAGGACAAAGTCCTTTGGATAACGGACTTTTTCAAATCGAACGCGTTTCATACGTCCGTGTCATCGGTCTTGCGATCATCAATTCGCATGACGCAGGCTTCACAATTCGGGATTCAAGTGATGTTGACCTGATCAATAATTCGACCAGTGAAACTTTTTCATCCGGCATAGCGGTCTGGGATACAGCGCATTCGGATCACGTCACTAACCACATCCGAATTCTTGGAAACACCGTAACAGGTGCGACGCGCGCGAGCGCTGCATTATCCGAGGGACTAGCTTCGAAAGATGGTCCTCACGAAGCGATCAGCATTGGAGGCGCTCACAATTTCGAGGTCGCTTATAATCACGTCTCTGATAGCGATAAGGAAGGAATCGATGTGAAAGAGACGAGTTCCGAAGGTGTCGTTCATCACAACGTCGTCCACAACCTTCCTAGACAAGGCCTATATGTAGATGCCTGGTTTGGCCTTTTGCGAAATGTGCAATTCAATTCCAATGTCGTGCATGACTGCAAGGGCGCAGGCATTGTTGTCTCGGTCGAACAGGGGAAGGAAGTGGCTGATGTCAAAATTGACGGTAACCTCATTTTCGACAACGCCGGAAGCGGGATCTACTTTTCTGGTTGGGGCGCAAACAATCTTCGGCAGAATATAGAAGTTTCCAACAATACAGTCGTCCACAACGGATACGGCGAGCCCGAGCCAGGACGCGAGTACTACTGGTTGACCGGTGGGCTCTACCTTTATTCGACAAATATTCGCAATGTCAAAATCGCTCACAATACCTTTCGCGATAACCGTGGATTTCAAATTGGCTATAGCGACCTTTTTCTAGAGAAATTCCCGTCGTGGATTGCGGCAGAGAAGCGATTGCAGATTGATATTGCAGATAACCTGATCAGCGGCGCAAATGCCGAAGGCGCCGCCATTTCCAGCGAATATCCTCCTCCTGGTGTTAAGATCCACGCGACGAATGGAACCGGCGCGATTTTGAAGACGGCAGATCTTCCTAACGCAGGGCAGATAAACGTTCTCTCGGGAGCACAATTCGGACGCGGTGTCTCGCCCGGCCCTTTTGCGGAAGGGACTAAAGAGAGCTGGTGGCGAAACAAATTCCCGCCGGCTCTCGCTGCCGTGAGCTTGCATTAAATGGAAGCTTACAAGTTCTTAAAAACTGAGCCTTCACTAAGCGAAGATATAATGCGACTTAGCAGCGCTCCAAGAAAAACGCCGAAACAGATGCTTACGGCGTCAACGATGAAATCGCTCAGGCGCGCGTGTCGCCCCGGTATGAATTTTTGAATGATTTCGATCGCGCCGGTGAAAACGAGAAGCCCGACGGAAGGCAACGCGTATCGTGAATAGCCGAAACCGAACGCCACGCCGGTCAGAACGAATATGCCGAAATGCTCGAGGTCATGAGGAAGCGGGGTAACCGGCCGTTCCTCGGCGGGGACTATCGAAAGCACGACGATAGCAATAAGCAGGATCCAAGCGGCAATTTGAGATAGTCGACGGACCGCCCGCACTATTTTATAGACGGACGCCGTTTGGTTGGAATAGCGGATCAAGCTTGGTTGCTACGATAAAGACAGCACACCCCAACTTCGCGGAATTTGCGCGCCGTTTCAATCCTTATAGTCATTTGTCGCGTTGGTTTCCGCAAAGGGCACTTGACGCAAAAGTTGTCAGCCGTCGCTGCTGGGGCTCTGCGGCTTTTCCGGACGCTAAACCAGTTGAGTGCGCTCGCGACGGCGATATCCAAAGAATGCCAGTGCCGCGAAACCAGCAAGCAATAGCGTCCAGGAGGAAGGAAGGGGGGTCGGCGCAAAGATGAGACCTTGATTGTCCACCGGATCGATGACTTCGAGAATGTCAGGATCTGCAGTGAAAGCTCCCTTGCCAGTCTCAGCGCCACTTACCAGCCAAAGGACATCGTTATTCACTGCGTTGGAATCCGAAACAAACGTCCCGTTTGGATATTCGATTGTCCAGATTGCCAGTTGCACCGCAGCTGAATAGTTGGGGTCGACTTTTAAGTTTGCATCACCCCAACGCACGAGAGCCCCAATTTCACCAAGGACGATCGATGACAGCGAATTACCTAGGCCACCGTTGCCCCCGTTGTTCGTCAGTGACGGGTTGGGGCTGACGATCGTGTAAGTATCGCTCGACTGTAGATCATGTGTGGCATCGATGCACCAAGCGGCAATATCAAGGCCGCTAATGCCGTCCAGCACGATCTGCCCTGAACCGAAATAACCGTTCTGGAAGTTGCTAGGTCCGGAGCCACCAATGTGGACATTGACCTCATTGACGACCGAATAGCCGTCGTAACTAAAAGTCGAGCCGGCTGTAGCCGATCCGACAAAGGCGGAGAGGCCCAGAATGGCCAATACCCCAGCGGAAGCCGCACGCGTTACTGACGTTTTACTCAACGGCCACTCCCAAAAGCGGTCACATGACCAACCGGTAACGTAGGACGGGAAAGCTCGGAGAGTCAAAGCAACTGCTAGATTTTGCTAGATATGGCACCAGCAATGCTAGATTTTTGTTAGATAGTTCGGGCTTTCGAGGAGTGCTGGTGTCCCTTTACCCTGGCTACATTTTTGCTAGTAATTACTAGCAGATCAGCGGTTCAGAGATTGACTCTGTTGCACTGCGGGAGATAGCCTAGCCGCTGGATCGGCTGTTTGTTTGCTGTTGAATGTTTCGGAGGGTGGAGTCCAGCGTATGAAACGATTTCAGCTAGCTTTAACCGGCGTCGTTGTAGGCGGAATCGGTCTTCTTGCAGTCTGTGCGACCGCGCTTGCAGGTTCCGTCCAGATTGTTTCTCAAGATGACAGCGACTTTATGAAGTTGCCGTCGAGCAGCTTAAGCCCATACACGTCGAGTACAACCGGAACGGTTTATTTCAATGAGACCGGGTCGGTGGCTGACGTGTACCGGTCGCCGTTCGAAAACGCCAGCTTCTCCGCCGGAGCGAATTATGATGCCAGCAATGGTGGTTGGCAGTTGCCTGGTTTTGACAAACTTCCCTATACGAGCGTTCAGGCCAATTCGAGCGCGACGTACACGTTCAATTTTGCCGCGACCGAGATCACCTTGCTTTGGGGCTCTCCCGATTCGTACAACTACATCAGCTTCTTTGGCGGGCCTAATGGCACGGGCGCGAATGAAGGAACGATCTCTGGCAGCGCATTAGACATTTATACCTACGGGCACGACCAGGTCGCGTTGGAGTTGACTGGAGATGAACCATTCTTATCCGTCACCTTCTATTCAGAAGGGTCGAATGCTTTCGAGTTTGCAAACCTCGACCCCCCTCCTGTGCCGCTTCCTGGAACGCTGCCACTAATTGCTGGTGGCTTGAGCGCTTTGGGTTGGCTCACGTCGCGTCGGAAACGCAAAGTAGCTTAGCGCTGTTTTGTGCCAATGAAGATGTAACGCAAAGCGTGGTGTACTAGGAGAGCCGACTTTCATATCGGTGGGACTTCGATCGGCCCGCCAGACGGTCACCCCGATAGACGATGCGGATATCGCCAATCTGACTCCGAACCTATTTTCGAACACTTTGGGGGTCGTTTTAGTCAGTTTGTTCTTCTCAGCCCTCGAGCGTTTCACACACAACGCCGTTTTATATTTCAGACTACATTTCAGTGCGCACAAACTCGCGCCTTGGCCGTAACTCAGCGCGCGCCAACTTCTCTGCAAAGAGGCTATCCGACCGCTTCTCACCAACTGTTTTGAACGAGCCGCGTCAGCCATTGACAAAAAGCTACAACCGAGAGTGTAATATATCGCCGAGTTCGAGTAAGGGGTGAGGCGAGGCTTCAAATGAAAACGAAATTATTGGTCCTCATCGCCAGCGTAGCGATGGGAGGTCTTTCGTCGATTGAAGCCGCGAACGCCGATACGATCATCCCGTTCAATGTCATGGGGTCGTTCGCATCCGATGAGTACGATCCACCGGGACCGCCATTACCCCCTGTCCCAATTCCTTTGAGCGGCAAGCTCACCATCGATGTGACCAATGGTACCGTTACTGCCTCCGATCTCATCATTCCGGGGTTCTCGCCGTTGAATGTTATAGACAGCCAATTTACGTCGCCAAATGGAACGGGTTTACTTTACCAAATAAACGTGAGCGACCTGAGTGGGGATACAGGGTATATCGATCTCATCTATCCCAACGATCAATCCGATCCTCTCATCGGGCATAATGTAATTGATATTGACCAAGGCGAATTCTTTACCCCGTTGGGCTTTATACCTTTTGGCCTCACGGGTGAAATCACCGCAACGCCACTTCCCACCGCCCTACCACTCCTCGCTGGTGGCCTCGGCGTAATAGGTTTGTTTGGGCGGCGCAGGAAACGGAAGAAGATCGCTGCTATCGCATCGGCCTGAACAAAACATCTGATTGGATTTCGGGTACTGGCCCGTGGTGCCACTTAAGCGCCGAATTTCTAGAATCCGATCGGATTTCGGATAGGGAGCCTAAGTTAGCGGCCTCTTCTTTACCGATAACACCTTCTTTCGCAAGGTCATGGACGACCTTTGGTGTCACTCCGAGGCAGCGTGCTGGGGTGCTGGCTGAAACTGCCGCAAGCGGTGCTTCTCCGTTGGCAAATGTCTCAATAGACTTTCGTGCGTTTAATCCATTCGGGAACAATCGGCGGCGCAGTATCAATGTCCGATTGTGCCGCATGCACCTGCAGCATTTCGCCGAGCATTTTGCGAACGGCTGGCCCAAGATCGGGGCGGGCCAGCGCATAGGCGACATTCGCAGCCAAAAATCCTGACTTCGAGCCGCAGTCGAAGCTTTGCCCGTCGAATTTCAGTCCGTAAAATGGATGCGTCTTGCCGAGGCTGATCATCGCGTCCGTCAGCTGGATCTCTCCGCCTGCGCCGCTTCGTTGGCCGGCGAGTGTTTCAAAGATTTCCGGTTGCAAAATATAGCGTCCCGTGACGATAAAATTCGATGGGGCTTTTCCTGGCTCGGGTTTCTCGACCATCTTGGTGATGGGATGTAACCCACGCTTTCCGTCGCCAATTCCCACGGCGCCATACATGTGAACCCGCTCCGGTGGCACCTCTTCAATGGCTATGAGGTTTGCTCCATTTGCGAGCTCACCCGCAGCTTTAATCATCTGCGCGAGGCAACCGGGAGTATGTTGGATCAAGACGTCCGGCAACAGCAGTGCAAACGGCTCGTTGCCAACTAATTCTCGGGCGCACCATACCGCATGGCCGAGCCCACGAGGCTCCTGCTGGCGCGTAAAGCTGGTCGTGCCTGGCGGCGGTAGCTCACGCGCTAAAAAATCGATCACTTCCTGTCGCTGACGGCCCCGAAGCGTCGTTTCGAGCTCAATTTGGCGATCGAAATGATCTTCAATGATATGCTTGTTGCGTCCGGTAACAAAAATGAAATGCTCTATTCCGGCCTCCCGGGCTTCATCGACTACATGTTGAATAAGCGGACGGTCTACAACCGTCAGCATCTCCTTTGGCATCGCTTTCGTTGCCGGAAGAAAGCGGGTGCCGAGGCCAGCAACAGGGAATACTGCTTTGCGTATCGGTCTCATAAACAGACTATATAGTGCACGCAGATCGCAGTGATATTGCTAGATGCGATATTGGTTACCCTAAGGTCCTTGTTGTCCCGCCGCGGACTGTCGGTCCTCGGCCAGCAAACCTCGTGCCACCTCTTGTCAATGGATGTGTTCGCACAATGATGTCAGGTGTGCCCGGACTTCAGTGCCGTATCGAGGCGCCAATCGTCGCCGAGAGCGTGGGCATTCGCGCGACTTGGCGTTCGTTCAAGGCCGCCAACGATGACAGCAAGGGGACAATGTTTACTAGCAAAATCTAGCAAATGTCGCCGGTTCAAGACTGAAAGCATTGACTCGCTGGTTGCCGACTGGGATGCTTTAGTCAACACATGGGAGAAGTCCATGCGCGGGACGATATTGGCTCTGGCTGCTTCTGGGATTTTGGTGTCAGCGGTGCTTTCTCAAGCACACGCAAACAATCTTCTGGTCAATGGAGATTTTGAGGGCGGCGTTACTTCGAGCACGATTGGCGGATATACCAACAACAGCGTTCCAGACGGATGGTCGGCGACTATCGGATACGATTATCAACCGGGCTTCAACCATATCCAAACAGGATCTTACTATGTCGAGAGTGGTGTTCAGAGTCTCTCGATTGGCAATTACGACTATGATCTTTACGTCGCGACGTTGACCCAGACGTTTAGCGACGTTTCGGGGGCAACCTACTCTGTAAGCTTTTGGGCCTTCGATGGAGGCGCGAATGGTGACTCTAGCGCATATCTAAACGTGTCTGCAGGCGGGTTAACATTGTCGCTCGATGATACCAACGCTTATCCGTACGCGGAGTTTGGCTTTACGTTTATTGGCTCGGGCACGGACACTTTGACAATCGCAGCGCAGACTGATCCGTCTGAATGGTATGTGGACAATGTCGGCGTTTCAGGACTCGCCGCTACCCCGTTGCCATCTACCTGGACGATGCTGGTCGCTGGCTTCGCCGGTCTCGGCTTCTTCGCTTATCGCAGCTCGAAGAAGAACGCCGCCTCGCTCGCAGCCTAATCAAAACACCTTATCGGGTTCGGAGAGACCGTCGCAGTTGGCGGTCTTTCCTTTTGTGCTTGCGGACAAGCGCGAGCCGTTACTGAATCTCTCTCCAAACAACGGAGAGCAGCCGGTGCGCTTTCTCTGCCAATAGTCGCAAGTGTTGAGCTAACGTAAGGCCGTATGTCCGCCTCGGGATGAGGTGGCTGAGCACGTAGCCGGCGTCGCGAACCCCGGTCGCCAGCACATGGCTGAAAAAATTTCGGTTGAGATGCACCATGCAGCGCTGCCAGCGTGCGTCTGGCAGGTACTTAGCCGCGCTCTCCATCATGCCATGCAGGCATCGGAAATAATGTGCTGAACATCCTTGAGGCCGCGATCGACCAGGTGTCGCAGCAACGCCGCCCCGCCCGGCTTGTCTTCCTCGGCGCCCTCGCAGATGCCTAGAATCTCCCGATAACCCTCGGAATTGACCGCGCTGGCCACCAGCAGGGAGACATTGCGTACCTTTCCCGCCCAGCTGCGCCAGCCGACACCCGCGCCGCATCAACAGGCCGGACACGTGACCGAACCAATACTGCAGAAACTTCAGATAGTTCTTGCCAAGGCGCCGTCCCCACGTGACCCAGAGTGAGTTTCGAATCCGTCTTTCAGAGCTAAAATTTAGTAACTCTCTTGAGGTATATTTGACTAGTTAATCTTTGACCTGATCGAATCGCAGACAGTGCCATGAAGCGATACGTCACAAAGAAAAAGTTATCCGGCGTCGCCATTTTATTGCTTCTCGGCGGCTGTTTTGATTTTACCCAGCCGGATACATCCCGTTATGAATATCTTTATATGAACGGCACTTTTCAGCCTCCGTATACGTCATTCCCTGAGGGCCTAGAGCGTTCAAGCTGGAAGTGCTTTGACGGGAAGACCCAAACGTCGTTTGATTGCACCATGGTGCGAGGCGGCTGGGAACATTTCCAATATATCTATCGAGATCGTCAATAGTATTGCGTCGCAATAATTTGGATTCTGGCTTTGATCGCTGGCCTTTAAAAAGGCGCGGCACTGTTCGGTAAGTGGACACGGGCCTCGGCGCTGGAATCGCGCGGTGAATTGCTCTCACTTCCAAATGTTGTTGCTCGGCTGAGGCCCTTCCACTTCGTCGCAGCAGTGCACGAACGGCCTTCAGAGATTGGGAACATTCATTCGCGGTCCGAGGCTGCATTGGCCCCATTGTCGGTGCCCGCGACAAGTTTCGCCGGGAGCAGTACAGTTCAGTTTGACAAAAGAATTCAGTTAGCGACTGATCAATCGTTGAACGCCAGGGCATCGTTAGACGGCGACGCTCGCTGCATTTTCTGCGGCATACGCAGCAAGTAGCCACGACCCCACACCGTCTCGATGTAGTCCTTGCCGCCCGATGCGTTAGCGAGCTTTTTTCTCAGCTTGCAGATGAAGACATCAATGATCTTCATATCCGGTTCGTTCATGCCGCCATAGAGGTGGTTCAAGATCGACTCTTTTGTCTGTGTCGTGCCTTTCCGCAGGCTCATGAGCTCCAGTATCTGGTACTCTTTGCTTGTGACATGGACGCGTGCACCATTGACCTCAACCGTCTTGCTGTCGAGATTTACACAAAGATCGTCAGTGTTGATGACCGACTGCGCGTGTCCCTTGGAGCGGCGAACGATGGCGTGAATGCGCGCAACCAGCTCGTCCTTATGGAACGGTTTTGTCATGTAGTCATCGGCGCCGAGGCCAAGTCCTTTGACCTTGTCATTAATGTTGGCAAGGCCGGATAGGATCAGGATTGGAGATTGTACCTTCGATACACGCAGCTGGCGCAGCACGTCGAAGCCCGACATATCCGGAAGGTTCAGATCAAGCACGATAACGTCGTAGTCATAAATCTTGCCGAGGTCGATGCCTTCTTCGCCAAGATCGGTTCGGTAAACAACGATGCTATCGGACTTCAGCATCAACTCGAGCGATGTTGCGGTGGCGCTATCGTCTTCAATCAATAAGACACGCATGCCGGCCCACATTTTTGCAAATTGAGACCGGAACATTAACGCTGGATATTGTTAATAAAGTTTAAATACCTTGCATTGGTCGCGCAGAGGCTGGTCAACCTTTCCCCATTTTGCCGGGAATAGCTGGATCAGGCGAGCGCTAGCATTAAGCCGGTGAGCGCTAATCCAAGGAGCAGGATCGACCAGTCTCCGGCGTCAAGACCAAAGACCCGAACCGCGGTCGTCTTACGCAAAAACATGTCGCGCTCACAACTTTCGAGTAAGAAAAACCGTCCACTCTTTGAGGCGCGAAATGGTGCGCGCGCTATCGGCTTTGTATTTGTTCAAGCACTCGTGCGAACAGAATTGCTTGAGGGCAAATCTGCGGCGGATCAGCCCGAAGCTGCCGTGACATTGATAGCAGTGAGGGGTTGACGCGCCTCGTTTGAATTGTTGAGGCAGTTCAGGAAGATTTTCTTGCATGACTTTTTACTTTGGCAATTGCAATCGCGAACACTACGCGAGGTCGCGCAAGTAGCAATTCCTGGGTTCATGAAATCAGAGTGAACTTTGTCGTCAACCTTACGCATCGTGGTTACGGCGAGACGTTGACGACGTAACCAGATGGTCTTGGCGACGTTAACTCTTGGTCCGCCAGGCGTGGTCCAGAAGAAGTGGGCCGTCCGCTCTTCGCAAGGTTGATCGGTCAGCCGCAAACCTTGACCCGCGATCCACGACGCAGTCAGCTCTGATTGGCGCGCATTAGCGGCGTATCACCGATACGATTTTAACGACGATTTCCAATCCAACTAACGCGATAGCGACGAAAAACAAGTATTGCGGATTGTCGCAGAACGATTGCCCGGCAGAGCAAACATTGGCAGCCCATTCCGGGCCCTCGTCCGCCAATTGACCTGCGGTAAAAAATACGACGCCTGCGAACGCAATTATAATTGCAAAGAACGCACTGAGATACGCCATGCGAGAATTAAAACGATAATAAGATCCTGCGTCAATCGTGAGATCACCGGCGCGAGCTGTTTACTACTCGCGATGGTGTTCTCGGCACAGCGGCACTGTGAATCCCACGGCTTTGAAGGTGTCCGTGCCGGGATCTGAGAGAACGACCCCGACCACCGAGCGACCATTTAAAACTAAGATCTGGCCCAGTATTGCGTCAGTACCTGTAAGCGCAGGGTTCTAAATTTTGAACGACCGGTGCCGAAGCGAATAGAAATTGGCGAAAAAAAAAGAGGCTCCGACTAGTCGTCGGAGCCTCCCTTAGTGCCTCCCAGCGATGGCTGATTATCTTGCGCTGATATCAAGCCCCTTGGGCCAATCGGGTTGCGACGGCGCCCAATCGACTAAAACTGTGCTCGTATAACAGTTAAATGTCGATGAATTGTACAGGATGGCTGCATTGCCGAAATAACGGTGATTTGCCGGCGCAGCAGATCGCTGTTCTGGATGCGGCAAACGTTAAAGGTCGAGATGTTCCAAGGCACTCCGGTATTCGATTATCGCACCGTTGCTTGCTTTCTCGCCATCGCCGGGGGCCTGAGCGCCCTTCGCTCAGGAAGATTTTGGGACGTCCAACCCTCTCGAGGCGGCCATACCTACTCCAACGCCGAGGCTGATGCTTATTGCGTCGACTATAAAATCGCTCAACCGCGCATGCCGTCCAGGAACATCAATTGCACTAGGAAAGCGACCGGCCAGCTTTCTCTGCCAACAATCGCCATTGTTGAGCTAACTCCAGGAGCTTGGCTTTGACCTCTGGATCGTCAGCGCGACGTGCGCGCTGTTCGCACTCCTTGGCCAGGGCGATGTAATCTTTCGGTCTAGCGGTCACGCTAATCCCTATGTACCGGTGTTTCCCCAACGTACCGATGTTTCCCCAACGCCAGGGTCAACGGTTCGTTTCAAAAGACCACCCCAATTCAGTACGAAGTTCAGAAAATGCAGGCGTTCGCCGAAACAAAAGCATCAGGATTTTGATGCAGGATTTCTACGTAGCGTGATCTGGTAGGGGCTTTGCCCATGCGCGATGTGGTACTCGCGTTGAGCCCGCTCAGCCGCCGTTCTCTACTTTGTGGTCAACCAGGACCAATTTAGAGACCTGCTGGCGTGGGTGGGAACATTTGTTCACTGACCTAGCAGCGCCGGGCTAGGCCGGGTCGGCCCCGCGGGGCTAGGCGAGCGTCGAGCATTTGCCGATCGCACCCGTGAAGCCAATCACATACCGGATCTGCCGAGCCCCGAACTTGCGCGGTTGCGCTTTGAGCGCCTCTAAGGACTGCGCAAAAAATTGGTCTGCGAGGAACTGAGTTGTACGAGACCTAAAATGCCAACTCTCCTAGCTTGAAAAGCCCATATGAAAGCAGGCTGACCCATGCCGCGGCGGCAAGAACTGTCGATAGCAAAATTCGACGAATCGTCTTTGCCATTCTCAGGAGGGCCGACATCGCACTATGCTGCGTGGCATCACAAATCTTGCAACGCACGATCGCGCGCAAATCGAATTAGGATACGTCGGAATTTAACGATAAAGGCCATAACCCTGGGCTCGGCGCTCAGTCCAGCGCTGCCGCCCCGCAAACGATGCACCACGACAATGTTTACTAGCAAAATCTAGCAAACGCACCTAATCACCTGCATAGGGCGCTTGACACTTCATTTGCAATTAGAGAGCGTGGACCAGTCGAGCGTGTTGTGGCGCAGAGGAGGTTTTCCATGCGTAGGCTTGCTCTCTCCGCTTTGGCGGCAGTTGCCGCTGTCTCAGCTGGCATTGGCGCGAGGCCTGCGGCGGCTCAAATGCCATCACCAGCAATCTTGACTCCAGGCCAGACAGTTTCTTTGCCCGACTTTCCTGCATCGGCTTCGGTTGTTGCAACACAAGTGGAGACTTTCGGCAGCTCATCAGGGCCGGATGGAACGCTGACCGAGTATGTCGTCGACAATGTGGAATACAGTCCTTATGGCCCCTCCGGTCTCGTCTTCGCTTTCGGACTTCAGGTCACCGGCGATAACGTCGCCGAAGTGTCGTTGCCGGGCTTCGCCGGATTCGACACTGCCGTCAAGACTTGCAACGTAGCTGCGTGCGTAGAGGGAACCGGCGTCGCCCCTACCACAGCCTCGCGGAGCACAGATGGAGACATAGTGTCGTTCTTGTGGAATATGGAATTCAGCGGTGGGAGCAGCGGATTTAGCGTATATACCAATGCAACTTCCTATTACGATCCGCCAATGATCGAGATTTTTGATCTTGACGGCAATGTGTCTTTTGCACCAACGTTTTTGCCCTCGACCCCCTTGCCTTCGAGTTGGCTGATGCTTTTCAGCGGTCTCCTCGTCCTCGGCTACTTCGCTTATCGCGGGTCAAAGAAGAGCGGCCCTGCTATCGCAGCCGCCTAATCAAATATAGCATCGGAGTTGGCAGAGGCCGCCGCGAGGCGGTCCTTCTGCTTGCGCTTGCGGGCCAGCGCAGCGTTGGTGTCGAAGCGACAGCTTGACGGCAAAGCGTTCCAACAGTCGCGACGCCTGCCTCAGCCACGCATACGCCGGTACTAATCTGGAATGGAGCGCTTCATGAGAGCGACCCACGTTAACCCACCAACCCTCATAGAAGGCGGCATTCCATGACCGAGGGTAATCTTTTTAGACTTGTCTGCTGCGTAGGCTCCAGTAGTCGCCTCCCACCCTTCGCTTCCAAGCTTGTTGAGCAAGGTCTCAAAGTTCTCGACAGTATCCGCCCTAACAATTTGATATTCCCATTTCACGATTGTGACTCCGCTTGAACTATCACTTCCACTGAATCGGGATTTCGGAAAGACCGCCGCGAGGCGGTCTTTCTGTTTGTGCTTGCGGGCAAGTGCGGCCGAAATCGCAATGCCGGCATTATGCGTGTCAAATCGTCATCGCCGGCTTTCGCTACCGATTTCGGAAAAAATTCGGGCGGCTCGACATAGAGTTTCTGTTGCGTTCTAGGTGAACAGGGGGAATTTTCAATCGCCGCCGCACACCTAATGATGTGTGGTGGCGAGATTTGATCGCGCGTATGCTGCTTCGGCATACGGTCGTGCAATAGTATACCCGTTGCAAAAATCAAAAAAGCAGCTCCAACATTTGCTCGCTTTGAAACCGCGAGTGGTCGGAATCGATCGACCATGCCGTAACCCCTCAATTTTATATCGCTATACAGTCGACGTATCCGACGAATAGGGCTGCTTTTTGTTAAAGCACCGAGCGAGCGCGGGCCGGCCCGGCGCTCGTCCTAGGGTATGCGGCGCCACGCAAACGATGGCTGCGGATTCCGATCAATTCGCCCGGCTATTCCGATCTCATCTCGCCCAGGATTCCGAGATGATCTCGCCCGGGGTACCGATTTCAAATCGCCCGGGGACGCGGTTCTTCCAGCACGTTAGTTTCTGGCATCGGTGACGGTTGTTGGTCAACCTTTCTTGGTTTGCTTGGCTCGGGTCCGGCGCATGCTTTCTCCCTCGAGCTCGATACGATGAGCGTTGTGAACGAGACGATCGAGGATGGCGTCGGCGTAAGTGGGATCGCCGATAATTTCGTGCCAGCGGTCGACGGGGAGCTGGGAAGTGATCATCGTGGAGCGGCGTCCGTAGCGTTCCTCGAGGATTTCCAGGAGATCGTGCCGGGCGGCGGCGTCGAGCGGCTCCAGGCCCCAATCGTCGAGGATCAAAAGGTCGGCGCGGCCGAGGTTGCGCAGAAGCCGGGGATGGCGACCGTCGCCGCGCGCCAGCGCAAGCTCCTCGAACAGCCTGGGCACGCGCTGGTAGAGGACTGACCGGTTGTCCCGGCATGCCTTATGGCCGAGCGCGGAGGCCAGCCAACTTTTGCCGACGCCGGTTGGACCGATCAGCGCCAGATTGTCGTGGGCGTTGATCCATTCGCCTTCGACGAGCTTCTGGAACAGGGCGCGGTCGAGACCGCGGGGACTGCGATAGTCGACATCCTCGACGCAGGCCTGCTGGCGTAATTTGGCGACGCGCAGCCTTCCCGCGAGGCGTTTGTCCTGGCGCCAGGAGGCCTCGCGATCAAGCAGGAGCCCCAACCATTCGTGATGGCCAAGGCCGTCGGATTCACCACCAGCGACGATTTCGAGGAGGGCCTTGGCCATGCCATGCAGGCCAAGCGCGTAAAGCTGGTCGTAGGTCGGATGTTTGAGCAAGATCGCTTCTCCTAATTGTAGTAGCGCGGTCCACGGATATTTGCGTGCAGGATCGGCGTTCCGTCCGTGGCGCGCTTTTGCGCGGATCGCCGGTCGAGGTGGTTGTCGAGGATGGATTTGACCGAGCCGTAAGTGCGCGCGCCGATGTCGATGGCGCGCTCGGCGGCGGCTTCAAGGCGCTCGGCGCCAAACGGACGGGCCAGCCGGACGACCCCCAGACAGGCGCGAAAGCCCTGTTCCGGATGCGGACGCTGTTCGAGGATCAGTTCACACAGCGCCGCAGTCGCCGGGCCGACCAGCCGGGCGTCGGCGCGGATGCGCTCAATCGTCCAGCCGGCATATCGACGATGGCTGGAAGGCATATGCTCGGGGACTGTCGTGTGCTTGTGATTGCCGCCCCCGCGCATGTGCGCTGCGATCCGTTCTCCCTTGAGGAAGATCTCGACCGTCCGCGCGGTCAGACGTGCGTCAATCTCGGCGCGGGCGAAGCGATGCGGCACGCTGTAATAGTGGGCGGCAACCTCGATGTGATAATCGATGCCGACGCGACAGGTGCGCCATTCCGAGAACTCGTAAGGTTCGGCCAGCAGCACCTTCAGCGCCGGGCGATCAATCTGTTCCAACAATTGCCGGCGCGTCACGCCGAGCCGCCGGATCGGACGCTCCTCGTTGAGATGCCTCATCAGATCGGCAATCGCCGCGTTGACATCCGCTAAACTGAAGAAGGTTCGATGGCGCAGCCGCCCGAGAAGCCATCGCTCGACGATGAGCACGGCCTGCTCGACCTTCGCCTTGTCGCGAGGCCGTCTCGGCCGCGCTGGCAGGATGGCAGTACCGTAATGCGCCGCCATCTCGGCATAGGTGCGATTGATCTGAGGATCGTAGAGACAGGCCTTGATGACGGCGGTCTTGGTATTGTCCGGTACCAGCAAATGCGGAACACCACTGATCGCCTCCAGGGCGCGGACATGGGCGTCGATCCAGTCGGGGAGCGCCTGCGTCCAGCTCGCATGTGCGAACGTGAAGCTCGACGCGCCCAGCACCGCGACAAAGATTTGCGCGTTCCTGATCTCGCCAGTCAGCCGGTCGACCACGACCGGCACGCCATCGCCCGCATAATCGACGAACAGCCGCTCGCCGGCGGCGTGGGTCTGCCGCATCGTAACCGGCAAGCGCCCTTCCCATTCCCGGTACAGATCGCAAAATCGGGAGTAGCGGTAGCCACCCGGATACGCGGCGATATATTCCTCCCAGAGGATCGAAAGGGTAACGTGTTTGCGACGCATTTCGCGATGCACCCCAATCCAATCCGGCTCCGCGTGACGACGATGGCCAGGCTTGACGCCAGCGTTGGCAAAAAGCCGCTGCTCCAGGACCGCATCAGTCAAACCGGCGTCCAGCGGCCAGGCGATGCCCGCGACCTCGCACCGGCGAAGCGTCAACCGAACCGTCGACGACGCCACTCCGATCCGCCGAGCAATCGCGCGCGTCGACATCCCGGCGTTCTTCAATCTCACGCAATCGCGCACATGGCGCATCGACATCCTCTCCATCGGCATCGGGACCCTCCTTGGCAAAGCCGAAAGAGCGGACCCTAAACAGGCCGGAAGAGGCGCCATCCCCCCGAGCGATTTCAGCTCGGAATTGTGAGCGAGATCATCTCGGAATGGTGGGCGATTTCATTTCGGAATCGCGGACGATTTAAAATCAGAATGGTGGGCGATTTCGCTCGGAATCAGCAAACGATGGCAGTCGACGACAAATGCTGGCTAGCAAAATCTAGCAAAAGCCCTTGGTTTTCCTGATGGAAACTTGACTCGGGCTTGGCCGACTGGGAGACATCGATCGCTGGGGAACTGGGTATAGTTGGGAATGAACAAGGGAGTGCTGTGCCGTGAATTTCTATAGGCGCCAGGGCATCATGAAATTCGCTCACGTACTCGCGGCTGGATTTCTTTTTGTGGGTGTCGCGGGCAGCGCCCCAGTCAAAGCATCGACAGTGACCGATGTTATTTCGTTCACCGATAGCGGCACCTATCCGACTAATGGTGATCCGGCTTACCCGTACAATCCACTCGGCGTAGCATCTAGTTCGTTCACCATCACATTTGACCCTACCGTAACGTACATCGACCAATCCCTGAGCGGCGTTGTAAGCGGCCTTCACTACTCTGTCACCGATCCATTCTTCAGCCCGGCCGTTCTCGCGTTTAACCCCATTTCAGCTTTTACTTACTCCCCCGGCGGAACGCTCCAATTGTTTAGTCTTGCCAATTTGTATGGCGGAGGTGCGTTGCCAGAGGGTACGTCCGATATCACGATCAGCATCAATGGCTTTGGCGGTCCGCTGGGTTCGTCCGTTTACTATTCTCAGGCCGGCTTCCCCGATACGTTGACTACCAATGGCGGCGCTACCATCGGCACGACCCCCTTGCCTGCCGCATTGCCGCTTTTTGCCGGCGGGTTCGGAATCTTGAGCCTCATTGGTTCGCGACGCAGGAAGAGCAAGAACCAAGCCCCTCTCGAAATCACCTGATCCAAACACAATCGGATTTCGGAGAGACCGCCGCGAGGCGGTCTTTCTTCTTGTGCTTGCGGACAAGCCCAGGGCCGGGCCCGAGGGGTGGCCAGCACTATATTGATGTGGAAAGTGTTACATATTTAACAGACTAGATCTGGATATAGACGCATAATCCAATCGATTGGGCGCCATCGCAACCCGAAAGGGCCCAAGGGACCTGATGTCAGCGCAAGACAATCGGCCATGCACCGGGGAGGCCACTCAGGGAGGCTCCGACCGAATGTCGGAGTCTCTTTTTTATGTGGTCACCGGTGGCATGGCGATGACAACCGCGAATATCCGCGTCGCGCTGCAGCTCTTACTGCAGATCGTGGGCGTGCCGTACAGCGTGAGATAGCACCGAGCCAGCGCAGGCCGATGCTAACCAAACCGTAAGCAGGAGCCGGCATCATTACCTTGCGCCGGAAATGTACAGCGTACCGGCGGTAAACGCATTTATCGGGAATTGGCCAATGCCGGGCGATGGCCGGGAAGAAGTGTATAAGTCCATGCGGCCGCGTGCCTGGAGATTGCCCGAAAGAGCGACGATCGCGAGGGCAAAATAGCCCTTCTCGACATCGCCAGCGCGTGGCTCGCCCTAGCCGACCAACACGACAAGATCTATAAAACTCCGGAGCCGCGCTAACAGCAGCACACATGCCTCGCCACCCTAGGCGGGACTTTTTTTCCCGCCAGACTGCGCTTGCCTGGCGCGCTCTATGTCAGACGTTTTGGGTGGCCGCACTTAAGAACTTGGCGCCGACATCGAGACCGTTTCGCCAGACCACCTTATACGTGCCGCTCTGACCCTCGGCGCCTTCAGGAAAGAGCAGAACGAACTCATCGAGAACTTCGAATCCGTTGACGTGGATTCGCACGCCCTCGGTGGAAACATTGGAGACGAGGCAATAGCGCGGCGCGATGCCGATCCCAAGCTTGATTGTAGCCAGCTTTCCGAGGCGATGGCGCGGGCTATGGCGCCTTTCCTGAATATCGAGCGAACTCATGATGCAAGGCTCCAAATGGCGGGCCACACCTCGGCGCTGGCGACGGCCCCTCGGTGAAAATACCTACTGGATGGCAATTGGCGGCGGTCTAATACGGACGCTCGAATTTTCCTCGCATTTTCCTGAAAATCGAGCCGTCCGAGTGTGCGCTTGGCCAGCGCTACTCGGTTTTGGTTATGGGCCGCCATTTAGATTTGAGGGGCGCCCTGCCGAACGCCCAGCCACTCGTTCGTCGGCAGAATGTCCTTTGCGCAGCCACGGCGGCCATCGGACCTGATTATAGAACGGCTGTTTGGCGCTGGCTCCTGAGTGCCGGCAGCTTTGGCGACGACATAAAAGAGGCTCCGACCGAAATCGGAGCCTCTCTTGCGCTGACATCAGGCCCTTGGGCCCTTTCGGGTTGCGAATGGCGCCCAATCAACTTTAACTTGGGGATATAATGTTACCGGTCGATGAAGGCACACGCTAAGCAGCCTCGCCAAATTCGCATGGAACCTTCTGAGGTATTGGCGGAGAGACCCAGGGGTGAAAGCTTTTTATCCCTGGGGTGTGAGAATGAAGCCACTAGGTATCGCACTCGTTTGCATTGCCGTTCTCTACGGCCTCGATGCTTATTGGTTTGATGGCCTGTACTTCACCGCAGCCTCACACTTGATGTCGCAAATATTCGGAAGTTTCAGATAGCGCGGATCAATCTGACTCTGAACCAACTAACAAACCGGGCCGGCAGATGCATGCCCGCAGCACAAAACAGAAAGACCGCCTCGTCGGCGGTCTCTCCGAATCCGATGTGGTGTTTTGATTAGGCGGCTGCGAGCCTAGAGAGTTTCTTGCTCTTTCTGCGTCGCCCACCAATGAAGCCCACGATGCCAAGACCACCGGCAAAAAGTGGCAGAGCCGCTGGCAGCGGGGTGGCTGTGAGCGAAACGTTGGTGATCTCGTTGCCGTAAGAAGGAAGGCCGTCAGTGCCCTCTGATGCGAACTGAAGAAGTTCCATGCTCGATGTAGCCACAATGCTAAACGAATTAGTTACCCACACGCCCAAGTCACCGGTGTCTACAGTCAAAGGGCTGCCGCCAAAGGACACATCAAGTTTCTGCGTGCCTCCGCCAGGTCGGCCACCGTAGAGGTAGGACAGATCGTAGCTCTGACCTACGACCAACCCAGAAACCCATTGATACACGGTGTCAAAATTGTTGGCATTGACCTCGAGGTTCTGACAGGAACCGGGCGCACACGGCAGGCCATAGACGCCGCTATTGCCGATCTCGATCGAGTCAGAACCATCAGACCAGCCATTGGCACCGGAGGCCGAGAAATCCCACCCGCCGCTATAGTACGGGGTCGAAAAGTCACCATTGGTGATAAGGTTTGAGGCGTTGGCCGAGGCCGCCAGAGTCGTAGCGAACGCTAAGCTTGCGATCCAAACGAGCGGTTTCATGCAGGAACCCTCCAACTTAAAGCCTACGCGAGTCTCAAAACACACATTTTCGATGTTCAATGTTTTCAGCTAAGCACGGCGCCGTCAAGGATTTACTCGAACGATCAAGGGCTTTTGCTAGATTTTGCTAGCTCCTATTGGCGTGCGGGCACCGTCGTTTTTCGGGGGTGCTAACCGTGGAATCGTGCGCATTCTGAATGGGCTCGGGTTTGGGTACGGCAGTAATTCTTGACTGGACGAATGGGATCGGCGAGTTCGCAATTGGCCCTGTGTTCCTCTGAGCTCAAAGAACCGGCAGTTCCTCGCCGATACCTTTAATGAAGCCGCCGATGAGCAGTGTGATCTCCTTGAGTAGTTGAATCCATTTGCCGACCATCGTGAATTCGAAAGTTCTGAAAGCGGCCGACGTTGCCTCCAGGTCTGCAAAACTTTCCACGAAGGCCCTACCGACTGGATCGGCAACGATGCTAAAACACAATCGGGATTGTATGCGTCTCCTTCAAGACGATGGCGACCTCCGGCGTTCCGCGAGCAACAATAACTTCGCGCTGCAACCTAACGAGTTCTTTCGCTGACGATTGACGCGATCGCGTTCTGCGCCTGACCAGCTATTTGATTTCGAGATTACAGGTACCGGGCCAAGCTAGGTCTTGACGTCTCCGTTTGAGAGCCGCCGCTTCAGTCGGCCTTGCGAATTGTCTTCGCCAAGAGTTTGTTATGAGTTCCAAACTTTTAGCGCGCCACTTTTACCAGAGAAGGCTCGGAACAAATGCATGAATTGGCATAAGCATCCGAAACATAGCGTGCCCCAAACGCGCTGATTAAAACTGCCGCCGCCGACGCAGTGATGGCAAAAATTCGCTGTCCGGTTCCCACGTGCCAATACACATACATCTCCGGTGACAACGCCATCAGATAGATGCGCACGACGTTGAGCACAATCTGACATCCCGCAGCCAACGATAGAACAGCGACGTCCAAGGGGTACCACTGCGGCCGCTCCAGCTTGGTCAGTGCCACCCAGCTCAGCACCGCCAGCGAAACATTTCGAAACGAACAGCACCCGCTCATCACCTCGATGGCATGGCCGCTTGGCACAGTGATGACGTTGTCTTGCCAGGTTGCCCCCTTTACCGTGAGCTCAACCGCGGTACCGACCAGCATGGCGTCGAAGTGGATTAGTTTCGCCTCGAGGGCCGCGTAAATAATGGGAACGATGGCTTGCTGCGTGAACAGCGCCGCGACAATGGTAGCAACCGCAATCACCCTCGCATCGCCCCTGCTGCTGATCAACAAGAAGACGCTCAGCGCAGCAACACCGGCTGCCGAGTTGAACAGGGCGATGACGATGACACCGAGCGCTCCGACGATGGTCAAAATACTGGCACGACCATCGGGCATCGCCTGTTTCAACAAATACACCACCACGCCCCAGGCCAGAATCTGGAATGCATCAATATGCACGGCATGCATCACATCCGAATCCGGCAGGACTTCCATGTCGCCCGCGGCTGCGTAAAGGCGAGAAACAAGAACAGCACAGACACAACTGAAAACTAGCAGCGGCCACGAATAGAATATATCGACATGCCGCTTCCAAATAAGACGATCGATGACCTTAACCATGTGCATAAAGCCTTCAAGGTAGCTCTTTCATGATGTAGCTTTTTAATCTATTTGCTCACGAGTCAACAACTTTGAAAGAACGCCATCATGAAAACATCAACTTTGGTTTTTGTTGGACTTTCACTGCTGGTCGGCATTACGCCGGCGCTTGCTTTGCCCGGAGCGGCCCCCGTTCCGTTAATCGGCGTTGGAGTTATCGCCTCCGGTGCAACAGCGGCAGCATTGTTTCTTGCACGTACTTTCTTGAAGCGTTAACGCACGCCACTCGACGTCGCGAAGTGTCTTAACGCCGGCGACGGGTTTGGCGGCGCGCGTAATCAGAGACGTCGGCCCGTCTGCAACGGCTACTTTGCAATTGCCGTTTAAGCACGGGGTGCGGTTGGTAAAGTCAAATCAATCAGGCTCGCCGGTGTTGAGAGTTGCGTTGAACTTCTCGGCGGCTTTTGACCGTCTCGGCGATGGCGTGTGCGTCGCAGCAGCCAAGGCCCGAGAGGTGGAGTTAGGTGACCGATCTCTTTCTGGGCCGAAACTGAATGATAATGCGGACGCAATACGACCTAGCAAAAATCTAGCAAAAGCCTCGGGTTGCGTGATCGCCGGCCTCGTCGGCTTTGGTTCTTTTTTTATCGTAGCTGGAAGAAGGCCAAGCCAAAAACGGCGCTCTCTTCGAATTCGGTACCTTTACAGCAACGTCAAACGCCGATCAGATGTAGCTGCGTGATACAAGCTCCCGGAACGGCGCAAAGCCTATGCAGCGCCTCGCAAACGATGACAGCGCGACGACAAAGTTACTAGCAAAATCTAGCAAACCTTCATTCAGTGCCTGACGAGCCATTGACCGCACTGTTGACCGTCTGTAACGTCCACACGCGCGTTTGGAAAGACCGGACGCATCAGTTGTTGGAGGTCCTCATGTCGAAATGGCTCTTGGCTGCAGCAGTAAGCCTCGCATCCCTAGGTCTGGCCGGAGGCGCCCACGCTTCGACGCTTTTCTTTCAATATACCGAAGCGGGCGGAATCGAGTTTCTCATTCGATCAGTCTTCTACGCCGACCCCGATTGGCTTTAACCTTGGAAGTAATTCAGATGTTCCAGTGACTAACTGGACCAGCAATATTGGACCCGCTACCTCAATAGACTGGTTCAGTACAGGCCAAGCTGGTATGTTCGATACCGACACATCGCCTTCTTATGTCGTGTTTGGGCCGCAGGTGTACAGCGGAGACAAATCCGCTCCCGTCTTTGCGCCAGGAATCTTCGACGGCGCCGACCAGACCAACGGGCTTGATGGCGTTCTGACGATCACCGCTACTCCACTGCCCTCGACCTGGACGATGCTGATTGCTGGCTTCGCCGGCCTCGGCTTCTTCGCCTTTCGCGGGTCGAAGAAGGGCTCCGCTGCCATCGCGGCCGCCTGATTAAGCGGCTGCATAATCAAAACGTTTAATCGGATTTCGGAGAGACCGCCGCGAGGCGGTCTTTTCATTTCGGCAGCGGTCACGCTGACTCCAATGACGTGATCAAATGGCGATCTTATTGCTGCTCCGCCCGTTCAGGCCACGGTTAGAAAAAGCTGCATCCTCTTTTAGATACTGCTGTCAGGGCGGGCATGCGCCTCGCCATGGTTGGTCTTTCCCAAACCAGCACTTTGGCTCGTTCCTCTGCCATTGGCGAGCTCTTCTGCGGCGTTTGGTCGGCGGTCGCGACGCGCCCCGCGACTTTCTTTCTAAAGCGGGCGAAGGACCGAAGATCACCGGATCGCTTGTAACTCAACTTACGCGAGCGGCGCCAAGAAGCTGCCGCTGATCTTGTCTAGCAAAAACTAGCAAATTCATACGCGTCCCGTTGACACTTCGTTAACCGCATGTGACCGTGACAGTTGTTGTGGTTTCGCCCTCCGGCTGCCCGTTTTGGCATGGTTGAGCGGAGCTCAGTGGCAACAGTGTTCTTCTAGTAACTTCAGGGGGTTTGGAATGTCGAGATTTGTGACGCCCGCCCGCGCCTTTAGTTTGGTGCTCGCGGCTTTTTCGTTGATGCTCGTCGGCGGTCGAGCTAACGCGCTTCCCATCAATAGCCCGGTACCAAGCAGCGCCTATATTGTCTTTGATGGCATGGACTGGGCTTGGGGCAGACCGTGCCCGTCTTCGGGCGGCTGTTATGCAACGGGAGACTTGACTTATCAATCTACCAAGGGCTGGGCCCTTCCGTCAGCTGCTGATATGGCCCTTGTCGATGCTTACGACTTGGTAAATCCTGGCGCCTTTGCGGAGCTGTTCTTGGACAATCCGGGTGGCAACGTTCCTGCGGGAGGCAGTGACCCGGTCAGTGGTGCCTATTTTGCGGACGGTGGCAGTACCACTACAGGCTCCTGCGCCACGCCGTATTTCAACACTGCGGCAACCTGGTGCGATGCAGGCGATGGCTTGAATGGCGCTTGGAACGGATCCGTCCTGGGCGCTGACTATGCTGGTCTGGTATCTATTATGACGAACAGCTCTACGTCAACGCAACTCCGCTACCGACGACTTGGCTGCTCATGATGTTTGGCTTGGGCATGCTGGGACTGGGTTTAGGCGGACGGGCGCGTTCCGGTCGCCAAGCTGGAAGCGTTCCAAGCTTAAAACCGCTCTAGTAATTCCAGATCGAAGCACGGCCGCTCCCAATGGGGCGGCCGTATTGCTTTTGCGCAACGACTGCTGCGCAAGGTCATGCATCTCTGTAAAGGGGCGGGGTGCAGGCCAGATTACGCATGCGCGGCGTCGGGAGGGGCATAGAAGTTTCCTTTTGCAGCCCCTGCCAGAATGAGCTTATCCAGCGTCAGGTCTGATACTGCCCGCCGCAGACCGGGTGTTCTCGGTCTCCACTTCCTTGAGCGGCTTTACCTGGTCGCCGTTGAGCCCGCCATACTCATTGCGCCACCGATAGTACGTGACTTCCGTCACCGCTATCGCTCGGGCCGCTTCAGCAGCCAGCCTGCCTTACGCCATCAGCATATCAATCTGCCGAAACTTCGCGGCAATCTCTTCAGCCGGATGCCGTTTCTTTGCCATTGATCTCAACCTCCGTGATCAAAAACATGCTTCAGGGAAGACCACTTCAAACGGGAAATATCCGGCCAAACATTCGGTCCGTCTGATCTCCTTTCCGAGTTAACCCTGCTGATCGTCGCTGTGAGGCGCCGCCCAATTAATACTAATTTGCAGTGGATCGCAGAACTTTGCGAGTTGTCTGTACATCCATCCGCACTTGCTTTTGATTGTAAGCGATCTCCATCCTGCACGGGAAAAATCGGGTTTCCGCGGTTTTTGAAATATCCATATGTTTGAACCATCACGATCTACATCAGCGACAATGATTGCGCGGGCTCCTATCGTTCCAGCGTTAGGCCCGTTCGTGGCTATCGATGCGCGACAAATCTGGAAAGATATTTGGAATGGCAAAATAACAATTTTGCTTTCGATCCTTGCTGCGCTTGGATTGGCAGCGTTAGTGGTTGCCATTGTGCCTTTCAAATACACGGCAGTTGCCCAAATCCTCATCGATCCGATGGAGCTTAACGGCGCTCCGCATGAGGTAACTTCGAACACCCAACAAAGTGACGCCATGGTGTTCACAATCGAAAGCCAGGTCAGCGTAATGACGGCCGATAACGTGCTTCGCCACGTGGTCGAGGCCGAAGGTCTCGATCGTGATCCGGAGTTTACTCGCAGCTCGGGAACAGCCGGCGATGAGGTCTTAATCGCGCTGGATGAGCTGCGACGACATCTCGTGGTAACGCGTGCAGAACGTACCTACGTCGTCGACATCAAGGTCACCAGTGTGGATGCCGCGAAAGCGGCCCGCATCGCGAATGCGATCGTCAAGGCCTATCTCGCCGAGCAGACCGACAACCGCGCCGCTGACGCGCGCCAGGTTTCTCAATCATTGTCTGCTCGTCTTAATGACCTGCAGGATGGGGTTCGCGAGGCCGAAGACAGGGTGGAGGCTTACAAAAAGCAAACCGGCATCGTCAACGCCAATGGCGAGCTTCTCAACGAACAGCAGCTTACGCGCCTGGACGAACAACACACGATAGCCCACGCCCACACCGTCGAGGCAAGGACACGGCTTGCCGAAGTTGAGCGTGTGCAGAAATCTCCTCTCGCGATCGGAGCGTTTCCCGATGCGATTCAGTCACCCACGATAGCGGCGCTGCGCAGTCAATATGCCCAATTGCAGAGCCGCGAAGCGGAACAGAAAAGTTCATTGGGCTATCGGCATCCTGCGGTGGTGGAAATCGAGGCACAAGTCCAGCGTCTGGAACGGACCATCCGGGACGAGGTCGATCGTATCGCTCAGTCGGCGCGGACCGCTTACGAAAGCGCCAATGCGAACGAGGAGGAGCTATCGCGCAATCTCGAGGTTCTCAAGCACGGCGCCATGAACACCGATCAATCTCTGGTCGGGTTGCGGGAACTCGAACGCAAGGTTGCGGCAAATCGCGCGGTCTATGAAGCATTTCTGGTGCGGGCCCGGGAAACGGCGGAACAGGAGCAGGTCGATACCAAGAACATTCACGTCATTTCGAAAGCCGAAATACCGTTGCGCCGGAGCTCCCGCCACCGATCAAACTGATCGCACTAGGGGCGGTGTTGCTCGGACTTGCATCCGGGACAGGCATCACGCTGATCCAGGCTTCCTATCAACGGGCTAATCGGAAAGAGCGCCGCAGTCCGGTCATGCCGCGCCAGGAAGCAAAACAACAACTGGCGAACTCGCCACGACCGCTGACCATTCCGGTCCTTGCCAACTTACCCGCCATAGATTGGTCAACGGCGGAAAATCACGACGTCTCTGACTTTGCCGCCGGAATGAGCAAAGTACATGAGGCGCTCGGTGCTTGCCATAAAGGCGAGCTCCATCGGCGGCTGCTTGTTCTTGCTGGCGAATATGGAGAAGACGCCGCGGCCGTTGCAGTAAGCCTCGCTGCCATTGCGGCTGCGTCACAGAGTGTATTGTTGATCGACGCTGATACGGAAGGCCGTACTGCTTCGTCAATTACGGGTGACCGATCCATGACCGGCCTCCTCGACGCCGCCGCCGGACGCTGCAATCTCGCGAACGCGATTAGTCTCGATCCCGCAACAAACATCAATGTGGTCCGAGCCGTAGGTCGCTTTCCCGTCGACATCGACATCGATGCGGCATTCAAGCTGACCAAACACTTCGGCATGGTGATCGTCATTGGCATTGCGCGGAGATTAAACCCGAGCGCAGTCACCCTAGCCCAAGTAGCTGACCATATTCTTCTGGTCGCAAAAGCCGATCAAACCGATGACAACGCGATGGAGCGCTTGGTGTCGGACCTTGGTAAGAATTCGGGCAAGATCTGCGGCCGTGTGCTCACCGGCGGTGCGCTCGCGGCGTAACGATGTAGGCGTAGTTGCGGTCCAAGTATCCTCGCGAGGAAGGCGGCGTGTCAATCGTTGAAAATCCAATCTTGGATGACGTCGGGCCTGAAAGAGCCAGTCCGACGGATACCCTTCTCCGCAGTTTTCTCCTTGCCGCCGTTTTCCTCCTCGTCTGGATTTCATTCAATCCCTTCCCGACTTTGCCAGAAGGTCGGCAGGCTGGTGACGAAGGAAATCTAATCAACCAGCTCGGATATTCCATATTATTCATCATGCTTGCCGCCTGGTGCATGCTGCATCATCCGCAGCGATTGCTCCTCCTGCTGCGGCCAGCCTTGATCATGACGGTGCTTTGGTTTGCGTTAAGTGTCACCACGTCATGGGACCCCTCGGCTTCGGCTCGACGTTTTGCGTTTGCTCTTGTGACTATTGGCATCGCGGGAATGGTGTTGTTGCTGCCAAGAAATCCTTGGCACCTGAGCGATGTGCTGGCTGCCGTTATTATTACCGTGCTTGCCCTATGTTGTATTGAAATGATTGCTTCGCCGTCGCTGGCATTCCACCAGGCGACCGACCCCCGCGACGCCGAATCTGCCGGCGATTGGCGCGGTTTGTTCGGTCATAAGAATGGAGCCGGCGTGACGATGGCAATATTCATTTTCATAGGCTGCTTTGTCACGAAGATGCGCAGTGTCGCACTTGGCACGACGATCGTCGTGATTTCGTCGACGTTTCTTCTCCTCGCACACTCGCGAACAGCGATGGCGGCGCTGATACTCGCCTATATCGTCTCGTTTTTCATTGCGCGCGTTCGTCCCGTAACGGGGCTTGTCGGAGCGCTTGCAATAATGGCCGGCTTAAATCTTATTTCTATCGGTTCTGTATACCTCGAGGCCGGTCGGGCGCTCGCAGAAGCGATTATGCCGGATCCAACCTTTACGGGACGGGCCGACGTTTGGAAATTTGCACTCGATCACGTCGCGCAGCGGCCCATCACCGGCTATGGATTTGCCAGCTTTTGGGGCACCGAGCAGGTGGTTTATGGAATGAGCGGAGCGGGTTGGGCCAATACTGCGTTTCATGCGCACAATGGGTATCTCGATCTCGCGCTTACCGTCGGCATACCTGGCGCGGCTTTGGTGATGCTATGGCTCGTTGTGCTACCACTTATCGACTATCACCGGTCGCCGCCCGACCCAACGAGCGCTCCGTTAAAAACTCTTTTCCTCCGTATTTGTTTGTTGGCTTGCTATGAGTCATGTTTCGAAACGATGTTTGCCCAGGTTGGTGCGCCTGGGCTGATACTGATATTCGCAGCATTTGGGTTGCGGTTTTTAGCGGTTCTGCCGGTAGCGCGTTAATATGAGAGGCTGTTGGAGCTCTCAACGCATCCAGCATCGGCTGTCGTCAGCTAATTATTTTATGCGCGGCTCCCCTGCGCCCACATTCCAGCATCATCTCCAGTAAGGTCGTTCAGTGCCGATCGCGCGGTTGGATAGGTGCCTCGGGTCCAAGCCTTGGCGCGTCGATAGTAGAATGGGCCATCGCGTTGCGACCGAATGTAGCGCGCTGAGCATGATGGCGTTTGCTGCCGTTCACTCACGGCGCAGCAATTGCTACTGCAGGGATCGAAAAAGAGCCCCGGCAGGTTTGCCGGGGCTCTAAGGGGGAACACTGGTGACTTATCCAGTATTCTCTCAGTGTAATGCCAGTGGGCGGCGCTTGGCAATCCGGTGCCCATGAACCATCGCGAACGTGCAGTGCAAGCGCAATGAACGCCATGGTTTCATCCCGAGAACGGGAGAACAAGAGGCCTTGGTGCAATCGAAAGTCGTTTTATTGTTACTGCTGGCGCTGAGCGTCCCGAGCCGAACGATGGCGCAGCCAAACGGGCCGCTTGAGGGGTCGGGCAATGCCGGCCAGTCAGTTTGTCGAATTATCGAGCATGCGGCCGAGGAGAACGCGCTGCCGGTGGACTTCTTTACCCGATTGATCTGGCAGGAAAGCCGGTTTCGAACCAACGAAGTCGGACCATTAACTCGAACTGGTGAGCGTGCGCGAAGGAATTGCCCAATTCATGCCTGGCACGGCCGCCGAGCATAATCTGCATGAGCCCTTTGATCCCGCCGAAGCGTTGCCAAAATCCGGCGAGTTTCTTGCCGCGTTGCGCGCAGAGTTCGGCAATCTCGGCCTTGCTGCCGCCGCGTATAATGCTGGTCCACAACGCGTGCGCGACTACCTTTCTGCCTCACGGGAGCTTCCGGCCGAAACTCGCAATTATGTGCTTGCGATTACCGGACGTCCGGTCGAAGAGTGGAAAGCAATAAAAGATTCTAATGAAATAAATCCAGCAGAGCCAGATGGTACTCGGGTTACTTGCTTCGATCTCCTGGTGAAGCTTGAACGCGAGACAAATTCAGTGGTCATAGGGTGGCAACAGCGCAACGTTCCAAGCTGGTGTAGAGCCTTGCGCCGGCCCAATATCAATGTTTGTGGCCCAGTGCACTTGGCCACGCTGGCGGTAAGACCGGTCGTGCACGAGCGAAGTCGCGTGCATCTATCACGAACACAGCCGCACTGATATGCAGCATGCCCCTAGGTGACAAAGTGGACGAAGACTGAAATGGCGGCGCGCTCGGGTCGCCGATTCTAGTGACGTGTCTTCGATTGAGTGAGAGGAAACGCCCTAAGTCGAATCGAAAGTCAGCATAAGTCGCACCAGAGCATTGATTCGCTGGACGAAGAAGCGCAGCTTCCCGCGGCCAATTCGGCCAAGATCGCCCAATGCTAGGTGAGGGCGGGGGCGATCTGTAAGGAGCGGGCTCTCGCATCTGGCAGGATCGATTTAGAGCTGATTGAAGTTTAGACCGGTAGCTATCTCGGCGAGGACGATATCGTACGCATGGAAGACGATTATCAACGGTCGAAAGTTTCAGTTTGCGCCGGCCTAATACGCTGGGCCAGTTTAAGGACCCGCAATGCTTGCTGAGATGACTCTCAAAAGGATGATCGCTGACTATATCTTGCGCATTGGGAGGTAGGCGTTGCTTTTTTGCGAACACAATGCGAGGCCTGCACAAGGTGCAATGCGTTTGTTCTTGAAATCAATGCGAACTTTGTCGTCACCCTCACGCAACGTGGGCACGCCCTGCTTTTCTTTAATTTCCTTACGCGGTTCTTGCGGCATTGCCGATGGTTGCGCTTGTCGCGTTGCCCCGTAGTTTGCCGGCCGTCGGCAGTGGACGCGTTTTTAGCCAAAGGGCGCGGGCATTTTCGCTGGGATCGATCCCGGCCTTCTTCCACCACGCCGCTTCATCACCGACGCGGTGCACCTCGCGATGGTGTCCGCGGCAGAGCGGGACGGTGAACTCATCGCTGACCTTGCGCCCGAGCGCCCGGCTTTGTGCGAAGCGAAGGTGATGAGCATCGCAGGGCTGACGGCCGCAAATCAGGCAAGGTTGCTTTGCGACGTGCCTGACGTGATCACGATCACGAACCCGCCGTGGCTCCGACAGCGTCAGCGCTGCTTTGTCGATTGACGTTTTCCGCCGCCGCGCCCGGTGGTTTCGGCTCGGACGTTTTGGATCCACTTTCGGATCGGTGGGATTTGGATCCGCGCGTGATTCTTTCTCCTCGAACGACGAAGAGAACGTCGCCAATTTGACCCCGAACGCATCTTCGACCGCTTTGGCATCGTTCTCAGTCAGTTTGTTCTTCTCAACCATTGAGCGTTTTGCCCACAGCGCCGCCTCGTCGCTGGAAACAATTGCGTTGAGCCCCATGAGCAGCTGATCGCGCAGCTGCGTCGACGCTTCAGCGCCGAGTGCAGCTGCGGTCGGTGCTTCCACCGTCACGATCTGAGGAGGCGGATTGGCGCCAGCCGCCGTTTGATCGTCCATTGCCGCCATGACCGCTCATTCCTTTCGGCCGTTGCGGTTCGGGCATTGCTGGTTTGGGCGCTATCAGATCGGGCGCATCAAGGTCATCCTCGCCGGCGATACCGACGAGGGTGAAGAGGGCGTAGCGCCGGGCATAGGTTAGGGCCGCGCCCATCCGGTGCGGGGTCGACGTATCGGCCACCGCGCAGACCGGCCAGTCCGAGGCAATCCATTCCCCGGATGAATGCGCCAAGAGTGTCGTCAGATTGACGACGCCGGCGGCTTGATCGATCGCGGTAGTCTGGACTGTCGCAATCTCGTGCTGGCCCAGCGTCTTGCGCACAATATCGAGACCGCTCGATAGCGGAGCATAGCGGAAGGTCTGATCTCCGCTTCCCTTAGTGCCTTCCGATCGAATAGTCGCGGTCAGTGACTTCTCCGGGTTGGTCAATTCCAGCTGCGCCTTGGCCAGCGCCGCCGCCAAACTCGCAATCGACGCACTAGACCGCTGCATGGTTTTGCCTCCGTAGCAAGGATGTCGAAGCTCACGGCGCCGGACTTCGAGCGCTTGGCCCGAACGCCGTGGCCCATTGCCTCCTTGGCGTCCTCCGGCATGAGGGTCTTCAGTTCTGCCTTGGCCTGCTCATGTTCGAGATGGGCCGATCGGGTCCGTGAGAACACCCCGGCGAACTCCGCCCAGGCATTGGATGAGCTCATGTCGACGATGCGGATCGCTTCGATCCGGGGTTTTGGCGGCTCAATGCCGAACAGCCGCGGTGGCTCCCCGCTCTCGACACAGCGCCAGAACTTACGCTCTGCCGTGACGATCAGGTGCTGATAGAGCGGATCGGCCGTGGTCTTGATCTCCACCCACTTGCCGCCGCCGGTGATGATCGAGAGCACCGCCGCCTTCGTTTCCACCACCCACATATTGTGCTGCAGCTGCGGGGCATATTTCGATAGTGCTGCCTCTTCGGAGAACTGCCAGGGCAGCATGAACTTCGATTCGAACACTGCCCCGGTGGCCTCAACCCGTCCATCCAAGGTGGCCCCGAGCCAACGCACCGCGGGATGGCGCACGCGCTTTTGAATGTCGGTAATGACCGCCCCGGCATTGGCCTCGTACCAGCGCCGGTTGAGGTCCTCGGTCACGACCCCGAGCTGAACGATCAGATTGCCCGACAAGTCCTCCGGTTCGATCTCGCCACGCTTCTCCTGCCACAGCCGCACCAGAGCGGCCGCATCATTGCCCATGATGATCCGGGCATCGGAGCCTCCGATGAAGCCCCGGCGCCCCTGGGCTCTATTTATCCACATGGCATTTTTCATCTCTTCCCCTCCTTCTGGAATCGACCTCATGATGAGGCCACGATAGACGCTACTAATCATTCCATATGGATGGAAATATGTCTCCCCTACGGGATGTCAAGACCCCCCAGCCCCTGACCAGCGCACAAATCCGCGCCGCGCGGGCCCTGATCCGCTGGAGTGCCGAGGACCTGGCGCGGGAGTCCTCCGTCAGCACCACCTCGATCCGGCGGGCCGAACTCAAGCCCAGCGAGACCAAGCTCACTCGTGTCAATGATCAGGCGATCCGACGGACGCTGGAGGAAGCCGGCGTCGAATTTATCGATGCTGATGAGGGACGAGGTCCAGGCGCGCGACTGAAGCAGCCTCACTTGAACAAGGATGAATAGGAGTTCGGGGGCTACCGACGCGCCTGTAAGGACAGATTGAGGTGGGTCACCAAGGCCCTAGTTCACGCCACACATCACCGGCCACTGGGGTTCAGCGCTAGTTGTGTCGACGCATCACCGGCCCGGACGCAGCCGCGGTTAAAGATCAGATTGGTATAACGCGACACTGATGTCACACCTGTGAAGAGTCGGTTGACGTGACGCGTCACCGTGAGACGAGCCATAGCGTTACGCGTACTGGTGAGGAAATGTTACAGCACAGAGGCACCGCGCCACGAAAAAAGCGAGCCAAATATTTTAAGGCACGCAAAAAGCGCCGCCAAAAAAGCAGCTGTTGAAAGATCGGCTGTCTTTCTAAGATTTTTAATTTTTAGGGTGCACTTTTGTTCAATTAAACCCCGTGGACCGCCCGCTCGCCACGCGAGGTTAAAGTCAACCGAGAGCGGCATCAAATTGCCGGTTGCGTACCGCGAGTGCCAATGGCACCATCCAATCTCGCCGCTGGGCCCGTGTGCAACCTGCGAAACAATGAGGTTTGCATGAAGAAGAAAGTCACAACCGTCATCACCTGGCCGGGCACCGAGCAAGAAAAGATCTTTAAATTCGAAAGGGGCGGCACACCGCGAACAAGCGAACAGAACTTGCCTCAAGGCTTTCTGCACCTGTCTGATGCTATCGCACGACTACGCGTTGGTATTTGGGGTGGACTGGCTCTCTCGGAACCCGTGCTAAAAGTAAAACTAAAAGACCCCAAGATTTCGGTCGAAGCCGGCCCTCGAAAAGAGAACGCCGCCCGAATCTGTACGTCTGCCGTATTAAAAGGAAACCTTGCACTCTATCTTGTTCCCAGCACCGAATCACCGGTGCGGGGCTGGATTAACCCAGTCCGCGTACCAATAGGTGTCGCGAAGAGACTGATTGGCTTTCGCCGATCCTTTCCTGAGCATTGTATTAGGCCAATGATTACAACTGCTGGAGGCGATCAAAAGCTGTTAGTTCAGCTGACCAAGGGTAGGCTCGCCATTCGCGAAAGCGAATTTTCTGCTTGGTACCGACTGGAACGTGCAAAAGGAATTTGGCCGTCACAGCGGTCGAGAGCGAAGCCAAAATTCGGAAGGCCGACGAAACAGACCGAGTTGTTAAGAAACGCTGTCCTTGCACTTTTGCACGATAAGACCTGGAGCAGCAAAGTCGGCATCGCCAGGCTGCGTCGATTGCTTGTTAAGGGTGATTCCTTGGCAGCGGTACCCAGCCCCGACACGCTCGAGCGGTTTATCGATAAGCTCTACGTCGAAACCGGAGATCCTGATCTTTTTAGACGACGACGGCCGAGGCGAAACTCAGGTATCAAGGCGCAAACGACGCTCGCGGCGTAGCAATTGCTTCTGCACGGATCGAAAAAAGCCCCGGCATAATCCGGTACCGCACGTCCGAACCTCACGACATTGCAGTGCAAGTGTCGATGAAATAGGCGCTTCCCGCCATCAACGCGTAGGAAGACTGCGCAGGCACTGCCTGACTTGGCAGAAATACATAATTTTTCGGCCGCTGGGCTTATGGCGTTTGCGCCATGAGCTAGCGAAATCCCCCCAGCCCGGATTACCGCAAAAGTCCCTCCCGCCGCCCCAGCACGTGGCGCTCGCAGCCGCAGGCTAACTCCTTTATCGACCATGCCTTTTCCGCCTGCGTCGGCCGCCCTCTACTTTTTTTCATGAGGGGGACGTGGAGCGCTTTCCTACTTCAATTACGTTTGTGAACGCAGACGCGAAATCGAAAAGGAGAGCAATCGAGAGCAACAATCAGAATCTCTTCCTTCATTGCAGCCAATCGGCTGAGAACGTCAAACCAAGCTCGTCCAAAGCTGACGAGCAAAAGGAGTAATAACATGGCGCAAGCCATCATGAACGACGCCGAGATGCACAAGTGTATGATGCTGTTCGGCCCTCTTCCGGTCCTCACCACCGAGAACACGGAGCAGTTCCAGGAAATCTTCAATCAAGTCATCGCCTGCTTGTCGCCGCAGGACATGATCGAACTGATGTTCATCCGGGACTACGTCTATGAGGCCTGGCACATCAATCGCCTCCGGCGCCACGGTACCGTGGCCATCGAGCGCTGGTACCATCAGAGTCAGGCGTATCAGGCACAACGCATCAAAGTCCTCAAGGCACGTCGGGACGACTGCGTGAACAAGCTGGCAGAGCGGCTCGGCCAAAAGCCAGTCGACATTGCCGAGCTTATCCGCCTTGAGGAAAAGGTCCTGGAGGGTGTCGATGACATCGACAATCTCTTTGAGCGCAAAGCAACGGAAATGGAGCACAACCGCGCTTTAGAAAAAAGCATCCAGTTCCACGAGCAGCTTGATCGGATGATCGAGTTGGCCACGGCGCGGCGCAACGATGCGCTCCGGCAATTGGAACGCTACCGGGACGGTTTAAGCCAGTTGGTCGTCGAGGCCACCGTCCAGGTGATCAACGAAGAGTCTAGCCACGGCCAAACCGCAGTAGCGCTAGAAGCCCCATCGATCCAAGCAGACATCTAAGGAGAAACGATCAATGACGTCGGAACGCAAAATAGCGGCAAATCGACAAAATGGCCGCCAAAGTAGCGGACCGCGTAGCGCGGCTGGCAAGTCAATTGCCAGCCGCAACGCGATCCGTCACGGTTTGTCTGCATTGGTTCACCGCCAATCCGCACGGTCGGCAGAAATCGACCAAATGGCCCGTGAACTTTGTCGAGGTGACCAAGTACCTCGTCATATTGGCCCAAGCCACAAAGATCGCCACATGTGAAATGACGTTGCGTGCAATTCGTGCGCAGAAAATCGCAGCCATCGAGCGCATGCGTGAGCGCTACGCGGCACCACTCTGCAAGAAGGACAACAGCCTCGATTTGGCCAAAGCGCGCTCCATGGAGGGTTGGCTGGCAGACAAAGAACTGCAGTCACGACTGCCTAAAGTTCTCGAGAAATACAAAGAGAAAATAGTACCCGTGGTCAAGGGAGAAAAAACACCTTCAAAATTAGCGAGTACTCATGCGAACTCCCTGACTGGATGAACGGGATCGGCGAATTCGCATTCGGCCTTGTTCCCCTAGAGCTCAAGGTGTTGCTGGAAGAAGAACCGGAGACAATTGACGATAGAAACCTCAAAGTCGCGCAGCAAGCGATCGAAGAGCCCAATCAGTACGAGGCATTGGAAGCAGCAATCTTAGACCTCGTCAGGATCGACCGCTACGAACGGCGGGCCTGGTCCGGAAGAAAGCGGGCCGTCCGGGAGTTTGTAAAACTCCTACGCCAGCGGCATGCGTCTTCATCGGCGACGCAACATAAAGCTTCTTGAGAGGAGGTAGTCCGTTGCCGCCGACCGTTGGATAACGTAAGCCACAAAAATCGAACGCCGCCGCCATTAGATGAAAGACAGCGGTGGTTACTTCTATTGTGGCACATTGAAGTTGCGTCGGCCGTAGCCAAAGAGCAAAAGTATTTTCGCTAGCTCTGTACGTGTGTCTCCCTGGTAGGGCCTGATCCTCGACTAATGCCTTTGATTAGTTCCTTGGCCAGGCCGGTGGACACTCCAGGTCCCGCTGCCAAAATTCGGTCTACGCCTGTTCGCTGCCGCGTTGGTGACCGCCACGGCGTTCGCCTGGCATTGAACCTTGGGATCCCGCTATATCCTTTTGATTGGCCCCAGCGCTATCTGGCCGCTACTCCTTTGCTACCGCATTGCTACTTAAATGCATTTTCAGCCGCATCCGTTCAACGGACCTCGGTTAAATCATCGTAAATTTGGGCGGCACCGAATGGCGGACCGACGGTCTAGTTCACTTTCGGCAGAACGAACCCATCGAGCTGGCGATTTCAGCTCGAGGTCCGGACCCGGCAACGCCAATCCGTCGTACCGCCGTTTTCAGTTCGAAGTCGGGATTTGGCAGAACGAACCCACCAATCGACGAGCATAGATCGGATCTGAAATGTCAGAACGAACCCAACCAGCGCGCGATCGCGGCTAGCTCAGTTTTCGGCAGAACGAACCCACCGATGCGCTATTTCGGCTGCCATATCGCCGTGTTTGGTGCCGGTAAATCCTTTGATCACTCGATCACTTCGTTAGCCGCGGCAATCAGATCCTGCGGGACTGAAAGGCCAAACGACTTCGCGGTTTTCATGTTGATCATGAATTCAA